>NZ_SGWR01000003.1 GCF_004217315.1 Corticibacter populi
TCCCGTGTGAAAGTAGGTCATCGTCAGGCTCCTATTGAAAACCCCCCTCAGGTCGTCCCTGTGGGGGGTTTCGCTTTGCTGATATGCCGGATTACCCAAGAATTCGGCGAGGACGAGCTGGCACCGCAGCAGAAGGACAGTCATGGAAAAGGCGCCTGTATGGCGCCTTTTCCATGGATCCGGCTGGATGTTTTAGTTCGCCGATGGAGAAGTGGTAAACAAAACATCCCACACGCCATGGCCGAGCCGGCGACCGCGCTGCTCGAACTTGGTGATGGGGCGATACCAGGGGCGTTCCGCATAACCGCTGTCGAGCTGCCCAAGATTATGCAGGACCGGGTTGGCCTCCAATACGCTCAGCATTTGCTGGGCGTATTCCTCCCAGTCTGTTGCACTATGGAGATAGCCGCCAGGCCGAATGTGCGGAAGCAACAGTTCGATGAACGGTGCTTGAATGAGGCGCCGTTTGTGGTGCCGTTTCTTGTGCCAGGGGTCGGGGAAGAAAATATGCACCCCGCTGAGTGCCTGCATGGGCAGCATGTTCTGCAGCACTTCGACCGCATCGTGCTGAATGATGCGGATATTCTGAATGTTTTCATCGCGGATGCGCTTGAGCAGCGCGCCGACACCAGGGATGTGCACCTCGCAGCACAGAAAATTCTCATCGGGCCGCTGGCGGGCAATGTGCGCGGTGGCATCCCCCATGCCAAAGCCGATTTCCAGGATGGTGTCGGCATCCCTTCCAAATGCCGCGGCCAAGTCGATGGCCTGATCCTGGTAGGGCAGAACAAATTGCGCACTCAGTGTATCCAGCGCCTCTTGCTGGGCGGTCGTGGTGCGACCGGCCCGCATGACGAAGCTGCGGATTTTCTTGTGGTGTCGGGTGTGCTCGCCGGAAGTCGCCGAGACGGTTCTGGCTTCCGTGCCTGGGGATGGACTGTGGTCTTGCATGGGTGAAATTGTGCCCGAAAGAATGCCCGGACTCGATCCGCTTCCTGCCTGCAATGGCAATGGATGTGTCGATGTTCAGGCCCCCCTGCTCGGCAGCGGATAGCGCTGCGGCCAGGCGTGGACCCAGCTCTGCAGCGCATCGCTCGGCCGATGACTGGGACCAAGGTTCGATGTCGGCAGGCCGAGGCGTTCTGCGGCCTGGCACAGCACGACCAGCGGTTGCTTTGCATCGATGCTGGGTGCGCCATTGCTTTTCGAGAGCTTTTCGCCACGACCATCGAGGGCGAGCGGGATGTGCAGATACGACGGTTGTGGGTGGTGAAGAATTTTTTGCAGCAGGATCTGGCGCGCGGTGTTGTCGAGCAGATCTTCTCCTCTGACGATGTGCGTGACGCCCTGCAGAGCGTCATCGACCACGCAGGCGAGCTGGTAGCTCCACATGCCATCGGCGCGCAGCAGCACAAAATCGCCCACAGCGCTGGCTACGTCCTGCTGCTGTAGGCCCCGTCTGCGGTCCTCCCATGCGATTATGGCGTCGGGTGCCTGCGCCTTTGCCGTGTGCAGGCGCCATGCCCTGACCGGTGACACTTGCGTCCGTTGCGCGCAGGTGCCCGGATATGCCAGGGTCTCGAATCGGAAGCGCTGCATGCCTCGTGCAGCCCAGGCCTGCTCGATGTCCTTGCGGGAACAACTACAAGGGTAGGTCAAGCTGCGCTGGCGCAGCGCATCGAGGGTTTGTTGATAGATGCGATGGCGGGTGCTTTGCCATTGTGGCGGAGCATCCGACTGCAGGCCCAGGGCTTCCAACTGCGCGAGAATGTAGCGTCCGAATTCCGCCCGACTGCGTTGCGTATCGACATCCTCGATGCGCACCAGCCACTGGCTGGCAAAGCCTTGTGCCTGGGCGGCGCGGGCGTCGAGCCAGCTGGCCAGCGCTGCGACGACCGAGCCCAGGTGCAGTGGGCCAGTAGGGGAAGGGGCAAAGCGCCCGATGTAGCGGGGCGGCGATATGGCGGGGCACATGATGCAGGCTATCGATTGTGCCTCCATTTGCGGGCTTTGCCTAAGTGTTCAAGATGGGCTGGCGCTGGCAAGATGTTTGCCAGCATGTCTGTTCTGTTTCAAGGCGTCAATATCAAGTCATGGTTGCAATAATTCACGATATGTATGAGTCGCAAGCTGATCAGGCGTTGGCGGAACGGCGGGCGGTGGCGCTGCAGGGCGCCAGCAACTTCCGCGATCTGGGCGGCTATCCCGCGCGGGATGGACGACAGGTGCGGCTCTGCACGCTGTATCGGTCGGACCATCTTTCCGGCCTGACGGCGGCGGATTGGCAGGTCCTCAAAACGCTGGGAGTGCGAGATGCGATCGACTTTCGCGGAGAGCGTGAGAGCCGGGCCAATGCGTATGAAATGGCGGGTGTGACGCGCTGGCACCTGCCCATCGAGCCCCAGGTCGTGCAGGAAATCCATGCGCTGCAGACGGCGGGCCGGCAACTGGATGAGGCCGCGACGCATGCGTTGATGGAACAAACCTATGCGGCATTCGTGCGCGACAATACCGATCAATACCGGCGGTTCTTCGAACTGCTGCTTGAGGCGCCGGGACCATTGGTTTTCCACTGCACCGCTGGCAAGGACCGCACCGGCTTTGCGGCAGCCTTGCTGCTGGAGGTGCTAGGGGTGGCGCAGCCAGCCATCATGCATGACTATCTGCTGACCAATGCGCTTTATCTGCGTCCGGCGCTGTCAGGGCTGGTGCTGCCAGAAGGCGTGCTCAACGTGCTGTGGCGGGTCGCCCCCACTTTCCTGGAGGCCGCCTATGGTGAGATCGACAGGCATTTCGGCGGCATGCCGGCTTTTCTGGAGGACGGGCTTGGCCTGCGCGCACAGGAGCAAGAGGCCTTGCAGGCGCGGTACTTGTCGCAGGCGCCAGTCTCCCGAATGCCTCTGGCCGATGGGATGACGCAGCGGGCTTGACCACTTTCTTTCCCCTTAATGGTTCATTTTTTGCAGGTTTTTCCGTCGTGCCGTGAAATTGGCCTATAATCATGCCTTCCTTAATTGCTCTGCCGTAGTCGTGGAGCAAGCAAAGGGCTCTTAGCTCAGTTGGTAGAGCAGCGGACTCTTAATCCGTTTGTCGTAGGTTCGATCCCTACAGGGCCCACCATAGAATTTAATTGAAATCAAGCACTTGGCGCGAAAGCGGTAAGTGCTTTTTTCTTGCGACGCGCTCCATGTAGCCGCTGTGTAGCCGACAGAAAGCAGAATCTCCACGAAGCCTGTATCCAAGAGCAAGGTTGCGCAGTAACGGTTTCTCTATACAGCGGGACCAAGCTAGCACTCACCTGTCGGGATTTCATGACGTGGGTTGCTTCACGCGGCATTCGGCATCATCTATCTCTATCGATGCAGGTAGTGTGCCGCAAAGAGCCTGCATCAAGCGCCTAGCAAGCTTCGACACGAGTGTTTGGACGAACAATCGTTCGAAACATTGGTACAGACATATCAGGAGATCGCCCAAAGGCGGCACGATTTCAACGACGTGCGTCCCCATAGTTCACTGTGGCACACCCCGCGCCCGAGCTTCACCTCCTGACATCATCAGCACATGCGGTGTCAGGAGGTCTGCAGAACCATCGATTCGCTAGATGCTCAGTCCCGGCATTAGATGGATCGGATGGATTCTGAACCGCTCGGGCTCGGGTTGTCCACTGCTTGCAGATGCATTCGCAGGGTGTCAGGCCCTTCTGTGTCCTGAGCATGCGAGCGAAGTTGTCGGCATCGATGAAGTTGACGAGGTGCTGCCGCAGCTGTGCGTGATCGTAGTAGAGGAAGCGCTTGACGGTGGCTTCCTTGATGATGGTTCGGCTCATCCGTTCGGCCTGACCGTTGATCCAAGGGTGCTTGACCTGGGTCAGGCGGTGTTCAATGTCATGCTCCTCGCAGACTCCACCGAGGATGTGCTTGAAGGCATACCGGTCTGAGCTGCGGTTGGTGAATTGGATGCCCTTGTCGGTGAGCACCGTATGAATGACGTACGGTACAGCCTCGATCACATTGCGCAGGAATTGCGCTACCGTCATCTTGTCGGCCTAGGGATGAAGTTCGGTGAGCGCGAACTTTAAGGTTCGATCGATGGCTCCGAAGAGATAGAGCTTCCGCTCGGCCGTCTGTACTTGGGCGATGTCGACATGGACGTAGCCGATCGGGTCGCCCTTGATTTCGGGCAGCCGTGAGATGCCATGGCGCTGCAGGCAGCAATGCAGCGAGGAACGCGTCAAGTGCGGGAGCTGTGTAGAGGCAGTCATCCAGTGGCAGCAGCCCAGGGGGCAGGTCATCAGCATGTTCGGAACCAACGTTACCGCATCGACTGCTTCGACATACAAACTTAAAGGTGTCTGACCGAGCCCCAAAAGGTTTACGTCAATCTCGCCAGCGACGCCTTATGCCATGCCCAAAGCTGTTCTGCAGGTAATCAACGAAAGCTCTGATGCGTCTACTCTGCCGACGACCGGGAGCAACGACGGCGTAGAGGTTGTAAAGATTGGGCTCCGCCAACTCATATTCTTCAAGCACAGGCACAAGCCTCCCTTCCGCGACATCGGCGGCAATGTCGATGCTGGATTTCAGAACAACTCCTGCTCCAGCAATCGCCCAGTTGCGCAGTGTGTTGCCTTCGTTGGCAGTACGGTCGCCGCTGACTCGAACAGCAAAATCCCGGCTGCCGTCCTGGAAGTGCCATTGCGACTGCGGCGCATCGGGCCGGGCAAGCACCATGCAATTGTGATGCAGAAGGTCATTGGGGTGAGATGGCTTGCCTTTTTGCTTCCAATAGTCGGGAGATGCGCACACCTGGCGGGTGCCGCGAACCAGCAATCGGTTGTCGGAGTGCAATTTGCTCGGCGATCCCATACGCAAGGCCACGTCAAAGCCTGCTTCGGTCAGGTCAAGCACGGAGTCGCTCAGGAACAGCGACATGCGGACTTCGGGGTGACACCGCATGAAGCCATCTATTACCGGCGCCAGACTATTACGGCCAAAGTCGCTCGTGGCAGTCACACGAATGTCGCCACGCAACGGCCCTGAATCGGATAGCGAGTCCATCGCCTCCTGGATTTCCGTCAGGATGCGCCGGCAGTCGAGCAGGAATCGCTCCCCCTCCGGGGTCAGTGAAAGGCGCCGTGTGGTGCGCGTGACCAGCACCACACCGACCATCTCTTCCAGACGTTGCAGCCCGAGTGTGGCAACTGAAGGGGCGATCGCCAGTGAACGAGCCGCAGCGACCAAGCTGCCGTTATCAGCAATGGTAATGAATAGACGGAAAAGACTGATTTGATCCATTATTCTTAAATTAAGAATTAACAATTGATTATTTTAAGTATTATATATTATTTTATAAATGATAAGATTGCGTTGCAGCACTGCTTCAGATGATTTTCTGCTCATTTATCCATCAGTGATTTATCAGTGCTCATCTTGCCTCGAGCATTCGTAGCACGGCATTCAGTAAAGCCTGATTGGGTTGACGTCGAAACCTCGACGATCGTCAGTGCGGAAGTGGATAGCGGGCGTAGCCGATTGATACAACCAAGATCAGGAGTTTCCTCATGTCGCATTCGTTTGACCAACAGCGCATTCTGGTCGTCGGAGGCAGTTCTGGCCTCGGCGAAGCTGCCGCCAAGGCCTTTGCTCAAGCCGGCGCGCAGGTCGTGATCGCCTCGCGCAATCAGCAGCATCTGGATGCCGCTGCAGCGCGCATCGGCGCTGGCGTGACGCACCCCGTACAGACTGCCGTGCTCGACACCACCGACGATGCATCGGTCGAAGCTTACTTCGCCCAGGCGGGCAGCTTCGATCACGTCGTCGTCACCGCCGCCCAGACACCCGGTGGCCTGGTGCGCGAGTTGCCGCTGGCCGATGCGTATAGCGCCATGAACAGCAAGTTCTGGGGAGCCTACCGCGTGGCGCGTGTGGCCTCGATCCGCGAGCGCGGCACGCTGACCTTCATTTCAGGCTTCCTGAGCGTGCGCCCCGGCAACTGGGTGCTGCAAGGCGCCATCAACGCCGCGCTCGAAGCGCTGGCGCGCGGCCTGGCGCTGGAACTGGCGCCGCAGAAGGTGCGCGTCAACGCCGTCTCGCCCGGCATGATCGCCACGCCGCTATGGAGCGGCATGCCCGAGGCCGAGCGCCAGAAGATGTACGAAAACGCTGCTGCCACGCTGCCGGCGCGCGTGACGGGTCAGCCCGAAGACATCGCCAACGCCATCCTGTTCCTGGCTTCCACCCCCTACGCCACGGGATCGACCGTGCTGGTGGATGGCGGCGCGGCGATCGCATGAGTTCGGAGACGCTTGAACTGCAAAAAGCTGGCGGCACGCCACTGGCGATCTGGGCACTGGCGCTGGGCACCTTTGGCATCGGCGTCACGGAGTTTGTGATCGCCGGTCTGCTGCCGCTGGCGGCACAGGAGTTCGGCATCTCGGTGCCCGCAGCGGGCAACCTGGCCACCAGCTATGCGCTGGGCGTGTTCGTGGGTGCACCGGCCGTGGTCATGCTCGGCAACCGCCTGCCGCGCAAGACGCTGATGGTGCTGATGATGGTCGTGTTCATCCTGGGCAACCTGCTGACCGCGGCCGCGCCGGGCTTTGCCTGGGCGCTGGCCGGGCGCGTGCTCACCTCGATGGCGCATGGCGCCTTCATCGGCGTGGGCGCCATCATCGCCAGTTCGCTGGTGCCGCCGCAGCGCCGTGCCAGCGCGATCGCACTGATGTTCACCGGCATGACGCTGGCCAACCTCGCCGGCATTCCGGCCGGTACCTGGCTGGGTCATGCCGTGTCGTGGCGCGCCACCTTCTATGCGGTGGCGGCGATTGGCGTGCTGACGCTGATCGCGCTGGTTGCCTGGCTGCCGCGCGATACCGTGCGCCGCGACCCGCCGCGCCTGGGCCCCGAGCTGAGCGCCTTTCTTGACCCCGGCGTGCTGCTGGCGATGGCCATTACCGTGCTCGGCCCAGCCGCCTTCTTCACCTCGCTGACCTACATCGCGCCGATGATGCGCGAGGTGGCCGGGTTTGGTGAGAACGGCGTGACCTTCATCCTGTTTCTGTTCGGACTCGGCCTGTTCATCGGGAACCTGGTGGGCGGGCGCTTTGCCGACCGCGCGCTGATGCCGGTGCTCTACGTCACCCTGGGCGGCCAGGCGCTGGTGCTGCTGGCGTTCTGGCTGCTGGTCGACAGCCGCGTCGCCTCATCGGTCTGCGTTTTCCTGATGGCCGCGTTTGGCTTTGCCAGCGTCTCACCCATCCAGAAGCTGGTGATGGACAAGGCCAGCGCTGCCGGCGCACCCAACCTGGCCTCGTCGGTCAACATCGGCATGTTCAACCTTGGCAATGCGATCGGGGCCGCCCTGGGCGGACTGGTGATCGCACACGGGTTTGGACTGGCCGCTCCCAATGCCGTCGCGGCGCTGCTGTCCATGGCAGCACTGGCCGTGGCGCTCTGGCTGGGCCGCACATCGCAGCGCCCGGCTGATACCCGACTGTCGCACAAGCCCGCAGAAGGCCAGGGCGACATGCGTTGTAACTAAAAAAAAGAGGTTCCTATGGCTACGGTTTCCAAACGCTCGCCATTGCTGATGCGTATCGTCGGAGGGCTGCTGGCCCTCCTGGGTCTGGTGCTTGCCGCAGGGGGGGCTTGGCTGATCGCCCTGGGTGGCTCCTGGTTCTACCTGTTTGCCGGGCTTGCCATGGCGGGGGTGGGTGTAGGCTTGGTGCGCGCACGCGCCTGGGCGCTGTGGCTGGCGTTGGCCTTGCTGTTAGCCAGCGCGATCTGGGCATTCAGCGAAGTCGGTACCGACTTCTGGCAATGGGTGCCGCGCTCGATCGCCTTCCTGGTGGTGGCGCTGGTGGCCGCCATCGCCGCGCCGCGCCTTTACCGTGATGGCGACGTCGGCGACCGGCCCGCGCTGGGCCGCAAGCCCGCTGGCGCGCTGGCGCTGGTATTGCTGGCGGGCATCGTCGGCATCTTCGCCGGCATGTTCCGCCCGCACCCTACGGTGGTCGCCAAACCGGACGCCAGTGCCCCGGTCGTCCACCCTGATGCGGGTCAGGACAGCGGCAACGACTGGCCGGCCTGGGGCCGCAACACGGGTGGCAACCGCTACGTGCAGTTCGATCAGATCAACAAGGCCAACGTCAAGGATTTGCAGGTGGCCTGGACTTACCGCACCGGCGACTTGGCCGTCGATGGCGCTGAGTATCAGGTCACGCCGCTCAAGATCGACGACACCTTGTACCTGTGCACGCCGCTGAACAAGGTGATCGCCGTCGATGCCGTGAGCGGCCAGGAAAAATGGCGGTACGACCCCCAACCGAAGATCACCGCTAGCACTCGCGGCTGGAAGCGCTGCCGGGGCGTCGGCTACGCTGATCTGGATCAGTTACGCCCTTCGCCCGATGGACACACCACGGAGGCGAACACAGCCATGCCAGCCACCTGCCGCAAGCGCATCGTCAGCACGACCATCGACGCGCGCCTGTTCACGCTCGATGCCCAGACCGGCAAGCTGTGCGAGGACTTTGGCAACCAGGGCTTCGTCGATCTGACCGTGGGCCTGAGTCCCACCCCTGCCACCAGTGACGAGGGCACCTACAACGTCACCTCGGCACCGCTCGTGGCTGATGGCGTGGTCATGGTGGGTGGGCGCCTCAACGACAACCTCACGGTGGGCGAGCCCTCGGGCGTAGTACGTGGATTCGACGTGTCTACCGGCGAACTGCTGTGGGCCTGGGATGCCGCTCGTGGCGCCAGCGATAGCAGCCCGCTGCCCGCCGGCGAAACCTACGCGCCAGAGACACCCAACTTCTGGGGCACGGCCGCCTACGACCCCGAACTGGGCCTAGCCTATTTTCCCACAGGCAACCAGACGCCCGATTTCTGGACTGGCAACCGCCACCCTTATTCCGACGAGTACAACGACTCGATCGTGGCCGTGGAACTGAAGACCGGCAAGGAGCGCTGGCACTTCCGTACCGCTAACATTGATCAGTTCGACTACGATGTGTCGTCGCAGCCCATCCTGCACGACTTGAAGAAAGCCGACGGCAGTGTCGTTCCGGTGGTGATCCAATTGACCAAGCGTGGTCAGGTGTTCGTGCTCGACCGACGCGATGGCACGCCGGTGGTGCCGGTGGAGTACCGCAAGGTCTCCACCGACGCGATGCCCGGCATGCAGGTGGCCGATACGCAGCCGCATTCGGCCATTTCGGTGGGAACCGAGCCGTTCAAGGAATCGGACATGTGGGGCGCGTCGATCTTCGACCAGCTCTACTGCCGTATCCAGTTCAAACAGATGCGCTGGGAGGGCGAATTCACCCCGCTGTCCGACAAGCAGCGCACGCTGATCTACCCTGGCTACTACGGCGGCATGAATTGGGGCGGCGGCGCACTCGACGCGGCCACTGGCACGCTGATCGTCAACGACATCCGCATGGCGCAGTGGGGCCGCTTCATCAAGCAGGACGAGGCCTTGCGCATCGGCCTCAAGCCAAGCACTGAGGGGGAGTACTCCACCCAGACCGGCACGCCATGGGGCGTTGAGCGCTCCATGTTCATCTCGCCATTGGGCGTGCCTTGCTTCAAGCCGCCATTCGGCACACTGAGCGCCATTGACCTGGCCTCTGGCGAGACCAAGTGGCAGGTGCCGATGGGCACGATTCAAGATGCGCCAGTGCACGGCATCGTGCCAGGCGTGCGCATTCCGTTGGGCATGCCGACCATGGGCGGCCCGCTGGTCACTGGCGGCGGCCTGACCTTCTTCCACGGCACGCTCGACTACTACGTGCGCGCCATGGACAACGACACCGGCGAAGAGCTGTGGCGCGGCCGCCTGCCCGTGGGCGGGCAGGGCGCGCCGATGAGCTACGTCGGCGCCGATGGCAAGCAGTACGTGGTGGTGGTCGCTGGCGGCGCTACGCGCACCGGCACCAACGACAACCGCGGCGACTACGTCATCGCCTACCGGTTGCCGTAAGCCTCAACGCTGCTACAACACGCAGCACCCGAGCTGCAAGCAGGCAGCTTCGCACCCCTCGGCCCGCGCGGCCGGAGGTCATTCGGGACGGTGCCATGCCCCACCCACTGGCCGCATTGGCGCCGCTCCCGCTCACACAAGGAGAGTCCCCATGAACATCGACCTTTCCGGCAAGACCGCCCTCGTCACCGCCTCCACCGGCGGCATCGGACTGGCCATCGCGCAAGGGCTGGCCCGAAGCGGTGCGCGCCTGATCCTCAACGGCCGCAACGAGGCCAGCGTGGCGCGCGGCCTGCAGGCGCTACGCGAAGCCGCGCCCGATGCGCAGGTACATGCCGTCGCCGCCGACCTGGGCGACGCCGCCGGCGTGCAGATGCTGCTGGACGGCGTGGGCAGCCAGCCCATCGACATCGTGATCAACAACGCCGGCACCTACGGCACGCTGGACTTTTTTGACACCGACGATGCCACCTGGGAGCACTACTGGCAGCTCAACGTGATGTCGGGGGTGCGACTGTCGCGGGCGTTGCTGCCGGCCATGGTGCAGCGCGGCTGGGGGCGAGTGGTGTTCATCTCGTCCGAGTCGGCGCGCAACATTCCAGCCGACATGATCCATTACGGCGTCAGCAAGACGGCGCTGTTGAGCCTCTCGCGCGGCCTGGCCAAGCGCGTGGCCGGTAGCGGCGTCACCGTGAATGCGGTGCTGCCCGGCCCCACCACGTCCGATGGCTTCATTGCCATGCTGGAAAAGCAGATCGCCGGCACCGACAAGACGCTGGAGCAGGCGGGGCGCGAGTTCGTCATGACCCACCGTCCCAGCTCGGTGATCCAGCGCCCGGCCAGCACCGAAGAAGTGGCCAACATGGTGGTCTACGTCGCCTCCGAGCAGGCCTCGGCCACCTCGGGCGCCGCGCTGCGCGTCGATGGCGGCGTGGTCGACGACATCGTCTGACGCCTCCTAGCCTGCCCGCACCCCACTTTGACAGGAGTTTTCATGTTCCGATCGCCCCGCCTGGGCCTGTTCGCCGCTTCCATCGCGATGTGCGCATTGACTGCGTGCTCAAGCACGCCAACCGCGCCAAGCCCTGCGGCCAATGCCGACGCCGACGCGCCTGCGCTGTTCAGCACCATCGCCCTCAGCCCCGCTGCCTACGACGAATTTGCCACAGTGATGCAGGCCAATGCGCAGGCTTCGCGCGCCGAGCCCGGCAACGTTTCGTTTGAGGTGTTCCGCCCCGAAGACGGCACGCCAACGCTGCTGCTGTTCGAGCGCTGGGCCGACCAGGCCGCCATCGCGCAGCACGACAGCCAGCCCCATCTGACCGCCGTGCAGAATGCCGTGCGCACCGCAGGTGCCCAAGCGTCTACGCTGCACACGCTGGTCGAAGTGCAGCCCTCCGGCGCCGCCACGCGCCGCGCCCCGCTCGATGCTGCCACGTCGCGCAACGTGCTGGTGGTGCTCAAGGTCAAACCCGAGGCCGAAGCCACCTTCGTGCAGGCCTGGCGCGATGTGTTCCCGCACGCCCGCTCGGCCCCTGGCAACGCCGTGTTCGAGATCTACCGCGACACCCTCACGCCGCAGACCTACGTGCTGATCGAGCGCTGGGACAGCGCCGCCGCGCATGAGGCTCACCTGGCCCAGCCATACTCGGCCGCGCTCGATGCCGTGCTGCCCGACACATTGGCCGCGCCCATCGTCGATGGCGAGAGCCGCTTCCTCGCCCACGGCGTGCTGGACTGAGCGCCCAACCTGCCTGCACTTGCCTTTTCCTCTCTTTCTGCAACCACCCAAGGAGCCCTTCATGAGCAAACTCCGCATCGGCGTCATCGTTGGCAGCAACAGTCAGTCGTCCATCAACCGCAAGCTGGCCCAGGCGCTGGTGAAACTGGCCCAGAACGAGGCCGAGTTCACCTTCATCGATCTGGCCGCGCTGCCCTTCTACAACCGCGACGACGACGCCGCCTACCCGGCCGCCTTCCAGCAGCTCAAGGACACCGTGCGCGCGCAGGACGGCATCCTGTTCGTCACGCCCGAGCACAACCGCTCGGTGCCGGCGCTGCTCAAGAACGCACTGGACGGCGCCAGCCGCCCCTACGGCACCAGCGCCTGGTCGGGCATTCCGGCCGCTGTGATCGGCACCGCTGCGGGCGGCCCCGCCACCTCGATGGCGCAGCAGCACCTGCGCAACATCCTGGCTTACCTGAACATGCCCACGCTGGGCCAGCCTGAGGCCTTCATCCGCTGGACGCCCGAGTTGCTCGACGCCGAAGGCAACGTCGGCGCCGCCAGTCACGACTTCCTCAAGACCTACATGGACACCTTCATCGGCTGGGTCAAGTGCCTGCCCAAGGCGGAGCACCCATGCGCATGAGTTTGAGCATGCACGCACCCACGACCATGGCGACTACGGCGCTGACGGCCTTGCTGGCACTCGCCGCCTCGGCCTTTGCGGCCGAGCCCAAAGACGCGCGCTCCGCGCCAGCGGCCCGGCAAACGCCGGCGGTCGGCCACTTCAAGCTGATCGATAGCCTTGACCGCCCGCAGGACGGCTACTGTCTGGACATCGTCGGCTCGGGGCCCCACATCCGCTTTGACCTGCCGATGACCGCGCACAACTGCAAGCCCGGCCTCTACGAGGACGAAGCCGTGTCCATCGAGGCCAACGGCCGCATCCGCTTTCCCGCCTACAACGCCTGTGCCACCGTCGCCGGCCTGAACGGCCGGGCACTGCCGGGCGCCGCCGTGGTGCCGCGCGGCTGCGGCGAGCGCACGCCGTTTCTTGATGCCGAGGCGCTGCAACGCTTTGTCATCCACGACGACGGCCGTGTCGAACTGCACGGCTCGGGCCTGTGCATGACCGCCGGCGACCAGTCGGACTCCACGTTCGACGCCTCGCACCGCTGGCGCAGCCTCTACATGGACCGCTGCGACGCCATCGACCCGGCCCGCGCCCGCTGGCACTTCGTCGCCCACGAGGGCCGCTAACCCCGCATCGCCCGGGCAACCTTAACCGCCCGGCGACGGCTTTTTCTTTGCCTGTACCTGCGTGGCCAGCAAACACCCCCAACGCCACGGGTGCCCTGCTAGTTAGCTTTTCAATGCCGTGCTGGCTCTGGCAATCACCGCAAAGCCCACATCCCGGGCCGGCTCTGGCTGGCCCCCGCGCATGCGCGCAATCAGATCCTGCGCACCTAGGCGGCCAATATTGGCGCCATCAATTCGCACAGTCGAGAGCGCCGGGACACAATCGACTGCCAGCGCCTGATCGCCAAATCCCATAACACCCAGCTGTTGCGGTACGTTCAGACCCAGCGCATGGGCGTGCGCAAGTACGCCTTGCGCCAAAGCATCGGAGCTGCAGAAAACGGCATCGGCATGGTCGCACTTGGCGCGCAAGGCAGTCAGTGCCTCGCGCCCACGGCCGAGCTGCGGCCTTTGCTCAGGAAACACCACTTGCACCGGCTCTGGCGCCTGCAGTTCGGCAGCCGCCCGCAAGAAACCTTGTGCGCGACGCTGCGCGCGACTGTCATCGGCGCGCAGAATGGCCGGCCGCTTATAGCCACAGGCACGTAAATGGTGGAAGGCAGCGCGACCTGCCTCTTCTTGCGAGAACCCAACGGCCGCGTCCATAGGGTGAGGTATGTAATCCCAAAGCTCTACGACCGGAATATCGGCGCTGAGCAACAAGCGACGAGTGCGCATCGTGTGCTCGGTCCCTGTGAGCACCACCCCGTCAGGACGTCGGCTGAGCATGGCGGCAAGCCAGGTCTCCTCGTGTTCTACGTCATAGCTGGAAATGCCAAGCGTCGTCTCATACCGCGCTTCAGCCAGTGCAGTGATCAGCGCACCCACCATGTCCGAGAACAGCGAGTGTCCGATGGTCGGCACGATGGCCGCCACCAGTCGCGTTTGGCGCGAAGTGAGACCACCTGCCAACGAATTGGGCACGTAGCCGGACTGCTCCGCGGCGGATTGCACCCGCAAACGTGTGGACTCCGCCACCAGCTCCGGACGGTGCAACGCACGAGACGCGGTAATCGGTGAAACGCCCGCCAGCCGAGCCAAATCCTTGAGGGTTGGCGCAGCAGCGCCGCGCGAAAAACTGCGAGTGGACACGCGTTGCCTCCTGCGAACACTTGATACACCAATGATTGCGTTGTCATGATAGCACTGACAGCAACCATGCGTTGCAGACTAAATCTAATAGTAGTCCCGAATGGATACGCGCCGTTAAAACTGAAATGATTGCGCAATCATTCATGACGGAGACAACGATGGTTAAAGTTCGCGGAGTTTATCGACGGCACCTTCTTTTGCTCTTGGCTGCGGCAGCGCTCGCGCCGCTGACAGTTGCAGCGCAATCAGACTATCCAAGCCGACCAATCAGCTTGATCGTTCCATTTCCTCCAGGCGGACAAACCGATGCAATCGGGCGTCTAGTAGGTGATCGACTGTCCAAAGCGCTGAATCAAACCGTCGTCGTGGAGAACAAGCCGGGCGTTAACGGCTCACTCGGCTCCGATTTCGTCGCGCGAGCTAAACCCGATGGGTACACGCTGATCATCGGTGGGCCTGGCTCACACGCCATCAATCAACTGGTGAACAAGAACGTCAAATACGACACGCGCAAGGATTTCACCCACATTGCCATGATCAGTCGTGGCCCCATGCTGCTGCTGGCAGCACCCACCCTGAACGAGAAAACATTGGCTGACGTCGTGAATATGGCAAAAGCCAATCCCGACTCGCTCAATATGGCCCTGACCGGCATCGGCTCGTCGGGCCACATGACGACCGAACTGCTCAAACAAAGCGCTGGCATCAGCTTCAACGCCGTGCCTTACAAAGGAGACTCGCCCGCGATGGCCGACTTAACCGGTGGCCACGCCGACCTGCTCTTCGTACCCGCTACTTCCGCCATTCCGTTCGTGCAAAGCGGCAAGCTGCATGCACTAGCAGTAACCAGCGAGAGCCGTCTTCCTGCTCTGCCCGATGTGCCCACCATGGCCGAAGCTGGCCAACCGCAGGTCGTTAACTATTCATGGGCAAACCTTGCTGGCCCAGCCGGTTTGCCGGATGACATCGTGCAGAGACTCAACGATGCCACCCAGGGCATCCTCGCCGAAGCAGACTTTGTTGAGCGGCTGGCGACTATGAGCAATGAACCAACGCCCGGCACATCGCAACAGGCCCGCGATTTCGTCGCTGCAGAAGTCGCTCGTTGGATCGACGTGGTGGAAAAAGCCAACATTGAGGTCCAGTAACCGTGCTCCCAGTCAACCACTTCAAGCGCGCTCTGCGCGAGGGCCAGCCGCAGATCGGCATCTGGTCCACCATCCCCTCGCCCTTTGTGAGTGAACTGATCGGCGGCGCCGGCTACGACTGGGTGTTGATGGACACCGAGCACACGCCCACCGACGTGCCTTTGATGCTCGAACAGTTGCGTGCGTTGGCGGCTGCCCAGCCCGCGCCCGGCACCTTGCCCACGCACGCTGTGGTGCGTCCGGCCTGGAACGACACGGTGCTCATCAAGCGTTACTTGGATCTTGGCGCGCAAACGTTGCTGTTGCCTTTCGTGCAGAACGCCCAAGAAGCCGAATCGGCCGTGCGCGCGATGCGCTACGCGCCTGAAGGAATCCGCGGCATGGGCGGCTCAACCCGAGCCTCCAACTTTGGGCGCACCACCGACTACGTTGCGCGCGCCGCTGACGAGTTGTGCCTGCTAGTCCAGGTTGAAACGGCAGAGGCACTTGATCAGATCGAAGCCATCGCAGCAGTGGACGGGGTTGACGGCATCTTCATTGGCCCGGCAGACCTCTCCGCCAGCTTGGGCTATGCCGGCCAGATGCGACACCCGGAAGTCACCCGCATCATCAACGATGCTCTGGCCCGCATCCGCGCCACAGGCAAGGCATCGGGCATTTTGATGGTGGATGCCCAGCGCGCGCGCGAATGCCTGGACCTTGGCGTTCAGTTCATCGCCGTGGCGCTGGACACGATCCTGTTGCGCGATGCCATGGATGCAGCCGCCGCCCGCTTTGGTCGCAGCGCAACCGGCGCTGGCGCCACCACCTCCTACTAAAAGAGTTTTCGATGTCTTTCGACTCCCAATCCTGGCTGGCGCGAGCACGTGCGCTCATTGGCGATGCCCACGTGCTCTCCAGCGACCGCGGCGATGACCTGTCGGCCTACACGCGCGACTGGCGCAATAAGTTTGAGGGCCCGGCTTTAGCGGTGCTGCGCCCGGCCAACACCGAAGAGGTGCAGGCCATCGTGCGCCTAGCCGCAGCCACGGGCGTAGCGATCGTGCCACAAGGCGGCAACACTGGTTTGTGCGGTGCCTCGGTGCCGGGCAGCACTGGCCCCCGTGCAGTGGTGCTGCAACTCGGGCGCCTCAACCGCATATTGGACATCGACGTCGAGAACAACACTGCCACCGTAGAGGCTGGCTGCGTGCTGCAAACGCTGCAACAGCAGGCAGCTGCAGTTGGGCGTCTTTTTCCGCTCTCGCTCGGGGCGGAAGGCTCGTGCCAGATCGGCGGCAACATTGCCACCAATGCCGGTGGCGTGCAGGTGCTGCGCTACGGCAACACGCGCGATCTGGTGCTGGGCCTAGAGGTCGTGCTGCCCGATGGCGAGCGCCTGGATCTGCTGCGGGGGCTACGCAAAGACAACACCGGCTATGACCTCAAGCAGCTGTTCATCGGTGCCGAGGGCACGCTGGGCATCATCACCGCCGCCACCGTCAAGCTGTTTGCCGCGCCCGATGCCCGCGTCGTAGCCTTTGCCGGTGTCGCCAGCGTCGCACAGGCTGTGCAGTTACTGGGGGCCATGCGTCAGCGCCTGGGCGAGCGCTTCACAGCGTTTGAGCTGATATCCGGTGAAGCCATCGCACTGGTGCGCCATTACTTTCCTGACACGCCTGCGCCGCTGCAGGGCGACTGGCCCTGGTACGTGCTGATGGAGGCCGCCGATGGTGGCGACGATGCCGTATTACGCGAGGCCATGCAGACGGCCCTGATGGCCTGCATGGAAGACGGTCAGCTGGAAGACGTCGCACTGGCTGGCAACGTGGCCCAAGGGCAAGCCCTGTGGATGCTGCGGGAGAACATCACGCACGCCCAGCAAATGGATGGCAGCAACATCAAACACGATGTGTCGCTGCCCATCTCCCGCATCCCCGCCTTCGTGGCGGCGATGTTGCCGCAACTGGCCCAGGCGTTCCCCGGCGCGCGGCCCATCGTCTACGGGCATCTGGGCGATGGCAACCTGCACTTTAACGTCAGCGCCCCCGCTGCCATTGAGCCTGGGTCCTGGCAACTTCAGACCGATGCGGTGAATCAGGTGATCCACGATGCAGTCGCCGCCCTGCACGGCAGTATCAGCGCCGAGCACGGTATCGGCCAGCTCAAGCGCCATGAGTTGCCGCTCTACAAGAGCGCCATCG
This sequence comes from Corticibacter populi, assembly GCF_004217315.1. GTDB lineage: Bacteria > Pseudomonadota > Gammaproteobacteria > Burkholderiales > Burkholderiaceae_C > Lampropedia > Lampropedia populi. The sequence continues at coordinate 17,433 of NZ_SGWR01000003.1, forward strand.
AGCTAGATGTGATGCGGCGCGTCAAGCAAGCACTCGATCCAGTAGGCCTGATGAATCCAGGCAAAGTCCTTTAACTCATTGCAACAAGTCCGCAGTCGACTGGCCCCTTGCCGGCGGTAGCGCGTGCTGTGTCTGCGCGCAGCGCAGCCAGACTTCTCTACAAAAGAATCCCACCATGGCTATACCTTACGAGAGCCTGCGCAGCGCGCGCTGGTTTGCCCCCGATGACTTTCGCTCCTTCGGCCACCGCTCGCGCGTGCTGCAAATGGGCTACGGCTACGAGGATTGGATGGGCAAGCCCATCATCGCCATCGTCAACACCTGGAGCGACGCCAACCAGTGCCACGCGCACTTCAAGCAGCGCGTCGAAGACGTCAAGCGCGGCGTGCTGCAGGCGGGTGGCTTTCCACTGGAGCTGCCGGCGATCAGCCTGTCGGAGAGCATGGTCAAACCCACCACCATGCTCTACCGCAACTTCCTGGCGATGGAAACCGAGGAGCTGTTGCGCAGCCATCCCGTCGATGGCGCCGTATTGATGGGTGGTTGCGACAAGACCACACCGGGCCTCACGATGGGAGCGCTTAGCATGGGCCTTCCCTTCATCTATCTGCCCGCCGGGCCCATGCTGCGCGGCAACTGGAAGGGCAAGGTGCTGGGCTCGGGCTCGGACGCCTTCAAGTATTGGGACGAGCGCCGCGCCGGGCGCCTGTCCGAGCAGGCCTGGAAAGAGATGGAAGCCGGCATCGCGCGCAGCCACGGCACCTGTATGACCATGGGCACCGCCGCCACCATGATGGGCATCGCCGAGGCCGTGGGCCTAGCGCTGCCGGGCGCCAGCAGCATCCCGGCAGCCGACGCCAACCACATCCGCATGAGTGCCGAGTGCGGCCGCCGCATCGTCCAGATGGTGTGGGACGACTTCACGCCCGCGAAGATGCTCACGCGCGCCAATTTCGAGAACGGTATCGCCTGCGCGATGGCCATGGGTTGCTCGACCAACGCCATCATCCACCTGATCGCCATGTCGCGCCGCGCCGGCCACCCCGTCAGCCTGGACGACTTCGACGCCTTCAGCCGCCGTGTGCAGGTGATCGCCAATATCCGCCCCAGCGGCGACGCCTACCTGATGGAAGACTTCTTCTACGCCGGCGGCCTGCGCGGCATGCTCGAGCGCATCCGCCCGCACCTGAAGACCGAGGCGCTCACCGTCAACGGCAAGACCATCGGCGAAAACATCGCCGGCGCCGAGGTCTACAACGACGACGTGATCCGCCCCTTGGACAAGCCGATCTACGCCGAGGGTGCGCTCGCTGTGCTGCGCGGCAACCTGGCGCCCGACGGCGTGGTCATCAAGCCCAGCGCCGTGGCGCCGCACCTGCTGCGCCACACTGGCCGCGCACTGGTGTTCGACGATTATCCGAGCCTCAAGAAGGCCGTGGACGACCCGGATCTGGACGTCACCGGCGACGACATTCTGGTGCTGCGCAACGCCGGCCCGCTGGGCGCCGGCATGCCCGAATGGGGCATGCTGCCCATCCCCACCAAGCTGCTCAAGCAGGGCGTCAAGGACATGCTACGTCTGTCGGATGCGCGCATGAGCGGCACCAGCTACGGCGGCTGCCTGCTGCACTGCGCGCCCGAAGCGGCGATCGGCGGCCCGCTGGCACTGGTGAAAACCGGCGACCGCATCACCGTGGACGTGCCGGCGCGGACCATCCACCTGGAGATCAGCGACGAGGAACTGGCCGCGCGCCGCGCCGCCTGGACGCCGGCACCGCCGCGCTACGAGCGCGGCTACGGCTGGATGTTCGGCCGCCACATCAAGCAGGCCAACGAGGGCTGCGACTTCGACTTCCTCGAAACCACCTTCGGCAAGCCCGTGCCGGAACCCGACATCTTCTGAACGAAGAGAAAACTGCGGCGCCCTGCCATGCAGGGTGCGCGCAACACCAGCGCTTCACCACAACCACCACCATTGCCATCGCGCAAGGAGACAACACCATGAACCACGCTCTCGTAAGCACCATCGCTGCAGCCCTGCTCAGCTGCAGCATCGCCGCCCAGGCCCAGACTACGGCCTATCCCAACCAGCCCCTGAAATGGATCGTGCCGTATGCACCTGGCGGTACGACCGATGTGATGGCGCGCAACCTGGCCAGCCGCATGGGCCAGGACCTGGGCCAGTCCATCGTGATCGACAACCGCCCAGGCGCAGCCACCATCATTGGCGCAACCGCGCTTTCGCGCGCCCAACCGGATGGCTACACCATTGGCACCGCCGATTCCGGCACGCTGGCGTTCAACCCGGCGATGTACACGTCGCTGAGCTACGACCCCAACAGCGATTTCACCCTGATCGGCGGGCTCGGCCGCATGCCGCTGGTGCTGGCCGTCACGCCCAACTTTCCCGCGCAAAACGTGCAGGAGTTGCTGGAACTGGTGAAAAAGTCGCCCGGTGCGATCTCCAATGCCACCCCCGGCGCTGGCTCACCCCAGCACGTGGCGCTGGAGCTGTTCAAGCAGCGCACCGGTACCGATCTGATGCACGTGCCATACAAGGGCTCGGCGCCGGCGCTGCAGGATTTGATGGCGGGCCAGGTGCAGACGATGTTCACCGATCTGCCCCCCAGCCTCTCGGCCATCCGAAGCGGAAAAGTACGCGTGCTCGCCGTGGCCACCCCGCAGCGCCTGCCGCTTTTGCCCGATGTGCCAACGCTTGCGGAAGCGGGCGTGCCCGGCTTTGAGGCCTATGCCTGGCAAGGCTTGGTGGGCCCAGCGCAACTGCCCGACGCCGTCGTGGCGCGTTTGAGCCAGTCACTTACGGACGCGCTCCACGACAGCCAGACCCGCGGCAAGCTCGAAGAAATCGGCATCGAGCCGATGCCCATGTCTCCCGACGAGTTCACCCGCTTCGTGCAGTCGGAGCAAGCGCTGTGGGGCAACGTCATCAAGACGGCCAACATCCGTCTCAACCAATAAGAACGTCTTCAAAGAACGTGTTCAGGAAGCCGCTTAACCGCAGCTTCCGCAACAGGATCGCCTGCACAATCAAAGTGCAGCCATTGCCACCGCGTCACCCTCTGAAATCCCATCCATGACTGTCTCCTATCCCAACACTCAATTGTTGATCGCCAACGAATGGGTCGATGCCATCAGCGGCAACACCATTGCCGTACACAACCCGGCCACTGGCCAGGTCATCGGCCAGGTCGCCCACGCCGGCATCGCCGACTTGGACCGCGCGCTCGCTGCCGCGCAACAAGGCTTTGAAATCTGGCGCGATGCCTCGGTCTATGAGCGTGCCGCCGTCATGCGCCGGGCCGCCGCCTTGCTGCGCGAGCGCCGCGACGCCATCGCCCGGCTATTGACGCTGGAAAACGGTAAACCGCTTGTCCAGGCGCTTGGCGAAATCGACGCTGGCGCAGACATCATCGAATGGTTTGCCGATGAAGGCCGGCGTGTGTATGGCCGCATCGTTCCGGGCCGCAACACCGCCGCGCAGCAAATGGTGCTCAAGGAAGCCATCGGCCCCGTCGCCGCCTTCACACCCTGGAACTTTCCTGTAAACCAGATCGTGCGCAAGATCGGCGCTGCGCTGGCCTGCGGCTGCTCGTTTCTGTGCAAGGCGCCAGAAGAAACCCCGGCCTCGCCAGCTGAACTGCTGCGTTGCTTCGTCGACGCAGGCGCGCCGGCCGGCGTGGTGGGGCTGGTGTTCGGCAATCCGGCAGAAATCTCCAGCCACCTGATCGCGCACCCAATCATCCGCAAGGTCACATTCACCGGGTCAACCGCCATCGGCAAGCAACTGGCCGCTCTGGCAGGCCTGCACATGAAGCGCGTCACCATGGAGCTGGGTGGCCACGCGCCAGTCATCGTGGCCGAAGACGCCGACGTCGAATTGGCCGTAAAAACCGTGGGCGCAGCCAAATTCCGCAATGCCGGCCAGGTCTGCATCTCGCCAACGCGCTTTCTAGTGCACAGGAGCATCGTCGACTCGTTTGCGCAGGCCTTCAAGCACCATGCTGAAGGCTTGGTACTGGGCGATGGTCTGACAGAAGGCACCACGCTGGGGCCGCTGGCCAATCCGCGTCGCGTCACCGCCATGGAGCAGTTGGTCGAAGATGCCCGTCAACGCGGCGCCCATGTGTTGACTGGTGGTCATCGCGTCGGATCGGCTGGCAACTTTTTTGCTCCAACGCTTGTTCGCGTGGAAACGACCGAAGCCGACCTTTTCAACCAGGAGCCGTTTGGCCCCATTGCGGGAATCTTGCCGTTTGAACGGCTTGAAGATGCGATTGCCGAAGCCAATCGCCTGTCCTACGGTTTGGCCGCGTACGCATTCACCCAGTCTTTTAAGAACGTCCAACTGCTGGCCCATAGAGTCGAGACCGGTATGTTATGGATCAATCAGCCGGCCACGCCATCGGCCGAGTTGCCATTTGGTGGGATCAAAGACTCCGGCTACGGCACGGAGGGTGGGCCCGAGGCGATGGAGGCGTACCTCAACACGAAAGCCGTTTCAATAGTAGGAGTTTAGATCGGGTCTCTAGTAGTACCGTTTGAATCGCCCGGTATTGAACTGACCCCCAGAAGTTGGACGAACTTCAAGGGGTTTCACGAAGAAGTACAAAACGGAGTTCAAGCTGGAAGTCGTCCAGAGCTTCTTGGCGGGCGAAGGGGGCGCGAAGCTGCTGGCTCGCCGGTTGGCGGTGCCCGAGGAGAAGATTCGCACCTGGGTGAGCCATTACCGCCTGCACGGCATTGACGGCTTGCGCCCCAAGCGCAGCACGTACAGTGCGCAGTTCAAACTGCAGGTGCTGACCCATCAAGATCGCGAACAGCTCTTCAGCCGCCAGGTCGCGGCGATCTATGGCATCCGCAATCCCAACCAAGTCGTGATCTGGCGACGCAATATCGATCAAGGCCGCCTGCAGGCTCTCAAGAGCGAGAAAGAAGAGCGTCCCAAGATGAAGCCAAAACGACGCTGTGCAGCGCCGGCGAACATAGTCGCAACCGATGCGGCGCAGGCCCTGCGCGAAGAGAACGATCGACTACGTGCGGAGGTCGCGTACCTAAAAAAATGCAGGCCTTAATCCGGTCGAAGAGGTCAGCTGCGCCGACAAAGCGCGTCTGATTGCCGGGTTGAGGCGTCATCATAAATTGGCGGACCTGTTGCAGGTAGTAGGCGTGGTGCGCAGTACGTTCTACTACCAGTGCCAAGCGATCCAACGCGATCAACAAAGCTCCATGAAGGCCAAGATCCGCGCTGTCTACGACGAGCATAAGGGTCGCTATGGCTACAGACGAATCACGGCTGCGTTATGCCGATCGACGCAGGAACCGGTCAACTACAAGTGCGTGCAGCGTCTGATGCGGAAGATGGGGCTGCGCGCGTTGATTCGCGCAAAGAAGCGCTCCGGTCATGTTGCAGGCATGAGTGATGCGCAGGTGCCCAACGTTCTGCAGCGCGACTTCTGCGCAACCGCGCCCAACCAGAAGTGGGCGACCGATGTCACCGAGTTCAACGTGAAGGGCCACAAGCTCTACCTGTCGGCCTGCATGGACTTGTACAACGGCGAGATCGTCGCGTACCGCATGGCAAGACGTCTGGTCTGCTTAGCGACGCGCTGCATGGCGCGCTGAACTCGAAGCTGCGGCGCGGGAGGTGAAGTGTATCAATTAACTGGTTGATCGCGTTCGTCGTGGTGTCTGAGACGGCGCCGCTGGTCGGCTCGCCGGTGATTTATGGCTCTGGTGGAGCTTGAGCGCGCGAGGCCAGTGTTGTCTGATCGGTGCAGTCGACACCGCTGGTTGACACCGTGGCGGCATGGGCAACTGCCGCAACTGTTTCAGGCTGCTTCCACAGCCAGACCTGCACGGCCAGCATGCAGGCGATGGCCACCGCCACCAGCCAGGGATGTGGCACGGAGACGATCAGCAAGATGGAGCAGGTCGTCATCGAGAAGCTGGCCAGCCATTTGGCGCGCCGGCTCACGCACCTGCCGTCCTGCCAGCAGCGAAGCGTAGAGCCGAACAGCGGGTGCTCTAGCATCCATGCGTGAAAACGCGGCGAGCTGCGCGCGGCGGCCCAAGCCGCGAGCAGTATGAACTCGGTGCTGGGCAGCCCAGGGAGTATGGCACCGAGTGCAGCCAGTACCAAGCAGCTCACGGCCAGCGCCAACAGCAGTGCTTGCGTCAGCCGTGATCTGGCAGTGGTGACCGGTTGCACCGGCAACTGTTTCTGCCGTCGCTTGGTTCGCACATGCGGCCAGGCTGATCCGAACATCAGGCCTGACCGAAGTAGCGCGTCAGCAGTTCACCGAAGCGGTCGTAAGCGGCATTTGCTCCTGCAATGATGGCGTCGTGTTGCTCATTGCCGATCGCATCATTGTCGAGGGCCGCGACGAACCTGCGCCAGACCGTGGCACGGCCTTCCGGATAAGCGGCCAGATTGCGTGCGCCGAATGCCGCCGAGAAGCCAAGACTGGCCTGCGCTTCCTTGAAGAGGAAAGCTGCGCCCAGTGTGGACCCTTCCGAGACATAGAGCCAGCCCAGCGCCTCGGGCATGGCCACATCGGCACTGGCGAGCCGGTCCTGCGGCACTTCGGCACCCAGATCCTTAAGGTCGGCCAGCGATGCTTCCAGGCGGCCGCGTACATGTAAGTCCGACACGGCCTTTTGCACTGCGGCGTTCTTAAACAAGTGCTCGATATCACGTTGGAACAGATACTGCGCGGCCACAAAGCGGGTATACGCCTCAGGGCTGGAGAACGGGGCGCCATACTCCATCAGTTGATGCATGCGTTCATGCTGGGCATTGGTCTCCAGTTTGAGTCGAGCGGAGAGCTGCGGACGTTCGAGTGTTGCAGTGATCATGATCGTGATGGATGGATAGTGCAGTAGCGCCAAAGGTGGTCGCATGGACGTTCGAATAAGCCGTTTTTACAGCAGGCCTTCATACTTCGCACGTTAAAATTTTTTAAGAAAACCAAGTGGTTTTTCTGCAGGCGTTTGGTGGTATTGAAGGATGACGCGGTGCCAGAGCCACAGAACGCCGGGGACGGTGACCAGCAGGTTGGCGCTGTTGAACAGTGCCCCGTAGCCGCTAATGAGCAGCCAGCCTGTAGCACCCCGCTGCAGGCAGTGCCAAAAGCCACCATGGCAGTGCAGGCCCCCCGGCTGAGCGCTCAGCCACAGCACCAATGCGAGCATGAGCAGCAGGTAGCTGATCAGACCCGTCAGCAGTGCTCGCCAGTAACGGTAAGGATGATGGTGCTCCTGCCCAAGTCGGCACTGCAGCAGGCTCAGCAAACCTGCGATGGCAAGCCCTGCGAGGCTCAGGCCCAGACTGAAGTTAATGCTGCCAAGCCGTGCAGGCCCGAAAGCCCAGTTGTTGAGCACCAATGACGGTAGCCACAAGAAGGCAGCGGCATTGACGCATGCGCCGATCATCCAGATGGCGAGACAGGCAAGCACATATGTCACGCATCTCAAGCGTACTTGCCGCTGGGGCTTTTGCTTGGGTGGTTGTTGCATCTTCAAAAGCCGCTTTCCCGTACCAGTACCGCGGTGACTTGACGCCAGGCCCGGTGCAGCAGGCTCTCGGTCTGGCCGTTGATGACTGTGGTGCCGCGCAGCACTTGCAGCGGCACTGCCTCGGGCGTATGCGACGCGTTCGGCTGCAGCAGGACGCGGTAGACCGCCTGCTCCGGTACCCATTCACCGCCTTCGGACTGTTGTTGTTCGGCGCGGGCCGAAGGCGGTGCGCGCTCGGCGGCAATGCCGCCGCCATTGGGCGAGGCCAGCTCGGGCGCGGCAGTCAGCCGGCGGGTCGCGGTGGCGGAGATATCGATGACGCGCAGCGTCCAGGCGCGCTGGCCGGGGTCTTCGGGGACGAAGCGTGCCGCGTCGCCAATCCGCACGCGGTGCAGCTCGTTTTCGGTGATGTAGGCTTCCACCAGTCGGTGCTCCGGCGCGGCCAGCGTGCCCAGCCATTCGCCAGCGGCTACCCAGTCACCTGTGGCCAATGGTTCGGCGCGATCGGCCAATATGCCGTCGAAGGGGGCGACGAGCGTCAGTTGGGCCTGCTGGCGCTCCAGCACGGCCAGACGTTCGCCAGCGGCCTGCAGTTCGCGCTGCGCCACCGGTACGGCGGTGGCGGTTTCGCGGCTGATGGCATGGAAGTCGCTCTGCCAGGCCAGCACGGCCATGCGCCGCCGCAGGGTGTTCAGCTCATGTTCTAGGTCAGGCGCAGACAGCACGAACAGTGGCTTGCCGGCGGCGATGGCCTGGCCCGGCTCGGCCAGAATGTGCTCGATGCGGGCTCCGGTCGGGGCGACCAGGCGGGCCTGCTCGGCCGCGCGGGCCAGGGCCGGCGCGGCAATGCGCGCATGCCAGGGCAGGGCGAGCAGCAGCAGGGCGGCAGTCAGCAGCGCAGCCGTGCAGGCGCTGCGGCGGTTCCAGCGCGCGCCACCGGCGCGCAGGCGCTGCACCCAAGCCTTGAGTTCGGTGAAGATGGGACGGATCACGAAAAACATGATTTCGATGGCGAACAGAAGAATGCCCAGCAGCTTGAAGGCAAAGTGATAGACCAGCAGCGCAATGCCCAGGAACAGGAAGAAGCGGTACACCCAGACGCAGAAGGCATAGACGATGAGCGTGCGCTCGCGCCATGGGGCGAAGACTTCGGGCTTGTCGTCACCGAAGCCGAACAGCCATTCGCGCAGCCGCCAGCGCGCCAGCGCGAAGGAGCGGTTCTGCAGGTTGGGCACGTTGAGCGCGTCGGCCAGCAGAAAATAGCCGTCGAAGCGCATCAGCGGGTTGAGGTTGACCGCCAGCGTCAGCAGCCAGGTGGTGGTGGCCAGCATGAAGGCGGCGCTGCGCAACACGCCATCGGGAAGGAAGCTCCAGGCCAGCGTGGCCCAGGCGGCCAGTGCCGTTTCGGTGAGCATGCCGGCCGCGCCGATGGCCATGCGTTGGCGCCGGCTGGCCAGCCGCCAGGCGCCCGAGGTGTCGGTGTAGAGCACCGGCCACAGCACCATGAAGGCCACACCCATGCTGGCGACGCGGCAGCCGTGGTGCTTGCTGACATAAGCGTGGCCGAGTTCGTGCAGTACCTTGGTGCAGGCCAGCGTGAGTGCGGCAATGGCCGCGCCTTCGGGCGTGAAGAAGTGCAGGAAGGTGTGGACGAAGGCATCCCACCGGCGGGTGACGAGAAACAGCCCGAGCAGTGCCGTCAGCGCGGTGGCCAGCGCGAAGCGGCGGTTGAGAAACACGCACCGCACCCAAGGCAGCGTACGCTCCAGAAAGGCGTCCGGCCGTACCAGCGGGATGCGCACGAACAGATAGTTGTGCAGGGCCCAGCTTGCCCAGTTGCGGCTGTGCCGCGCCTGGGCTTCGCGCTGGTAGCGCTCGCAGGTCTTGGCGCCGCGCATTTGCAGCAGGCTTTGCGCATCGAGAAAGCGTGCCAGCTCCTCGACGTCGGCAGCGGTGATGTCGAGCGTGGTCTGGCCACTGACGGCCTCGGCCACGCGCTGCGGGGCGCCCAAGTGCCAGCGCGCCAGCATTTCGGCCTCTGCCCAGCCGATCTGGAAGAACTGGTTGCGGCCGGGGTCTTCCAGCGTCCAAGCGGGCGCGCCATCGTGGCCGGAAGGCGCCCGGTGCAGCAGCAGTTCCTCGCGCAGCGGTGCCAGCGCCGCGGCTGTGCCGGGCGGCGCGGCGCGGGGCAGTGCGGACTGCGGCGGCAAGGCGGCGGCTGTTGGCATCACAGCCCCAACCAGACGCGCAGCGTGGCCAGCGGCCGACGCAGCAGATACAGGGCCAGTACGGTGCGTTCGCCATACAGCTTGGCCGTGCCTTTGAGGCCGACGCGCAGCAGCGCGTTGTCATCGATGGGCGCATCGAAGCGGGCGCGCACGCGGTAGGCCATCGTGCCGTCGGCGGTGGGCGTGGCGCGGTAGCCGACCCGTGACACGGTGGCAGCGATGGGGGCGGCCGGCGCGGCGTTGAGGAACAGGCGCGCTTCGGCATCCTCGGGCAGGGCGATGGCATCCGCGACGGGCAGCGACACATCCAGTTCGGCATCGCGCGGGTCGGCCACCTGCATGATGCGCTCGCCCAGTGCCACGGGGCGGCCGATCCAGTCGGCCGGGTCGTCGAACAGCGCGATGCCGTCGCGTTCGGCGCGCAGCTCGGTGCGAGCGATGGTCTGGGCGTAGTAGTCCGCGTCGGCGGCGGCCTGGTCGCGCTTGCCCTGCAGCAGGCCCAACTCTGATTTGGTGCGGGGGTCGAACAGCGCCTGCTGTTGGCCGCGCCGCCATTCGGCCTCGGCCACGGCAAGGGTTTGACGCGCTGCTTCCAGGCGGCCCTGCAATTCACGGGAATCCAGCGCGGCCAGCAACTGACCTTTGGTGACGCTCTGGTTGGGCTGCACGTCTATGCGATCGACCACGCCTTGCAGCGGTGCGCGCACGACTTCGGGGGCGCGCGCCACCACTTCAGCAGGTGCCAGCACCGATTGCCGCACGGGTAGCAAAAGCAATAACAGTGCGACTGCCACCAGCGCCATGATCCAGCGCTGGCGCTTGCTGTGCGCCAGACTGCTGCGCAAGCTCCTCAGGCCTGGTCTGGCCTGCCGCGCCAGTCGCAGTGCGCGCCAGGCGTGGGCGTAGGCATCGGCCAGCAGGTTTAGTGCCGTGGTATCGCGCGGCAGCCAGGGCGTATCGCGCAGCAGTAGCAGGCCTGCCTGCGCATCGTTTGGGCTTGGGGCCGTGCCATTGGCGCGGGTTTGCAGCGGCAGGGGGAGCCACCAGGCATGGGCTGGCAGGTGCTCGGTCCAGCGGGCGGCATCGTCCGTCACCTGCATCGCGTCGGGCCGGGGCATGGCGCCAGCACTGTGCCCGGCGGCTGAGTCGGCGTGGTGGGCGATTTGCCGGGCCAGCCAGATGTTGAAGGGGGCATGCCGGTCAGGCACGGCCAGCCCGGAGAGCGCGGCGATGCGGCCGTCGCCATCACCGGGCTCGCGCAGCCACAGCGCGGCCTGACGGTAGGGCGCCAGCGCGTGGGTGTCGTTGACCATCAGAAAACCCAAGGCCTGCGCATCGGTGCAGGCGCGGGCGCGCTGCTCCAGCCGGGCCAGCGCCGCCAGCACGGCGCCAGGGTCGTCCGAGTTGGCGGCCGTCGGGGCTGCAGGAGTCGCGGGTCGCCGGGGCGCCGCCTGCCTGGCGGGCCTTGCGGTAGCGGATGGCGTCGATGGTGTTTGGGCTGCGCCGTTTGCCGTGTCAGGCGCGGGTTTGCCATTGGTGTTCAGGCGGCGGCTGAGGGGGGGGGCGTCGTTTGGGTCGCGTGCTGGCATCATGGTGCGGTATCAGGTGCCGCGACGAGAACGCTGCCGCTCATGCCCGGCAACAGCGGGGCGGCATCCTGCGCGCGCTGGTTGTCGAGGTGGCCAATGACTTTGACCGATTGGCTGACCGGATCGACTGCGCCGGCGATGCGGGCGACCTTGGCGGTGTAGGTCTGGCCAGTTTCATCGATCACAACCTGCATGGGATAGCCGGGCTTGAGCCAGGCCAGCCAGCGCGAGGGCACGATGGTTTCGACCTCGAAGGCGCTGTCGTCGTAGATGCTGAGCAGTTCCTTGCCTTCGGCCACATGTTCGGCGGCGCGCACATAGGTTTCGCCCACGCGGCCGGCGAAGGGCGCGCTGATGATGCAGCGGCGCACCATGACGCGCTCGACGCTGCTTTCCGCCTTGGCAACGGCGACGGCGGCCCGGGCCTGCGCGACGTCGCCCTGGCTGATGGAACCCAGGCGGTCGAGTTGCTCGGCAACGTCCAGCTTCTCCCGTGCCGCGGCCTCTGCTTGCGTGGCGCGCTCCAGCCGCGCACGGTTGAGCGAGCAGTCATAGGCTACCAGCGTGTCGCCCTTGCGGAAAGCCTGTCCTTCACGCACCGGCAGGCTGCTGATTTTGGCGGCGAGTTCGCTGGAAATCACGGCGTGCCGCACAGCCACGAGTTGGGCTCGGGTGCCGCCGGTGCCGGGCAGCTCGGCGCTGGCGGATGCAGACTGTTGTGCAGCGACGGGCTGAGTCAGAACAACCGTCAGCAGCAGCGAGACTGCCGCAATGTCCACCCAGCTTCCAGACGGGAAAGTGGTGTCAGGTGCCTGGGTCATGGTCATCCTGTCAGCGAACGGGGGTAGCAATGCCTGCCTCGGCAGCGTCGGCAACGGCTGCCACTTCGGCTATGGGAGCGGAGCCGACGGAGCCCAAGTGTTCCCACGGCTGGCCGGTCACGGTGCGCAGTGCCGGAGCGGGCCGCGGGGCTCGGGCAATGGGCTGCGGCTGCGCGCTGGCTGGCACGGCGATCTCTGCCGGGGCATTCAGGCTGGCAAAGCGGGGCACCTCGATGTGGCCGCGTTCGATCAGGCGGCTGGTCTCGGCGATGCTGCGGGCCAGGCCGGCGACGCTTTCGTCATCGATGCGTTCGGGCAGCGGGTCGATGCCGGCAGCTTGGTAGACGGTGTTCTGCGCATTGATCAACTCGGCGTAGCTGAGATCACGGGCGCGGGTGGCCAGCAGGGTCTCGACGCGGGCGCGTACCAGTTCGAGCTGGGTTTCGGAGTTGCTGCGCGCAGCGTTTTCGGTTTGGGTACGGATGGCGTCCTGCAGGCGGCTGAGCTCTTGTGCGCGCTCGAAGGCAGCGGCGGCGCGCTCGCGCTCCAGCCAAGCGACGTGTACTTGGGTGAGCACGGTCATGCGCAGTGCCTGGCGGCGCAGGTCGGCGACCTGCTCACGCGTTTCCCCGGCGCGTTCGATGGCGGGCCAGGAGAGCACGTTGAGCAGGTTCCAGCTCACCTGCACGCCGGCGTCGGCCCAGTTTTGGTTGACCAGGTATTTGTTGCTGTCGTAGTTGAGGCCGCCGAACAGCGCAGCGTTGGGGAATAGCTTGAGCAGCGACATGCGCGTTTCCAGCACGGCGTTGCGGGCCAGGTAGCCTTCCTCGCGCAGTTCGGGGCGGCGCACCATGGAGAGTGCTTCCAGGTCCTGCAGTTCGTAGGCCAGACGCGGCGCTTGCAGCGCGGTGGCGTCAGGCGCGGCCAGCGTGAAGGAAGTTCCGGGAGCCAGGTTCATCAGCGCCGCCAGACGGGCCTTGGCCTGCGCCAGTTCGTTGTCCAGCGCCTCGGTCTGGCGCACCATGTTGAGCAGATCGCGCTGGTAGCGCAGCGCCACGATTGGGGCGACCAGACGCTTTTGCTCGGTCTGGCGGGCATAGTCCAGGGTCTGACGGGCCTGTGCCAGGGTGTCGCCGACCTGATCCTTGAGGCGCTCGGCCGTGACAGCGTTCCAGTAGGCGGCGCGGGTCTCGCGGATGATGTCGGCGACCACGCGGCGGCGGCGCTCCTCGGCGGCCAGTGCCTTGTTGCCCTGTGCCTTGGCGCCGAAGTAGCTGAGGCCGAAGTCCAGCACGTTCCAGGTCATTTGCAGATCGGCCGAGTTGCTGGTGCGCTCCTGGCTGGTCGAGGGCACCAGGGATTCGACGCCGGTCGCCAGCGATTCGCTCGACGAGCCGTAGTCATTGCTGCGCGTGCGCAGCCCAGCCCGGGCGGTGAGCTTGGGCAGCATGCCCTGTTTTTGCACGTCGATTAGGTTGTCCTCCAGTGCGCGCTCCATCAGCGCCAGGCGCTGCTGCAGGTTGTATTTGACGGCGCGGGCAATGGCTTCATCCAGGGTAATCGGGGCGCTGACGGGCTCTTGATTGGCAAACATCTCCCGCTGATCGGCACTGGCCTGCAGCAGCAAGTCTTGTTTGCTGTGCTCGGCTGGTGGTGAGACGGCGCAGCCGGCCAATACGGCGGCGGCAATCAGGCTCAGTGTCATGGAGCGGGGGGCGCGGCGTAGCGCTGGCGACAGGGAGAGGTGCTTGGGCTGGTTCATGGTCATGGTCCGGGAAAAATGGTGCGACATGCGGGAGTGGGTCAACTGTTCGTCGTGGTATCGGTGGCTTCTGCATGTACCGGTGGTGCTTCCGCCAGTTGGCGTAACAACGTCTGGGCTTGGTGCAGCAGGTCACTGGCGGGCCCTTGGCGCAACTGATCGCTCAGCGCCGGCTTGGCGGCGATGGCGATGGCATCGTCCTGCGTGCTCGCGACGGCCAACCTGGCGCCTGCCGGGGCGATGTGCACGGGCAGGCTCAGGCTCTGGCCGTCGGTGGTGCGCAGCACCAGCAACAGGTCGAGTGCGGCGGCGCGTACGCCGGGGGCGATGATGCTGCCGCTGGTCAGATCCAGCCGAATGCCGGCTGGCAGTGCACGGCCATCGGCGCTGCGCAGCTCCAGCGCGGCAATGGTCTGCCGGCTGGCTATCAGCCCTTCGGGCAGTTGCGCGACCATGCGGTTGCCGCTGGGGTCATAGACCCACTGGCCCACTACCCGTGCCTCACGGGCTTCGAGCGCAGGGGCATCGGCAGCGGCCAGCAGCACCAGCGGTGTTGCCGTACTGCCATCGGCGAACAGAACTTCGGCGGACACGTTCGGCGTGTCTTCCCACAGCGGTTGGCGCAGGGCGTCGAGCAGACCATCCGCGGTCGAGAAGCTGTTCGCACGCGTCCAGGCCGTGGCGTTCAGCGCGGCGCTGGTCAGCGGTGCACCGCGTGCCACCTGGGCCGACCAGTCCGGCGCGGCGAACGGATCGGCCAGAGTGGCTAGAGCGGATGTGCCGGCGCTGGCCGGCCAGCCGTGTCCGATGTCGGTGCGCAGGGCGTCCGGCGTGGCGGCTGCGACTGTCAGCACCAGCGTCTGCGTGGCGGTGCTGCCGCTGGCGTCGGTGGCCGTGATGGTGATGGTGTAGCTGCCCGCATCTGCCGTGGTGCTGCCGCTGATGGTCAGGGTGTTCGCATCAAAGCCGAGCCCTTCGGGAAGACCGTCGATGCTCCAGTTCAGGGTGTCGCCATCCGCATCGCTGAACAGGCTGTCCGGCAGCGTTGCGCTGTAGGTGTCACCTTGCGTGAGGGGGCTCAGCGCGTAGTCGGTGGCATCGGCCTGTGGCGCGCTGTTGATCACGGTGATGCTGGCGCTGATGGCCAGAGCGGTGGTGTCGTTGCCAGCGGCGGACGTGCCGCCGTTGTCCTGCACGCTGGTGAGGGTGACGGTACGCGTGCCGGTGCTGACGCTGCTGCTGGCGTTCTGGTAGGCAATGGCGTCGATCAGCGCGGCGGCGGCATCGGTGCTCAGCCCGGCATCGCCCAATGTCAGGGTGAGGGTGGCCGTGCCGTCGCTTGCCAGGCTGACGCTATAGGTGTAGCCGCTGGCGGTGCTGCCGGTGTTGCCGTCGGTCAGCGTGATGGCGGTGTCATCGATCACCAGTTGTTCGGTGGCGTCGGCAATACCCTCTGCGGTGAAGGTCAGCGCGGCCACGGTCTGGCTGGCTTCGACGGTGTCCACGACTGTATCGCTGAACAGCAGCACGACATTACCGCTGGCGGCGTAGTCGGTGCTGGCGCCGGTGCTGATGAGCGTGGGCGCGTCATTGACGGCAATCACCGTGACGGTGGCGCTGATGGCCAAGCCAGTGGTATTGCTGCCGCCGCTGTCGGTGCCGCCATCGTCGCTGATCGAGGTCAGCGTGATGGTGCGCGCGCCTGCGGTAGGGTCATCACTGGCGTTGGCATAGGCGATGGCATCGACCAGCGCGGCCGCTGCATTGGCGGTGATGCCGGTGCTGCTGGCGAGCGTGATGGTGGCGGAGCCATCGGCCACGGTGACGGTGTAGGCAAGCCCGCTGCCTGTGGTGCCGGAGCCCGCCACCAGCGCAATGGCAGTGCCATCGATGGTCAGCGTTTCGGCCGTGCCATCGCTGATGCCGGATGCGGTCAGCGTCAGGCTGGTGATGCTCTGGCCGCTCTCTACCGTGGCGATGGATGTGCCGCTGAACAGGGCCGTAGCGCTGCCGCCTTCGGTGTGGCTGGTGGTCGCGCCGGTGCTGGTGAGGGTGGGCGCGTCATTGACGGCAATCACCGTGACGGTGGCGCTGATGGCCAGGGCGGTGGTATCGCTGCCGCCGCTGTCGGTGCCGCCATCGTCGCTGATCGAGGTCAGCGTGATGGTGCGCGCGCCTGCGGTAGGGTCATCACTGGCGTTGGCATAGGCGATGGCATCGACCAGCGCGGCCGCTGCATTGGCGGTGATGCCGGTGCTGCTGGCGAGCGTGATGGTGGCGGAGCCATCGGCCACGGTGACGGTGTAGGCAAGCCCGCTGCCTGTGGTGCCGGAGCCCGCCACCAGCGCAATGGCAGTGCCATCGATGGTCAGCGTTTCGGCCGTGCCATCGCTGATGCCGGATGCGGCCAGCGTCAGGCTGGTGATGCTCTGGCCGCTCTCTACCGTGGCGACGGCGGTGCCGCTGAACAGGGCTGTGGCGTTGCCGCCTTCGGTGTGGCTGGTGGTCGCGCCGGTGCTGGTGAGGGTGGGCGCGTCATTGACTTGCGTTACGGCCAGCGCCAGCGTGACGCTGGTGCTGGCGTCGTACTGATCGGTGACGGTGAGCTCCAGCGCGATGCTGCTGCCGGGATCGTCACTGGTGTTCGTGTAGGTGATCTGTTGCAGCACCAGGTTGGCAGTAGCGGTGCTGACGTCGGCGGTGAAGGTGACGGTCAGCGCGCCGCCATCGACCGTGAGGGTGGCGATCGCGGTGCCGGCCAGCGAAATGACGCCATCCGCATAGGTCAGGCCGTTGCTGTCGGCAAAGCCATAGCTGTCGCTGGCGTCGGCGCCGCCCGAGCGTGCAATGCCGATGGCGGCGCCGTTGTAGTTGCCCGAGCCGTCGCCCAGGATGTCGTAGTCGGCATCGGACAACATAAGCATGTCCGTTAGCGGAATGGTGGTGTTTTCGCCATAGGTCAGCTCGATCTCGTCCGCTAAACGGTCGCTTAGGCTTGTCACCCCTCCGGCACCGCTGACCACCAGCGTGCCTTCTGAACCCGCCCAGATATTGGTTGCACCCGTCAGGGTTTCTCCTTGCAGGGTCTCCAGCAATATTGGTTGGCCATCGTCCGAGACTTGGTAGCGGCCTATGCTGCTGTCTGCATGGACGACATAGAGCGTCCGCCCATCAGCAGAGAGCGCGATAGCGCCGATGGTGGACTGACTGTCAATAGTGCCAATTTGGGTGAGAGTGTTACTGATGCTGTCGAAAGCGAAGATAGAAACGCGGTCATCATTGGCTACGTAAACAGTTCCGCCATCGTCTGATGCCACGATGGCGAGAGGGCTGCCTAAGCTGGCGTCACTGCCGTCCCGGATGTGGGCCAAGGCCGTGAGTGTGCTGTCGCTGGCACGCTGGTAGACGATCAAAGTGTTAGGCAAGCTGTCGGCGATTGGGTCGGTTGCCACATAAACGTAGTTGCCCAAGACGGTGATGCGCACGCCACTGAATAGGTAAGGCTCAGTGCTGGTGGATGCTGCAATGCTCTGTGTGAGTGTGTAGCTGCCGTTATCGAGGGTATAGACACGAAGGCCCGAGTAGTTCCCATCGACCGCATAAATCGCGCCATCCTCTGCAATGGAGAAGTCGACCAGGTTTTCGGTGACCAGTGTCTGCTGCAGTTGCATGTCTGCAGCGGTATATATGGCCAGTGCATCGCCGTCATTGCCCAAGACGAACACAGTGCCACCGTCAGCGCTGATATTGATCGTGTTGATTGATGACAGGCCTGTGCTTAATGTTTGCTGCAGCGTTAGCCCGCCGCTTTGTGTATCAATCGCGAGGATGGCGATGCTGCCATCGCTGCTGGCGACGTACAGGGCTGATCCGGCACTGTTCATGGCCGAGGCCGCAATATTGGATAGCCCGGTAATACTGGTCAAGCTGTCCGCGATCGAGAATGCGTGATTGCCGAGGCTGGAGTCCAGACTAGGGGCTGCATTCTCGACGACAGTCACGATGGCAGTAGCGGTCAGAACAGCGCTGTCGCTGCCACCATTGGCGGTTCCGCCATCGTCCTGGATGCTTAATCCGATGCTGCGCGCACCGGCAGTTTGCGTGTTGCTATTGTTCGCATAGGATGTTGACTCGATCAGACTTGTCGCTGCCGCAGTGGACAAAACGCCATTCGCGTTGATAGTCACGGTCACGACGTCGTTATCAACAATGACGCTATAGATGTGACCATTGACAGTAGTGCCGCTGCCTGCAGTTAGGGCAATGGCCGTGTTGTCGACGGTCAGTATCTCGCTGCCACCATCGCTGGCACCCGAAACGGTGAAGGTTATCGTGTGGATGTTCTGACCAGCTTCGATAGTGGACAGGGTCACGTCGCCGAACAAGTTGACGGTGGTGCTGGCAACGCTGTAGCTGACCACGGCTGCCTGCGCATCAATGGTGGGGGCATCGTTGATCGCACTGACGGTGACGGTAGCGGCAATCGAGAGTGCGGAGGTATCGACTCCGCCATTAGCAGTGCCGCCCGTGTCGGTGAGCGAGGCCAACGTAATGTTGCGCTCGCCCTCGGTTGGGTCGTCTGACGTATTGGCGTACGTCATGCTTTCCAGCATGGCTTGCGCGTCTGTCAGTGAGATGCTGGAGGTGAAATAGAAGTTGGCGTAATCGGATGTTCCGTCTTTCGCCCCTCCGAGGGAGACCGTGGCAACACCGGTTTCAGTATTGAGCGTGACAGTGTATGCATGGCCACTGCTGGTGGTGCCTGAGCCTTCGACCAGCGCGATGGCAGTGCCGTCGATGGTCAGAACCTCACTGGGGCCGTCCTTGACGCCGCTGACCGTGAATGTCAGGTGGCCGATGGCTTGCCCAGCCTCGCCGGGGTTGATGGTGACATCACTAAGCAGCGCGACACCGTCGCTGCCTTCAACATAAGTCGATGTTAAGCCGGTGGCTGTAGCAGTGGGCGCGGTATTGGACAGGCCGACACTGACGGTTGTGGTGATGCCGGTCAACTCGGTCGTGTCAATGCCAGAGACGTCGGTGCCACCGTTGTCCTGTATTGAAGTCAAGGTAATGACCCGGTCGCCAGAAGTCGCCTCGCTGCCGGCGCTGTTCGCATAGGTCAGACTTTCAACCAGCGCTTTAGCCGCATCCACCGGGAGTCCGTTGCTTGACGTGATCGTCACAGTGGCCATGCCGTCACTATCGACACTGACGGAAATTGAGGCGCTGTACCAGTCTTGCTGGACGTTGCCATCTGCATCCACGGTTTGTATGGAGAAATACGGCCAGCTGCTGGCGCCATCAATGAGAAAGACAGCGTTGTCGCCAGCCATGCCCAGGCTTTCGTTGTAACCGTCGCTCAGCCCGGAGACAGTGAGCGTGATGCTCGTGATGCTCTGGCTGCTTTCTGTTGCAGAGACCATGACATCATCAAAAAGCGCGGTGGGGCTGCCCCCTGGCACGTAGCTGGTTTCACTTCCGATGGCTTGCAAGGTCGGCGGGTCGTTGATTTCCGACACGTATAGCAGCAGGCCAAACTGACTTGCGGCGTAATCATCCGCTACGGATAGTGTGAGCGAGATTCTGCTGCCGGGGTCGTTGCTGGTATTGGCGTAGCTGATCTGGTGGAGCACTGCGTTGACAGTTTCCTTGCTTACGTCGGCCGTGAAGGTGATGGTAACTTTGCCCTCCGTGCTCTCGAAGCTGGCGATGGCCGTACCGTCGAGCAAGATGGTGTTGCCATTCAGTGTCAGGCCGTTGGCATTCTGGAAGTCGAAGACGTCTGCTGCATTGGCACCTTCTGTGCGGACGATTTCCAGCGTCGAGCCCTTGTAGCTGCCTTGCGCGTCATACTCGGCATCGGACAAGTTCACGTTGGCAGCCGGTTGAATGGCCGCTCCGCCTTCTGTGTACGATGCACTGGCGCCAGCGGCCTGAATGCTGCTGAGCGTGACGTTACCGAAGAAGAGGTGCTTGCCGCCGTAAATAGACGTTCCATCGGCGCTGACGGCAAACCGCGATATGCCGGTGGCGCCCAGCGCTACGGACGAATAGGTTGCGGGCACACCGTCGTCGCCGATGCTGTAGACCACCATGGTGGTGGACGCAGCCGATGCTACGTACAGCACGGATCCATCGGCGGAAATTTGCACGGCATAAGGATAGTAGCCGAGCTGTGAATAGACGCTGGTTGCATTTAAATAAACCAATGTACCTGCAGCCTGGTCGTACTGCAGCGTGGTGAGGTAGCCGTTGGTCGTAACGACGTAGACGTAACCCTGCTCGGAGACAGTCATGGAGATGCTGCCGCTGAGCGCGTTATTCGGTATCGTTACGCTATCGCCACTGATGCCATCGGCGTTCGTATAGGTGAGTTGGTCGCCGGAGCGTGCCATCTGGCCAACATAGCTGAGTTCTCCGCTGTCGGCGACGCTGTAAACCGTCAAGCGTGATCCGGAGAGGACATACGCAGTGTCATTGACGACGCGCATGGTCACCGCTGTGCCGAATCCGTTGGCTGGTGTATGGCTGCTCAATTGCGTAAACGTGCCAGCGCTGTCAACGCCGTAGGCATAGAGCGTGGTAGCCGATAGCGCGTAGAGCGTGCCAGTGCTTTCATCCACACTGACGTGCAGCACCTTCTCGCCGATGTTGTCCGAGTGGCCGACATAGCTCAGCGTGCCGTCGTTGTTGACGTTGAACGCCACCAGTGCATGGTTGCTGGTGCTGCCGGTGGTGTCGTAGCCTGTCAGGTAAAGTTGCGATCCATCGGCAGAGTAGGTCACGGATGTGACGTTTTGCAGTCCATCCAATTCGATGACAGCGGTGTCAGGGTCGTCTTGTGCGCCTTGGGTGAATACCTGAATCAAGGTCAGTTCGCCGGTCGTGGTGTCGCGGCTGTAGATATTCAGATAATGCGTGCCGTTGCCATTGTTGCCGGTGCTGCTGGCGACCACCAAAATGGTTTCGTCACTGGAGAGCACAAGCCCGTTGACGTAGGTACCAGTGCTGCCAAAACCACTGATGGTTCCGGCGACGTAGTAAAGCGAATCGGCATCGGCGCCGATGTTGGGCGCTTGGTTCTCCGCTTCAACCGCAGTGATGACGCGCATTGTCAGTTCGGTCTGAGCACTTTGTCCCGACTGGTCGGTGACCATGACGGTCAATGTGTAGTCGCCAACAGTCGTTGCTGTGCCGGATAGCGTCAGTGTTGCGGCATCGAAGGTTACGCCGTCAGGCAGGCCTGAAACTGTCCAGATCAGACTGTCACCATAGACGGCGTCAGGCTCGCTAAAGAGGCTGCTGTCGAGCGTGACACTGCCGGCAACACCTTCTGTGAGCGTTCCCGAAACGCTGGTGGTCGCATCTGTGTTGACCTGCGGTGCGCGGTTGGCAACTTGTGTGACTTCCAGTGCTAGTTCCAAGCTGCTGGTGCCGCCGCTAGCATCGGCGACCGTGACAATAATGTTGAAGGAGCCCGTTTGGGTTGTGCTGCCGGAGATCGTCCGTGTCAGCGCATCGAACGCCAGTCCATCAGGCAGCCCGCTGACGCTCCAGGTCAGCGCGTCACCGTCAATGTCGCCGAACAGGCCTTCAAACAGGGTAAAGCTGTAGGCTGTCTCGCTGACAGCGTTGTCCAAGGTATAGCCGTCGGCAGCAGACGCATCCAGCGCGGGCGTAGTATTGACCCGCAGTGTCACGCTCTGTTCGTCGCTGATCAATTCGCCGTCACTGACCGTGATGCTTAATGTGATCAAGCTGCCAGCTGCGGCAGTGTCACTGTTGGTATACGTGATCTGCTGAAGCACTAGATTGGCGATGGCAGTGCTGGTCTCGCTGGTAAAGATAATGGTCAGTGCGCCGTCTTCATTCGTCGAGAAGTCTGCGATGGGCGAGCCATTACTCAGGATTTTGCCGTCAGCGAGGCGCAAGCCATTGCTTTCCTCGAAGTCGAAGCTGCCACTGGTTGTGCTAGGGCGGATGGTAATGCTGGCGCCAGCATAGTTGCCGACACCATCAGCCAGTTTGTCGGAATTGTTGTCCGCAATGCTCAAGTCGCTGGCAAAGGCAAGACTGGTGCCCAGATCAAGGGTTTGCGCAAGGCTGTAACGCGTAATGTTGTCGCCGTTGGCGACGACCAGCGACAAGCCGTCATCCGATAGTGCCATATCACCGCTGCTGGCCACGCCAGAGACACTGCCTTGCAGCGTTAGACGGCTGCCGGAGACGCTGTAGATGCTGACGCTGCCATCGTCAGTAAGCACGTATAGGGTCTTGCCTTCGGCGTCAAGGATCAGGTCGCTTGCGTTGTCAGCATCGCCGGGCAGGGCGATGGAGTTGACAGGGTTCAGAAAGCCGGACTCAGCATCCAGCAAGTAGACATCCAATGTGCCGGAATCACGCGCGCTGAGGTACACGTATAGACCATCTGCCGACACGGCGATGGGGTCTGTCGCTGCGTCCCAGTCGGTGTCGGCGCTGAGCTGCAGTCCGTTGTCCAGCACACTCCATGTGCCGTCGCCGTTGCGCTGGTACACCTCCAGCGTACGATTTCCCCACAAGCTGCCGCCGTTATTGACGATATACAGGTAATTGCCCGCCTGGATGACGGTGCTTGCGCGGATGGCGTCTTGCAGCGCTTGCAAGGGTTGCAACTCGTAGCTGCCGTCAAGCGCGATGTTCTGGGTGGTTTGACCTACATTCAGCGTCAATGTGACGTTTTCTGGTGTGCTGGTCTGGAAGCTGATTTGGCTGAGTACGCGGTTGACGAGCTCGGTGCTGACGTCCTCGGTGAAGGTGATGGTGAGCGTGCCGTCGGTGATGATGAAAGTGGCGACGGACTTTTCGACATATGGCCAGTTTGAATAGTCTGTAAACAGCAGTTCACCATCGCTGTACCGCAGCGTGCCGCCATCGTAGCTGGTGTTGAGTGTGTAGTCATCGCTAGCATTGGCCCCAGTACCACGGGAGATGGTGATGGTGGCTCCCCTGTAGTTACCCGTACCATCGTTCAGTGCGTCGTAGACGGTGGTGGCAATGGTGGATGCGGGGAATTGTTGTGACACGACCAGCCTGCCGGAGCTGACGTCCCGGGTGAAAACTCGAATCTGGCGGTCGGCACTGTCGGCATAGACTTGGCTGCCATCAGCAGAGATGGCCAGGCTGCCGGAAGACCCACTGCCTACCGAATAGCTGTTGACGTAGCTGAGGCTACCGTCTGAGCCAACGGCCATTTCTACCAATTGGCCGTTGCTGGACAGGCTGTAGACGGATTTGCCGTCACTGCTGGCAATCAGGCCGCCAACTTCGCTCATGCCATCCACGGCCACGCTGTCGACTAATGTGAGGCGGCCACTGGCGTCGACGGAGAAGATGGCGAAGCTACCCGCACCTGCGGCATAGGCATAGTTGCCATCAACGGAGTAAATCACCCGATCCGCGCCAGGCACACCGTTTGAGCTGTCAAAAGACTCGGCGGTCTCTACGGTAAGCCCGGTGCCTACATTTGGAGCCACGGGCAGGTCACTGTCACGGGTGATGTGGATGGTGGATGTGATACGCCCTTCGGTAGCGTTGCCCTGAGCACCGTCGTAGCGTGTTTCGTCCAGTTGGAGACTGACTGATACGTCGCTGGTGGAGACGTCAAGGCCCTGCGCTTGATAGGCGATGCTGTCGATCAGTCGCGCGACCCCTTCGGATTGGCGGGCTTCCTCGATGTTTGAGGAGTCGACGGCGATAACGATGGTAGTAGTGGAGCCACTGACGCGCACGGTGTAGGTATAGCCGTTATCCGCTGTGGTGCCAGGGATGATGCCGGTGTTCTCCAGCAAAACCGTGCTGCCGTCGATGATGAGGGCGTGAGATGTGCCAGATGTGCTGACAGTGATGGTGAGGTCGTTCAATGGGTTGCCATTGGTTCTTTGCTCTTCATCATTCCAGGTGGCGTCTTCACCAAAGATACCGTTTGGGGTTACGTCAACGTCACTGAACAGGTCAATTTGCGGGAATTCGTCATTACTATCCTTGACGGTGAGGTTTACATCTACCGGGGCAGCCGTGATAACGGGACGATCAATCCAGCTGCTGCCAGAGCTATCGCTTTCTGTGGACTGTTGTGCGACTTCCTTGGCGGTTTCCACCATGGCGGCATCAAGGAGGATGCGGGGCTCCAGGGCCAGAGCATGGCTGGAGCGTTGGAATGGACTGCGAATAGTCATGGTTGCTTTCGTTAGTCGTCAAAACAGGTGGCAGATGGACGTTGGCGCTTGCTTGCGCTTAATCAATGAGGCGGATGTCGTTGGTCTGCTGGCGCAGCTCACTTATGATGTCTTCCAGGCGATCGGAAAACTTGCCTTCGGACACAGAGAAGTCCAGGCCGTTGTAGTAAGTAAGGTCGGTATTTTTTACGGCACAGGTGCGCAGGCCGGCACCTGCGATCCGGCGGAAGGCTGATGCACTTGGTATGGTGTCGGCCTCAGGGGTATCGCTGTCATCAACTTCGTCACTGCCTGTGACGATCATGAAAAAGCGTACGTCGTGCTCACGCAAGCTTTCGCACAGATTGGCAAAACGGCGGGTGATGATGGCATCGTCATTGCAGGCGACTTGATTGTTCGCCCCGGAGCCGCTGCTGCTGTCTTCATCATCGTCCCCACTGGAGTTTGAACTCGAGCCTGTGCTGCTACAGCCATCGATCGGCTGGCCCACATAGCTGTTGTAGGCGTCGGAATCAAACCAACGCAGTCCACTGGAATTAACCAATAAGATGATGGCCTTATAGCTGTTGCCGCCATCAGCCTTGAAATCCTTGGGGAGGTCATCGCTCAGCCCCCAGCCTGCACTGCCTCGAAAGGCAGGCGACAGGCTCATGGCAGCCCATCCAATAGCGATAGCGTGATTGTTGTTGAAGCGGGTGGACATGATGTCCAGCCGGTCAGCAATTTTGCCCAGGTCGTTAGTCAATGGAAGCAGTGGGGCATGCGGGCAGCCGCGATCTGCTGTCATATAGCGTGTGTCGTTAACGCCGGTGGCTTTGCCGAAATCCGGGTTCGGTCCAACCCAGAAAATGGGCGGGGCGCCCGGACTGCCATTGATTGGCAGGTCGTGGCGATAGTGAATGAGGAATTGGCCGCTGGGTGCCTGATCCCAAAAATAGTTTTCACCTTGGTTCAAGCCACGGTATAGACATAGCAAATTCGCGCGGCGGTCGGGGATGCGGTTGTCTGCCAGACTACCGTAGCCACTACGGAATAGAGAGGTCAGCTCCACAGGGTTAAGTGCGCCGGGAGCCGCCCACTGGCGGATGCGATTAGGGTGCGCGGCATCGTAGACATTGACGATCTGGCTGTAAGGCACCAGCGAGAGGAAGACGTTGTCGCGCTCTCCGATAAGGTTTTGTGCGAAATCCTTGCCCAAGCGGCGTAGTACGGAGAGGTTGGGTGCGTTTTCACTGAGGGTGTTGGGAATCGTAAGTGCTACTTCCAGCGTCCTGTTGCGTGCCACGGCAGTGGAATACACGGTGACGTCTTGCGGCCCCGCGCCATTGAGCAGGGATGCGGCCTCGAAGGTGGCGCTGACCCGCACTCCCTCGTCGCCATCCGATTCGATGATGGTGGTGGTGATGCGCAACTGATTGCCCGTTTGCGCAGAATCCATGCCGAGGTTGGCGTTGATGTAGCGCTCGGCTATGGCCTGTATGTCCGCTTCACCATCTTCCGCGTAGGCTTGGGTGGCTGCCAGTGCTGCTGCATCGGTGGCGCGTTTGAGCTGGGCGGCGTCTGCCGTCATGCGTGGGCCGTCGGCACTGTAGGCAGCCAGTGCCATGACGGCGACGATGAGCAGCAGCAGCAGCACAGTGGCACCACCGCGTTGTCTTGCGCACTGTGGGGTGGGGGAGGTTCTGGCAAAGGGGATGCGTATGACCATGATGTCTCCTTCTCTTAAGCGTCCTAGGTGCTGCTGTAGGCAAGGCCGTTGGCATCACTCTCTGCCTGGAGGTCTTCATCGAGGGTGATGTTGAGGCTGTTGGCGCGGAAGATGCTGGTGGTATCGAGGACCTGTGGCATGACGAGGCCGCCGGAGAGGGCGATGTCGCTGGTGTCGCGGCAGGCCCGCACCACGACCATCGACAGCGTGCTGGCATCGGTGTCGTCGGCGGTGGCGTCGCTGTCTTCGGGCGGGTCTTCCGGCAAGGTGCCGGTGTAGCTGCCTGCGGCGCTTTGGGGCTCGCAAAGGTCGTCGGCGCCGCCGCGCTGCAGCGCCCAGGCGATGCGCCCGGACTGCAGCACGCTCAGGATGATGAGTTGCTGGCGATCGGTGTGGCCTTGCATGGCGGCATCGGCCAGTGCGTCCAGCCCGGCCAAGCTCAGCTCGGGCTGCACGGCGAGGTTGATAGCCATAACGCCGGCGGCGTTCTCGAGCCGGATGCGCTCGGTGTGGATGCGCTGGATATCCGCGCCGATCAAACCGATGCCGATCAGGATGGGCAGCGCGAGCGCAGCCTCGACTGCGATCGCACCACGCTGGCGCAGATTGTTCCAATGGCTGGGCGGTTGCCGATCGTTGCGAGAGGCAAGCCTTTGGTTCAGTATGCGCCTCAGCGTTCGTTGAAGAGGCAGGCTCATTCGGCGCGCTCCTGCTGCGGCAGATAGGCCAGCACTTGCTGATAGCGGTAGCGGAAGGCATTGTTGTCCACCCCCAGCAGCCGAGGCAGCGGGGTAATGAAGCTTTTGCGAATCTCCACTGAGACGCGCCAGGCGGGCACGTCGGTATCACCGCCTGTTGCGGTGTTGCCGTCGGCATCTTCCTGACTGGCGGTGCCATCGCCCAGCGCGTCCAGGTTGGTATAGGTCTGTACGTCGATGGTGATGATGTTGTCCTCCGCAAGGTAGCCATGCGAGGCTGACGCCATGCGCTCGCGCAGCAGCGCCTCCATGTCGGCGCTGCCGTCCTGCAAGGCCAGTACGCCATCCTGGCGGAATTGCTGCATGGCGCGCTCGAAGGCGCTGGCACCCATGTTGATGGTCAGCCCGACGTTGCCCAGCTCCATGAAGATCATGGCGGCGGCAATCACCACCGGCAGCACATAGGCGGCCTCCACGGACAGCACGCCGCGCTGGCGCGGCCGGGTCTGCCGGTGCGTGGTGTATTCAGCCACGGTCGCCCTCCTGGCTGCCCGCTTCGCGCAGCGGCAGCAACTGGCGGCTGGCGGCCAGCAATTCCTCGGCCACCGAGGCGCCTGCCGCGATGCGCGCGCGCCGCTCGCTGAAATCGGCCAGGGCCTGCCCGGCCAGCGCCGGTGTCATGATGGTGGTTAGCGTCTTGCGGGCGCCGGTGTCATCGCCCGTCATGCTCTGGGCAAAGGCCAGGTTGAGCTTGAGGGTGGGCCATTGCGGCGCCTCGATCTGCGAGAGCAGGCGGATGGCTTGGGCCGTATCGCCGCTGGACAGGTGTGACAGCGCCAGGTTGTTGAGGATGCGGAAGTCGGCGGGGTCGAGTTCGCTGGCGCGTGTGAGCAACTGTTGCGCCTGCGTGTGTTCGCCGCGCGCATCCAGCAGCACACCCTTGGCGTTGAGCGCTGTGACGTTGTCGGGGTCGGCTGCGAGTGCGCAGTCGAAATCGGCCAGTGCCGCATCGCGTTGACCGGTGGCCATGCGGGCGCGGCCCAGACCATTGCAAAGATTGGCACGGGCCGCTGCGGGCACGGGCTGCTGGCCGGCTTCGAGCGCGCGGCGTGCCCGTCCGTACAGCGCCAAGCTTTCCTGCGGAGTCTGCACCCGCGCGGCGACGCTGGCATATTCCAGCAGCTCCAGCGGCTGCAGGTCGCCGCGTTGTTCCAGTTGGCCGTAGACGCCCGCGGCGGCTTCGTAACGGCCCTGGTCGCGCAGCAATCGGGCCAGTTTCAGGCCGTCAGCGGCGGAAACCGGGGCTTTTTGGGGTTCGGCGGTTGATGCCTGCGTCTTGACGACGGGTGTTGCCAAGTTGCGGGTGCTGGTTTCGCCGGCAGTTTGCAGCGTGATGCCGCCGCAGGCGGTCAACTGCAGCGTGCACGCGGCCAGCAGCATCCAGCGGGCGGTGGTGAGGAATATCTTCATTGCAGCAGGGTGCGGATGACGCGCATCAGCGCGGGGGTTGCGACGATGGCGACGACGGGCGGGAGAATCAGCGTCATCAGCGGCACGCTGAGCTGCGCGGGCAGCTTGCCGGCCCTTTCCTCCAGCTCCAGAATCAGGCGGCTGCGGCTTTCCTCGGCAATGGTGCGCAGCGCCTGCGCCAGCGGCGTGCCGTAGCGCTCGGCCTGCACCAGCGAGCCGACCATGCTCTCGATGGTGGGCACTCGTGTGCGCTCGGCCAGGTGGCGCAAGGCCAGCGTGCGGTCGGGCAGTAGTTGCAGTTCGGCGCTGGTGTAGGCCAGTTCGTCGGCCATGGTCGGGGCGCTCAGGGCCAACTCGCGTGAGACGGTCTTGAGAATGCGCGGAAAGGGTAGCCCGGCCTCGGCACAGATGACCATCAGGTCGAGCGCGTCGGGCATGCTGCGCGAAAGGGCTTCATGGCGTCGCGCGGCGCGCAGCTTGACCAAAAATTCCGGCAGCGTAGTGCCGGCAAATAGCGCGATCAGGCCCACCGCCAGGCCGGTCAGGCCGAAGCGATCCTGCGGGCCCAGCACGCCCCAGAGTGCTACGCTGAGCAGCAGAATGCCACAACCGTACTTGATGGCCATGAATAGGCCCAGCGCCTCGGGACGGCGCCAGCCGGCCTGGGCCAGCAGGCGGATGTTGGCTTGTCTGTCCTGTCCGGTACCACCAAGCTTCTCGCCAAAAGCAGCAATACGCGTCAGCATCGGCGGCAGTGGTGCACCGGTGCGCACGATGGCGGCCGGGTCGGCGACCGGCGTCAGATGCTTGCCTGGGGCGGCGCTGAGCCGGACATGCAGCGGATTGGCGCGTGTGGCACTGCGCCAGAGCCAGATCGTCAGCGCCAGCCCGGCGACAAATATCAGCAGCAGGACGCGGACGAAGGGGTCGGAGAACATGGTTGTCATGGGGGGCTCCCGGTAGAGAATCAACGGATACGCCGAACCATCAGGTGCGTGATCAGCAGGCCCAGGCCCACGCTGATGGCGGCATAGACCATGACCTTGATGCCGGCAGAATCGTTGAACATGAACCGGAAGTCATCCGGGGCGTTGAGATACATATAGAGCAGCACGCCCGGCACCAGCATGGCCACGATCTTGGCCGAGGCGCGGGCTTCGGAGGTCTTGGCCTGCACCTTCATGCCAAGTTCGGCGCGTGCGCGGAGCGTGGAAGCCAGGCGCTCCAGCGTGTCGCCCAAACGGCCGCCCGATTCCTGGCTGATGATCAGGATGACGGCGAAGAAACGGTATTCAGCCATTGGCACGCGCGTGGCTGACTGTTGCATGGCCTGCTTGAGTGGCATGCCCAGCTTCAACCAGTGATCAATCTGGCGCAACTCGGCGGACAAGGGGCCCTGCAGATGGTCTGCTGCCGCGCTGAAGGCACCGTGTAGCGGTACGCCGGCGCGGCAGACGCGGGTGATGGCATCGATTGCTTCGGGCAATGCCCGCGCCAGCGCAGCCAAGTGCTTGGCCATGGCCGTTTGGTAGGCCCAGGTGCACAGCAGCAGCCATAGGATGGGCGCTATGAGCAGGGCGAGCACCAAGGAGGTGCCGGTCATGCGGGCCAGTGTCAGTGCAGCAATGAAGGCTGCGCTGGCACTCGCCACGATGCGCATGCGCAGGTTTTTATGCCAGCCCAGGGTGGTGAGGCCTGCACGCACACGCTCCAGGCGCTGGCCCAGCCATGGCCAGCCAGGCAGCAGAGTCCGTTCGGTAGGCAGTGCTATGGAGTTTTCGGTTTCCAGCACGGCTGCGCTATGGCCTGCCTGCTCCAGTTGCTGGCGCAGCAATGCCATGCGTTTGGCAATGGCTTCTTCGCGCTGGCGGCGTCGGCTCATTGAGCGTATGGCATAGAAGCCCACGAGTACCAGCAGGAATACGAGCAGGGTGAAGAGATCGAGCATGGCAGCTTTCGGGCGTCAGGCGGCGTCCTGATCGAACAGGTGGGCCTTGTCGATATAGAAATGCGGGCGCAGGCCGCTGCTGATGTGCTCGCCCAGCACGCGGGTGGCATTGGAGCCCGCGCGGCTGCGGAAGCTGAACAGCTCCTGCGTCTGAATGACGTCCTCTTCCATTCCGCAGACTTCGACGATGGACACCAGCCGCCGCGCGCCATCGCGCATGCGCTCGATTTGCACGATGATGTCCACCGCACTGGCGATTTGGCGCCGAATGGCAGCCAGCGGCAGTTGCATGTTGGCCATCATCACCATGTTCTCCAGCCGCGAGAGCGCATCACGCGAGCTGTTGGCGTGCACCGTGCACAGCGAGCCGTCATGGCCAGTGTTCATGGCCTGCAGCATGTCGAAGCATTCGCCGCCACGCACCTCGCCGAGAATGATGCGGTCAGGGCGCATGCGCAAGGCGTTTTTGAGCAAGTCACGCTGGTCGATTCGGCCCGTGCCCTCGGTGCTTTCGGGCCGAGTTTCCAGCCGTACCACGTGGCGCTGCTGCAATTGCAGCTCCGCCGAGTCTTCAATGGTGACGATGCGTTCTTGCGGATCGATTTTTTGCGAGAGCGCATTGAGCAGCGTTGTCTTGCCCGCGCCTGTTCCACCCGAGACGATGACGTTCAGGCGTGCCTCCATGGCACGACGTAGCAGCGTCGCCATCTCGCTGGACATGGCGCCACGCTCGGCCAAGGATTCCACGGACAGATCGCGCCGCATGAACTTGCGGATCGAAATAGTCGTTCCGCCCAGCGCCAGCGGGTGTGTGATGACGTTGACGCGGCTGCCGTCGGGCAGTCGGGCATCTACCATCGGGTTGGCTTCGTCGATGCGCCGGCCTACCTGTGCGGCAATGCGCTGCGCGGTGTTGAAGACATGCTCCTCATCAATGAAGGTGATGGGCGTGAGTTCGAGCTTGCCAAAGCGTTCGACGAATACCTGGCGGGCGCCGTTGACGAGGATATCGTTGACAGTGTCATCGTGCAGCAGCGGCTCGATCGGGCCAATGCCGACCATCTCGTCGAGCATCTGCCGCGCAATTGCATCCTCTTCTTGGCTGGCCAGCTGCAAGCGCTGTTCATCACAGATGCGGCGGATCAGCGCATCGATCTGAACCTGTAATTGCTCACGTGGCATGCTGGCTGCCTTGAGCGGGTCGATCTGCGCGAACAGTTCGTCGCGGATGATGCGGCGCTGACTGGCGTGCTCACCCTGCACCGGCGCCGGCTTGCTCGCCGGGGGGACGCTGCCGGGGCGGCGCGCCGCGGCAGCGCGATGCGCATCGGCGCCGGCCGGTAGCTGCTGCGCAGCGGCGCTTGCTGTGTTCAGCGGGGCGGCGGCCGGCGCTTGCGGGCTTGTGGTGATGGGCGTTGTGGCAGCGGGCACTGCCGGGGTGGGTTTGCGAAGCAGCATGGTGTGACGGACTCTGTCGGCAATCAGGGAGAGCTGGTTACTCAGGCCCGCGCACTGACGCGGGCGCTCTTGGCGTTGCCGGCGTGCCTGGCACGAAGGCCCAGCAGGCCTGCCAGACGTTGCGTCAGCCCGGCGGGCTGTTCATCCGGCTGCGGCAAACCAAGCAGTTGCTGGCCTAGACGGGCGACGGCGGTCGCATAGGCGGGGGCAGCATCGGCATTCAGCGGGCCTTGCAGCAGGCTGGCCGCCAGGGCGTTGCCGGCATGGGGCAGGTGCAGGTCGATGGCGCGGTCGACGAAGTCCTCGAACTGCGCCACCTCCAGCACTGGCAGGCCGGCCTGATGGGCGGAGCTGCTGAGCAGCAGCAGACTTTGCCCCTGGCTTTCGTCGCCGATTTCGCTGAGCAGGCGGTGGGTGTTGCGCGCGCCTTGCACGCTCAGCTCGGTGATGACGACGCGGATTTCTGCATGCGCCAGCACTGCGTCGCTGCCGGCGGGGCGGTGCGCCGGCACATCCCAAAGCGACAGGGAGAACAATTGCCCCAGCGCGCCGCCGATTTCAAGGGTCCGATCGGCGGGAACGGGTGATTCCGTGCCGGGGCGTTGCGCCAGCAAGTGCAGGCGCGCGGCGGCATTCGCGTCCGCCTGCACGGCCTGCAGCGTGCGCTGCAGCAGCCGAGCGTCGATGGCCGGTGCTTCCAGCACGCTGGCCAGGCCGGCATCGGCCTCCAGGCCCAGCAGCAATGGCAGGTCGCCATTGCGACGGTCGTAATCGACCAGCGCGGTCGGCAGCTGGCGGGTGCCGGCCAGCCACTGGCCCAGCGCGGCTACCAGCGTGCTGCAGCCCAGGCCCCCGGCCGTGCCGACGAAGGCGGCGGTGCGGCCCACGCGCGCCGCGCCCGACTGGCCCAGCGGCACGTCGTCGTCGGCGCGCGCGAGCGTGTCGGCCAGCACGTCCAGCCGCAGCGGCTTGAGCAGGTAGTCGAAGATGCCGGCACTGAGCAACTGGCGGTAGAAGTCGATGTCCTGGCGGCTGCCCAGTGCAATAAGGCGGGTGCCGGGGCCGCATTGGGTGGCCAGCTCCAGCAGGGCCGTCAGCGGGTTTTGCACACCGTCGATGTCCACCAGCAGGAGGGCCGGGCAGGGCTGCGTGGCACTCCAGGTGCTGGCCTGCGCGGGGCCGCCGACGTGCGATGCGTCGACCGGGCGGCGCAGGCGTCCGAGCAGATCATTGATGGCGGGCAAATCGGCGACGCTGGCGAAGACGGCCAGTGCTGCTGGTGCATCGCCACGGGTGTCGGGGGTGGTATCGCTCATGGCCGGTCAATCCTCTTCGAAGTCGATGTCGATCAGGTCGTGGATGTCGCCTTCCTGGTAGCGCTGCACTGCGGCGGCGGCCACGGTGCCGTCGGTGGCATCGAGCGTGCGTGGTCGATCGAGGTCGCGCGGGTCGGTGGTCATGCGGGCGATGTTGGCCCGGTTGACGCAGCCGAGCGTGCCGATGCCATAGTAGGGGTGGATGGTCCATGCGCTGTTCTCGGCGATACGGCAGTCGGCCACGTCGACGATCAGGGCTTCGGATTGCAGCTCCAGATCCCAGTGGGCCTGGCCGGCCTGCGCCAGCCGTTCGCCAGCGGGGATGGGGGCGATGCGTGGCGCTTGCGCGCCGGCGCGTTGCAGCGCTGCGGCCAGGCGTGGGGCCAGCAGTTCACCGCGCGCATTGAAGGGCGTGATGGTCAGCACCTGGCTGGACAGCCGTCCCTGGCTTGTCAGCATGGCGTTTGCCTGCTGCAGTGATTCGGGCGTCAGGCCGTGCCCATCCGGGGCGGCTTGCAATGCCAGCGCCAGCGCCTGCGGGCGTACCGAGGGGGCTGCGGGTGTTGTGCCGGAGCCGAAACGGTGTTCGCGCACGGCGTGCAGCGGGCTTTCGCAGGCGGCCAGTAGCAGGGGTAGCGCCAGTACGGCAAATCGCCAGGGACGGGGGAGGAAAGCATGGGCTCGCATGGTTGGGTGCCTCTTTGTCATCAGTACAGGTAGCCGATGGCGGCTTGTTGCGGCAGGTGTTCGTCGATGGCTGGAAGGCCTCGGCCGGGCACCTGCAATTCGCCCGCGGCGACGGGGTCGACGACGTTGGCCGTCACCAGAATGACTAGTTCGGTATCCTCTTTCGCCGACGCTTCGTGCTCGAACAGGCGTCCCATCCAGGGAATGCTGCTGAGCCCGGGCACGCCGGAGATGGTCTGGGAGGTGGTCGAACGCAGCATGCCGGCCAGCGCAAAGCTCTGGCCGCTGGCCAGTTCCACGGTGGTGTCGGCGCGGCGTACTTTCAGCGCCGGAATGGTTGAGCCGCCGGAGAGCGTGACCGAGCCTTCGTCGGTCAGCTCGCTGACTTCGGGAGCGATGTGCAGGCTGATGCGGTTGGGCGAAAGCAGCGTGGGTGTCATGCGCAGGATCACGCCGTAGGACTTGTAGTCGATCTGTACGTTGTTGTTGGTGATGATGACGATCGGCACTTCGCCGCCTGCGGCGAACGCCGCGCTTTCACCGGACATGGCGGTGAGGTTGGGCTCGGCCAGCAAGGTGGCCATGCCCTCGCTGGAGAGGGCCGAGATCAGGCCACCGAGACTGAAACGTCCGCGCGTCGTGATGCCGCCCAGGATCGCACCGCCGGTGCTGGTTGCGGGCAGCAGTGCCGAGGCGCTGCTGGCGTCGAACAGTGCTGTGGCATTGCCCGTGCCAAAGGCCAGGCTGCCGCTGCCACTATTCAGCGCTGCGCCCCAGTCGAAGCCGAGTTCGTGCGAGAGCGAACGCGAGACTTCGACCACGCGCACCTGGATGTTGATTTGCGAGGACAGCTGGACTTTGAGCTGGTTGATAACGCTGCTGGTGGATGCGCCGGCACTCCCCCCTGCTCCGCCGCCACCGGCCGCACCGCTGCTGCTGCGCGCTGCATCGAGATAGGCCTGGACCTGCTCGACGACCTGGCGCGCCTCCATCGGCGTGCGTACGCTACCGCGCACGATCATGCGGTTGTTGAGGGCCGGCTCCAGCTCAATGTTGACACCGGGCACCGAACGTTTGATTTGCTCGCGCAGTTCGCTGAGGTTGTGCTCGGCAATGACGCGAATGGCGGCAATCACCTGATCCTGTGCATCCAGTGCATACAGTGTCGTGGTGCCTACGGATTGGGCGAACACGAACACGCTGGTAGGGGAGGGCACCTGAAAACTGGCGATGCGGGGATCTGCCACCAGCACTTTGGCAGCAGCCCGTGGCAGTTGCAGCAGGTTGCCTTCACGCACATGCAAGGTGACTTGCCCGGTTTGCTGCACGGTTTGCAAATGTGCCGGCAAATCGGTCGGCTGAGTGTTGATGGCAACAGTGGGCAGTTGCGTGGCTTCCGTGGCGGCAGCGGCAGTACTGGCCAGCAAGCCCAGCGAGATCAGCAGCTCTGGTGGCGTGACAGCGGTGAGCAGCCTGACATAAGGCGCGGATATGGTCATGGCAGGGATGAAACTAGTGACAGGAGTTGGCGCAACAAAGGCTACGCAGCGGTGTTGGCGAAATGACATCTAACGGGATGCAGTCGCAGCATCAGGGAGCGTCGCCGAAGATCTGTTGGCCCTGCTGGGCACCTTGGTAAGTCTTGACGGTAATGGGCCGTTGGGTGTGGTTTGTGATTCCGTTGAAGATGGAGGTCGTATCGCCAATGCGTGTCACCTCGCGGCTGCTACGTGCGAGTTCGGCCAGTGCGCTGGGGTCGGCACTCGCTGCGTCATCATGGTCACGAACACTGCGTAGTGCCACCTGCAAAGCACCGACCTCGCGTGCAAGTGCCAGTTGTTCTGCCGCGGCTGGTGTGACTTCCAATGTGATGCTTTCGTAAGATGCGCGTGTAGAAGCATTGGCACGGTTGCCACTTCTGCCGTTGGCTGGCTGATCTTCCGAAGAATCGTTAGCTGTTGGGGCGATACTGGCAGTGCTGCTGTTGAGCGCCAGCACCCGCACGTCATGCACGATGGTCTGTGCAGCCAAGGCAGCGTAGGTACTGTTGGGTGTGTCGGTTGGCGGGCTCAGCGCGTCGCGGTTCAGGCTCAGGATGACATCGACCCGATCTCCTGCATTGACCAGGCCGGCGTTACTCGCCACCACATTGGTAGGGATGGATACCGCACGCATGCCGGGCGTGAGCACCGCTGCCAGAAACCCCGGCTCACCGGCATATACCAGTGCATCGCGTGTTAATGGAACACCTGCGGCAACAGGCCGACGAAGCGTTGCCCCATAGAGTTCACGCTCAAGTTGCCGGCGTGCGCTCTCACCTATGGCTGTTAGATGATCGACCCGCACCGCATCGCTGGACAGTTCTTGCCAGCTCAAGGCTGCGCCGTCAATGAAGTCACCGGGCACCAATGTCCGGCTGCTTGTGAGCACGCGTTGGTTGGGTGCTGCTGGCGCTTCGACTTCTTTGATGATGGTCACTGGTGGTGGTGGTCGCATGAGGGCGCGTGCCACCAGTGCAGTGGCTGCGGCCAGCGTGATCGCGCCAACCAGAAGAATCAAGGATCGAGTTTTCATAACAAATGTGACTGATTCGTGCTTTTATTCAATGTTTAGTGCGGATCGCACCTTCATTGGCGGATCTCTGTGAAAAGGGTCTGGGTTAGGCTAGCGACAGCTAACTGCCGAGCCAGAGCGTGAATCCTGCGCCCGCAGCAATGGCCAAG
Source organism: Corticibacter populi (assembly GCF_004217315.1). Lineage (GTDB taxonomy): Bacteria > Pseudomonadota > Gammaproteobacteria > Burkholderiales > Burkholderiaceae_C > Lampropedia > Lampropedia populi. The sequence continues at coordinate 53,597 of NZ_SGWR01000003.1, forward strand.
CCGTAGGGTAGGTCGTTGCCAGACGCATTGCCAAAGAGATAGGGAGCGGGAATGCCCAGTCGCGGCCATCTCCCGGCGACCTGTATCAGCGCCAGCGCCAGCGCCCGCTCAAGATGTCGCATCACAGGCATGCACAGCGCCAGTAATCCACCTGCCAGCGCTGTGGCTATCAGAAAGATCAAAGCTTGGTCATTCATCCACAGGCAAAGTACGGCCATCAGCTTGACGTCACCAGCGCCCATCCATCCCATACTGAACAGCAGATAGCCTGCCACCAGCACGATAGAAGCAGGCAGCAGGCCGCTAAGCGAAGCGCCATCAGCGGTGCCGAATGTCAACAACCAACCTGTCCGTGCCATCCACAGCAGCAGCACCGTGGCAACGATGCGGTTGCTGATGCGGCGGTAGAGCAGGTCTGTTACCGATGTCCATACGATGGCAGCAATAACGATGATGCAGGTCACGGCAAGCGGTAGCAGGGCGCTGATGGGGCGTCTGGGCCTTAATTGGCCGAGTCCTTGATATCGGTGCCGGAGGCGGTGATGTCCGAGGCAATGCTGCTGAATTTCTCTCGCAGTGCGGTAATAAAGGCACCATCAGAGCCGAAGATCACGCCAATCGCGGCCGCCATGGCTGCAGCCAGAATGCCGTACTCAATGGCGGTAACGCCGCTTTCGTCACGCAGGAATTGTCGGATCCGGGAAGTCACAGGAGTTGCTCCAAAAAAAACAAGGACAGAAACAGAAAGAAGCGGGACAAGTCTCAAGACTGAGCTGTCCATTCGATGGCTATATTGCAAATCATTTCCGATTGAAGGGCAATGACGGGATCATTAAGAATGCTTCATGATTGCGGCGTCTTCGGCACTGGACTAGGAACTGGCGCCGCTGGTGTCGGGATGAACAGGCAGACCTGCAGCCCACGTAAGCCTGTAGTCATTGCAGCTTGAGAGTGGCTGCGGTAGTCGCTGTTATCGCGCAGCACCAGATGGCCGCCGTGCAGTTCGGCGACGGCCTGAACCAACGCCAGGCCGAGGCCATGCCCGCGCACGGTCCGGTCATGGTTGAGCCGTTGAAACCGTTGTATTGCTTGATCGTGCAGATCCGCATCAATGCCCGGCCCTTCGTCTGCGGCGCCGACTTCCAGACCGCTGGGTACGGCGCGCGCTATCAGTGTTACGGTGCTGTGCATGGGAGAGTATTTGATGGCGTTGTCGACCAGATTGCCCAGTGCCTGAAACAGCAGCGGGCGATCACCGATGATCACTTCGTCTGATGCCGGGTGCACGGTAGCCAATGCCAGCGTGATCGCCCGCCGCTCGGCGAGGACGTCGTAATAGTCCTTGATGTCGGTAAACAGATCAAGCAAGCGGATGGTGGAGAACTCCTGTTGACAGCGGCCGGTTTCAATCTCGCTGATGCGCAGTACGGTGCGGAACAGGTATTGAATGTGCTGCGTCTCCTCCTCTGCTAGCTCGAGCTCCAGGCCAATGGCAGGGTCGTCACTGGCCGCCTCGGCGATATTGCTCAGGCGTTGCTGCAGGCGGGTCAGGGGGGAGCGCAGCTCATGGGCAATATGGTTGGTGGCGTTGCGCACCTCTTCCATCAGACGCTCGATGCGTGTCAGTGCGCGATTGACGTCCTGCCCCAGCAAGTCGAACTCGTCATGAGTGTTGAACATGGGTACGCGCGCCTGCAAGTCGCCGTGTGCGAACAGCCGCATGGTGTGCCGTATGCGGTTGATGCGGCGCACGGCACTGCGGCTGAAGTACAGGCCCGCCCAAAGGCTTGCCAGCAGAATGGTCAAGATGCTGAGACCAGCTGCCAGCGGAATCGGATACAGACGGTCAATCATCGGCAGAATGTCATAAGCGATGATGTATCGACCACCGTCAGGCAAGGGGTAGGACAGCCCCAGCCATTGGTGATCGCGGTGTTTGCCTGATGTCACCAGCGCCTGCAACCAGCCCGTGCAGGAAGGGCTGTTATCCGCACAGAGTTGGGGTGACAGCAGTTCTGCGGCGCCAAACAGCAGCCGGCCATCGGTAGCCTGGACGGCCACCGCCCGCTCGCGCCGCATCGTCAGGCCTTCGCGCCCGCGGAAGGTGTCAGCAAGTTGTTCGGCGCTATCGTGCTGTTGCAGCATCTTGTGCGCCTGAATCTCGGCGTTTAGCATGTCTTTGACGTGCGTGTTCAGCACCTGTTCCAGCAGAAGCTGGGCCGATATGACGGATGCGAGCGTGACCAGCAGAAACACATATGAAAAACAGGCCGCTTGGTGGAAATAATTGGTGCGAGGGAGACCGGGGCGTGGCCGCACGGATTGTGTGGGCGGTGCTGGAAGGCTGCGCCAAAACGGCGCCCAGGCCTTGTTGCAGTCATGCCAGACCAACTGCAGGCGATCAGCCCATGACGGCCGGGCAGCGCAAATGTCAGCCAAGAACATAGCCTGTTGCCCGGATGGTTTTTAGCAAAGGCGTATCAAAACCTTTGTCGATCTTGGCGCGAAGCTTGGAGACGTGCACGTCGATCAAATTAGTCTGGGGGTCGAATTGAAGACCCCAGACTTTTTCTAGCAGCATGCCACGCGGCACGATTTGTCCGGCATGTTCCGCCAAGGTGTGCAGCAGTTGAAATTCTTTTTCTGTGAGATCGATGATCTGACCTGAGCGTGAGACTTCACGCAGGATCAGATCGATTTGCAGATCCTGCACGTACAGACGGGATTCACGCTTAAGCAAGCGATCCGTGCGCTGCACCAGCAGTTCCATGCGCACCAGCAACTCGGAGAAGTCGAATGGTTTTCCTAGGTAGTCTTGAGCGCCCGCACGCAGGCCGACCACGCGTTCGCTGGCTTGGTCGATGGTCGAGAGGATGATCACCGGTGGGTGGCGCTTGCCACGCAAACGCTCAAGCACCTCGATGCCGTCAATGCCTGGCAGCATGCGATCAAGCACGACGATGTCGAATACCTGCGACGCCAGCAACTTCAAGGCATGTTCGCCACTTGTCGCCAGCATCAGATAGTGACCCTTAGCCTGAAACTTGGCGCCTAGCCAGTAGGCCACTTTGTTGTCGTCTTCAACCAACAGAATCCGCATGTTGGCCTCTTGTGTATCTTCCCCGGCGTCGTGCTGCATTCATGGCCCCCACAACAAGCCCCGGTCAAAATGCGCCTGTTCCACTGTTTTACGAGCGTGCGCCTCTTATTAGTATAATGTGAATCATTATCATGTAATTATAGGCGAGGCAGGCGTTCATGTTCTGGATATCCCATACGGTCGATGGGCGTATCGGCAGCTACTGGCTAGTACTGATGATATGGCTGACGTTGGCGGTACCCGCGCATGGTGCGGATGTCTATGTGTCCTTTGATGCAGATGGGCAGGCCCAGTTTGCGGAAAAGCCGCTTGACGAGAACTACCGATTGCTGTTCAAGGATATGGCGCAAGTTAACGTGACGACGGGACCAGCTAGCCGTCGGGCCCCGCCAGAGGTACGGCGTGTTCTTGAGCAGGCAGCCGAGCGACATGGGCTGGACTATATGCTGCTGCATGCCGTGACCGAGGCTGAGTCCGGCTTTAACGTGCGAGCGATCTCGCCCAAGGGAGCCATCGGGCTGATGCAGTTGATGCCGGACACTGCACGCCGCTACGGTGTACCGGGCACGGATGCGGCAGACCTGCGTCGAAACCTGCATGGGATTCAGGTCAATGTGGATGCGGGTAGCCGCTACCTCAAAGATCTGCTGCGGCTGTTTGATGGTGAGGTCGAACTGGCTTTGGCCGCCTACAACGCAGGAGAAGGGGCGGTGCGGCGTTCAGGCAACCGCATTCCCAATTACCGCGAGACGCACGACTATGTGCGCAAGGTGATGCAGACCTATCGCCAGTTGCAGGCGAATGCCAGTTCCGATGCAGGACAATTGCTCGATGCGCCTCTGGTTTCGCCACCATTTTGGTCTTTGGTGGAGTCGAGCGGCGCACAGGCGCCACGTGGCGCAGGTGCCCGTGTGCAGGTTTTCAGGGGTGATGCTGCAGTCGAAGTGCAGCGGTTTGAGCGTGGATTCACGATCTTGGCCGGGCCATGATCGATGAAGGGCATGGTGGCCGGGGGCGGGCCTGGAAGGCCGATCTGTTCGTTGCGCATGACGGCTTCCACAGTCGCTCAATACAGCCAGGTAACCGACAAAGAGCAGCATAAACCGCGCCGGGTTTGAACTGCCCCCCCCAGAAGTTGGACGGTCACGATACCTCCGCTAAGGCAGTGCTTCTCAATCGGCACTATACCGAACTGAGCTCCTGCAGCCTGAGCTTGATACGCTTGTGGTGGTGGTGGATGTAATCATGCACGCTCGCTTCGAGCACATCAATGCTGTCGGGCCTTTCGAGATGGAAGTATTCGACCTCCAGGGTGCCGAAGAAGCTTTCAATCGCCGCGTTGTCGAAGTAGTTGCCTTTGTGGCTCATGCCTTGCTTGACTCCGCGTCGCGCGGGCATCGCACGGTAGGGCTGAATCTTGCAGTGCCAGCCTTGGTCGGAGTGCACGTCAGGTCGGCGGCGCAACTGGTCTGCGAGAGCGCGGCTTCGTGGCGAAACACCGAGGGGCGTGCCCGGCCAGTCTGATGTGCGAGGCGCCTGGTGTCTCGCGAGGTGGCTTCTAAGCGAGGCTCATACTGCCCAGGAGTCGGCGCAGTCTCAGCGATGAGATGCTAAGCGCGCAGGTCCACCAGATCGTCGTGCTTCGTGACCGCGCGTCCGGTGCGTGTCGTGTATGGCACGATGTGCTGGAGCAAGGCCAGACGTGCGGGCTGCACCGCATCGAGCGGCTGATGCGGGAGCAGGCACTGCGTGTCAGACCATGGCGACGCGGGTTACCTACCCCAGGACCGGGGCCAGCGCAGTGCGATTGCTGACAACGTGCTAGAGCGGCAATTCCAGGCCGATGAACCGAACCAGAAGTGGGTGGCGAACTTCACCTACATCTGGACGGCTGAAGGCTGGTTGTACGTGGCGATGGTGCGGGACCTCTACGCTAGGCGCATCGTGGGCTGGTCGATGCAGGAGAGCATGACCTCGCAATTGGTGGCCGATGCGCTGATGATGGCTGTTTGGCGAAGAGGCAAGCCGGTGGCGTTGCTACATCACTCGAACCAAGGCCGCCAGTACACCATCGAGCACTTCCAGACGCGGCTCAAAGAGCAAGGCATCACCTGCAGCATGAGCAGGGCCGGCGAGGTCTTGGACAACTCGGCGATGGAGGGTTTCTTCAGCTCACTGAAGACTGAGCGGACGGCCCGAAAGGTAACCGTACCCGGGAGCAGGCCCGGGCCGACGTGTTCGACTACATTGAGCGGTTCTACAACCCGACACGCCGGCATTCGACGCTCGGGTATGTCAGTCCCCTACAGTTTGAGGAGGCTCAAAAAGCTTAGTCGGTGTTAATGCAACCGGCAGCAGCTCACCGGGGCATCGCCAAGAACGACAACAAACTGCAGGTGATGTTTGCGCTCGCCAATCTGTGGATGGTGCGGCGAACCTTGTCACCAGTACAGGCGTGAGTGCGTCTGGAGCAGGCACAAAGCTCGATTGCTGGATGACTGGTGCTCAAAGTCTGCTCAAACGCCCCACTTTCCTTTGGGTGACGGATTTTACAGAGCTACCCTAGGCCCACGATCTGGAAGGCACTAACGCATTGCTGGTGGACACACTGGCCGAAACGGTCATTGCCGACCGTGCTTACGGCGCGAGTAAGTAGCGTCTCGGCCCCTGAGGCAGGAGGCAAACAAGTCCTGATCCCATACTTGCAACACGCTCGGCCTCAAGCCTGAGCACTACGCATCGCGCCGTCCATCCTCCAGCGGCTGCAGCAGTTCCACCATATCCACCCCCAGCGCACTGGCCAGCCGCTCCAGTCCATCCACCGAAATATTGGTCACGCAGCGCTCCAACTGAGACACGTACGTGCGGTGGAAATCGGCATGCTCTCCCAGCTTCTCCTGACTGAGGCCGCGCTCCCTGCGCAGGCGTTTCATGTTGGCTGAAATGCGCTGGCGTGCTGAACCAGTTGAAGCGGAAGTCGAGGGGGATGGCATTCATCTGAGGATCCCCGATCTCGCCTTTACAATCTACAGTATGTTACTCTACTGCTTTTAAATCTCTTTTTGAGTTCGAGGGAGTGTGGAATGTTCTGGTGGGGACTATTGGCGGTAGCCGTCGCTTCGGTGGCGTCGATATGGCTCAAGCATCGGCACAGATATGCGGCCGCCGATCTACTGGATTGCGCAAAACTCTGGTTCGGCGCTCGCGGAATAGATCCCGCCACTGTTGCGTTCAACGTTTACGAAGATGCACGCTTGGCGCGCAATTCTGAGGCTGTTGTGGTTGTAGGGATGGGCAGACGCTATGACACGGAGGAAACGATCGGATTTGTCGCTGAAGTCATTCCCGGACGTGGTGTCATTGAAGGCGCACTGCTGCACCCAGCCACTCTGGCGATGCAGGACAAGGCGATGGCAGAGCGGGCCCGCTTGCATCATTTGAAATTGATGGATGGTTTGCTGGCGCTACAGCAGCGTGATTGACATTCAGGCACCGTCCACTTTGAGCAATTCAGCAGTGGTAACACCTTCCAAATGAAGAGGAGAACTTATGACGATGTCCACCAAGATCACTATGATTGGCCTGCTGGCAACGCTGATATCAGGCTGCGCCACACAGTGGAACAATCCAAACTTGGTCAATGACCCGGCTGTGCTACAGCAGCAATTGGCCATTGCGACTGGCCAGTGCAAACAGGTGGCCCTCGGAAACGCTCCCATGCCAGACATCCAGGTGCCCACATCTCAGCCTTCCGGATATGCCATCTCCGGAACCACAAACACCTACAACTCCAGCACCAGCAACTACAGCAACGGCACCTATGCCACGACGGTAACGCCTGTTGCCAACCCGGCCCAATCCTTCATGGGAGGCTATGCCCAAGGCGTGGCACTGGGCGTCATGTTGCGCGCCAAACGCAATCAGGATGCAGTGTTTGATGGATGTATGGCCAAACTGGGATGGATGCCAGAATGATCCGTGCCAGGCACATACGAGCCTGTTTTTTGAAGGAGTGAGCGATGAACCTGCAGCACTGGATCAGCCAGGCACGGGATCACTGGAAGGAATTCCAGCCGACCCGATACAAACAACTGCAGGAGTCGGGTCGGCTGGGCCAAGCGCTGAAGGACGCGGCCGAGCAGACGCACCGCGAAATGACGCAACTGGAGGAAGCGGGCTTCGCCAACCACGAGGCGTGGGAGATGGTGCGCGAGCTTTACCTGTTCCCGCCTGAAGAGCGCAAACAGCCAGATGCCATGATGCCCACCACAGCATCGCAACTATCTGCCATGCTCAGGAGTCTGCGAGAAGCTGAATAGGCACTGCAGAACCTTGGCTTCTTGCCAGACAACCGCCGACCACCACCCCATCACCTGCCACGCACAGCCGACATGCAAAGACAGGCTGTCATGCCGGAGATTTGCTGCATATAGCGGCGTCACCCTCGCTCTTGCCGAGGAGTAATCCCAAAGGCGATTTCCCACCACGATGAATGTGCAAGCCATCGCTTGCACCTTGCATCCCAACGCCCTGGGCGATGGTGGGAAAGCTTGACTCTAGCAGACAGACTGCCGCCCTGCACGTCAGCCCCCATCAGCGCATCATGGCTGCGGCAAGATCATCCTGGCCAAGGCTTGCGCAATGCGTTGCTCACGAATGCGCAGGCGTTCAAACGTCCTCCAATGCATGTATTTGGGCTTGTCTCCAGGAGGCCGGAGGATGCCTGGGCCCCAGCCCAGCCGATTGCGGATTTTGTCGCCCTTGCTCATCAACCTGAAGCTGGGCCGCTCGTACTGCGTCTCGTACACCAGTGCCTGACAACATCGGCAGGTCCATTGCCCTGTCGGCGAGTAATAAATGCACGCCACCCGGCGACGGCAGGCTGCAACCGGGCAACGAAACCAGGGGCGCTGCCCGCCCAGATGGCACGGCACCCACTCCAGAGCAATCTCGTGATGCTGCATTTCCCGGCAATGCGCGTCGCGCTGCCAAGCGTGTATCAGCACCACTTTGTCACGCGCCTGCGGAACGTGGATAGAACAATCGCTCCCCTTGCTGTCTATCCCGGACAACCATGTCGCCTGCCCTTCCCGGAAAAGGCCTAGGCGCTTGAACATCCGCACATCAAGTACAGCGTTTGTCGTTACCTTGCGCCGCGTGCTGTCGGGCCGTCGCCCGCTACCGGAACCACCCATAAAACCTCCAAATTTTTCTCGAAATCCATTGGAAACTTTCACTTTTTCCTGCAACCGTGCGCCGCTTGCACGGTGCACGAATGCGGGTCGATCGCAGACCCATCTGGTTGGATGTATCGGGTGGAGGTGGTGCCCGTGCCAATGCGGGCACGGCTTTTGACGGCGCACAGCTGGAATGCGTGCGAGAACGCCACCATTCCTTGGCGCAGCGCCTCAAGGCGATAAGCGCACTGCCTGCAATCGCCACAGCTGACGTCGCAGGAAGGGCGACTGGCACAGGCCTGCAAAGATGCGCTGGTCGTGCCGGAGCAAGAGGACCTGCGGCCGCCGGCACTTCCTCGGCTTGTTCCATCGACGAAGCGCCTGGTGCGGTCTTTTGCCTCCCTGCCAATCCTTGCATGGGCAAGGTAAAGTCAACAGAGCATAGACTTTCTGCCGCTTCATCGTTCGGACCGTCTGCCTGCAGACCCACCCCATCAACGGCGTGGTGGGCGGACGCCGGCGTGGGGGCTTGCCCCTGCTGCTGCATGCTGGGCTGGAATGCATCCGGGAGGATGCGCCCAAGAAAGGATTCCGGATCCTGTTCGATCGCCTGCGCAATAACCGGCCAGGTTGGATCGCTCAAGATTTGGGGGGTGTTGCTGCGGTAGTGATCCAGTATGCGCGCGATGATGGCTTGGCGTCGGGCGCCCTTCGCCTTGCCTCGACGCTGGAGCCCATGCCGGCTAGCCACTTCACTGAAAAAAGACGCGCCGTATTGTCGTAACACCGGGCCTTTACCGGCTACGTCCGCTCCCCGCATCCTTCCCTCAATCAAGGGCAGGATAATCACATGCATGTGCGGCGCACCTTCGTCAAGGTGCACATCTGCGCTCAGCACGTTTTCAGGCACGCAGACGTGGCGATGAATCCACTCCAGGCAATCCTGAAAGTACTGCCGCTGATCCCCCAAAAACTCACTGGGCAGGCTGAAGAGAAACTCAACCGCATGCACCGCGTTCTTGCGCAACGGCTTCAAGCCCTTGCCATTGCCCAGTCCCGCAGCGCGCAGCTTGCGTCGCGCCTTCTCCTGCGTCTCACGGGCTGTAGCGAAGGGCGTGAGGCAATAGTTGCGATGACTTCTGCTGCGGTCAATGCCCTTGCCATATTGCTCGCGCTTGTTATGCCGACACGCAGCACCGAACGTCGATGGGGAATTGATTTTTTGTACCCGCATGAACAGAGCGGGGGACCCTGAGTTGCCCGCCATGGCGGATTACTCCTGGGTCAGCTGCAACACACGGCGAAGTTCAGCGACAGGCCATGCAAGCCGCCCATTGATTCGAATGGGGCGTATCGGGCCGTTTTCCTTGCAGGCCCAGATGCGCAATGTCTGGGGTTTGCGATTGAGATGTGCGGCAGCTTCTGCCGTCGAGAGTGCAGACCGCAGTTCGCGGTCCAGAGAGCATGGAATGGTGTGCGCAATCGTCATGGTCATCAGCTTTTGACGAGACGCATGCCTGACGAACAGGCAAGCGTCAATCCCAAAACACTGAGCACTCCTGCGCTACAGCTTCCCACGTTGGTCGCCCAATCAGGCAATCAACACTTCTATCTTACTGCATTCTTTGGTGAATCATCAACATCGCACGCGATCTACGCTGCATCGCCACTCATGCAACTGCATGCTGGTGCGAACTGCTAAAGCTAGCGCCTTCGCTGGCTTGGCATCTGGCCTGCCGAGAACACCTCGCTTCGGCTTGGAGATTTTCACAACAGGCGCCATGCCCGCCATCGCAGCGATGTCCATCAGTGTGTCCAGCGAGAAAAGGGTGATCTTTCCCCGCACCAGATCCGATACGCGTGGCTGTGTCACGCCAAACAACGCGGTCGCCTCGGCCTCCTGCGTCAGGCCCTGCTCCACGCCCTATCCATTGCCGTCCTGTGGTTGCGTCAGCAGTCGATAAAGCGTCTGCAGCGCTTCAAGCTTTTCGTCCATATACTCATGGCCGTCGTAATGCCGGGCCTGCACGCCTGTAATGCCATGGCTTTGAATGCGGCCACGAATGTCGGCGGCAACCCGCGCGCTTGCCAGCAAGGTTTCCACACCCGAACGCAGCCTTTTGGCCTGAAAGCCAGGGATCCTCTCGCCTGCCGCCTGCGCAGCCCAATGGCTCAGTGTGGTGGGCGCAACGTGCGTGTGGCCACCATCGGTGGAGAATGCCCACTCGCCCGCAGGCTCGCACTCGGCCAGCGCCTTGGCGGCAGCCGCAGTCAGCGGCACGACGTGGGGCCGAGGGGGATGCCCGGGCCTCCCCTTGGTGTCATACAGCAGGATGGATTCCGCGCTGATGTCGGCCGTGCGCAAGCGCACAAACTGCGCGATGCGCTGCCCTCCGGTCAACAGGTGCACGCGCAGCAGCGCACCTTTGAAGCCTTCCACCGCACAGATGGCACGCCAATACTCACGCAGTCGCTGTGCCGTCAAGGGCCGCTTGTCCGGGCGGTTTGCTGCTTCATCGGGGGCGGTGTCGGCCACGGGATTGCTGACAATGCCGTAGTCCATGAAGGCGACAGGAATGGAAGGCTTGGATTTGGCCGCCTTGGCGATCTGGTAGGCACTGCGCATATAGGCCCTGAGCTTGTTGGCCGTGCGCGCTTTGCCAGCTTCGATCAGCTTGCGCATCATGGCGGCAACCTGCTCACTGGTTACCTCCCGAGCGGGCATTGCGGCGATCTCTGGCCAGGCGGATTTGACGTGCAAGTTGAAGATGCTGCGCGCATCGGCGTGCGATGAGCGGCCCATATCCTTCAGATAGTGGCAGTACGCATCCAGCAACCGCGCCAAGGTGAACTGTGCAGCGCGCTCGCACGCTTGTGCCTGTTGGCGCAGCCGCTGCTGTTCTGCCTGCTTTTGACGCGCAACCTCACGGGGATCGATACCGGCGTCGATCATGACTGCCAGGCGACGCGCCTCCGTGCGCGCCTGTTCAATGCTCCATGCGTGGACATCGCCGATGGTGAGGCGGATGGTCTGGCGGTTGAGCTTGCGCTCGAACACAAAGGATTTGGCGCCGTTACTAGTCACGCGCACCCGCAGGGCGGGAACCTCACTGTCACGCAGGAAGGCCTGCGTCTTGCCGTCGACCGGACAGCGCAAGCGCGCAATGGCGCCCGCCGTCAGGTTGACGCGCTCGGCTAGATCGGGGGATTCAGTTTTCTTGGGTCGTGCCATGCATTGCTCTCGCTGGTGGCTACAGGGCCGCATCCATGTAGCCACTGTGTAGCCAAGATTCTAGAATTTTTAGCAATGCGAATCAACGAAAGATGGTCAGACCTGCCGACAGTATTCACCTAACTCATTGATAATCAATGAAACCATCAACAAAGAAGAATACCAATAAAAATAGCGATTTCGGACTCTTAATCCGTTTGTCGTAGGTTCGATCCCTACAGGGCCCACCAAATATCCAAAGGCTTGGCGTCATGCGCCAGGCCTTTTCGTTTGTGGCGTTGGCTTCGGGGGGGGCCTGTTGCCCGAATGGCGTCAACTGGCTGAACGGTCGATCGTTCCGACCTTTCCCAACGCGTTGCGCAGCATCACCTGGCCGATCAGGCTGGCCACCATGAGTGTGCTTGCGGCCGAGACGGCGTGGTTGCTGCCAACGCCGGCAAACAAGGTGCAGACAGCACCAATGAGCATCTGTCCGCAGCCGTAGAGGCCGGATGCAGCGCCGGCCATCTCCGGCTTCACGCTGATGGCCTCGGTCGCTGCTGCCGGGCTGGTCAAGCCGGCCGCGACGGAGAATGCAAAAGCCGGCACGACGAAGGATGCCACGCTTGGACCGGCCACCAAGCTGATACCCAGCATGCACAGGGCGCTCAGCAGGCTCAGGGCATTGGCGCCCAGCAACACGCGCCTGATGCTGATGCGGCGCAGCAGATGGCGCGCCAGCATGTTGCCGAACACCATGCCAGCCATGATCAGCGCCAGGGAGAAACCGACTTCTTGCGATGGCCGTCCGAGCTGTTCCGAGAAAACAAAGGGCGCAGCGGCAATGACGGCATAGATGGAGGTCGTCGCAAAGCCGCCGCCCAGCGCAAAGCCCAGGTATTCCTTCGAGCGCAGCAGAGCCGCGTATTCGCGCAGCGCTGACGTGTGGTGCGCGGTCGCATCCGGTGGCCGGGTTTCTGGCAATTGCCACAGCGTGTAGGCGATGCTGATAAGGCCCAGCAGTGTCAGGAAGAGGAAGATCAGGCGCCAGCCGAGATGGCCGGCGAGCAGGCCGCCGATGATGGGGGCCAGGCCAGGGCCGATCACCACCATCATGTTCATCAACGCCAGTCGCCCGGCAGCGTCCTGCGTGTCCCGCGTGGTGTCGCGCACGATGACGCGACCGAGCACCATGCCTGCGCAGCCTCCGAGTGCTGCCAGCAGTCGCGCCGCCACCAATGTCCAGACATCCGGCGCAGCCATGGCGGCTGCGCTGGCGAGGGTATACAGCAGCAGCCCTGCCAGCAGCGGCTTGCGACGGCCGAAATGGTCCGAGACGGGGCCGTAGATCAGCTGGCCGACGGCCAGGCCCATGATGTAGCAGCTGATGGTCAGCTGCATTTGCGAGGCTGACGCTCCGAGCGTGGCGGCGGCGGCGGGCAGCGCCGGCACGAAGATGTGCATGGCCAGCGTGCCGCTGAACGTCAGCAAGGCCAAACCCCACAGGGGGGGATCGGGCTTGCGCAAGGGCGCGGAAGACAGGCCTGAGGACATCGCCGGGCCTTATGTTTTCTGGTGATTGCCCAGCAGGCGCTGGATTTCCAGCAAGCCGGCCTGGGTGGTTGCGAGCACGTCGGCCGGGATGGCTGCGAACACGCGCCGGTGCAGCTGTGCGGAGGCATCCTCGGCCTGCAATGCGATCTGCCGCCCCTCATCGGTCAGGTGCAGCCGCTTGACACGTCGGTCCGCGGTGTCTTCCTGGCGGACGGTAAGCTGGGCTTTCTCGAGCGAGTCGAGCAGGCGAACGATCGAGGAGCGGTCCAGACCCATCAGATCGGCAAGATCGTTCTGCGAGAGGTTCTGTCGCGCCCGATGGATGTAGATCAGCGGGCGCCAGGTGGCTTCGGTCAGACCCAGCGGCGCAAGGATTTCGTTGATAGCCTTGCGCCACAGCCGGTTGAGTTGGCCCGCCAGCGCGCCAAGGGCCTCATAGTCACCGATGCTGGGTGTGGAATAGACGGGTGTCATGGCAACAGTTGGCATTGCAACTGATTGGGCATTGTATTCCTTTGGCCGCTCCTGGCTGTCGGCATGGTCTGTGCCTGCGGGCAGGCCATGAGGGGGATGGCGGAGGATGGTGACAAGATTGCTTGCCGGCAGGGTTGACCTGCCCCCTGTAGACGTACCAATCAAAAGTGGAAGTCCGGGTTGAAGATTACTTGATGGGTTTCGGGGTTAATGGGAATTGAGTTGCATCGCCAGCGCGCTGGCGATGCAACTCGGCGAAGCGAGCCGGTGGAGTGCGTCAGAGGCTGCTGTGCGGCCTGACTTCGTTGTAGTCTGTTCGCCAGACGGCCACCGCTGTCCTGGCTTGCTGCAAAGTCTCGAACCAGCTCTCGTTCAAGTACTCATCACGGAACTTGCCATTGAAGCTCTCGATGTAGCCATTCTGCATGGGCCGTCCTGGCTGGATCAGGATGTGGCGGATGCCACGTGACTGCGCCCACGCCATGAAGGCCCGGCTGGTGAATTCCGGGCCGTTGTCAGTGCGCACCGCCTGCGGGTATCCACGAAACAGCGCAGCGCGGTCCAGTACCCGGGTCACGTACTGACCTGAGATGCCAAAGTCCACCGCAATCTCCACGCTCACAGTGGCTGAAATCGTCAGCCACTGTGAGGTACTTCAGACGTCTGCCACTCGAGAGGCTGTCGCTGACGAAATCCATGCTCCAGACCTCGTTGAGCGTGCGTGCCAGTTGCAGCGGGACCCGCTCGTTGGCAGGGCATTTACCCTTCTTGCGACGACGCACAGCCAGGTTGGCCTGCCGGTAGAGGCGGTATACACGCTTGTGATTGACCCCGGGAAACTGCGCACGCAGCAGATCGTGGATGCGGCGGTAACCAAACCGGCGACGCCCGTGTGCGATCTCCACGATCTTTTCGTGCAGTTCCACGTTAGTCTGATCGGTCTGAGGCGGATGTCGGTAGCTGTCGCGGGAGAGCCCCACAAGAGGGCACGCGCGGCGCTCGGAGAGATGGTGTTCGCTGACCATGAGCCCGATCGCCTCGCGCTTGGCCTGTGGGGCTAGCGCTTTACCCCCAGAACGCTCTTGAGTGCGTGCATGTCCAGGTGGGCCTCGGCCAGCAGCCGTTTGAGCTTGGCGTTCTCGGATTCGAGCTCACGCAGGCGCTGGGCCTCAGAGACCTGCATGCCGCCGAACTTGGCGCGCCACTTGTAAAACGTCGCGTCGCTGAAACCGCCATTGCGGCACAGCTCCTTGATCGGCATGCCGGCCTCGGCCTGCTTGAGGAAGCCGATGATCTGTTCCTCGCTGAATCTGCTCTTCTTCATGTCCGTCATTCTCCTGGGGGTTGGCGGACTTCACTAACTTCAGACTGGTACGGCTGTTGGGGGCAGGTCAGGGTGTGCGGCCGCAACGAAGCATTGCTTACCAAAGCCGAAATGGAGCGGGTGAAGGGAACAGGAAGATACACCCAAGCCGCTGATTCCAAAGGGATTATTTGAACTCGATTTCCGAGTTGCGACCATATTTTGGCCCACGGACAATCACTTGACAAGCTCCTTTGTCCACGGACATCCAGCGAGCACCACCAACCGCCACGATACGCTGATCACGCAACCTTCCAAGCTGGCCGTGCTGGCGCGATCACAGATCGTCGACTTCAGGAGTAACGGCACGATGACCGTGCCTACCATCATGTCGGATCAGCCGTGCTCGGCCAGCACCAAGCCGTTACCGGCGCCTAGCGTATCCAGTTGCCCGCTACATCGTTGCGCGGGCAACTACCGCCACCACAGCATGCATGGTCAGCGACGACGGTAGTTCGTGCGCCATGCTCGCAAACTGGGACTTCCTATCGAGCAGATCCGCAAGCTGATCTGCCTTTGGCGAGCGGCGCGAACACGCGTGTAGTTCGGCGGATGACGTGATCGGGGCGCACATTGCCAACATCGAGACATGACCGCGCTAGAAGTCGAGTGACCATTGCGCCATGCGTCTACCCGCTCAAGCCTCTGAGGCGCACGCGCAACAGCAACCGTGAGCCTATTTCAGTCAGACAGCATGCCGCGCTGGTCTGAGCCGGCCTGGTGCAAGCCCCACCACATAGCCCTCCGCCATCTCCACCGGCGCAGATCAGCATGCAAGCCGTGGCGTCGAGACCGAGAACGAAACAGCTGATGCAAGAGCGGTCTTGCAGATAAATCACCAAGCAACAACGCTCACGTAAGCGGGTACAAGCCCTATCCCGATGCGGCCCGCCGTGGCCTGCATCGAGATTGGGCTCCCGCGACAACCGGCAGTCAATAGCAAACGGTCTGTGATCACCAGGGACGGGGCATCTTTGCGATGAGCACGCGCGGGCACGCGCATTGGCTCGATCACCGCTCGCCCCCAACGAATTCATAGCGCCAGGAGCTTCCTGGCCCCAGGAGATTTGGATGTAGAGATTTGATCGTAGGAGATGGACGCATGCACGACAGCCCTCCCATAGCCAAGGTCTACTATCGCCCCATCGAAGCAGCAATCCGTTGGGCAGGCTTACTTAAGTACAAGAAGTACATCATTGGCCTTATCACGTCGCCACCGAGTATGCCGGAGACAGTCGATTGCCCACGCTGGACCGAACTGCGGCTTTGCAATGAGCGCATCTACGACGCCATCTTCAATGGCGAGCTCCCCTACGGACACCTTGGAATCACGCGCAGCGATGAGGCGCTTTGGGATTCGCCCGATTTGACAATCAGGCACGTAGATCTCAAGCGCTGGATGACCCACCACTACCCCGAACAGCGACCTGGATTCCTTTTCAGTCGTGCTGAGCGAATCTCTCATCCCACCATCACCCTGGAAACCGGACAAGCCCTGCTGGTCGAACGCCAAGCGCTGAAGGCGGAACTCGCGCAATGCCGTCAACAACTCCAGACGCTGAGAGAAGCGCACCAGAACCTTCTCAAGCAAAGTGAAACGATCCCTGCTTGCCATGAATGCCCGATCACCGATCGGGCCGAGTCCACCTACCAGCACATCATCGGCGGCATGCTCGACCTGATGCTGAGCCAGTCGCCAGCTGGCACACCCTATTCAAGCTTCAAGAGCCAAGAGGCGATCGTCACTGCGCTGGTTGCGAATCATGGCGGGATCATGGGGATCGCCGAGCGCACGTTGAACGGGAAGTTCGCTCAGTCACGCCGCAAACTCCGCGCTGCCACCGGTTAGCCTCCATCTCACTGATCACCACTTGCCGAAATTTGCAAGCTTGCATGTGCAGTCCGCAATATTGCATTTGCAGTGCATTTCCTCAATTCGCTCTATTTAATGAGGGTCACGCCAACAAACGCCACTAAGCGTTAAGGAGTGACCGCCATGTTGCAAACGCCTGCATTACCGCCGGGCGAACGCCGCATCCTGCGGCTAGAGGAGGTCGAATCCAAAACAGGATTCAAGCGCGCGCACCTCTACTCGCTGATGAAGAAGGGGGAGTTCCCTCAAGCGCTTCGCCTCGGCGTTCGTGCGGTGGGCTGGGACTCGGCCGAGATCGACCTCTGGATCAGCGAACGCCTCAAGAACAGGGTGCCGCAACCCTCCCTCTCACGCAACGGCTGAGGGGGAGAAGATGCGCGTCGTATCCATCATCTCCACCAAAGGCGGCGTCGGCAAGACGACGACCGCTGCCAATCTCGGCGGCATCGTGGCCGATGCAGGTCTGCGTGTTCTGCTGATCGACCTCGACGTGCAACCCACGCTGTCGTCCTACTACGAACTAACGCATCGCGCATCCCGTGGCATCTACGAGATGCTGGCGTTCAATGAGCGGGATTTCGAGCAATTGGTTTCTCGGACAGCCATCCCGGGCCTGGATCTGGTTCTGTCCAACGATGACCGGGGAGAACTGAGCACGCTGTTGCTGCATGCCCCAGATGGTCGCCTGCGCTTGCGCCACCTGCTGCCGGCATTGGCGCCGCTGTACGACCTCGTGCTGATCGACACTCAGGGTGCTCGCAGTGTCATTCTTGAGATGGCGGTGCTTGCCTCCGATCTGGCGCTGTCGCCCGTAACACCTGAAATCCTGGCCGCGCGCGAGCTACGTCGCGGCACCATTCAGTTGCTTGAGGACATCGCGCCGTACCGCCATCTCGGTATCGAGCCCCCTCCGCTGAACCTGCTCATCAATCGCGTACTTTCCGTTTCTTCGAACGCGCGATTGATCCAGCAAGCTTTACGCGACCTGTTCCAGGAGCATGTCGGCATTCGCGTGCTGGACACCAATGTGCCAGCCATCGAGGCCTATCCACGCGCCTCCACACGCGGCCTGCCGGTACACCGTGTCGAATATCGACAACCGCCCGGCAGAGTCGCGCCTGCAGCGCTCGACACAATGCGCGCACTCGCGATGGAGCTCTTTCCGCAGTGGCGCGACCGCCTGATCCTGGTGACCGGTCACCCACTGAAGGTTGACCGGTCAGGGAGGCTGCCCCATGGCCAACGCGCATGAACTGGCGCGCGGCCACAAGCGACTGCGTGCCCTGATCGAGTTTGCCATTGGTGAGGGCTGGCGCGTCAAGCGAACTTCCGGCGGGCACCTGAAGTTCACAAAGACCGGTTGCGCACCGATCTACACCAGTTCAACCGCCAGCGATCATCGGGCCGGCCTGAATGCCCGCGCGCAGATTCGGCGCGCCGACCGCCAGGGCCGTGCGGACCGGGGAACTGGTCATGGCTGATCTTACGCACCAGGAAATGGCCGGCAAGCTCATGGCCGCCGGCTTTGAGCGTAACGGCCCGTCGGCCACAGCGCTGAGCGACCCGATCGCCGACACCCCCATGGTCGTCACCCTCGATCAGTTGCGCCCCTACGATCACGATCCACGCGTTAAGCGCAACCCGGCATACGAGGAAATCAAGGCGTCGATACGCGAACGTGGGCTCGATGCCGCACCCGCCATCACCCGTCGTCCCGGCGAGCCCCACTACATCATCCGCAATGGTGGCAACACGCGGCTCGCCATCCTGCGCGAGCTCTGGGCCGAGATGAAGGATGAGCGCTTCTTTCGCGTTCCATGCATGTTCCGCCCTTGGCCGGAGCGCGGGGAGATCGTGGCGCTCACCGGTCACCTGGCCGAGAACGAACTGCGTGGCGGCCTGACCTTCATCGAGCGCGCGCTGGGCATCCAGAAGGCCCAGGCGCTCTACGAGCAGGAGTCCGGCAAGCCGCTGTCGCAATCCGAACTCGCCAGGCGCCTGACGACCGACGGCCTTCCGGTGCAGCAATCGCACATCAGCCGCATGCAGGATGCCGTGCAGTACCTGCTGCCAGCCATTCCCACCGTGCTTTACGGTGGCCTGGGCCGGCGGCAGGTCGAGAGGATCGCCGTGCTGCGGCGCGCCTGCGAGCGCGTCTGGGAACGCCGCGCGCTGGCCAAGCACCTCACGGTGGATTTCGCCACGCTGTTCCAGGACGTGCTGACCCAGTTCGACACCAAGCCGGAGGAGTTCTCTACCCGGCGAGTTCAGGATGAACTCATCGGACAGATGTCCGAGCTGCTACAGGCGGACTACGACACCTTGAGCCTGGAGGTCGACGACAGCGAGAGTCGGCAGCGGGCGCTGTTGAGTGAACCGGCACCGGACAGCACGGCCGCACCTCCTGCCGTCATACCTCCGCAGGTCCCGCCACCGGCCGCGACTACACCGCGTCCCTCACCACCTTCTGATGCACCCGCTGCGCCGGACACGATCCTGCCCACCGCGCCTCCGACCACACGTTCGACCGCGACGCCGACAGCGACAGAAGATCAGGGCCAAGCGCATCAGGACACCACCCAGCAGAACGATCGCGACCAGCGTCTGCAGGCACACATTGTCTCGCCGGCACCGACCACGGAACGGCTGCAATCCATCCAGCGCCTAGTGGCCGATCAGATGGGGGACTCTCCACCTGACTTCGAGGCCGACGCGCTGCGCGCAATCCCTGTCCAGGCAGGCGGCCTGTATCCGATTTCGGACGTCTGGTACATCGAGCCCGGTCTCGATGTACCCGATCGCTTGCGCGTCCATATCGCTCAGTTCGCGTGCGAGATCGCCGAGGAAGCAGGACTGGCCAGCCATGTCCAGCCGAGCACCGGGGGCATCGGCTTCGTTTGCGGGGCGCCCAGGGCGGCCGCGGCGCTCCCCGATGCGTCTGCCCCCGTGCTGAACCTTCTGAGCGCGTTGAGTGGGCATCAGGAAGGGGTGGCGCGATCCGATCCCGCCCGTCTTGCCGATGACCTGGCGCCGATGCTGCATGGCTGGGGTGGCACAACCTCGCGCCTGAGCGATACGGCGCTGGTGAAGCTGTTCCGGCTGCTTCGATTGGCACGCCGCCTCGCCGATCTGGACGCCGGCATGCCATCCGCCGATGCGGGCAGCCCCTGAGCGCGCGGGAGATCAGCATGTCGGCACCACATCCGCTCAACCAAGCCGTGATCGCCCAGGCGCTGCACGACCTGCGAAACGGTCAGCTTCGCCGCTGCAAAGCCATGGGCTTCGGCGAGGAAGAGCTGGATGCACTCAAGCATCCGGCGCTGGTGAGCGTGCTGGCCAATGCCAACGTGTCCTGGTGCTCCGTATCGGTGAACCGGGACGTGCTCAAGCGTCTGCTGACCCAGGTGGACGACGTGGAGAAGGAGATCGCCACGGTCGACCGGATGCTGAAGCTCGGTTCGAGCACCGAGATGATCAGCAAGTTCTTCGGCTTGACCCACCAGGAAGTCGCGCTGCGTCGGAACATCCTTGGCCTGCCCAAGCGCCGGGGACGCTACCCGGTGCTGGACGAAGCGCAGGACGTGGCCTTGTGGCGGCAATGGCAGGCCGGCATGAAGGAACGCGGCATCACTCCCGGCGACGAGACGGAGATGCTGGCCCTGACGATGGACCTGGCCGAATCCATGGCGGTGCCGATGTCGGTGATCTGGGCAGCGATTCGCAGCTGGATCGAACAGGGACAGGTGTAGACGATGGCGACGGACGCGTCGCCAAGGCGGGCAGGCCCCGTTGCGCTGTCCGCGCTGTTCGACGAGGCCCTGCAAAACCTGCAGCCGCCGCGGGGAGCGGCATCGCCCCAAGACGGATTCCTTTTCAGCGGCAATCGCCATGAAAGCGTGCCGAGAACGCTCTTTCTCGACAAGCGCCTGACCCCGCTGGAACGCAACGCCTGGCAAGTCTTCCGCTTGCAGTTGAACGGCGATGGGCTCACCGCGTTCCCGACCTACGATCAGCTCAGGCCCTACCTGGCCTCGATGCCGTGTACGGCACTGGCCTCTCACGAGACCATCGCACGCGCGCTCACACTGCTGCGCCTGACGCGCTGGATCAGCCTCGTGCGTCGCCGGCGCGACCCCAAGACAGGTCGCATCCAGGGCAACCTCTATGTGCTGCACGACGAGCCTCTGACGCCCTTTGAAGCGATGCAGTTGGATCCTGATTACCTGGGGCTTGTGAGCCAGGCGCTTACGCATGCCAGCAAGGCGGTGCAGATCGTGGGCCTGCATACCCTGAAGGAGATCGCCGACGATCCGCTGGTCAGCGGCCGCACGCTGCCGTCCCGCCTGCAGGTGTTGGCGCAGCGGATGGCCGAGGGCGGATTCGGGCCTGGCAGTTATCCACAGGACGGCGTCCCTCACGAATCCGAAGAAGGCCAGGATGCCCTTCTTCGGAATGGCGCGCACCCGTCTTCGGAATCCGAAGCAGGCCCGAAAGCCGCGCCAAACGGCTCACTTCGGATTCCGAAGACGGGCCGTACAGTACTGAAAGACAGTATCAATGAAGTACGTACAGTACCGCGCGCACGCGGGCTGCACGACCTGCAGCTGCCCGAGCGCTTCCTGGCCCTGAAAGACGAACAGCAGGCCGGCGCGCTGGTGGCCCTTCGGCAGGTGGACGAAGGGCAGCGCCAGGCGGTACTCGACGAATGGGCGGCACGTTGCCGAAGCAGCACGGTACGCAACCCGGCCGGCTACCTGTTCGGGATCATCCAGAAGGCCATCCGCGGCGAGTTCAAGGCATGGGCCGGCGACGCCGCTCAGCCAACAACTCCTGCGGCAACATCGCCACCGCCCGCTGCGACGCCACCATCGGCCAGCACCTTCACCCCAGCGGATCCCGAGGTGGTGCGCGCGCACATTGCGCGGTTGCGCGAAGTCCTGCGCAGAACATGAGGCAACGAGCTATCCCCCGGGGATAGCTGGGACAGACAGCCTTCCGGCACGCCGCCGTCGCCAGCACACAACCCTGGCCTGCGGCAGAGCTATCCCCGGGGGATAGCTGGGACACACGGCCTTCCCGCGACAGACAAACCGGGCGGGCGTCGGATGCGGTTTGTTGACTGACGGCCTTCCGGGCAATCCCGATGCTGGCGACTCGTTTCTTCTTCAGCGAGTCGCCCACATGGCCAACGAACCTCTGCAGCTCAACCTCGGATCGCTGCGCAGCGCGATGACGCTGACGCTCCATACGCACCATGCGTCCCGCATCTGGCATGGGCGCGCGCCCGCGGAAGGACGCCCGGGCATCATCGGTCTCAACGGCTTCATCGGCAACATGAACAAGATGAAGCGGGGATCGGAGCAGGACGATCCCTACAGCGACTGGTGGATGTTGCGGGTCGAGGAGAAGCTGGAGCAGACCAAGGCCACGCTCCAAACACTGCGCGAACAGGTGGACCAAGCGCTTGCCGACGTGCCGCCGGCACTCAGCCTGGGCGAGAACCTGAACGTCCAGCCCGTGAAGCTTCCGCTGTTCGTCAATGCGCAGCTGGGCTTCATGGCCGTCTACCTGCTGGCCGACTACGACGATCTCGCGCGCAAGTTGATCCTGGCCCATCACACCGCCCTGATCGATCGCGGCACGCTGGAGCGCTGGCTCAACGACGGCGCGCACGCGCTGCGCAGCCTCTTCAGCTTGGCCCAGCAGTATCGCTATTCCGGCTGCACCCGCGACGACTTCGCGGCGAAGAACGCGGCGGCGCACGCAGCGCTGGAGAAGTTCGGCGAGCTGCCGCAGGACGTGCTGGAAGGCGCGCGACGGTCCCGTTTTGCGCCGCCGGTGCTGCGCCGCAGTCCGCTGTCTGCGACGCCACGCACGCCTACCGAGGCCAGGGCCAGTGCTCTTGCGGAACCGGCGGATGAAGTTGGCGGCGGTGCGTCTGTCGACACGCCCGTTGATGCGTCTGCGGAAGCATCTTCGGATCTGCCTGCGGAGGATCCGGCGCGACCCGACAAACCCAGGCGTTCGAGGAAGTCCACCAAGGCAGCCGAATCCGCCGATGGGGATGAACCGGCATGACCGGGGAATTGCCCGAAGCGCGCTGGCACTTCGCGCCGCTGGAACAGGCGGACTTCCAGCGGCTGGAACACGCGGGCTACCTAAAAGGCCTTTTAAGCCCTTTGCCTTTTAAAGGTAAGGGGAGTCTGGAGACCTGGGCCAGCCAATGCGTGTCACTGCGCGACGGCCTGATCGCGCTGGCGACGCAGCGGGTACTGCCGCAGGCGCGTGCCTACCCCTTCAATCTCCTCGACGTGCATCTGGCCCAGCAGGCCACTGGCGCAGGCACAACCTTCCTTCGCTGGCGCAACACCGATCGTTCATCCATGGGGGTGGCGCTGTGGCAGCGACTGATCGCCAGCCCCGCCACGCCCGAGCGCCTGATCGACGACCTGTACGCAATGGAGCGGCAGCGACTCGTGCTGAACATGCAGATCAGCCTCACCCACAGCATCGCCCGCCAGGCCCTTGAGTGCGCCAGCAAGCTGGCTCAGGCCGAAGCGGACTACCTGCGCCGCATCCACCCCAGGGACGGCGCGTCGATTTCCCCCACCACCCCCCAGGAGGCACCATGAGCACCCACTTCTACGGCGAAGGCAACATCGGCTCCGCGCCGGAGTATCGCGAGTTCCCCAACGGCAACGAAGAGCCCCGCCGGCTTCTTCGCCTCAACGTTTACTTCGACAATCCAGTGCCCAAGCCGGACGGCTCGTTCGAGGATCGCGGCGGGTACTGGGCACCGGTCGAGTTATGGCATCGCGATGCCGAGCACTGGCAGACGCTGTACCAGAAGGGCATGCGCGTGCTGGTGGATGGCCGCACAGTCCGCGACGAGTGGGAAGACGCCGACGAGAACGAGCGCGTTACCTTCAAGATCGAGGCCCGGCGCGTCGGAATCCTGCCGTTCCGTGTCGAGTCGGTGAAGCTCAGCTCCAAGCCGTCGAACGCCGAGCACGAAGGCGCCGCGGACTCGTAGCGTGGGCAACTGGCGGCGGCGAGCCTCGCCGCTGCCACTTTGCGACGACGCGCCCGCTGCTGTGACAGGAAAGGGTTTGACGACGACCGATTCCTGACTCAGCCCACGGGTGGTGACATTCTCTTGAGCCGAGGGCCTTGCGGCCTTCGGCGCTTTCTCTCCTACCTATCTGCAATGCCGAGCTGAACCAGCTTGCTGCCACACGAAACAGCGTGCCGCCGCCCTGATGTCGCAAAGGCGAGTGTCATCCAATGCGCGGCGGCGTCCGCCGACTACGGTTGTGCGCGGCTTCAGCGACGCTGAAAGGCGGAGAATGGCGCGGGGGCGGGTAGCTTTGGCGATTCCGGCATGGTCGCACGGTAGCCCTCGACATCGCTCAGCAGCAGGCGTGCCTGCGTACTCCAGCCGCCGATCAGCACGTCGGTCTTGCCGTCGCCGTCGAGATCACCGGTGCTCGTGCTCCAGCTGCGTCCGACCGTGATTCCCGGCACGACGTCCAGCGTCGCGTCGGTAAAGTGGCCCTTGCCGTCGTTTCGCCACGCACGCATCTGAAGCGGGACGAAGCCGGGCACCTGCACGGCGCCAACCAGCAGATCCTGCGCGCCGTCGCCATCGAAGTCCACGACGGTTCCGGCCCAGCTAGAGAAGGTGTGCGCCGGCAGCCGCGCGGCGGTCTCGTCGACGAAGCGTCCCTTGCCGTCGTTGACCAACAGCCGCGTCTGCGGGTCCTTGTCCCATTGGCCGTTGTTGCTGGTGATGTTGAAGAAGAGGATGTCGTTCAGCCCGTCGCCGTTGGCGTCGAACACATGGACCTCGGTCGTTTCCATCGGCACGCGCAGGTCCAGCCGCTCCGAGGCGTCAGTGAAGCGTGCCGCGCCATCATTGATCAACAGGCGGTTTGGCTGGGTCGGGCTGCCGACGACGATGTCCAGATCGCCGTCCCCGTCCATGTCGGCCAGGGCCAGGCCTCCGGTCTGGTCGTCCTCGCCGGGCAGGGTGTCGCTGGCGTCGCGGAAATGCCCCGGTCGTGCCGGATCGTTGAGGAACAGGAGGTTGCGAGCCGGGACGACCTTGCCGCCGTGTCCCTGTTCGCCGGTGCTGCCGACGAGGATGTCCGGGAGGCCGTCCCCGTTCAGGTCGCCCACCGCCAGGGCGTTGCCCTGACTGGAGCGTGGCAGGCGGTCGCTGACATCGGTGAAGCCGCCACGTCCGTCGCCGAAATACAGCTGGTGGACCTCGTCCTCTTCTGCCACGAACACCACGTCGATATTGCCGTCGCCATTGAAGTCGGCCGCTCTCACATGCTCGTTGTCGTGCATGACGTTGCCGAAGGCGCCGGGCACGTACTTGAACCTGCCGCCGCCCTCGTTCAGATAGAGGCGGTTGACACCGTATTCGACCGCGATGACGGCATCGAGATCGCCGTCATTGTCGACATCGACCAGAACCGAATCTAGCGCGTTGAGTTTGGGCGCAAGCGGAACGTGGGTGGCAGTGGCATCGTAGAACACGGACGTGGGCAGGTCCGGCCTGGAGAAGAAGGCGTGTTCGGATGGATGGGGGGGCGTCTGCTGAGCGATCGCCGGCATCGCCGCGAATGCGTAAGCCAGCAGCGTCAGGCCGAGGGGTGCGTAATGCTTCATCTGATTTCCTCCGTTTTCGTGTTTTCGCGCTGCCCACGGCCGCGGGTGATGGCCGCGGTGCGGGAATTGTCGTAATTGGTCGCCGCTGGACTGGCCCCGCTATCGCGGACACCGATCACCGCGACAGCGCTCGCCGGCGCTTCAGCATGCAATGCCCGGTGCGCCCCATGGCCGTGTTGCCGCGCTTGGACCGCGTGGCAACATGCCCATCGACTTTTTCCCGGCCTGCAACTGCGAACCGCGACGCGGATGAAGAGATCTCCCGTCATTTTTTGGGCGGGGCTTCCACGCCCGACCAGGAGAGAACCGTCTCCTGCAGGCGCTGGCCCCGCACCTCGATCTTCGAAGCGGCGGTGTTCAGTTCGGCGAGCTCTTGCGGGGTGAACCTCACCGAGCTCGCGCCGAGGTTTTCCCGCATGTGCTCGATGTTGGTCGTGCCCGGAATCGGAACGATCCATGGCTTCTGCGCCATCAGCCAGGCGAGGGAGATCTGGGCGGGGGTGGCGGACTTGCGCTCGGCCCAGGCGCTCACTAGGTCGAATAGGGCCAGGTTGTGTTCCAGGTTCCCGCCCTGGAAGCGCGACGCCTGCGGCCTGGGGTCGTTGGGGCCGAAAGCGGTGCCCGGCTTGACGCGGCCGGCCAGAAAGCCCGTGCCCAGCGGGCTGTACGGCACGAAGCCGATGCCGAGTTCCTCGCAGATCGGCAGGATCTGCTGCTCCGGCCCACGCCACAGCATCGAATATTCGTTCTGCACCGCCGTGACCGGCAGCGCGGCATGGGCGCGGCGCAGGGTGTTCGGCCCCATCTCGCTCAGACCCCAGTGCAGCACCTTGCCTTCGGCCATGAGATCCCGGACCGCGCCCGCGACGTCTTCGATCGGAACCTCGGGATCGACGCGGTGCTGGTACAGCAGGTCGATGCGGTCGGTGTTCAGCCGCACCAGCATGGCTTCGACGGACTGCCTGATATGCTCTGGCCGGCTGTTGAAGCCGCCGAGCGCCTTGCGGGTCTTCAGATCGACGTTGAAGCCGAATTTGCTGGCAATGACGACGTCGTTGCGGATCGGGCGAAGCGCTTGCCCGACCAGTTCCTCGTTGGTGAAGGGACCATAGATCTCGGCGGTGTCGAAGAAGGTCACGCCGCGGTCATGGGCGTCGCGGATGAGCCTGATCTGCTCGCTCTTTTCCCCGGCCGGACCATACTCGCCGATCAGGACCATGCATCCCAGGCCGATGCTCGATACCTCCAGGTCACCGAGCCGGCGTCGACCTTCCACACGGGCGGTCCGAGGCGACGAGGCCGCAGGTGTCGATTGCGCAAATGCCGTGGAGGCCAGGCCGCACAGGAGCGGCGCGAGGGCAACGCCGCCGGCCGCCGCCAGAAATTCGCGGCGAGCGAATTGTCTTTTCGAAATTCCCGGACCATCGTTCTTCATGAGGTGGCTCCTTTAGTGGACGTGTCTAGCGGAAAATCCGGCATCCTGCGATGGCTCATTCGATCTCTTTGCAGGAAGCTGGGCGGTGTCTTCGGGCGATCAGGGTGAGGGCCGCTGCGCCGACCACGGCGATGAGGGCGATGACCGATGCACCGATGTAGGCGTCCTGGATGCCGGAGGCGATACCGCTTTCCGGTCCGGCTCGGGTGGAGCCGATGGACATGAGCGTGACGAGCGTCGCCGTGCCGGCGGCGCCGGCGAGCTGCTGCACGGTCGAGAAGGTCGCGCTGCCGTGCGAGTAGAGCGAGGCGGGGAGCGGGCTGAGCGCCGAGGTCATCAGCGGCGTGAAGAGGAAGGCCAGGGCGATGTGCATCACGGTGAACATGGCCATCGCCAGCAGTGGAGAACCGTCCTGCGAGAGGGTCAGGGCGAAGACCACCTGCGACAGGGCGAGCAGGATGGCCCCCGGCACGACGAGCGGGCCGGGACCGACCCGGTCGTACAGGCGCCCGACGATCGGCGAGAGCACTGCCAGGAGCAGGCCGCCCGGCAGCAGCAGCAGGCCAGTGGCGAGCGCGCCGACGCCCAGCCCGTCCTGCAGGTAGAGCGGGAGCACGGTGAGCGTGCCGAACAGGGTCATCGCCACCAGGGCTGTGACGATGATCGCGGCCGCGAACTGGGGCGTGCGGAAGGTGCGCAGGTCCAGCAGCGCGAGGTCGTGACGGGCGAGGCGTCGTTGTCGGACGACGAACACCAGCATGAAGAGGGCGCCGCTGACGAGCGGGATCCAGGGGGCGATGGGCGCCTCCCCGTGTGCGGACTCGCCGATGCTCGCAAGGCCGAACACGATGCCGCCGAATGCGAGCGCGGAGAGGACGACCGAGAGCACGTCGATGGGGACGCGGCGCGTCTGCGTCACGTTGCGCAGCCGGAAAATGCCCAGCAGGAGCATCGCCGCCGCGATCGGCAGCACCGTCCAGAACAGGAAGGTCCAGTCCAGCACGCTGAGCACCGCACCCGACACCGGGGGGCCGAGCGCGGGCGCGGCCGCGGTCACGATCGAGATCGTCCCCATGATCGAGCCGCGTCGGCGTGCCGGCACCGTGTGCAGCACCGCCGTCATCAGCAGGGGCATCATCACCGCGGCGCCTGCCGCCTGCACGATGCGTCCGGTCAGGAGCATGGGAAAGCCCGACGAGAGCGCCGCGATCAGGGTGCCGAGGCTGAACAGCGACATGGTGGTGATGAATGCCTGGCGGACGCTGAAGCGCTGCAGCAGCAGGCCCGAGGTCGGGATCACGATCGCCATCGTCAGCAGGTAGGAGGTCGTCAGCCACTGGGCCGTCGCCGCGGAGATGCCGAGATCGTGGATGATGCTCGCCAGGGCCACGTTCATGATGGTTTCGTTGAGCACGACCACGAAGGTCGAGACCACGAGAATGCCCAGCACAAGCGGCGTGCCGGGTGCGAGGCGGTCGTCGGTGGCTTGTCCTCGCCCGCCCGCGAGGGCATGCTGCGTCGGGAAATCGCCGATCACTCACCGCCTCCCGTTTCCGACACGAGGTTCCGTATCCGGGTGATGCGATCCGATCGCCGCATCCGGTGGATGGAGGGCGCATGTCGCGGCCCTTTGCGCCCAGGTCCGCGCCGCGCGGCGATAATGAAGGGTGTCTTCGTCATGGCGTTTGAAGTCCTTAGCGCTCGCTAAGCGGAGTGCCGCTCCACTATAACCGGAGTTTAACTCCACTACACTCAGTCTGCGAAGGAGGTGCAACGTTGGCAACAGATCCCCCCGCGTCAGGTGAGGCGGCTCCGCTCCGGCGGGCAATGCGGCTCGACGCCCGTCGAAACCGGGAGCGGGTGCTCCTTGCCGCTCGCGAGGTCTTCGCCGAGAAGCAGCACGATGCGTCCATGGACGATGTCGCGAGACGGGCGGGCGTCGGTATCGGCACGCTCTTCAGAAATTTCCCTAAACGCATCGACTTGGTCCGAGCGCTCTATGAAGAGGATCTCCAGCAGCTCGGTCCACTCGCCGCAGAGCTGGCGATAACGCACAAACCCTGGGAGGGGCTCGTCGAATGGCTGCAGGCGTTCGTTGCCTTCTCGCAGGCGAACCGGGCTATTATCTGTGAGTTGAGCCAGCCTTCCGAACGGGATCCCGAGTTCGACCGCCGCGCTCGAGAACAGATCGACGACGCCGTCGGCAACGTGCTGGACCGGGCGCTTGCCGCCCGCGCGGTGGACCCGGACCTCACCCCAGGTGACCTCGTGCAACTCATCGGCGGCATCGTGCTATCGATCGCTGCTGATGAGACGCGGAACGACTACCTGCTCAACCTCATGCTGCGAGGAATCCGGACACCGCGAGAGTGACCCAGAGATGTGAAGGCGAAGAGCCTGGCGTACGTGTTCGGGTTGCTCAGCTCCGGCCTACATCGTCCAGTGGGCCTGCCGGAATATCTGCTGAGGAATCACCTCGCCAGGCGATGACCGGCCGACTACGAAGGCCCGGCGGCATGGAGACTGCCGCCGGGGGCTTGCTGCTTCTCCATCAAGGTATCTGCTGGGTCTCCAGGCTCTGGCGGTACTCCAGTTCGTCCTCGCGATCCAGGTCGCGCCAGCCATCGTCGGCGCCGGCCATCCCGCCGGCTTCGATGAGCACCAGTCCCGCACGTCCCGCCTTGTTGTAGAGCAGGCGGCCGCGGCAGTTCAGGGTGTCGCCGTTGAACATGCGGTCACCCTCCGGGTCGTACTCGCCCGTCATGTCACCGTCGGCCTCGATCGCCCACTCGCCGACCGCCGCCCACAGATCCGCCGTGGCGGGGCATTCGATGTCCATCTCGGGCTCGTCGGGGAACGAGGCATTGCTCTCGGCCATCGCGCCGGCCACGTCGTCATCGTCGTAGATCGCCTCGGCCAAGGCCTGCCGGGCATGCGAGTCATAGAAATCGGCCACGCCGACGTACACGCCCACCGATCCGGCGCTGGCCTTCAACGCGTCGATGCATGCCGTGGTGACCGCAGACGGGTTCATGCCTCCCTCGGAGAGACCGAGTTCCCCGACCCGCGCTTCCCCCATCGGCAGGTGGAGCACATAGACCTCGGCGTCGTCGAGGTGGTAGTCGAGCTTGGGATCGGCCTCTTCCACCGCGAGGGCCGCGTGGGTGCGATATCCCAGCAGTGCGGCGATGATTTCAGACAGGTGGGAACGCTTGACCGTCAGGCCTTGTGCGGACAGCGCCTGGGAAGCCGCATAGGCGGCAGAACGTACGAGATTGCTCATCCGAATACTCCGAAGCTGTTCGATCGGTGCGCTGGACGTTTTGTCGCGATCTCGAACAGCCGGTATCCCGGATGGTTGAACGCGAAGGATGCTGCAGGAACTGCTGATTGCCTGTTTCAAGCTGTCCAGAGCTTGGGCGGGCGCCTGACTCAAGATCCTACGCCCGAGAACCGTTCCTCGCAACTGACCTGCAGGCGTGCCCCCAGCGCCCACCGGAAGCGGCTGTAGCAGCCATCCCCCGCCTCCCATGCGCCAGCGTGGTGTCCGTGCAGTGCACCTGCACAAGTGGGTGTCTCCCGCTTCCGTGTTGTTTGCTGTCGCACGCCCGCCTGATGGGAATGCTGACGCTCATTCGTAGATCGTCACGCACATCCAGGAGGCTTCATGCGCGTGTTTCTGTGCGAGAAGCCTTCGCAAGGCAAGGACATCGCCCGGGTGTTGGGCGCCGGACAGCGCGGTTCCGGCTGCTACAGCGGTTCCGGTGTGGTCGTCACCTGGTGCATCGGTCATCTCGTCGAAGCCATCGCGCCCGAGGGCTACGACGAACGCTACAAGCGCTGGTCGATCGACGACCTGCCCATCATTCCCGAGCGCTGGCGCGTCCAACACAAGGCGACGACCGCGGCGCAGTTCAAGACCGTCAAGCAGTTCGTCGGCCAGGCCACCGAGCTGGTGATCGCGACGGACGCCGATCGCGAGGGCGAGATGATCGCCCGCGAGATCCTCGATCTGTGCGGCTATCGCGGCCCGATCCAGCGCCTGTGGCTGTCCGCGCTGAACGACGCGAGCATCCGCAAGGCGCTGGGTGCGCTGAAGCCGTCGGCCGAGACCTTGCCGCTGTACTACTCCGCGCTCGCCCGATCGCGAGCCGACTGGCTCATCGGGATGAACCTGAGCCGGCTGTTCACCGTGCTCGGGCGCCAGGCCGGCTACACCGGCGTACTGTCGGTGGGCCGGGTGCAGACACCGACGCTGAAGCTGGTGGTGGACCGCGATCGCGAGATCGCACGCTTCGTCTCCGTCCCGTTCTGGGCGATCGACGTGACTCTGGCCCACGCCGGCCAGTCGTTCACGGCGAACTGGATCCCTCCGGCAGGTTGCACGGACGACGCCGGCCGCTGCCTGCAGCATCCCGTGGCCCAGCAGGCTACCGAGCGCATGCGCGCGGCCGGCACGGCGCAGGTGCTTTCGGTCGACACCGCACGGGTTCGCGAAGGCCCGCCGTTGCCGTTCGATCTCGGCACGCTGCAAGAAGTGTGTTCCAAGCAGTTGGGCCTCGACGTGCAGGAAACGCTCGATATCGCGCAAAGCCTCTACGAGACCCACAAGGCCACGACCTACCCGCGCTCGGATTCGGGCTACCTGCCGGAGAGCATGCTGGCCGAAGTGCCGGCCGTGCTCGATGCCGTGCTCGCCACCGATCCCGGCGTGCGGCCATTGATCGACCAGCTTGACCGCACCCAGCGCTCGCGCGCGTGGAACGACGGCAAGGTGACCGCGCATCACGGCATCATCCCCACGCTTGAGCCGGCGAAGCTGTCCGCGATGAGCGAGAAGGAGCTGGCCGTCTATCGCTTGATCCGCGCGCACTACCTCGCGCAGTTCCTGCCGTTCCACGAGTTCGACCGCACCGAGGCACGGATCGCATGCGGCGGCCAGTCTCTGCTGGCCGTCGGCAAGCAGATCGTCGTCACCGGCTGGCGCCAGGCATTGGCGGCCGCGGCGCCCTCCGAAGACGATGGCGAGGACGCGCAGCGCAGCCAGGTGTTGCCGGCGCTGCAGGCGAACGCATCTTGTCAGGTCGGCCACGTCGAGCTGAAGGCGCTGAAGACCTTGCCGCCCAAGCCGTACACGCAGGGCGAGCTCGTCAAGGCGATGAAGGGCGTGGCGAAACTGGTCACCGATCCGCGGCTGAAGCAGAAGCTGAAGGAGACGACCGGCATCGGCACCGAGGCGACCCGCGCCAACATCATCAAGGGACTGCTCGAACGCGGCTACCTGCTGAAGAAGGGGCGTGCGG
This sequence comes from Corticibacter populi, assembly GCF_004217315.1. Classification (GTDB taxonomy): domain Bacteria; phylum Pseudomonadota; class Gammaproteobacteria; order Burkholderiales; family Burkholderiaceae_C; genus Lampropedia; species Lampropedia populi. The sequence goes on from NZ_SGWR01000003.1 coordinate 85,763, forward strand.
TCCGCGCCTCGGATGCTGCCTTCACCCTCATCGACGCCGTGCCCGGCGCTATCGCCGATCCTGGCATGACCGCCGTTTGGGAACAGGCACTGGACATGATCGAAGCCGGCCAGATGACCCTGGACAGCTTCGTCGAGAAGCAGTCGTCATGGATCTCCCAGCTCGTCCAGCAGTACCGCGGGGCGACGCTCTCCATCAAGCTGCCGCCATCCCCGGCGTGTCCGCTGTGCGGCTCACCGATGCGCCAGCGCACCGGTAAGAGCGGGGCGTTCTGGTCGTGTAGCCGCTATCCCGACTGCAAGGGCACCCAGCCCGTCGAATCGTCGTCGCCGAGCAAGCGTAGCGCCCCGCGCAAGCGCAGCAGCAAGACCAGGGCGCACTGACGCCCACGAACCCCGTTGCCGCGCCATCCCGGTGCGGCACTTGTCCCGCCTCCCCGGCGGGAGTCCCCAGCGCGCGTCTCCTTCTGCAACGGTGTGCGCGTCCCGTCCGGCCAACCCGGCGGGACGAGAAGGCCATTCCCTTCCACGAATCGCGCTTGCCGCCATTCCGCTGATCGTTCTTGCTTGCATCCACCGCGAGAGGTCTCCCCACGGCTTGCCGGCCAGCGCCGCACGCGAGTCGTCGGGAGACCTCTCGGGTCGACCGTACTCCGTACCGGCGCCCACCGGTGAAAAGACGGGCTCCCTTTGTGCGCGGATGTGTGCCGAAGGATATCGACCCCAACCACGACACGGGTCGGGTGACTGCTGATGCAGCGACAGGCTCCACCGACGGCCACGTCCTGCGACAGCCCACGGGTGGTTTCTTCCTCCGCAGCCGAAGGCGCAAGCCTTCGGCGCCTTTCTCCTGCCTACCCACCCCCTTGAACAGGAGATTGCCCATGAACCCCCACCCCCCGACCGCCCTGCGGTACGGCAGCGTATGCAGCGGCATCGAAGCCGTGAGCCTGGCGTGGCAGCCCCTCGGGCTGGAACCGGCCTGGTTTGCCGAGATCGATGCCTTCCCGAGCGCGCTGCTCCACCACCGTTATCCCGGTGTCCCGAACCTCGGCGACATGACCGGGATCGCCCGCCAGGTTCGCGCGGGCCGCGTGCCCGCCCCGGACATCCTGGTCGGCGGCACCCCTTGCCAGTCTTTCAGCATCGCCGGCGACCGCCTGGGTCTGTCCGACCCGCGCGGCGCGCTCACCCTTGCCTATGTGGAGTTAGCCAATGCCATCGATCAAGCCCGTACCAAAGACCACCGCCCGGAAGCAACGCTCGTCTGGGAAAACGTCCCGGGCGTGCTCTCCGACCGCTCCAATGCCTTTGGCTGCCTGCTGGGTGCACTTGCCGGCGAAGGCCATGCGCTCGAACCGGCAGGGCCGCGCTGGACGCACGCAGGTTGTGTGTCTGGACCCCGCCGCCGCATCGCGTGGCGCGTCCTCGACGCTCAATATTTCGGCCTCGCCCAGCGCCGTCGCCGTGTGTTTCTTGTGGCAAGTGGTCGAAACGACCTCGATCCCGCAGAAGTACTTTTTGAGCGCGACGGCCTGCGTGGGGATTCTTCGCCGGGCTTCGCGCCGTGGGAAGACGTTGCCCACGCTGCTGGCGCTCGCCCTGCGGCAGCAGGCGGCTATGCAGGACTGAACCCACCCTACGGCAAGGTGACGGTCACGCTCGGCTTCGGCGGCGGCAACACCGCGGGGCCGATCGACGTCGCCGCCTGCCTGACCGCGGCGCCCGGCCCCAAGAATGATTTCGAGGTCGAGACGTTCCTGGCGCAGTCGGTGACCGGCAGCATCAGTCACACGCTCAGCACCGCTAACGGCGGCAAGGGCTGCAGCGAAGATGGCACCGGCCGCGGCATTCCGATCATCGCCTTCACCGCCCAGGATCACGGTGCGGATGCTGCGGTGGAACTGGCGCCGACGCTGCGCGCGGGTGGACACCGCCACAGCCATGCGAATGCGGGGGTGGTGCCGGCGATCGCCTTCGCACAGAACTCGCGTGGCGAACTGCGCTACGAAGCAGGCCACGGGCAGATTGCAGGCGTGCTCTCCACCGGCGGGGGCAAGCCGGGCCAGGGCCGGCCGATGGTGCTGAGCCTGGCGTTGCGTGGCCGCGAGCAGGGCCTGGTTACTGAGCTGGGCGACGAGATCGCGTCGGCTCTGCGCGCAAGCAGCGGCGGCAGCGACAAGGGCCATGTGCTGGCACCTGACCTTGAAGCCCATTTCCGCTACACGCCGATCGAGCCTGGCGGGACGGGCTGGCCGCGGTGGCAGGTGCGCAGGTTGATGCCGGTGGAGTGCGAACGCCTGCAGGGCATGCCGGACGACTACACGCTGGTGCCGTACCGCGGCGAACCTGCATCCGATGCGCCTCGCTACAAGGCCGTCGGCAACTCCATGGCCGTGCCGTGCGTCGCGTGGCTGGGAGGGCGGCTGCTCCAGGCGATGCAGAAAACCGGGTAGTCCGCGACCGCCATTCCCCGGCGACGCCGCCGCGCCGAGCTTTCATTCTCACGCCATGCGCCGCTGATCCGTCAGCGCCATGCCAGCAGCCACGGTCTTCCAGGCTGCGATGCGGTCTCCCGCACCGACCGAACCAGTCCGCGCCGCATCACACCGGCGGACGCACGCCAGCCATGGCGTCGATGCCTCTTCTTTCCTCACCTCGCCCGGTAGCTGGCCCATCCAGTTCTGCCATCGCCTGCGCTCGCCTTGCCTGAGCGCCATTCCTCCACGCGCCTCGATGGGCGCATCACTTGTCCAAGGAGTTCAACCATGTCCACGATTCGTCTCAAGACCAATCAGCACCGCCTGATCGCCAACCTGCGCCATGCGTTCAACCAGACCTCCATGCTGGGCGAACTGCTGCAGAACGCCCGACGCGCCCAGGCCACATACATACACGTCACCGCATACGACGATACGCTGACCGTCGGCGACGACGGCACGGGCATCGACGATCTGCAAACCCTCATCCACATCGCCGAGTCCGGCTGGGACGACGCGCTGATCGCCCGCGAGAACGCCTTTGGCCTGGGCGTGTTGTCCACGCTGTACTTCGCCCGGCGCCTGAGCGTGCGCTCCATCGATCAAGCCTTTCAGGCAGATACCGCAACCATCATCAGCGGCGGCGACGTCGAGGTGGTTCGCGCGCCACTGTGCAACGGCACCGAGATCCGCCTGGAGGGCGTTGCTTCCCCGCAGGCGGGCTTGGGCTTGGCCGAGTGGGTTCAACGCGAGCTTGCGCGGCTGTGCGAGGCATTCCCTGTCCCCGTGCTGTTCAACGGCGTCGAGATCGCCCGGCCGCTTTCCGACCCCTCCCTGCAATGGAGGCAGACCGGGATGGGCCGCGTGCTGCTCGATCTGTCCGCGTCGCGCACCCAGTGGCGATGCTTCCTGCAAGGGCTGCCCATCGGCACGCAACCCACGTTCAGCAACCACCATCAGGTCATCCTGCTGCGCGACGATCTGATCGCCCGGCTTCCGGATCGGCAGCATCTGCTGAACGAGACGGAGGACCACAAGCGCATCCAGGCCGCGATCGATCAGGCCTATCGCGAGACCCTGATCGAAGCCAAGGCACGCCTGACCGGCAGCGAGTTCGTCGAACGGTATGGATCGACATGCCTGGGCTCCTCGAACGCCGACCTGCTCAACGACGTGCCATTCGCGCAGCGAAGCTGGTTCCGGGACTGGGCCGGCGAGCCGCCCGGCTACCGGCGGTACTGGGAGCGCTACGTGCTCGAAGGCATTGTCCCCAAGGAGGCGCTCGAAGCCACCGGCGTCTGGCACGTCGAGGAAGATGTGGTCGACGAACTGGTGGCACAGGTCTATCTGGAGGCGCGCGAAGCCTTCCTGCTCGAAGAAGCCCACCTCGATCCCGGGCATTGGTTGAATGGCCTGGTCAAGACCGTCGATCCGAGCCAGATCGTCGTCAGGCAAGGGGCGACCCTGCATGAGGATGCCAATCCTCCGCTGGCCGACTATCCGCTGGTGCTGAAACTGGTCGAGACGCTTCAGGTCAGCCTGGAAGGCGAGCCGGGCGACTATACGGTCGAAGCCGTGCGCCAGGGCGAGACCCTCTACCTCACGCCTGGGACAGATCAGGTCACGCGGCTTGTCTGCGACTACATCTTCGACGATCGCTACGACGAGAATCGCGAGGATGAGGACGCGGACGCCATCGCCACCTTCATCGCCGTGGGCCGTTCGCTGGATCCGGCCGCTGTCGTCAGTGCTTTGCTGCCGAACTCGCTGCGCCACAGTCCGCTGCAGCGGTTGGCCGGGGCGACCGTACACCTGGTGTTCGATGGCGAAGGAAAGCTGCAGGAAGTCACGTCCTGAGCCCATCGCATGAACGCTCCTTCGGGAGCGTTCTTTTTTCATCCGTCCTCGAATAGGGCGCCCCCGGCTCCCCATTCCGGCATGACGGCCGCCGCGATCCGGCCGAAGCTGCCGCGCATGCGTCGCTGATCCGTCAGCACCATGCCAGCAGCCAAGGTCGTCCAGGCTGCGCCGCGGAGCCTTCCGCGCCGACCCACCCGTCCGCTTCGCATCGTCCCGCGGACGAACGCCCCAGGGCGTCGATGCTCGTTCTTCCTTCCACCCGCACGGGATACCCACATCCCGGCGGATGCGGCACGTCCCGTCTTTTCAAGCAGGAGTGCCACATGGAAACCCATCTGACCCAACAGCGCATCACCCTCAAGAACCTCAAGGTAGCCGAGTTCGCCAGCGAGGAAACCCTGTGCTTCACCGCCACCGTGCTGTTCGACGGCCAGGCCATCGCCTATGCCAAGAACGACGGCCAGGGCGGCCAGACCATCGTCTGGCCCTGCGTGCTCGGAGAACCCATCCGGGAACAGATTCGCCAAGCCGCGGCGTACGCCGAGACGCTTCCGCCCGAAGTGACCGACTATCCCGACCCCGACGACAGCACCCGCCGGCTGACCATCGACATCACGCTGGACTATCTCGTCGATCACCTGGCCGAGACGATGCACGCCGAACGCAAGATCCGATCGGCGTTTCAGCGCGACATCGGCAACAAGGTGCTGTTCGTGAAGGACGGCAGGCTGCTGTTCGTGAAAGGCGCCAAGCTCAAGGCCATCGCCGACAAGGCCGCCTACTTCGCGTCGCTGCGCGCCCGGCAGGACAAGCCCGTCGTCATCCTGGCCGAGCTGCCGGCAGACGAAGCGTTCGCCCTGTGGCAGCAACATGTCGTCAAGGACGATCCGTCCTGATCCGCCCGCGTCGTCGTGTGCCCATCCAAGCCCCGCATTGCGGGGCTTCTTTTTGTCCACGGAGTTCGGCAATCGGGGCGCTGACCACTTCCCATTTCGGCATGACCGAGGCGCACAACGCGATCGATGCTCGCTGACATGCGTCGCTGACCTTGTCAGCACCATGCCAGCAGCCCGGGGTTCGGGGCTGCCGCGGGATTTCCCGCGATACCCACCAGTCCGCCTCGCATCGCACCGCGGACGAGCGTCCACGTGACGCAGATGCCTTCGTGTCCAACCCCTCGGGAGTTCCATGCCCGTCGGGCCATGGCCTCCCGGTTCCTTCAGCCAGGAGAACCCATGTCCCTTGCGTCCACATCGGCGCCGTTGAGCGTTGCACAAGCCCGTGCCGATTCCATCGGCTATCTCGCCCTGGTCTATGCGGACAAGCGCCTGCCCCTGCAGGTGCGTCAGAGCGCCGCCGGCCACTACATCGGCACTGCCGACGACGACGGACCGGTCTCTCGTGAGTCCGTCGAGTACTTCCGTTCCCACCACGCGGCAGGCCACGCCCTGGCAACGGGGCGTTGGCAGCAGCGTCTCCATCCCTGACATCCAACCATCCGGAGCACTGTCATGAACCTGTCTGTTTCTATTCCCCCCGAAGTCATCGACCAGATCGCGATGGAAGACCGGCACTTCGCCGCAGCGCCCGAGGCCTTCTTCCAAGCCTGGAAGCGCGGTGCGGAAATCGCCGGCGTCGAGTGGTTCGGCGACGGCACACGCGAAGGCCTGCAGCGTGCCACCAGCAAGTGGGATCTGCGGCCCAACATGCTGCTGCTCAACGACGCCCTGGGTGTCCTGAGCAGCGGTCAGCGGATGTTCCTCTCCGCGATGGTCAGCTTCTACAACTCCCGCGAAGGCGGCGCGATGCTCAAGCGTTGCGGCTTCGAGGGGCTGTCCGACTTCGGCGGCCTCGACCTGCAGCGGCGCAAGGTCATCGCCGACCTCACGCTCAACTACAACGGCTGGTAAGCCAACGCCTGGCATACCTCCCGACTTTCCTTTCCACCCCTAGAGGGACATGCGTCCCGACCGGGGCCATGTCCCTCCTTTTTTTCCAGGAGCGAACATGACCCGACCTGCATCCCTGGCCGTCGTCCTCGAAGGCGGCCTCGTACAAGCCCTCCTGGTCCAGGACTGGCCTGCACATGTCCCGCTGCCATGCATCGCCGTGGTGGACTACGACACCGAAGGCGCCGACGACGACGAGATCACGCACTTCCTGATCGGCGGGAAGCCGGAGGAGGCGGTCTGTCGCAGCGACGTACCGGAGGTGTACGAACACCTCACCGACGCGCTGTCCCCGCTGGCCGTCCTGACGGCACTGGGTGACCCGCCGCCGGATGACGACGGCGAACCGCCGCTCGCGCTCGCGCAGAGCGTCCGCCAGAGCATCCTCGACCTCGACGCTCGCATCAATCAGTCCGAGCAGCCGCCCACCGGCGACGACTACAACCACTTGTACGTCCTCGCGAACTGCGGCCTGATCGATGTCCTCAAGGCACTGGGAGACCCCACCGATTTCGGTGAGTGATCCAGCGCCTTTCCACCTGCCCGACGTCATCCGGCGTCGGGTTTTTCCCCTGCGGATGCCATGTCCGCACGGGCTGGCTCCGCTTCATCCTATCCGGAGCCAACCCATGGCAAACAACTACTACGACGCTACCGGTGTGCTCGTGCTCGACCGGGTAACCCCGGTCATCCGAGCGCTCTTCGGCGGCTTCAACCTCGACGAGACCTATCCCGGCGACGGCAAGGTCTACATCGCGCGCATTTCCGAGAGCAACGACCCGCAATGGGACGACCTGCTTGAAACCCTCACGGATCTGGCCGAGCAACTGGACCTTGCCTCACAGGCCACCGACGACGAACCGCCCACGGTCGCATCGGTCTTGAGAGCGCTGTCGCGGCATTTCGGCACCGACAACAGCGAAGCGCTGAACCAGCTTATCGACAACGACCCGTTCGATGGCCCGGCGGATCTCGATGCGCTGTTCCTCATCGCCACGCATTTCGACGACGGCCACAACCTGGTCGAACTGCACATGCAAGGCTGCTGGCATTGCAGCAAGCCCCGCCTGTTCGAGTTCGGCGGGGATGGCTGCTTTCTCAGCCGGGAACTCAGCCTGTTCAGCGCATCCGAGCATGTTCTGTATCTGGGGGTCGACCTGCGCAAGGCGCTCCTGGCCAATGACATCCAGACCAGTGCCACCCAGATCGCCCAGGAAACACTCGACCTGCTCTGCGCCATCAGCGACGACCAGTTGCGCAAGCAATTGCATCGACGCGTCATCTGGCACCTGATCGAAAGCCTCTCCGACCACAGCGCGGAGTAACTCGCTACCACTTCATCCACCCGCCGGGGTTCAATCCCCCGCAGGGGATTGGCTCGGCCATCCTCTGCTGGAGAAATCCCATGTCGAAACCTGAAAATCCTTTCGCCCGTGGCTACCACGATTTCGAGATCCGGCGCGTTGTCGTCATCAGCTACGACGACCGCCATCCTCAGACCTTCCTGCCGCTGCATCCGTCCCAAGCTCATCTTACCGACGACAAGGTGGCATTCCAGGCATGCGTCTTCAATGACGACTTTGCGCTGATCACCGAAGGGCAGAGCGTGGCATCCGAACTCGACGCGCTTTGCGGCGGCAGCGGAACGGTCCAGGCCGTGTTTCACAGCGTCTACGGTCGAACCGTCGAGCGCGGCTTCATCCACGTCGGCGACAGCTACACCTTGGAGGCCGCACAGGAAGTGGTGCGCAATCTGCGATTCGAGACCGGCTTCTACAGCCGGTGCTGGGAGATCAGTTCCGCCCACGTCACCGAGGAGGCCAGCCGCTACCTGGCCGAACTGGCCGACCTCGCGACGCCGACCCGCTTCTTGTTCATCGCGTTCCGGATTCCGTACAGCCCGGCGATCGGCGTCAAGCTGTACTGCACGCCGTGGACGGACGAGAACCTGCAGATGGTCGACGGCACGACCGCCGAGCGCCTGCGGCAGGAGCATCGCAAGAAGGGCATGCCCGAGTGCCTCGTCGAGGTACTTCACCTGGCCGCGCTCGCCGACGTGCGCATGCTGGTGTTCGACGCCGATGCGCCGGTGCTGGACGGCTTGCCGCTGTACGACTGGTAGTCCCCGCGCTCTCCGGAGCATCCACCGTTCTTGCGGATCGGCCACCCGCGAGGAGCGCCGATCCGCTCTTGTTCAGGAGTATCCCCATGTTCCACTCACAGCCGACACCCGGCTCGCACGATGCCGGTCGCATGTCCCCTCCCAACCAGGCCTTGAACGCGCTGCTGATACGCCTGGGAAGCACCGTCCGCGACCTGTGCCAGCGCCAGGTCGACAAGCATCGGTCTCTCGACAACCTTGACCTACCCAGCATCGTCGATCACCTCCTGCGCGATCATGGTGCAGAGACGGACTTCGATCAGCAACTCATCGCCTGCATCAACGCCATGTGCCAGAACGATGCCATGGGCCAGACCCTGGCGTTCCTGCGCAATGACGGCAAGCTGCACATGCGCCACATCAACACACTGGATCTTCTAGGCCCCGGCCTCGATCGCTACGAGATGGTGTTGTTCGATGGCGGCAACAGTCACGGTGACCGCTGGAAGCATGTGTTCTTCCCGGCCCAGCGCATGCACTACTTCGTCTACGAGGATCTCTGACCCTTCCCACTGCCCCTCCACAGAGGGGCTTTTTTTGGCTGCGTGAAACCAATACGGGAACGGGCGGATTCGATTTGCGCCAGACACTGAGGCCATCGCCTCGCCATTCTGGCGGCATGTTCGCTGGCGTTGCCGGCAGCATGCCCAGGCAGTCGAGACCTTCAAGACTGTGGCGCGGGTCTCCGTGCCGGTTGTTTGTCCTCGTCGGACGCATACCGCGTCCATTCACCCCCCAAGGGATCTTCCTCCCTTGTGGGCGGGAGTCCCTTGCATTTCTTCAAGGAGTCTCCCATGGACCGTACCGCTATTCGCAACCAGATGGCCACGCTCGTTGCGGGTCACGTCCCGCGCAACGTGCGTTCGTTCAAGTTCCGCTTATTCGACAGCCAGCCGCAGGAATCCACCCTCGGATTCGTGATCGATCCCAAGCCTTTCGACGGCAAGGTGGTGGCGATGACCGATGACGCCATCGTTCTCAAGACCTCTCGTGCCGAGTTCGCGGTGCTGGACCGCGACCTGGTGACCGTCGTCCCCGACGAAGGCGCCAAGGTGCACGTCCAGCCCTACGCACGGCGCCGCTTCGACGGCCTGCGTGCGGACACCCCGGAAGAGCGCACCGAGTACACCTCCGATGGCAAGCCGTACACCATCCAGACGCACATCCTCGGTTCGGCACCGGCCAAGCTGCCCATCCCCGAACCCAAGTGCCCCGAACTGCACGACCTGATCCAGCAACTGGAGGAACTGCCGGCGCCCGACCGCTTCCGGAAGATCACCCACATGCTGGTCGATGCCGGGGCCAAGGACTTCAGCTGGGTCGATCCGGCACCGGCCAAGATCATCGAGACGCCTCCGGCGATCAGCTTCTCCGTCTCCACGACGAAGTTCGAGGGTCGGGTCACCGTGCTCTACGACCGTGCCGGCGACGTGTATGTGATCGAACTGCATCAAGGCAATGAACTCATCGAGCGCATCGACGAGGTGTACTTCGACAGCCTCGGCGAGGTGCTGGCGCGTCGTATCGACGACGGTCGCTGGCGCCAGATCCAGGTGACCGTCCTGGAGCAGGCCAAACGCACGCGCAAAGCCCTCTCGGCGTGATCCGCCGGGCTGCGGCTTTCGCGGCCTTCCTTCCATCCAATCTTGAGGAGATTTCTCCATGTCCCTGCGATTCAAGGGGGTCGATCTGCGCCCGGTGTTAGCCGAAGCAGTTGCCAACCAGTGCCGCGTCGTCCTCGCCAAGGACCAAGGCGCCTACTTCCTCGCCGAGCGCGGTGAGCGCCTTCCCGGCGGACGCCAGAAGCTGATCGCCTACGCGGTCGGCTGCAACCCCGACGTCGATCCGTTCGACGACTGGTGGGCGCTGGTGAACGCCGAACTGGGCGGCGATGATTTCGGGGAGTTCTTCGACATACAGGACGGCGTATTCGCCCGCATCCTGCACAGCGAAGACGACCTGGAGTTGTCCGCCACCGAGACGCACCTGTCCCTGCAGGCGGTCCCGGCCATCTCCAGCGCACGGTAGCGCCTGCCACCTCCATCCAGCCCCCGCTCGCGGGGGCTTTTCTTTGGGGGCGCGGGCAGTGCGTGCATTCGGGAAAAAGGGAGGGCACCGGATGCCGATTCATCGCTGCCTGTCGTTCGCCACCGTGCCACGCTGCTGCCATGTTCCGCTGATCTCGGTCAGCGACATGCCCAGGTAGCCGGATCTTCAAGGCTACGGCGCGGTTCCGACCGCGTTGATCATCCCAGTTCGCACCGGCATCCATGCGCGAACGCCCATCGGCAACGATGGTGATGCCACAAGCGTTCCTTCAACCCGCGCGGGGGTTCCACACCTCCCCGCCAGGGTCGGGTGTGTCTCCGCATCTTTGTCATCTGGAGATCATCATGACCACGTCCACCGAAAAAACCTACTTCGACCTGCACATCACCGGCTTCGGCTACCTCAATCGCATCCGCGAGGTGAAGCCCAAGAAGGGGTCCCCCTTCCTGGCCTGCGACATCGCAGCACTCAACGGTCCCAGCGACGACGTGTCCTACGTGCGTTTCGACACCCGCGTTTCCGGCAACGAAGCGCAGCACCTGGTCCGCCGCTGCGAGGACGCCGTCAAGGCCGAAAAGAAGGTCCTGATCGGCTTCCGCCTGGGCGACCTCTGGGCCGACGTCTTCACCTACACCAAGGGGAAGCGCGTCGGCGAACAAGGGGTGAGCTTCAAGGCCCGCCTGCTGTTCATCTCTTGGATCAAGGTCGATGGCGAGCTCGTCTACAAGGCCGAGCCCAAGCCGACCGACTCCGACGAACGCGAGAGCGACGTTTCGGCCCCCTCCGAAGCGCCGGCCCCGCAGGAAGCTCCGGCCCAGGCGTCCCCCGCGCCGGCCGCTGAAGCCCCCGTCGAGGCCCCCGAACTGGCGGCCGCCGAGTCGTTCTGACCCGCTGATCCACAAGGCCCCGTTCTCCGGGGCCTTGTTCTTCTCCCCGCAGCCATCCGCCACCGGCCATTCGCGCCGATGGCGGACGGCTGTTCCTTTATCCGCAGGAGCCCACCCATGATCACCCTCCCAGGCCAGTTGGCCATCAAGACCATCCACGGCAGGAACGGCGACTTCAACGTCGGCCGCCTCGCCACCTCCATCGGCGAGTTCGTCGTGAAGAACGCCGAACTCGACCAGTACGACGAAGGCAAGTACGAGGGCGATTTCGTCATCGCCGAGATCCGGCCGTCCACGTACCACGCCAACGGCCGCATGGTCATCGAAATCCGCGCCTTGCTGGGCGGAATGACCTTGTCCAACGTCGATGCCCTGAGCGGGGACGAAGCCCGGCAGTTGAGCCCGCAGGAAGTCGACCCGATCGACGAAGAAGCGCAGGCCCCCGCGCCGGCCAAGGCCAAGGCACCGGCCAAGGCGAAGTCCCGCGGCCCGCGTGATCCGCTGGTCGATACCACGCCCTTCGGCAGCGCCACCACAGCCCCCGTCACCTCCGAGGCTTCGGCCGAGGCGGACGACGCGGCGCTGTTCGGCACGCTCTGGCCGCTGGACGAGATCGTCAAGCTCGATGCCACCGTCGATCGCCGCGTCCTGCGTCAGCAGCGCGACCGTCTCGGCATGCTGGGCTACACCTTCGAGCCCTTGTCCCAGGACTGGCATCTCGCCAAGGCCTGATCCACCCGTCGCTTCGGCGACGTTCCACCGCCCGCCGGGGTTCTTCCCTGCGGGGGAGGACTCCGGCTACTTCTTACTGGAGGCTTCCATCATGTCCATGATCGCTTGCGATACCCCTTCACACCCCATCGGGGATCCCCGTTCCGCGCTGGATGAACCCGCGTGGCAGGCTGTCTGCAAGACAGCTGCCGAGCACGCCCAGCGTGGTTGCGGCCTCGCCTGGGAGCACTGGGTCACGCTTTTCAGCTCGGAGATCGACATGCAAGTCAGTCGGTTGCCGGAAGACCAGCGCGCTCATGCCCTGGAAATCGCAGCCCAGGAATGGGACTACGCAACGCCTGCCGAGCGGCAGGAAACCCAGGACTGGCTTGCCGAAAACGGCTGCTGCTCCCACGGCATCACCTTGGGCTGCTGCCCGGCCGGTTGCGGCTCGTACTGAGAACCGGAACCTGGCTCCATCGTCGCTCAGGCGGCATTTCACCACCCGCCGGGGTTCTGCCCCGATGGGGAAGCTCCGGCTCCTTTTCTTCAGGAGACCCTCATGGGCTGGTTTTTCTCACCGCAATCCCGATCCGAGCTGATCGCGGAACTGATCCAACCGCAGGAAACCGAACGCGCCAGCGTCAAGGTCGTTGCCCACGCGCTGCGCGGCAACGTCCTGTGGTCCGTCGCCGAAGTCACCGCCAAGGTGGAAGGCGTGCATCGGAATCTCGCCCCCGGCCAGTCCCTTCGCTACATCCGCTGCGATCTTCTGGAACGCAGCGGCGGCGAATGGGGCTACAAGCCGATGGAGGAGGCCATGCACCCGTACTACTACTCGTGCCCGGCGTCCTATCTCGACATGGCACCGGAGCAGTCCCGCGAATGGCGCGAGGGCGTGCGTGCGTTCCACGCGCGTCGGCGAACGCCCACGATGCCGGCAACGGTGCTTGTGGCTTGAGCCTGGGAGAGACGATATGGATCCGATCCTGACTTCGCTCCCGCCCTCGTCGCTCGCTTACGTCGAGGTGCAGCTATCCAACGACGAGGTGTCTTCCGATGAGGAGATGCTCGACTACTTCGTCGCCAACGGCCTCACCGAGGAGCAGGCACGGCGGGCACTGACCTACCGCGGCCTTTACCTCAACAACATCTACCTGGACGGCTTCACACCGATCACTGCGGCAGACGAGCCCCTTCACTTCAACCCGTACACCCGGCAGTTCGAGCCGGACTGAGCGGTTCCTTCTCCACCCCACGGGGCAGCACTGGCCCCAGCGGGCGGTGCTGTTCCCCTTCACCGAGGACATCACCATGCCTGCCGAATCATCCAAGACGCTGTACCGCATCGACGAATGCCCGGATCTGATGGCCGACGCCTGCGTCGGCGACGACCAGGGCAACCTGATCTTCCTGTCCATATGGGCGCGCGACACCGCCGTCCAGGAGTTCCTCGCTCGCCTGACCCTCGGGCGCGACGAGCAGGGACTGGACCAGTTCCACATCATCACCCCGGAGGGTGGCTCGCTGCCGCTGTTCGTCGGCAATGTCGAACGCCTGGAGAAGCGCACCACACGCGCCTACCGGCGCACGCTGTTCGGGTCGCTTTCCAACGTGTGGCTGTTCGACAAGCGCTGCGTGCGGCCGGACAAGGCCAACGCCAGCGCACTGGCGCTGCTGCCCCGCGACTCCACGCACCGGCTCGACCGGTTGTGGACGCTGGTGCAGGACACCTGCCCATTGCCTTTGCTCGACCACTGGCGCGCGACCGTGCTGGAACTGTTGCAGACCCGCCAGATGCTGGCTGGCCTTCCGTTCGCCCTCGGGCCGCTGGAAGGCCACCGGCTCGCCATCGACGTGCCGGCGCTGACCCAGGCGCTGGGTTCTCTGATCCGCAGTGACGTGCTGACCGCCTATCCCTATCCGGCCAGGATTTGGACGCCGGAAGCGGTAGCGGCTTGACCCTCCCGCGGAAGTACGCCCCGGCGTGCTTCCGCTTTTTCATCCCCGCCAACCTGGAGATTTCAATGGCCCTCATGTTTCCGCGGCTTGCCCGCAACTTCGTGAAGAACGGGTACTTCCCCACGGATGAACCCACACTCGAAAGAGCCCTCAACGCACTGGCGCCGGCAAACGGCCCCATGTGCATCCTCGATCCCTGCGCCGGCGAAGGCGTGGCGATCGCCGAAGCCGCCCATGCCCTCGGGCGCGAGCAGGCCAAGGCCTTCGCGGTCGAGTACGACGCCGAGCGGGCACGCCATGCCCGCAACCTGGTCGATTACTGCATCCACGGCGACCTCATGGACACGCTGATCTCCCGCCAGACCTTCGGCCTGCTGTGGTTGAACCCGCCCTATGGCGACCTGAGCAAGGACGTCAACGGCAACATCGGCTACCAGGGCCAGGGCCGTGCCCGGCTGGAGAAGTTGTTCTACCAACGCAGCTTGCCGCTGCTGCAATACGGCGGCGTGCTGGTCTTCATCGTGCCGTCCTACGTGCTCGATGCCGAACTCGTCGGTTGGCTCACCCGGCACTTCGCCGAACTGCGCATCTACCAAGCGGTGGACAGGCAGTTCCGGCAGGTGGTGATTTTCGGTCGGCGCATTCGCCAGCGCGACCAGGCATCGGAAGCGGTCAAGGCTACGCGCGGTCTGCTGTTGCAGATCGGGCAAGGCGAGACGCAAGCCGAGGAACTGCCGAATGAATGGCCGTTCCTGCCGTACACCGTCCCCGCGGCGCAAGCCGAGCCGGAGCACTTCTACCGCGTGACGATGGAGCCGGAGCAGTTCGCCGATGAAGTCGGCCGGCTGCAAGGGCTCTGGCCGTCGCTGGACACGCACCTGGGCACCGCGCAGAAAGCGCTGCGGCCTCCGGCGCGTGCGTTGTCGCACTGGCATCTCGCCCTGGCCCTGGCCGCGGGCGCGATCTCCGGCGTGGTGCGTTCCAAGAGCGGCCGCGTACTGGTCGTCAAAGGGGACACCCACAAGGAGAAGACCCTCCAGACGGAATACACCGAGCGCGACGATGGCTCCGTGGCCGAGACCCGCATCCTCACCGACAAGTTCGTGCCCGTCATCCGCGCCTGGGACATGACCCCCGACTCGTCCACGCGAGGCGAGGTGCTGACCATCCGCTGATCGCGGTTCATCCACGACGGCTCGCCGTCGATTCCATCCACCCAACGGGGTCACTGCCCCGATGGGGGCGTGGCCCGATCCATCCCCACAGGAATAGATCCCATGGCCAACGACGTTCGTGACCGCTATCGCAGGCGTCTGCTGTTCCCGATCGGGGCGTTGATTTTCAGCGAAGGCATCGACCATCTGATGCGTGAAGGCCGGCTCGACCCGATGCCGTACTTCCAGCGCCACACGCAGGGCGACTGGGGCGATATCCCGGATGAGCAGTGGCAGCAGAACAACGCTGCGCTGACGTCCGGCGAGCGCCTCGACTCGCTCTACATCGTCACCCGCGAGTTGAACATCCGCGTCATCACCGAAGCCGATCGCAGCGCGACCCGCATCGTGCTGCCGTCCGAGGACTGACCTCGGGACGGTAGCCGCTTCCTCCAGACGGGCCGCCAGCGCCTGTTCCGTACTCATCCACCCAACGGGGTTCCGTCACCCCGCCGGGGTGCCGTGGCCCCTTCATTCTCCAAGGAGCACACCATGGCAACCCAAGCATCTCCCGTCACCCAGACCCCGACCCGGCGCTTCTCGCCCGGCCAGACGGTCATGACCCTCGGCGTTGACGAACTGGTCCGTCAGGGCCGGCTCAACCCGGCGCCGTACCTGCGCCGCCACCTCGGCGGCGACTGGGGCGACCTTGACGACAGCGACCGGCGCCAGAACGACGCCGCGTTGAAGTCCGGCGAGGATCGCCTGTTCTCGTCCTACCAGGTCGCGCCCGACCTGAAGCTCTGGATCATCACCGAGCGGGACCGCAGCGTCACGACGCTGCTGCTGCCCAGCGAGTACTGATCCTCTCCACGCACGGCGGCCACGCCGCTCTTCTCTTCCCACACCGGGGCATGCCATCGCCCCGTGGGGGTGGTGCATGCCCCATTTCATTTGGAGCATCACCATGTCCCTCGATCTCGAAGCCACCGCCGCGCAGATAGCACCTGCCCAGGGCGATCTGCTCGACGCGGATGCGTCCCTTCTCACCCTGAGCCTTCAGGATTTCGTCACCGAGTTCGGTGACGAGCTGCTCGATTCCCTCAACCGCGCCAACCCGCCGGTCTACACCGGTACACCGAAGGCGCAACGTCAGCTTCTCCTGGCCGGCCTCAAGCGCCAGTTGTTCCCGGCGCAAGCCAACGTGGTCCACGCCGCCGCCGAGTTGCTGGTCGATCGCGGCGAACGCGCCGCCATCGTCAACGGCGAGATGGGGTGCGGCAAGACGACCGTCGGTATCGCCACGGCCGCCGTTCTCAACGCCGAGGGCTACCGTCGCACCCTGGTTCTTTCGCCTCCGCACCTTGTCTACAAGTGGCGGCGCGAGATCCAGGAGACGGTGGCCGGCGCTAAGGTCTGGGTGCTCAACGGCCCGGATACGCTGGTCAAGCTCATCAAGCTGCGCGAGCAGTTGGGTGTGCAGCCCACGGGTCAGGAGTTCTTCGTCCTGGGCCGCGTCAGGATGCGGATGGGGTTCCACTGGAAGCCGGTCTTCACCCATCGGCGCACCCGCCACGGCGAGGTGGGCGCATGCCCGGACTGCGGGCATGTCATCACCGACCTGGACGGCGAGCCGGTCAACCCGATCGAACTCGAAGCCGAGGAGTACCGCCGCAAGTGCAGCCATTGCGCCGCACCGCTGTGGACGCTGATCCGTCCGAGGGGCTTGTCCGCCAGCGACCAGTCTTCCTCCGTGCTCAAGGCGCTGAAGCGTATCCCGACCATCGGCGAAGTCACCGCGCAGAAGCTGATGCAGAAGTTCGGCGACGCCTTTCTCGCCTCGATGCTCGGCGACAACATCCACGAGTTCATCAACCTCATGGATGGCGACGGCGAACTGGTCTTCTCGGACCGCCAGGCGCACCGGATGGAACGGGCCATGGCGAACATGGAGTTCGGGTTCGGCGAGGGCGGCTACCAACCCTCGGAGTTCATCAAGAGATACCTGCCCCAAGGCACGTTCGACCTGCTCATCGCCGACGAGGCTCACGAGTACAAGAACGGCGGATCCGCACAGGGCCAGGCCATGGGCGTGCTGGCGGCGAAGTCGCGCAAGACCTTGCTGCTCACCGGCACGCTGATGGGCGGCTACGGCGACGATCTTTTTTATCTGCTGTTCCGCGCCCTGCCTGGGCGAATGATCGAAGACGGCTACCGGCCGACCAAGGCCGGCAGCATGACCTCGGCCGCGATGGCGTTCATGCGCGATCACGGGGTGTTGAAGGACATCTACTCCGAGAGCACCGGCACCGCGCACAAGACCGCGAAGGGCACGAAGGTCAGTGTCAGAACGGTCAAGGCGCCGGGGTTCGGCCCGAAAGGGGTGCTGCGTTGCATCCTGCCGTTCACGATCTTCCTCAAGCTGCGAGACATCGGTGGCAACGTCCTGCCGCCGTATGACGAGGAGTTCCGCGAGGTGGCGATGGATCCGGCGCAAGCCACGGCCTATCGCGACCTCTCCGGGCGGCTGACGGCCGAGTTGCGCCAGGCGCTGGCGCGGCGCGACACGACCCTTCTCGGCGTGGTCCTCAACGTGCTGCTGGCATGGCCGGATTGCTGCTTCCGCTCGGAAGTGGTGACGCACCCACGCACGCGCAACACCCTGGCATTCGTCCCGGCTCAGTTCAACGAGCTGGAGCTGATGCCCAAAGAGCGCGAACTGATCGAGATCTGCAAGCAGGAGAAGGCGGAAGGTCGCAAGACCCTGGTCTATTCGGTCTACACCGGCACGCGGGACACGACGTCGCGGCTCAAGGTGCTGCTGGAGCAGGAAGGTCTGAAGGTGGCGGTCTTGCGCGCGAGCGTGGAGGCCTCCCGCCGGGAGGACTGGATTGCCGAGCAGCTCGATCGCGGCATCGATGTGCTCATCACCAACCCCGAGCTCGTCAAGACGGGGTTGGATTTGCTGGAGTTCCCGACCATCGTGTTCATGCAGAGCGGCTACAACGTCTACAGCCTGCAACAGGCGGCCAGGCGTTCGTGGCGCATCGGTCAGAAGCATCGGGTGCGCGTGATCTACCTGGGCTACGCCAACTCCTCGCAGATGACCTGCCTCGGGCTGATGGCCAAGAAGATCATGGTCTCGCAGTCCACCTCGGGCGACGTGCCCGAGTCCGGGCTGGACGTCCTGAACCAGGACGGTGATTCGGTCGAAGTGGCGCTGGCCCGGCAACTGGTCGCCGCCTGATCTCTACCCAGCCCTGCGCGGCGGCCCCTCACGGGCCGCCGCTTTTTTTTCCGCGCTCGCACTGCGAGCCACACCTCGCATAACCACCGTCACCGAACAACCGCGCCCTTGTGGGCCTGCCTGATCACGAGCGGGCTGGACGCTCCGCCCCGACATTCGCTGCTCGACCACGCCACGACCTCGGGGGACGTGCGTTCCAGGGAAAAGCGGGTGCGGTGCAAAGCCCATTCTCGGCTGACCCAAGCAATCGACGCAGCGATCGTGTGGCCTGAACACTTTCAGGAGTCCGGTCGATGCCGCTGCCTTTCCGCCCCGCGCCGCTGGCCACGTTGCGATTGGCCGTGTGCTGCCTCACCGTCGGCCTGCTGGGCACGGGCTGTGCGACGACCTCGCCCAAGGACGTGCGGATCGATCTCGGCGAGGCGCCGGCCGTCGTGCCGGAACCTGACTTCGAGGCCGTGCCGGTCGTGCGCTACGGGCGCTACACCCTTGTGGAACTCGTTCCCGATAGCGCGCAACGCGATCTGCTGCTCCAGATCGTCGATGTCTCGATCCCCGACACCCCGCACGCGACCGTTGGCGATGCGCTGACCTACGTCCTGCTCCGCTCGGGCTACCGCGCCTGCAGTGGCGGCGGCGCGTCCGTGTTCCGGAGCATGCCTTTGCCGGCCGCCCACTACCGCCTCGGCCCGCTGATGCTGCGCGACGCGCTGCTGACGCTGGCCGGGCCGGCCTGGGATCTGCAGGTGGACGACGGCGCGCGCCAGGTCTGCTTCGTCCAGGCCGTCCCGCCCGTGCCCTTCATCGACCCACCATCGCCCTCGGCGCCGGCCGGCGAGCCGGTGGTCGAGGTGTTCCCGATCCCGTCGGAGGGCCAGCCATGAACACGGTGCCGCGAGCGGGTGCTCGCCCGACCTTGATGCGCGCGGCCGCGCTGACCTGGCTGGTGCTCATCAGCGCAGCGACGGTGGTCAACCACGTCGCGCTGTCGCGCCTGGCCGAACAGACGGCCGACGCGCCCCACGCATCGCGCGTGCTGTCGCTGGAGGAACGCCTGTCCGGGCTGGAGCAGCAGATCCAGCAACAGGGCCAGCAGCCGCCCGCGCTGGCTCAGGCGCAGTACGCCGCCGATCGCCAGCGATTGGAACAGCGTCTTGCCGCGATCGAACAGGCCGTGGGCGAGCGGTTGCCGCTCGAAGGCCTGCAGCCGCTCGAAGCCCGCATCGCCAAGTTGGAGGCGCGGCAGGAACGCGCGCGGACCGCTCCCGCCGCGGCCTCGCGGCCGCGTGCGCCACAGGCATCGGCGCCCAAGCCCACGGAACCGCCGTTCACGGTGACGGCCCTGGAACTGCGCGGCGGCGAGCGGTTCGTTTCGATCCTGCCGACCGGTGCGGCGGCGGTCGGCCAGGCGCGCCTGCTGCGCACGGGCGAATCGGAGGCCGGTTGGCTGCTTGAGGCCATCGATGGCCGTGTCGCGGTGTTCCGCAACGGCAGCGAGGTTCGGCGCCTGGCGCCGTCGAGGGACTGATGAAGCCCGCCGTCCTCACACTTTTCATGGTCGCCGGCCTTGCGACCTGGGGCGCTCCACAGGCGATCGCGCAGAACCCCCGCAGCGCGATGCCGACCGAGAGTCCCAGCCAGCAACGGCCGGCGGCCACCACCCACAGCGAGGAGCAACTGGCGCGCGACTGGGGACTGCGCGCGGAGGAGTGGGCCCGCTACCAGCAACTGATGCAGGGTCCGCTCGGCATCTCGTCCCCCAACCTCGATCCCTTGACCGCGTTGGGCATCGAGGCGCGGTCGGATGAAGAGCGCCGCCGCTACGCCGAGCTGCAGGTGCAAGCCGAAGCACGCCGCGTCGAGAAACTGCTGGCGTACCAGCGCGCCTATGACGCGGCGTGGCAGCAGTTCAACCCGACCCTGCGGCGCGTCACGCTGCCCGGCGCCAGCGCGGCCGCGGCGCCCGGCGTTCCGCAGGGCTCGGGGCGCACGGCGGTGTTCGTCAAGGACGCCTGCACGACCTGCGACCAGACCGTGAGGCAGTTGCAGGCCTCCGGCGCGGAGTTCGACATCTACGTCGTCGGCAGCCGGGCCGACGACACGCGCATCCGCGAATGGGCGCGTCGCGTCCAGATCGATCCCGCCCGGGTGCGCAACGGACGCATCACCCTCAACCACGACGGTGGCCGTTGGCTGTCCATCGGCCTGCAGGGCGACCTGCCCGCCGTCGTGCGACAGGTCGACGGGCAATGGCTGCGCCAGCCCTGATCCTGGCGCGCGTCGCGCTGCTGCTCTTCGGCGCCACGCTTGCCGGCATCGCTTCGGCACAGGAAGTTCCGCCGCCGGCCTATCAGCTCGCCGCCCAGTGCGCCGGCATTCCCTCGACCGTGTTGTATGCCGTCGCGCTGCAAGAGAGCGGCGCCAGGATCAACGGCAGGCTGGTGCCCTGGCCCTGGAGCCTGAACGTGGCCGGCGCGTCGCGCCGTTACGCCAGTCGCGCCGAAGCCTGCGCCGGACTGCGCAGCGCCCTGCGCGACGTGCCGCCGACCCGCATCGATGCCGGCCTGGGACAGATCAACCTCGGCTACCAGAAGCATCGCTATCGCCAGCCCTGCGACCTGCTCGACCCCTACGACAACCTGCGCATCGCCGCCGAAATCCTGCGTGAGCAGCACAGCCCCGGCGAAGACTGGCTGCTCGCCATCGGCCGCTACCACCGGCCAGCCGGCGGCGCACCGGCCGCGCGCTACCGCCGCAGTGTCGATCAGCACCTCGCGCGCGTGCTCGGCCGCGGCCGGCTGGATGCCGACACCCGTAGGGCACTGCCATGACGGCGGCCCGGCACGCCGGCCCGGCGCCGACGGGCACGCAGACGCAGCACCTGGTCAGCGTGAGCGGGGGCAAGGATTCGACCGCCACCTACCTGCTCGCGCTCGAATCGGGCCGGCCGTACCGCGCCGTCTTCGCGGACACGGGGAACGAGCACGAACTGACCTACGAATACGTCGCCCGCCTGCATGAGCGCACCGGCGGGCCGAAGGTCGAGACCGTCAGGGCCGATTTCACGCGACAGCTCGCCGTCCATCGCGAGTACGTGCTGCGCGAATGGCCGAAGCAAGGCATCGACGATGAGATCGTGCAGGAGGCGGCGCGACTCCACACGCCCACCGGCAATCCGTATCTCGACCTGTGCATCAGCAAAGGCCGGTTTCCGTCGCGGATGGCCCAGTTCTGCACGGGCGAGCTCAAGGAAATCCCGATCACGACGCAGATCGTCGGGCCGATGCTCAAGCGTGGCCGGGTGCTGCAATGGCTGGGCGTGCGCGCCGAAGAGAGCGCGCACCGTGCGCGCCAGCCCCGGTTCAATCGCCACGAGTCCGGATCCGTGCTTTGGCGGCCGATCTTCCGCTGGAGCGTCGAGGACGTGTGGGCGCAGCACCGCCGTCATGGCCTGCGCCCGAACCCGCTGTACGCCATCGGCATGCGGCGCGTCGGCTGCCTGCCGTGCATCAACTGCAGGAAGGACGAGCTGCGCCGCATCGCGGATCGCTTCCCCGCGCACATCGACCGCATCCGGCGGTGGGAGAACGTGGTGTCGGCGGCCAACAAGCGCCGCTCGGCCACCTTCTTCCCCGCGGTCACCGATCCGACGGACGCCGACCGTCCCGGCACCTACTCGCGCATCGACACCCTGGTGGCGTGGAGCCGCACGACCCACGGCGGCAGGCAGTTCGCCCTGTTCTTCGACGAGCAGCCGGGCGGCGGATGCACCTCCGACCTCGGCCTGTGCGAGACGGCGCCACACGACCCGGAAACCGCGGCTGCCAGCGCCTGCACAGCGCCGGCATCGGCCACCCAACCCGCCCTGGAGGAGTCCCCATGACGCGCCGCTGCTTCCGCTTCCCGTTGTATGGCCTGGTGTCGCTTCTTGCGATGCCGGCGGCGCTCGCGCAGTCGCCTCCGCTGATCGTCGTGGACGACCATGGCGGCGCGTCCGCGCTGCCGTACTACGAAGCCCTCGATCTCCAGCCGCGCCGCGATCAGGCGCCACCGCGCATCGAGGTGCCGCGTGCGCCGTCCGGGCGTTCGGCCGAGGCCGCCATGCTCCCGGTGCGCTCGCCGACGCTTTCGCCCGGCGACGTGTCCCGCCGGGTGATCCAGGCGCCCGGGCTGAAGCCGCTGTTCCTGATCGGCGACGACGACCGCTCGCGCGCCTGGCTGCAACAGCGCGCCGCGATCCTGCGCGATCTCGGCGCGGTGGGCATCGTGGTCAACGTGGAATCGGCCGCCGCGCTCGACGCGCTGCGCCGTGCGGCGGCTGGCCTGACGCTGGTGCCGGCGCCCGGCGACGACCTGGCCCGGCGCCTGGACCTGCGTCATTACCCGGTGCTCGTGACCTCCACGGGCATCGAGCAGTGAAACGCCGGCCATGGCGCAGCCGCACACGATCGAGGTGCTGCTACGGCCAGCCGTGGAGCTATATACCGTTGCCGTGTGCGCGGCCGCCGCGCTTCTGTGCATGGTGGCACCGTGGTCGCTCGCGCTGAATCCGCTGCTCGGCTTCGGTAGCGCGCTGGCCTTCGCCGCGTTCGGCGCGGTCCGCTTCCGCGACGCCATAGTCATCCTGCGCTACCGGCGCAACATCCGCCGGCTGCCGCGCTACGTGATGACGAGCCGCGACGTGCCCGTCAGCCAGCAGCGGCTTTTCATCGGCCGGGGCTTTCTCTGGGAGCAGCGGCACACGCACCGCCTGGTCCAGACGTACAGGCCGGAGTTCCGCCGCTATGTCGAGCCCACACCGGCCTACCGCGCGGCCCGCCGGCTGGAGGAACGGCTGGAGTTCGCGCCGTTCCCGCTGTCGCGCCTGGCCAGGCTCACGGCCTGGGACATCCCGCTCAATCCGGTGCGCCCGCTGCCGCCGGTCGGCGGGATGCCGCGCCTGCACGGCATCGAGCCGGACGAAGCCGATGTCTCCCTGCCGCTGATCGAACGGGTGGGCCACACGCTGGTGCTGGGCACCACGCGCGTGGGCAAGACACGCCTCGCCGAGTTGCTCATCACGCAGGACATCCGCCGCAAGGTCAATGGCGAGCACGAGGTCGTGATCGTCCTGGATCCCAAGGGCGACGCGGATCTGCTCAAGCGCATGTACGTCGAGGCCAAGCGCGCGGGCCGCGAAGGGGAGTTCTATGTCTTCCACCTCGGCTGGCCGGACGTGTCGGCGCGCTACAACGCGGTCGGTCGCTTCGGTCGCGTCAGCGAGGTCGCCACCCGCGTCGCAGGCCAACTCTCCGGCGAGGGCAACAGCGCCGCGTTTCGCGAGTTCGCATGGCGCTTCGTCAACATCATTGCGCGCGCCCTGGTCGAGCTGGGCATGCGGCCCGACTACATGCTGATCCAGCGGCATGTGGTGAACATCGACGCGCTGTTCATGGAATACGCGCAGCATCATTTCGCGCAGCACGACCCCAAGGCCTGGGAGGTGATCGTGCAGCTCGAAGCCAGGATCAACGACAAGAACATCCCCCGCAACATGATCGGACGCGAGCGCCGGGTGGTCGCGCTCGAGCAGTACCTCTCCCAAGTGCGCGTGTACGACCCCGTGCTCGATGGCTTGCGCAGCGCCGTCCGGTACGACCGCACGTACTTCGACAAGATCGTTGCATCGTTGCTGCCGCTGCTGGAGAAGCTGACGACCGGCAAGATCGCGCAGCTGCTGGCACCCGACTACGCTGACCTGAACGACCCGCGTCCGATCTTCGACTGGATGCAGATCATCCGGAAGCGGGCGATCGTCTACGTGGGCCTCGACGCGCTGTCCGACACGGACGTGGCCGCGGCCGTCGGCAACTCGATGTTCGCCGATCTCGTCTCCGTGGCAGGACACATCTACAAGTTCGGCATCGACGACGGGCTGCCCAAGCACATGGCCGGCAAGCCGCTGCCGATCAATGTCCATGCGGACGAGTTCAACGAGCTCATGGGCGCGGAGTTCGTGCCCCTGATCAACAAGGGCGGCGGCGCGGGCATGCAGGTGACCGCCTACACGCAGACCCTGAGCGACATCGAAGCGCGCATCGGCAACCGGGCAAAGGCCGGCCAGGTGATCGGCAACTTCAACAATTTGATCATGCTGCGCGTGCGCGAGACGGCGACCGCGGAACTGCTCACCAGGCAGTTGCCCAAGGTGGAGGTCTACACCACCACCGTGGTGAGCGGCGCGACCGACAGTTCCGACATCCACGGCCCGACGGACTTCACCAGCAATACGCAGGACCGCATCAGCACCCAGAGCGTGCCGCTGATCGAGCCATCGCACGTCGTCGCGTTGCCGAAGGGCCAGGCGTTCGCGCTGCTGCAGGGCGGCAACCTCTGGAAAATCCGCATGCCGCTGCCGGCACCCGATGCCGACGAGGTGATGCCCGAGAACCTGCAGCAACTGGCCGGCTATATGCGCCGGAACTACGCCGACGCCGGCGACTGGTGGGAGGACCACGGCTTGCCCGGCCTGCAGAACCAGTCCCTGCCCGACGATCTGCTCGAAGGGTTCCGGCAGGCCTCGGAAGCCGAGTCCAGTGGCGACGGCGACGAGGCCCGGCCGTGAAGGACCCAGCCAACACCGCCCAGCGCCAGCAGACCCAGAAGCGCGGGCTGCTCGCGAACCTCGTCACCTTGCCGCTGCGGCTGCTCGGCGTGCTGATCGGCTCGCTGCTGCTGTCGATCGTCATCGAGTGCATCGGCATGCACCTGTTCTGGCCGGACCAGGGCTGGCGCCACTCGCAAAGCATGTTGCAGTACGAGCTGGACCAGCTATCGAGCTACTTCACGCGCAGCGCCCTCGTGCAGGAGCCCGGCCGCACCGCGCACTGGCTCGTCGATACCGCCTACCAGTGGATCTTCGTGAAGACCGGACTGCTCGACTGGATGAGCAACGCCTCGGCCCAGGCGCGCGCACCGAGCCACGAAGCGGCCAGGGACTTCCGCTACTACCTGAGCCAGGTCTATGTCTGGACCGAGAGCTACCTGATCGCCGCGGCGTTCACCACGCTGACCTTCATCGTCAGGCTGCTGGTGCTGTTCCTGACGCTCCCGCTGTTCCTGATGAGCACCTTCGTCGGCTTCGTCGACGGGCTGGTGCGGCGCGACGTCCGGAAGTTCGGCGCGGGCCGGGAGTCCGGATTCATCTACCACCGCGCCAAGGCCTCGCTCATGCCGCTAGTGGTGCTGCCGTGGATCGCCTACCTGGCCTTGCCTATCAGCTTGCATCCACTGCTGATCCTCCTGCCGAGCGCCGCGCTGCTCGGCGCGGCGGTCTGCATCGCCGCCAGCACCTTCAAGAAGTACCTGTAGCGCCTCCTTTGGATCCCGGAGTCAGCCATACCTGACCGGCGCCCGCGTTCGACCTCGAACGGCAACAACGCGGTCGTCTCGTGTTGCGCATTCATAGCGGCGCGATCGGCAGCGCGCCGAGAGCATGTGGCCATTCCTCGTGATTCGCGGTTTGGCACATGCCGATGTCCTTCTCTCCCTCCACCGACTGGCGCTGCATCTTCGGGTTCCTCCTGGCGCTGTGCCTGTGCCTGGGCATTCCGGCTCCGGCCCGCGCCGATGACGCGACGCCCGAGCGCGCCCGTCTCGCAGCCGTGCTGCGTCACGTGGATGCGATCGACCGGCTGGTGGAGGAGGCCGGGGTCTCGCGCGAAGAGCGCGCCCGCTACCACTTCGACTACGCCCGCCTCACGGCCGACCTGGCGCGCATGCGCGCCGGCATCGGCGACTACCTGAGCCCGCCCCGCGCGCAGCCGCGCGATCCGGCCGAGCTGCTCGGCGACTACCGCCAGCCCACGCCGACGCCGCGCGTGCCGGAGGCCGCGCCATGAACGCCGCGCAGATCAGCGCCTTCCAGGCGAACGGCGGGTTCGCGCCCGCAGCCGTGTCGGTCGTGCTGGTCGGTGCCGTGTTCGCCGTCCTGCTGGTCTGGGGCGTGTGGGCCATGCGCACCGCCTACACCGGCTGGGCCGAGCAACGCCTTTCCCAACGTCAGTTCCTGGGCGTCGTGGTGCGCTTCATCGCCATGTACCTGGTGCTGACCTTCTTCCTGCTCTCGTAACTCGCAAAGGTCGCCATCATGAACCCGCTCGCCCGTCTCTTCCGTTCGCCCCGCGCTGCGCGCCTGGCCGCGCTGCCGATGCTGTTCGCAGTCGCTCCGCTGGTCCAGGCCCAGGGCCTGCCCACGATCGAAGACCCGTCCCGCGGCACGGGCTCGGGCATCATGGACACGCTGCGCAACTACGGCTACGACATCGTGCTGCTGATCGCGTTGCTGGTCGTGGCCTCCATGTTCGTGGGCGTCTGCTACCACGCCTACACGCGCTATGCCGAGATCCACACCGGCCGCGCCACGTGGGGCCAGTTCGGCCTGACGGTCGCCGTCGGTGCCATCCTGCTGGTCGTCGGCATCTGGCTGCTGACCGAAGCCACCGGCATCCTCTGAAGGCGCCGTCATGGCTGACCAGGACATCCGTCCGGACGGGACGGTGGCGTTCTTGCCGCATCGCCTCAACCGCCACCCCGTCGTCGTGCGCGGGCTCACGGCCGACGAGCTGTGGGTCTGCGCCAGCCTGGCGGCCGCGGCGGGGCTGGCGATCGGGGTGCCCCTTGCGTTCGCGCTGTCGACGATCGCCATCGTTCCCACGGCCATCGTGCTCGCCATCGCCGCCGGCGTCTTCGTCGGTGGCGGGCTGCTGCGGCGCATGAAGCGCGGCCGGCCCGAGACCTGGCTGTACCGGCAGATCCAGTGGTGGCTGGCCGTCCGCCGCCCGCTGCTCGCGTCCTTCGTCGGCGGCAAGGTGCTGGTGACGCGCTCGGGGCACTGGAGCACGCGCAGGAGCCAGCGACCGTGAGCCGGTTCCGCAACGAGATCGCGCACCTGCAGGCGCACATCAAGACCTTGCGGATCGGCGCCGGCGCGCTGTTCGCGCTCGCGCTGGTGATGGGCGTCGGCTGGTGGAGCGCACCGCGCGACCTGACGATCCACGTGCCGCCCGATCTGCGCTCCGGCAGCACGCGCAAGTGGTGGGAAGTGCCGCCGGAGTCCGTCTACAGCTTCACGTTCTACGTCTGGCAGCAGCTTCAGCGCTGGCCGACCAATGGCGACCAGGACTACCCGCGCAACCTGCACGCGCTGTCGAGCTACTTCACGTCCTCCTGCCAGGCCTTCCTGCAACAGGACTACGAGTACCGCCGCAATGCCGGGGAACTGCGTCAGCGGGTTCGCGGGATCTACGAGATCCCGGGTCGCGGCTACGGCGAGAACCCGGCGCTGCGCGTGCGCGCGATCTCGGATCGGGACTGGGTGGTGACCCTCGACGTCACCGCGGACGAGTACCACGGCTCGGAGCAGGTCAAGCGGGCGCTGGTGCGCTATCCGCTCAAGGTCACGCGGATGGACGTCGATCCGCAGCGCAACCCCTTCGGCCTGGCCATCGACTGCTACGACGGCGCGCCGCAGCGCATCGCCGCGCCGACGGACGCGGCGCCTGCCGCGCCGCCCGCCATCTCCCCGGGAGAAACGCCATGACCCGCTTCCTTCCGCACGCCTGCGCGGTGTTCCTGCTGTTCGCCTGCGTCCCGGCGCACGCCGTGGAGATCCTGCGCTGGGAGCGGTTGCCGCTTCCCGTTCCGCTGGTGGTCGGCCAGGAACGGGTGATCTTCATCGATCGCAACGTCCGCGTCGGCGTGCCGGCGTCGGTCGGCGCGCGCCTGCGCGTGCAGAGCGCGGCCGGGGCCGTCTACCTGCGCGCCAGCGAGCCGATCGAACCGACCCGGCTGCAATTGCAGGATGCCGACAGCGGCACCGTGATCCTGCTGGACATCGCCGCGGAACCGGCAGGCGACGACGCGCCGCCGCTGGAGCCGGTGCGCATCGTCGAAGGCGCATCGCCGGCCCCGCGCTACGGCGCGCAGATCGACGGCGAGCAGGAGCGCGCGGGCGCGGCGCCCGCCACCCGCACCCGCGAGACGCCGCTGCCGGTCGTACTGACCCGCTACGCGGCACAGAGCCTGTACGCGCCGCTGCGCACCGTCGAACCGGTGCCGGGCATCGTGCGCGCGAACCTGCGCCGCGACCTGCCGCTCGACACCCTGATGCCGACGAAGCCGATCCGCGCGCGCGTCCTGGCGGCATGGCGTCTGGACGACCTGTGGGTCAGCGCCATCCGCCTGAACAACCTGTCGCCGCACTGGCTCGGGCTCGACCCGCGCGAGCTGCAGGGCGACTTCATGACCGCCACCTTCCAGCACGCCGACCTCGGCCCCGCCGGCACGCCGGAGGACACCACGGTCGTCTACCTGGTCACGCGCGGCCATGGCCTGCCGCAGGCACTGCTGCCGGCCATCAGCCCGGTGGATGCGGCAACCAACCTGAGCGGCCACGGAGGGGCACATGAAGAGTAACGGCCTTCTCAAGTGGTTGATGATCCCGCTGGCGCTGCTGCTCGTGTTCGTCGGGATCCGGTTGTTCTCCGGCGGCGGGCAGGCGCCTGCGGGGGAGGCCGGTGCCCGGCTGACCGCCGAAGAAGCCGCGGCCCTGGGCATCGAAGGCGACACCCCGCGCGATACCGTGGCGACCCTGGTCGCCCAGGTGCGGCAGCTTCGCACCGAGCTGCAGACCGCGCTCAGCGACAATCGCACGCAGCGCGAGGAGAACGAGCGCCTGCGCCAGCGCGAAGGCGCGGTCGATCGCCGCATCGAGAGCGCTCTGCAGACCGAGCGCAACCAGCTGCGCCAGGATCGCGAGACGGTGGCGTCCGAGCGGCAGCAGACGCAGGGCCTGCTGCAGGAACTGCAACAGCGCCTGGAAGGTGTCGGCGGCCGCAGGGACGGACACGCCGACCTGCCGGTGGGGCTGGGCCTGGACGAGGGCGCTGGCGCGAGCTTCGGCGGCGAGGCGCTGCGCTGGGTGGAGCCCGAAGACGCCAGCCAGAGCAATGATCGTCGCTCGGGAACGGGAGCCGGTGGCTTCAGCTTCCCGACCAGCTTCGGGCCGGCGCAGAAGACGCTCGAGGACGCCGCCGATTCGACGATCGAGGCTGGCCGCCGTGCAGCCGGCGTCCCCGACACCCGCGCGGTCTACACGGTGCCGACCAACTCCACCTTGATGGGATCGATCGCGATGACCGCGCTGATCGGTCGTGTGCCGGTGGACGGGACGGTGAACGACCCGTACCCGTTCAAGGTGCTGATCGGCGCCGACAACCTCACCGCCAACGGCATCGATATTCCCGATGTCGCCGGCGCCGTCGTCAGCGGCACCGCGTCGGGCGATTGGACGCTGTCCTGCGTGCGCGGGCAGATCCGCTCGGTGACCTTCGTCTTCGAGGACGGGACGATCCGCACCATCCCGGAGGACAGCGAGCGCGGCGGCAATCGCCAGCAAAGCAACGACGGCAATACCACCCAGAACGGCATGGGGTGGATCAGCGATCCCCATGGCATCCCCTGCGTCACCGGCGAGCGCCGCAGCAACGCCCAGCAGTACCTCGGCACGCAGGCCCTGATCACCGCCGCCGGCGCCGGTGTCGCCGCACTGATCGACTCCGACAGCGGCCGCGCGTCCTACGTGTCCAGCGACGGCTCCATCGGCACCGTCGGCATCACTGGCAACGAAGCGATGGGCCGCATCCTCGCCGGCGGCGTGCAGGACATGTCGCAATGGGTGAACCGGCTCTACGGGCAAGCCTTCGCCGCGGTGTACGTCAAGCCCGGCGCGCAGGTCGCCGTGCATCTCGAAGAGCCCCTGACCATCGACTACGATCCGGCCGGCCGCCGTGTCGATCACCGCCTCGGAGGAAACGCCCATGCGCAGGACCTGGACTGAGCGCCTCGCAGTGCTCGGCATCGCTGCCGTGCTGGCCGGCTGCTCCACGACCAAGGAGCAGATGCTCTCGCACGACAACCGCACCATGCTCGACATCTGGAACGCGGAGACCGGCGGCGGCGCCGGGGGCGGTCCCGCCGCACGCCAGCTGCTGGACGCACGCCAGACGCTGCGGCGGGCGCTGACCGACGACGACATCCAGGCCGCGCCCGGCGCGCAGGCCCGCTACACCCGCACCGCGGCCAACGAGATCCACCGCCAGTTCCATCGGCTGCCGAACCCCGATCTCGTCATGTACGTCTACCCGCACATGGCCGGCACCGACCCGGTGCCGGTGCCCGGCTACAGCACCGTCTTTCCGCTGTACCAGCGCGTGCAGTACGCGCTGCCCGGCGAGCGCATCGAGGACTACTGATGGGCTGGCCGCTGCTCAAGCCGCGCCGCGCGCAGGCAGACGCGGAACCCGCGCCCACGGACGCCTGGGAGCGGCACGTCGCCACGCTGCGCGAACACGGCATCCCCGAACCGGGCGAACATACCGATCGACGCACCCGCCGGGCGACACAGGCCGACGAACAGGCCCTCTACGACGTCGCGCCCTCGTTTGTCGACATGTTGCCGTGGGTCGAGTACCTGCCGGACTCGCAGTGCATGCTGCTGCAGGACGGACACTCCGTCGCGGCGTTCTTCGAGCTCATTCCGGTCGGCACCGAAGGCCGCGAGCCGGCCTGGCTCAACCAGATCCGCGACACGCTGGAGAACGCGCTCCAGGATGCGTGCGACGAACTGGACGAACACCCCTGGGTGCTCCAGCTCTATGCGCAGGACGAGACCAGTTGGGATCGCTACCTGGAACAACTGCGCAGCTACATCCAGCCGCGCGCCCAGGGCAGCGCCTTCAGCGAGTTCTACCTGCGCTTCTTCGCCCACCACCTGCAGGCGATCTCCAAGCCTGGCGGCCTGTTCGAGGACAACTCCGTCACCCGCCTGCCGTGGCGGGGCCAGACGCGGCGTACCCGGCTGGTGGTGTACCGGCGCGCCGGCCAGTCCCCGATCCGGCGCGGCCAGTCGCCCGAACAGGCCTTGACCGTGGTCTGCGACCGCCTGGTCGGCGGGCTCACCAACGCCGGCGTCAAGGCGCGGCGCCTGGGTGCGGCGGACATCCACGAGTGGTTGTCGCGCTGGTTCAATCCGCACCCCACGCTGCTCGGACCGACCGCCGAGGATCGCGAGCGCTTCCATCGCCTGACCCGCTATCCGGAAGAAGCCGAGCCCGGCGAGGTCGAGCTGGCCAGCGGCACCGATTTCTCCCAGCGCCTGTTCTTCGGCCAGCCCCGATCCGACGCGGCCGAAGGCCTCTGGTACTTCGACAACCTGCCGCACCGCGCGATCGCCGTCGACCGGCTGCGCACGCCGCCGGCCACGGGCCACATCACCGGCGAGACCCGCAAGGGCGGCGACGCGATCAACGCGCTGTTCGACCAGATGCCCGAGGACACCATCCTCTGCCTCACCGTCGTTGCGACGCCGCAGGACGTCCTCGAAGCGCACCTCAACCACCTCGCCCGCAAGGCCGTCGGCGAGACCCTGGCATCCGAGCAGACGCGGCACGACGTACAGCAGGCGCGCGGGCTGATCGGCAGCGCCCACAAGCTTTACCGCGGCGCGCTGACCTTCTATCTGCGCGGGCGCGACAAGGCCCAGCTCGACGCCCGCGGCCTGCAACTCGCCAACGTGCTGCTCAACGCCGGCCTGCAGCCCGTGCGCGAGGAAGATGAAGTCGCGCCGCTCAACACGTACTTGCGCTGGCTGCCTTGCGTCTACGACCCGTCGCTGGACAAGCGGGACTGGTACACGCAGCTGATGTTCGCGCAGCACGCGGTGAACATCGGCCCGCTGTGGGGCCGCAGCCACGGCACCGACCATCCCGGCTTCACCTTCTTCAATCGCGGCGGCGGCGTCATCGCGTTCGATCCGTTGAACCGGCTCGACCGCCAGATGAACGGACACATGGTGCTGTTCGGGCCGACCGGCGCCGGCAAGTCCGCCACGCTCAACAACATCCTCTGCCAGGTCACCGCCATCTATCGGCCGCGCCTGTTCATCGTCGAAGCGGGCAACTCGTTCGGACTGTTCGGCGACTTCGCCGCACGCCTGGGCCTGAGCGTCAATCGCGTGAAGCTGGCGCCCGGCGCCGGCGTCAGCCTCGCGCCGTTCGCCGACGCCTGGCGGCTGGTCGACACGCCCGGCCAGGTGCAGACGCTCGACGCCGACGCCCTCGACGAGGAGGAGGCCGACGCCGATGGCGACGAGCAGCGCGACGTACTGGGTGAACTGGAGATCACTGCACGGCTGATGATCACCGGCGGCGAGGAGAAGGAAGAAGCGCGCATGACGCGCGCAGACCGCAGTCTGATCCGGCAGTGCATTCTCGAAGCGGCCCAGCGCTGCGTGGCGGAGAAGCGCACCGTGCTCACGCGCGACGTGCGCGACGCGCTGCGCGAGCGCGGACGGGACACCAGCCTGCCCGAGATCCGGCGCACGCGCCTGCTGGAGATGGGCGATGCGATCGACATGTTCTGCCAAGGGGCCGATGGCGAGATGTTCGACCGTCCGGGCACGCCGTGGCCGGAGGCGGACATCACCATCGTCGATCTCGCCACGTACGCCCGCGAGGGCTACAACGCGCAGCTCTCGATCGCCTACATCAGCCTCATCAACACCGTGAACAACCTGGCCGAGCGCGACCAGTTCCTCGGCAGGCCCATCGTCAACGTCACCGACGAAGGCCACATCATCACCAAGAACCCGCTGCTCGCGCCCTACGTGGTCAAGATCACGAAGATGTGGCGCAAGCTGGGTGCCTGGTTCTGGCTGGCGACGCAGAACCTCGACGACCTTCCGAAGGCGGCCGAGCCCATGCTGAACATGATCGAATGGTGGATCTGCCTCAGCATGCCGCCCGACGAAGTGGAGAAGATCGCGCGCTTCCGCGAACTCACGCCCGCGCAGAAGGCGCTGATGCTCTCTGCGCGGAAGGAATCCGGCAAGTTCTCGGAGGGGGTCATCCTGTCGCGGAGCATGGAGCTGCTGTTCCGCGCGGTGCCTCCAAGCCTGTACCTGGCGCTCGCGCAAACCGAACCCGAGGAGAAGGCCGAGCGCTACAAGCTGATGCAGCAGTTCGGCATCGGCGAGCTGGATGCGGCCATCAAGATCGCCGAGGCGATCGACCGCGCCCGCGGCATCGAGTCATTGCCCATGCACACCGGCGAGGACGCCTTGCTCGCGCGTGCCTGACTGCCCGCGACAACGGGGCTCGGTTCCGGATCGGCGCTGCGTGCGTCAGGCGCCGGTCGGTGGCGCGATCTTCTTGAGCACGCCGTTCGGGTCATAGACGCGCAGTTGCTCCTCGGGCCGTTCGGAACTGCGGTAGATCACCAGGTTCGTACCGCCCGGCCGTGCTTGAGAGGGGAAGAGGATGCCGTCGAGCCCGGCGTCCACCACGTCATCGGCCATGTACCAGGTCGGCGGCTCGATGGACTTGTCGAACCATTCCGCGCGCCAGTCCACCGCGTAGTCCGCCCACAGCGACGGCCAGCGCTCCGGATCGAAGCCGGCACTGAGATCGGCGATCCGCAGGTGGTTCACGAAGAACGTGCAGATCGTGCCAGGCGGCAGCCATGGATTGTCCTGCTTGTACTCGGCCAGCGCAGTCGCGTCGTCCAGCGAGAGGTACAGCGCTTCCTGCCCGGGCCGATTGAAGCGGCCGCCGCGGCGCGCGGCGCCCTTGCCCGATCGCGGCGTGCCCGCGTACTCAGGTGTGATGACGCGGTAGCAAGCGGCGTCCTTGCCCTCGCCGAAGGGCGCGACGATCATCCAGCCGCACCGCCGGCCAGCGATTCCAGATAGGCAATGACGGCATCGGCCCGGCCTTCCTGGATCAGGGCCTCGGCGGTCTTGTAGCCGAAGGCACGCAGCGGCTCATTGCGCAGCAGGAAGACCGCACGCTTCTCGTCGCCGGTCATCTCGGTCGCCA
This sequence comes from Corticibacter populi, assembly GCF_004217315.1. GTDB lineage: Bacteria > Pseudomonadota > Gammaproteobacteria > Burkholderiales > Burkholderiaceae_C > Lampropedia > Lampropedia populi. Next base: position 120,136 of record NZ_SGWR01000003.1, read on the forward strand.
CGGCCAGCACGCGCACCATGTCCTGCAGGTACTTCTGCAACTGCGGCGTCTGCGGGCGCGCGGTCGGCGTGTTGCGGTGCACGTGGGCACGCTCGGCCAGCTCCTGGATGCGCAGGCCGAAGAACTCCCCCACCTTCGCCGGGGAGAGGAACGGGGTATCGGACTCTCTGAACCGCTCGACCAGCGGCTCCTGGAACACGGTGCTCATGGGGCATCACCTCGCCGGATGTCGATGCACTAATTTTGCACCCAAAACGCTCTCAGCGCAACCGGAAGCGCTCTGGATCGCCGCTGGCCGTCCCGGGCTGGGCGCAAGCCTGCCCAAAGAACAGGAAGCCCCCCGGTACCGGATTGTTGCCCGACACCAGCGCCCCGGCATGGTCGACTCGCCCATCGACGCCTGCTCGCCCATCACCGGGACCCCCAATGCCAACGACTACCCGCTCCCCGCGCGGCGCACTGCGCCGCCTGGCCTGGCCGGCCGCCGTCGCGGCCCTGGCGCTGCTGCTGTTGCTGCTGGCCGTGCGGCCCTCCGCGCCGCCAGCGGACGACACCACGCCACGTCCCGGGCAGGAAGAAGGGGAGACGGCAGCACCATCCCCGCCGGCCGGCCCGCCCTGGCACCACGGCGGCGCCGACACGCGTTTTACCGTGATCCTCTACGCCGACCTGGAATGCCCGTTCTGCAAGGCCTACTACCCCGAGCTGGTGGCCTGGATCGAACGCCATCCGGACGCAAGGCTGCAGTGGCATCACCTGCCCCTGTCCGTGCACGAACCGGCGGCGTCGCAGTTGGCCAGCCTGGCCGAGTGTGCGGGCGAAGCCGGCGGGCACGCCGCGTACTGGCAGGCGGTGACCTGGATCTACCAGCACACCCGCGGCGACGGAGCAGGCCTGCCGGAGAACGCGCGCCTTCCGGGCCAGACCGAAACCGTGGACGCCTGCGTGGAAAGCGGCCGCACCCTGCCGCTGATCCAGGCGCAGGCCCGCGAGGGCGCGCGCGACGGCATCACCGCCACGCCGACCCTGCGCCTGCGCGACGACACCACGGGCCAGACGCTGCTGCTGCACGGCCCGGTGGAGGGCGACGCACTGCTGTCGGCACTGGACCTGCTCACCGCCGGCGAGTCGCCATCCACCGAATCCGAAGGTTTGTCCGCCGTCCCTGACGGCGACATGCCCAGGTAGCCCGGGTCTTCAAGGCTACGGCGCGGCGCGGCCGCGTTGACCACCCCGTCCGCATCGCATCCTTCGAGGCGGACAGCCATCGCGCCCGCGATGGTGGATGCCTGCTGTTCCCCACTGTTCATCACCAACCGTCCCCGGAGGGCATGCCCTCCCGTGGGCACGCCTCCGGCCATCCCAATGGAGGCCCATCATGCTCACGCCCATCCCTATCCGCGACAACACCGCGGAACCATCCGCCGCAACATCCAGCAGATCCGACGACCGCATCATCGCCAAGGCCATCGCACTGCTGGAACAGCGGCTCTACGCCACCGGCCCCATCGTGACAACCCCCCAGGCGGCGCGCGACTACCTGCGCCTGCAACTCATGCAGGAGCCCAGCGAAGTCTTCGCCGTCGTTTTCCTCACCACCCAGCACCAGGTCATCGCCTGTGAAACCCTGTTCAGAGGATCGGTCGATACCACGGAGATCCATCCTCGTGTCATCGTCCAGCGTGCGCTTCTCCACAACGCGGCCGCGCTGATCGTCAGCCATCAACATCCCTCGGGCAACACCACGCCCTCAGCCGCCGATCGTGCCCTCACCAGCCGGCTGCGCATGGCACTCGACCTGATCGATGTCCGCCTGCTGGATCACCTGGTCATCGGCAAGGGGGAGCCGTACTCGTTCGCCTACCACGGCCTGCTGTAGTCCCACCGCCGCTCGTTCCACGAGCGGCGTCGTCACCCCCGCGATGGCCGGTGCAGGCAGCGGAAACCGGTGGCGCCGGGTTCCCGTTTGTTTGTCGTCCCTCTGGCTGGATTGCGGTCGACTGGCGCGGTGACTACCCACCGGTGCTGGACCATGCCGTCGGCTTCTTCGTTCGCCTTTCTCCCGCGCTTGCAAGGCGCGCTGCTCGCCGCCCTCTGCGGCGCGCTGTTCTGCCCCGTGGCCTGGGCGAACGACATTATCGTTGTCACCGACAGTAGGCACCCGGTGCAGGCGCCGGCCCACGCGCGGGTCATCACCCTGGACGAGGCCACGCGCATCGAGGCTGAGCTGGCCGCCAATCTCCCCAATGACCCCAACCGCGGCGCCGCGCTCGTGCAGAAGCGCCTGCGCGACGGCGGCGTCGCGCTGCAGCGGCGCATCGCAGCCGCCTACCAGGGCGTCGCCGACGCCTGGAGCTTGGGCATCACCACCCTTCCTGCGGTGGTCGTCGACCGGCGCTACGTGATCTACGGCGAGCCCGATGTCGCCCGCGCCGTCGCGCGCATCGAGGCCTACCGCAAGGAGACGCCATGAGCCGCCTGCTATCCATGACCTCGCGCCGCCTGCGGCTGGCCGTCGCCTCGGTGCTGCTGGGCGGCGCCACATCCGCCTTCGCGGTCAACACCGCGACCATCGTGGCCTCCACGCTGTCGCCCGACTGCCTCGAATACCGCGTCACCGGCATTTGCTACTGGCTTTTCTGCACCTGGACCGGCTGCACGGTACGTACGTCGGTCAAGGTCACCCACTACATCCCGGATGCCGTTGTGTCGTCCTACTCGAACACCGGCCAGAACCCGTGGGTGGAAGTGCGCGCGATGAGCATGCCCAACCCCACGGCGAAGGCCGGCGGCGACGGCACGACCAACAAGGACCACGAGAACAACCTCAGCAAGTTCAAGAACGCGGACGTCATCGGCCACCCCGGCGGCCAGGTGTTCTCGCAGTTCGCCAGCGCATCGGGCTACGCCTGCGAGGGCGCCGGCACCGCCTTCATGCCGTACCTGCTCAGCACCCTGGACACGCTAGCCTGGCGCTACAACGTGCCGGAGATGGTGTACCCGGAATCGCTGGTCCCCGGCATGCGCGAGATCGGCGGACGCACCACGCTCAACCTGTGGGGCAACGTGTACCCGCGCGGCGGGTTCCTGCACCAGACCGACGACTACAAGTCCGGCGCCGTCGTCGCCCAGCGCGCCGGCGATGTCGTCACCCGCCGCGGCCAGGTCCACGTCTACCAGCCCTTGCTGGCCAACGCCCGCGACGGCTACTGGCCGGCCGGCGCGTTGGTCGAGGGCGATGCCAGCACCGGCAAGTGGCAGGAGCTCACGCCGACCCTCTCGAACTCGTGCGCCGTGTTCCCCCATTCCAACACCCGCGTCCAGGCGCAGCAGGGCGACTACGCCTGGGCCCTGTGGCGCCCGTACAGCTGCTGCCAGCGACGCGGCCAGGTGTTCCTGGGCAGCGTGGATTTCAACTGAGGAGCGTTCCATGCGTACCGCATCCATCTCCTGCCGCCTGTATCCTCACCGGCTTCGCGCCTCGCTGCTCGGCCTGGCTCTGATGGCGGCCTGCGCGGGGACCCTCGCGCAGACCAACGTCAACCAGTACGGCGTGCAGCACCAGGGCAGCGTGATCGGCGACGACGTGCTGTACTCGATCGGCGGCGGCCGCGCCGTGTCCATGAGCGGTGCGGCGAACATGCGCTCCATCGGCGTCGGGGTGGGCTGGAACAGCAACCTGATCTGCGGGGACATGTCGATCTCCACCACGATCCAGAACCAGCTCAACGGCCTCACCAACGGCTTCCAGACCATCATGTCGTCGGTGATCCAGAACGCCACCAGCGCCGTGGCCTCGCTGCCGGCGCTGATCATCCAGCGTGCCGATCCCGGCCTCTACAACCTGCTGACGAACGGCGTACTGCAGGCCAGGCTGGACTTCGACCGCTCGAAGATGACCTGCCGCGCCATCGCCAACCGCATGGCCGACGCCGCCGGCGGCCAGATGAGCTGGGACCAGATCGCCGAGGGCATGGCGCTGCGGCAGGCGGTGGCCAGCACCGATGCCGTGTCCGCCATCGACGAGGCCGAGTCCAACCGCGGCAACAACGGCGTGCCCTGGGTGGGTGGCGGCAATGCCGGCGGACAGGGCCAGCGCCCAGTGCGGGTGGTGGGCGACGTGACCCGCGCCGGCTACAACCTGCTCAACGGGCGCGACGTTGCCGACACCGGCAGCATCGACCCCAACAGCTGCAGCGGCAACCTGGCCTGCCAGACCTGGCGCTCGCCCGACGACGCGGCGGCCTGGGCGGTGCGCGTGCTCGGCGAGCAGGAGCAGCGCACCTGCGAATCGTGCACGAAGACGGTGACCACGCCCGGCGTGGGCCTGACGCCACTGATCCAGGAGGAGTACGACGACAAGCTGCAGGCCCTGCAGGAACTCGTCGCCGGCAGCCGGCCGACCAGCTTCGACAACCTGCAGGCCGCCAGCGCCGCATCGCTGCCGATCACCCGCGGTGTGATCGAAGCGCTGCGGGACGAACCCGACCAGGACATCCTGGCCCGGCGCCTGGCGTCGGAAGTGGCGCTGGCGAGCGTGCTGGAGAAGGCCCTCCTGCTGCAGCGCACGCTGCTGACCGGACGCAAGGAACCCAACGTCTCGGCCAACGAGCTGGCACAGCGCGCCGTCTCGCACGAGAGCGACATCCTCGACCGCGAGATCCACAACCTCAAGACCGAGCTCGAGCTTCGCCGCGAGCTGGCCAACAACTCGCCCACCGCCATCATCCAGCGGCACAGCACGCGCGCCAGCGGCTCGCGCGGCATCTACGAAGGCGACACCACGCGCGATCGCTTGCGGGAACTGGAGAGGGAAAGGCCCTGATGAACTGGGCCTCGATCCGCCGCTACAGCGCGCGCCTGCTCATGGCGCTGCTGCTGTTGGTGGCGGTGCTGGTGCTGGCCGTCGCGGTCAACGTGGTCGGCATCCGCATCGCCGGCAGCATCGACGGCTGGGAGCGCTGGATGGCCGCACACGCCAACGCCTTCCTGGTCTGGCGGCTGCTGCTGTACGGCGGCACCGCGTGGGGCTGGATCTGGATGCGCCGCCGCGTGCGTGCGCGAGAGCCCGAGGGCGCCTCGATGCAGCGGCTGGTGCGCCTGGAAGTCGCCGCGGTGGCCGCGCTGCTGGTACTGGAAGTCAGCCTGCTGGTGCAGGCCGGGTGATGCGGAGTCCGCGATGACGCTCTATACGACCGATTACTTGGAGTATTACCTGACGCTGGTCTCGTGGGTCGTCCACAACGGCGTGTGGGCGGTGCTGGTCGCGAGCGGGGTGTTCGCCATCCCGTTCCTGGCCATCGTGATCCAGGAGTGGCTGAAGGCCCGCTCGGAAGGCGCAGATGAGGGCAACAAGGGCCTGCTGTCGGCGGCCCGCATCGAGAACCGGGTGTTCGTGGCGATCGTCGTCATCATGTTCGCGGGCATTCCGTTCATCGACGTCGATTTCAGCACGCTGCAGTTCGACCGCTCCCGGTCCGAGCAGTGCCAGGTGAGCGTGCCCACGCCTTCGGAAACAGGGTGGTCGCAGTCCTTCAGCACGATCAACAACCAGTCGGCGAAGGTGCCGGTCTGGTGGTTCTTCATGCACGCGATCTCGCGGGCGGTCACCGGCGCCTCGGTGGCGGCGATCCCGTGCGGCACCGACCTTCGGCAGATGCGGATGGACGTGGATGCCACGCGCATCGACGACCCCGTGCTGTCGCAGGAGGTCGCGGATTTCAGCCAGCACTGCTACGGCCCCGCCCGCGCGCGGCTGTTCATGTCGCGCCCGGACCTGGACGAGGCGCAGATGCACGACGTGACGTGGATCGGCTCGCGCTACTTCGTGGACACCCCGGGTTTCTACGACACGTACCGCTCGCGGACGCCGCGCGAAGGCTGGCCCTACGACAGCACCCGCGATGCCGGCCTGGCCGAAGTCCCCAGCGGGGCCGGCTATCCGACGTGCCGGCAGTGGTGGGCCGACGGCAACGGCCTGCGCGCACGGCTGCTGGATCAGGTGGATCCCGGCCTGCTGACGCGCATCGGCGGCTGGGCGGGCTTCCTGAGCCAGGACCAGGTGAACGACTCGGTGATCCGCGCGATCGCCTCGCCGCGGCAGCAGAACGTGAACCGGGGCGCGGTCTACACGGACTACGGCGGGCAGATCGAGATGACGTTGCCCAACATCGTCACCCGCGCCGCCGGCGACGTGGGCCTGGCGGTGGGCTCGCTGGCCTACTTCCCGGCAATGGACGTGGTGCGGCAGGCCCTGCCGATGGTGATGGCGCTGCTCAAGATGGCCCTGGTGATCTGCATCCCGATGGTGCTGCTGATCGGCACCTACGACCTGAAGACCCTGGTGACGGTGAGCGTGGTGCAGTTTTCGCTTTTTTTCGTGGATTTCTGGTTCCAACTGGCGAGGTGGGTGGATTCGACGATCCTGGATGCGCTCTATGGCTGGGGCTGGGGCTACAACCGCCCGCACACCAACTTCGACCCGCTGATCGGGTTGAACAATGCGTTCGGGGACATGCTGCTCAATTACGTCATGGCGGCGATGTTCTTGGTGTTGCCCGGGTTCTGGATCACCGCGCTGACCTGGGCAGGCTTTCGCGCGGGCAACATCGCTCAGAACCTGTCGGAAGGTACGCGGGGAGCAGGCAATGCGGGCGGCAAAGGAGCGGGCGCGGTCTCCAGCAAACTGAAGTGAGTGCAGCGCCGAGTCTGTATCCGCTCAGTCGTCCTCGAACATTTCGTGCGAGGCGTCGTTGTAGAGATTGGGGTCGTAGCCCGGAGACTTTCTGATCTCTTCCCCGTCCATGAACGGCCACTCGTCTTCCTCTGGGGCATGACCTTGCCCAGCCACCCAAGCCGCGGCCACCGCGAACACCACCAGCAGCGCCAGCCAGAACGCTGCGTACAGCAACACGCCCAGCACGGCGAGCTTGACCAGCCAGACCAGCGCGGTGGCGACCGACGCCGACAGCCCTTGGGTTGCGAGCCATCCCACCACACGCCGCTCGCGGCGGACATAGCCCCGCCAGCCGCGGCCGAGCCAGCGGCCGAAGCGTTCCGCGGTGCTGACGGTGACGCGGTTGCTGGTTGGCATGGTGCTTTCTCCTATGACATGGGACTCTCGATCAGGACAGCAGTTGCACGGCTTCTCCCTGTTTCTTCAGCAGCGAGGTCGCCTTCTTGTCGAAGGACACGAAGGTCTCGGCGCCCAGCCATGTGCCTTCATAGGCGATGACGCCGTCGGCGAAGTCGCCGCCGGCGTCCACGAGCGCCAGTCCAGCCTCGACGGCCGGACGGTTCATGACCACGTTCTCGGTCCCGAGCAAGGCGCGGATGGCCGTGGCGATCGTTGCGGGCTCGAATCCATAGAGACGACGCAGCACCCAGAACAACTCGCACAGGCACGGCAACGAGACCGCGATCAGCGTGGCATGCTTGAGCACCCGGTCGGCAGCGGCCGCCTGCTTGGGATCGTCCCGCACGAGCGCCCGGACGAGGACGTTCGTGTCGACTGCGACCTTCACCGCTCGCCCGCCCAACCCGCGGCGGCTGCTTCGTTCATTTCCTCGATGGTCGCGACCTTGTCGGTCTTGCCGGCGAGCAGCCCGAGAAACCCGTCGATCGAACCGGTCGGCTTCGCCGCACGCACCCGAAGCTCTCCTCCAGGCAGTTTTTCGAGTTCAAGCCGCTCTCCGGGCTTGATGCCGAGATGCTGCAGCAGCTCCCGCTTCAGCGTGACCTGGCCCTTGGTAGTGACTGTCAGCGATGGCATGGCGATCTCCTGAAAAAGCTCACGTCGCTGATATTGTAATTGAAATCTTCATTACGATCAACTGGAGCAAGCCAGGTGCCCGAACGGGGCCTTCCCGCTTCAATCGGCACCGAGCCAGCGCGCATTGACGGTGGAGCGGGCCTTCGCATCCCCCTATACCCAAAGGCTAACGACAAAGGCCAAAGGGCCGGCAAGGGGCAAGGGAACGGAGGCAAGGGGAAAGGCCCTACCCGAAAAGGCCAAAAGGCGCTCCTGCCAGCCCGTCATCCGGGATACGCCATGCTCTCGCTGTTCCAGCGCAAACGGACACCCCCCGCTGCCGGCGCGACGCCGACACCCGCCGCCGAAGCTCCGAAAGGGCTGACGCGGCCGCAGTCGTCGGCGTCGCTGCTGGCCACCCCGCGCAGGCAGCGCCTGCTGGAACACATCTGGCAGCGCACCTCGCTGTCGCGCGGCCAGTTCGCCAAGCTGTACCTCGCGCCGCTGGAGCGCTACGCCGAGCTGGTGCAGCAGTTCCCCGCTTCGGAAAGCCACCACCACGCCTACCCCGGCGGCATGCTCGACCATGGCCTGGAAATCGTGGCCTACGCGCTCAAGCTGCGTCAGGCGCACCTGCTGCCCGTGGGCACGCCACCGGAGGACCAGGCGGCCCAGGCCGAGGTCTGGACCGCCGCCGGGGCCTACGCCGCGCTGCTGCACGACATCGGCAAGATCGCCGTCGACCTGCACGTCGAGCTGGTGGACGGCACCACCTGGCACCCCTGGCACGGGCCGTTGCAGCGGCCGTACCGCTTCCGCTACCGGGAGGATCGGGAGTACCGGCTGCACGGCGCCGCCACCGGGCTGCTGTATCACCGGCTGCTCGACCGGGAGATCCTCGACTGGCTCAGCGGCTATCCCGGGCCGTGGGCGTCCCTGCTCTATGTGCTGGCCGGTCAATACGAGCACGCCGGCGTGCTGGGGGAACTCGTAGTCCAGGCCGACCGGGCGTCCGTCGCGCAGGAACTTGGTGGCGACCCCACGCGCGCGCTGGCCGCGCCCAAGACTGCCTTGCAGCGCAAGCTGCTGGACGGCTTGCGCTATCTGCTCAAGCAGGAGTTGAAGTTGAATCAGCCGGAAGCCTCTGATGGCTGGCTCACCCGTGACGCGCTGTGGCTGGTCAGCAAGACTGTCTCGGACAAGCTCCGGGCGCATTTGCTGTCGCTCGGCGTCGAGGGCATTCCGGCCAACAACACCGCAATCTTCAATGTGCTGCAGGAGCACGGCATGCTACAGCCGACACCGGACGGCAAGGCGATCTGGCGCGCGACGATTGCCAGCGACAAGGGTTGGTCCCATACATTGACACTCCTGCGACTGGCTCCGGCGCTGGTCTGGGACGCGGCGGAGCGTCCTGAGCCGTTCATGGGAACTGTCACCGTGGATGCTGAGCTGGATGCTCAAACCACGCCATCACTCGATTCCGCACCGTCATCGGAGGCCGATGGCCCGGCATCGGCTGACGCGCGCGTGGTGCCTGCCGGAGCTCCCCCGATGGCGAAGGTTGAAGCGCACGCCGCTGACATGATGGACGATCTGCTCTCGATGTTCGGCAGCACCATACCGCCCGACACCGAACCCCGCGAGTCGGTCCAACCGGTGCAGCCGCTCATCGATTCGGAACGAATGCCTCCCGAATCGGAGAGGGGATGCGAGGCAGCGCGTCCTTCGACCAATGAACCCACCCACATCCCACCGGGCCCATCGGCCGAGCACTTCCTCGCTTGGTTGCAGAACCGTATCCAGATGCGCAAATTGATCATCAACGACGCGCGGGCACTGGTGCATACCGTCGCAGGTACGGCCTACTTGGTGAGCCCTGGCGTATTCCAGCGTTATGCACAAGAGCACCCACAGGTGGCGACACTCGCGAAGCAGGAGCAGTTGCCCGACTGGCGATGGATGCAAAAGCGCTTCGAGAGGCTGCAGGTGCACCGCAAGCAGCCGAGCGGGCTCAACATCTGGACCTGCGACGTGTCTGGTCCCCGCAAGACCAAGCGCGTGCATGGTTATCTGCTCGATGATCCCGGTCGCGTCTTCTCCGAGGTGCCGCCAGACAATCCCTATCTGTCACTCAGCGCACAGGACGAGCAGAACGTGAAGCCCTAAGATTGAGTCGAGCCGCCCACATAGATTGCACCCGCTGATCAGAAGTTGCGCGGACCGCTACATGTTCTACCGCTCGACGCACTTTGGGGGCCGAACGTGGACACGGTGAAGTCCAGGAAGCTGCGGAGTTTCGGTGTGATGCGCCGATCCGGCGCGTAGAGCACATGCATCGGACGCGTGGGCGCTTCATACGCCGGCAAAAGACGGATCAGGCGGCCATCGGCCAAGGCCTCGCGCACGAGTTCCAGCGGCTGCAGCATGATGCCCAGCCCGGCCAGCGCGGCACACATCAGTGGCTCGCCGTGATCCACCATCAGGCGAGAAGTCACGGGCACGACGATGCGCCCCTCCGGCCCATCGAAGGTCCAATGGGTCCGCAACTCCGTGTGCGAGAAACCCAGGCATTCGTGCTGCCGCAGATCCAGAGGACTGCGCAAGGCAGGCCGGCCCTCGAGGTAGCCAGGCGCCGCGCACAGGACCAGGCGATAGGGTGCCAAGGACCGCGCGATCAACCCGCTGTCCGAGAGCGCCCCGACCCGGAAGACGACGTCATACCCTTCGTCGATCAGGTCCACTGAGCGGTTACTCAAGCTTAGTTCCACCGCCACGTGAGGATAGCGCTGCATGAACTCGGGCAGGCGCGGAGCCAGCGTGTGCATGCCGAAGCTGACCGGCGCGTTGACGCGCAGCCGCCCTGTTGGCATGGCGAGCGTCTCGGCGGCCATCATCTCGGCAGCTTCGACCTCCGCCAGGATACCCCTGGCACGTTCATAGAACGTCCGGCCGAAGTCGGTCAGGCTTTGGCGCCGGGTGGTCCGGTTCAGCAGGCGAACGCCCAGGCGCTGCTCGATGCCCTGCACATGCTTGCCCACCAGCTGCGGCGACATCTCAAGCGCCTGCGCTGCGGCGCTGAAGGAGCCGAGGTCCACGGCTTTGATGAACACCGCCATGCTGGTCAGTCGATCCATTAGAAAATTCTGGTTTTTAATTACCAACAATTTTAGATATTTATCATCATTCCGATCAAATCTAAGCTGGAGGTCGTGAAAAATTCAATGCGAGGACTCCCATGAAGATTGCAGTGATTGGTACTGGCAGCATCGGCGCCGCCTATGCACGCGCCCTGGCGGAAGCGAAGCTCGAAGTGGTCATCGGCGCACGCGACCCGGCCAAGGCGGCCGCGCTTGCGCAGGAGATCGGGGCGCAGGCTGAAGGCGGTGGTATCGCCGCCGCGTTCAAGCTCGCCGACACGGCGATCCTGGCGCTGCCGTACGGGGCCGTCGCTGGCGCGCTGGCCGAAGCCGGTGAACTCACCGGCAAGGTGCTGGTGGATGTGAGCAACCCGGTGAGCGAAGACTTCAAGGATCTGACGGTGGGCCTGACCACATCGGCGGCCGAGCAGACCCAGGCCGCCGCACCGGCCGCGCGCGTGGTCAAGGCGTTCAACACGGTCTTTGCCGCCCTGGTCCCGCTCCAGGCCCGCCAGGGCGGTGCGCTGCAGGTGTTCGTGGCCGGCGACGACGACGACGCCACGGCCCAGGTGCGCAAGTTGGCACAGGCGCTGGGCTTCATCGCGGTCGATGCCGGGCCGCTGCGCAACAGCCGCTTCCTGGAGCCGGTTGGGATGATGAACATCCAGTTCGGCTTCTTCCTCGGTGCCGGCCCGACGACCGCGCCGTCGTGGGCTCACGTTTCCTGAGGCCCGCACATGGACGCGCCGCAGGGCGCGTCCTCTCTCCCGGAGACACGCCCATGTTGCGACAATTGATGCTCGGCCTGGGCCTTGCCCTGGCCACCTCCACGACCTTCGCGGCCCCAGCGCCGCAGGTGCTTGGCAAGGACTACACCTTCCCGAACCGGATCGAAGGGCTGCCGCACAAGCTCTCCGACTTCCCCGGCTTGCAGATCAGCCGTTTCACTACTTCCGACGGCGTGGAGCTGACCTATTGGGAAGCTGGCCAGGGCAAGCCGCTGGTGTTCATCCCAGGCTGGTCGGGCAACGGTGCGCAGTACGTCAACCTGCTGTATCTGCTGAGCCAGAACCATCACGTCTACGTGCTCGACCCGCGCAATCAGGGGCTGTCGCAGCGAGTTGAGCATGGCGGGCGCATTTCACGCTTTGCCATGGACCTGAAAGAGTTCGGCGCCCATCTCGGCCTGGAGAAGGCCGACTACGCAGGCTGGTCTATGGGCGCGGCGGTACTGTGGAGCTACATCGACCTGTTCGGCACCGGTGGCATCAACAAGGTTGTGTTCGTGGACGAACCGATTTCGATCTATGCGCATCAGGACTGGAGCGAGCGGGAGCGCCTGGAGGCGGGCGGCACAACGACCTCGCCCGAGCGCATGGTCGCAGGCTTCACCCAGGGGGCGCCGCTCAACAGCCTGATCACCGACCTGCTGCCGATGCAGCGAGCCGCGCTCAAGGACTCCCCATACTTCGCCAATTCCGAGGCGTTCGCCAACGCGTTCGTCAAGAATGATCCCCAGGCGCTGGGCCGGGTGCTGTTCGACCACATCACCAACGACTGGCGCGACGTCATCCGCCACAGGATCGATGTGCCGGCGGCGATCTTCTCCGGCGAGAAGAGCAACAATCTGCCCAGCCAACGCTGGATGCACCAGACCATCGCGGGCTCGAAGCTGTTCGTCTACACCGAAGCGGAACAGGGCGATCACTTCCTGATGTTCAAGAATCCGCGCAAGTTCGCCGCCGACCTGCACGCCTTCCTCGCCGAAGCGTCGCCCCGGCCCACGAATGCCCGGCGTGAGGATGTCATCGACTCCTATCGGCTTTCGGGCGTGCAACTGCGTTCTTCCACCTACCTGGGAAGCCCGGCGCTGGAACTTCGCATGCCATCGTCGGCCTATCAGGATCCGACCAAGGAAGAACTCAGCGATCGCGACTTCATGGCATGGCTGCCGGTGGATTTCCGCGATGGCACGATCGAAGTGGAGGTCGCAAGCGACCTGGCTCCCGACGCCCCAGACTACGCCCGCGGCTTCATCGGTCTCAGCTTTCGCATCGATGGACAGGGGCGATTCGAGAGCGTCTACCTGCGCCCGACGAACAGTACCGCCGAAGATCCTGCGCGGCGCAAACGTGCGGTGCAATACGTCGCCTATCCCGACCACCGCTTCAATCGCCTGCGCGCAGAGGCGCCCGGCAAGTATGAGACGGGGGCCGACCTCTCCCTCGGCAGGTGGATCCACATGAAGCTGATCGTGGCGGGAAGCCAGGCCCGGCTGTATCTGGATCGCAAACCCGAGCCTGCCCTGGCCATTGATGACTTGAAGCTGGGACCGGCACAGCACGGCGGTGTCGGCGTCTGGCTGGAATCGGGCACGATCGCGCATTTCCGCAACCTGCAGATCACGCCAGCGCACCGGTAGGCTCCGTTTCAACAAGTCAGACGTGCAGGTCGCTCGAAGAACAGGCATCGACGCACCAAACCTGCTCGGGTCTCTCGACCCGTCCCCGACAAGCAGCAGTCAGCCCATGAAGCATAGACTGTCCACCTACCTTGCCGTTTCACCTGCGGCCATGACCTGCCAGTTGCAGGCCCAGGAGCGCTCCTCACCCAAGCTGTTCGCGTTGCACGAAGACTAGAAGCTCCTCAGGCTTCCAGCCGACATCCCCTGGCGTGCCAGGGGATGTCTTGGCCAGAGTGAGCGGATAAAGGCGGCCTACCTGGAATCGGCCGCGCGCCGCGCCGAACCTGCAAAGTCGCCGGCAACGAACGTGCTCACTGCCTCTGGTTTGACGCGGCGCCTGACCGCCTCGTTGACCTGCTCCACCGTCAGCTCGGCGATGGTGCGCTCGAAATCGGCATCCCATTGCATGGTGCGGTCCAGGTAGAGGTTCAGGCGCAGTCCGGAGGCGATGGTGCCGTTGGTGGAACGCGACTCCTGGTACGAGGCCAGCAGGCCGGCCTTCGCATCCTCCAGCTCCTGCTCGGTCACCCCGTCCTTGACGAAGCGGGCCAGCTCCTCGCCCATCGCTGCCTCCACCCGCCCCATGTTCTCCGGGGCGGACGTGGCCTGCATGTAGAACACGCCGTTGTCGGCCTCCGGGCTGACGATCACGCCGCTGCCGACGTAGTAGCTCAGGCCGTCCTGCTCACGGACACGGTCGCCCAGCCGCGAGGCCTTGGCGCCGCCGCCGAAGATGCGGCCGGCGACGAGCAGCGCCGGATGGTCGGGGTCCTCCACGTCGATCGCGAAGTTGCTGCGCGAGACGATCACGGCATTGGCTTTGTCCGGCGTTTCGAAAACCTCGCGCACGACCTTGCCGGGCTGGAAGTAGGGTTCATTGCGGCGGACGAACGGCCGGGGCGACTTCCAGCCGATGAACAGCGTCTCCAGCTCCTTTTGCAGCTGCACCGGATCGAAGTCGCCCACCACCACGGCCTCGCCGTCGGCGGTGCCGTAGAAATCGCGGTGGAAGGCACGCACGTCCTCCAGCTTCACCGACTGGATCCCGGCCAGTTCCTCGTCCGGCGAGCGCACCGCGCGCGCATGCCCCTGCGGCCACGGGTCGAAATGCTTGCGCATCGCGTAATCGGCGATGTAGCCCGGTTCGCGCTTGCGGTCCTTCAGCCCGGTGATCGACTGCGAGCGGAGCTGCTCGAACTCGGCTTCGGGGAAGGACGGGTTGCGCAGGATCTCGGCCGCCAGCCGCAGCGCCGGGATCAGGTTCTCGCGCTCGGCGTCGATGCCGATGTACGCCATCTGGCTGCTGCCGACCACCGACACCCGCGCATTGAGGTCGTCGAAGCGCTGCGATATCTGCTCGCGGGTCATGGTTTTGGTCCCGCGCGCCAGCAGGCTGCCGGCGAAGCTGGCAGCCTCCAGGCGCCCGGCGATGGCCGCGTCGTCGCCGAAATGGAACATCAGCTCGGCCGAGACGCGGTTGCCGCGGGACTGCTTGGGCAGCATCGCCACCTTCAGTCCGTCACCCAGGGTCATGGTGCGGGTACGGGCCTGGATGTTGCCGGGCGAGTTGTCGAACACCTCGCCGGCCGACACCGCCGGATTGCCCTTGTAGCCCGCCACCAGCTTGGCGATGTCGGGAGCGGCCGGGATCTCGACACGCTGGGCCACTTCGGTGGGGATGAAGCGCGCCAGGGTGCGGTTGGCCGGGACCAGGTAGGTCCGGGCCACGCGATTGACGTCGGCCGCGCTGACCTTGGCGATGGCATCGCGATACAGGAAGCCCAGCCGCCAGTCGCCCGCGGCGATGGATTCGGAAAGCGCGTTGGCAACGCCCAGCACGTTGCTCTTGCTGGCGCGGTCGTACATGTTGGCCAGGCGTTGCTTGGCCGCGGCCACCTCCTCCTCGGTGAACGGCTGCCGGGCGGTCCCCTCGACCTGCTCCAGCAACACCCGCTCCACCTGCGCCGGGTCGCCACCGAGCGTGACCGTGGCGAAGAACCCGGCCACGCCCGGCTCCAGGAAGCCGTCCACCGCGCTTTCGCTGTTCACCGCGAGCTTGGGAACGATCAGGGCCTTCTGCAGCCGTCCACTCGGGACCGCGCCCATGACGTTGACCAGCACCCTGAGCGCGGCCGAATCCGGATGCGCCATCGCCGGCGCGTGGTAGCCCAGCCCGATCAGGTGCAGTTCGCCGACGCGGCGGATGTTGATCTCGCGCTCGCCGTCCTGGGCCGGCTCGACCGTGTACCGGGTCGGCAGGGTGCGCGCCGGGCGCGGCAGCGCGCCGAAGGTGCGCTGCACCGTGGCCAGGGCGCGCTGCGGATCGAAGCGGCCGGCGATGATCACGGTGGCGTTGTCGGGCTGGTACCAGGTGCGGTAGAACGCCTGCAGCCGCTCGATCGGCACGTTCTCGACGTCGGCACGGTTGCCGATGACGCTCTTGCCGTAGGCATGCCAGAGGAACGCCTGCGAGGTCATGCGCTGGATCAGGATGCCGGTGGGCTTGTTCTCGCCGATCTCCAGTTCGTTGCGGACCACGGTCATCTCGCTGTCCAGCTTGTCCTTGGCGACGTCGGCGTTGACCATGCGGTCGGCCTCGGCCGCCAGCAGCCAGTCCAGGGTTTCGTCGTTGGCGGAGAACCAGCCGTAGTAGTTGGTGCGGTCCTGGCCGGTGGTGCCGTTGTAGGTGATGCCGCGCCGCTTGAACTCGGCGGCGATGTTGCCGATGGTCGGCGTGCCCTTGAACACCAGGTGCTCCAGCAGGTGGGCCATGCCGCTTTCGCCGTAGTTTTCCTGCGCCGCGCCCACGCCATAGGTCACGTTGACCAGGGTCGAGGGCGTGCTGGCGTCGGGGAACATCAGCACCGTCAGGCCGTTGGCCAGCCGGTACTCGGTGATGCCCTCCACGGT
The DNA here is from genome assembly GCF_004217315.1 of Corticibacter populi. Classification (GTDB taxonomy): domain Bacteria; phylum Pseudomonadota; class Gammaproteobacteria; order Burkholderiales; family Burkholderiaceae_C; genus Lampropedia; species Lampropedia populi. The sequence goes on from NZ_SGWR01000003.1 coordinate 136,400, forward strand.
GGCGCCTGCCGTCACCCCTGGCGGCAGAACGGTATTCGCCGATGCAGGCGTCACTGCGCCAGCGTGGACGGACAGCAACAGCGAGCAGGCAAGAAACAGGGAACGGCAGAACATCGGCATCTACTCCGGGGATATCTGCAAAAGGTGGACGAACGGCCCGCCCACGCTCTCTTGCGAGCGTGGGCCGGAGCCTGGGGCTTGGGATCAGAACTGTCCGCGCAGAGACAGGGTGTAGCTGCGTGGCTCGCCGTACCAGTTCCCGGAGGAGGAATTGGTGACCGTCTGGTAGTAGGTGCGGTCCAGCAGGTTGTTGATGTTCAGGGCCAGCGTCCAGCGATCGTCGAGTTTCCAGCCCGCGCGCGCGGACACCACCGCGTACGAGCCCTGCTCGAACTCGAACGCCGTGGCCGCGCTGGTGCATTCACCGGTGACCGCGTCCACCGGACAGGCCAGCCCGGCGTAGTAGCTGCGGCTCTGCCCGTTGATGCCGCCGCCGATGTTGAGCCGGCTCTGCCAGCCGTCGCCCTGGAACTGGTAGCTGGTCCAGAGCTTGAACAGGTGCTTGGGCAGGCGGCTCTGCAGCGGCAGGCCATTGGAGAAGGACAGCTCGCCGGTTTCCTCGTTGGAGTTGCGGGTGTAGCTGGCAGCCACCTGCCAGCCCGGCAGGATCTCGCCGGTGACCTCCACGTCCACGCCGCGGCTCACCCGCTGCAGGTCGGTGTCGGTGACGTAGCAGCAGAAGTGGGTGCCGCCATCGGGCGAGGTGAGATCGCCGTCGAGGTAGGCGAAGCCCTCCTGCTCGATGCGGTAGGCCGACAGCGTGGCATTGAGCCGGCCATCGCGGGCCGCCCACTTGATGCCGGCCTCGATGTTGCTGCCGGTGACGGGGTCCACCGCCTTGCCATCATGGCCGAGCATCAGCGACTGCTCGACGTAGATATCGCTGTAGCTGGCATAGACCGAAACGTCGTCGGCGACGTCGTAGACCAGCGAGAAGGTGGGCGGCCAGCTGAAATTGTTGGTGGAATAGCCGAAGGGATAGGTGTCGTACACCTGTCCAAGCTCACGCGGCTCGAAGGTCGTCCAGTCGAGGCAGCCCGTCGAAAACTCGCACAGGCTCTGCAGCACCTCCTGCTGTTTCATCGTGCTGTAGCGCAGGCCGATGTTCAGATGCAGCGGCTCCCAGAACGTGAGCCGCAGATTGGCGTAGGCGCCGCTCTGGCGGCTGCGGTAGGTGGGATAGCGCTGGTACGGCGTCAGGTTGCCGGCCGCCGCGTAGGCCGGATCGCTGGGATCGAAACCGAACACGTTCACCGGAGTGTCCGAGCTTTCGTAGTCGACCGGAATGTAGCGGGTCAGGCCTGCGCCGTCGGCTTCCATGTAGTTGGCACCCACCACCAGTAGCTGCTCGTGCCCGAACAACTCGAAGCTGCCACTGAGGGTGAAGTCGGCGGCGGTCTGGGTGCTGGCGCCGTCTTCCTTGAGCTGCTGCTGGAGCGGCCCCTCCCCGGTCACCAGATCGACCGCGCCCTGGACCATTCCATAATGCCAGGTACGCTCCTGCTTGGTCCGGGTGACGTTCAGCTTCAGGTTCCAGTTCGGCCCCAGTTCCTGCTCGACCATGCCGTAGAACTCGGTGGTATCGAAGTCGTAGCTGTTCCACGGAAAGCACAGGCAGGTGTCTCGCGACAGGCGCAGGTCGCTGCCATCGATGTAGCGCGGCAGGCCGCCGGCGAACGGCAGCGCGTCCTGCCAGGTGCGGCTGACGCCGAGACTGACCACGGTCGAAGACGTCAGGTCGTACTCCAGCACGCCGTTGGCCACTTTCTTCTCGTTGTGGGCGACGTCGTAGAAGTAGTCCTGGTCCTGCCAGACCAGGATGCCGCGCCCGCGCAGCCTGCCGTCCAGGCCCAGCGGTCCGGTGGCGTCCAGCGTCGCGCGATAGTTGCTCCAGCTCCCCGCCTGGACTTCGGCGACCACCTGGCGATGGTCCAGCGGGCGCTTGCGCGTCAGGCTGATCACGCCGCCCGGGTCGCCGTAGCCGTTGAACAGGCCATCGGCGCCGCGCAGGATCTCGGCATGGTCGTACAGCGCCATGTCCAGTTGCGGCACCATGCCCCACTTGGTGGTCGAAGCGATGTCCAACGGCGCGCCGCCGTCGCTCTGTAGGCGCTGGATGCGAAAGCCGCGCGAGTAGAACTCCGCCTCCAGCGGGCCGTTGCTGCCGGTGATGGTGCTTACGCCCGTGCTCTGGGCCATCAGCGCGGAGAAATCCGTAAGGTTCTGCTCGACGATGCGCTCGTGCGTGACCACGCTGACCGACTGCGGGGTCTCCTTGATCGAGAGCGGCATCTTGCTGGCGATGCTCAGCGCGTCGCTGGTGTAGCTGCCGCTGCCCTCGGTGGCGGTCACGTCCGTGCTTCCGTTGTTGCCGGCCACGGCCCGGCTGCTGCCATCGCCCTCGATGCGCAGCGGGCCGAGCATGCGCGTGCTGCCGGCGTCAGGAAGCACTTCGATGACCACCGTGCGCGGGCCGGCGAACCGGAAGGTCAGGCCGCTACCCGCCAGCAACTGGGTCAGGCCGCCCTCGATGGAGTAGGTGCCACGCAGGCCCTCGGTGCGCTTGCCGTCGGTCAGCCGGCTGTCGACATTGAACTGCAGTCCGGACTGCGCGCCGAAACGCAGCAGCGCGGCGCTCAGGGGGCCGGCGGGCACATCGAAATCGCGTGTCTGCCCCTGCTGCGCGCGGGCTTCCTGAGCGCTGGCCACCGGTGCCACGCTCAAGGCGAAGGCCCCCGCAGCCACCGCCACCAGCGCGCCTTTCGCGCAGCCCTGCACCATCTGTTCAAGAACCGAAGCCAGTGAAACGTTGAGAGCCGTGCGCCTCATTCCCTTTTCCCCATGGTTGTCGTCGACCACGCCCCAGTGTTGCCAGCAGGGCGAACCCGAGACCGATCCGCGCCTCCCACGCGAACGGGATCTCTTGAAGAGGTAATGCTTGAGGAGGCCGAAGTTGACAAACGGATTTCAGATGGGCACCGGAGATCGTGATTGACGCTGGGTCACCGCCGTATGGGCGGCGCCAAGCAGGAGTCCCAGCGAACGGACGCGTCGCTCAGTGCGGCCGCGCGGCTCCCACGGAAGGCGACACGACGCGCCCAAATAGGTGCCGCAGGAGCGTCAGGACGCGTGGATCCAGACGATCGGTCCGATGCGGGTCACTTTGACGGGCAAGGACTGCTCCAGCGTGTCATACCACTCGTCCAGGCGCGCCAGATCCACGATCGAACTCACACGCTGCTGCCCGGCTTGTGGGTAGCTGACCAGCACCAGGCGCCGGTCGTAGCGTTTGAGCTCGTCCAGTACCTCGCCGATGCGGCGGTTCTCGAATTGCAGGCGTCCGGTGCGCCAGGACAGCATCTGTTCCGCGCTGACCGCTTCGATGTGCGGCGCATCGCCCGGATGGACGCGGACCTGCTCGTCCGCGGTGACGAACACGGCGGGCGCGTCCGCACTGGCGACTTGCACCTTGCCCCGTTGCACGGTCACCACGACGTCCTCGCCTTCGCGGCGCACGCCGAAGGCCGTTCCCAACACCATGATCTGGCTGCTACCGGCATCGACGGTGAACGGATGCTGCGGATCATGGGCCACATCGAAGTACGCTTCGCCGCGCGCCAGACGGATATGGCGCCGGTTCCCATCGACCTGCACGTCGGCGGCGCTGCCGGTGTTCAACCACATCGTGCTGCCATCGGCCAAGGCAATGGTGCGCTGCTCGCCGGTACCGGTGGTCTGATCGAATCGCCAGTCCCGCTGCCACTGGCCACCCAGCGTCACAGCCAGAAGCAACGCCGCCGCGGTCGCCAGCGCGGGGCGGCGCCATCGGCGTCTTGGCTGGGCCTGGCGCCGTTGCGCCGCGGAAGCAGGAAGACTGGCCATCACCGGGGCGTACTGCGCCTCCAGCGGCTCCCCGAGCATCACCCACAGTCGTCGGGCCTCGTTGAGCGCTTTCTCGTGGCGCGCATCCGAGTCGCGCCACCGCTCGAACTCGGCCAGCGCATTTGCATCGGCCTCTCCGGTGGCGATCCGGGAGACCCACACGAGTGCCTGATCCATCGGATCGTTGGGATCCAGTTCCATCTTCTTCTGCATGGTGTCGTCGTCGCTCATCTGCCTGTCCCTCTAACGCCCAGCGAGCCCGAAAATGACAATCGAGGGCATGCGTCCGTTCATCTCTCGCCCAGCTTCTGCGCGCAGGCTTTCAATGCAAGCAGCACGTACTTGTTCACCAGGCTCAACGAAACCCCCAGCCGGGCGGCGACCTCTTCGCGCGGCAGGCCTTCGACGCGCGTCAGGTACAGCACGTCGCGGCACTTGGCGGGAAGTTCGGCAAGCGTGGCCTCGATCAGGCTCATCTGGTCCCGCGCGTGCGCGTGTTCTTCCGGCTCGGCGACATGCCCCTCGAACAAGGTCAATGCGCCCGCGAGCAGCTGCACCCGATTGGCTTCGCTGCGCATGTGATAGAGCGCCGCGTGCACAGCCATGCGCATCAGGTAGCGTCGCGCGCCTTCTTCGCTGGACAGGAGGCTGGAGACCCGGCCGAGGCGAAAGTAGATGTCCTGCGCCAGATCCTGCGCGGTATGGCGATCGAGGATGCGGCGCTCGATGACGCGCTCGAGGTTCGGCCGGATCTCGATGAAGATGCGCGTCAGCTCTTCGGTCGTCAGCGCGGTGGTCAGCACTGCCTCATCCGCGACGCTCGGCGCGGATGCCGAGGGTTCGATCCGCCTCCACTTCATGGACGTCGCCCCTGGGCGAGCTGGCGGCGCAGGAAGAACTCCACCGGCACGATCATCTCGACGGTGTCTCCCCCCATCTCCGGTGGCGGAGGCGGCAGCGGGGCGGCGCGCTGGATCAGCGCATCCACTTCCGCATCCAACAAAGCATAGCCGCGGCTGCGCCAGATGGTCCATTGCAGCACATTGCCCGTGCGGTCCATCGTGAAGCGCAGGTAGACCACATCCTCCTGCCGGCGTCGCTGCGCGGCACTGGGATAGCGCTTGTGCTGCTCCAGATGGGTCAGCAGCCGGTTCTCCCAGGTCTGGATGATGGCCGTGGCGTTCTCGCTGGGGACGCCCTGAACCGGGGCCTGGAGCGCGGCATCGGTCGCCGCCAGACTCGAAGGCACCGCCGTGGTGCGGTCGGCCGCTGCCACCTGCTCGGCATCCGGCTTTTCTTCGGGCTTGGCCGCCAAGGCATCGGGAGGCGGATTTGCCTTGACCTCCGGGGGCGGATCGAACGCACGTGGCCTCGGCTGCGGCTTGGGCTGCTGCTGAGACTCGATCTGCTCCGGCCCCGGCGGCTTTTGCGTGAGCTGGTGCTCCAGTGCCGCGGGCAGTGGCGCGAGCTCAACAGTCATGGCCGCCAAGGGCGGCGCGACCGGCGTAGCGGACTGCGTGCTGAAATCGATCAACACCAAGGCCGCCACGCCGACGTGCAGCAGCAATGCACTGACGATGCTGCCCGCCCAGCGGGTCGAATCGGAAACCCCGCGCCGGCGCATCGTGGCTAGCCCTCCACCTGGTCCAGCGTGACCAAGGCCACTTTGTGGTAGCCCTGATCGCGCAGCGCATCCATCAAGCGCATCAAGTCGCCATATGGGACGGTCTTGTCGGCGCGCAGGAACACCCGCGCATCGCGATCACCTCCGAGCAAGGTATGCAGTACCCCGCCCAGTGCAGCCCGCTCGACCTCGGTCTCGCCCACGAACACCCGCAGGTCCGCCTGTAGGCTCACCACCACCGGCTCCTGAGGTTCCGGCTGCGCCTGGGCGCTGGACACCGGCAGGTCTAGCGGCACGTTCACCGTGGCCAGCGGCGCGGCCACCATGAAGATGATCAGCAACACCAGCATCACGTCGATGAAGGGCGTGACGTTGATCTCGTGCAGGCCGGCCTCGTGCTCATCTCCAGATTCGAGCTTAAACGACATGGGGCGGCCCCGCCTTGCGTCGCACTTCCAACTCGGCATCCAGTTCGCGACTCAGCAAGCACATCACCTGGGTCGCGGCATCGTTCATGCGTACGCGGTAGCCCGCAATCGCGCGGGTCACCGCGTTATAGACCAGCACCGCGGGGATCGCCGCCACCAGGCCGAAGGCCGTCGCCAGTAGCGCCTCGGCGATGCCGGGCGCGACCACCGCGAGGTTGGTGGTCTGCGAGTGAGCGATGCCGATGAAGCTGTTCATGATGCCCCACACGGTGCCGAACAGCCCGATGAACGGCGCCGCGGCGCCGATGCTGCCCAGTACGCTGGCGCCGCGTGACAGCCTGCGCTGCTGACCGGCCTCCACGCGCTGGATCCGGGCGGCCGTGCGCTCCTTGATGCCTTCTGCGAACCCATACCGCCTACCGACCGGATACCGTTGCAACTCACTGATCGCGGCCTGGATCATCGCGGCGGCCGCCGGGTCCGGAAGCTGCGTGAAGCTGGCCAATTCGCCATCTCCGGCCAGGGACTTCAATGCTTGGCCGATGCCGCGGCGATAGCTGACGATCTCCCAGGTCTTGAAGATCCAGATGCTCAGCGTGGCGATCGAAGCCAGCACGAGCACCCCCATCACTGTCTTCACCACCCAGTCCGCCTGCTGGAACATGGCCCCGACCGTCAGGTCATGGGCCAGTCCCGGCCCGACCGCTGCCGAGGCCGGCAGGGCCACCCAACCCAATACCAGTGGGGCTACAACAAGACTACGCTTCAAGGCTCGCTCCTGGCTGATGTCTACCCGCAATCCGGCTCCCCGCAAGCGGCACCGAGGTCGGAGCCCGGCGCGTGCCGCAATGTGGGGCCTGTTCTTGTACGTAATGCTTGAACGGCGCCGCATTGACAATGGATTGGGGAAGATTCCGGCTCCCAGGCGAAATCTCACCAATGGATGAGATCCGCAGAGCGCTTGCACTCGCTAGGTGTAGCCGCACTGCTCCGGAACCGAAATGGCAAAGTCAGGGGCCGCCGTGAAATCACTCAGCCCAGTGCGCCCCGTTCCGCGTACGCCATGAGTTGATCGATCACGTAGCGTATCCTCGGCGCAAGAGTGGCCTGGCGCACCCACAGCATGTGGACGTCGACCAAGACGCCCGAATGGGCCTGGAGGACGGGCACCAGCCGTCCTTGCTCGATGTGGGACCTGAGCAATGAGACGGGCATCTGGCATAGCCCGAACCCGGCCAGGGCCGTTTCCACGATTGACTCGCCATCACTCAACTGGTGCGTGGCGGGCGGCGTGATGCGCATCACGTGCCCGCCTTCCTGCACAGTCCATTGCTGTGGCGGCCCGTGGGTCGTTCCGACGATGCACCGATGGCCGTTGAGATCGGAGAGGCTCATCGGCACGCCGTGCGCCTGCAGGTAGCCGGGAGAGCCGCAGATCAGGCGCTCCTGGCTGGCCAGCTTGCGGGCGACCAGATGACTGCTGTCCGGAAGCTGGCCGAAGCGAATCGCGAGATCCGCCTCGTCGCGCATGAGATCGACGGTGGCATCGTTGAAGCTCATCGTCAGGGCCAGTTCGGGGTGCGGCGCCGCCAATTCCAGCAGCAGGGGCAGCAACACGCGCTTGCCGAATGCCATGGGCATATCGATGTGCACCCGGCCCCGCAGCACCTGATCGTAGGGGGTTATCTGCGCCTCCGCCTCCGCGATCTTGTCCAAGGCCGAGGCGCAAGCCTGAAAGTACGCCTCGCCGTCGAATGTCAGTTGAAGACGCCTCGTCGTGCGTCGGAGGAGCTTCACCCCCAAGCGTTCTTCAAGGCGGTTGATACTTTTTCCAACTGCCGACTTGGTCACTCCGAGGCGTTCGGCTGCCAGGGTAAAGCTGCCTGCCTGGACCACGGCAACGAAGGCGCTGATGCCTGAAAGTGACTCCGGAATCGTGTGCTGCCCAGCCATGGGAGATCACCAATTGTGGACTTAATATCCACCAATTGTAGATCAGGCCATTATTTATCGATTTAATGGAAACAAATATGCTCGCGGTGATGTCATTGGTGTGCCACGAACCGGCGCGACCTACCTGGCGCCATTCAACGGGGCTTCCGGTAGCCGCTCACCGAGACCGCGCACCATCTGTTGGGGTCGCTCAGTCAAAGCGATCAAGCACCGAGCCAGACCATAGGGGTCTGAGCGCTCATCACCAAGAAAGAGGAATTGAACATGCCTGTCGTACGAGTCAGCTGGTTCGAGGGAAAAGATGTCAAGGCAAAGCAAGCCGTCGCCGCCGAGATCACTGAGAGCATCGTCAAGAACACCGGAACGGATCCAGACTACATCTATGTGATCTTCGAGGACGTGGCGCCTTCGAATTGGGCGGGTGCAGGGAAGCTGTATGGTCAAGAGACGCCCGAGGAAGGCTGACATCGCCTGTACCAAGGTCACCTCTGGCGTTCCACCGGCAGAGGTCGAGGCAAACTGCTACCGGCGATTCGCCAGGCAGAACACCGGGATGGTGGGCCGGCCTGAGCCAAAGGGCCTCTGCGGTACCTCGGGGCGGATCGGACCGTCGCTTCGCCAAGCATTGGCATCGACTCCTGAACCATATTAAAAATTTATTAACGAGCTTGCTGCATGATTCGTTAAACGCTACTCAGGCATGGATCGATATGACATGAATCTCCTCCTTGTTGAAGATGACCAAATGCTGGGCGAGTCCATTTGCGATGGTGCGCGCCAAAGTGGATGGAACATCGACTACGTCGGCGACGCAAATGCAGCGCGTAGCGCGTTGGTGGATCACGCCTACGCCGCCGTCCTGCTGGACATCGGTCTTCCGGGGGAATCCGGGCTGTCCGTGCTGCGATCCATGCGTGGGCGTTACGACGCCACGCCGGTGCTGATCCTCACCGCGCGCGGCCAGCTGAGCGAGCGCATCGTCGGCCTGGATGCCGGCGCTGACGACTATCTGATCAAACCGTTCCAGTTCGATGAACTTTGGGCGCGCGTGCGTTCGGTCATCCGCCGCAGCCAGGGACGTGTCGTCCCGGTGTTCACGTATGGGGACATCCGCATCGATCGCAGCAAGCGCGTCGTCACCAAGGCCGGCACCGAAGTCGTCCTCAGTGCCCACGAGTACCGTACGCTGCTTGCCCTGGTCGAGCGGCCTGGTCATGTCGTCACACGCGACCATCTGCACGATGTCGTCTACGGCACATCGAGCAATGTCGAGAGCAATACCATCGCGGTGTTCATCCACCAGTTGCGACGCAAGCTCGGAGACGATCTGATCCGGACCGTCCATGGGCTGGGCTATGTCATCGGGCAGCCGACCGCATGAAGTCGCGCTCCTTCAACGCGCAACTCATCCTGGTGATTGTCGCAGTCATCGCCCTGTGCTGGACGGTGGTGCTCGGGATCGTGCTCACGCAACTCTCGCTCAACCGCACCAGCACTTGGGACGAAAAGCTCGGCGCGATGGCCACCCAGCTCCTGGTGACGATCCCCGCCGACAGCGATTTCGACGGAGGAGCCGGCCCGGGACTCAAGCTGGGCGCAGCCGCGGGCACCAAACATGAGCCTCTTGTGTTTCAGATCTGGATCGACCGCAGCCGCATGGTTGCCAGCACGCCAGGGGCACCTGCGTCGCCGCTCCAGCCTGACTTCTCCGATGGTGCGGCCTCCACCGAGGTCGAGAATCAGAAATGGCGCGTCTATTCCGCAACCGACAGCACGGGGCGAGTGACCGTCCAAGTGGGCAATCTGCAGAGCATCGTCGATGCGGACATGCGCCACGAGGCGGCCCATGCACTGGCCCTGGCAACGGTCCTGCTCGTCATCGCGGGTCTTGTCATGTGGTTCGTCAGCCAGGCTGCCCTCAAACCCGTGCGCGCGCTCGGCGCGGCGATGCGCCACCGCCGCCGCTTCGATTTCACCGCCTTGCCACTGGATCGGCTGCCGCGGGAGTTGCATCCATTGGTCGACTCTTTCAACCACGTCCTCAAGCAACTCGACGAGGCCATCGAAGGCGAGCGCCGCTTCATTGGCGATGCCGCCCATGAGCTGCGCACACCGTTGTCGGCCTTGCAGGCCCAGGCCGAAATCGCACTGCGAGCCACCGATCCTCAAGACAAAGATGCCGCCCTGAGGAAGCTGCTGGTCGTCGCCAAGCGCAGCACGCGGCTGTCCGAGCAGTTGCTCGATCTGGCCAGCATCAATGCAGGCGCCAAGGCCCCCAAGCACGTACCAGCCGATCTGAGCAAGCTGGTGCAGCACGTTGCCCAGGAGTTCGAGGTCTATGCCAGCCTCAACCAGCGTTCGCTCTTCCTGGATGTGCATGCCTGCAAAATCTCCTGCGACATCGATGAGATCGGCATCCTGCTGCGCAACCTCATGCACAACGCCATGCGCTACACCAGCGAGGGCGGCAACGTGCTCGTGCGCTGTGGCTACCTGACGCCACAGGGGAGCGAACCGACGCAGCCCATGGTCTACCTGGAAGTGGCGGATGATGGCCCGGGCGTTCCGGCCGAACAGCGCGAGGCCATCTTCGAGCGCTTCCACCGGGTCGCGGGCACCCCCGTGCGCGGTAGCGGCATCGGCCTGTCGCTGGTCGCAGGCATTGCCGAGTCCCACAACGCCACCATCCACACCGGCACCGGCCTGGAAGACCGCGGGCTCATGGTGCGTGTCATTTTCCCCGGCATCGTCGAGCCACGCAGCCCAGGCTGATCCAGCCGATGCTATGGCGTCCGGCGGAGCTTCGTCCTTCCGCGGAATTGCGTGGTGTGGCGTGATATCGGGCACGCGACGTCCATGTCGTTCACTTTTTTTCGCTGAACGGCCCTTTTCTTAAAAAATTCCTAATAACTCTAAAAATCCCCTAAATCCGCTTGGGCAGTATCCGCTCTTGCAGGCGCGTCGTCTCGACGCGCCACGAGATCGGAACGATTCATGCTGGATTGCAAGCCAAGCCCGGGTACGCGACCGTCCCTGACCTGCCTGCAGCGTACCCCGCGCTGGCAGTCCGGGTCCGCACCCCACTCGTATCGCCGAGACCTGGGGGTCGCCGCGTCGCAATATCTGGGCCGCCGGACAGGCCTGTTCGGTGCCGACGCGCTGCTGGACGGTGGGTCGCGTGGTCTGGCCATGCTGTTGCTGGCGATGCTGACGGGGTGCGCGACCCAAGGGCCATACCAGGCGACGCCTCTGGAGGCGCCCGAGGCCTGGACCATGCCTGCTGCGGAGGCGGCGCTGGCCACGCCCAGCGATGAGTCCTGGTGGCGCCAGCTCAACGACCCCGCGATCGATGTTCTGGTGGACGCTGCACTGGCCGACAGCCCCAGCATCGCGCAAGCCATCGCCAAGGTCGACGAGGCGCGTGCCTTGCTCGGTGCCACCTCGGCGCAGCGCATGCCCTCGGTGGCTGTCAACGGCTATGCCACGCGGGCCCGCAGCCTGGAGACCGACAGCCCCACGGGCACGATCCTGAGTACGCAGAACGGCATCGGGCCCGAGCTGTCCTGGGAGATCGATCTTTTCGGCCGGGTGCGCAACTCGGTCGAGGCCGGCGCGCTGCGGATCCAGGCACGCGATGCGGACGCCAAGGCAGCCCGGCTGGCGCTGACCTCACAGATCGGCGACTTGGTGCTGGCCTTGCGCGCCTGCGAGTTGTCCATCGCCGTGTTGCACGAGGAAATCGACTCGCGCGAAAACACACTGGCGCTGACCCGCCGGCGGCTGGAAACCGGCTTCGTCGCCCCCATTGAAGAGGCTCGGGCGCAAAGCGGCCTGGCCACCGCGCGCACAACGCTGGCCACGCGCCAGGAAGCCTGCGCACGCCACATCAACGCATTGGTTGCCATCACCGGTCAGCCACGCGGCACTGTACAAGCGGTGGTGGCCGTGGACACGCAGGCGGTCAGCGTGGCGCAGCGGGTCACGGCCATCCCGTCTGCGCCAGTCGTGCAACTGGCGTTGCCGGCTACGGTCCTCGCAGCCCACCCGGCCGTCGTCGCCGCCGAACGCGAAGCGGCCGCGGCGTGGTCGGAGATCGCGGTCGCGCGCGCCGAGCGCCTGCCCCGGCTCAATCTGGCGGCTGCGCTCAGCGGGCAGTGGTTACGGGCCGCCGGCCAGTCCCTGAGCGAGACCGTCTGGTCTCTCGGCCCGACGCTTGGCGCTCCTGTCTTCGACGGCGGCCGCGGTGCCGCCAATGTCTCGGCCGCCCAAGCCCGCCATCGCGCCGCCGAGGCCAACCTGCGCCTGGCGGTTCGCGCCGCTGCACAGGACGTCGAGAACGCCATGGCCGCCATCGAATCGGCCACTGCGCGCCGGCGCAGCACGCTGGACGCCGTCACCGCCGCGCAGCGCGTGCTGGACGCGACGCAGGCGCGCTGGAACGTCGGTGCCGTGAGTTTGTTCGAGGTCGAAGATGCGCGTCGCCAGCTGGCCGACGCTCAAGACAGCGCCATCGCCGCTGCACACGACAGCAATCGTGCCTGGATCGCCCTGGTGCGCGCCTCCGGCCACGCCAGCGCGGCCACGCCTGGTGGGGCGCTGTCATGACAACGTCCATGCCATCTCCGAAGCTCGCCGCGTCCGCAGCGGCATTGCGGCGCCGCCGGATCACCTTCGTCCTGGCGGGCGCCGCCCTGTTGGTGCTCGGTGCCGCCGCCTGGGGCTTCATGTCGCGCGCCGCCCCGCCGGCCCCGGCGCACAGCCTGGCTTCACTGTCGGTGACGGCCACGGTCCCGCGCGAAGCACAGTGGGCCAGAACCATCGAGGCCAGCGGCGTGGTCGCTCCCTGGCAGGAAGCCATCATCGGCGCACAGACCTCCGGGCTGAGCATCGCCCGGCTCGAGGTCGCGGTCGGTGACGTGGTGCGGCGCGGCCAACTCCTGGCTCGCTTCGACACGTCCACGCTGCGCGCCGAAGAGGCGCAGCTATTGGCTGCGCTCACACAAGCGCAAGGCGTGGCGGCACAGGCGGATGCCAACCGTGCGCGCGCGCTCCAGCTCCAGGGCAGCGGCGGCATCAGCGAGCAGGAGGTGCAGCGCTACGTTACCGAAGCCATCACCGCCAAGGCCCAGGTGGCGGCCGCGCAGGCCCAACTGGAGGCCAAGCGGCTGCAACTGCGCCAGGCCGACGTGGTCGCGCCGGATGATGGCGTGATCAGCGACCGCACCGCCACGCTGGGTGCGGTCGCCAACAACGGCCAGGAGCTGTTCCGCCTGGTGCGCCAGGGGCGGCTGGAATGGCGCGGCGAATTCACCGCTACGCAGATCGCCGGCATCGCCGTCGGCCAGGACGTCACCCTGCAACTGCCCGAGGGTCAGTTCGCCAAGGCCCGCGTACGTCAGATCGCGCCGCTTCTGGACACGCGCTCGCGGCTGGGGCTGGTGTATGCGGACATCGAGCCCGGAAGCCTGGCGCGCGGCGGCATGTACGTCGATGGCCGCATCGCGCTCGCGTCCAGCGCGGCCCGGGTGGTTCCGGCATCGAGCGTGGTGGTGCGCGACGGGCGCAGCATCGTCTTTCGCCTGGAAAGCACGGGAAAGGAATCCAAGGTCCAGGCCCAGTCGGTGACGGTGGGCCGTCGCCAAGGCACCGAGGTCGAGATCCTGGACGCACTTACCGGCGGTGAACGCATCGTTGCCCAGGGGGCCGGCCTGCTGGCCGATGGCGACACCGTGCGGGTCGAGCCGGATCCGAGCGAGGCATCGGCCTCCGCGCCGGCGGGAGGGGAGCGATGAACTTCGCCACCTGGTCCCTGCGCAACCCCATCCCGGCCGTCCTGCTGTTCATGCTGCTGACGCTGGCAGGCTTGTACGGCTTCCGGCAGTTGCCGATCCAGGCCCTGCCGGACATGGACCTGCCCTCGGTCAACGTGACGCTGTCCCAGCCCGGCGCTGCGCCGGCCCAGCTTGAAACCGAGGTGGCACGCAAGGTGGAGGATTCCATCGCCACGCTCAGCGGACTGCGCCACACGCGAACCACGATCACCGATGGCCAAGTCCATATCCAGGCCGAGTTCGAGCTGGAGAAGCCGCTGTCCGATGCGCTGATCGAGACCAAGGATGCCGTCGACCGGGTGCGTTCGGATCTGCCGACGGATCTGCTACAGCCAGCCGTCAGTGCCCAGACGGTCAGCAGCAGCCCCATCCTGACCTATTCGGTCAGTTCCGAAACCATGGACGAAGTCGCGCTGTCCTGGTTCGTGGACGACACGTTGAGCAAGACCTTGTTCAACGTGCCGGGCGTGGGTGGGGTGAAGCGGCTGGGCGGCGTGCAGCGCGAGATCCGGGTCGACGTCGACCCGGTGCAGATGAATGCGTTGGGCGTCACCGCAGCCGACGTCTCGCGCGCGTTGCGCCGCACCCAGCAGGATTCCTCGGGCGGACGCGGCCAACTGGGTGGCGAAGAGCAGTCGCTGCGCACCGTGGCCACGGTGCGACGGGCCGACGAACTGCGCGCCATGCCGGTCATTCTCGCCACCGGGAGCAAGGTGCGCCTGGATCAGGTCGCCTCGGTGCATGACACCGCCGCCGAACGCAACCAGGCGGCGCTTCTGGACGGCAAGCCCGTCATCGGCTTCAGCATCCAGCGCACCAAGGGCTTCGACGAAACCCGCATCGCCGAAGGGGTGGCCGAGGCACTCCAACAGCTCCAGGCCGAGCACACGTCCCTGCGGATCACCCCGATCTCGGGCAGCGTGGCCTACACGCTCGAACAGTTCCAGGGTTCGATGGCGATGCTCTACGAGGGCGCGCTCCTGGCCGTACTGGTGGTCTGGCTGTTCCTGCGCGACTGGCGCGCCACGCTGGTCGCCGCCTCGGCGCTGCCGCTGTCGATCCTGCCCGCCTTCGCTGCGATGTGGTGGCTGGGCTACTCGCTCAACACCCTCACGCTGCTGGCGCTGGCGGTGGTCGTCGGCATCCTGGTGGACGACGCCATCGTCGAAGTCGAGAACATCGAGCGACACCGGCGCATGGGCAAGCCGATCATGCAGGCCACGGCCGATGCGGTCAACGAGATCGCGCTGGCGGTGATCGCCACCACGGCGACCCTGGTGGTGGTGTTCGTGCCCACCACGCTCATGGGCGGCGTACCGGGCCTGTTCTTCAAGCAGTTCGGCTGGACCGCGGTCATCGCCGTGCTCGCCTCGCTGATGGTGGCGCGCCTGATCACCCCCATCATGGCCGCCAAGCTGCTCAAGCCCGGCACGCACGCGGCCAACGAGCAGGACGGCCCCTTGATGCGCCGTTACCTGCGGGTGGTGGACTGGAGTCTGCACCATCGCGGCAAGACCATGGCCGCGGCTGCGGCCTTCTTCGTCGGCTCGATGGCGCTGCTGCCCTTCATCCCCACGGGGCTGGTACCCCCGTCGGATCGGGGCTTCACCACGGTGACGCTGGAGCTGGCACCGGGCAGCGCCCTCAATGACACCGTGGCCACGGCCGAGCGGGTACGCGCGGTGGTGAGCCAGTTGCCCGGCGTGCGGAGCGTCTTCACCACGGTCGGGGCCGCCGAGAGCGGCAGCGATGCGCAGGTGAGCGACGTGCGCAAGGGCGAGCTCACGCTGGTGCTGACCGATCGCAAGGAGCGCGCCGTCCAGTCCGAGATCGAACAGACCGTGCGTGATGCGCTGGAGAAGATCCCCGGTGCGCGCTTCACCGTCGGCGGCGGCTCTGGCGAGCAGCTGCAAATGATCCTCGCCAGCGACAACGCCGGCGCGCTCAGGACCGCCGTGGATGCTTTCACCCGGGAACTCCGGGCGGCCGGCCTGTCCGGTGTGCGCAGCACGGCCAGCCTGGAGCGCCCCGAGATCGTGGTACGGCCGGATCTCAACCGGGCAGCCGAACACGGCGTGAGCAGTGCCGCCATCGGCGAGCTGATGCGTACGGCCACCAGCGGCGATTTCGACTCCCAGCTGTCCAAGCTCAATCTGGACAACCGCCAGATCGGCATCCGGGTGCGCGTGCCCGACAGCGTGCGCCAGGACATCGCCGCGTTGTCCGGCCTGCGCGTGGCGTCGCGCGATGGCCTGGTCCCGCTCTCCAGCGTGGCGACCTTCGCCGTGGAGAGCGGCCCGGCACAGATCGACCGCTACGACCGCCAGCGCTACGTCACCGTGACCGCCGACCTGGGCACCCGCTCGCTGGGCGAAACCCTGGCCATCGCCAGTGCGCTGCCTTCGGTACAGAACATGGCCCCGGGCGTCTCGCTGATGCAGGCGGGCGACGCCGAAGTGGCCGCAGAGCTGTCATCCGGCCTGGCGCTGGCGATCGTGACCGGCATCCTGTGCATGTTCTGCGTGCTGATCCTGCTGTTCAAGGACTTCTTCCAGCCGATCACGATCCTGTCGGCGATCCCACTGTCCCTGGGCGGTGCCTTCATTGCGCTGCTGCTGGTGGGCAGCGAGCTCGACGTGCCTTCAATGATCGGCCTGGTGATGCTGATGGGCATCGTCACCAAGAACTCGATCCTGCTGGTCGAGTACGCGGTGCTGGCGCGTACCGAGCACGGACTCTCGGTGATCGATGCCCTGCTCGACGCCTGCCACAAGCGCGCCCGTCCCATCGTCATGACCACCGTCGCGATGATCGCCGGCATGTTGCCGATCGCGCTCGGCTTCGGTGCGGACGCCAGCTTCCGCCAGCCCATGGCGATCGCCGTGATCGGCGGCCTGATCACGTCGACGCTGTTGAGCCTGGTCATCGTGCCGGCGGTGTTCAGCTATGTCCACGACTTCGAGACATGGTTCGCACGGCGATTCACGAACGCCCGCTCGCCCAGCGATCTGGCGGATGGAGCAGCAAACGGATCGACGCCCTCCGGCACTTCCTTCCCCCAAGGAGGGCATCCATGAACTCGCCTCGTGCGCGCATGACTGCGAACAGGGACCCGCCGCGGTGACCAGCAGGCCGCCTGACATGGAATGAGCCCACGCCCATTCATGCCTGCGGCCAACAGTAAAGAGCAATGAGACTTTCCCCCTAACGCATCACAGAAAGGACCACCCCATGTCTCAACACAAGAACTCTCGTCATCCGCTGGCCTCGTCCAAGCTGAGCCTCCTCGCCACCCTGGCGCTCGCCACCGCAGGGGTACCGGCTGCCTTCGCGCAGGAAAGCCAAGCCAAGGACCGCCATGGCTGGCAAGCCCTGGGCATCGGCGCCGTCGTGCTCGACAAGCCCTACCGCGACTTCGACCGCGAAGTGCTTCCGCTCCCCTTGATCTCCTACGAAAGCAAGTGGATCAGCGCCACCGTGCCCACGTTCGACTTCAAGGCCTACTCGACGGAGAACTTCTCCTTGCGCCTGCGCGCCCGCTGGGCCGGCGATGGCTACGAGGCCAAGGATTCTCCCGTCCTCACCGGCATGGAAGAGCGCGATTCCAGCCTCTGGGCCGGCGGCGCTGTGACCTGGAAAACCAGCTTCGCGAACCTCAGCGGTGAAGTGCTGGCCGATGCCATGGGCAACAGCAAGGGCACGCGCGCCAAGGTGCAGATCGACCGTCGATTCGCGGCCGGCAGGTTCGGCTTCACCCCGCGCCTGGCCGCAGAGTGGGTCGACGACAAGTACGTCAACTACTACTACGGCGTGCAGCAATCCGAGGTCCTGGCCAACCGGGCCTTCTATGAGGGCAAGGCCACCACGAACGTGCAGTTCGGCCTGCGCATGGACTACTCGCCGTCGCGCCACCATTCGATGTTCGTGGACGTCGGCGCCACGCGCTTCGGCAGTTCCATCAAGGACAGCCCGCTGGTGGACAAGGCCACCGGAGCCACGCTGGCAGTCGGCTACGCCTACCGCTTCTGACGCTCTCATCAACCCCACCGCCATGGGCACTAGCTGCCTATGGCTCAGGAGAACTCGGAATGAAGACTATCCAATCCCTTGTGCTGGCCGCGATCGTGCTGGGCACCAGCGCGTGCGCCAGCAATGCTGTGAAGCAAGCACCGGCAGCCGGGCTGAGCGACGCCCCCTCGACCTCCGCGACACTGGCCGCATCCGCGGTCGAGGCGCCACCAGCCGCCGTCGCCATCACACCGCTCTCCGCAGACACCAACGCGTCAACCGGCACGGCTGCGGATGCCATCGCGTCCCCAGTCGCCGCGTCCACCCAGACGACGCAGACCAGCGCTAACGCGCCCGAAGCGATGACGCAGGCCGAGCAGGAAGCCGAGGCACTGTATGCCACCCCAGCGGTGCGCGACCCCTGGGAAGGTTTCAACCGCAAGATGCACAGCTTCAACAACGTGCTGGACCGCTTCGTCCTCCGGCCGGTGGCCGTGGGCTACGACAAGATCACACCCGATCCCGTGCAATCTGGCGTGTCGCGCTTTTTCAGCAATCTGCGCCTGCCCGCCACCGCCATCAACCAAGCGCTTCAGGGCCGTCCAGGGGACGCCGGCCAGTCGCTCGGTCGTTTCGTCGTCAATTCCACGGCCGGCATCGGCGGAGTATTCGATCCGGCAAAGCACATCGGCATGCCCAAGCCTGATGGCGAGGATCTGGGTCAGACACTGGCGACGTGGGGTTGGCGGGACTCCCGCTACCTGGTGATGCCGATCATGGGCCCTCGCACGGTACGTGACGCACTGGGCGGCTTAGGCGACCAGCAGCTTTCGGTCATCAACCAGATCGATAGCTCAAGCGTGGCGGACAAGTTGCAGATCATGCAAATGGTGGATGTTCGCGCGCAATTGCTCCCGACAGACCAGATGCGCAGGGACGCGATCGACGACTACACCTTCGTACGAGACGCTTGGGCACAGCGGCGCAATCGCCAGATCGAACAGGACCTGCGAGGCAACCGCGTCGATTGACGCGCTTGCTTCAGATCGGCAAGCGCGCAGTTGTGGCGCAGGTCTGCGCTCGTGCATGTCTGCAGGCACGTTCTGCGGCATTCCGACTGCGCGCGATCCGGCATGTGTTGCGACAGACCAAGGATGAACCTTTGATATGAATCCAGTACGCAAGAAGCAATTGGCGCTTCTTATTTTCTCGGCGGCCTTGGTCAGCGTTGTCTACTTTGCGTGGGTCCTGCTCAGGCCGAGCGCCCCCGGAGAGGGCTTCGTCAGCGGCAATGGTCGTATCGAAGCCACCGAAATCGATGTGGCGACCAAGCTGGCCGGCCGCCTTGAAGAACTGCTCGTGCGTGAAGGCGACTTCGTCACCGCTGGTCAACCGTTGGCCCGCATGCAGCTGGACACCTTGCGCGCGCAGCGCGACGAGGCCTTGGCGCTTCAAGAGCAGTCCGAGCAAACCGTCTCCGCCATGGAGGCGCAAGTCGCGCTGCGAGAAAGCGATCATGCCGCAGCGCAAGCGCTGGTCGTCCAGCGCGTCGCTGAACTGGACGGGGCCAAGCGCCGACTCGACCGCACCCGAACACTGGCCCAGGACGGTGCCGCGTCAGCGCAGCAACTCGACGACGACCGCGCCAGCATGCATAGCCTGGAGGCCGCCGCTGCTGCCGCAAGGGCACAGTCCACAGCGGCGCAAGCGGCCATCACTGCGGCCCGCGCCCAACTCGTTGGCTCACGCTCCTCAGTCAAAGCCGCCACGGCGACCCTGGCACGCGTGCAAGCGGACATCGACGACAGCGCCCTGACCGCTCCCCGCGACGGACGCATCCAGTTCCGCGTCGCCCAACCCGGCGAAGTGCTCGGAGCCGGTGGGCGTGTGCTCAACCTGCTCGACCTGTCGGATGTCTACATGACCTTCTTCGTGCCCGAGACCGCGGCCGGACGCATCGCGCTGGGCAGCGAGGTGCGCATCGTGCTCGATGCCGTCCCGGACACCTACATCCCCGCCACCGTCTCCTTCATCGCCAGCCAGGCGCAGTTCACGCCCAAGACGGTCGAAACGGCCAGCGAGCGCACCAAGCTGATGTTCCGTGTGCGCGCGCTGATCGCTCCCGAGTTGCTGCGCCGCGACCTGGAGCAGGTCAAGACCGGGGTGCCGGGGGTGGCCTGGATCAAGCTCGACCCGGACGCCGCCTGGCCGAAGGCGCTGTCCACCTCGGCGGCCGAGTAAGGCATGGCCAACGGCACCGCGTCGCCGGTCGTGCGCCTGCAGGGCGTCCATCTGCACTACGGCAAGCTCGAGGCGCTGGCCGGCATCGACCTGGACGTGCCGGCCGGCTGCATGGTCGGCCTGATCGGCCCGGACGGCGTGGGCAAGTCCAGCCTGTTGTCGCTGGTCTCCGGCGCTCGCGCCGTCCAGGGCGGCACGATCGAAACCCTGGGCGGTGACATGCGCAGTCGGCGCCACCGTGAGCAGGTGTGCACGCGCATCGCCTACATGCCGCAAGGCTTGGGCAAGAATCTGTATCCCACCCTGTCGGTGGAGGAGAACCTGCAGTTCTTTGCCCGCCTGTTCGGCCACGATGCGGCCGAGCGGCGACGGCGCATCGACGCGCTGACGCGCTCCACCGGGCTGCATTCCTTCCTCGACCGACCGGCCGGCAAGCTCTCGGGTGGGATGAAGCAGAAGCTAGGGCTGTGCTGCTCCCTGATCCACGACCCTGACCTGCTGATCCTCGATGAGCCGACCACCGGCGTCGATCCGCTGGCCCGCTCGCAGTTCTGGGACCTCATCTCACGCATTCGCCGCGAGCGCCCCGGCATGAGCGTGATCGTCGCCACCGCCTACATGGACGAGGCTCAGCGCTTCGACTGGCTGGTGGCGATGGACGACGGCAAGGTGCTCGACAAGGGCACCCCGGCCGAGCTGCTCGGCCGCACCGGCACCGATTCACTGGAGGCGGCCTTCATCCAGTTGTTGCCGGACGAAAAGAAGCGCGGCTACGCGCCGGTCGAGATTCCGCCGCTCGACGCCCCCGAGGACGACATCGCCATCGAGGCGCAGGACCTGACGATGCGCTTCGGCGACTTCGTTGCGGTCGACAACGTCTCCTTCCGGATCCGCCGCGGCGAGATCTTCGGCTTCCTCGGCTCCAACGGTTGCGGCAAGTCGACCACCATGAAGATGCTGACGGGCCTGCTGCCGGCCAGCGAAGGCCGGGCCTGGCTGTTCGGCCATGAAGTCGATCCCAAGGACCTGGATACCCGCCGGCGGGTGGGCTACATGTCGCAGGCGTTCTCGCTGTACGGTGAACTGACCGTGCGCCAGAACCTGGAGCTGCATGCGCGGCTGTTCCACGTGCCCGAAGCCGACATCCCGGCCCGGGTGGACGAGATGATCGCGCGCTTCGATCTGCACGCCTCGCAAGACGCGTTGCCGGACGGCATGCCGCTGGGCATGCGCCAGCGCCTGTCGCTGGCCGTGGCGATGGTGCACAAACCGGAACTGCTGATCCTGGACGAGCCCACCTCGGGCGTGGACCCGATCGCGCGCGACAGCTTCTGGCGGCTGCTGATCGAACTGTCGCGGCGCGACCGGGTGACGATCTTCATCTCCACTCACTTCATGAACGAGGCCGAGCGCTGCGACCGCATGTCGATGATGCATGCAGGCAAGGTGCTCGACAGCGACGTGCCGGCGCGACTGGTCGAAAAGCGTGGTGCCCAGACACTGGAGGAGGCCTTCATCGGCTACCTGGTCGAGGCTGGCGGAGGCACGCCCGAGCCCGACGAGGACGCGAAGGCACCAGCGTCGCAGACACCCGATGCATCCCTCACTCATGTCGCCATCCCCAGACGCTCCGGCTTCAGCCTGCAGCGCATGCTCAGCTACCTGTGGCGCGAGACGCTGGAACTGCAACGCGACCGGGTGCGCGCCACGCTGGCGCTGGGCGGCTCGCTGATCCTGCTGATCGTGATCGGCTTCGGCGTCAGCAACGACGTCAACAACCTGCGCTACGCGGTGCTCGACCGCGACCAGACCACGCTCAGCCGCAACTACGCCCTGGAGTTGTCGGGCTCGCGCTACTTCACCGAGCGGCCGGCGATCACCGACTACGCGGAGATCGACCGGCGCATGCGCAGCGGCGAGCTTGCACTGGCGATCGAGATCCCGCACGGGTTCGCGCGCGATGTGCAGCGTGGCAAGCAAGTCGCCATCGGCGCATGGTTCGACGGCTCCATGCCGCAGCGCGCCGAGACGGTGCAAGGCTACATCCGCGGCATGCACCAGCACTGGCTGGCCGACCAGGCCCGCATGCAGGCCAGTACGACGACGCGCACAGGCGAAATCACAGTGCAGGGGCGCTACCGCTACAACCCCGACGTCAAGAGCCTGCCCGCCATGGTTCCCGCGGTGATCCCGATGCTGCTGCTCATGCTGCCCGCGATGCTGACGGCACTGGCGGTGGTGCGGGAGAAGGAGATCGGCTCGATCATCAACCTCTACGTGACGCCGGTGACCCGCACCGAGTTCCTGCTGGGCAAGCAGCTTCCCTACGTGGGCCTCGCGATGATCAACTTCGCGCTGATGCTTCTGCTGACTGTCACCGTCTTCGGCGTGCCGGTCACCGGCAGCGTGCTGGCGCTGACGCTGGCGATGCTGATCTATTGCGTCTGCGCCACGGGCATGGGGCTGCTGGCCTCGGCCGTGACCAAGAGCCAGATTGCGGCGATGCTGATCGCGATG
This sequence comes from Corticibacter populi, assembly GCF_004217315.1. Lineage (GTDB taxonomy): Bacteria > Pseudomonadota > Gammaproteobacteria > Burkholderiales > Burkholderiaceae_C > Lampropedia > Lampropedia populi. The sequence goes on from NZ_SGWR01000003.1 coordinate 158,944, forward strand.
GTCGGCACCATCATCCCGGCCACCAAGTTCGGCGGCATGTCCGATCCGGTGTCCTCCCTGGAAGGGGTCGGCCGCCTGATCGGCGAGATCCACCCGGCCAACTACATGTTCACCATCAGCCGCGGCGCCTTCAACAAGGCGCTGGACTTTGGGGATCTGGTGTCTTCCATGTGGCCGATGCTGCTCGCGGTCCCGATCATCCTTGGCGCCTCGATCGCGCTGCTGAAGAAGCAGGAGCGCTGAGATGAGGATGCTGGCAAATGTCTACCGCCTGGGCGTCAAGGAGTTGTGGAGCCTGCGCCGCGACACGGCGATGCTGGTGTTGATCGCCTTCACCTTCACCTTGTCGGTGTACTCCTCGGCATCCTCCACGCCGCCGACGCTGAACAACGCGCCTATCGCCATCGTGGACGAGGACCATTCACAGCTGTCGCAGCGAATCATCTCGGCCTTCTATCCACCAGAGTTCAAGTCGCCGGTGCTGATCTCCCACGCCGAGGTGGACGAGGGCCTGGACAAAGGCACCTATACCTTCGTGCTGAACATCCCGGTCAATTTCCAGCGCGATGTCTTGGCCGGGCGTGGGGGCGAAGTCCAGCTCAACACCGACGCCACGCGCATGAGCCAGGCCTTCCTGGGCAGCGGCTACATCCAGCAGATGGTAATGGGTGAGATCGACGAGTTCGTCAATCGGCACCGCAGCCAGACCACCCCGCAAATCGACCTGGAGCAGCGGGCCCAGTTCAACCCCTCGCTGGACAAATCCTGGTTCGACAGCCTGTCGCAGATCGTCAATCAGATCACGATGATCTCCATCATCCTGACCGGCGCAGCGCTGATCCGCGAGCGCGAGCACGGCACCATCGAGCACCTGCTGGTGATGCCCGTCACGCCCACCGAGATCATGCTGGCCAAGATCTGGTCGTCGGGACTGGTGGTGTTGGTGGCCTCGATCCTGTCACTGAACCTGGTCGTGCGCGGCCTGCTGGGCGTGCCGGTACAAGGCTCGCTGACGCTGTTCTTCATCGGCGTCGCGCTGCATCTTTTCGCCACCACCTCGATGGGCATCTTCATGGCGACGGTGGCGCGCAACATGCCCCAGTTCGGCATGCTCGTGGTGCTTACGCTGCTGCCGCTGCAGATGTTGTCGGGCGGCAGCTCGCCGCGCGAGAGCATGCCCGAGCTGCTGCAGAACATCATGCTGGTCGCGCCCACCACGCACTTCGTCGAACTGGGGCAGTCGGTGCTGTTCCGCGGCGCCGGGCTGGAAGTCGTATGGGTGCAGTTGCTGTCACTCGCGTTGATCGGCACCACCCTGTTCACGCTGTCCCTGCTGCGGTTTCGCAAAACCATTGGGCAGATGGCGTGATGACGACTCGACCGCATCAGGCGGATCCATCCCACGCAGCGGCGCCGCGATGCGCGCCGTGGTCGACGGCCGACGCATCGCCACTCATTCCAACCACGCGGGCCGTCAGTACTTGGCTTGCCAATACAACAAGGACTCTTGAGATGTACGGCAGACTGCATCACCCGATCGACCACAGCAGTGACTCGCGGCATGTACTGCCTGAGGTAGGCGCCAAGAGGAGCCAGGAGGCGGCGCGTAACGCATCGAGTCGACGTGCTGATGCGTAGGCTGGTGAAATGTTGGCGCACACAGCGACTGCGCGCCGCCAGGGCCACAGGCGTGCTGCTCGCGATCGCCGCGGGTGCGGCGGCCGGAGAGACAAGCCAATGCGCATCCAATCCAACGCGGCTGGCTGACCAGTCGACGCTGAATTTCCGCATCGATAACGACCTGTTCGGCGGGCTGGGCCAGGACCAGGGGTATTCCAATGGGTTTCTGGTGACTTGGGTCTCGCCCAACCTCGGCGACTACGTGGATGACCCCTGTCTTCCCGCCAGCATGCGACGGCTCAACCGCTACCTGGAGTGGCTCAATCCTGCTGGTTTCGACGAACAGAACATGACGATGGGCATTGGACAGCTCCTGTTCACGCCCACCGATCGGACACGCACCGACCTTATCCGCGATGACCGCCCTTATGCCGCCGCATTGCTGTATGGCTGGGGTTACAACGCCCGGCGTGGCGACCATCTGCGGACCTCACAGGTGCGTATCGGCATGGTCGGCCCCTCGGCGAAAGGCCGGCAGGTCCAGGACTGGTGGCACGGGATCATCGGCACGGATCGCTTCCAGGGATGGGAGAACCAACTGCGCGATGAACCCGTGTTCCAGATCCTGCACGAGCGCCGCAACCGGATTGCTCGACACGAAAGCCCCAGTGGGTGGGGCTGGGATGCCATCGGGCACTGGGGTGGCAGCTTTGGCAACTTTGCCACCTACGCCAACGCTGGCGGCGAGTGGCGTTTCGGGTATCGCTTGCCGGATGACCTGGGCACGGCCCCTCTGCGACCCGGCGGCGAGAACATGTCCCCCGTGCGCGTCCATCCTGCCCAGTTGTGGAACACCCACTTGTTCGTAGCCCTCGATGCACGCTGGGTGCTTCGCGACATCACGCTCGACGGCAACACTTTCAAGGCGAGCCACAGCGTCGACAAACGTCCCCTCGTGGCAGACATCGGCTATGGCATCGCAGTCACCCGCGGGACCTGGCGCTTTGCCTTTGCCCGCTACCACCGCACCCGTGAATTCAACGGGCAGCGCGAAGTTCCCACCTACGGCACGGTCACGATAGGAAAGCGATTTTGAACGGGAACCTCTGTCCATGCCCTTGCAGCATCTCCACGAGCAGGTGCAGACAAGCTGTCTAGCTCGCCCCCTAACCTCTCGCGCTTACGCAAGTCAATTCCAATGAGAAGAACCATGACAGCCAGGATCGAAGAACCGCATATGGCGACCCGGATGACCTGCGGGACGCTCAGCCCACCATGGCGTCGAGTGCACAGGCGCCAGATCGCCAGTCGGTAGCAAAGGCGAGCGACACAAATTCGAGTGCCAATGACGATGACTCAAGAGCATCGCCATTGGCACTCAAGCTGGGTGCTCATGGTGCCGAACGGCACACAGACTTTGGCAGGCGTTCCCCACGCGAGTGCTCATTCCAAATTTGAACTTTCACCATGCAAGCGACGCGACGATGCTGACTGAGATGACGGCCCAGAAGACAGGCTCTCGGGACGGCAAGCACCGTCCCGATGGAGCGGATGCGCCGGAGGCTCACCAACCTCACTACGTAGCTCTGTATGGCGACTTGTCCAGGACGCAGGATCTCCCCTACATGGATTTTCGACATCTTCGCTGTTTCATCGCGCTTGCTGAAGAGCTTCATTTCGGGCGTGCTGCCGAGCGTTTGCACATTGAACAATCCCCCCTGTCTCGCACCATCAAGGAGTTGGAAGATGACCTCGGCGTTCAGCTCTTCGATCGTGATCGCCGAGGCACTCGCCTGACCCAAGCGGGGGTGGTCTTTCTTCAGGACGTGCGCCGCGTGTTCGCCACCATGGAGCAAGCACGCGAGAACGTAAGGGCCGTCTACGAGGGCTATCGGGGCAGCCTGCGCATCGCCGTCTCTGATGGCGCCATCGACCCTCGGATCTCCATTTTTCTAGCACGTTGCCGGGAAGAGGAGCCTGAGATCGAGGTGCGCCTGTCAGAAGTCCCCTTGGCAGAGCAACTTCGTGGACTGCGATCGGGTGACTTTGATATCGGCATCGCTCACACCAACGAGGTCAGTGAAGGCGTGATTGCTGAAGCCCTGTGGCGCGATCAGATCATGACCCTCATACCCGCACGCCACCCACTTCTATCGCACAAGGAGATCCCGCTCGAAGAACTGCTGCGGTTTCCTTTGGTCTTGTGCGATCCGCAGGCCTGCGAAGGGTACAACCGGGAGCTCTCGCGCATCCTGAGATCGCTGGAGCGCCAACCTACGGTTGCCGATCACGTTGCATCCATGGACATGATGCTGGCGCTGGTTGCAGCTGGCTATGGAGTGGGCTTCACATCCTCGACCAAAACTGCCATCTGCCGTCACCCGGATGTCGTTGTTCGACCTCTTGCATCGGAGGATGCGGTCCTCACAACCTACCTGCTTCGGATGGAAAACCCTGCAAGCCCCTTTGCACTGAGTCGCTTCACCGATCGTTTGCGCGACCCTTTGGATGATTCCTGACAGGGTTGAACTACAGGGGCTCAGGTCTTGGCGCGCAATTTTTTCTCGGTCGCTTCAATCAGGTTGGCGGCGCTCATCTCGAGGGCTGCTGCGATCCTGAGAATCAGCGCCAGCGTCGGCATATGCTCGCCGCGCTCGATCTTCCCCATATGGGAGCGTTCAATGGCCGCCTGCGACGCCAATTGCTCCTGCGCCATGCTTCGCTCCATGCGCGCATCACGGACAGCCTGACCGAAAGCCAGCGCGGGTTCGGCTTCAAAAGTCGTCGCGCCTCGTGGACGACCTCGTTGGATCTTCGGCTTCTGCATCAACAGAAGCGTCGAATATCGGGCAACTTTAAACCACGTTATCTTTAACTCTTGCTATGATTTCTTGCTTGACAGATGAGCGTCACATTCACCTTCTGGCAGTCCGCACATGACCAACCCCGGCCACCCGTCGGTGATATTGCTCGGCGTATCACCAGGTACTCCGATCAGAGGCTTGGCCCGCCTCCTGGCGCGGCAGCGTGCTGAAGAGCCGGATACGCCCGTACTTGTCCAAGAGGCGCCGCAAAGGATCCTTTTTCAAGGGCTGATTCGCGGAGCGTTTCACGTAGGGCTTACAGACGCAACGATGCTTCCGGCTGGTTTGAGTTCGCTGCCGCTACTGCAGGAGGACTTGGTTGTGGCGCTGCCGCGTCGATCGCCATTGCTGGCGTACGCATCCATCCCAACGTCGGTAATCCGGGACTATCCGCTGATTCAATGGTGCCCAGACACACACGAGTTCCTGTATCAGCATGTCAGCGCCTTGCTGGGGGAGCATGGCAGCGTCACGCGCACGGTGAAGTCATCCGCCTTGATGGCCTGTCTGGTAGGTGCCGGCTACGGAATTGGAGTTGCACCGCGAACAAGTATCGAACGCCCCCGTGAATGGGGCATTCTTATGCGCCCTTTGCAAGAGGGCAAAAGCAGTCTTCGGACATGCCTTTGCTGGCAAAAGGAACTTCAATCAGGTTCGCTTGGGCGCTTCATTCAGAGGGCCTTTTCCGCTCTTCCCACATTGCGTCAACCATACCAACCGCGACACCTCGACTCGCCCAAGTTCTAGCGTACGCTCCAGGTCGTGCAGCGATAGGCGGACAGATCCCGTCGAAGATGGCTGCTCGCCGTTGTCGGACTTGGACGCAGGGGCCAGATCCTGCAGAGGCTCCAGCCAAGGCACGCTCGATCATGTTGCGCCTTTCATTCGTTTGTCAGCGCTTTGGCATGCGCGACTTCGCTGCTCCTTGATCGGCTCACGGTCTCCATTTCGTGCAACCGGTGCCGCGCCAGCAACGGATAGGCGCTCGGCAGTGCCGGTTCATCCTGCGGCGAGCACTGCTCCACGACCAAGCGCGCAATCTCCTTCACCTTGTCCGGCGTGACGGCATCGAGCGGCCAGCACCCTCCAAGTGCTTCAAGAGGCCGCTGCAACGCATGATAGATGTCCCAAGTATCTACCCCACGCGGGAGTTGCTTGAGGACGGTCTGGACCAGTTCTCGCTTGAGCGGTTCGAGCTGCCAGACGGGGACACGCTGCCCCCTGTTGCCCAGTTGGATCGACAGCAGGTTGCCGGCCTGAATTTCATAGGTGATCCAGCGACGGGACTTGCCGGCCAGTCTCGCGTAGTCAGCGACCACCAGGTTGTCCGGCCCTTCGAAGACTTCGAGTACTTTCAAGCGCTCGCGCTGCAACTCGGAGAGCTTGGGCTTGGCGTACTCCGGCATTTCCACGGACGAGAGCCGCTGCGTCGAGGGCGTGATGGTCGGCATGGACTGGTTGGAAGGCGCCACCAGCATGATCGGCGCATGCTGGCCCGGCGTGGGCAGCGGCGTCACCTCCTGGCCCGCAATGGTCGGCAGTCCCTGCAGGTGGATGGTCAGGTGCATGCTAGCGAGCTGGACCTGGTTTTGCTCGAACAGGTCCAGGCGATCGGCCCAGTCCTGCATCATGACCCGGCGCTGCTCGACGTACTCGGCATGGTTGTAGGTGGCGCTGATGCGGTTTGGATCGGCGTGCGACAACTGCGAGTCCACCCAGACCTTGGGATAGCCCAGTTCATTGAGCGCGGTGGAGATCGTGGCGCGGATGCCGTGGCCTGTGAGACGGCCGTCGTAGCCCAGGATCTTGATGGCCTTGTTGACCGTGTTCTCGCTCATCTTTTCGCTGATGCGCTTGACGCCGGGGAACAGATACTTCTGCGCTGGCTTAAATGCATCGAGCATGTGCTGCACTAGTTCGATGGCCTGCACCGACAGGGGCACGATGTAGGGCGGGATGTCCGCGACGCTTCGGCGCTTCTTCCGGGTCAGCATCTTGCGCTGCTTGAGCGACATCACCGGAATGATCCACAGCCCACGGTCCAGGTCGAACTGATCCGGCGTGGCCAGCCGCAGTTCGCCCGTGCGCACCCCGGTGAGCAGCAACAAGCGGATGGCCAGTTGCGTCTTCAGCATGCCGGGATACTTTCGCATCGTCTGCAGGAACTCCGGGAGCTCCTGCATCCGAAGGAACGGGTTGTGCTCCACGGGCGGCAGCGGTACGGCCACGACATGCAGATCGTTGGCGGGATTGGTCTCCATGGCAGGGATGACCACCATGGCATAGTCGAACAGCTGCTTGAACCAGGTGCGCACCTTCTCGGCCACCGACAGAGACTCCCGCTTTTCGATGCGGCCGATGATCTCCAACAGGATCGGGCGGGTGATTTCGTAGATGGTCAGCCGCTTCAGGTGCGGGAAGACGTCCTTCTTGAAGACACGCCGGATCTGGGAGAGCGAACTCTGGCGGCCCTCCTCAAGGGTGAGCTGGCGGTGTTCCATCCACTTCTCGTAGACGGCCATGAAGGTGTTCTCGCCGGCGAGCTTGGTCGCCTGGCGCTTTTGCTTGCGATCGAGCCGGGGGTTAATGCCCTTGGCGATGAGCGCGCGCGCCTGGTCGCGCAATTCGCGCGCCTCGCGCAGTGACAGCTCGGGGTAGCTACCCAGCGACAGGCGGGCGCGCTGATCGAGCCAGGTGTATCGGAAGTACCAAGCCTTGGTCCCGATCGCTGAAATGTGCAGGTAGAGACCATCGAAGTCTGCGATGGTGTACGGCGAGCCGGTGACCTTGGCCTGCCGAACCATGACGTCTGTGAGCATGTGTCCAACTCCTCGTGAAGCGAGTTGGATGCATCGTCATTCCGGGGGACCGGCTCCTCCAGCAACAATGCGGCACGAGGCTCGCCGCATTGATTTGTGACCACTTTTAGGACCACTTGAGGGTGGCTGTCAGTGGATCTCGCTGGATGTCAGTGGACTGGATCGAGGGGTGAATCTCAAACCAGATCAATGACTTACAACGCTCCGTGGATTTCCTTGGAAGTCCCTGGATTGTTTGAATGGAGCGGGTGAAGGGAATCGAACCCTCGTATGCAGCTTGGGAAGCTGCCGTTCTACCATTGAACTACACCCGCATTCTCTATCTCGTTGTTTTCAAACGAGATAATCATGAAAAGCGTTGATTTGGCGGAACTTTTCAGCTTCCACCTTCCTGCATTGTAGCGTCATCGCACGTTTCCACCTGCATATACACTTGCGCCATCGGTGTAGCTTTTGTGTAGGTTTTGCGATGTACTTTGATGCGCGGGCAGCCAAGTTGCTGCAGCCTGGGCAATCCATGGCGATTGAGGGCTGCCCAGGGTTGCGGATTGTAGCGGGTAAATCAGTCAAGACGTGGATCTATCGCCACCGCGACCCAGCCGGTGCGCTCAAGCAGGTGCGTCTCGGAGCGTGGCCGTCGATGTCTGCGCAGGCGGCTGTTGCGGCATGGTCTGCCGCGCGTGATGCCCGCTCAACAGGCGTGGACCTGGTGGCGCAGCGCCGGAAGGCGCGGCAGGAGGCACAAGCGGCCACGCGGCCGCAGCCGGCGGTGTATGACGTGGCCCGCTTGGTGGATGATTACATCACGGGGCACATCGAGGTGGAGCGCAAGGCGGCCGGTGCGACCGCGGCGCGCAATATCTTGCAGTCTGCGCTGCAGGCGCATCCTGCCCTGGCGGCCATGGCGCCGGCGGATGTGACCAGGCAGCACGCATTTGACCTGATCGACTGGCGCAAGGCCACGCCCACGCAGGCGCAGAAACTACGGTCGTTGATGGGTGCCGCGTGGGATTACGCCTTGGACGCTGGTCGCATCGATGGCGCTACGCCAAACTGGTGGCGGGTGGTGATGCGCGGCCGGCTGAGGTCCAAGGGCAAGATAGTGGATGGCCAGCGCGTTGGCCGCCGGCGACGCTATCTGACGGATGCCGAGGTGGCCACGCTGCTGGCCTGGCTGCCCAATATGCACCAGTTGGGCGCAGACGTCACAGTGATGTATTTATGGACGGGCACACGCGGCGCTGAGATCCTGAGCATGCGCGCAGAGCATGTGGTGCTGGACGGTGACGTGCTGTGGTGGACAGTGCCCAAGGCCTTGACAAAAAACGCGCGATTTGACGATGCCGTGGACCTGCGCGTGCCACTGTTTGGCCGTGCCAGGGGAGTTGTGCAGCGGCGCCTGGATGCCGCTGGCGATGATGGGCTGCTGTTTGTGGCGGAATCTGGCCGGCCGTACAGCCAGCACGATTACTCAACGTACATCTACGACCTGCAGCCCTACAGCCCAAAATCCAAGCGCCTGGGGCGCCAGCGCGAGGTGCTGCCGGTGATCGACTGGACGGCTCACAACCTGCGCCGCACGGCGCGCACGATGCTGGCTGCGCTGGGATGTCCCAATGAGGTTGGCGAGGCGATTGTGGGGCATATGCCCCGTGACATCGAGGCTACCTACAACGCGCATAGCTACGATGCCGAGCGATTGCACTGGCTGGCCAGGCTCGATCACAAGCTGGACTCGCTCGCACCCTCCGGCCGCGGCTTGCCGGTCCGGCCGTAGCCGCTGCCCTTGGGGGGGAGGCCGTTGGAGACGGGTAGTTTTCGCGCGGCCTCCTGCAGCTCCTCGACCAGCCAGCCAACGCGGCCCGGCGAGATCTCGCGCGGCTGCGGCAGGCGTTTTTCGCGCACCTGTTTTTCGAGGGTAGACACGGATATGCCCAGCGCCGACGCGGCGGCCTCTTTGGGTAGCAGGATAAATGGGTATCGTGGTTGCTCTCCAATCATCCTTGCCTCGCTTCCTGCGGCATGCCGCGCAGGTATTTGACAAGCTGGCCCAGGTACGCGCATGTGATCTCTGCCGGCAGCTCGGCGAGCTGCCAGGTAATGAGGTCCACCGCGTCACTGATGGCGTCGAGCTCGTCAAAATTGAGCGGGCCGGGCTTGTATGCGCCGGTGGCCAGGCAGCGTTGCAGGTAGGCTCCCATGGCCGCGTCGGCGGCGTCCAGATGGCCGCTGATGCCCTTTGCGTGGCCGCCCTGCTCGATGAGCTGTGCGGCCTTGATGTGGATGCCAACGACCAATGCTCGATCGATTGGGGCCGTGCCGGTGCGCAGCGCGCTCATGCTGCTGTTGAGCCGGCTGATCAGGTTGGCAATGCCCATGTTGTCGGTCGGTGCCAGGACCTGGTAGCGGCGGTTGGACTCGATCGGGTTTGCGTCGCTGTTGATGTGGATGTACGTCGGCTGTGTCATTTGTCTTCGCCCTCCCAGGGGTAGGGATAGTCTCGGCCCGGCTTTTGCCGGCGCTTGCGGCGTGTGCTCATGCTGCACCGCCTTCCTTGCGTGACTTCAGCGCGCGGGCGAATCCTCGATAGTCGAACCCCATGTGCCATCCAGGGGTTTCATCGGCCCACTCCGGCGCGGCATGCTGCATATAGAGCGCGTCGATTTCCGCGTCCGTCAGCGCATCAGCCTGGGCGCGGGGTGGGTGGCCGTCTGGCAGGAATCGCAGCTCGATGTCGTGGCCTTCGGGCTTCTGATCCAGCACAGCGCCCCAGCTCGACCAGACTCCATCAGGCTGGAGGCGATAGCGGGCCTGGAATGCGCCATCTTGGCCCGGCGTGCTCATGTCGCGCAGCACGCCATGAATGAGCGCATAGACAGCCATGGGAGAGCCGAATTCGATGTAGCCTTGGGCGTTGTTGCGGCCGCCGACATGCAAGATGCGCTCGCCGAGGTTCATTCCTGCCGTTGGGCTTGGTGTCGGATCAGTCTGCGCGCGCGGCGGCCGGGTGTAGAGCTTGGTGCCGACCGGAAGGTAAGTCGAAAGCTCGTCACTTTCCCCTTCGGGGCAGTACGGGTTCTCTTTGACAGTAGCCACCGGCTCAGCATCAGCCTGGGTGCGGGGCGGTTGGCCGGCGTAGAGCGACTGGGTGAACTTGCCTGCCGGTGTTTTGCGGGCGGGCAAATACCGTCCGCCCTGGCCGTCAGTCTCATCAGGGTCGCTGTGTGCCTCAAGCTGCTCTTTGCTGACATACAGCACCGGCTCGGCATCCAGCGCTTTGCTCGCAGCGCGCGCGTCGGCGAGCAGATCACCGCTATCCAGTCCATCGCAGATTTTGTCGATCAGCTCGGACAGTGCGTTTTCCAGCAGCAATGTCGCGTCGGACTCCTGCCCCTGGGCGGCCAACAAAGCGCGCAGGTCGCTGGCATAGATCAATACACCCATACGGTTGCCCATTGATGCCAGATAGTCGCCGCCATCTCCCTGCCAGCGCCAAACCTCGCCCTTGGAGTGCTCATCCATCAACCGGAGCTGCTGGCGCAGTTCCGTCGCGGTGGCCAGCGCATTCTTGAGGTCTGCCAAGTGGATGCTTGCCGCCTCCTGGCCCTGGGCCTGGGCGGAGGGAGCGGTACGACGAGCTACTTCCTTGGCAAACCCCTTAAACCCTGGCGCGCTGTGGCAGTCGTACTGCTTTGCCAGCGTTTCAATGGCCGCATCGCTCAACAACTCTCCGGCATTCCCGGCTGGTTGGGGCCGCCGGCCGAACATGTGCGCCCGAAGTGCATCACGCGCTTTGCTGGCGCGCAGAGGGTCATCAAACTGAACGTGCATTGCGACGTTTTCCGCCAGCGCCATGCCGCGATCTACCCACTCAGCAAGCGCCTTCGAATCAAGCCTCGTCAGCGTGTCTTGCAACTCTGCGTTGTGGGCAGACTGTGCTCGCGCCTTGCGGTCTGCATCGACGTAGGCGCGCACCTGATCCCCGGTGTAGAGATCGTTTTTAACGTCCCACCCGGTGTGCACAATCCAAGCCTCATGCTCAGTAGCGTAATCGAGCGCCGGCGCTGCGTATGGGTCTCCCGGCGCGCAAAACTCATATGCGTAGGGATTGGGCAGCGGCAGATACTCTCCCACAGGCTGCGGCACCGCTGGCTGCTGGTCAGGGTCTGTAGGGCATGGCATCCAGTATCGGGGCTGGTCGAACTCGGAAAGCTGGTGGCCATCCCAAGTCATCTCCCAGCAGTCATTGCGCCAACGCACTGATTTCGGAATGTCGGAACCGGGTGTCAGTACGAGCACGGCTGTGCCGTCTTTTGGCACGGTGCGCATGTGCCGCCAGGGAGCATGATCCAGCGCACTATCGGATTGGATTGGTGCGGCCGCTGGCCACCGGCGCAACATCTCTGCGGCCTCTTTTGCATAGTCTCCGCCGTTGCAAATTTTGTCAGCCAGCCAATTGGCGGTTTGCTGCAGCGGTGCTGCTGCGACTGCCGCATTGTGCTGCCCGATCTCGATGCCGGCTATCACGCCGGCAGACCAGTCGCTGGGCTCGCTGTTTTTGAGCCGCTGCAGCTCGTCCCACAGCGCCCGCGCGGCTTGCTCGGCGCTTTGATACGTGATGCGCCAGGCGTCGTATGTCGGTTTTTGGTCGCTCATGATTTTTGCTCCTCGGTTGTCGTGTCAGCCGGGGTCGGCAGCAGCTCCAGCTCGGTGTGATCAAACGTGATTTGGGCGGTCTTGCGCTTGCTCAGCGTGAACTTGACGGTGACGGCTCGATCGCCCATGTGGGCCACGACCTCGCCGGTGTAGCCGACCCAGGGCTTTTGCGCGGGGGTGCGGGCGGTGTCATTGACGATGACGATGGCGCCGATGTTGGGCCGATCGCCGGCCGCCGCCTTATCTGCCGCCCGGTCTTGTGGGGCCTCGGCCGGGTCGAGGAAACTGGCCACTACCTGGCCGCGGCTCTTGCCGGCTTGGTCGACCACTTGCCACACATCGCCGATCTGGCTCTGCAGTTGCACCAGCAGGCCGCGCTTGCTCGTCGTCGGGTGCCCGCGCTTGATCCGTGCCCAGCCGCCCGCCACCAGCGGCGTGCCGTTGGTGGCGCCGTCGCTCGGCGCGTCAGCGCCTGGTGTGGGTTCCTCGTCATCCGCAGGCGGCGGGTTGCAGGGCTCCAGGTGTTCCGGTGCAATCTCGACATCGGGCATGGATGCGTCTCCAGCGAGCTTGCAGATGCAGACGTCATCGCCCTTGGTCTTCGGCGTGCCATTGATAATTTCGTGGCCGCTGTGCGGGTCGATCTCGGCGATGCGGACGATTTGCATCAGCTGACCGTGTTCCTGCGCAAAGGGATGCGTTGACAGCACACGTGCCCAGCCGCCCACCGTCAACCGCGTGCGGATTGACGGTGCATCGTCGCTTTGCGCGTCAGCGCGTGGATTTGTCCCATCCTCGGCCGCGTCCGGATCGCCATCACCGCCCGCGCGCGCCAGCGGGGCGGTCGCGGCAGCGGCCTCGGCGGCTTGCAGCGCGGCGGCAATGCCGGCAGCGGCCTCGGCCGGCGTGGTTTTGGGCGCATCGGTCGCACGGGCCTTGCCCCTCGCGGCCTTGGCCTTTTTGCCACCCTCGCCAGCGCGCGCAGCGGGGCGGTGGGGTAGAGGCGGTTGCGGCGCATCGGCCGAGGCCTCAGATGAGGGGGTGGGCGCGGATTCGGTGGATTTTCCCTTGGCCTCGGCCGCGGCGGCGCGGGCGTTGGCCTGGGCGCGGGCTTTGCACGCCTCGACGTCGATGCTGCAGGCATCGGCCATGGCCAGCAGCTCGGTATTGGGGTAGATGTGCCGGACGTGCTCGCGCTTGTCATCGTCCCATCTGTAGCCGTTGAGGTAGTGGCAGTTGTGCAGCGCGATGATGCAGCCGGTCAGCAGCTCGGGGCTGGTCCACTCGGCGGCCGCTTGCTTGATCGCGTCCTTGGGCGAGACCTTGCCCAGGTCGAGCAGCTTGCACAGCAGTTTGGCGTCGTCGCCGTTGAGCTGGCCTGCCAGGCGCTGCGCGGCCAGGCGGTTGGCAGCGGCCTTGACTTTGTCGGTGTTGACGCGATGTGATGTGCCAAGGTTGAGGTCGTTAGCATGTTTGACGATTCGCGTCAGCACATCCATGCGCCAGGCGGTCTCGTACTCGATCAAGGCCTTGGCCTCGGCCGCCTCGGCGTCGTGTTCGGCCTGGCGGTCGCGCTCGGCGGCCAGTTGTTCCTGGGCCTCTGTGCGGCCGGCGATCTGCAGCAGCTGCCGGGCCTGCTCGTCGGTCACGCACGCAATCATGCGGTTGCTGTCGTGTGGGTCAACCAGCATCGTGGGCTTGATGTCGGATTGATCCAGCACCTTTGTGCCGATGAGTTTGCGCAGCGTTTTGCCCTTGACGGGGCTGTCGTTGGCGTTGTCCAGGCGCTTGTAGCCGGGGATGCCGCTGTAGTCGCTCAGGTAGCCGCCGGTTTTTTGCAGCAGTTTTTTGGCTGCAGCGCCGTCGATGATCTCGCAGCCGCGCTCGGCGGCTTGCTTGCGCACCTGCGCGGCATGTGCGGCCTCTTTGGCGTGGTAGCACGGCGGGTTTGTGCACACGTCTGGACTGTCCACGTCGGCAAACAGATCCGGGTTGGCTCCGGTGCGATTGGGGCACGTCGTGCATGCGCCGGCGCTGGGGCACAGATCCGCATCGGCAATGGCAAACGGTGCGCGCTTGAGCTGCAGCATGTACTGGTCGCGCACCAATTGCTGCACCTGGCGGGCGCCCATGGGCTCGTCGTGGTAATAGCCATCTGTGACTTGCTCCAGCACCTCCATCTGCAGCTGCTCGCTGGGGATGCGCGCAATCGGCAGTGCCTGCGAAAAGTCGATCTCGCCCTCGCGTAGCAGCTGCTTGCCGTGCTCGCACAGATCCAAGACCTTCAGGCGGGCGTAGACGTAGGCGCGGCTCTTGCCGATTTTTGCGCCTACCGCGTCGGCGTTCATGCCCTGCTGATCCATCAGGATGCGGTAGCCCTCTGCCTCCTCCAGCTCCGTCACGTCCTCGCGCTGCAGGTTCTCGATGACCATGGCCTCCAGCGCCTGGGCATCGGTCATCTGGCGGATCATCGCAGGGATTTCAGGCACGTCGGCGAGGCCGCAGGCACGCCAGCGTCGCTCGCCGCACACCAGTTCGAATTCGGGCAGCGGCTGGCCTGGCTCGCGGGTTTCGTAGGTCTCTTGCACCCGGTCGCCTGGCAGCGGCCGCAGCAGGATGGGCTGGTGCACGCCGGTGGCTTTGATGCTGTCTGCCAGCTCCTGCAGCTTGGCCTGGTCAAACCATTTGCGCGGGTTGCTCGGGCTGGTGACGATGAGATTGCGTGCCACCAGGCGCATCTGCGGGCCTGCGCCGGGCGTGGGCAGTGCGTGGGTTACGGTGTCGTGGGGATCGGTAGCCATCACACGGCCTCCTCTTTGACGATGCTGATGCTCTCGACGAGCGGGATATTGAGATGCAGGTGCTCGGCGCTGGCAACAAACCGCACGCGCGTGCCCTTGCGCAACTGCGCGGCGCGGGCATGGGGCGCGGCCGGGTTGTGGGGCGGGAATACCTGCTGCAGGGTGGCCGTGGCGCCCGCGGGGCCGATGCCGTGGATTTGCAGCTGCAGCACATGCATGGGTTTGCCCAGCTCGCCAATGGGCTGGATGCGCACCACGGCATCGGCGGAGAGCGTGCCGGTCAGCGCGATGTGCGGTGCGGGTTGCGTGGGGGTTGCCTCATGCATAGGGGTGGCCTCCTGCTGGGGTGGGGTGGGCTCGGCGTCGAGGTAGTGGCTGGCTCCCATGGCCAGGGCCAGCACGGTGCCGGCGATGGTTTGCGGGATGCCGGGCCAGATCTGGATGGTCATCACTGCGGGCCTCCGGCATCTGCCTCGGCCGGCTGCGGGGCCAGCAGGGGCGCGGGTTGATCGTCTGCCGCCCAGGCGGCCAGCACGGCAGCGCAGGGCAGGGAGATGAGCAGCGCGGCCAGGGTTTCGAGTGCGAGGGCTTTCATGGCCGGGCCTCCTGCGCGGCGGCCTGGCAGGCCTCGATCAGCTGCAGCAGCGCACGGGCCTGGGGGGGGGCGACGGTGATGTCGGTCAGCCCGGCAAACGCGGCGCATGCGGCGGCCAGCACGTCGTCAGCCGGCGGCGTGGCCTGTTGCCTGACGATGCGGGTAACGGCCGATTTGCGGGCCGGAGTGGGCGCTGCGGGCGGTGGAGCCGCGGCCTTGGCAGGGGCTTTGACAGGCAGCTCGTCAGGTGACGCCGGCAGCTCCCATGCCGTGGCGCCCGTGCTCAATTTGCGGCGCGTGACTTTGCCCGAGAGCATCAGCTGGTAGAGGTTGTTGCCGGCCTGCTTTGTCGTGATGCCGAGCTGCTCGGCCACGGCCAACGGCGTCAGCGGTCCATCGATGGCCAGCAGCGCGAGCGTGCGGCTGCGGATGTCTGCCGTGGCCGCTCTCGGCGCAGGTGCCGGCGGCGCGGCCTTGGTGCTGGCCTTTTTGGCTGGTGCTACCGGTGCTGCTGCAGGGGCCTCGGCCGGGGCGTCGTCAGGCCCGGTTTTTGGGCGAGCAGTGAGCACGTCCCAGGGCGATGCGGGGCGGGTCATGGCCATGTCGGTGCCTCCTCGGTGGTTTTGCCCGAGCGGCGCTCGACCAGCGCGGCGCCCTCGGGGCCGTCCACGGCCTCGCGGTGGCCGTGCTCGATGTCGTGGGCCGCATCAATGGCGGCCTGGGCCAGTTCGCGGAGCTGGGCGGGCGTGAGATATGCCCAGTTGATGCCGGATGCGCTGCTGACCGACACACGGGCCGCAGGCTCGTAATGCACCACGCGCTCGATGGCAACCGCTGCCGGCGTGCTGGGAGTAGCGGAGCTGCCGCCGAGGATCCTGCTGCCGTACAGCCACTGCGCGAGCGCGTGGATGCGCCGCCGCGGCGGGCGGGGTGTGAGGGTGACGCTGTGCTGGGTGCTCATGCTGCACCTCCTCGGTCGATGTCATCGGCGGCGGCATTGAGGGCGGCGGAAAGCGTCCGGAGTTTGTCCGGCGTCATCCAGATTTCCATGCCGCAGCCGGCCGCCCCGAACAAATTGATGCAGAGGCTGGCCTCGGAGTTGTCTGCAAACCGCATGACGTTCGTGGTGGCCTCTACGCCGCCGTGTAATACGGAGCGGTGGCGGGGATTAGTGGCGTTGCCTGATATGCCGATGTGCGGCGTGTACCAGATTTGCGGGGTGCTCATGCTGCCACCTCATCGGTGTGAGGGGCCTCGGCCACAAACGCGGCATAGGCCTCGGCAAACAGCTGCTCGCGGATCGATTGCACAAACTGCAGGTCGATGTGGTTGGGCGCGTGGATTTCGCGGAAAAATCGGTGTTCGCCAGCACTGAAATCATGGGCCGTTGCGATCAGGACACTGGCGGGGTGGATGGTCTGATCGTTGGTGCTGTAGGCCGCCCTGAACCCGAAGATCCCGGCTCTAATGAAGCTCTTGAGCGCGACGATTTCTCGGGTGCTGAAGGCCTCCAGATCAGCGATCTCATGCATCCAGTGCTTGTGTGTCTGGCGTGCATATTCCCGTGGATTGAGTGGGTAGAGCGGGGTGTTGTCGTAGAGATCGGCGCCTGCAATGGTCTCGATCAGTCGGGATTTGCCGGCGCCAGGTTGCCCGGTAATGACCAGCAGGTGATCGATCTTGCAGCCGGGCAGCAGGGCGCGGTGCACCATGTCCATGATCCATTGCTTGCCCAGGCCGCAGGTCTCGGCGTCGCATGGACTATCGAGCGCGCCGATCAGCCAGTTATCCAGGCGCGGCACACCGTCCCACTGAAGGGATTGCAGCCAGGCCGCTGTGTCGGTGGGGTGGTTGATCGGCTTGTCGGCTTGCGGCGAAGGTTGATGCGCGGGCCATGCCTCGATGCGCTCGACGCTGTGCACGCGCTTGTCTGTGACCTGCCTGGCCTGCCTGGCGGCGTCATCGCTGCTGGAGGCTTTGAGGTGCAGGGTGTCGAGCATGCCGGCGCGGGCCAGCTCCTCGACGTTGGCCGGCTCGGCGCCGGTGGGGATCAGGTGCACGCGGTAGCGGTGCAGGGGGGTGATGTTGGTGTCCATTGCAGCTCCATCTGGTGTTGGTGGCTGCAAGTATAGAAAAACTTTCCATTCGTGGTCAAGAAAAACTATCCTTCGCGATAGAATTTCTATCAGCGCTCGATGTCTGGGTGTAAAAAAGCCCGCATGGTGCGGGCGTATGGGCTTGGTATGGTGGCTGGCGTGGTTCTTAACCTCGTGCCGCCGCTGCTGTAAGTAGTTGCAGATAGTTGTCGAGCAGTCTTTCTTGGATTTCGATCGTCTCGTTTGGTGTGTCTGGTAGGCGGTCGGTCCAGATCAATTCTCGCTCGATGGCGAGTCCGGCTGCTGCTGCTGCTGCTTTGTTGGGATCAAGTGTCGAGACGATCTGGACTAAGACGTGGTTTAGAGCCTCAATTTGTCCTTGCAGCAAGTGGATGGTGTTATCGCTCATTTTCGCCCTCCTCGGCGATGGTTGTGGATATGTTTCTGTAGGTGATTTAGGTGGTGCACCATCTAACTGCAGAGAGTGATAGGAAGATGATTAGGGCGAGTAGCAGCCGAGATCCTACATATCGCATGCCTCTGGGTTTTGGCAGCGGGTAACGTCTGCGCATGGCGTTGTCTAGGGCAGCCGGCCGAGAGAGGCGTCCACAACGACGCCGCACCAGACGTCGCCGGGCATGAGTTCGAGGTATTTCATCTCCTTGGGCCAGTCGGGGTTGATAGCGACCAGATAGGGGTGGCCCTCGATGAGCAAGTAGCGTTTGAATGTGGCCGCTTTCGACTCTTCTCTTCGTACGATGACGAATTGGCCTGGCAGTGGATCGATGTCCGGTCGCACATGCAGGAGCATGCCGGGTGCAAAGCTGTATTCCTCGCCCGGTGCGTACATGCTTTTGCCCTCCACGCGCAGCAGGTAGCCGTGCGGCCCGAGGTTGTGCGCTGACATCAGCCATCGCTCGGCGTCGCCCGATGCGAAGTTGTCACAGATTTCGGTCCAGTCGCCTGCTTGCACGTCTGAGATCAATGGATAAGGGCCGTGTGTGGAGCGTGCGGCGCTGATGTTGGGTGAATCATGCTCTGTTGAGTTGTATTGCTCAACGAGATATCTGGCTGCCCTTGCTGTATCGGCTGCGTTTTGAGACTCGATCAGGCTCTTGTAGATCGGGGCTGGGAAGCCTGTTTCCGCAGCGATTTTTAGCAGCATGTCGAGCTTTGGCTGGTGTAGACCATTCTCCCAGTGGCCGACGTTGGCCTTTGTGCGGCCGATTGCATCGCCAAGTTGCTGCTGCGTCCAGTTTTTGTGCTGCCGAGCGGCTTTGATCCAGTCTTTTATTTCCATGGGGCAATAGTAAAGATTATCTATATGTCTTGGGGATAGAAATACTTGATATGATTGGATAGAAATGCTAGCCTTACGCATATGCCACATCCAATCGCTATCGCATCTGAGATCGTCGGGTCTCAAAGAGCCCTCGCAAAACGTCTAGGCGTCACGCCTGCTGCTGTTTGGCAGTGGATGGAGGATGGCCGCAAGGTCCCTATCCAGCACTGCCCGGCTATCGAAAAAATGACAGCGGACTCGGTCACGCCCGTCACTCGCCGCGACCTGCGGCCTGATGACTGGCATCTGATCTGGCCCGAACTGGTCGAGGCCCAGCCCGTCGTGTCGCCTCCGGAGTCAGCCAATGCCTTGCCCACCGCATCCAGGGAGGCTGCCGATGCTTGAGCAACTCTGGTGGTGTTTGCGGTTTTCTGCTGTGCTGACGCTACTGCTTTGGGCTTGGGATTGCCCGCAGATCTGCAGCTTGACCCGGTGGGATGTGTTGTACCGCTGGTCAAGTGCCTTTGCAGGTGCACTCTCCGTATGTGTCATTTTTCCTGGTTTGGCTTTTCCTCGAAAGCGGCCATGAGCGCCAATACAAATCCACTGAAGCCCAGGCACGTCCAGAACGCAATGGCCATTACTTCCCGTCGTGAGGGGGCGGTGTCTGGCGCGAGTAGCGCTATCAGGTGCACCGCAGCAAAAAGCGGCACGGCGGCCACCTCGACGGCTTGTGCAGCAATTGCCAAACCATGTAGTAGTCGGCGGCGTGCTGCATCGAGGGTGCGTCTGCTGAGGGCACCCAATCGCCGGCGCAGGATGTTGGCAGCCACGGCTGTTAGTAGCACTGCAATGCCCTGTGTATACCCGCCGTTGGCCCATCCGAGTATTTCTTTCATGTCTGCCCTTTCTGGCGTGGTTGGTTGTGTGGTAGCTCCGATCGTATGCCGGATGGGGCGGGCGCCCTCTTTTCTGTGCCTGCATTGTGTTTTTTTTTGCCCGTCGCCGAGACGGGAATTAACGGGAATTCGAGATGTCGCCTGTTTCCATCACCCGATCGTCCGCCTCGGCCAGCAGCCAGCTCACGCTCAATTTCGAGCCGTCGCTGCCCGAGCGTTTTCCGTCCCTGCGCGAGTTTCTGGCTTACCGCACCCAGGTGGGCGGCAAGCCGATGAAGGTGGTCGCGGCCGATATGGATCTCTCGCCCTCGATGCTGACGCGCAAGCTCAATCCGGGCGATGGCGACACGCAGCGGCTCAATGTCGATGATTTCGAGGGCTGGCTGCGGGCCACGGGCGATGCGTCGGCGGTGGTCGAGTACCTGGCCGCCAAGTACCTCGATGACGACACGACGCGGCAGGCGCGCGTGGTCGGTCAGGTGGAGCGCTTGCTGTGCGATCTCTCCAGCCTGCTGCCGCAGCTCAAGCACGGCGGGGAGGGCACGCGATGAGGCCGGCAGGAGAGATCAGCGCGGCGCTGCTGCAGGCGCTGGAGCGGCGCGCGGGGCAGGGTCTGACGATGCGCGAGCTGGCCGAGGCGGCGCAGGTGGGCAGTGATGCTGCCCGTCGCACGCTGGACAATTTGCGCCGGCATGGGCGCGTGCGCATTGCCGGGCAGCGGCGCGTTTCGTACCGCAACCGGCCGGTGGCCGAGTATGCGTTGCCTGACCCTCGGCAGGCGCCGGCCAGCAATGCGGGGCTGTTTCTGCAGCGCTGCTGGGGGTAACGGGTGCAAAGACGTGATGACCTGCCGCCGATCAATTTCTCGGCGCTGGCCGAGGCGTTGCTGGCTCGTGCCGAGACGCTGGTGCCGCTGTGGCTGCAGGGCGGCAACATCGTTGGCCATGAGTATGTTTGCGCGGGCCTCGGCGGTGGTGCCGGGCGCAGTTGCTCGGTCAATCTGACCACCGGGGCCTGGGCGGATTTCTCGGGTGATGACAAGGGTAGCGACCTGCTCAGCCTGTATGCGGCCATCCATGGCCTGCCGTCGCAAGGCAAGGCCGCCCGGCAGGTGGCCGAGGAGCTGGGGCTGGAGTCGATTGCCGGCATCGTCAAGGGCGGTAATACGCCGGTGGCGCCAGCCGCCAATCCACGGCCAGCGCTCCCGCCCAAGGCCGCGCCGCCGAAAAAAGAGCGCGAGACCTGGACGCCCATCGTGCCGGTGCCAGGCCACGCCCCCGCGCCCACGTTTTGGCATCACGAGCGCAAGGACCCGGCGCACACGGCCTGCTACGTGGTGGCGGGCGCAGTATACGGGTACGTGGTGCGGTTTATCGGCAGTGATGGGCGCAAGATCACGATGCCCTACGTGTTTGCCCGCAGCGACCGCGATGGCAGCTGCAAATGGGTGTGGCGCGGGTGGGACGAGCCCCGGCCGCTGTACTACCCAGGCGGCCAGCCGCCGGGCGGGCGGCGCGTGGTGTTGGTCGAGGGCGAGATCAAGGGCGAGGTGCTGCAGTCGCTGCTCGACGCGACGGATCCGGGTCGCTGGTGCGTTGCCAGCTGGCCCAATGGCAGCAAATCGTGGCACAAGGCGGATTGGTCGTGGCTGGCCGGCTGCGATGTGCTGCTGTGGCCCGATTGTGATGCCAAGCGCGAGCGGTTGAGCAAAGAGCAGCAGCAGCAGACCGAGGGCGATGCCGAGGCCCGCGCGGCCCTGGAAGCTGTGCAGCCGCTGCTGCCCGAGGCCAAGCAGCCGGGCATGGCCGCGATGCTGGGCATTGGTGCGCTGCTGCGTGACACGCACGGCGGCACGGTGGGGCTGTTGCCCATCCCCGCGCCAGGCGAGCGCCCGGACGGCTGGGATGCACGCGATGCGATCGAGACGGACGGCTGGACGGGCGCGGACGTGCTCGCGTTTTTTGACCGGTCGCGGCCCTTGCTGGCTGCTGCCGATGCGCCTGCGGGTGCGGATGCCGACCCGCCAGCGGCAGGGAAAGCGGCGCAGGGCAAAAAACGCGGTGGCCCCGTTGGCACAGGTGCGGGTGGGGATGGCAAAACCGGGGGCAAGGCCGGGCCGGAGCTGGTGCCGCCGCGCAAGGGCACGCCGGCGTGGCTGGAGCCATATTGGGACTGGGAGAAGGCCCGGTGGCTGGTCTCGCGGCGTGTGGTCATCGATGCGCTCGAAAACGACCCGGACCTGGCCGGTGTGGTGGCCTATAACGAGTTGACAAACAGCATCCAATGCCGGCGCGCGTGGCCGTGGCCGCATGCAAAACCGGGCGACGTGCGCAACGCGGATGCGCTGCTGCTGGGCAAGTACTTGACGGACACATACGGCCTGCCGGCGATCAGCCGGGCCTCGCTCGATGAAGCCATCCAGACCGTGGCCGAGGCCGAGCGCTATCACCCTATCCGGGAGTGGTTGATTGGCCTGCAATGGGACGGCACGCCGCGCCTGGGCAAATGGCTGTTGTACGTTCTGGGCGAGACGCCGCAATCGATCAATGCGCGGTTGTTCGAGTACCTGGGCCTGGTCGGCCGCTACTGGCTGCAGGGCATGGTCTGGCGCGTGATGGAGCCGGGTTGCAAGTTTGACTACTGTCCGGTGCTGGAGGGCGCGGGCGGCCTGCGTAAATCGACATTGGTTGAGGTGCTGGCCAGCTCGGCGTTTTTTTCGGACACGCCGTTTGACATGTCGCACGGCAAAGAGGCCCAGGAGCAGGTGCAGGGCGTATGGGCTTATGAGATCGCCGAGCTGGCGGCAATGAGTAAGGCGGATGTCAATGCCATCAAGGCGTTCATCAGCTCGAAGGTGGACCGCTATCGGGTGGCCTACGGCGCCACGGTCGAGTCATTCCCCCGGCAGTGTGTGCTGGTGGGCACGACCAATGAGGACACCTACCTGCGTGACCGCACCGGCAATCGCCGATGGTGGCCCGTGCCGGTGCGCCATCAGATCAATACCGAGTGGGTGCAGCGCTGGCGTGAGCAGCTGTTTGCCGAGGCGTTTGCACTGTACCTGCAGGGGGAGGCCTACACGCCATCGCCCGATCAGGAGCAGCGGCTGTTCAGGCCGATGCAGGACTCGCGCCTGGTTGAGACCGCGGTGGAGAGCGAGCTGTTGCGCGTGCTGACGCGCCGCCCTGGCGGCACGGGGATCCTGGAGATCATCAACATCGATGCCAAGTTCGTGACGATCGCGCAAATCGTCACGGCGCTGGGCATTGATGCCGCAAAGAGCACGCCGGGCCTGGAGGGGCAGATACGCGGCTGGCTCAAGCAAGCCGGCTGGACGCACGGCAAGCAGCGCATCAACGGCACGCCGGCCAATGGCTACAAGCGGCCCGAGGTGTGGCCGCCCAAGGATGCGGTCGCCGGGCTCGATGAGGAGCCCGCTGACGTGCCGGCAGAGCAGGCTGGTCAGGATGGCCCAGGCGCAGCGGATGCCGCGCCCAGCGGCGATTCTGGGCCGCCTGTGGCCGACTATTTCGGCGAGGGATGGGATGAGCCATTCTGAGCCCCTGATTCATCAACTGGCGGCGCCTGAAACGCGCCGCATCGGCTGTGCAGCGAGAGGCGTTGATCGCGGTTGTGCAGTAGCCGGGGCGCGGGTGCGCCAGGCGAGCGGTGCGGTAGCGGGGATGGGCTGCCCTTCGCCCATGACGTAGCGTTCCAGCGTTCCAGGTGTTCCAGCGTTTTGCATGGAGCCCACCGGGCAATGACAACTCCTGTTTTTGAGGGGTTGCGGCTGCTGCATTGCCTGTCGATACCTGGGTGCAGCCAATGTGTGGGCGTGGGCAGGCGGGCGTGCAGGCGCATGCGGCCGCGCGGGCGCGGAACCTCCGCCCTCCCGCGTTTTTTTTATCTCCATGGAAAAGGGTGGAACAGATGGAACACGGAACAGATCAGGGCAGCAGGATGGCGGCAGAGCAGGCGGCGATGGTTGCCGACGGTCAGCGCATCATCAAGGCGCACATGCCGCATACCTATGCCGCGATCCTCGACCAGGCGCGGCACCATGGCCGCACCATCTGGGCGTTGGTGCGACGCGGCCTGGCCGGAGAGCCGCATTGTTTCTGGGCGCGTGAGGGTGGCTACACCGTGGGCACGCTGGCGGATGGCGCGGACAGTGGCGATGGCAGTGCATGCGTGTGCATTGTGGGCCGGGTGGATGTTCCAGCGCCGGTGTCAACGCCCGTGCCGCTGGTCCGCCCAGCCCATGATGCGGAGTGGCGTGCCCCGGCGGATGCTTACCACGGCCATCATTTCGGGTGCGCGCAGTGCATTTCGGCCGGTCAAGGGCGGGGCGGGCGGTGCGGTGTGGGCCAGCCTCTCTGGCGGACCTATGCCGATGCGGTGGGAGGTTGACATGGCACGCATCGCACGCATCCGCCAACGGCTCGAAAACTGGGCACTCTGGCGCTCGCGGCTCAACAGCAACGGCCTCGGCTATCACACGCGCAACATCCTGGCCGTCGATGTCTGGGATCGCAACACTTACAACGGCATGAGCATCCCGCACATCAGCATCGAGGCCGAGGAGACTGATCGCGCCGTGCAGGCCATGAAGGATGGCGGCCAGCAGCATCTGTATGAGGTGGTCAACTGCTACCACCTCCAGAACCTGGGTGTGGCCGAGATCGCCCTGCGCACGGGCCGCGCTGTCAGCACCGTGCATGCCAACCTGGCCGCCGCGGATCGGTTTGTCGAGCAATGGTTGCGCGAGCAGGCCCGCAAGCGCGAGGAGGCCGAGGCACTGCGCCGCGGGCGCGAGTGGATGAGCAGGCGTTGAGGGGTTTTACGTCATAGAGAGTTTGGGTACATTTCAGGCAAGCTAGTGATTTGTGCGACTTGCACATCACATCCACTGCGAGAGGCGAGTTACTGGGCAGTTAGCGCACGTTGGCGCACCGGGTACTAAGCGGGGTTGCTGTCCGCTGAGCGCATAAGTAAGCCGAACTCTGGATATCGCCTCCTTGTGAGGATCCGGCTGATAACCGGAGCTAACATTTTTGGAGTGCTGAGGCGCTCTTTGAGAGACCCCGCACGGAGTGATCCGGCGGGGTTTCGTCTTTACAACCCCGTGGAGCGAAGTAGACCCGGCGCCCAGGGCATTGGCCCCTGGGGCCGGGGAGGCTTGATCGATGGCATCTGCTGCGCCGCGCCCGTGCTCGCATCCTGGTTGCGGTGTCTTGGTGTATGACGGCTCTGGCCGTTGCCCAAAGCACCCGCGGAAGACATGGGCAAAACGGCCCGCCGCGCCAAAGCGCATTACCGGCCGCGCCCTGCAGCGTCTGCGGGCTGAGCTGTTTGCACGCGAGCCGTTATGCCGCGCATGCAATGCCAAGGCCTTGGTGACGCTGGCGACCCAGCGGGATCACATCATCCCGCTGGAGGAGGGGGGAGCCGACACCGATGACAACATCCAGCCTCTGTGCAGCGCTTGCCATGATGCCAAGAGCAAGGCCGAGCGCGCAAGGGGTGTGCGGCGCCATTGGGACGCCTACCGCGAGGGATGACGCTTTGTATTGTCTGCCCCGAGATCGCGCGCTGTGGCGTCGCTCAGGGCCGCCTGGGTGGCTTCACACCCTGTCGGCCAGGGTTGCCAGGGTAGGGGGTGGGTAAAAGTCTCGGCCGGCCCAGGCGGAAACCGACCGGTTCCCCAAATTTTTGCGTGCGCAGGTTTCGGAGGGGGGGTATCCCTGAGAGGAGATGAGTATGGGCACGAGAGGTCCGATGCCAAAGCCAGCGGCGCTCAAGCTGCTGGAAGGCAATGCCGGAAAGCGGTCGCTGAATCTGAGTGATGGGATCAATCCGCGCATCGAGATTCCGGCGCCGCCCAAGCACCTGAGCCGCGAGGCCCGCAAAGAATGGAAGCGCATCACGCCGTTGCTGGAAGAACTGGGGCTGATCAGCGGCCTGGACCGCACGGCCCTGGCGCTCTACTGCCAGGCGGCCGGCCGGCTTGCCGAGCTGGAGGAAGCATTCAATGGCCACGTCAACCGGATCGTGCAGGACCAGGGGCTTGATTACGTCGAGGCGGTCTACCAGGCCAGCCATGCGGTGACGCCCAGCGGCTATGCGCAGCAGAGTGTGCTGGTGCAGCTGATCAAGTCGCACCGTGAGCAGGTCAACCGATACCTGCAGCATTTCGGGTTGAGCCCTGCCGCCCGAGGCCGGGTGCAGCCATCCAATTATGTCCAGCCGACGCTGCCTGGCGTCGAGGAGGCGCCATCGGCCCGTGGCGGGTTTGCTCGTTTTAAGGTTGTCTGAGGTTGAGGCGAATGCGCGTTCGGCGCGTGGCACTTTGTAGCTGAACCGGCGCCGGAAGGTACTAGGCCGTGCCCGATAGGGCTGTGCGGCTGCTATGCAAAATCCAGTGCGGCCCTGACCGCCTCCCCCTCATGACAAACCGCTACATCGACGCCGCCGAGCGCTATGCGCGCGACGTGCTGAGCGCAGCTGTGCCCGCGTGCAAGTGGACGCGACTGGCGGTCGAGCGGCAACAGGCAGATCTGCTGCGCGAGTGCGGTCCTGATTGGCCGTATGTGTTTGACCATGAGCGTGCTGCTCGCCCCTGTGAGTTCCTGGAGCTGTTGCCACACATCAAGGGCAAGTGGGCGCGCGAGGGCCGTCTGATCGAGCTGGAAGACTGGCAGTGCTGGATTGTCACCACCGTATTCGGGTGGGTGCACGCCGAAACGCGGCTGCGCCGGTTTCGCGAAGGCTACGTGGAGGTGCCTCGCAAGAACGCGAAATCCACGCTGTCGAGCGGCCTGGCGCTCTACATGCTGTCTGCCGATGGCGAGCATGGCGCCGAGGTCTACAGCGCGGCTACCACGCGCGACCAGGCGCGCATTGTGTTTGATGACAGCAAGGCGATGGCGTTGCGTCTGCCGGGTCTGCGCGATCATTTGGGCGTGGCCGTGATGCAGCACAGCATCACCGTGGCGCACACGGCCAGCAGCTACCGCCCGCTGGCTGCCGAGGGCTCGACGCTGGACGGCCTGAACGTGCATTTTGCGGTGATCGATGAGCTGCACGCGCACAAGACGCGGGCCGTGTACGACGTGATCGACACAGCCCGTGGCGCCCGTGAGCAGGCCCTGTTGTGGAACATCACCACGGCGGGGACAGACATCAGCGGGATCTGCTATGAGCGGCGCACGCACGTCACCAAGGTGCTGCAGGGCGTGGTGCTTGACCCGGCCACGTTCGGCGTCGTCTACACCATCGATTCCGGGGATGACCCGCAGGACCCGACTTGTTGGGCCAAGGCCAATCCGAACTATGGCAAGTCGGTGTTGGAGGACGACATGATTGCCGCAGCGCGCAAGGCGGCGACCATGCCCAGCGCGCTCAACAACTTTCTGACCAAGCGCCTCAACGTGTGGGTCAACGGCGAGAGCGCCTGGCTTGATATGCGGTCCTGGGATGGTGTTGCCCAGCCTGGCCTGACGACCGATCAGATTCCGGCAGGAACGCCCGTGTGGATGGGCTTGGACCTCGCGCAAAAGAAGGATTTTGCAGCGCTCGCCATTGTCTGGCAGCGCGCTGGCATGTGGCATGTGTGCATACGTCTGTACCTCAACGAATTTGCGGTCAAGGAAAGTCCGAATGCCTATCTGAGCGGTTGGGCGCGAGAGGGCCACGTCACCGTCACGGATGGCAACGTCACCGACTTCGATGTGATTGCAGCGGATATGCGCACGCTGTGCCGCCAACACGACGTGCAAGAGATCGCCTATGACCCGGCGCTGTCGGCCTACTTCGCGGGCAAGCTCGTGGAGGAAGGTTTGCCGTTGGTCGAGATCCAGCAGCGCGCCATGTTCTTCACGCAACCTGTGCTGCAGGTCGAGAACCTGGTCCTGGAAAAGAAGCTCCGGCACGACGCCAACCCGGCCATGGCCTGGATGGTCAGCAACACCGTCGTCAAGGTCAGCAAATTCAATGAGCTGCGGCACCCGACGAAAGAGCGCGAGGAGAACAAGATCGATGGAGTCCTCGCCATGTTCATGGCCCTGGGGCGCGCATTGTCGCCGCAGGCCAAAACCGAATCAGTCTACGAAACACGCGGCATGCGCTTCCTGTAGGGCAAGAAATGGGATTCTTCGACAAACTGTTCCGAGGCCGTGATGCCCCGGAGGCCCTGGCGCGCCCGCAGGCGGCAACCGGTCCAGGTTCGACCGGGCAGGTCTTCAATGGCCTGGACGACCCGGAGCTGTTGGAGTTCATCCGGCGCGGCCAATCCAGCAGCAGCTCCATTCGAATGCTGCGCAACATGGCGGCTCTGCGGTGCCTGTCGCTGATCAGCAATGGTCTGGGCATGCTGCCCACCAACCTGTATCACGCGGGCGAGGAAAAACGGGTGGCCACGGATCATCCGGCCCACAGGCTGCTGCGGCTCAAGCCGAACCCATGGCAGACACCGATGGAGTTCAAAAGCCAGATGCAACTGCTTCTGGAGAGCGAGGGCAATGCCTATGCCCGCATCATTCGCGCGGCTGGCCGGCCGATCCATTTGATCCCGTTCGAGCGTGGCCGCGTGCAGGCCAAGCTCGGCAGCAACTGGCGCATGCAGTACCAATGCACCACTGAGCACGGCGGCCAGTTGACGTTGGATCAGGAGGATATGTTCCACGTCCGTGATATGTCTCTCGATGGAGTGGAGGGCATCTCGCGCCGGCGCCTCTCGAAAGAAGTGTTCGAGCTGGCAGACCAGGCCGGCCGCGCGGCCCGAAACGTGTTCCGCACGGGCGTGATGGCCGGCGGTGCGTTGGAAGTCCCGCAGGCCCTTTCGGACCAGGCATATTCCCGCCTGAAGGAGTCGTTGGCCTACGAATACAGCGGCGCTGATAACGCCAACAAATGGATGATCGCCGAGGAAGGGGCCAAGGCCAATAAATTCACCTCGACGCCTGCTGAGGCGCAGCAGGTTGAGACCCGCAACCATCAGATCGAGGAGGTGGCCCGGCTCTACGGCGTGCCCCGGCCGCTGCTGATGATGGATGACACGAGCTGGGGCAGCGGCATCGAGCAGCTGGCCATCTTCTTCGTGCAGTACACCCTGGCGCCGCGCTTCGTGGCTTGGGAGCAGGCGGCCGCGCGGTCGCTGTTGACCGATCGGGAGCTGGGGCACTACTACTACAAGTTCAACGAGCGGGCGCTGATGCGCGGCACGCTCAAGGACCAGGCCGACTATTTCGCCAAGGCCTTGGGTGCTGGTGGCCATCAGCCATGGCACACGGCCAACGAGGTGCGCGACCTGGCCGACTACCCGGCCGACCCGAATGCCAAGTTCGACACCTTGGGCGAACCCACCGGAAAGAAAGCAAGCAATGAGTCTGAAAAAACTACCTGAGCTGCAGGCTGCCACGCGCGGCCAGATCCAGTCGTTCGTCTCGCCGAGTGCGCTGGCCCGGTGGGCGCCCGGCATCCATGCCGCTGCCGGCGATTCGGCCGACAACACCATCAGCATCCTCGACGTGATCGGCGAGGACTGGTGGACGGGCGAGGGCGTCACATCCAAGCGGATTGCCGGTGCGCTACGGGCCATTGGCGAGCGCGATGTGATCGTCAACATCAACAGCCCAGGCGGCGATATGTTCGAGGGCGTGGCCATCTACAACATGCTGCGCGAGCATGCCGGGCGCGTTACCGTCAACATCCTTGGGCTTGCTGCAAGCGCGGCATCCATCATCGCCATGGCGGGCGACGAGATCCGCATCGGCCGGCCCTCGTTCCTGATGATCCATAACTGCTGGTGCCTGGCGGCCGGCAATCGCCACGATTTTGCCGAGCTGAGCGAGCAGATGGAGCCGTTCGACGCCGCGATGGCCGACGTGTACCAGGCCCGCACCTCCATCGACCTCCAGCGCATCCAGACCTTGATGGACAAAGAGAGCTGGATCGGCGGCTCGGCCGCGGTGGCCGATGGCTGGGCCGATGCGCTGCTGGGCGATGACGCCATTGCCAGCGATGGTGACGGTGCCAAGGCTGCTGCCATCCGGCGCATCGAGGCCGCCTTGCGTGCCAGCGGCATGCCGCGCAGCGAGGCCCAGCGCCTTTTGTCTGATTTCAAGTCCGGCCTGAGTGATTCGGCCGGCAACCTGGGCGGCCTGAGCGATTCGGCTGCGCAAACCGAAGCGGTGTCCGCACTGCAGTCCCTCATCCAAGCCATGAAAGTTTGACCATGCCCGGAATCAATGAAACCATCGCGGAACTCAACCGCGCATTCGAGGCCTTCAAGACCGCCAATGAACAGCGCCTCGCCGCAATCGAAAAGGGCGGCAGCACCACCGATCTGAATGCCAAGATCGAGGCCGCGAACAAGGACATCGACCGCCTGCAGAAGGAGGTCGAGGACGCACACACCAAGCTCGCGGCCAGCCAGCACGGCCAGCCCGGCGCCGGCCTGCGCGACAAGGAATACACCGCCGCATTCGGCGCGCACATGCGCAAGGGCGACGTGCAGGCAGCTCTCAACAAGGGCTCGGACGAAAATGGCGGCTATCTCACTCCTGTGGAGTGGGACCGTACCATCACCGACCGCCTGCGCGACGAATCGCCCATGCGCGAGCTGGCCCAAGTGATCACCGTCAGCAAGGCCGGTTTCACCAAGCTGTTCAACCTCGGCGGCACCGGCAGCGGCTGGGTGGGCGAGACGGAAGCGCGTCCGCAGACTGGCACGCCGACACTGGCGTCTCTGTCCTTTGGGCATGGCGAGATCTATGCCAACCCCGGCGCATCGCAGCAGATCCTCGATGATGCCGAGATCGACATCGAGGCGTGGCTGGCCGATGAGGTGCAAGCCGAATTTGCCGAGCAGGAATCCGCAGCATTCATCTCCGGCAATGGCACCAACAAGCCGTTCGGCATCCTGACTTACGTCACCGGTGGCGCGAATGCGGCCAAGCATCCGTTTGGCGCCATCCCGGCGATTCCCAGCGGTGCGGCGGCAACCATCTCGTCTGACTCGATGCTGGACCTGATCTACCGCCTCAAGAAGAAGTACCGCCAGAGCGCCCGGTTCCTGACCAACAACCTGACCATTGCGCTGTTGCGCAAGCTCAAGGACGGCCAGGGCAACTACCTCTGGCAGCCCAGTGCGCAGGCCGGGCAGCCCGCCACCTTCCACGGCTATGGCATCAGCGAGGACGAAAACATGCCCGACGTGGCGCCCAATGCCATCCCGGTGCTGTTCGGCGATTTCCGCCGCACCTACCTGATCATCGACCGCATGGGTGTGCGTGTGCTGCGCGATCCGTACACGGCCAAGCCCAATGTGCTGTTCTACACCACCAAGCGCGTGGGCGGCGGTGTGCAGAACCCCGAGGCCATGCTTGCCCTGCAGGTGGCTGTGGCGCCGTGATCTTGTTTTGATGGTGAAGGCGAGAGCCTGACGGAGTTCCTGCCCTGTTCGCTTTGAGCGGCAGACCGATGCGCCCGCAAGGGCTGGCAGAGCGGCAGGCATCATCAGCCATGTTTCTGGTCGAGAGGATCCAATATGAAATTCATTAAGCCTTTTCGCGGCGTGCCCAAGGGCGAGATCTATCCGAAGTGGTACAAGGCCGGCGAGGATTGCCCTGCCGAACTGGAGACTGCTGCCATTGATACCGGCGCGGTCAAGACCAAGGCCAGGCAGCAACCCGGCGCTCAACCTTTGCTGGGCGTGGATGGCGATCCTGCCGCCACCGGTGCTACTGATCCCGCTGCTGGCGGCGCTCCGGAGACTCCCCTGCAATGAGTAATCCGACGCAGCCGACCGTGGAGGAGGCGTTGTTGCGCCTGCGGCTGGATGCGGATCTTGTCGACGATGTCGCCAATGCCATTCCGCAGGCCCGTGCCCAGGTGGAGAGTTATCTCAAAGGGCCGTTGTGTGCGGACGCCGAGGCAGTGGCTGCGGCGATTGCCGCCGGTAGCCGCAATGCCACTCTTTGCACGCCGGACGTGATTGCTGCGCAATTGCTGTTTGTGGATGTGCTGGTCGGCTCCAATGACATCCAGGCGCAGGAATCCAAGCGCACCGCCGCCTACGCCATGCTCAAACCCCTGCGCTACATGGGAATCTAGACGTATGCACTCGCAGCAATTTCCGCATCGCGTGCAGTTGCAGCGTCGTCCGCCCGGTGGCTCGATGGGGCACCCGTCCACCACCTGGGAGGATGTGGGTCTGCCCATCTACGCCAACATCCGCTATGGCACCGGCAGCGAGGCGATCCGGGCCGGCCAGGTGGTCAGCCAGGCCAAGGCCAGCATCCGCGTGCGGTGGCGCACCGGTATCACGGCGGCCATGCGTGTGACGCATCAAGGCGTGGCCTACAAGATTCTGGTCGTGTTGCCTGACATGGAGCGCCGCCGGCATGTTGATCTGGTTTGTGAGGTGATGGGCGATGGCAAGGCGTAGGCGTTGGAGTGACCCGAAAACATTGACAGGGGCTAGTTCGGTCGATCTATCGGTGGATATGTCAGGCTTGGATAGCCTGTTGGATGATCTAGCCGAAGAAGCTGAATCTGCCGCTAGACCTGCCGCGCAGGCCGCTGCCCAGGTCTTTTATGACCGGATGAAATCTAATGTGGGACGCCTTGGACATGTGAAAGGTAAGTTGGCAAAGGCCATCTATCAGGCTTATTCCGAGAGCAATAGTGAAGATGGACTCGCGGTTTATCACATCAGCTGGAGGGCTCAGAAAGCACCTCATGCAGGACTTGTTGAGTATGGCCACTGGCAACGCTATCAGGTTGTGCAGACCGAGAAGGGCTGGAGGACGCTGGTGCGCCCCGAGATGCGCGGCAAGCCCAAGCCCAAGCGCCGTGCATCTCAGGCAGAAAAGGATGCCTACTACATGCCACGCCCAGGCGGCCCCGTCTACGTGCCCGGCAAGGCCTTTGCGCGTGGTGCCCTGCAGGAGGCCGAGAAAGCGCGCCAGGCGGCCGCTGCGGTGCTGCTGCAGCGGATTGCGGAGGTTACGTGATGGACCAGATACTGCATGACGCGATTGCTGCGGTAATTCCGGCGACCTTTGCCACCGTGGCGCCGCCCAACTCGCCGCTGCCATATGCCATCTGGCAGCGCATTGGCGGCGATCCCGGCGAGTACCTGGACAACGAGCCGCCCCAGGTCGAGCATGCCCTGGTGCAGGTGACGGTGTTCGGGCTCGACACGGCCAGCATCAAACTGTTGGTGCATCAGCTGACGGCCGCTCTGCGCGAGCATGACTACCTGATCGTGAGCCCCGATGGTGGGTTCCGCGATGACTACGACTCCGACATGGAGCTTTTTTCCGCCGCCCAGGATTACAACGTCCGGTGGTGATCAACGCCCGCTAGGGCATATCCGCACGCCGCCATGGGCAACCCTGGCGGCTTTTTGTTTTTGCAACCGAGGAAAATCCCATGCGCAAAGTCCCCCTGCCCAATGGCGCCAAGCTGTACCTGGCCACCGCGCTGGGCGAGGCCCTGGCCTATGGTCCGGCATCCAATGCAGCCGAGGTGGTCATCACCATCGCCAGCGCCCTGCAGGCCAATGATCTCGTCATCATCGACAGTGACGATTACTGGCCCGAGCTGACCGGCCGCGTGGCCCGTGTCAAGACCGCTGCCGAGAACAGCATCACGCTCGCCGGCGTCAATACCAGCAACCTGGACAAGTTCCCGGCCGGCGGCCAGATCAGCCTGATTCCGCTGCTGGCCGACCCGAGCTGGCAGCGCCTGCCCTACATCCCCAGTTTTGCCACCAGCGGCGGCGAGCTGCAGACCGGCTCCAGCAGCTATCTCGACCTGGATGATGCTGTTGAGTATGCCAACGGCCGCAGTGCCCGCCGACTCGAATACACGGTGAGCTGGAAAGAGGGTAGCGCCGGCCGTCAGGCGCTGATCGACGCCAATGGCGATGATGTGGCGGTGCACCGACTGGTCTACAAGGATGGCACGGCCACTTATTACGTGGGCCACTTGGCCTATGACGATGCGCCCAGCACCACCCGCGACGAGGAGATGGTCACAACCTCCACCGTGTTGCTGCGGCATGCGCCGAGCTTCATCGGCAGGGCACTGCCATGAGCGACGGCAAGCAGATCGCCCGCACCGTCCGCCTGGGTCAGCGCCCGGCCAATATCAATGATGTCGTCAGGTTCGTCGACGTCGATGGGGCCGAGCTACTGCTGCCTGCCACGTTTCGCTATCGCACGCTGACCGAGTTCGGCGGCCTGCTCGATGAGGTATTCGGGGCGGTGCTGGAGACCCCTGTCGATGAGCAGGGCCGCATGTCCAGCAAGATCCAGCAGCGGCAGCGCGTGCAGCTCAACGGGCAATACCTGTTTGCCATCCTGGCGGACTGGGGGCTGGATGTGCCGCTGACGATAGCGGCGTGCATCCAGCTCGCCGATGAGCTGCCGGCCGCTGCCCAGGCGCTGATGGACCGTTACCGGCAGCTCATCACCGAGGGCCGACTGGGAAACTGATTGCGGCGGCCCAGGCGCGCTATGTCCGCCTGCCTGATACCGCCTATCTGCGCGAATGGGGCATGCCGGCGGATGCTTATGCCGACATGTGCCGTGCCGAGGTGTGGCCCGAAAACTGGGATGCATGGTGCTTGTTTGATGCGCTGTCAACGCAATGGCGGGCAGGCCCTGGCGGCGTTATTGGCCTCGATTACGGGGTGCTGGCCGAGGAGCTGCGGCTGCGCGAGATCCCGGCTGATCAGCATGCCCAGTTGCGGTCCGACATCCGCGTGATGGAGGCCGCCGCACTCGACTCCCTGTATGACGACAATGATTGATTGAGGCAGACCAGCATGGCCACCGAAGACCGCCGCAAGGTACAGATCGAGGCTGAGGTTGACGCGCGCGGTGCGCGCGAAGGCTTTGGCGAGGTCAAGCAGGCTGGCCGTGAGATGGCCGATGATGTGGCCCAGTCCGGCCGCCGTGCCGCCGAGGGCCTGGGCGCCGTGGGCAAGGGCGCCCGCACGGCAGCCGATGATGTAGTGGATGCGGGCAAGCGCGGCGGGGCTGGGCTTGACCCGATCCGCAAGTCCTCGGACCAGACGGCTAAGGACATGAGCCGCGCCGAGCGCGCCATGGTCAACTCCATCCAGCGGGCCACTGCGGCGCTGCAGTCCGGTGGCAAGGCCGGGGCCGACTACTACGAGATGTTGGCGCGTCAGCGTGGCATCAGCGGCGACATCCTCAAGCCCTACATCGAGCAGCTGCGGCAGGCCGAGATTGCCCAGAAGCGCCTGCAGCAGACCACGGCAGGCACAGATGCAGTCCAACGCACCAGCGGCGGCCTCACTGACAAACAGCTGACGGCCGCCATGCGCGGCGTGCCGGCGCAGTTTACCGACATTGCCGTGAGCCTGGCCGGCGGCCAGAACCCCATGACAGTGCTGCTGCAGCAGGGTGGCCAGCTCAAGGACATGTTTGGCGGCGTGGGCCAGGCCGCGCGGGCGCTGGGCGGCTACGTCATGGGCTTGGTCAACCCATTCACGCTTGCGGCTGCGGCCGCTGGCGTGTTGGGCTTGGCTTATTACCAAGGCTCGCAGGAGGCCGACCGGTATAACGAGGCCATCGTGATGAGCGGCAATGCTGCCGGCGTGTCGGCCGGCCAGCTCGGCGAGATGGCGCGCGCGCTCGATGCACGTGGCTTTACGCAAGGTGCTGCCGCGGCGGCGCTTGCCAAGGTTGCGGCCAGCGGCAACATCGCGCGCGACAGCATCCAGCAAGTGGCCGAGGTGGCGCTGCGGCTGGAGCGCGACGCCGGCACCCCGGTCGAGCAGACCGTCAGGCAGTTTGACGAGCTGGGCAAGTCACCTGTGGAGGCGTCGCTCAAGCTGACCGAGCAATACCGCTACCTGACGGCCGAGGTCTACCAGCAGATCAAGGCCCTGCAGGACCAGGGCCGCGAGGATGAGGCTGCCGCCCTGGCGCAGCGCACGTATGCCGATGCCATGCAGGGGCGTACCGAGCAGCTTGATCAGCATCTGGGCATCATCCAGCGCGGTTGGCGCAGCATCACATCTCTGGCCAAGGAGGCCTGGGATGCCATGCTGGACGTGGGGCGCCAGCGCACGCCGCTGGAAAACGCGCAAGAGGCGGTCGATCGTGCCCAGCAGGCGCTGGATGAGCGCCGCGCGCGCAATGCGTCAATCGGCATCCGCGATGGCAAGGCCACGCAGGAGCTGGAGCAGCAATTGGCCACCGCCAAGGCGTTTGCGCAAACCATCTCGTCGGTGGATGCTGCTGTGGCAAAGGCCGAGGCCGATCACCGGGCGACGCAGGACGCAGGCCTTGCTGCGGCCCAGGCGCTGCAGAAGGCCAACGACAGTGCCCTGAGCAAACATGAGCAGATGAATAAGGCGATCAAGGAGTATCGAGACAACATCGAGAAACTGCGCGCCGCCGACCCGGCCAGCGCGTTGCTGGACCCGAAGAAGATCGACGCTGCGGAAAAAGCCATCCGCGATCGCTACAAAGAGAAAGAAAAGAGCGGCGGTGGCACGGCAGGCGCGGCGCGCGGGCTCGATCTCTCTGGCATCCAGAACGCCATGCGCGAGGAGCTGGCCATGCTCGCGCAGCACCAGCAGGCGCTGGAACTGCGCCGGCGAGCAGGGCTGATCGAGGAGGCCGACTACTACGCACAAAAGCGCGCAATGATCGAGCAGGCCACCGGGATCGAGCAGGGCGCGCTGCAGCAGCAGATCACCCGGCTGGAGTCCGAGAAGGCCAAGGGCAAGGAAGCCATCCAGGTGCAAAAGCAACTGGGCGAGCTGCGAGCCTCGCTGGCCCTCAAACAGCTTGACGCCGAGAACAAGCTGGCCGCAGCCGACCAGGAGGCCGCTGCCGCTGCCGCCCGGCGCGAGGCGGCCCTGCGCAGCCTGACGAACACGCATGAGCGCTACATCGAGCAGCTGGAGCGCACGGCCGGCCGCACCGTGAGCACGGCCTGGATGGGCAGCCGCGATCGGGCGCGTCTGGAGGGCCAGTGGGCTATTGAGGACCGCTATCTGCAGCAGGAGCGCAGCCTGCAGGATCAGCGGCTGACCAAGGGCAGCGCCTGGACGCCGGAAGATCAGCAGCAGTTTGACCTGCGGCTGGAGCAACTGCGCATCGAGCAGCAGCGCGAGATCGAGCTGTACCAGCAGACCTACCGCGAGCTGGACCATCTGCAGTCGCAATGGATGCTGGGAGCCAAAAAGGGTTTGCAGGATTATGTCGACCAGGCGGCCAATGTCGCCGGGCAGATGGAGGATGCGTTTGCCAACGCGGCCAGCGGCATGGAGGATGCGCTGGTCAGCTTTGTGACCACGGGCAAGCTGGATTTTCGCTCGTTTGCCGAGAGTGTCATTGCCGACCTGGTGCGCATCCAGGCCCGTGCGGCGCTCTCTGGATTGTTTGGCAGCATCCTTGGGATGCTTGGGACGTCTGGATCCGGGCAGGTCAGCCAGGCCGCCGGTGGTGGCACCTACAGCTTGGCCAGTGGCAGCAGCGGGCTGGGGCTCAAGCTCGGCCGCGCCAACGGTGGGCCAGTCGCCGCCGGTGACATGCGGCCCGTCAACGAGCGAGGCACCCCCGAGCTGCTGACCTATGGCGGCAAGCAGTATCTGATGATGGGGCAAACCGGTGGCCATGTGACGCCACTGGACGGCCGCGCGGGGCGTGGCCTGGCATCGGCGGGGGGTATGACGCTCGTGGTCAATGCGCGCAATCACATCGACTCGCGCACCGACCGCGCCGACGTGGAGCAGAGCATCTATCGCGGCATGACACTGGCCGTCGAGGAGGCCCAGGCGCAGATGCAGTACAAGATGAGCCGAGGGATGGCATGACGCAAAAAACGATCGACTGGCCTGCCGACCTGCACCTGCGGCCCAGCGCGCAGGAGTGGTGGTTGGAGCAGCCCTCGGTGGCATCCACCAGCCAGTTTTCCGGTGCCACGGTGCAAGCGCTGATCGGCCCGCCTCGGTGGGCATTTTCGATGGATCTGGCCGATGCGCCGGCGCACCGGCTGCCGCACATCGAATCCACACTGCGAAAGCTGCGCAACGGCCTCAACCTGCTGCGCATTGGCGACCTGCGGCGCATGGGCCGGGGCACCTTGCTGCCCACCCTGGGCGGGCGCAACCTGCTCAACCTGCTGCCCTGGTCCGGCCGGTGGCTGAGCTGGGGCCGGGTGGGGCCTGCGCCGGTGCAGATCAGCGTCGACGAGCTGACGGCCGACTATGCCAGCAACTGGTACATGCAGACGGCCGAGCCACTGCGCCCCGGTCTGGTCTACGTGCTCGCGGTGGAGCTGGAGGCGGCCGCCTCGGCCCATGTTGCGCTGGCCTTGGGCAGCGGGCCGCTGGCCGATGGCCTGGGTGTGGTGTTTGACGCAGCCACCGGCGCCGTGGTCAGCCAATACGGCGCGGTGCTGGCCAGCGGCAGTGTGCAGCAGGCCGGGCGGTGGCGCTGCTGGCTCAAGCTCCAGCCCACGGCGGTCGCGCCGGCCCTGGTGCAGGTGTATGCACTGTTGCCGGCGGCAGGCACGGTGCAGGCGCGCATGCGGAGGCCGCTGTTGGGCCTGGCGCTGGGCGACCTGCCGCCGGCGTATGTCGAGACCGAGGACGCAGCTGCATGGGGCGACCTCACGCCGGTGGTTGATGGCGCGGACCAGAGCGGCGACGTGCTGGCTACGCGCGGCTGGCCTGCCGGTACACCGCTGCGCGCTGGCCACTGGGTTGCCTACGGCGACGGCATGCACCAACTCCTCGATGACGTGACGCCCGATGCCGATGGCCGCGCCGAGCTGTGGATTGAGCCGCCCATTCGGCGTAGCCCGGCCGATGGCACGGCCATCACCGTGCGGGGCGTCACGGGGCTGTTCCGGCTGCAGGCAGGGCCACGCATGCGGCAGGAAAAGATGCTGGTCAAGGGCCAGACGTTGACCTTTATCGAGGAGCTGCAATGACGCTGACAACCGCGCAGCAAAACCAGTTGCGGCAGCCCGTCTATGGCGCTGCCGTGCTGTGTGAGCTGCATTTTGCTGACGGCATCCAGCGCTACACGAGCTGGGGCCATGATCTGCGCATCGGCGGGCAGGACTGGGTAGCGGTGCCGCCAAAGGTGATCAGCATTTCGACCGTGCAGGAGGCCGAGGCGCTGGAATACCCGGCCATGGACATCGGCCTGGCCATCCCGGATCCGGACATGCTGGAACTGCTGCGCGGCTCCGAGAAAACCTACCGTGGCCGGCTGATGCGGCTTTACCTCGTCGTGATGGATGACGCGCTGCGCGTCGTGGACGAGCCGCAACTGTTGCATGTGGCTGTGATGGACCAGTTGCAGGTCAACACCGGCAACGGCGCCGATGACCAGGGCTCCCTGAGCATGCGCTGTGAGCAGCCGGGAAAGGACAGCCGCAACGCGATGAGCCAGCGTCTGACGGCCCAGCAGCACGTCCGCAAACACCCAGGCGATACGGGCCTGGCTCGCTTGGCCGAAATTGCAGGAGGGCCACAAACATGGCTGACACGACGATTCCAGCAGCGTTGAGCGCGATGCCGGCGCGTCTGCCCGATTGGGAGCTGCGGCTGGCAGGGTTGATTGCCCAGCGCTTGCCAGTGCCCTTTTCCTGGGGCGATAACGACTGCGTGCTGTTTGCCGCTGATTGTGTTGCCGCCCTGCACGGCGGCGACCCTGCCGGCGCGTGGCGCGGGCAGTGGCATGACGAATCAACGGCCATTCGTGCCCTGGCCCGCCAGGGTGGCCTGCAGGCGGCCGTGCAGGCGCATGCGGCCGCAATGGGTTGGCCCGAGGTGCCGCCGCTCTTTGCGCAGCGCGGCGACCTGGTGCTGCACCGTCGAGACGGCGCCGATGCGCTGGCGGTCTGCACTGGTCCGGCCCTGGCGGCGCCGTCCGAGGGTGGGCTGCTGTTTTTTGGATTGGATCATGGGGTGGTGGCATGGCGGGTGTGAGAGTCAAGATGCGGCGGCTGTGCGCAGCCCTGGCGCTGGCCGGTGTGTGCACCTCGGCCGCGGCCGCGCCGGCCGTGGCGGCCGTGGCGGCGGCTTGGACCAGCGCTGCGGCTGCGCTGGGTACAGTCGCTTTTGCGGGTATTACCTATGGGGCGCTGGTTAAAGGGGCTCTTTTGCTTGGCTATGCCGCGCATCAGCGGCAAAAAGCCAAGCGCGAGGCGCGCCGGTTGCGCGATGCTTACAACGCGAGTCTGACCGATCGCAACGTCACCGTGGCCGAGGCTGCTCCGGCGGTGCGGCACATCTATGGCCGCGCCACCGTGGGTGGTGCTGTCGTGGCGCTTTTCACGCGCGGCGACCGCGACCAGTACAAAGACGTTGTGATCATCTGGGCTGGCCACGAG
The DNA here is from genome assembly GCF_004217315.1 of Corticibacter populi. Taxonomy (GTDB): domain Bacteria; phylum Pseudomonadota; class Gammaproteobacteria; order Burkholderiales; family Burkholderiaceae_C; genus Lampropedia; species Lampropedia populi. The sequence goes on from NZ_SGWR01000003.1 coordinate 198,973, forward strand.
TGCGATGCGATCGAGGACGTGCTGCTGGCCGGCGAGTCGCTGCAGCTCGATGCCAACGGCTACGCCCAGGCAGATAAGTGGGTCCAGCGTGAGACGGTCAACCGCAGCACGAGCCGCGTGGTGTCGCCTACCGGCACGATCTTGGTGACGGCCGAGGCTACGTCGATCAAGGCGGTCTCGCGTAGCGAGGGCGCCGGAGAGGGGGAGACCACGATTCTGCTGCCGGCTGCGGCATACACGTATGCCGATGGCCTGATCACCATCACGGATCCTGTCGAGGTGGCGCGCTGGGCCGGCAAAACGGCGTGGGTCAACTACAGCCATGGCCTCGTCTCCTCGCAAGTGCGCGTGCGGCACTTCCTGGGTGCGGCCGGCCAGCAGGCCGATGCCCAGCTCATTGCCGACACGGCGGGCCTCAGCGGCGCCTGGAGCGCATCCGATCGGTTGGATGGGCTGTGCGGCTCCATCTTTACCCTTGATCTCAACAACACCGAGCTGCAGTCCGGCCTGCCACAATTCACCGCGCGGCTACGGGGCAAAAAGGTGTTGGATCCGCGGTCTGGCACTGTCGGCTGGTCGGACAACTCGGCCCTGTGCGTCTACGACTTTTTGCGTGCCGCGGAATACGGCAAAGGCGTGCTGCCCGAGCAGGTCGAGGGCGTGATTGCGGCCGCCAATGCGAGCGATGAGCTGATCACAGTCGAGATCGACGGCACGTCCGTTGCCGTGCCGCGCTACACCTGCAATGGCTCGTGGGACAGCACGGAGGATCCGGATAACGTGCTGGAGGACTTGTGCGGCTCGATGGCCGGGTTTGCCGTGCCGGGCGGCGTGTGGCGTGTCGAGGCGGGCGTGTTCGGATCGCCGGTCCTCGTGCTCGATGATGACCTTGCCGCCGGCAGCATCGCTATGGTGCCGGCGCCCAGCCGTGCGGATGCGTGGAACGGTGTCAAGGGTCAGTACATCGACCCGGCTCAGTACAACCAGGCCGTCGACTTTGAGCCGCACCAGGTTGATCAGTACGTCGAGGATGATGGCGGTGAGGTCTGGGGCACGCTCAACCTGCCGTTCACCGATTCCGGCTGGCGTGCCCGCACGCTGGCCGCAATCTCGCTGGAGCAAAGCCGCGCGCGCACCCTTGAGTGGACGGGCACGGCTGCATGCCTGCGCGCCCAGGCGGGCAACTGGGTTGTGGTCAACAACAGGTTGCTGGGGCTCGATGGCAGCACATTCCGCGTCTCGCGGCGCACGTTTGATCCGGTCAAGCAGCAGGTCAAGCTGGTGCTGCGCGAGGGCCGCCCCAGCGACTATGCCAGCGTGAGCAACGTAGTGCAGCCCAATCCCGGTGTGCCATCCGATGTGACCTACCGCGTCACGCCTCCCAGCGGCCTGGTGCTGACCAGCCCTGCGGCCGGGCAGATTCGGATCCAGGTCGATCCCTCGCCTGACGTGCGAGTCACAGATGGTGGCCAGTTGTTGATCCAGATCCGGACCACCGATAGTGACACCTGGATCAGCGCTGTGCCCGCTGCGGGCAGTGGCACGGGGCAGACCATCACCGGCCTGCCGCGCGGACTCTACATCGTGCAGGTCGATTGGCAGGCCAACACCGGCCAGCAGTCTGGTCAATGGCTCGCGGAGGTGGTCGAGGTCACCCAGGGTGCTTATGCCGGCAGCGGTGACGTGGAGCAGGCCATCAACGAGGCCATCGTCGGCAAGGCCGATGCGCACAACCCTGTTTTTTCGGGCGTGGTTGGCCTGCCGGAGTACGAGCTGGCCGAGCTGCCCGATGCCATCGAGCCGGAGCACAAAGCCATCCTAGTCATCAACAGCGCGGCCGGCCCGGCGCTGTGCATCAGCGATGGTGCCGAATGGATCAGCCAGATCACAGGCACGGCCGTCGCCTGACGCCCTGCCACTTCTTCAACCAACCGCCTCCGGGCGGTTTTTTTATGCGTGCACACATATGGACAACACGACATTTTTCCCACTGCTCCAGACCCAGGTTGAGCTCGCCCGGATCGTTGCACGGAGGGCCGCAGCATGACCGACATCACGAACCAGGCGACCGTCGAGGCCGTCAATAAGCTGATCGCGCAGCTGCAGCAGGCCGTTAATGATGGGCTGCTGACGCTGCAGGCTGCTGCCAGTGCGCGGGTGTTTTACACGCGAGAAGAAATGGATGCTGTGGCGCCCGAGGCCGAGCAGTGGGCGGTGCTCATTGCGGGGTCGGATATGGGGTATTACAACGAGCAGGGCGGGGCCTGGGTCTGGTCGGATCTGCAGCCGGCCACGGCATCGCAGCTCGCTGGGATCGCAACAAAGGTCCAATCAAAGGTCGAATTTTTTCCGTTCGGGCATGTCGGTCGCCAGGTGCCAGTCTGGTTCGAGAATGGGGATCTCGCGGCGCGCGGTATGGCACCTGCGTTGCGCCGCATCGCAGTGCAGGATGTCGCTGGACGCTTGGATGTCTCGCCAGCGATGGTGCCGCTGGGCCGATTCGGGCGTGATGTGTGGGCGTGGCTGGAGCCGGGTGGCGTTAATTTCTCGGGCGTCTCTGCCGGTCTCGTCGCTCAAATCGCCGCGCAGTTGCCGCAGCCTGAGCCAACCGTCATACCCATCGCCAGCGATGGCCGCTCGCTCTGGCGGTTGCGCGCAAAGCAGGGTCTGCTGCGCGCTGGTGTGCCATCGACGAGGCTCCGGGTCGGTTTTACTGGAGACTCATGGACTGAGCTATATCACATCCCTGGAGCCATGCGCATGCTATTGGGCGAGGTCTACGGTATCGCCGGTGACGGATTTCTCAACGTCAATGCGGGTAATTCGATTGCCGATTCTGTGGTGAGCTGGTCGGCAGGCTGGACGCTTGTCGATGGGAGCACGACGACTAATTTCCCGTATGGAGCGGCTCAGGACGGGCACTGTCGTTACACAGCTGACACGACAGCGACGATTAATATCACTAATTGCCGTGCAACCGATGTCCAGATCATGTATTTCAATTTCGGTGGCACTTTCAGCTATCGCGTTGACGGCGGTGCATGGGTCGATGTCGTATGCACTGATGACGGCAGTTTCGGGCACGTTGATATATCCGGCCTGGCCGATGTTGCGCACACGATCAACATCAACACGGCATCTAATTCCGGTGTCGTTTCCATTGTGGGTTTTAACGTGACGCGGGCGGAGGCCAGTGGCGTCGAGGTGCATCGCATGGGCAACGGTGGCCTGCGTGGTCCCAACCTGCTGGGGTTTGCTCAGTACATTGAGCAACCCGCAGCGCTGCTCGATCTGGACGCGCTGGTCGTGTTCCTCGGCACCAACGATTACCGCGCATCGAGTTCGACCCCCGAGGTCTATGCGGAGGCGCTGGCTGCGTTGATCGATGCGTACCGCGCAGCATCTCCGGACATTGGGATCATCCTTTGTGCGCCGATGGACACAAACGGTGTCGCCGTCCATCCGCTGTCCGCATACCGCGATGCGGCATACCAAGTCGCCCGCGACAAGAGCACCGAGTTTTTGGATTTGTACGACATGTGGCCGAGCTGGACTGCTGGCAATGCCCTTGGTCTGTGGCGCGACAACCTGCACGTCAACGAGCCGGGGGCTGCCATCGTCTGCAAAACCCTCAACGATCAATTTTTCAAAGCGGGAGCTTAACAATGCAAGTCAATGTTTTCAATCACGGCGATGCCGTTCTGCCGGGCAGCGGCTACATGCCAATCGAGGGGTTTAATTTCCCCGTCAGCGACGGCCTGCGTGGGCTGTTTTTGTGCGGAGACGGTCTCTCGATTGCGCGTCGAAATTTCGCCGGGCTCGGGGATGCGGAAATCATCGGAGCGCCTGCTGAGCATGAGGGGTTTTGCAGGTTTGACGCGGGCAATTATTTGCAGACGCAGATCGCCGAAACGGCAGCCCTGACGTACATCGTTGTCGGCCGTCGACCAACGGAATCAACTGGAGCCGAGGCGACATTCATCGGCAATTACGCACCGGGATCCATCGGTGCAACGATGTATACATCGAGTTCCGGCTCTGCCATGACTGCTAATGCCGACAGGAGCCCGGCTGGCAGTACAACAGCGAGTGTGGTTACGGATGTCAGCGCGATGGGCTTGTACGTGATGACCGCGCCGGCGAGTGGCGGCCCGACGTGGTTGTATGCGATGACAGCCGGCCTGCAAAATGGAAGTACAAATACTAACCCTCGCGCGGTAACGGGAGCTGGTCTGCTGCGAATCGGGGCAGTGTACGCAGCGACGTTCAGCGGCGCAGCGGATATTGTCACAGCCGCTGTTCTCGATCGCGTGATCACGGATGATGAGCGAGCTGCAATTGCAGTGTGGGCGCGCAACTATGCCGGTCAATTTGGGTTTGCTGTGTGATGCAGCAACACCTCGATCCCGTCACGGTCGCAATCTACGCGCTGAGCCCGCTGCTGGGTCAGATCGCTGCCGAGTTTGCCGGGCCGTATGCGGTCATCATCCTCGGCAGCACGCTGGGCGCGGCCTGGGCGCTGGGGCGGCGCGATCCGGACACCAAGATCAGCGCGGTGATCTATTTCGCCCGGCTGATCGGCACCGCGATCCTGATCGCCTGGGGCCTGGCTGCGATCCTCTCGCACTACACCGGCCTGCAGAGCAACTGGCTGCTGGCCCCGGTGGCCATGCTGATCGGCGGCATCGGCGACGATTGGCCGCGTGTGGGCCGCTGGCTGCTCACGCGCATCGGCCGCATCTTCGAGCGGCGCACAGACAGTGGGAGCAAATCATGATGCACACGTATGCACCGCTGACGGTCCTGCACTGGGCCATTTGCTCGGCCATTGGGTGGGCCTGTTTGTGCCGGCTCAACAGCCGCACCTGCCAGGTCTACCGGCGCCCGAGGGCGCGCTACACGCTGCTGTTGGCTGGCTCGTTTGCCAGTGGCCTGCAGCCCATGCTGTTCGGCACCTCGCCCGGCCTGGCCGAGACGCTGCTGGCCAGCGCAGTGCTGGGCAGCCTGCTGATCAATCTGCCGCGCTGGACGCGGCCGGACTCATGCGATTGCGGCTGACGTCCGGCCCGCATCTACCGCCCATCCATCCCGCCCAGGCGGGATTTTTTCGCCCCGATCGAGGAGGATCACATGCAACTGACACCCCATTTCTCGCTGCGTGAGTTGACGCGCAGCAGCACCGCCGAGCGCCTGCGGCTCGACAACACGCCGGGCGCTGCCGATCTGGACGCGCTGCGGCAAACCGCCGAACTGCTGGAGCGCGTGCGCACCCACCTGGGCGGCCATCCCGTCACTGTGACGAGCGGATACCGCTCGCCGGCCGTCAATCGCGCCGTGGGCGGCGTGACATCGAGCGACCACGCCCGCGGCCAGGCGGCCGACATCGTGGTGCCCGGCTACGGCAGCCCGTATGACGTAGCAAAAAGCCTTGCGCCGCAGGTCAGTGTGCTGGGTATCGGTCAGCTCATCTACGAGAGCGTGGGCGGCAAAACGTGGGTACACGTCAGCACCCGCGTGCCCTCAAAACCGGTCAATCGCGTGATCACGATCACCGGCGCCGGGGCTCAACTGGGGATCCAGCGCGTATGACGATCAGCACAATGCGCGCAGCCCTGGTGCTGCTGGCCGTCAGCGCGCTGGCCAATGTCGTGCAGGCCTGGCAGTACCTCGGCCAGCGCGACACGCTCGCGGAGCTGCGGCGCGACCTGGCCGAGGCCTCGGCCGGCATTGCCCAGGCCCGTGCGGCCGTGGACATGTGCAGCGCGTCCATCGATGAGATGGCCACCGCCGCGGCCGCGCTGGAGGATCAACTGGAGCAGGCCCGCAAACAGGCCCAGGCGGCAGCATCGCAGCGCTACGCCCGCGCCGACCAGATCCTGAGCGCACCCGCCGCAGTGCCCGGCGACGTATGCGCGAGCGCGCAGGCCCGCGTGCGAGACATCCTCGCCGGCCGGGCGAGGGGAGGGGAGCAATGATGCGAGCAACGATGACAGCGGCCGTCCTGGCCGCCCTGCTGGCGGGCTGCAGCACCGCGCCGACGCGGGTCGAGATCCAGCGCGTCAACGTCGCAGTACCTGTGCAGTGTCAGGAGCCTGTGCCCCAGCGGCCGCAGATGCCCACCGAGGCCCTGCCGGCCGATGCCGACGTGGATCAGTACGTGCAAGCCGCCGGCGCCGAGATCGAGCGCCGCGAGGGCTATGAGCTGCTGCTGCGGACAGCGCTGGACAACTGCCGGCAGCCGCTGCAATGATCCGAGATGTGCCCCCGTCCCCAGTTTTCAGTCCACGCGCTCTTTGCGCGATAGTGCTGATTCCAGCTCGCGGGTGATCCAATCCGTCAATTTCATTCCCTCGCTCTGGCTGCGCTTGACGCATCGGTTTTTAAGATCCACAGGCACGCGGACGTTGATCACAGTCATGCCATCTGCGGGCCGTTTGGCGGTTTGCGTTCGAGGGGTATCAGTCATCCCTGCAGTTTACTCTGGCAGCTGCAGGTACTTCCACTTGTGCCGGGCCAGGCCGCGATCGTTTTCGTAGAGCTCGGTCATGCTCGCTTTGGCGTGCCCCAATAGTGTTTGGGTATCCACTCCTTGTGCGCGATACAGTCGTGCCGCCAGCGACCGGATTTCGTGGAGCGTGGGTGGTGTGCCCTCGCCGGTGTGTGGAGCGGCGGCCTTTCGCGCTGTCCAAAATCTGTTTGATATCGTGGCGGCAGCTATCTGTCGCTTTGGTCTTGCCGCGCTCCTGAGTAGCCATTTGGCATCGTTTGGGAGGTATCTGCGGCAGTCCTCAATCACGTTGGCCAGTCGGAGGTCTGCAACATCCAACCGCAGATCCAATGGCAGCGCGATGCGCATGCCGGTTTTCTGCTGCTCGATAAACAGGTGGCCGTCGCGGATGTGATCCAGCGACATCAGCACCAGATCGCCACGGCGCTGCCCAGTCACCAGCGCCAGGCGCAGCGCGACGGGAAACCATGGCGGAAGGTGCGTCTGTCCGTAGTCGTGGATGGCCCAGAACGCGTCGAGTGTCAGTCGTGTGCGCTGCACAGGAGCGGGCAATTTTTTCACGGGCGCGGCCGGGTTGGTATCAATCCAGCCCTCAACCATAGCCACGTTGAGCATCGCACGCATTTCATGCAGCACGCTGCCAGACGTCACGGCCAGGCCCTGGTCATGAATCGATTTGATCAGCCTGGCCACCTCCCATGGCCGGATAGTTGCTACCTGCCTGCCTTGAAAAGCGGCGCAGATGCGCTGTTGCGCCGCGCGCTTGTTGTACAGCGTGCGGCTGGCCAGGCCGACACCCTCCAGACTTGACATATAGAGGGTTGACAGTGCCTCGATCGAGCGCTGCTGTGCTCGATCGTTGGGCCTGATCCAGGCCCGCAGTCGTTGGATGATGGACATGCTGATCCGCTGCGAATTAAGCCGAGAAGGCGTTGCGGGCCTGCACCTCGGTCACGCGATCGACGCTGCCGTCTTCGGCGACAACTCCCCAGTAGGCCCGTGTGCCGTTACCCCGGCCGTCTTTCTGGCCCCACCGGATGATGTCGCCGGGTTTGGCGTTGACCTCGGCCTCGCCGCCGCTGTCGCTGCCAACGTAGTTGCCCCAGTCAAGTGTTGGTTTGCCGCCAACAGGCCAGGCAGTGACGCGTGCAATCCATGGGCGGCTGTAGCGCCGGCCGTTGTAGCTGTCAAACGCAATGGCTACTCGGCGGGGGGCTGTGTTGTCTTTGCGATCCGTCAGAGCCAGCTGGGCCTGGGCGATGAAGTGCTTGATTTGCTCGACGCTCAGTTGCGCGAAATCGATGGACTCGATAGTCATGATGTGATCCTTCATGAGGAGACCGGAGCCGCCGGGTCGGGCTGTCGAGGAATCTCGACTGCATGTGTGTTATTTTAGCACCGTTGGTGCTATCGTCAAACCTTTTTTTCCTGTTTTTTTATCTCGCTTACCTCGGCGCCGAGGGCGCGCATTTGGGCGCGCACGCGTTCCAGTTCTTCGGTGCTGAGCGTCATGCGTGCGGCCATGAAAAACAGTTGATGCAGGCTCAAAGATCGGGGTTGCTCGCCGCCGGTGTACTTACGCCATTGCTGGCTACCGGCTACGTTGACCAGCTCGGCCATCTGCTCGCCTGTATAGCCCAGTTGGTTTTTGAGGGTTTGCAGGTCGTGAGCAGTGGGTGGTGTGTAGCTGATCATTGGATGTGCAAAAGGCCCTCTCGGGCCTTTTGTTATGCGAGCAGTTTGAGAATGGCGAGAGCGGCGCCTGCGGCCGTTGCGATCGCGATGGCCGGGAACCAAGCCCGCTCGCGGGTCATTTTTGCGGCTTCTGCGTTGAGCTTGACAGTCTCGGCCATCAGCTTAGCGATTTCAGCCTCTGTTTTGATGGTGTCCAAGGTCTTAGCTTCCATTGTTCATCCTTTCGGGGTGCCGGGCTGCGGACCATCCGCTACCCATGAAGATATTATAGCACCGTCGGTGCTGCAATCAATGCTTTTCTTGTGTAGGTTTTGGTGTAGTTTTTTTTATAATTTTTAGTTTTTCAAATGGGGAGGAAGCCTACCATTGAACTACACCCGCATCGGTGCACACCTTGCATGTGCGACGGGCGTCATTATATGCGTTGCATGGCATCTGGCGGGTGGGGCGATGGGCCCCGGCAGTTGCAAAAACCTATAATGCGTTGTTGGGCCATCGTCAGGCCATCCCGGGCGACGTTGCGCGTTCTGCCCGGGGGCATCCGCAGTCGCGCCGATCAGCATTTAATCCTCACATGACCACACCTCGCTTTACCGTTGCCGAGATTCGCCAGAGCTTTCTGGACTTTTTTGCCGAGCGCGGCCACACCATCGTGCCGTCGAGTTCGCTGGTGCCGGCCAACGACCCCACGCTGATGTTCACCAACTCGGGCATGGTGCAGTTCAAGGATGTGTTTCTCGGCACCGACAAGCGACCATACAAGCGTGCCACCTCGGTGCAGGCGTGTCTGCGTGCCGGCGGCAAGCACAACGACCTGGAGAACGTGGGCTACACGGCGCGCCACCATACTTTCTTCGAAATGCTGGGTAACTGGTCCTTCGGCGATTATTTCAAGAAGGAATCCATCCAATGGGGCTGGGAACTGCTGACCAAGGTCTACCAACTCCCGCCCGATAAGCTGCTGGCGACGGTCTATCACGAAGACGAAGAGGCCTATGACATCTGGACCAAGGTGATCGGCTTGCCACCCGAGCGCGTCATCCGCATCGGCGACAACAAGGGCGGTAAATACAAGAGCGACAACTTCTGGATGATGGCCGATACCGGCCCCTGCGGTCCGTGCTCGGAAATTTTCTACGACCACGGCGCCGACATCCCCGGCGGCCCGCCGGGCAGCCCGGACGAGGATGGCGATCGCTTCATCGAGATCTGGAACCACGTGTTCATGCAATTCGACATGAAGGAGGACGGCAGCGTCACGCCTTTGCCCGCGCCTTGCGTCGATACCGGCATGGGCCTGGAGCGGCTCGCCGCGATCCTGCAAGGCGTGCACAGCAACTATGAGATCGACCTGTTTGTCGCGCTCATCCGGGCCGCCGCGCGAGAAACGCACATCAGCGACCTGGAGAACCCGTCGCTGAAGGTGATTGCCGACCACATCCGCGCCACCGCCTTCCTGGTGGCCGATGGTGTGCTGCCGTCCAACGAGGGCCGGGGTTACGTGCAGCGGCGCATCATCCGCCGCGCCATCCGCCACGGCTACAAGCTGGGCCAGAAGACGCCATTCTTCTACAAGCTGGTGCCTGATCTGGTGACGCAGATGGGCGAGGCCTATCCGAAGCTGCGCGAGCAAGAGGCGCACATCGCCAGGGTGCTGCGCCAGGAGGAGGAGCGCTTCTTCGAGACGCTCGCGCATGGCATGGACATCCTGGACGAAGCCATCGCCGCCGGCCGCACGGAGCTGCCGGGCGACGTGGCCTTCAAGCTGCATGACACCTATGGCTTCCCGCTGGACCTGACGCAGGACGTGGCGCGCGAGCGCGGCATTCGCGTCGATGTGGTCGGTTTCGATGCCGCCATGAGCCGCCAGAAGGAGCAGGCCCGCGCGGCCGGCAAGTTCAAGATGGAACGCGCGCTGGAATACACCGGCCCATCCACCACCTTCACCGGTTACGAGAGTACCTCGGAATCCGCGCGGGTGCTGGCGCTCTACGCCGATGGCGAGCCGGTCGAGGCATTGCACGCCGGCCAGGGCGGTGTGGTGGTGCTGGATGTGACGCCGTTCTACGCCGAGTCCGGCGGCCAGGTGGGTGACAAGGGGCGCATCAGCAGCGCCAGCGGCGTGCTGTTCGAGGTGCTCGATACGCACAAGATCCGCGCTGATGTGTTCGGCCAGCACGGCGTGCTGCAGGCCGGTGTGCTGCGCGTGGGCGACAGCGTGCAGGCCGATGTGGATGTTCAGCGGCGTGCCGCCATCACCCGCAACCACAGCGTCACCCATCTGATGCACAAGGCGCTGCGCGAGACGCTGGGCGAGCACGTGCAGCAGAAGGGCTCGCTGGTTGATGACGAGAAGACCCGTTTCGACTTCGTGCAGAACGCGCCGGTGACGGACGATGAGATCCGCCGCATCGAGCAACTCGTCAATGCCGAAATCGTGACCGATGCGCCTACGCAGATTCGCGTGATGGACATCGAGGCCGCCAAGGAAACCGGCGCGATGATGCTGTTCGGGGAAAAGTACGGCGAGACCGTGCGCGTGGTCGATATTGGCAGCAGCCGTGAGCTGTGTGGCGGCACGCACGTGCGGCGGGCCGGCGAGATCGGCTTCTTCAAACTGGTCTCCGAAGGCGGCGTGGCAGCGGGCATCCGCCGCGTCGAGGCCATCACCGGCCAGAAGGCGCTGGACTATGTGCAGCAGCTCGAAGCCACCGTCAGCCAGGCGGCACGCGCGCTCAAGGCGCCGGTGCACGAATTGGTGGGCAAGCTCGAGCAGCAGCTCGATCACGTGCGGGCCCTGGAGAAGGAAATCGCCCAGCTCAAGGGCAAGCTGGCCTCCAGCCAGAGCGACGACCTTGCCGCGCAAGCGGTGCAGGTCGGCAGCATCAAGGTGCTGGCCGCCAAGCTCGATGGTGCCGATGCGAAGACGCTGCGCGAGACGCTCGACAAGCTCAAGGACAAGCTCGGCAGCGCCGCCATCGTGCTGGCCGCGGTCGATGGCGACAAGGTGCAACTGGCCGCCGGTGTGACCAAGGACCAGACGGCGAAGGTGAAGGCGGGCGAACTGGTCAACTTCGTGGCCAGCCAGGTCGGCGGCAAGGGGGGCGGCAAGCCCGATATGGCCATGGCCGGCGGCAGCGATGCCACGGCCCTGCCGACAGCCTTGCAGTCGGTGCAGGCATGGGTGGCCGAGCGCGTCTGAGGCGCCTGGTATTGGGCTGCTGGCTTTGCCAAAGACAAACGGCGCCTTGGGCGCCGTTTGTCTTGGTGGTCGGTCTGAAAAGAAGGATTGTGCAGGGCTGGTGCCTCAGTTCTGCAACTGGATCAGCTTGACGATGTATTTGCCATTCTCGCGCACGAACTCGATCTGGACTTTCTGGCCCTGCCGCAGGTCGGCAAAGCTGCCCAAGCCTGCGTCGTAGCGGGTGTTGGGGTCGGTCTGGAAGGTGATGCCCGCCAACACCACCGCCTTGGCGCCGGCATCAACGGCATCGACGCGGCCTTTCATCGATTCAGCCATGGCCGCACCGGCCAACAGGGCCAGCGAAGTGGCGGCGGCAATCTGGAATTTCTTCAAAGTCGATGTGCTCATGGAGCGTGGCCTCCAGCGGTGGGTGATCAGGGCATGTGCCCTGGACCGATTGTAGGGGATGGGTTTCGCGAAAGCGTGTGGCACTGGTTGCGACGGCGTCAAGTGCCGGTAAAGACATGGTCTTATGAGTAGGCCTCAGCCCGGAGGTTCCGCTGTTTGCGGTTCTCCATCGGGCAGGCGTAGCCGCACATGGGCCTGTAGCCAGGCGCCCAGCGGCTCGAGCATCATGCGGGCAGTGGCCTCGAAGGCGCCGCTCGCATGCAGGCTGGCGAAGTCGGACCACAGGCGTGCGAGATACGGGTTGCGGTCGCGCTCTCCGCCCAGCCGTCCGCCCTGGTAGGCTGTATTGGCGGCTTGCAGGGCTTTCGCAGCATCCGCAGGTGCGGTGGGGGCTCCGGTGGAGGGCGTGAGCGCCTGGTACCAGGCCAGCGCCGTGTCGATGCCAAACGGCAACGGCTGCTGGCGATGGAGGTGCGCGGTCTCGAGCACCTGCTCCAGCCATTGCCTGGCTTGCGTGGCCGGCACGGGGGTGATGTCCAGCACGGCATCGAGACCGATGATGCGGCTGCTCACGGCGGGGCCGATGAATGTGCCGGCAGTCGTTGACGGGGCTGGCTGCCGGCTGGCCAGCGCCAGGGCGCACAGCCACGCGTCAATGAGCTTGTCGAGGCGCAGCACCGGTGGGCGCCGGCTGTTGCCGGGTGTTCTGATCAGGCGAGTGGGCTTGACCGACAGGTGCAGCCAGGACGCACCGGCCGGATCGGTCGCCATGTGATCGACGTTGGCGCCAGTGCCCCGCAGTCCGCCAATCCAGTCGTCGATGCCGGGAATGTCCTCTCGCGGGTGCTGCAACTGCAGATGCAGGCGCTGCTGGACATGCGGCCACTGTGCCTCGCTGTGCAGCCATTCACGCAGCAGAAACTGCAGCTGTTCCAGCCATTGCTGCTGCAGCCGCTCGCCCAGTGTGCCAATGGGCAACTGGCCGGCCATGGCATGGCGTTGCAGCTGCTGGCGGGCCTCGGCGGACACGCTCTCCCAGGACTGGTGTTGTGCAATGAGCGGTTGCACCGTCTGCAGCACTTGCTGGAAGATCTGCCAGCGTGCCAGGCCGTCAATACCGATGGGCTCACAGTCATTGGCCACTTCGGGCAGTTCCGGATAGCGGGTTTGCAGCCGGGTCTCGAACCACGCCTGCGCCGGATTGCGCCAGAAGCGGGCCAGTTCCGCGAGCGTCCAGGCCGGTGGCGCTTCGCCCGAGGCTGCTGGCGCTGGCAGGGGCATGGTGTCGGTCAGCCCCGGTGCGGCGGCAGTGATGGGGACGGGGAGCCATTCATGCGCCCATGTGGCCAGGCTCTGGCCCTGGCCGCCGTCGACGGACTCGAAATAGCGTGGACTGAAGGGCTGCAGCGGATGCTCGGTGGTGCGGGCACTGACCACGTCGCCAGCCCAGCCGGCGCGCAGGTAGTCCTGCAGTTGCGCGACCAGCACCGAGGGGGGGCGCACGGTGTTGTCGCGCACACTGCGGCCGACCCAGCTGATGAGCAACTGCCGGCGCGCCGAGAGCAGCGCTTCGAGCATCAGCTGGCGGTCGTCTTGGGCGCGGCTGCGGTCGCCTGGGCGGCGTTGGCCGGGCTGGCGCATCAGGTCCATTTCACTAGGGGTGCTGCGGCGCGGATAGGCACCGTCGTTCATGCCCAGCAGGCAAACCACCTCGAAAGGGATGGCGCGCATCGGCAGCAGCGTGCAGAAGGTGATGCCGCCGGCATGGAAGCGCTGGCGGTCGTCGGGCTGTCGCATGGCGCCCAGCCAGGCGTGGCGGGCCACCGTGAGCGGCAGCGGGTCGGCAAAGCCGGTGGCATCCACGGCGCTCAGCCAGTCCTGCAGGGCCTGGTCTGCAAGCGCCAGGGCACTGCGGTCGGTTTCGTCCGCGGGCAGGAAGAAGTCGGCCAGCAGCGCACGCCAGCGCGCTCCCCATTGTGCTGGCGTGGCCGCGCTGGCGAGCAGCCGCTCCCAGTGCTGCAGGAGCCCGAGCAGTTGTGCCAGCGCGCCGACATGTGCGGCGGCCAGTCCGCCGACCTCGGTGTAGGGTTCGGTGCCGGCAAAGCCTTGCCCGCTGGCATAGGCCAGCAGCATACGCTGCAGGCCGAACCAGGCGGTGTTCTGCGCGCCTGTGCCGGCTACGCCCAGTTGCTGGCGGTGGCTGGCGTCCAGCCCCCAGCGGATGCCGCTGCCCTGCATCCAGTGTTGCAGTTGCGCGATGGCGTCGGCATCGAGCCCGAAGCGCTGCGCGATGGCCGGTACGGCCAGCAGGTCGCTCAGTTCGGAGAGGCCGGCGCGCTGCTCGGGCAACCGCACCAGCCATTCCAGCGCCTGCAGCAGCGGGCTGAGGGTTTGTGGTGCCAGGTCGGCAATGTCGAAGGGCAGGTGGCGCGGGTCTTCGCTGGCATACTGGCCAAAGACGGCGCGGATCAGCGGCGCATACTGGGCGATGTCGGGCACCATGACGATGATGTCACGCGGCTGCAGCCGCGCCAGGCCCGTTTGCCGCGCTTCGGGGCGCAGCAGGTCGAGCAGGTGGTCGTGCAGCGCTTCGACCTCGCGCACCGGGCTGTGGGCGACTTGAAAGCAGATGCTGCGGTCGTCCACGGCGATGGCCTCGTGAGGGTGCTCGGCCAGCGGCAGCAGGTCTCGGACGTGATGCTGCACCTGTTGCAGCAGCGGAGCTGCGCCGTTTGCAGCGGCATCGGGCTCATCGTCGAAAACATCGATGCGCGGCAGGCCCATGCGGGCCTGGGCGGTCTGAGCCTCGTCATAGGCTTCGAGCTGGCGGATGAAGTCGCGCACCTGTCGGCCCCACATCATCAGCAGCGGGTGGGCATGGGCGTGCATGGCGTCGAGCGCGATGGCCGACAGATCGATGGCGCCGCGCAGCGGATGGCGCCGCGCCTGCAGGTCGAGCTGGCGCTGGCTGTGCTGAAACAGCTCGCGCTCGCTCAATGCATCGCTCCAATAGAATCGGCAGGGGTTGGGGATGGCCAGCAGCACCTGGCTGTGGGCTCCCATGGCCGAGAGCAGTTCGATGACGGGCAGCGGCACATGCGTCATACCGAACAGCATGACGCGGCGCGGCAGCGGGGCTGGCAAAGGACGGCTGGCGTCGCGCAGGGCCCGTACGGCACGCTGGTGCAGGCGCGGGCGAATGGCCTGCGCCAGGGCCGCGTCCTGGGTCTGCAGCAGCTGGCGCCACAGCGCCGGTTGCCAAGCGGCGTCATCGTCAATCGGGGTGGGCGGGGTGTTGACGGCCGCGAGCTGGTCGCGTTCCTGCTTCCAGTCCTGCAACCAGTCGGGCCGGTAAACCTGGTACTGGTCGAACAGGTCGGCAATGCGCTGGGCAAGGTGGTAGAGCGCGCTGGTGTCATTGCTCGCCGGTCGCGCCGCGCTGCCCTCTCGCCGGGCCATCTCCAGCATGCGCTGCAGCGGTTGCCAGATGGGGCTGGCGCTGGCTCCCTCGCCGCAGCCTTTGCCGGCCCCGGCGGCCAGCAGTGCAGGCAGGATCTTCATCAAGTGCCACAGCATGGCCGGCTTGTCGAGGGGCGTCTGGTAGGGCACTTGCTGGTTGCCCAGAATGTGCCGGTACATGCGCCAGGCAAAGCGGCTGGGCAGGTCGACCTCGATGGCGGCGCTGACCCCCAGGTGGCGTGCCAGGCGCATCTTGAGCCATTCGGCCATGCCATTGCTCTGCACCAGGACCACTTCCTGCTCCAGCGGCTCCAGGGGGCGTGCGGCCATCCATTCAGCCAGCGTGTCGGCCAGCATCTCGGTGCGATTGCCATGCAGGGCCAGGATGCCTGGAGCGATGGATGCAGGTGTGGTCATGCGCAGGGAGAGAGGAAGGGCGCCGGCGATGAAGGCGGGATGGACAGGGCGGCGAGAAAGCCGCAGTGCAGCCGGGGGATGTGGCGGGCGCCGTGGTGTTTGGACGCTACAGTGCGCAACTGTACACCGAGCGCCATGGCTACGGGCATGGCGAGGCATGGGCCGATGCTGGTATCACAAGGTTCCGGCCTTGAGGTATCGCCCCTGCCATTTTTCTATCTACACAGGAGTTGTTCCATGCACCCGATCAAAGCCCTGACTTCCCTTGCCATGGTGGCCTGCCTCAGCGCGAGTCTGACGGGTCTGATGATTGCGCCGGCCCGGGCCCAGACCGAGGCGAGCACCAGCGCACGCCAGGCTTACGATGATTCCATGCAGCGCATGCACACGGACATGATGCAGGGCATCGCCCATGACGACCCCGACGTGGCGTTTGCCGCCGGCATGCTGGCCCATCACGAAGGGGCGGTGGAGATGGCGCGCATCGAGCTGGCGCATGGCAAGGATCCGGTGCTGCGCCAGCTGGCCCAGGACGTCATCACCGCGCAGGAGGCCGAGATCGGCCTGTTGCGCCAGTGGCTGGCGACCAACGCGCCGCAGACCGGCGCGGCCACGCCCGCGCCGGCG
Source organism: Corticibacter populi (assembly GCF_004217315.1). Lineage (GTDB taxonomy): Bacteria > Pseudomonadota > Gammaproteobacteria > Burkholderiales > Burkholderiaceae_C > Lampropedia > Lampropedia populi. The sequence goes on from NZ_SGWR01000003.1 coordinate 215,271, forward strand.
GCCGCGCACGCGCACTGAGGGCCTGTTCTGGCGCGCCTGCCCGCGCCTGTCCGCCTGGCCGCGAGGGGGCTGCCAGCCGCTATCATGGCAGCCCCTTTCACCCTCCTTCTATTCATCAGGGAGCACACCTCTCGCCATGTCAGCCGGACTCAATCTCGCCCAAACCCAGGCCGTTCACCATATCAGCGGGCCTTCGCTGGTGCTGGCGGGGGCCGGTTCGGGCAAGACGCGCGTGATCACCCACAAGATCGCCCACCTGATCGGGCAGGGAATGGCGCCCGGGCGCATCGCCGCCATCACCTTCACCAACAAGGCCGCCGCGGAAATGCGCGAGCGTGCCAAGGGCCTGATCGGCAAGGCCGCCAAGGATGTGCTGATCTGCACCTTCCACGCGCTGGGCGTGCGCATGGTGCGCGAGGACGGCCAGGTGCTGGGCCTCAAGCCCAACTTCAGCATCCTCGACAGCGACGATGTGCTCTCCATCCTCAAGGACTGCGGCGGCACCACCGATACCCAGTTGGCGCGCCAGTGGCAGTGGACCATCAGCGGCTGGAAGAACATGGGGCTCAATTCGCAGACCGCCGCCGCGCAAGTCGAGGGCGAGGTGGACAAGGTGGCACTGGAAGTGATGGCGCGCTACGAGGAGCGCCTCAGCGCCTTCCAGAGCGTGGATTTCGACGACCTTGTCGGCCTGCCGCTGACGCTGCTGAGCCAGCACGCCCCGGTGCGCGAGAAATGGCAGGCGCGCCTTGGCCATGTGCTGGTCGACGAATACCAGGATACCAATGCCACCCAGTACGAGCTGCTCAAGCTGCTGGTGGGCGAGCGCGGGCACTTCACTGCCGTTGGCGATGACGACCAGTCCATCTATGGCTGGCGTGGCGCCACGCTGGAAAACCTCAAGAAGCTGCCGCAGGACTTCCCGGCCCTGCGCGTCATCAAGCTCGAGCAGAACTACCGCTCCACCAGCGCCATTCTGCGTGCGGCCAACAATGTCATCGGTCCCAACCCCAAGCTGTTCCCGAAGACGCTGTATTCCGAGCTGGGCGAGGGCGAGCCGGTGCGTGTGGTCGATTGCGACTCCGAGGAACACGAGGCCGAGCGCGCCGTCGCCCGCATCCAGGGGCTGTGCGCTTCCGTCAATCCAACCCCGGAATGGCGCGACTTCGCCATCCTCTACCGTGCCAACCACCAGGCCAAGGCGCTGGAAAAGGCCTTGCGCCGTGCCAGCATTCCGTACAAGGTCTCCGGCGGCACCAGCTTTTTCGATCGCTCGGAAATCCGCGACTTGTGTGCCTGGTTTCGCCTCTGGAGCAATGAGGACGACGACCCGGCCTTTTTGCGGGCGATCTCCGCGCCGCGCCGCGGTATCGGTCACCAGACGCTGGCGCAGCTGGGCGACTTCGCCTCGCAATACAAATGCAGCATGTACGCGGCCATGTTCAACCAGATGCTGCCAGCGCGCCTGAGTGCCCGGGCGCTGGGTGGGTTGGCCGAGTTCGGTCGCCTGCTCAACGATCTGCAATACCGTGCCCGGCATGCGCTGGGTGCCGAGGCGGCGCGCCAGTTCCTCAAGGAATGGCTCGAGGAGATCGGCTACGAGAACTTCCTGCTCGAGCATTCCGACACCGCCGCCCAGGCCACGGCGCGCTGGGGCAATGTGCAGGAGTTCTGCGACTGGATGGCGCAGCGCGCCGGCGGTGTGCCCGACGAGGCCATCGGCGGCATCGTCACCGAGGCCAAGAGCCTGCTGGAGGTGGCCCAGACCATCGCCTTGCTCTCGACCATCAGCGAGCAGGAGAAGGACCAGAACGTCGTCACCCTCTCGACGCTGCATGCCTCCAAGGGCCTCGAATGGCCGCACGTCATCCTGGCCGGCGTCAACGAGGGCGTGCTGCCGTTCCAGCAGGGTGAGGAAGGCGTGATCGACCAGCAGCGCCTGGAGGAGGAGCGTCGCCTGATGTATGTGGGCATCACGCGTGCGCAGCGCACGCTGGCGGTAAGCTGGACGCGCCGTCGCAAGAAAGGCCGTGACTGGGTGGCGACCAAGCCCAGCCGCTTCATCGGCGAGATGAACCTGGCCGCCGACACGGCCCGCGAGGACCCGCGCGCCAAGCTGCGTGCGCTGCGCGAGGAATTTGCCCGCAAAGCCGCTGCGGGCAGCACGGCGCCGGAATGATGGCTGCGCCGCCGGCACGGGCCCGGCGGCCTTGCCAACCTGTCTGCCGTCGCCGAGCCGATGGGCTCAGGTGCTGGCAAGCTCGTTGCAGAAATCGATCAGCTTCTCGATGTCGCGTGATTTGTCGAATACAGCGCTCACACCCAACTGCGCGCTGCGCTGGCGGATGTCGTCCTCGACATAGTTGCTGAGGATCACGATGTGCTGGTCCGGCTGGATGGGCCCCACCGCCTCGATCACTCCCAATCCCGTGCCAGATTGCAGGAACAGGTCGACGATGAGCAGGCGCCAGCCATCCTGGTTGCTGTGCAGCCAGTCCAATGCCTCATGCTGGCTGACGGCGAAGCCCTGTGCCTCGACCGGTGTCAACTCCTCGAGCATGGCCGTGAGGTTTTCGCGGATGGTGTGGTTGTCTTCGACAATGAAAGTCTGGAGTTTGTCCGTCATGGCGTGACAGCAGTCTCGGAATCGGGTGGGGTCGGCATAAGGGCCACGGCACGGGCTCTCTCATCGGGATGGGGACTGGCATACGCCACCAGAAGAGCAGGGGCGAGCGGGGCAGGAGCTGTGCCATGAGTGGAATGGCGCCGTGGAATGCGGCGCGTTGCCACCATTGTCGGTTTCAGGGCGCCCCCTGGCTGTAGGAAAACGCCGATTTTCCCGACGTGGCTTCGCGCGGACCCGCGGGGGAGGTTGGGCGCGAGGCCTGCTGTGCTCTGCCCATGGCGGGCAGCAGGCACTTTGAACGGCGTCAAAAGTGCCTGAGCTCCGGACTTACTTGGAGGAGGCGTCCGTTGCGCCCGCAGCTGGGCTGGCCGATGGCGCGGCCGCTGTGGCCTCCGCAGTGGCAGCGGCCAGCCGCTCTTCATCCGACTTGCTGACTTGCACCGGCAGTCCCTTGAGGTGGTTGAGGGCCTGCTGGAGCTGGAAGTCCTCGGCCGAGCCGAACTGGGGCTGCCGGCGCGTCGGTTGACCATTGTTGGCTTTGGTTTCCTCCTCCAGGCGCTGCATGGCCTGCTCGCGCTCCTTTTCCTTGCGGGCGGCTTCTTCCGGGTCGTCGTCGGTGCCCAGGTGTTTGAGCAGGTCGGCTTCGCGGATGCGCAGCGATGCGTAAGGGGTGCCCTCGGCGGTTTCGTCCACGGCGATGTCAGGCTCTATCCCTTTGGCCTGGATGGAGCGGCCCGAAGGTGTGTAGTAGAGCGCCGTGGTCAGCTTGATACCGGTGTCCGGACCCAGCGGGCGCACGGTCTGCACCGAGCCCTTGCCGAAGGTCTGGCTGCCCATGATGGTGGCGCGCTGGTGGTCCTGCAGCGCACCGGCGACGATCTCGCTGGCCGAGGCCGAGCCTTCGTTGACCAGCACCACCAGCGGCACGCTCTTGAGCGCAGCCGGCAGCTTGCGCAGCGGATCGCTTCCGATGCCCAGGCCGATGCGCCGGGGCAGGTAGTCGGCGGCGGTGGTGGAGAAGGTCGCCTTGCTCTCGGGCAGTTGACCATCGGTTGTCACGACCACCACGTTCTGCGGCAGGAAGGCGGCGGAGATGGCCACCGCGGCATCGAGCAGGCCGCCCGGATCATTGCGCAGGTCCAGCACCAGGCCCTTGAGGTCGGGCTCCTTGGCATAGATTTCGGCGACCTTGGTGACGAAATCGTCCACCGTGCGATCCTGGAACTGAGACAGACGCACCCAGGCATAGCCCGGCTCGATCACTTCGCCCTTGACGGAGCGGGTCTTGATTTCCTCGCGTGTGATGGTGACCGTGAAGGTGCGGCTTTCGTCCTTGCGGAAGATGGTCAGCACCACCTTGGTGTTGGGCTCGCCGCGCATGCGTTTGACGGCATCGGTCAGGCTCAGGCCTTTGACTGCGGTGTCGTCGATCCTGGTGATCAGGTCGTTGGTCATCAGGCCGGCGCGGTCCGCTGGCGAGCCTTCTATGGGCGAGACGATGCGGATCAGCCCGTCTTCCTGCGTGATCTCGATGCCGACGCCGACGAAGCGGCCACTGGTGCCTTCGCGGAATTCCTTGAAGCTGGCCTTGTCGAAATATTGCGAATGGGGGTCGAGGTTGGAGACCATGCCCGAGATGGCGTCGGTGATGAGCTTCTTGTCATCGACCGGCTCGACGTAGTCGGATTTGATCAGGCCGTACACCGCCGCCAGCTGCTGGATCTCCTCCAGTGGCAGTGGCGCAATGCTGTTGCGGGCAGTGGTCTGCAGCGAGAAGGTCGCCAGCGCACCGGCCAGGATGCCGGCGCTGACCCATCCGAGGGTTTGCAATTTTTGGCTCATGATGACCATTTATAAAGGCAGGAGCATTGGGGGCAGGAGCGCTGCGTGCAACCGTAACATAAATTCTCCGACACGGCCCGCGGGCGGGGCGATCAGGCTTCGAGGTAGTAGCTGCGGATCGGCTTGAGGGTGTCGTCGAGCTCATAGACCAGCGGCGTGCCGTTGGGGATGTTGAGCGAGACGATGTCCTGGTCGGAAATGCCGTCGAGGTACTTGACCAGTGCGCGCAGCGAGTTGCCGTGCGCGGCGATGACAATGCGCTTGCCGGCACGGATGTCCGGCGCGATGTTCGATTCCCAGAAAGGCAGCACGCGCGCCACGGTGTCCTTGAGGCACTCGGTCAGCGGCACCCCTTCTGCGCCGAGCGTCTGGTAGCGGCGGTCGCCGCGCTCGCTGCGCGGATCGTTCGCGTCCAGCGCGGGCGGAGGGGTTTCATAGCTGCGGCGCCATACGAGCACCTGCTCGTCGCCGTACTTGGCGGCGGTGTCGGCTTTGTTGAGGCCCTGCAGCGCGCCATAGTGGCGCTCGTTGAGCTGCCAAGCCTTCTCGACGGGCAGCCATGTGGCATCCATCGCATCGAGGCAGTGCCAGAGCGTGTGGATGGCGCGCTTGAGCACGCTGGTGTATGCCTTGTCGAAGACGAAACCTTGCTCCTTGAGGCGCTGGCCGGCAGCCTGCGCCTGGCTGATGCCGGTGGCGGTGAGGTCCACATCGGTCCAGCCGGTGAAGCGGTTTTCCAGGTTCCAGGTAGACTCGCCGTGGCGAATCAGAACGAGCTTGTGCATATTTGTCTCAAAGTTCGGGCAAACAAAAGCGCATCATTCTAGAATCACGCCATTGTTTTGTCAGAGTTCTCAGAGAGACCCAACGTGAATTTTTTTCTGGATAACTGGTATTTGTTCCTCATCGCCATCGGCTCGGGAGCCATGCTGTTCGTGCCGGCCCTCAACAAAGGTGGTTTTGCCGGCGTGACGCCGGCCCAGGCCGTGCAGAAGATCAACCGTGACAAGGCCGTGGTCGTCGATGTGCGTGGGACCGATGAGTTTGCCGCCGGCCATATCAAAGGGGCCAAGAGCGTGCCGGTCGATCAGGTCGAGCAGCAACTGCCCAGTGCGGTCAAGAACAAGGCCACCGCGTTGCTGCTGGTCTGCGCCAGCGGCACCCGTGCCAAACGGGCCGTGGCCGTGGCCAAGAAGCTCGGCTACGAGAATGCCCAGACCGTCGTCGGTGGCATGAAAGCCTGGAAGGAAGCCGGCCTGCCGGTGGTGGCCGGCAAGGGCGCTGCCTGACGTGCCACTGACCGTCAGGACCCGCAGGACCGCCAACGAGGATCGAGTATGCAAGCCGTGACCATGTACACCACCGCCGTGTGCCCTTACTGCATCCGTGCCAAGCAATTGCTCAAGGCCAGGGGCGTCGAGCAGATCGAGGAAATCCGTATCGATGTCGATCCTGCGGCCCGCCAGCGCATGATGGCCGAGACGGGGCGCCGCACCGTGCCGCAGATCTACATCGGCACGACGCACGTGGGCGGGCACGACGACCTGGTGGCGCTGGATGTGCGCGGCGGCCTAGAGCCTTTGCTGCAGACGCCGGGCGCGCCGCAATGAAAGCCGTTGCGCCCGCCTGACCCACCAGGAGAAGGACGGCGACCGAGTGCCTGCATGAATGCCTGCATAATAGGCCGCTGTGCGCTTGGAGAGGGCGCCGCCAATCAACCGTTTTGACCAGAAAGTAGTTCCGCATGGCCGACCAAACCGCTCCGGTTTTCCAGATTCAACGTGTCTACCTCAAGGACCTGTCCCTTGAGCAGCCCAATTCCCCCGGCATCCTGCTGGAGCAGAAGCAACCCAACGTCGACATCCAGCTCGCAGTGGCTGCGACCACGGTCGCCGAAGGCCTGTACGAAGTCACCATCACCGGCACCGTGCACACCAAGGTCGAGGACAAGACCCTGTTCCTGGTCGAGGCCAAGCAGGCCGGAATCTTCGAGGTGCGCAACATCCCGGAAGAGCAACTCGGTGCGGTCGTCGGCGTGGCCTGCCCCCAAATCGTCTACCCCTATCTGCGCGGCAACATCGCCGACGTGATCAACCGCGCAGGCTTCCCGCCCGTGCACATGGCCGAGATCAACTTCCAGGCCATGTATGACCAGCAACAGGCCCAGGCCAACGCGCAGCAGGCTCCGGCCACCACGCAGTAAGCGCGCCGCAAGCCCGCCATGTGGGCCGCACGCACGCGTGCGTACCCCGACGCAGCAAGGACTCGCCAGCGAGTCCTTTTTCACACAGGCACATGCTCTGGGAGGCTTTGATCCATGCGCACATTGAATGTCCTGATCCTGGGCGGCGGCGCCTGGGGAACGGCCGTGGCCATGGCGGCGGCGGCACATCCTGCGGGCCATCGCGTGACGCTGTGGTTGCGCGATGCCGCTCAGGCTGCGGAGATGGCGGCGACACGCCGCAATGCCCGCTATCTGCCGCAAGTTGAGTTGCCGGCCGCGTTGGATGTGGTGGCAGGCGACTGGCATGCGCAGGCGGTGGCGGCCGATCTGGTCGTGCTGGGTACGCCAGTGGCAGCCTTGCGCGCCATGTTGGTGGAATTACAAGCGCTGGGGCCGCTGAGCGCGCCGGTGGTCTGGCTGTGCAAAGGGCTGGAGCCGCCGCAGGCGGATGCGTCGGTGGCCGGGCTGTTGCCGCATGAAGTGCAGGCTACCGTGGCGCCGGGCCTCCTGTGCGGTTTGCTGAGCGGCCCCAGTTTTGCGCTGGAGGTGGCGCGTGCGCAGCCGACGGCCCTGGTGGCAGCATCGTCGCATTCCCAGGTGCGGCAGTTGCTGGTCGCGGCCTTCCATGGCCATGCCATGCGCATCTATTCGAATGACGATGTGACCGGGGTCGAGGTGGGCGGCGCCGTCAAGAATGTGCTGGCGATCGCCACTGGGGTATGTGACGGTCTCGAACTGGGCCTCAATGCCCGGGCCGCCCTTGTGACGCGCGGCCTGGCCGAGATGGCGCGGCTGGGCGTGGCGCTGGGCGGGCGCCACGAGACCTTCATGGGGCTCGCCGGCGTGGGCGATCTGGTGCTGACGGCCACTGGCGGGCTCTCGCGCAACCGCAAGGTTGGCCTGCTGCTGGCGCAACGGCAGTCGCTGGCGCAGATCCTTGCCCAGCTCGGCCATGTTGCCGAGGGGGTTTATTGTGCGCGTGCGGTGGTGCAGCGCGCCCGCCAGGCGGGCGTGGAAATGCCCATCAGCCAGGCGGTGGTGCAGATGCTCGATGGCCAGGCCGATGCACAGGCGCTGGTGCATGGTCTGCTCGCGCGTGACCCGGCCATCGAGTGAGGCGGTGGCGGCAATGACGGCAATGGTGGCGATCATCGCGACCGACGATCCAGGGAGCGGGCATGCCGACGTTCGATAGTGTGCTGGCTTTTTTCGGCGTGGCCGTGCTGCTGGCGCTGAGTCCGGGGCCGGACAACATCTTTGTGCTCATGCAGTCGGCCCAGCATGGTTGGCGTGCCGGCATGGCGGTCGTGCTGGGGCTGTGTCTCGGGCTGGTCGTGCACACCGGAGCGGTGGCGCTCGGGCTGGCCGCCGTGGTGGCCGCTTCCGCACTGGCATTCACGCTGATCAAGCTGTGTGGTGCGGCCTATCTGCTCTGGCTGGCCTGGGGCGCATGGCATGCGCCCGCGCTGCAGCAGAACCCGGCGGCAGGCGCCGTCGCGCAGCCGGATACGGGCGCTCTGGCCATGGTAGGCCGTGGCGTGGTGATGAACCTGAGCAATCCCAAGGTGCTGTTGTTCTTCATGGCATTTCTGCCGCAGTTCGCCAATCCGGCGCGCGGGCCGGTGTCACTGCAGATCATGGTGTTCGGCGCCGTCTTCATGCTGGCGGCCTTACTGGTCTTTGGCAGCATCGCTTGCTGCTCGGGCTGGTTCGGCCGGGTTCTTCAGACATCTGCGGGCGCGCAACGCGTCCTCAACCGGCTTGCCAGCGCCGTCTTCGTGGCGTTGGCGGCGCGCCTGGCCAGCCTCTCGCGCTGAGTGCCTCGCCGCCCGGGCGGGCGTTGAGGCCCCGATGGCAATGCGCGCGGCCGGGGGATTCGCTGACGCGATGGGGCAGGGAGGGCTAAAATCGGCGCTTCGCTTTTCACTCCCGTGAGCAGAAGTTGCCCGCACCTCCCCACTGCAGGCTGCCGCGGACGCACCTCAATGGCCACCTCCCCGTCGCACCAAGAAGTATTCATTCTGGGCAAAACCCATCAAGGCAAGACTTTTCGGCCCAGCGACTGGTCGGAACGGTTGGCCGGCGTCATGAGCAGCTTCCGGCCGGCGGGCAGCCGGCCCAGCAGCCATCTGGTGTATTCCCCCTGGTGCGTGCCAACGGTCATTGATGGCGTCAAGTGCGTGGTCGTCAATACCGCCCTGCGCGAGCAGGAACCGATGGCCTGGAGTTTCGTGATGAACTTCGCCAGGGACAATGACTTGCAAACCCTCGAGGCCTGTCTGTTGCCGGACGGCGAGGGCAAGGACACCCCCCAGCCATGAGAGTGCGTGACATGCGCCGATGCTCCTGCATGCACCAATGATGCTGCCGGGTCGCCGCAGGTTTCACGGTCTGGCGCTGCGTGGGGGCTATGCAATAGAATACGCAGTTTCATCTCCAAAGCAGGAATTGTCATGGGCAACAAAATCGTTACCGAAGCTGATCGCAAGTTCACCCCGCCGCTGTCGGCTCCCAAGGGCTATGTGCTCCCCAAGCAAGGTGCCGGTCAGCGCGTCAGCAAGGAACGTGGCGTAGCCACGCGCAGCAAGAAGAACCCTGGCAAGCGCGCCCACCAGGGCGGTTGATTGATTGGCGGCGCGGCCATGAGCATCACGGTCTTCGTCGGCGGCGGCAATATGGCGCGCGCCATCATTGGCGGGCTGCTGCGCCATGGGCGTCCTGCGTCATCCATTCATGTGGTCGAGCCGCATGAGGCGACCCGCGTGGCCTTGCAGCATGATTTCGGCATTGCCGCACATGCACAGGCCGATGCGGTGGTTGAGCAGGCGAGTCTGCTGGTATGGGCCGTCAAGCCACAGATGCTGCACGGTGCCATCGAGTCGTTGCGGCATCGGCTGGCGCCCTGCCTGCACCTGAGCATCGCCGCCGGCATCACCACCGACACGCTGGCGGTTTGGCTGGGTAGCGAGCGCATTGTGCGGGCCATGCCCAATACCCCGGCTCTGGTCGGCAAGGGCATGACCGGGCTGTTTGCCCGTGCCGGGGCAAGCGCGGCCGATCGCGACGAAGCACAGGCGGTGGCCCAGGCGATGGGGCAAAGCCTGTGGGTCGAGCAGGAAGCACAGCTCGATGCGGTCACGGCCATTTCGGGCTCCGGTCCGGCCTATGTGTTCTATTTCCTCGAAGCCATGCGCGAGGCCGGCCAGCAGATGGGCTTGAGTGCCGACCAGGCCTATCAACTGGCCGTGGCAACGTTCGAGGGTGCGGCAGCGCTGGCGGCCGACTCCACGGAGCCTCCCGAGGTGCTGCGGCAACGCGTCACTTCCAAGGGCGGCACCACCTACGCTGCAACGACGCGGCTGGATGAGCTCGACGTCAAGGCCCGCTTCATCGAGGCGATGCAGGCCTGCCGCGACCGTGCCGCGGAGATGGCTCGTCAGTTCTCCTGAGAGTCTTTTAGAACCTGTTCACGACTACGGGTCAGCGGGGGCCATCCCCATTGCCTTGCCCTCGCTTCATCCCGAGGCATTCCATGGCCGTCTGGCCTGCTTGTGCCATGGGGCCGTGGCCTGTTATGCAGGCTTCCTGCGCCTTTCCATCAATTGGGCATCGTCGCCATAACTGCGGATTTTCTCGCGCAGCGCTCCGGTCGGTTCGACCGGGCGGAAGGCATGGCGCTGCCAGAACGGCGCAGACTGCTGGATGGCGATCAGGCGCGCGACCGGGAGGGTGCTTTCGGCCAGGCTCTGGAGGAAGTGGCGGATCAGCAGGCTGGCCGTGCCGCTGCCTCGAGCCCGTGGCGCGATGGCCAGGTCATGCAGGTAAAGGCAATCGGGGGTCTCCGGCAGGTGGCAATGCGAGGCGTCGAGTTCGGGGAGCTGATTGGCCATCCATGGCAGGGCCAGCAGATAGCCCAGCGCCTCGCCGGATGGCCCGCGCGCCATGAAGCAGGTGCGTGGCGATGCCTTCAGCTTGGCTTCCATCGAGGCGGATGACTCAGGCTGGATGCTGTGGTAGCACTGGGCCTGGATGCCCAGGATGTCGGGCAAGTCTGCTGTCGATGGGTGGAAAAGATGCTGAAGTTCGGTCGAAGTACGAGACGGCATGGATGGCGTTGAAGGCAATGGGTGGTTCGAAATGCGATTCTGCTGAAAAAATCTGGCGGAACCGGCCCGGTAGGGACGAAACAATGGTATATTTCAGCCCTCTCGCAAACGAGCCGGATGCCTTGGCAGATGGAAAAGCAGAAGTTGGCGAGAGATGACAGGACTTTGGGCGGTTAGCTCAGTGGTAGAGCACTGCCTTCACACGGCAGGGGTCACTGGTTCGAAACCAGTATCGCCCACCAAAGATCTTCGAAAAAGCAGCACCTTGGTGCTGCTTTTTTCGTTGGTGCGGCGGTGTTCTCTTGGTCGGGTCGTTCAGGCCCCTACTGTCTGGAAGGCCTGGGCCAGATCGGCCTGCAGGTCGTCCGGATGTTCAAGTCCGATGCACAGGCGCACAAGCCGCGTCCCCTGCAGGCGAGCGAGGCTGGCGGGCACCTGGCGTTCGGTTTGCAGGTCATAGGCCATCACCAGGCTGGTCGGGCCACCCCAGCTGTAGCCGATGCGAAAGAGCTGCAACGCCTCGCAGAAGGCGTCGATGCGATCCTGGCTCCAACTTGCGTCGGGCACGAACGAGAAGATGCCGGCGCAGGCGCCCTGGTCTTCAGGTCCTTTGGGGGCGCACAGGCGTTGCCAGTGCGCATGGCCAGGGCTGCCGGGCAGGGCAGGGTGCAACACTTGCGCGACGGCCCGGTGCTGCTGCAGGAAGCCGGCCAACTGGCGGGCGGCGCGATCCTGGGCGTGGTAGCGCAGGGCCAGGCTCGGGAGATTGCGCAGAATGGCCTCGACATCATTCATACCCACCCCCAGGCCGAGGCGCATATGGCAGAGCTTGATGGCCTTGTGGAGGCGCTCGTCGCATGTGGCGATGCTGCCCATCAGCACGTCGCCGCCGCCACTGGGATATTTGGTGAGCGCGTGGATGGAGATGTCCACCCCCAGCGGCTGGCCATCCGCCTGCCGTCCGAGCGCGAAGGGCTGGAAGGCCAAGCCGGCACCCCAGGTGTTGTCCAGCGCAGCGGCGATGCCGTGTTCGCGGCAGACGGCGGCCAGCGCCGGCAGATCCGGAAACTCCATGCTGACGGAGCCCGCCGCCTCCAGCCAGACGAGCCGGGTGCGGGGGCCTATCTTGCGACGCAGATCCTCCACGTCGAGCGGGTCGTAGCAGGCATGCGTGATGCCATAGTGGCGCAGTCCTTGCTCGACCAGCGACTTGTTCGGGCCGTAAACGTTGTCGGGCAGCAGCACCTCGTCGCCTTGTCGGAGCAGGGCCAGGTTGACGGTGCTGATGGCGGCCAGGCCGCTGGGCACCAGCAGGCAGTGCTGCGCACCTTCGAGGCTGGCCAGGCGCTCTTCCAGGATGAAGCTGGTGGGCGTGCCGTGCAGGCCGTAGGTGTAGGTGGTCTTGAAGGCCCAGTCTCGGTTGCGCACGGCGGCCATGCTGGGAAAGAAGATGGTGGAGCCTTTGTGGACCGCGGTGGCCGGGGATTCGAAACCCTCGGGAGGTTGGTAGGGATGGTGGATCAGGCGGGTGGCGGTATTCCATGCCACAGGCATGTTGATCGGGGTCGAGTCTGTCATGTGCGTTGTTTCGGGAGAGAATCGCATGGATTGTGCTGTCATTACAGCACAAGCGCCGCTCCGCAGGCCGTGCCTTGGGGCGTTCGATGGTTCCAGAATTGGAGGATGGTTTCGATGACGACAATTGCGGTAATCGTGGGGAGCCTGAGGAAGGCTTCGATCAACCGGAAGCTGGCCAAGGCGCTGGTGCGGCTGGCGCCCGCCGATGTGGTGTTCGACTGGGTGGAAATTGGCGACCTGCCACTCTACAACCAGGATGATGACGAAGCGCAGGCGGCATCCGTGCAGCGTGTCAAGGCACAGATCGCCCATGCCGATGGGCTGCTGATCGTCACGCCCGAGCACAATCGGACGATTCCGGCTGCGCTCAAGAATGTGCTCGACCATGGCTCGCGGCCGTATGGCAAGAATGTCTGGGCCGGCAAGGCCGCTGGCGTGCTGGGTACCTCGCCTGGCGGTATCGGCACGGCGCTGGCGCAGCAGCATCTGCGCGGTGTGCTCGCGGCGCTGGGTGTGCGGGTATTGCCGCAGCCCGATGCCTATCTACAGTACCGCGAAGGCATGGTGACCGAGGATGGCGAGATTGGCGAGGCCAGCCGCGAATTCCTGCAGAAGTGGCTCAATGGCGCCTTGGCTTGGGTGACCAAGGGCCTTTGAGCAGGTTCTCAGCCGCGGGCAGACTGGAAATGGGCGACAAGAGCAAGAGGGATCTTCAAAGCCCAAGAAAAACCGCAGGTAGCGTGACAGCGCTACCTGCGGTTTCTGTCCCTGGTCGTCTGCGGATTTTCAGCGCTCGGTTTCGATCATCTGCGCAAACGACTCACGCTGGCGGATGACACGGTGTTCGCTGCCGTGTACCAGGATTTCTGCTGCGCGCGGGCGACTGTTGTAGTTGCTGGCCATGCTCATGCAATAGGCGCCAGCCGAGCCGACGGCCAGCCAATCACCCGCCTGGACGGCCAGCGCACGGTCGCGGCCGAGCCAGTCGCCGCTTTCGCAGACCGGGCCGACCACGTCGTAGGTGGTCACCGGCGTGCCGGCGCGCGGCACCACCGGCGATATGGCATGGAAGGCTTCATACATGGCCGGACGCGGCAGGTCGTTCATGGCGGCGTCGACGATGCAGAAATGCTTGTCCTCGCCCGGCTTGAGGTAGAGCACCTCGGTGAGGCACACGCCGGCGTTGCCGACGAGCGAGCGGCCGGGCTCGATCAGAAAGCGGCGGTCGCCATAGCCGCGGGCATCGGCATGCGCGAACATTTTCTGCCACAGCGCGCCGGCCTGTGGCGGCACCTCGGTCTGGTACTGGATGCCCAGACCGCCACCACAATCAATGTGGTGCAGCGCGATGCCGCAGCGTTCGACGGCGGCGACCAGATCCAGCAGTTTGTCCAGCGCATCCAGAAACGGACGCTCACTGAGGATTTGCGAGCCGATGTGGCAGTCGATGCCGCGTACCTCCAGCCAGGGCAGGGCGGCGGCTTGCTGGAAAACCTGCAGTGCCCGCTCATGCGGGATGCCGAACTTGTTGTTCTTGAGGCCGGTCGAGATGTAGGGGTGGGTCTGCGGGTCGACGTCGGGGTTGACGCGCAGGCTGATGGGCGCGCGGATCTGCAGTTTCCCGGCTTCTTCGTTGAGGACCGCCAGTTCGGCCTCGCTCTCGACGTTGAAGCAGCCAATGCCGGTGCGCAGCGCCAGCTGCATTTCGGCGCGGGTCTTGCCCACACCCGAGAAAACCACGCTGGCGGGTGTGGCACCGGCCTGCAGCACCCGCAGCAGTTCACCGGCCGAGACGATGTCGAAGCCGCAGCCCTGCTCGGCGAAGAACTGCAGGATGGACAGGTTGGAGTTGGCCTTGACGGCATAGTGGATGCCTACATTGCGTCCGGCAAAACCTTGCTGGTAGGCATCCAGCGCATGCGCGAGCGCTGCCTGCGAGTAGACGAAGAGCGGCGTGCCGTGCTGCTGCGCCAATTCCGTCAGCGCAACGGCTTCGGCAAAAAGCGTGCCGTCCTGATAGTGGAAGAAGGGGTGGCCGGGCAGGGCTGCGGCGTGATCGGTGGGCATGGAGCAGAGATAGAGGAGGGCAGCTGCCGGGGGTTTGGCTGCGTGGGGCCTGGGCAGTGGTGCGGGCGATTGGGTAACAGTCAGGGACGGACGGAGGTTGTGGCTGCCGAGGAAGGGGCCTCGGCCGGTGCCGCGGTGCTGGCGGAGCCGGAACCATGGGCGCTGGCGCTTGGCGGCAGGTAGAGGGGCCCGCGCTGGCCACAGCCGGCAAGCCACGCTGCCGCCAGCAGGGTCAGGCCCATGCGGACTACAATTTTGGGGTTTTGCAACATGATGGGATTGTAATGACAGACTCGGAATTCTTGGACCGTGCCGATGCCTTGCTGCTGCAGATCGAGCAGGCGTGTGACCGCATCACGGAGTCGACGGCGCTGGACCTGGATGCCCAGCGTGTCGGCGGCATGGTGACGATTGTGTTTCCAGACCGTTCACAGATTGTCGTCAACCAGCAAAAACCCCTGCACGAGATCTGGCTGGCCGCCCGCGCTGGCGGGTTTCACTTCAAGTTCCAGGATGGTCAGTGGCTGGACACCAAGGGGGAGGGCGAGTTCTACGCCATGCTGGCAAAACTGGCAAGCGAGCAGGCCGGTGGGGCTTCATTGCGTTTCGCGCCTCAGGCTTGACGCCTGAGAAAACGGCCTGCGCGAAGCAGGCCGTGGTTTCATGGTGGTGGGGACGCGCCAGCCACCATCGCCCCGCTCAATTGCGGAACAAGTCCATGATCTGGGCGCGTTCCTCGGCACTGGGGGCGGTGAAGCCGCCCGTCGAGGCGTCACCATAAAGCGTCTCCAGTCCCAGGCTCGCAATGCCGCGGCCATCGGCATATTCGCGGTAGGCCCAGTCGTTGCCTGAGCGCACCACCCCTGTTGGAGCCTCGATCTCGGTCACTGGCACGTCCTTGAGCGCATGCTGCATGAAGCGCGTCCAGATCGGCAGGCTCAGGCCTCCGCCGGTCTCGCGGCTGCCCAGGTTGCGGGGATTGTCGTAGCCGACCCAGGCTACCGCGGTCAGCGTCGGCTGGTAGCCCGCGAACCAGGCATCCAGCGCATCATTGGTGGTGCCGGTCTTGCCGTAGATGTCCGGGCGCTTGAGGGTGTTGCGCGCGCGCGCGCCGGTACCTATGCGCATCACGTCCTGCATCATGCTGCTCATGACGAAGGCGTTGCGGGGGTCGATCACTTGGGGCAATTCTTCAAGTTTGGGTATCTCGATTTGCGAGAGCACCTTGCCGCGGTAGTCAGTGACGCGCTCGATCAGCCATGGCTCGATGCGATGGCCGCCATTGGCGAACACCGAATAGGCGGCCGCCATCTGCAGCGGCGTGACTTCACCCGAGCCCAGCGCCATGGGTAGCACGGGCACAAGCTTGTTGGGCGAGAAGCCAAAGCGCAGCGCCCATTCGCGGCCCTGCTTGGGGCCGACGGCCTGCAGCAGCCGTACCGAGATGATGTTCTTGGATTTGGCCAGTGCGGTGCGCATGCTCATGGCGCCGTCGAATCGGCCGTCATAGTTGCGCGGCTCCCAGGGGCGGCTGCCGGTGACCGCCGCACTGAAATACATGGGCGAGTCGGCAATCACGGTGGCCGGTGTGAAGCCCCGCTCGAGCGCCGCCGAATAGATGAATGGCTTGAAGCTCGAGCCCGCCTGGCGCCAGGCCTGGGTGACGTGGTTGAACTTGTTCTTGTTGAAGTCGAAGCCGCCCACCAGGGCCTGGATGGCGCCGCTGCGCGGGTCCATGGCGACGAAGGCCCCTTCGACCTCGGGCAGTTGTGTCAGCACCCATTGGCCGCCTTCGGCCTTCATGATGCGGACAATGGCGCCCGGCCGGATCTTGATGTTGGCGGCGGCCTTGTCGGCCAAGCCCGACTGCACGGGCTTGAGGCCATCGCCGGTGATTTCCAGGCGCTCGCCATCGGTACGGGTGACGATCACCTTCTGGCGGCTTGCCTCGACGACCACCGCCGAGAGCAGTTCGCCATTGTCAGGGTGGGCCGCCAGCGCCTTGTCGAGGACTTCTTCCTGCGCCTCGGGATCGGCGGGCCAGTTGACGAAGTTCTCCGGGCCCCGGTAGAACTGCCGCTTCTCGTAGTCCATGATGCCGGCGCGCAGTGCCTGGTAGGCCGCCTCCTGGTCGGACATTTCGATGGTGGTGTAGACGTTCAGCCCGCGGGTGTAGGCCTCCTGACCATAGCGCTCGACCATGGCCTGGCGCACCATCTCGGCCACGTACTCGGCGCGCACCGGGAAGTTGTCGATGCTGCGGCGGATGGTCAGCTTCTCGTCGCGCGCCTGCTGGGCCTGTTCGGCTGTGATGAAGCCGTTCTCCTGCATCCGGTTGATGATGTGCAACTGGCGGATGCGGGCGCGTTCGGGGCGGCGGATCGGGTTGTATTGGGAAGGCGCTACGGGCAGGCCGGCCAGCATGGCCGCCTCGGCGGTGGTGATGGATTCCAGCGGCTTGCCGAAGTAGGTTTCGGCTGCGGCCGAGAAGCCGTAGGCGCGGTTGCCCAGGAAAATCTGGTTCATGTAGATCTCCAGGATCTCGTCCTTGGAGAGCATGTGCTCGAGCTTGAGCGTCAGCAGTATCTCATAGACCTTGCGCGTGAAGGTGCGTTCGGGCGAGAGGTACATGTTGCGCGCCACCTGCATCGAGATGGTAGAAGCGCCTTGGCTGCGCAGGTCGCGCACGTTGGCCAGCGCGGCGCGGGCAATGCCGCGGTAGTCGATGCCGTTGTGCTCGAAGAAGCGCGCATCCTCGGCGGCCAGGATGGCCTGCTTCATGACTGGCGGGATATCCTCGATCGGCATGAGCTTGCGGCGCTCCTCGCCGAATTCGCCAATCAGCGCGCCTTCGGCGGAGAAGACCCGCAGCGGCAACTTGGGGCGGTAGTCGGCCAGGTCGGAGACGTCTGGCAGCTTGGGGTAGATAGTGGCAACCACCACGACCACCACGGCGATGCCGGCCACGACGGCGGTGGCGAGCAGCGCCAGGAGCCAGCCGAGCAGGCGCAGCGCCCATGGTTTTGGTTTTTTAGGGGCTGCACTGGCGTCAGAACTGTGGTCGGGTTTGCCGGGCCGCTGCCTGCCGCTGCCGCTCTTATGGGAATCAATAGGCATGTTTCAACAACTTCGCTGAATCGGAAGCCTGCAAGTGTCAATATTTGTCAGCCGTTGCGGCAAACCAAACGGTAAGGATACCGCACAATTGGTATCCGACGGCGGGAGGGTATTGACGTGTCCCTTTGACAACAGGACGCAAACACAGGCACTCAGTTATTCTTTCCATTCAGTTGCCATGCTGCTAGTATCCCGTGCCAAGTAATACATTTTGTTGCTCTATTTAACGGAGCGGAGGGAGTCCCTGTGGTCTCTGCGGGATCTTTGTTCGGCTCCAGGCAGCAGCCGCTGCTTGGAATCGATATCAGCGCCTCCAGCGTCAAGCTGGTGGAGCTCAGCGGCAACCGGGCTGGCAAGCTGGTGCTGGAGCGGGCGGCTGTGGAGCGGCTCGAGAAGGGGTGGGTCAGCGAAGGCAATATCGAGAACTTCGACGAAGTGGCCGAGGCCCTGCGCCGTCTGGTCAAGAAAAGCGGAGCCCGGACCCGCCAGGCCGCGCTGGCCTTGCCTTCGTCGGCGGTGATCACCCGCCGCATCGTGCTGCCCGCAGGCCTGTCGGAGGAAGAGCTGGAAATCCAGGTCGAGTCCGAGGCCGGTCATTACATTCCGTTCGCCCTTGACGAGGTGAGCCTGGATTTCTGCGTGGTCGGGCCTTCCAAGCACTCCAGTGACGATGTGGATGTGCTCATTGCAGCTTCGCGCAAAGACAAGGTGCAGGACCGCCAAGGCCTGGCCGAGGCGGCCGGCCTGAAGGCTGTCATCCTCGATGTCGAATCCTATGCGTCGCGCCTGGCGGTGGCGCGGCTGGCGCAGACCTGGCCCAAGACGGCGGAGGCGCCGATCGTGGCCGTTTTCGAGCTGGGCGCCTCCACCAGCACGCTGCAGGTGATGCAAGGCGAGGAGGTTCTGTTCGAGCGGGAGCAATCCTTTGGCGGTGCGCAACTGACCCAGTCGATCGCCCGGCATTACGGCATTTCATCGGAAGAGGCCGAGAACAAGAAGCGCAATGGCGACACGCCCGATGACTATCGGGTGGCGGTGCTGCGCCCCTTCGTGAACAACCTGACGCAGGAAATCGCGCGTTCGCTGCAGTTCTTCTACAGCAGCTCGCCCTACAGCGCCGTCGATCGCATTCTGCTGGCCGGCGGCACGGCTGCGGTCGAAGGGCTGGCCCCGGCCGTGACCCAGTCCACCGAGACGGCATGCCAGGTCGTCAATCCGTTCGAAGGCATGGAGATGGGCGGTGGCGTGCGCATGAAGTCGCTGATGCGCGAAGCATCGACCTACCTGACGGCCTGCGGACTGGCGCTGCGGAGGTTTGACAAATGATTCGCATCAATCTTTTGCCGCACCGCGAGGCGGCCAAGAAGGCCCGCAAGGAATCCTTCATCGCGTCTTCGGTGCTGGCGGGCCTGGTTGGTCTGCTGGTGGCTGGCGGTATCTACCTGTTCTTCCAGGCGCTGATCGCCGACCAGAACAGCGCCAATGACATGATCCGCCAGGAGAATGCGCGCCTGAAGAACCAGATCCGCGAGGTGGCCGACATCGAAAGCGAGATCGCAGCGCTCAAGGCGCGCCAGGACGCCGTCGAGAACCTCCAGGCCGAGCGCAATCTGCCGGTGCAACTGCTCAATCATGTCTCATCGGACGTCCCCAATGGCTCCTTCGTCGTGAGCCTCAAGCAGTCGGACAAGTCGGTGGCCCTGCAGGGCATGGCCCAGTCCAACCAGACGGTCTCCGATCTGCTGAGCAACCTGACCGACGAGATGCCCTGGAACACCAATCCGCAGCTGATCGAATCCAAGGCCACCAATGTGGACCTGGGCAACAAGCAGCAGCGCCGGGTCTATGGCTATTCGCTGAACTTCAAGCTGGACAAGCCCGCCACCGATGAGAGCCAGGGGCATGCCCAGGCCGGCACGGCCACCAGGCGTCAATGAGGGGAATGCCTGTGAACAAGATACTCAAGCAATTCCAGGAAACCAGCGGGCGCGATCCGTGGCTGTGGCCATTGGCTCCGCGGCTGGCTTTTTTCGCCTTCGTGGCCGTGGCGGTCGCCGTGCTGCTATGGTTTCTGTGGCTGACCGGCTATCGGGATGAGCTCGAGAGTGCCCGCGCCCAGGAGGCAACGCTGCGCACCGAGTTCAGCCGCGATTACCGCAAGGCCGTCAACCTCGATGCCCTCAAGGCTCAGCGTGAACAGGCGATCCAGTACGTCACGTTGCTGGAAAAGCAACTGCCGAGCAAGGCCGAAATGTCTGCCTTGCTCTCGGACATCAACCAGGCCGGCATTGGCCGGGGCCTGCAGTTCGAGCTCTTCAAGCCCGGATCCGTGCAGTTGAAGGACTATTACGCCGAGCAGCCCATCGAGATCCAGGTCTCGGGCAGTTATGACGAGGTCGGCCAGTTCGTCTCCGATCTGGCGCACCTGCCCCGCATCGTGACGCTGGGTAATCTGCAAATCGAGAAAGGCCAGAAGAACATGGCCGACGGCCGGCTGGTCATGAAGGCCATTGCCAAGACCTACCGCTATCTGGATCCCGAAGAGGTTGCGGCGCAAAGCAGGGCCAAGGCGGCTGCGCGGAAGAAGTGACATGAAGCAGATGTATCCAACAAGAACAGCCGTGGCGGTCATGATGGCCTGCCTGCTGAGCGCGTGCGCCGATTCCCGCCAGTCCGAGGTCTCGGCGTGGATGACGCGCGAGAAAAGCCAGGCCGCCCCCAGCATCAAGCCGCTGCCCGAGCCCAGCGTGTTTCAGCCGGTGGCGTATGACCGCGACAGTGCGCTCGACCCCTTCGACTTCCAGAAGCTCGCGCAGGTGTTCGAGAGCGGCACGATGCGCCGTGGCGATACCTCGCTGATCGACATGCACCGGGCGCGCCGCAAGGAGCCGCTCGAGGCCTATCCGCTCGATACCATCCGGATGGTCGGTTTCATGCAGCAGCATGGCAAGCCGACCGCGCTGGTATCGGTGGATAACCATTTGTATCAAGTTACCGCCGGGCAGTACCTGGGGCAGAACTATGGATTGATCCAGTCCGTGAGTGAAGCGCGCATGCAGCTCAAGGAGATTGTGCAGGACGCCGCTGGCGAATGGGTGGAACGGTCCACCGTGGTGGAACTGCAGGAGTGAAGGGTTAAGGAATAACCATGCAAAACAAACAAGCACACCAAAAGAGGACAGGCGCCAGAATTTTGCTGGCCTTCGCATGCGGCTTTGCCAGCATCGCGAGCCATGCTGCGGACATCCTGTCCGTGGCGGGATTGCAGCGCGATGGCCGCGAAGTCGTACAAATCGAACTGGACGAGGCCATCGGCTTCGACCCGGTAGCCTTTGTCGTGCAGTCGCCGGCGCGCCTCTCGCTGGATTTTCCGGGAGTCGGTGCCGTGGCCGGCCGCAAAACGGTCGAGGTCAATCAGGGCAATCTGCGCACCATCAACGTGGTCGAAGCGCAGGATCGCACCCGCATCGTCCTGAACCTGCGCGAAGCCACCAGCTACCAGGTGCAGCGCGATGGCAAGACGGTCTGGATCCTGCTCGATGGAGCTGCGCCGGCCGCCGTTGCGCCAGTCAGGCGTGATCTGGTCGGGCAACCATCCCAGGCTGTCGCGGCCGGCACCGGTCTGCAGGACTTGGATTTCCGTCGTGGTGTCGATGGCGCTGGCCGTGTCATCCTCAGCTTGCCCAGTGATGCCGTGAATGTGGATCTGCGTCAGGAAGGGCGCAAGCTGGTGCTGGAGCTGCCGAATGTGGCCTTGCCGGAAAACCTGCGCAAGCGCCTGGATGTGACGGATTTCGGCACGCCGGTGACCTTCGTGCAGGCCCGCCAGAGCGGCAATGCCACGCGGGTCGAGGTCGAGGCCGCGGGCGACTGGGTGCACAGCGCCTATCAGGCCGCAGGCCAGTATGTGTTGGAGTTGCGCGCGATCGCGCCGGATCCGACCAAGCTCACCCGTGGTGTGGGCTTCAACGGCGACAAGCTGTCGCTGAACTTCCAGAACATCGAGATCCGCTCGCTGCTGCAGGTGATCGCCGATTTCACCAATTTCAACATCGTGACTTCCGATTCGGTGCAGGGCTCGCTGACCCTTCGCCTGCAGGACGTGCCCTGGGACCAGGCCCTGCAGATCATTCTCGATTCGAAGGGGCTGGGTTACGAGAAGAACGGCAATGTGCTGTGGGTCGCGCCCAAGGATGAGCTCGATGATCGCAAGCGCAAGGACTACGAGGCCGCTGCGAAGCTGCAGGAGTTGGAGCCTCTGCGCACTCAGATCTTCCAGCTCAACTACGCGCGCTCCGAATACATCGCCGACCAACTCACCGGCCGCAATACCAGCGGCAGCAGCAGCGGCACAGGCGAGAACAGCAACCGGTTCCTGACCACGCGCGGTTCAGCCATTGCCGAAAAGCGCACCAACCAGCTGTTCGTGACCGACACGCCTTCCCGTCTGGAGGAAGTGACCCGATTGATCGCCAGTTGGGACATTCCGGTGCGCCAGGTGCTGATCGAGGCCCGTATCGTCGAGGCGACCGACAGCTTCGGGCGATCGCTCGGAGCGCGTCTGGGGGGATCGGACTTACGCGCCAACAATGGCGGCGACGGCGGTTACAGCATCGGTGGAGACAACCGGGTGGTGTTTGGCAGCAGTTACAGCAACGCGGTCAGCAGTTCCGGTGCCAGCGGAACCACCGATGCGACAGGATCCTTCTTCAATTTCCCTGCGTCGCTGTCGGGCGGAGCTTCCGCTGCCAGTTTTGCGGTGTCGATCTTCAATTCGGCGGCCAACCGTTTCCTGAATCTGGAACTGCAGGCGCTCGAGAGTGTGGGGGAAGGGCGCATCGTCTCCAGTCCGCGCATCGTCACTGCTGACCAGGTCGAAGCCGTGATCGAGCAGGGGACCGAGTACCCCTACTCCGTGACCGCGCCCAATGGCGCCACCACGGTCGAATTCAAGAAAGCCGTGATGAAGCTTGAGGTGACGCCGCAGATCACGCCGGAAGGCAATGTGATTCTGGATCTGGTCGTCAACAAGGACAGCCCCAACCTCAGCCAGAGTACCACGGACGGCATACCGATCGATACCAAGAGGGTCACGACCCAGGTGCTGGTCGAGAATGGCGGCACGGTGGTGATCGGCGGCATTTTCGAGCTGTCGGAGAGCACCAGCGAAACCAAGGTACCCTTCCTGGGGGATCTGCCCATTGCCGGGCACCTGTTCAAATCGCGCACGCGCGAGACGGCGAAGAGCGAACTGCTGGTGTTCATCACGCCGAAGATCATCAGCGAGCAAACCTCGCTGCGCCGTTGAGGCAGCAAAACCCTGGACTCCCCGCTATGGCGACATGGCTGGAGCAATGATGGATTTCGAATTTCCCAAAAAGGAGCGAGAAAAGTGGACTGGATGAAATTGCGCAAACATGGCGCTTGGATGGTGATTGCGGTGGCTGCCGGCGCGCTGACGGCCTGCGGCGGTGGTGGCGGTGATCCGGGGACTCCCAGCGGAGGCAGCGGAAGTGGTGGCAGTGATGGGGGAAGCTCCAGCGAATTCGAGGCGAAGTTCAGTGTGAGCATTCGCGACTTGAATACGGGCGCGACGGTGACACGCATTACCACTGCGGAGACGGCTCGCGTGCTGGCCACGCTGACTCGCAGCGATGGGGGTGACGTTTCCAATCAGGTTGTCACATTCAGTGAATCCGGTGCGGGCTTGCTGAAATTTTCTCCGACATCGATGACTGCCTTGACGGATGCCGATGGCACCGCATCGATTGAGGTCGCTGCGGCCTCGTCGTCGTCCGCAGGGGCGACTTCCATTGCGGTTAATGCCACAGTGAATGGGCAGTCGGCGACAGGCAGCACCAATCTGGCCATCAGCTCAAATCCTGCCGTTGATCCGCAGACTCTGGTCCAGTCGCTGCTGTACTCGGGGTCAAACCCTAGCGATCGGTCGATCGTCATTGCCGGAAGCGGTGGTTCCGGACGCTCTGAGTCCGCACAACTGCAGTTCAAGGCCGCCGACCAGAATGGCGCAGCGGTGGCCGGTGCCACGGTTCAGTTCCAGTTGAATACCAGCCTGCCAACGGGGCAGGCACCGCGCCTGCTGACGACTTCGGCAGTGACTAACTCGGAAGGCATCGCCACTGCGTCGGTGCTCTCTGGTACTGCAGCGACTTCGGTGATCGTGCGTGCGGAAATTAACAATGGCATCAATACGGTCTCCACGCAGTCTGATGTCGTGACCGTGACGACCGGACTGGCAACCCAGGCGGGTTTCGATCTCGCGGCCAGCAAACATACCCTTGATGACAGCTTGAGCGGCGATACTTCCACGATCACGGTTCGTGCCGTTGATGCCAACGGCAATCCGGTGGCCGATGGGGTCGCGATTGTTGCCACTTCGGACAAGGGACGTGTCGGCACCGCTGATCGTGGCGGATGTGTGACGACTGATGGTGCGTGCACCGTTGATTACCTGGTGCAGGAACCCAGGCCTGCTGACGGGGAAGATGTGAATGTGCTGTTTTCCGCCCGCCTCGGGGATGGCACGGAGATCAGCAAGGTGCTGCCGTTGCGGCAATCGCGTATCGAGAATGTCGGACTCTGGAGCACCGCTGGGGTGGCAAATCTTGGGTCTCGTATCACCACACTCACTCCGGGCGATGCTGACGAGTGTGCGTTCACCACGCAGGCATATATTGGTACGCCTGGAGGTTCCTCACTTCCTGCAGGGAGCACGGCGGCATTCGTCTCGCACACCACGGGTCTTTCCGCCAGCTTCAGTTCAGGTCTTCCCGTCGCCTCGGATGCGTTCTATCGCCAACTGGTTGACATCAAGGTCACGGGCCGTAAGAAGACCGAGCAGGTCGCAGCTGTCACAGGGGGGACCATCACCTTGAGCGCGACCCTCAATGGCAAGACCGTCTCGCCAGTGCGTCTCACGGTGTCCGGAATCCCGGGTTGTGAATGAAGAGGTTCTGGCAAAGAGGAGGTGCCCTGCGAGATTGACTCGCAGTGAACCGTAAAAAAGGCGCGAAAGCGCCTTTTTTGCTGGACATCGAGATGATTGAGCCTGCTGTCAGAGGTATGCCATTAGATGTTTAGTCCCGGCATTGGATGTATCGGGTCAATCGTGAACCGTTCGGGCTCACAGACCCACTGTTTACAGATGAATTCGTAGGGACCCAGGCCCTTGAGAGTCTTGAGCCTTCCCCCAAAGTTGCAGGCGCTGATGAAGTCTGCCAAGTGTTGACGAAGTTGAGCGTGATCGTCGTAATGGAAGCGTCTGGCCGTGGCTTCTTTGATGGTCCGATTCATTGGCTCGACCTGTCTGTTTACCCTGGGGTGCTTGATCTTGGTGAGGTGATGCTCGATTGCATGCTCAGCACAGCCCCTACCAAAGATGTGCGCAAAGGCATTGCGATCTCGGTTGCGGTTGGTGAACTGGATACCGCTGTTGTTGAGCACCGTGTGGATGGTGTAGGGCACACGGCATCCATCAGGTTGCGCAGGATGGCGTGGCCACCAGATTGCCAGCCTTGGCATGCAATTCGGTGAAAGCAAACTTGGAAGTTGTGTCAATGGAGACAAAGAGGCAGAGCTTGCCCTGGGCGGTCTGTACCTCGGCGATGTCGATGTGAAAGTAGTCAACTGGGTAGCTCTTGAAGCGTATCTTGGCGGACTTGTCGCCATCATTGACCTCGGATGGGCGTGAGAACCCATGGCGCTGCAAGCAATGATGCAGCGAGGAACGCGTCAGCCGTGGCAGTGCGTGCTGCAGCGCGTAGAGGCAGTCATCAAGGGGCCGCAGGGTGTGTTTGCGAAAAGCAATGATCGCCGCCTCATCGTTCATCGACGAAACGCTTGAGGTTGGATTCTTTGGCCCTGTAGGCAAGGTCACTCTGGCTCTGTCGTTGTGGCGCTTGCGTGTAGAACTTGTCCCATAGTGCTTCTTTTCAGTCGGGTGAGAATATCGCACCATTAAATGCCGGGACCAAACACTTGGAACCTGTTCACGATCTTTCCGCGTGCCACGTGGCTCCGGCAGGCGATGCGAGGCGCAAACCGCTGGGGGGGCCGGAGGCCCGGCGAGGAAATGCAGAAGTCGCAGTGCGCGCCTGCCCGGACAACAGCCTGAAGGACCGGAGGTCAAAACGCACCGGGCGGCTTTGCCCACTGCGTTTTGACCTCCGGCTTGAGCAGCGGAAAGATCGTGAACAGATTCTCAGATACGCAGGGTGATTGCTGCGAGCGCGTGCAGCGGAGCCGTTTCGGCACGAAGCACGCGTGGACCAAGCGTGATGGAGCTGAATCCATATGCTGCGGCCACATGCTCTTCCTGAACAGAAAGGCCCCCTTCAGGGCCGGAGAGAACATGCACGGTGTCCGGGACCGCTGCTGCTTCGCTGAACCACTGGCGGACATCTATAGAGCCGGGGGAAAAACCCAGCAAGAGTTTGTCTCGGGCGTTGCTTCCGGGGAGTGGTACTTGGTGGAGGGCCGGACTGTCCTGTCGTCCAGGCGGAGTTCGGAGGTAATCGCTCAAACCGGTGAGAGGATGGATTTCTGGCACCGTATTACGCCCACATTGCTCACAAGCCGCAATCGCAATGGCCTGCCAGTGCTGGCGCTTCTTCTCGGCGCGTTCGCCTTGCAGGCGCAGCACGGTGCGCTCGGTGATCAGCGGCGTGATGCTGGCGGCACCGAGTTCGGTGGCTTTTTCCACCAGCCAGTCCATGCGGTCGTTGCTGGGCATGCCGACGGCCAGATGGATGGCGCGCGGCAGTTCGCGGTTGACGATTTCCATGGCCTCCACCTGTAAGCTGACACTGCGCCGGCCCATGTGCAGGATGCGGGCGGTGAACTCCTGGTTGCCGGCATCGGCGTGGCCCGGGAACAGCCGCACGGTCTCGCCGGGCTGCATGCGCAGGACCTGGACATGGCGCGAGGCCTGTTCCGACAGTTCGATGGTGCCGCCGATCTGCAGGACGTGCGGATGATGGATGCGTGGAGCGGACATGGCGATGTGTCGGAGATGGGGCGTGGCGCGGATGCGGGATAAGGAAGCCGATCACAAGCGCCCGAATGAGAAGGTCTCGGCCTGCGGCGTGTCCTCGATGGCATCGATCAGGCGCAGCAGCGGTATCAACTCGCGGTAGCGGCTGGCGGTGGTGCGGATGTAGTGGATGAAGCGGGGCGTGTCGGCCAGGTAGCGCGGCTTGCCATCGCGCAGCGTCAGGCGGCTGAAGATGCCAGCGACCTTGAGGTGGCGCTGCAGGCCCATCCATTCGACGGCGCGGTAGAACTCGCCGAAATCGGCCTCGAGCGGCGGGCTGGCGGCCAGCAGCCCGGCCTTGCGCGCACGCTCCCAGTAGCGCACGGTGATGTCGAGGACGAAGTCCTCGTCCCAGCTGTGGAAGGCATCGCGCATCAGGCTGGCGATGTCGTAGGTAATGGGGCCATGCAGTGCATCCTGGAAGTCGAGGATACCGCTCAGGCACGCCGGCGCGCCTTCTGGCGCATTGGCCACCATCAGGTTGCGCGGCATGTAGTCGCGGTGCACATAGACCAGCGGCGCGGCCAGGTTGGCCTTGACCAATTGATCGAAGACGCTCTGCAGCGTGGTTTGCTGCGCGTGGCTGAGCTGGTGCTGGCGGTATCGGCCGATGTACCACTCGGGAAACAGTTGCAGCTCGCGGTGCAGGACTTCGGCCGAATAGGCGGGCAGCACGTCGGGTCGCGAGGCCTGTTGCCATTGCACCAGCCAGTCCAGGCTGTGCAGCAGCAGGGGCTGTGCGGCATCCGCCGAGTAATCGGGGGCCAGATGCTGCAGCAGGGTTTGCGAGCCCAGATCGCTCATCAGCAGAAAACCCTGTTCCAGATCCTGCGCCAGAATCTCGGGCACCGGCAACCCGGCCTGAGCCATGAGCTGTTGGACCTGCAGAAAGGGGCCCAGCGCCTCCTTGTCTGGCGGCGCATCCATGATGATGCGGCTGTCTCCGGCCTGCGTGGCGATGCGCAGGTAGCGACGGAAGCTGGCATCGGCCGAGGCCAACTCCAGGCTGTCAGGATCGAGCTGGAAAGGGACGCACTGGGCTTGCAGCCAGGTCTGGAACTGGGATTGCCGGCTGGCATCGGTCCAGATGAGCGGTGGAGTCATGGTCAAGGGCGGGCGCCTGGGAGGGTTGCGAAAGCCGCCGGTGCGTGCGGGAGCCGTCACTGCGGAGATGGCGGGATTCTACAAATGGCGGCATGGTTCCATAAGGAGGACTGTTAATATACCCGCCTGCGCGGCCCGCCGCCGATGATGGCCGGTGCGGCAATTGCGAAGTGACGATGACAAAAGGGTGCATGTGACGGTGCTGCGAGGATCTGTGGGATGTCGGCCAGTGGCCGCACTGGTGCTGGCCGCCTGCAGTGCCAATGGCTTGGCGCAGCCTGGCCAGCCGGACTCTGCCGCCGGTGGTGATTGGAATGGTCCTTTGCAGTTGCAGACCGCACCGATGCTGCGGGAGGAGCTTCCCGAGGGGGAGCAGGCGCAGCGGCCCGTGTATCTCTCGGGGGATGCGCTGGAGGGCCAGCAGGATTCGCATGTGCGCATCGATGGCGATGCCGAGTTGCGCCGTGGCGATACCGTCATCCGCGCCGATCACATGGAGTACCGTCCCGCCGAGCGCGAAGCCCGGGCCGAGGGCAACGTCCACATCAACAAGGCCGGGGACGTCTACCAGGGCCGCGAACTGCAGATCAACGTGGACAGCTACCAGGGCCACTTCGATGACGTGCGCTACCGCTTCCATGCCAACCAGGCGCATGGCGAGGCGTCGCGCATCGATTTCCTCAGCCGCGATGAATACCTGGTGCACGCCGCCGATTACACCACCTGCCAGCGCGCCGAGCATGACCCGGACTGGCAGCCGGCCTGGCAGATCCGTGCGCGCGAGTTGCACCTCGACCGCCTCGAGGACGTGGGCCTGGCCAAGGGCGCGGTGCTGGAGTTCATGGGCGTACCGCTGCTGGCGGCGCCTTACCTGAGTTTTCCGCTCTCCGACCGGCGCAAGAGCGGCTTTCTGCCACCCACGGTGGGCATCGACAGCGTCTCGGGCTTTGAATACGAGCAGCCGTACTACTGGAACATCGCTCCCAACATGGATGCGACGCTGACGACCGGGCTGATGCTGCGGCGCGGCGTCAATTTCGCGGGCGAGTTGCGTTACCTGCAGCCCGATTTCAGCGGCGAACTGGCCGGACGCTGGATGCCCGACGACAGTCTGCGCGATGACGCCCGCTGGAGCTTGGCGGCGCGGCACCGCCAAGCCATTGATTCGACGGCGCTGGGGCCGATGAAGCTTGAGGCCAATCTCAACCGTGTCAGCGACTCCAATTACTGGCGCGACTTTTCCTATGATTTCGGCGCGCTCACGCCGCGCCTGCTGCCCAGTGACCTGCTGCTCACGGGTGGCCAGGGCGACTGGCGCTGGCAGATGCGCAGCCTCAAGTGGCAGACCCTGCAGGATACCGATTCGGTCATCGTGCCGCCCTATGACGTGCTGCCGCAGATGAAGCTGCGCTACCAGCCCGGACTGCTTGCCGGCGGCGTTGATGTCGACCTCGAATTCGATGCCACGCGCTTCCAGGCCGACCGGCGCTTTCGCTCCAGCCTCAACGATGGCGACCGTTTTTACATGCTGGCGCGTGCGAGCCGGCCATTCGCCGGGCCGCAGGGCTTTCTGACACCGTCGCTGCAGTTGCACGCCAGCCACTACCGGTTCGAGCGCAGTGCGCTCTCGGGCGGTGAGCGCTCGCACTCGCGCGTGGTGCCCACTTACAGCCTCGACAGCGGGTTGGTGTTCGAGCGCGAGGCCCAGTACCGTGGGCGCGGCCTGCTGCAGACGCTGGAGCCGCGGCTGCTTTATACCTATACGCCGTACCGCGACCAGAGCATGCTGCCGATGTACGACACGGCGGAAATGGACTTCAACTTCGCCAGCATCTTCTCGCCCAACTCCTACGTGGGCCAGGACCGCATTGCCGACAACAATCTGCTGACGTTGGGCCTGACCTCGCGCCTGCTGGCGCAGGACAGCGGGACCGAACTGGCGCGCGCCAGCATTGCCCAGCGTTACCGCTTCAGCAACCAGCGCGTGACCAGTCCTGGCGTGTCGCCGGTCCAGGAGCGCTGGTCCGACATCCTGCTCGGCGGCGCGGTCAACTGGACTTCCCGGTGGGGTACGGAAGGGGTGTTGCAGTACAACTTCAAGGAGCGTGAGTCGATCCGCTACACCCTCACCGGCTTTTACCGGCCCGGTGAGTTCCGGGTGCTCAGCGCCGGCTATCGCATGAAGCGCGATTCGAGCAAGCAGGCCGAGCTGGGCTGGCAGTGGCCGCTGGCCGACTTCGGGCGCCTGTGGGGCGCTGACGATGGCGCGGCTTCGCCGGGCGCCCAGCGTCGCGATGGCCGCTGGTACACGGTCGGACGGCTCAACTACAGCATGCGCGACAAGAAGCTGGTCGATACCACGGTCGGGCTGGAATACGATGGCTGCTGCTGGGTCGGACGCGTGGTGCTCGAGCGTCTGCAGAACAGCTTCAACAGCTCCAGCACGCGCGTGATGTTCCAGCTCGAGCTGGTGGGTCTCTCGCGCATCAACATCGGCTCCAACCCGCTGAGTTCGCTGCGCGACAACGTGCCCCATTACCAGGTTCTGCGTGAGGAAAGCGCGCAGCCATCGAGCCGATTCAGTCAGTATGATTGAGCCTTTGCGCGGGCGGCTGCCCAACGTCCGCTTGACCCTTTTTTCACAGAACCGTCCAACATGAGCTTTCGATCCTCCTTCCTCCGTCAGCGACAAGCCGGTGCGGCTGCCGCGCTGGCGCTTTTGCTGGCATGGCAGGCGCCGCTGCAGGCGCAGGGTCTGCGCCTGCCCGGCTCGCAGGGCGGCGGCTCCTCGCTGGGCGCCGGCTCGGGCTATGGGCAGGATCTGCGCGACGCTGCCTCGAACGCGGCGGCGTCGGCCGCGCCCGGCACGCGCCAGGCCGACTTCATCGTCGCGCTGGTCAACTCCGAGCCGATCACCAACAACGAGGTGGAGAACCGCCTCGAACAGGCCCGCAACTTCTTCGCGCAGCAGGGGCAACACCCGGGCGAAGCCGTGCTGCGTCAGGAGGTGCTCAACCTGCTGATCGCCGAGCGTCTGCAACTGCAGGAGGCCAAGGAAACCCGCACCACGGTGGATGACTACACCCTCGACCAGGCCGAGCAGAACGTCGCCGCGCAAAACGGCGTGTCGGTGAGCGCCATGCACCAGGAACTGGCATCGCACGGCATCAGCCGCGATCAGTTCCGCCGCCAGTTGCGCAACCAGCTGACGTTGATGCGCATTCGTGAGCGCGCCGTCGAATCGCGCGTGCAGATCAGCGATCAGGAGCTCGACCAGTACCTGCGCGAACACCCGGTCGATCTGGGCCAGCAGGTGCCCGAAGCCGTCAACCTCGGCCATGTGCTGGTGATCGTGCCCGAGAGTGCCAGCGGCCAGCAAGAGGCCGCGCTGCGGCAGAAGATCGACACGGCGGCGCAGCAACTGGCGGATGGGCGCGACTTTGCCGCGGTGGCACGGGAATTCTCCGATGCTGCCGAGGGCGCCACTGGCGGCGAGCTCGGGTTGCGCCCGGTCACGCAATATCCGGAGCTGTTCCTCGAGGCGACGGCTGGCCAATCGGTGGGCACCGTGGTCGGCCCGATCCGTTCGGGCGCCGGCTTCCACCTGCTGAAAGTGCTCGAGCGCCAGGAGGGCGGCAGCGGCATGGTGGTGCAAAACCATGCGCGCCACATCCTCATCACGCCGGGCTCCGGCCGCTCCGAGCGGGAGATCGCCCAGATGCTCGCCGAGATCCGCCAGCGTGTCGTGCAGGGCGGTGAGGATTTTGCGCTGCTCGCGCGCGAGTATTCGGAAGACCCCGGCAGCGCCACCAAGGGCGGCGACCTGGGTTGGGTGGGGCCGGGCATGTTCGTGCCGGAGTTTCAGGCCGTCCTCGATGAGCTGCAGCCCGGCGAGGTCAGCCAGCCGGTGGTTTCGCGCTTTGGTCTGCATCTCATCCAGCTGCTCGAACGTCGCCAGTCACGTTTGACCCAGCAGGACCAGCGTGCCAGCGTGCGCGAGCAGGCGCGCGAGGCCAAGGTAGAGACGGAGTTCGCCAAATGGATCGAGCAGTTGCGCGCGCGCGCCTACATCGAGATCCGCGATCCCGAGAACGATTGAGCCTGCCGGTGAGAAGACAGGCGCAGCCGTGAAGCACATTCCCCGCAAGCGTTTCGGCCAGCATTTCCTGGTCGATGAGGGCATCATCGATCAGATCGTGCGTGCCATCCACCCGCAGCCTGGTCAGCCGGTCGTCGAAATCGGCCCGGGTATGGCGGCGCTCACGCAACCGCTGGTCGAGCGGCTCGGGCGCCTTACCGTGATCGAGCTCGACCGCGATCTCGTCACCCGGCTGCGCCTGCACCCGCAGCTCAACGTGGTGGCCAGCGATGTGCTCAAGGTCGACTTCCGGGCGCTGGCCGCGAGCTTGGAGACACCTCTCCTGCGTGTGGTGGGCAACCTGCCCTACAACATCTCCAGCCCGATCCTGTTCCATCTGTTGGATTTCGTCGATGCGATCGAAGACCAGCATTTCATGCTGCAAAAGGAAGTGATCGACCGCATGGTTGCGCGGCCCGGGACATCCGAGTACGGCCGGCTCTCGGTCATGCTGCAGTGGCGCTATGTGATGGAGCGCGTGCTCGATGTGCCGCCCGAAGCCTTTGATCCGCCCCCGAAGGTTGACAGCGCGGTGGTGCGCATGGTGCCGCTGGCGCAGTGGCAGGCCGTGCCGCAGGCGCTGCTCGAAGAACTGGTCAAGGTCGCCTTCAGCCAGAAGCGCAAGCTGGTGCGCCACACGCTGGGCCGATGGCTCGACGCCAAGGGCTTTTCCGGTGAGTTCGACGTGCAGCGCCGCGCCGAGGAAATCCCGTCGCAGGAGTATGTGGCGCTGGCTGCGGCGCTGACGGACTAACGTCACCAGCATGTGCATGTGCATGTGCATGTGCATGTCATGGCCGTGGCCTGCATGACGCCTTGACCGGCAGCCCGGCGACCCGGCGACCCGGCCAGCCGCGCGGCATACAATCGCCCGATGACTGGTTTTCCCGCCGCGCGCACCAACGCCGACTCCCCCCTCCTGCAAGGCCTCAACCCCGAACAGCGCGCTGCCGTGACCTTCACCGGCGGCAATGTGCTGGTGCTCGCCGGCGCCGGCTCGGGCAAGACGCGTGTACTCACCACCCGCATCGCCTGGCTGCTGCAGACCGGCCAGGTCTCGTCCGGCGGCATCCTGGCAGTGACCTTCACCAACAAGGCCGCGCGCGAGATGGTCACGCGCCTGGCCGCCATGGTGCCGGTGTCGGTGCGCGGCATGTGGATCGGCACCTTCCACGGCCTTTGCAACCGCATGCTGCGCGCGCATGCGGCCTCCGTGGGCCTGCCGCGCCAGTTCCAGATCCTCGACATGCAGGATCAGCTCTCGGCCCTCAAACGCCTGCTCAAGGCCCACAACGTCGACACCGAACTGGTGCCGCCCAAGAAGCTGCAATCCTTCATCAACAGCTGCAAGGAAGAAGGCCTGCGCGCCGGGGATGTGCCGGTGCGCGATGCCGAGTCGCGCCAGCGCGTCGAACTCTACCAGCTCTACGAGCAGCAGTGCATGCGCGAGGGCGTGGTCGATTTCGGCGAGCTGATGCTGCGCAGCTACGAGCTGCTGCGCGACAACGCGGCGGTGCGCCAGCACTACCAGCAGCGCTTTCGCCACGTCCTGGTCGATGAGTTCCAGGATACCAACCGGCTGCAATACCTGTGGCTGCGGCTGATCGCGGGCGAGGCGGGCAACGGCCGCCTGCAGGGCACATCCAGCGTGATGGCCGTGGGCGATGACGACCAGAGCATCTATGCCTTCCGCGGCGCGCGCGTGGGCAACATGGCCGACTTCGTGCGCGAATTCGGCGTGGCCCAACCCATCAAGCTGGAGCAGAACTACCGCTCCTACAGCCATATCCTCGATGCCGCCAACGCGCTGATTGCCCACAACAGCCAGCGCCTGGGCAAGACCTTGCGCACCGAGCAGGGCGCGGGCGAGCCGCTGCGCATCTACGAGGCCCCCAGCGATTTCGCCGAGGCGGGCTGGATCGTCGACGAAGTGCGCCAGCTCATGCAGGTCGATGGTTTTGCGCGGCAGGAAATCGCCATCCTCTACCGCAGCAATGCGCAAAGCCGGGTACTCGAGTCGGCGCTGATCAGCGCCAAGGTGCCGTACCGCATCTATGGCGGGCTGCGCTTTTTCGAGCGGGCCGAAATCAAGCATGCGCTGGCCTACCTGCGCCTGCTGGAGAACCCGCAGGACGACACCAGCTTTCTGCGCGTGGTGAACTTCCCGGCGCGCGGCATCGGTCAACGCAGCATCGAGACCCTGCAGGATGAGGCCGGGCGGGGCGGGCAGTCGCTGCACGCAGCCTCGGCCAGCCTGGCGGGCCGCGCCGGCGACAAGCTGCGCGGCTTCGTGGATCTGCTCGATGCCATGCGGCGCGAGGCGCAAGGCAAACCGTTGCGCGAGATCGTCAGTCTGGTGCTGGAGGAAAGCGGATTGCTCGACCATTACCGCGGTGAGAAGGATGGTGTCGATCGCGTCGAGAACCTGGAGGAACTGGTCAATGCCGCCGAGGCCTTCATCGCCCAGGAAGGCTATGGCGCCGATGCCACTGCGCTGCCGCTCGACGAGCACGGCGTGCCGCTGGTGCAAAGCCCGGCCAGCCAGGGCGTGGATCTGGATGCGCCATTCATCGAGGAATCCGCGGGTGATGCCGCGGCGCTGGGGGCGGTGCTGGGAGAACGTCCCGGCGAACCCGCTTTCCTCGTCGATGCCGAGACGGGGGAGACCCTGAGTCCGCTGGGGGCCTTTCTCACGCACGCCTCGCTGGAGGCTGGCGACAATCAGGCGCAAGCTGGCCAGGAGGCCATCCAGCTGATGACGGTGCATGCCTCTAAGGGCTTGGAATTCGATGCCGTCTTCATCGCCGGGCTGGAGGAAGGGCTGTTCCCGCACTACAACAGCATGAGCGACCGCGACGGCCTGGAGGAAGAGCGCCGCCTGATGTACGTGGCCATCACGCGGGCGCGCAAGCGCCTCTACCTCAGCCACGCGCAAGAGCGCATGCTCAATGGCCAGTCGCAGTACAACCCGCCCAGCCGCTTTCTCGAAGAGCTCCCCGAGGAGTCCGTGCGCTGGCTCACGCCGCGGCGTGGCGCCAAGGGTGCAGATGGTGACGCAGGCCTGGGCGCAGGGCCGTCCTCCTTCTGGTCATCGGCCGATGGAAGCTCCTCGCCCGGTCGCCGCAGTGGAGCAGGGGGGAGCTCGTCCTGGCAAGGCCACCAGCCGCGCCAATCGGCCGATGAGCGCGCCTGGCGCGAGGCCGCCAGTGCGCCTGTGCCAGCCCGCAGGCAAGGGGCGGGTGATGCGCATGGCATTCGCGCCGGCCAGAAGGTGTTCCATCCCAAGTTTGGCGAGGGCCAGGTGCTGGCACTCGAAGGTGCAGGCGATGATGCCAAGGCCAAGGTCAACTTTGGCCGCCATGGCACCAAGCTGCTGCTGCTGACGGTAGCCAAGCTGACGGTGGTTGACTAAAAACGCCTCTGTTCACGAGCTGTCCAGCGGTGACCTTGCCCCCGTCGGCATGCGGCGGGGTCAATCAATCCTGCAGCCGGGCTTCCAGCGTGATCTCGGGCACCGACGCCAATGCCTTCGAGAGTGGGCAGTTTTCCTTGGCATCGTTGGCGAGCTGCTGGAACCGTGCTTCGTCCAGCCCCGGCACGCGGGCCGTCAGCGTCAGCGCGATCCGGTTGATCAGAAAGCCATCCCCATCCTTGACCAGGAACACCCGGGCGGTGGTATCCAGCGTCTCGGTGGCAATGCCGGCCTTGGCACAGGCGAACGAGAAAGCCATCGTGAAGCAGGCGGCATGCGCGGCGCCCAGAATCTCCTCGGGATTGGTACCGGTGCGATCATCGCCAAAGCGGCTGCCAAAGCCGTAAGGGACATGGTCGAGTGCGCCGGTTTCGGTGCTGATCTGGCCCTGGCCTTCCTTGCCGGCGCCTTCCCAATGCACGGATGCGGTTTTTGCGGACATGGCGGATCTCCTTTCAATGGTGGTCGGATGGATGCCGCCGTGTGGTGGCCGGCATCGAAGGCCATCAGACCATGCGCAGGCGACAGCCAGTGTGGGACAAGCACCCGAGTCGCTCCCATGGGCTTGGCTGCCCGCCAACGATCGCCGGTTCGGGACCGTCGCATGGCCTGCACAAGGGGTATCCGCAAATGACCGAGCGCCGCAGCCCTGCAGGGGTGCGGCGCTCCGAAAGGCCTGTGGGCTCTGACCGGCGTGGCCGTTTTATCGCACCTGCAACTGCTGCAGCGCAGCGATGCGTTGCTCGATCGGCGGATGGGTGCTGAAGAGTTTGCCAATACCCCCGGCAATGCCCATGCTGGCGAGGTTCTTGGGCAGGTCCTCCGTGTTGAGGCCACCCAGGCGCGCCAGCGCCTTCTGCATCGATTGCGACTGGCCCATCAGTTCGGCGGCACCGGCATCGGCACGGAACTCGCGGTGGCGGCTGAACCAGGCCACGATGATCGCCGCCAGAAAGCCCAGCAGCGCATCCATGATGAAGACGGTGGCGTAATAGCCGATACCGTAGCCACCCTGGCTGTTGGAGTTGCGGTTGAGAAAGCTGTCGACGACGGCGCCGATGACGCGCGAAATGTAGATCACGAAGGTGTTCATCACGCCCTGGATCAGCGTCATCGTCACCATGTCGCCATTGGCCACGTGCGCCACCTCGTGGCCGATCACGGCCTCGACTTCCTCATGCGTCATGCTTTGCAGCAGGCCGGTGGAGACGGCTACCAGTGCCGAGTTCTTGAACGCGCCGGTGGCAAAGGCATTGGCCGGTCCATCGTAGATGCCGACCTCGGGCATGCCGATGCCCGATTTCTCGGCGAACTGTCGCACGGTATCGACCAGCCAGGCCTCATCACGGTTGCTGGGCTGGTTGATGATGCGCACGCCCATGCTGCGCTTGGCCATGGTCTTGCTCAGCAGCAGCGAGATGGTCGAACCGCCGAAGCCCAGGATCAGCGCCATGATCAGCAGGCCGCTTTGGCTTCTCGGGTCGATGCCCAGGATGCTGGTGACCAAGCCCAGAACCAGCAGCACCGCGAAGTTGGTGGCCAGGAAAAGGGCAATACGTTTCATCGGGTTTCCTCTTGCTTGTCAGGTTTGTCGGGGTTTGGCGGGTCCGTCAGGGAATCCGTGGGATCGGATGGCGTCATTAGAACAAAAACGCCAATTCCATGGCATTCCGTCGAGGAATGGGCGTCTGCACAACCTGACGCAAGCCAGCGCATATGGCCTGGGCGTCCCGTCACGGGTTTGCTGCCTCAGGTCGGGCCGGCGGCGTGTTTTTCAAGGCTGGCTGCCTCAGCGCCGCAGTGGCCGGAACACTTGCTCGTCCTGATAGAACGAGGCATCCGCGTTGGCGGGCCACCAGCCGGGTACGCCCAGCACCGGCAACGGCGTGAAGGGTTTGCCGGTCAGGCTGGCCTCGTCCAGCGCCGCTGTCAGCCATGCGCCCAGTTGCGGCAAGCTCGCGGGTGCTGCCGGTGCAGCTTCAGGCAGGCACAGCACATGGGCGGTGATGGACTTGCGGGGCTGACACAGCTGCTCCAGCAGGGCATGGCCGAACAGCACCAGCTGAGCCGCCTGCCACAGCGGTCGCAGCGGTCGCAGCGGGCCGAACAGCACATGCCATTGACGCTCGCACAAGGCTTGCCAGAGCGGCTCGGGCGCGAGCAACAGCGCCCCATTCTCATCGAGCAGGGTGCAGGCATCGCGCACCGGGCGGCGCTGCCCGCCTTGCCCAGACGCCCAGTCTGGGCGGCGACAGGCGTCTTGCCCACTGTATTTTTGACCTCCTGAGTGACCCACGAAAAGATCATGAACAGGTTCTTAGTGATTCATGTTCGGCCAAGCATACCGGAAGCCCTGTGCAGCCCGGCGCTGGTGAACGGCACTTGGTAGGCTCCCGGTCGGCACCTGGTTTGTTGCCAAGGCGACGCTGCGTCATGACCCTGCATGCGATGCTTGCCGGCAGGCCATGCATGCAGACATCCTTCAAATACCCCATCCAGCCGGCTTGGTGAGGTTTTTGAGGCTTGTGGGATTTGTGGGGCTTGGTCTTGTCGCCGACTTTCAATCAAACGGAGGAACTCCCATGAACGAGATGCAGCAGCGCTTTCATGACCGTGTGGCTGTGCGCCAGGACGATGATGGCATCGCCCAGGTGTGGCTGCAGCGTCCGGACAAGATGAACGCGCTCGATGATGCCATGTTGGCCGGCCTGGTGGCCGCGGGTGACTGGCTGCGCAGTGCCAAGGGGCTGCGTGCCGTTGTGCTCGCAGGCGAGGGCCAGGCCTTCTGCGCCGGGCTGGATATGGCCAACTTCAGCCGCATTGCCGAGGGCAAGGGCATGGATGTGGCGGCTGCCGCAGTGCGCGAACGCACCCACGGTGTGGCCAATCTGTTCCAGCAAGTCGGCTGGCAGTGGCGCGCGCTGGCGGTGCCGGTGATCGCTGCCGTGCAGGGCGTGGCCTTTGGCGGAGGGCTGCAGCTGGCGTTGGGCGCCGACATGCGCTACCTCGCCGCCGATGCCCGCCTGAGCGTGCGCGAAATCCACTGGGGCCTGGTGCCCGACATGGCCGGGATGCCCCTGCTGCGCGAACTGGTGCGCGCCGACCTCGCGCGCGAACTGGTGTTCACCGGCCGCATCGTGGCAGCCGAGGAAGCCTGCGCCATCGGGCTGGGCACTCGCTTGGTGCCTGACCCGTTGACCGCAGCGATGGAGCAGGCGTGTGCCATTGCTGGCTGCAACCCGGACGCCATTCGCGCCGGCAAGCGTTTGCTGAACATGAGTGCCGATGCCGGCACTGCCGAATTACTGCAGGCCGAGTCGCTGGAGCAATTGCTGCTGCTGGGTTCGGACCACCAGCGCGAGGCCGTGGCCGCCGCATTGTCCAGGCGCAAGCCGGTTTTTGTGGAGGATTGAAGCGGCAGACCCACTCCGTGGGTTTCCGGCCGCCCCGCCTGTGCTGCCAAAACATGGGGAGACGACAAGAGCAAGTCTCGTGAATGAATCGTTTGTGTGCATTTACGGAGCAGGAGGCTCGTGTTACAAATGCACACATGCACGACATCGCAGCCTCCGACCTCAAGACCATCCTGCACTCCAAGCGGGCGAACATCTACTATCTGGAGCATTGCCGCGTGCTGGTCAACGGCGGCCGGGTCGAGTACGTGACCGACGCGGGCAAGCGCCAGCTGTACTGGAACATCCCGATCGCCAACACCACCAGCATCCTGCTGGGCACCGGCACATCAATCACCCAGGCGGCCATGCGGGAACTGGCCAAGGCCGGGGTACTGGTGGGTTTTTGCGGCGGCGGTGGCACGCCATTGTTCAGCGCCAACGAAGTGGATGTGGAAGTGGCCTGGCTGACGCCGCAAAGCGAGTACCGCCCCACCGAATACCTGCAGGCCTGGGTGCAGTTCTGGTTTGACGATGAGTTGCGGCTGATCGCCGCCAAGGCGCTGCAAACCGCACGCATGCAAAGGCTTACCAACGAATGGAACCACCGCGCCCTCAAAGATGCCGGCTTCAACGCAGACACCAGCAGGCTGGCTGAACTGGTGGCGCGCACTCAGTGTGAAATCGAACGCGCGCAAGACACCATCGCCTTGTTGACTGAAGAAGCGCGGCTGACCAAGGCCCTGTTCAAGCTGGCAGTGGATGCCGTGGGCTATGGCGACTTCACCCGCGCCAAGCGCGGCAGCGGCACCGACCCGGCCAACCGCTTCCTCGACCATGGCAACTACCTCGCCTACGGTCTGGGCGCCACCGCCACCTGGGTGCTCGGCCTGCCCCACGGGCTGGCGGTGCTGCATGGCAAAACGCGGCGCGGCGGCCTGGTCTTTGATGTGGCCGATCTGGTGAAAGACGCCGCCATCCTGCCGCAAGCTTTTCTCTCTGCCATGCGCGGCGATGACGAGCAGCAGTTTCGCCGCAACTGCATCGACGCTCTCACGCGCAGCGAGTCGCTGGACTTCATGATCGACACGACCAAGGACATCGCACTGCAAACGGCACGCCTCGTTGCCCACCCTTCTGCCGGAGATGCGCCATGAATGTGTTGCTGATTTCCCAATGCAGCAAGCGCGCGCTGACCGAAACCCGCCGCATCCTTGACCAGTTTGCCGAACGCAAGGGCGAGCGCACCTGGCAGACCGCCATCACCCAGGCCGGGCTGGATACCTTGCGCAAACTGCTGCGCCAGACCGCCCGCAAGAACACCGCCGTAGCCTGCCACCGCATCGGTGGCAAGAACCACAGCGAGTTGCTGTGGTTCGTTGGCGATGCACGGCAATTCAACGACGAGGGCACGGTGCCGACCAACACCACCGCCAGCGACGTGTTGCGTGCCGATGATGAAAATACCTGGCACAGCCTGCGGCTGATCCAGCAGCTCACCGCGTTGGCCGCCTTGATGCACGATTTGGGCAAAGCCAGCGATGCCTTTCAAAGCCGTTTGAATGGTGCGTTGAAAGAGAAAAATCTGTACCGCCACGAGTGGGCGTCCGTGCGTATTTTTCAGGCTTTTGTCACGTCTTGTGGCTTGGACGGTGACGACGCGTGGCTCCAGGCTTTGGCCAATGCAAAAGCAGTCGAGCATACCGAAGCCTGGCTGCAGCAATGGATGGGCGATGCGTACTTGCTGCGCGATGGGCAGGACGGCCACATCACCGCCGAAAAGAACCCGTTTGCCGTGCTGCCGCCGCTGGCGCAAGCCGTGGCTTGGCTGATCCTGACGCACCACCGCTTACCCGCCGTGCCGTATAGCGCAACCGAAATGGTGGACACGAGCAAGCCGCTCTACCACGGCCGAAAACTCAGCGTGAACCCCGCCGACCTGCTCCGGTTGCTACAGCGTGTGAATGCGGACTGGAACGAGCCGTTTCATGCGCGCGATGCCGCCGCTGTGGCCGCCTACTGGCGCTTCTCCAAAGGACTGCCGGTCAGCACCGAAGCCTGGCGCGGGCGTGCTGCGCGCGCTGCGCAAGCCTTATTGCGCCAAGCGACTCGCGATACCGCCAGCCCATCAGACACTGTGAATGCCAAGGAACAACATGCACCGCAATTGCAGTGTTTGAACAACCCTTATGTGATGCAACTCTCGCGCCTGGCGTTGATGCTGGCCGACCATTACTACTCCGGCCTGGCTGACACCGCACTGCGTGTAGCAGGAGAGAAAAACTACCCGTTGTTCGCCAACACCGACCGCAAGACCGGCCAACGCCTGCAACGGCTGGATGAACACCTGCTGGGCGTGGAGCACCACGCCAGCCAACTGGTGCACGCCTTGCCAAGCTTCAGCCGCCAACTGGCGCATTTGCGCAGCCACCGTGGCCTCAAGAAACGCAGTGAAAACGCCCGCTTTCGCTGGCAAGACAAGGCGGCTGATCTGGCCGTCAGCGTGCGCGACCATGCCGCAGAACATGGCGCATTCATCGTCAACATGGCATCGACGGGCTGCGGCAAAACCTTGGGCAACGCGCGCATCATGAACGCGCTGGCAAACCCGCAGCACGGCTTGCGCTGTGCGTTCGCCATGGGCCTGCGCACGCTGACCCTGCAAACCGGCCGCAGCTTTCAACAAGACCTGGGCCTGGGCGATGATGAACTGGCCATTCAAGTTGGCGGTGCGGCCAGTCGTGAGCTGTTTGCATATTACGAAGCGCAGGCTGAAAAGACTGGCTCCGCCTCCAGCCAAGGCCTGCTGGATGAAAGCAG
Organism: Corticibacter populi; assembly: GCF_004217315.1. Classification (GTDB taxonomy): domain Bacteria; phylum Pseudomonadota; class Gammaproteobacteria; order Burkholderiales; family Burkholderiaceae_C; genus Lampropedia; species Lampropedia populi. The sequence goes on from NZ_SGWR01000003.1 coordinate 256,809, forward strand.
CCACGTGGTGTTCGAAGGCAACGACCAGCACCCGCTGTTGCACCACCTGGGGCATGACGGCGCGGCGCGCAAGCTGCTGGCCGCGCCCCTGCTGGTCTGCACCGTCGATCACCTGACGCCTGCCACTGAAAGCCTGCGCGGCGGCAAGCAGATTGCGCCGATGCTGCGCCTGATGAGTGGCGATCTGGTGCTCGATGAGCCTGATGACTTCGACATCGCCGATTTGCCCGCCCTGACCCGGCTGGTGCATTGGGCCGGCTTGTTGGGTGCGCGCGTGTTGCTGTCATCGGCCACTTTGCCGCCTGCGCTGGTCGAAGGCTTGTTCCAGGCTTACTGCGCCGGGCGGAAAAGCTACCAGCACAACCGGAGCGCCCGCCCACTCGAAGCGCCACGCATTGCCTGCCTGTGGGTGGACGAGTTCCACCAGCACCACGCCGAGTGTGCCGATGCCAGCAGCTTTGCAGCGGCGCATGCGCCTTTCGTGGCCAAGCGCAGCGCCAAGCTGGCCGCCGATGCACAAGCCAACCCGCGCAAATGGGCACAACTCCTGGCCATGCCAACGGATTTCCAGCGGCTCACGCAACAGCAGCGCCACCACAGCTTTGCCCAACTGCTGCAGGGTGCTGCCCTGGCACTGCACCGCGACCACCACAGCATCGACCCAGCCACCACCAAGCGCATCAGCTTCGGGCTGATTCGCATGGCCAATATCGCGCCGTTGGTTGAAGTGGCTTTGGCGCTGTTTGCGCTGGGCGCGCCGCAAGGTGTGTGTGTGCATCTGTGCGTGTACCACTCACAGTTCCCGCTGTTCGCACGCTCGGCAATTGAACAACGCCTGGATGCAGCGCTGAACCGCCGCCAGGAAAATGCCGTGTTCGAGATCGCCGAAATCCGCCAGGCCATCGATGCACATGATGAAGCCGATCAACTCTTCATCGTCCTGGGCAGCCCTGTGACAGAGGTGGGCCGCGACCACGATTACGACTGGGCCGTGGTGGAGCCATCGTCCATGCGTTCGCTCATCCAACTGGCAGGCCGCGTGCTGCGCCACCGCACCGGCAAGCCCGTAGCGGCACCCAACATCCTGATTTGCGACAGCAATCTGCGCCATTTCGAGCAGCCGGGCAAACCGGCATTCTGTCGCCCGGGCTTCGAGAGTCTGGACTTCCCCCTCAAGCCGCACCAACTGCAGGCGCTGCTCTCGCACCTGCTCGATGCCCGCCGACGCTTGGTGGTGGACGCCACACCCCGCATCTTGCCGCGCCCAGCCGAGCAGCGCAGCACCAGCGGTAGCCTGGTGGATCTGGAACACACCCGCATGGAAAAGCAGATGCTGCCGCCAGCGCCCCACACTGCGACAGGCCACCGGCGCAAAAGCCGATCCGCCGCAGCCCCCGCGCCAATAGCCACATCCAGCACGAGCCTGCCCGCGCCACCTGCCGAGTTCAACGCCAGCACCTTCTGGCATTGGCCAACGGTTCAGCTCACCGCCGCGATGCAGCAAAGCCAGGTTTTCAGGCAAGACAACGCCGAGTACGTCGACCTGGTGCTGCGCCCCAATGAGGACGAGGACGGCTACCTGCTCTACCGCGTGGCAGAGGGCGAGAAAAAGTGGGAACAGCTCTATGTGCTGGTCGATGGCGCATTGCTACAGCGCATTGCCGACAGCGCCGTCAACGGTCCCGGCATTGCACCGTGGGGGCATGGTGATGGACATGCCGACTTCTGGCAAGCCATGCAGGCACAGGCCGAAGCGATGGAGATGCCTGTCCACGACTTTGCCAAACGCTATGCAACCGCCAGTTTGCGCGTGAGTACGCAAGGCTGGCGATGGCATCCGGCGCTGGGGTTTGCTACCACTAAGTAGACAGTTCGCGCCCCAATCTAGTCTCTCAAACTGCCTGTACGGCAGGTCACATTGCGAATCAGATCCAGTACTTACTTTTCTGAGCTGCCTGTGCGGCAAGACCGCATTTTACGAAAGGAATGAATACTCGGTTGAGCCTGCGCTATACTAGACTTCTAGAGGATTTTCATTTGCGAAACAGATTCAATAATTACTGGATGTTGACTTCTTCGGTGGTGCTGCATAAAATTCGAGCCCATACAGGACGGCAATCCTGTATGGGCTCTTCGGCAAAGCTGCAAGAGAGGACTCCAACTAACCGCTAAATCAGAAAGGAGGTACGTCATGCGTCGAAAACGTAAACGTCGGAGGTAATTGACTCCCCATCCCAGAGCCGCAACAGCGCCGCTCTGGGATTCTACAGTTTTCCAATTCTCGGAAAGGAAGGAATCCCCATGTCTACGGGACAAACTCGCAGCGTTCGTAGCGCAATCCATACGTTTCTACATGATCGTCTGCAAGACAAAATTGACAAGCTTGCTGACGATGATCCCAAATGCTTTGATCTGAAGGAACAGTTTCAGCCAGCGGTTTGGCTGGAAGACGCTGCCCGACGCGTCAAGCAGATTCAGGCTGTGACCCATTCGCTCAAGCCTATTCATCCGGATGCGCGCGGCACCAATCTCTACAAACCACCTGCTCAGTTGCCAGAGCATGCATTGGTAGGCAGTCATTCTCTTGGCGAGAAGTTTGCAAGTGATGTAGTTGGCAACGCTGCAGCGCTCGATGTCTACAAGTTTCTAAAAATCGACGTCGATGGCGAAAGCTTGCTCGAGTTGTTGTTGAATGGTGATGATGCGACGCTCCATGCTCTCAGCGATGATCTGACGAAAGCAAGATCGTGGCGTGATGCATTCATCAGCCTGACTCAAGAGCGAAGCGCTAACGTCAGCAGTCACCCGCGCGCTAAACAACTTTACTGGATGGTTGGCAGCGATGCCAGCGCCAACGAGGACTACCACTTGCTGGCACCGCTGTACGCCACCTCGCTGGCTCATGCCGTGTACCAGGATGTGCAAGACGTGCGTTTTGGCGAAGCGAACAAAGAGGCGCGCTCTGCCAGGCGCGAAAGCAAGGGGCACGAGGGGGTGTTCCGTGACTACCCACAGCTGGCGGTGCAAAAGCTGGGTGGCACCAAGCCACAGAATATTTCGCAGCTCAATAGCGAGCGCGGCGGCAACAACTACCTGTTGGCATCCTTGCCGCCAAGCTGGCGCAGCCGTGTGCGTGAGCCCTGGGGCATTTGCTCCGTGATTGACGAAGTGCTGCTGCACCGTGATGGCGTCAAGCCCGGCATCAAGGCCTTTCTGGATTTCTTGTTGACGGACCCGCCCGCGAATGCCGACACCCGCAATCGGGTCGATGGCTACGTGGCCGCGCTGATTGATGAGCTGGTGCTGATGGGCGCTGAACTTCAGAGCGATTGGGCGCAAGCCTATGGCGCAACGTGGTCGGCCGACACGCGTTGCAAGCTGGTATCTGCGGAGCAACTCTGGCTTAACCCGCAACGGGCTGAAAAGGATGCGGACTTCAACACGCTGTGGCAAGCCATGGACTGGCCCGCCCAAATTGGCCATCGTTTCGGCAACTGGCTCAACGGCCAACTGGCAGGCAAGTTGCCGGTGGGCGAAGCCGAGCATCGCCAGTGGAAGAAAGAGCTGTTGCTCGATGAGAGCGAAGACGGCTGGGCCCAAGCCCTGCACGATGCGCGCACCGCCAATGCCGCGCCGCACACCATCCCCAGCCGCAAAGGAACTGCACCATGACACAGGCTTTGCATGCATTGACGAACAAGGGGTTGCTGGTGCTCCCGCATGTGCGCGTTCAAAACGCCAATGCGATTTCCAGCCCACTCACGCATGGCTTTCCTTCCATCACGGCGTTTTTGGGTTTGCAATGGGCGCTGGAGCGCAAGCTGGTGGATGCCGGCATCGATTCCCTGTTTTTCGAAAAAGTCGGGGTGGTTTGCCACTGGCATGAGGAGCAGGTGAGCGATGGCTTTGTCAAAACCTTCCGCCTGACGCGCAACCCGGTCGACAAGGACGGCAGCACCGCCGCCATCGTCGAAGAAGGCCGCATTCACCTGGACATCTCGCTGGTGTTTCAGGTCGGCGTGGCGGAAGACGCCGCAGAGAATCCGCTCGGCGCTGATCTTGCTGTGCGCCAGGCATTGGCGTGGAAGATTCGCGACCTGCTCAGCACCATGCGCATTGCAGGCGGTTCGGTCATCCACCACAAGCCGCAGCCAGGGCAGTTCATCACGCCATCGTTGATCTTGATGGATGCCGATGCGCAGAAACGCGCCGAGCAGTTCCGGCTGCTGCGCCGCCGCCTGTTGCCGGGATTTGCGCTGGTGGGCCGCGATGATTTGCTGGCGCAGCGCTTGACGCAATTGCAAGCGCAGGATGCAAACGCCACAACCTTGGATGCCTGGCTGGATTTGGCGCGCTTCAACTGGCGCAGCCACGAGAAACCGCTGGCGGATGGCAAAACCAAAATCGTCTGGTCACATGATCGCCCCAAGGACGCTGGCTGGTTGGTGCCCATTCCGGTGGGGTACGGCGCGCTGTCCGAGCTGTACGAACCCGGCCAGGTGGCCAACGCACGCGATGGCGAAACGCCGCTGCGCTTTGTGGAGAGCCTGTACTCCGTTGGCCAGTGGGTCAGCCCGCACCGCATGGACAACATCAGCGATCTGCTGTGGTGGGCAGACAGCCAGCCTGAACGCGGCCTGTATCGCGCCCGCAGCAGTTATGTGCCGCCAGAGCCTGAGCCAGACGCACCAGAAACGGCGCATGCGCCTGATGACAACGGCGAATCTGAATCTTCTCTGACCAACGCGGCGACCGCTGCATCGCATTGAATTTTGAATCTCGAACCGAAAGGAACCACCATGTCTTTGAAAACCGCTTCCGTCCTCGCATTCGAACGCAAGCTCGATCCTTCTGACGCGCTCTTGCACTCCGGCAACTGGGACGCCATCGGGCAATCCGCACCATGGCTGCCGGTTGCACTGCGCCCCAAGTCTGTGCGCGGCACCATCTCCAATCGACTCAAAACCAAAGACCAGGATCCAGCCAAACTGGATGCGGCGATTGAAAATCCCAACCTGCAAACGGTGGACGTTGCCACCCTTCCTGCCGATGCCGACACGCTCAAAGTCAGCTTCACCCTGCGCGTGTTGCCGGGCACCGGCACGCCGTCGGCCTGCAACAACGCCGACTACCAGGCCAAGCTCAAGGCCACCGTCGACGGCTATGTGCAGGCCAATGGTTTTGGCGAGCTGGCCAAGCGCTACGCACACAACCTGGCCAATGGGCGCTTTCTGTGGCGCAACCGCCAAGGCGCGGAGCAAGTGCGCATCGACATCGCCAAAATCGAACAGGGCAAGGCCGCGCAAAGCTGGCGTTTTGACGCACTAGCGCTGGGCTTGCGCAACTTTGAAGCAGGCAGCGCCGCCGCGGACCGTGACGCATTGGCTGCACTCATTGCCAAAGGCTTGGCAGGTGATGAGCATGTGCTGTTGCAAATTACCGCTTATGTGCGCGCCGGGGCAGGGCAAGAGGTATTCCCCTCGCAAGAGTTGATTCTGGAGCGTGGCCGTGGCGACAAAAGCAAAACGCTTTATCACGTCAACGATGTTGCCGCGATCCACTCGCAAAAACTCGGCAACGCCATTCGCACCGTGGACGACTGGTACGAAGGCGCAGGCGAGCTGGGCCCCATTGCGGTGGAACCCTACGGCTCCGTCACCACGCAAGGCAAGGCGTACCGGCAGCCGAAGCAAAAGCAGGACTTCTACAACCTGCTGGATGACTGGATTCTGAAAGACAAAGTGCCCGCGCTGGAACAGCAGCACTTTGTGGTGGCCGTGCTCATCCGTGGCGGCGTGTTTGGCGATGCCGGCAATTGATGCTGGAAAGCAGGGCCATTGCCATGACCACGCATTACATCGATATCCAACTGCTGCCAGACCCGGAGTTCAGCCCCACACACTTGCTCAGCGCTTTGGTGGCCAAACTGCACCGCGCATTGGCGGCGCAAGGCACCAACGACATTGCCATCGCCTTTCCGCAATACCAATTGCAGCCGCGCAGTTTGGGGCAAGTGCTGCGCCTGCTCGGGCCGGAGACCTCTCTGCAAACGCTGATCGCCAGCGACTGGCTGCGCGGCATGCGCGACCACACGCAACTGACCGGCATTGCCGCAGTGCCTGCGGAAGCTGAGCAGCGGCACCTTACACGCCGCCAGTTCAAGACCAGTGCAGAGCGCCTGCGCCGCCGCCGCATCAAACGCAAAGGCGAAACCGCCGAGCAAGCGGCCACAGCGATTCCCGATAGCGTGGAACGCCAGCCCGATTTGCCGTTCGTGCACCTGCGCAGCAGCAGTACCGGTCAGCCGTTTCAGCTGTTTCTGGCGTTGAGTGAACCGGTATCCGCTCCGGTACACGGCACATTCAATGCCTACGGATTGAGCGCCACCGCCACCATTGCGTGGTTTTGACCCTTTTTTCTGGTGCCATCTAAGCGCCTAGAAAAATCAATTGCTTAGCGAACATCCAAAATTTTGGGTGTTCGCTCTGTTTTTTGAACTTGTTCTTTAAAAATCAATGCATTGGGAGATTTAGAATCTTGTGACCTGCCGCACAGGCAGCTCAGAAATAGCCGAGGTCGCATTCTCTGGCGACTACAACGTGACCTGCCGCACAGGCAGCTCAGAAAAACCAAATCCACAGAGCCGCCAATATCCGTCTGTGACCTGCCGCACAGGCAGCTCAGAAATACGCCGTGCAGTCGGACTCACATGCAGCAACGTGACCTGCCGCACAGGCAGCTCAGAAACAGCAGTGAAAGCCCACGCCAGCAGGCGCAGGGTGACCTGCCGCACAGGCAGCTCAGAAATGGCGCTCGGCGATCAGCCGGAACTTAACTTCGTGACCTGCCGCACAGGCAGCTCAGAAACGCAATCGGCGTGGCCTGCGCACCCAAGTGAGGTGACCTGCCGCACAGGCAGCTCAGAAAATCAGGCCATTCGACTGTGAGCAGATGCTCCAGTGACCTGCCGCACAGGCAGCTCAGAAAATCGTCGCCATTCCCGTCATGACTGCCGCTGGGTGACCTGCCGCACAGGCAGCTCAGAAATTTTTTCCACTGACACAAATGATTAATTATGTGTGACCTGCCGCACAGGCAGCTCAGAAATGCAACACATACCAGCGGCCCTGGGCCCGAAAGTGACCTGCCGCACAGGCAGCTCAGAAACGGTGGCGCGGTGACCAAGTTCCCGGATAACGGTGACCTGCCGCACAGGCAGCTCAGAAATCGTCCCAGCGCTGGTAGAGCATGGTGCCGGCGTGACCTGCCGCACAGGCAGCTCAGAAATTCAAGCTCCCAGGGCGTCTTAAAGCGTTCGGGTGACCTGCCGCACAGGCAGCTCAGAAAATGAAGGACAAGTACCGCCGCTGATGTCCGGAGTGACCTGCCGCACAGGCAGCTCAGAAAAGTTCGAGATTCAGGCCGGAAGCGCTGTGGATGTGACCTGCCGCATAGGCAGCTCAGAAAAGCCGCTGCCCGAGTTTGAGCTTGTGTGCGGCGTGACCTGCCGCACAGGCAGCTCAAGCCAGAACCAAGAGATGAATAAAACCGATCCTGTGTGCAGCCGGTCATGCGTGCAGGCGCGCTCGAGAGCGTGAATTCCTTTGCAAGGGAGAGGCTGGCTCACCCACCCGCCACTGTCATGCGATTGACCAGCACCGAGCCGGTGGACTTGGCGCCGTAGTTGTAGACGTCAGCGCCAATGGCCTCGATGCCCAGGAACATGTCCTTGAGGTTGCCGGCGATGGTGATTTCCTCGACCGGATAGGCGATCTCACCGTTTTCAACCCAGAAGCCGCTGGCGCCGCGCGAGTAGTCGCCGGTGACATAGTTGACGCCTTGTCCCATCAGCTCGATGACGAATAGGCCGGTACCGAGCTTGCGCAGCATGGCCGGCAGGTCGTCGCCGGCCTGGGTGTGTTTCGATTGCAGCGTCAGGTTGTGCGAGCCGCCGGCGTTGCCGGTGGTCTTCATGCCGAGCTTGCGGGCGGTGTAGCTGCTGAGGAAGTAGCCCTGCACGCGGCCATCGCGCACCACCATGCGCGGGGCCACGCGCACGCCTTCGGCGTCGAACGGGGAACTGCCCTTGCCACCGAGGATGAAGGGGTTTTCCTCGATTTCGATGTGTACGGGGAAGAGTTTCTGGTCGAGTGAATCCTGCAGGAAGCTGCTGTTGCGGTAGAGTGCGCCGCCGCTGGTGGCCTGCACGTAGGCGCCGAGCAGGCCGGCGGCCAGGGTCGATTCGAACAGCACCGGGCACTGGCGGGTGCTGATGCGGCGTCCACCCAGGCGGCTGAGCGCGCGTTCGGCGGCATAGCGGCCCACGGTCTCCGGCGTGGCCAGGCGCTCGGCGTCGCGCATCGAGCTGTACCACGAGTCGCGCTGCATGCTGGCGCCGGTGCCGGCAATGGGCGCGACGGAGATGCTGTGGCGCGAGCTGGCATAGCCGCCGCGAAAGCCGTTGGTGTGCGCGGCGAAGAACTGGCTTTGCTGGGCCGAGACGCCGGCGCCTTCGCTGTTGGTGATGCGGCGGCTGGTGGCAAAGGCGGCGCCCTCGCAGCGCAGCGCGAGCGCCGCGGCGGCTTCGCTGTCGATGGACCAGGGATGGAAGAGGTCGAGGTCGTAATGCGTCTCGGGCGGCGCGATGTCGGCGCTGTCGGCCAGGCCGGCCTGCGGGTCTTCGGCGGTATAGCGGGCGATGTCGTAGGCCGCCTGCACGGTCTGGGTGATGGCCGCTTCCGAGAAGTCGGAGGTGCTGGCATTGCCGCGGCGCTGTCCGACATAGACCGTGATACCCAGCGATTTGTCCCGGTTGCGCTCGACGGTCTCGAGCGAGCCCTTGCGCACGCTCACCGAGAGGCCGCTGCCTTCGGAGACTTCCACCGCCGCGTCGCTGGCGCCGATCTGGTGCGCGCGCGCCAGGGCCAGATCGGCTAGCGCCTCGAACTGCTCGCGGGTGTAGGCAAAACCGCTCGGGGCAGGCTGGGCTGCGGCGGTTTTGCGGGCCTTGGCGGTGCGGGGTGCGGAGGGGGATTGTGTCGCTTGTTTCATGATGGCCGCTATGATACTTGGATGGTCGGCCCCGCGTAGGCGGCCCCCGCGCCGCCGCTGCCGCAGCGCCTGTTTCCATCACCACACCATGCCAAGAAAATCCACCAAAGGTTATTACGTCAAGGGCCACTTCGTGGCCGCAGGCAGCGAGCTCGACCAGCAGCTCAAGGTCGAGCTCAAGGGCACCGACATCAGCAAGACCGACAAGAAGCGCGAGAGCGAGGAACTGCAGGCGCTGGGTGAAGAGTTGCTGACGCTGCGCCGGGATCTCTTCACCAAGCTCGAACTGCCCGAGACGCTGGTGGGGGCGCTGGCGGAAGCGCGCCGCATCAGCAATTTCGAGGGCCGCCGCCGCCAGATGCAGTATGTGGGCAAGCTGATGCGCCGCCTCGACGAGGCCGCGATTGCCGATATCCGCGCTGCACTGGAGATCCAGCGCAATGGCAGTGCCGAGGAAAAGCAGGCCCTGCATATGGCCGAGCAGTGGCGCGAGCGCCTGCTGGCCGATGACGAGGCGCTGACCGCGTGGCTGGTCGAGCAGCCAGGCGACGATGTGCAGCAGCTGCGCACACTGATCCGGCAGGCCCGCAGGGATGCGCCCGGCCCCAGTAGCGCCGAAGTCTCGCAAGGGCTTGCGCCGCGCAAGGGCAAGGCCTATCGCGAGCTGTTCCAGTGGGTGCAGCGCGGCCTGCGTGCCCGTGCCGAGCAGCAGGAAGACCAGTTGCAGCACCGCGGCGATACTGACTGATACGAACAACGACCACCGCCGCGGCGCGTTCTTTCAGAATGACACCTTCTTTCCCCCACAGGAGTTCGATCCCATGAGCCGCACCCATGCCTATGCCGCCGAGGCAGCCGATGCCGCGCTGGCTCCCTTTGCGTTCGAGGCTCCTGCGCTGGGTGATCACGACGTGCGGCTGGAGGTGCTTTACTGCGGCGTCTGCCACTCGGACCTGCATGCGGCGCGCAATGACTGGGGCGCCACCACCTATCCCATCGTGCCGGGCCATGAGGTGATCGGCCGGGTGGTCGAGGCGGGGGCCAATGTCACACGCCACCGCATTGGCGATGTGGTCGGGGTGGGCTGCATGGCCGATTCATGCCGCGTCTGCCGCGACTGCCAGGCCGGGCTGCAGCAGTACTGCCGATCGCTGGTGTGGACGTACGACAGCCTCAACCCCAAGACCGGGCAGATCACGCGCGGCGGCTATGCGAGTGCCATGGTGGTGGACGAGGCCTATGTGCTGCGCATCCCGCCGGGGCTCGACCTGGCTGGCGCGGCGCCGCTGCTGTGCGCCGGCGTTACCACCTGGTCGCCGCTGCGCGAGTGGCAGGTCGGCCCCGGCATGCGGGTGGGCGTGGTCGGGCTGGGCGGGTTGGGGCACATGGCCGTCAAGCTCGCCAGCGCGCTGGGCGCGGAGGTCGCGCTCATCACCACCTCGCCGGGCAAGGCGGCCGACGCCCGGCGCCTGGGCGCCAGTGCGGTGGTGGTCTCCACCGACAAGGCGCAGATGAAGGCGCAGGCTGAGGGTTTCGACTTCATCCTCGACACCGTCTCGGCCGAACACGACCTCAATCCGCTGCTGTCGCTGCTGCGGCGCGATGGCACACTGGTGCTGCTGGGCATTCCCCCCGAAAACCAGCCGCCCATCCGCGCCATCCACCTGACGGCACGGCGCAAGCGTCTGGCCGGCTCGCTGATCGGCAGTATCGCCGAAACGCAGGACATGCTCGACTTCTGCGCCGCGCACGGCATCACTGCCGATGTGGAAGTCATCGCCATGGATGCCATCAACACCGCCTACGAGCGCATGCTGCGCAGCGATGTGAAGTACCGCTTCGTGATCGACATGGCCACGCTGGCGCATGCGTGAACATGAACATGAACATGAACGTGAGCGTGGCATGGGTGTGACACGCCCGCAGGATGCACAGGAGCAGCCATGAACGGCGGAAATCCGGACCCGCTGGAGCGCGCCATCGTGATGGCCGTGCAGGCACACGCCGGCCAGCGCGACGACGATGGCTCGCCCTACATCCTGCACCCGCTGCGGGTGATGGCCGGCCTGCAAAAGCCGGCCACGCCCGAGCAGCGCATGGCCGCCGTGCTGCACGACACGCTGGAGCAGACCGCGCTGACGCGCGCCGACCTGCTGGCCGCCGGCATCCCCGCGGAAGTCGTCGAGGCGGTGGAGATCCTCACCCGCCCAGAGACGGAATCGCGCCTGAGCGCCACCCGCCGCGCGGCGCAAAACCCGATTGCCCGCGCCGTCAAGCGCGCCGACATCCTCGACAACATGGATCTCTCGCGCATCCCCGCTGCGCAACCCGAGGACCACGCCCGCATGCAGGAATACCGCGCGGCGCTGGCCTTGCTGGAAGCGCTGTAGCGCCTGCCCCGGTCTCAGCCATTCAGGCCCGGTAGCCAGGTGGAGATCGCCGGCACGGCGCAGATCAGCACCAGCACCGCGAGCACGGCCAGCAAAAAGGGCGTGGTGGCGCGAAACAGCGGCCACATGCCGATATGCGCCTGGTTCATCGCGATGAACAGGCCCGGCCCGACCGGCGGTGTGACCAGCCCCATCACGGTGGCGATGGTGCAGACCACACCGAACTGGATGGGATCGATGCCCAGCGTCTGCACCACCGGCATCAGGATGGGCACCAGCACGATCAGCACCGCGATGCTTTCGAGGAACATGCCCAGCAGCAGCATCAGCAGCACGGCCAGCAGCATGAACAGGAATGGAGAGTCGGTCAGCCCGGCGATGAAGGCCACCATCAAGTCAGGAATGCCCTCGAACGCCAGCACCCAGCTCAGCACCGCCGCCGAGGCGATCAGGCTGGTGATGGTCGCGGTGGACAAGGCCACGGCGGCGAGGATCGACGGCAGGTCGCGCAGCCGGATTTCCCGGTAGCCCACGCCCAGCGCCAATGCCAGCAGCGCCGCCACCGCGCCAGATTCGGTGGGCGTCATGACTCCGGCCATGATGCCGACGATCACCACCACCGGGATGACGCCCGGCAGGATGCCCGCCAGCAGCACTTTCGCGGACTCGCCCGCCGCACGCGGCGCGCGCGTGCCGGCGGGCAGGCGCGTGCCCAGCAAGCCGTAGAGCAGGATCACCAGGCCCAGCGCGGCGACGATCAGCAGGCCCGGCAGGATGCCGGCGATGAACAGCGGCGCAATCGGCTGCACCGCCACCACGCCGTAGATGATCATCAGCATGGACGGCGGAAAGATCGGCCCGAGCAGGCCGGCGCTGACCGTCACGGCGCCCGAGAAGGCGCGGTCGTAGCCGCTTTTTTCCATCGCCGGAATCATCACCTTGCTCATCACGCCGATCTGCGCGACGGCCGAACCGAGGATGGAGGCGGCCATCGCATTGGTCAGCAGATTGGCGTAGGCCATGCCGCCCTTGATGCGCCCGACCAGCAGTTCGGCCACGGCGATCAGGCGCTGCGTCAGGCCGCCGCGGTTCATGACTTCGCCGACCAGCAAAAACAGCGGGATCGCCAGCAGGCTGTTGATCTCCAGCGAGCCGTAGAGCTGGATGGGGATGGAGTCGTAGAGCATGGCCAGATCGTGCGTGGCCATGAAGACCACGCTGGCCAGCAGCAGCGCGCCGAAGATCGGCATGCCCGCCAGCAGCGCCGCGAAAAAGAGTGCGAGCGTCAGCATGCGCGTGCCTCCTGCGGGCGGCTTGGCAGCAGCCGTAGCATTGCCGCGAACTGGTGCCAGCACATGGCCGCGGCCGCCAGCGGCAGCGCGCTGTAGTTGTACCAGCGCGGCAACTGCGTGGTCGCGCCCATTTCCAGCCGAACGTCGGCGCGCGCCACCCACTGCCAGCCCAGCCAGGCCAACAGCAGCAGGATGGCCAGCATGGCGAGGGCGCTGAGCAGGTTCAGCGCCAGTTGGCCGCGCCGGCCCAGCATTTGCGGCAGGAAGTTGATGTTGACCAGTTGGCCGTGGTGGATCAGCAGCGAGATGCCGAACAGCGTCATGAACACCAGCAACTGCACGGACACTTCCTCCGCCCAGAACAGCGGCGCGTTGAAAAAATACCGCAGGATGACCTGCAGCATCATCAGGCCGGTCATGCCGGCGGCAATGGCCACCAGCAAGCAGCGCTCGACAAATGCCAGCGCCCGGTCGATGGCGTGGATGGCAGACAGTGCGGACATGGCAATCTCCGTGGGTTGGCGGACGGCGGATGGCAGCCGTTGGTCGGCGTGCGTTACTTCAGCGCCGTGGCCTGCTGGTGGAACGCACCGATGAGGGCATTGCGTGTGATGTACTTGCTGCGCACCGGCGCGGCCACCTGCTCGAAGCTGGCCAGATCGGGCGTGCTGATTTGCGCGCCATCGGCCTTGGCGGTGGCCAGGTTGCGCGCCTCGGCGGCAATGGCCTGCTCAAACCCCCACGCCTGGGCCTCCTCCACCGCAGCCCGCAGCGTGGCGCGCTCGGCCTCGCTCAGCCTGTCCCAGTGCCGCTTGGAGACCACGATCACCGACGGAAAGGCCATATGGTTGGTCAGGCTCAGATAAGGTGCCTGCTGGTGGTACTTCATGCTCACCAGCGCGTCCAGATCGACGTCCACCGCATCGAGCAGCTTGGTGGTCAGCGAGGGCGCCACCTCCGAGAGCGGCATGGCGGTGGGCGCGGCATGGTTGGCGGTCCACCAGTCGTTGTAGATGGGACTGGGGAAGGAGCGGATCTTCTGGTTGGCCAGGTCAGTCGCGGTGCGGATCTCGGTGGCGGAGAGGACGTGGCGCATGCCCGCCATGGCATAGCCTAGGCCGACCATGCCGTGCGGTTCGAGCCGCTCGAGCATGGTTTGCGCCGCGGGCGTCTGCGTGGCCCTGGTGGCGTGGGCCACGTCGGTGAAGGTGTAGGGCAGCGACCAGGCGAGAAACGACTCCTCGCGGTTAGACAGCGCGCCGGCCGTGAGGATGCCCAGCGGCATGGCGCCGGACTGCAGCAGGTTGATCATCTGCGCCTCGTTCCCGAGCTTGGCCAGCGGGTTGTTGGCGACCTTGGTCTTGCCGCCGGTGGCTTCGGCAAGGTTGCTGCCGATGCGATCGGCCACCTGGCTCCAGACGTGGGTCGGGGCGGTGACGTGGCCCATGCGCAGGGTCTGCGCATGGCTCAGGCCCGCGGTGGTGCATGCGGCGGTGAAAGCCACCGCATGCAGCAAGCGGCCCGTCCATTTCGTCAAACGATGGGAAGGAAAAGGCATGGTTTGTCTCCTTGTTGCCGTAGTTGTCTGTGCTTGACCAGGATGCGTGCCCGGTACGGATCCACCAACGCGTGGCTCAGCGGCCTGGCGCAGCCAGGCAGTCGCCGGCATGCCAGCCGTGCAGCCATTGCAAGGCGTCGTAGAACTGCTCTTGCGTGCGTCCGACCCACAAGGCGTTGCGCACCTGCCGCTCCACGCCTTTGGCGTGGTAGAGGCGCCCCATCTCGCGGGCCGACCACAGCACGCGTGCGGTGCGGGGAATGCGCGCCTGTTCGTAAAGGCCAAAGGCCGCTTCGAAATCGCCGTCGGTGCGACCAATCGCCTCTCCCAGGGTGACAGCGTCTTCAAGCGCCTGGCAAGCGCCTTGTGCCAGGTATTGCGTCATCGGGTGCGCCGCATCGCCCAGCAGGGTGACGCGGCCGAAGCTCCACTGCTCGACCGGGTCGCGGTCGGCGGTGGCCCAGCGCTTCCATGAGGTCGGGCGGTCCAGCATCTGGTGCGGCAGCGGGTGGATGCCTTCAAAATAGCTCAGCACTTCTTCCTTGCTGCCGTCCTTGACACCCCATTCCTCCTGCGCCCGGCTGTGGAAAGTCACCACGAGGTTGTATTGCCGGCCGCCGCGCAGCGGGTAGTGCACCAGGTGGCAATGCGGGCCGGCCCAGACCACCGGCGCATTCATTTGCAGGTCGGCCGGCATGTTCTCCACATCCACTACAGCGCGATAAACCACATGCCCGGTGACGCGGGCTTCATCGCCCAACAACTTGGCACGCACGGCCGACTTGACACCATCGCAGCCGATCACGGCATCTGCCGTGAAGCGCTCGCCCTGCTGGTCGATCACAGTGGCGGTCCTGCCGTCCTGCACCACATCCACCACCGTCTTCGAGGTGTGGAAGCGAATCAGCGGATTGGCCTGCACCGCCTCCAGGATGGAAAGGTGGATGTCGGCGCGGTGGATCACGCCATACGGGTTACCAAAGCGGCGGCGGTAGGTCTCGCCGGTTTCCACCCGCGCCACGGGCCTGGCGTCCACCGCATCCATCATGGTCAGGTGCTCGGTGAAGACGGCGCGGCTGCGTGCCGCATCGCCCACGCCCAGCGCATCCAGGGCGGCAAAGGCGTTCGCGCCGAGTTGGATGCCCGCACCGATCTCGCCAATGGTGGCGGCCTGCTCCAGCAAATCAACCTGGATGCGTTGGCGTGACAACGCCAGGGCTGTTGCCAGGCCGCCGATGCCACCACCGACGACGATGGCAGTAGGTGCAGATGGGGATGGGTTGTTCATGGGAGTCTCCTTTTGCGCAGTCATGCGTCTATCGTTCTCGGATCACTGGCTCAAGCTTGAAAGTCGGTCTGGCGCGTCGGCTGCGCCGCAATGAAGGCTGGATGGGCATCAGCGTGCACATACACGGCCATGACGCGGCGGTAGGCGCTCAGCTCGCAGCCCATGCGCAAGGCATTGGCCACCTGCGGCACCAGGCAGACGTCGGCTAGCGTGGGCGCCTCGCCAAAGCACCAGGGGCCATGCCCGTGCTGTTCGAGCAGGCGCTCGACCGCGGCGAAGCCTTCGGCGATCCAGTGCGCATACCAGGCGCTCTTCTGCGCGGCGCTGGCGCCAAGTACGTCCTGCAGGTACTTCAGCACGCGCAGGTTGTTGACCGGGTGCATGTCGCAGGCAATCGCATGGCTCAGCTCCAGTACGCGGGCGCGCGCCTGCGGCTCCTGCGGAATCAGGCGCGGCGCGGGCTGGAGCTGGTCCAGGTAATCGATGATGGCCAGCGACTGCCCCAGGCGGAAATCGCCATCGACCAGCGCCGGCACCGATGCCGAGGGATTGATGCCCTGCACATAATCGTCGGCGCGATGTTCGCCGATGCGGATGTTGACGCCGTGGTAATCCACCGCCAGCCCCTTGAGGGCCAGCGCGATGCGCACGCGGTAGGAGGTCGAGCTGTTGAAGAAGCTGTAAAGCTGCACGCCGCGCTCCCGCATCACACCACGCGCACGCGCAGCTCGCCCAGGCGCTCCACGCCGGCCACCATCAGGTCGCCGGCCTGCACCGCGCCCACGCCCTCGGGCGTGCCGGTGAAGATCAGGTCGCCCGGCTCCAGGCGGAAGTAGCGCGAGAGGTCGGCGATGGTCTCGGCCACCGACCAGATCAGGTGCGAGACGTTGCTGCGCTGGCGGTCCTGGCCGTTGACGCTCAGCCAGATGGCGGCATCGCTGAAGTGGCCCACCGCGCTGGCCAAGTGCAGCGGTGCAATCGGGGCGGAGGCGTCGAACGCCTTGCCGATCTCCCACGGGCGGCCCATCTCGCGCATCTTCATCTGCAGGTCGCGGCGGGTCATGTCCAGGCCGACGGCATAGCCCCAGACATGTTGCAGCGCCTGCTCCACCGCAATGTCGCTGCCGCCCTGGCCAATGGCCACCACCAACTCGGCCTCATAGTGGTAGTTGCTGGTGTTGGCCGGGTAGGCCAGCTCCAGCGTTTGGCCATCTGCGACGGGGATTACCGCGTCGGCGGGCTTGCAGAAGAAGAACGGCGGCTCGCGGTCGGGGTCGAACCCCATCTCGCGGGCGTGGGCGGCGTAGTTGCGGCCCACGCAGTAGACGCGCCGCACGGCAAACTGGGCATCGCTGCCGGCAACGGGAATGGCCACTGGGGCGGGAGGCGGAAAGACGAAGGACATGGTGGCTCCTGTGATGGATGTGAAATGGAGGGACGCAAGCGTGGGCAGGGCAAGGTGCATCGGGCCGGCCATCGTTCGCAGCAGCGCCAAACGCCCGCAGTGCTTCAAGGCGCGTTCAACAGCGCGTTCAACGACACGTTCAAAGGCGCTCTTCGCGCAACAGGTTCAACGCGGCCTGCACCGGCCGGTCGGAGTAGCTGAACAGCACGGCGTCCGCATCGGCCGAGAGGCGCAACGGCTGCCACGATGGCACGACGAAGGTGTCGCGCGGGCCGAAGGCGAAGGCGGTCTCGCCGATGTGGGCGGTGCCACGGCCTTCGACCACGCTGAAGACGGTGGCATCGGTCTGCCGGTAGCTGCGCCCCTCGAACCCGGCGGGCAGCAACTGCATGAAGGTGGCCATCGTCGGCATCGGCCAGCCGCCGGTGGCCGGGTTGACGTAGCGCAGCTTGACGCCATCCCAGGCGTCGATGTCGCCGTGGCGGGAGAGCTTCTCCAGCGCCTCGCGGCTGCGGCTGTACGGATAGCTGAAGATCGGCGAGGTCGGATCGGTGACCTGGTGCCGCACCGGCACCATGTTGTGGCCGAAGCGCGCGAAGCTGCTGCCTTCGGGGCGGGTGACGGGTTGCTCGGCCTCGGGATAGTTCTCGGCAAAGCCGCCATCCAGGTGTACCAGCAGCGGAATGTCCAGCCCATCGAGCCAGACCACCGGCTCGCCGCCTTCGGCCTCGATGGGGTTGCCGTGGTCGTGCCAGGTCCACGACGGCGTGATGATGAAATCGCCCGGGTGCATGGTGGTGCGCTCGCCGTTGACGGCGGTGTAGGCGCCGCTGCCCTCGACGATGAAGCGCAGCGCCGACTGGGTGTGGCGGTGGCTGGGCGCGACCTCGCCGGGCAGGATCAGCTGCAGGCCGGCATACAGCGTGGAGGTGATGCTGGAGCGGCCCGGCAGGCCGGGGTTTTCCAGAATCAGCACCCGCCGCACGGCTTCCTCGGCGCTGATGATGGCGCCGGCCTGCATGACCAGCGGCCGCACCTCGTCGTAGCGCCACAGCGCGGCGACGGCCTTGGGCCGGGGCTGGGCTGGCACCAGGCTGTGCAGCGACTCCCACAGCGGCGTCAGCCGCTGCGCCGCGATGCGCTCGTAATAGGCCTGGCGCTCGGCCTGCGTGGTGGCTGCAACGGTGGTGCTCATGCGTGTCTCCTATACCATTTGGTTTATGGCCCGCCGGACTTCTCTCACGTCATGGCCGGCAAATCTGCTGGTTTGTCTGGATTATTTGCACGCGGTCTGCCCACGTAAAATGGTCTTTTGTTATTAGGCATATCTTTATCCATATACCTTTCACCTCTTCACGAGTACGACCGATGGACTGGACCGACCGCCTGCGGCTGCGCAACCTGCAAATGCTGCTCAGCCTGGCCCATACCGGCAACATGAGCCAATCCGCGCTGGCGTTGAACACCACCCAGCCGGCCCTGTCCAAGTGGCTCAAGGAGCTGGAAGAAGACATGGGCCTGCAACTGTTCGAGCGCCATGCGCGGGGCCTGCGGCCAACGCCGCACGGCGAGGCGCTGATCGCGCATGCGCGCCGCATCAACGCCCACCTGGACAGCGCCCGCGACGACATGCAGGCCCTGCGTGAAGGCGGCCACGGCCTGGTGGTGCTGGGCACCTCCGGGGCTTCAGCCTCCGATCTGGTGCCGGGGGCGGTGCTGCATCTGCTCGAACGCCTGCCGCAGACCCGCATCCGGCTGATGGAAAGCACCATGAACGTGCTGATGCAGCAACTCGCCACGGGCGAGCTGGACGTCGTGGTCGGCCGCACCGCGCCGGAGCTGCAGGAGGCGGTGACCGTCTCGGAAACGCTCTACATGGAGCCCATCCATCTCGTGGCCCGCCCGCAGCATCCGCTGTTCGCACGCGATGCCCTCGACTGGCCGGACCTCATGCAGTACCGCTGGCTGGTCTGGCCCAAGGGCACGCCGATCCGCAACACGCTGGAGAACGCGCTGGCCGCTGCCGGGCAGGTGCTGCCGCGCGGCCACATCGAATCGAACTCGGTGACGCTGAACCTCACGCTGATCAACAGCAGCGACATGATCGGCCTGGCCTCGCACCGCGCCGCCGTGCGCTTCTCCCAACTCGGCGGCATGCGCATCGTGCCGCTGAAGATGTCGGGCTTTGGCACCGTCTCGATGTACTGGCGGCAAGGCAGCACCAACCGCATCGCCGTGGCCGCGATGCTGTCGGCCCTGCGGCAGGCGGTGGGCAGCGGCTGAGCCGGCAGGTGCCGGTCATGCGGCGCCTGTCAGGTGCCGGATCAGCAACTGGGTTGCGCTGGAGCGCGAGGCATCGCCCCGCACCGCGATCACCAAACGCCGCCGCGCCCATGGCTCGGCCAGCGGGCGGGTGGTGAGTCCGAGCGCCCGGGTGTAGAGCCGCGCCGAGCCGGCCGGCAGCACGCCGATGCCCAGCCCGGCCGAGACCATCAGGCACATGGCATCGAAGCTGGTGACGTGGATGCGCATGCGCAGCGGCGCCTTGGCCAGCGCCGCCGCGACGATGAGCTGGTTGTTGATGGCGCTGCCCAGGTGCGCGCCGACGAAGTCGTAGGGCAGCGCGTCGGTCATCCGCACCGAGGCCTGTTCGGTGAGGGGATGGCCTTGCGGTGTCACCAGCACCAGCTCGTCCTCGCGGTAGGAGATGAACTGCAGCCCGTCGCCATACTGGCCTTCGTTGAGGATGCCCAGGTCGGCCGTGTTGGAGAGCACCGACTGCGCCACCTGGGAGCTGATCTGCTCGTCGAGCTGGATCTGCACGCCGGGGTAGTGCGTCAGAAAGCTCTTCAGGTCGGCCGGCAGGAACTGGGTGATGGCCGATATGTTGGCGGCCACGCGCACCTGACCCAGCATGCCGCTGCCCCAGGAGAGCATCTGCGCGCCGATGCTGTCCAGATCATTGAGCACGGTGCGCGCCAGGTTCAGCAGTGCGTAGGCTGCGGGCGCTGGTGCCATGCCCTTGTTGCTGCGGGTGAACAAGGTTACGTCGAGCTGCTGCTCCAGTTCGGCGAGCCGGCGGCTGGCCGCGGAGGCGGCAATGCATTGCCGCGCGGCGGCTGCGGCAATGGTCTTTTCTTCCATGGCGGCGACGAACAGGCGCAGGGAAATCGGGTCTATCTTCATCGCGAAATGCGTTGATTGAAGAAAAATCGGCTGATGCTTATATATGGGTTAACCCTGCATTGTAGAGTTGCCATGCCGGATTGCGATGGCAAGCTGACGCAATAGCGCTTTGCAACGCCTGCCGATGGTTCGATGATCAGCGCCAAAGGAGACGCAACGATGCTGGACCAGATCGTCGATTCGGGCGTGCTCGCCGGTGTGCGGGTGGTGGAGATGGGGCAATTGATTGCCGGGCCGTTCTGCGGCAAGACGCTGGGGGATTTCGGCGCCGATGTCGTCAAGATCGAGCCGCCTGGCGCGGGCGATCCGCTGCGCAACTGGCGCATGGTCAAGGATGGCACTTCTGTGTGGTGGCAGGTGCAGTCGCGCAACAAGCGCTCGATTGCGCTGGACCTGCGCAGCCCCGAGGGGCAGGACATCGCCCGCAGCCTGATCGCTGAGGCCGACGTGCTGATCGAGAACTTCCGCCCCGGCACGCTTGAGGGCTGGGGCATGTCGCCCGAACAGTTGCATGCCATCAACCCTGGCCTGGTGATGCTGCGCATCTCCGGCTATGGGCAGACCGGGCCGTACCGCGACCTGCCGGGCTTTGGCGTGATCGGCGAATCCATGGGCGGGCTGCGCCATCTGACGGGCGAGCCAGGCCGCGTGCCGGTGCGCTGCGGCATCTCGATCGGCGATACGCTGGCGGCGCTGCACGGCACCATTGGCGTGCTGCTGGCGCTCTACCACCGCAAGGTCAGTGGCGGGCCGGGCCAGGTGATCGACGTGGCGCTGCACGAGGCGGTGTTCAACTGCATGGAAAGCCTGATTCCGGAGTACAGCGTGTTCGGCGCCGTGCGCGACGCCGCTGGCAGCGCGCTGCCGGGCATTGCTCCGTCAAACGCCTATCCCTGCACCGACGGCTGGGTGCTGGTGGCTGGCAATGGCGACAGCATTTTCAAGCGCCTGATGGAGGCCATCGGGCGCGGCGATCTGGGCAACGATGCGGCGCTGGCCAACAACGCCGGGCGCGTGGCGCGCGTGGCCGAGATCGACGCGGCCGTTGCCGCATGGACGCAGCAGCGCCCGGTGGCCGAAGTGCTGCAGGCGCTGGCCGCCGCGCGCGTGCCGGCCGGCAAGGTCTACACCGCCCGAGACATCGCCGAGGACCCGCACTACCAGGCCCGCGACATGCTGCTGACGCAGACCACGCGCGATGGCTATGAAATCACCGTGCCAGGCATCGTGCCCAAGCTCTCGGGCACGCCCGGCGGCATCCGCTCCAGCGCACCCGGCCTGGGCGACGACACCGAGGCCGTGCTGCGCGAGATCGGCGTGAGCGCCGAGCAACTGGCCGCGCTGCGGCAGAAGGGGGTGGTGCAATGAGCCCGCTCCACGCCACCATCAGCAACAAGGCCGATTCCGGCGCCGCCTCGCGTGCCGCGGATGTCTGGCACGGCCAGAGCCGGCGGGTGCGGGTGCAGGAAGTCGGCATGCGCGACGGCCTGCAGATCGAGCAAGCCTTCGTGCCCACCGCCGAGAAGATCGCGCTGGTCGACGCGCTTTCGGCCGCGGGGCTCCGGAAGATCGAGGTCACGGCCTTCGTCTCGCCCAAGGCCATTCCGTCGCTGCGGGATGCCGAAGAAGTGTTTCGCGGCATCACCAAGGCGCCGGGCTGCACCTACAGCGCGCTGGTGCCCAATGTCCGGGGGGCCGAGCGTGCCATCGCGGCGGGTGCCGACGAACTGAACCTGGTGATGTCGGTCACCGAAACCCACAACCTGGCCAACCTGCGCATGCTGCGGGAGCAATCCTTCGCCGGCTTGCGGCAGGTGATCGATACGGTGGGCGGGGCCGTCAGCGTCAGCGTCTCGCTCTCGTGCTGCTTCGGCTGCCCGATGGAGGGCGATGTGTCGCCCGGGCAGGTGTTCGACTGGGTGCAGCGCTTCGCCGACCTCGGCGTCGTCGGCATCAGCCTGTGCGACACCACCGGCATGGCCTACCCATCGCAGGTTCACGGCATGGCGAGCGAGGCGCGCCGGCGTTGGCCGGAGATCGATTTCACGCTGCACTTCCACAACACCCGCGGCATGGGGCTGGCCAACATCCTGGCCGGCCTCGATGCCGGCGTGCGCCATTTCGACGCCGCGCTCGGCGGCCTGGGCGGCTGCCCCTATGCGCCGGGCGCCAGCGGCAACGTCTGCACAGAGGAAGTCGTGCACGCGCTGCAGCTGATGGGCTACGACACGGGCATCGACCTGCAGGCGTTGCTCGATGCCGCTGCGCGCCTGCCGGCGCTGATCGGCCACGACATGCCAGGCCAGCTCGTCAAGGCCGGACCGCGCTGGAAAACCCACCCGCCGCCGGCGGACCTGGCCGAGATCCGCCAGCGCGCCCTGGAGAAGTGACCGCAATAATTTCAACCCAACGAGGAGACAAACCATGAAATCCATCACCCGCAAGCAATTCCTTGCCGCTGTCGCGCTGGCCGCAGCCCTGGGCGCTGCCAGCCTGGCCCAGGCCCAGGCCCCGCAGACCTGGCCGAACCGCGCCGTCACCCTGGTGGTGCCGGCATCTGCCGGCGGCACCACCGACCTGGCCGGCCGCATGCTCTCGCAACCGCTGGGCCAGCGGCTTGGCCAGTCCATCGTGGTGGACAACAAGGCCGGCGGCAATGGCGCCATCGCCGCCAACATCGTGCGCCGTGCCAGTGCCGATGGCTATACGCTGCTGATGCAGTATTCGGGCTTCCATGTCATTTCCCCGCACGTCACCAAGGAGCCGCAATGGCAGCAGGCGGATTTCATCCCGGTGGCCAATGTGCTGTCGGCACCCCAGATCGTGGTGGTGCGCGGCGACTTGCCGGTGAACACGCTTGATGAACTGATCGCCTACGCCAAGGCGCACCCGGGCCAGCTCAACTACGCGTCGTCCGGCAACGGCTCGCTGCAGCACGTCACCGGCGTGCAGCTCGAACAGCAGGCCGGCATCCAGATGGTGCACGTGCCCTATCGGGGCACCGGCCCGGCACTGCAGGACCTGCTGGGTAGCCAGGTCGATCTGACCTTCGGCACTGCGCCGCCTTTCGTGCCGCACGTGCAGTCCGGCCGCCTGCGCGTGCTGGCGGTGACTGGTGCCACGCGGCTGAGCAGCTTCCCCGAGGTGCCCACCACCGCCGAGGCTGGTTACCCTGGCGTCAATGCCACTTCCTGGTTCGGCGTGTTCGCGCCCAAGGGTACGCCCCAGCCGGTGATCGACCGGTTGGTGGGTGCCATCGAAGAAGTGACGGCCGAGCCCGCCTTCGTGCAAAGCGCGACGGAGCAGGGGGCTGCTGCCGACTTCCAGGGCCCGCAGGCCTTTGGCGAGCGCGTCAGGGCCGATTACGAAGCCTGGGGCCAAACCGTTCGGTCCGCCGGGATTCTGCCGGAGTGACGCCGTCCTGCGGCTCCTCGGAACCTGTCCGCCATCTTTTCGTGGTTCACGGCGGGAGGTCAAGAATGCAGGGGGCAAGATGCCCGTAGCAGGCGCAGACTGGCCGCCTGCGCATGGCTGACAACGCCGCCCGGTGCGTTTTTGACCTCCCGCCCTTCGGGACAACGTGACCCATGAAAAAGATCGTGCACAGGTTATCAGTCAGTGGCCAGCGATGCCCATGCCGACAAGGCATCGCCCTCCTGCTCGCGCTGCCGTGACCGGGCCTGCGCCAGCGTGCGCAAGGCAGCCTGGACGATGGCGGCGGCGTCCACCTCGAAGTGGCGGCGCAATGCCGCGCGCGAGTCGCTGCGGCCAAAGCCGTCGGTGCCCAGCGTGAGGTATGGCCGCCCGCTGGGGATGTAGGCCCGCACCATGTCGGGCAGGGCGCGCACGTAGTCGGTGGCGGCGATGATGGGGCCGTTGGTATCGGCCAGGCGCTGCTCGAACCAGCTGCCGACCGCATCGCGCTCGCCGTGGCGCCAGGCGCGCTCGCAGCGCTGGCCTTCGCGCGCCAGTTCGGTGTAGCTGGTCACGCTCCACACCGTGGCGCCGATGCCGTGCTCGGCTTCGAGGATGGCGGCGGCCTTGAGCACTTCGCCCATGATGGCGCCGCTGCCGAGCAACTGCACCTGTTGCGCCGCGTCTTGCCGCCCGGTACGGAAGCGGTACATGCCGCGCAGCACGTCCTCGTGCACGTCGTCCGGCAGGCTGGGGTTCTCGACGTTCTCGTTGGTCACGGTGATGTAGTAGAAGGCGTCTTCCTGCGCCTCCATCATGCGCCGCGCGCCGTGGTCGATGATGACGGCCAGCTCGCCGGCAAAGGCCGGATCGTAGGCGCGGCAGTTCTCGATGGTCGATGCCGCGAGGTGGCTGGTGCCGTCCTGGTGCTGCAGGCCTTCGCCGCCCAGCGTGGTGCGCCCGGAAGTGGCGCCGATCAGAAAGCCCCGCGCGCGCTGGTCGGCCGCGGCCCAGATCAGGTCGCCGATGCGCTGGAAGCCGAACATGCTGTAGTAGATGTAGAACGGCAGCATCGCCAGGCCATGCGTGGAGTAGCTGGTGGCCGCGGCCGTCCATGACGAGATGGCGCCGGCCTCGGAGATGCCTTCCTCCAGGATCTGGCCGTCCTTGATCTCGCGGTAGGCGAGGATGGAGCCGGCGTCCTCGGGCAGGTAGAGCTGGCCGAACGGCGCGTAGATGCCGACCTGGCGGAACAGGTTGGCCATGCCGAAGGTGCGCGCCTCGTCGGCGACGATGGGCACGATGCGCGGGCCCAGTTGCGCATCCTTGAGCAGGTTGCCGAGCTGGCGCACGAAGGCCATGGTGGTGCTCATGGCCTTGCCGTCGGCATCGATGGCGAAGCCGCCGCTTTGCGCCAGCGTGGGTACCGCGACCGGCGGCGCGCTGGCGCGGCGCTGCGGCAGGCAGCCGCCAAGCTGCCGGCGGCGCGCGTGCAGGTATTGCATCTCGGGGCTGTCGGCGGCGGGCTTGTAGAACTCGGCGCGCTCGACCTGTGCATCGCTGATGGGCAGCCGGAAGCGGTCGCGGAAGGCCAGCAGGTCCTCGCGGCCGAGTTTCTTCTGCTGGTGCGTGGTCATGCGGCCCTGGCCGATGCTGCCCATGCCGTAGCCCTTCATGGTCTTGGCCAGCACCACGCTGGGGCGGCCCTGCGTTTGCGTGGCGCGCAGGAAGGCGGCATGGATCTTCACCGGATCGTGTCCGCCGCGGCGCAACTGGTCGATCTCGGCGTCGGAGAGGTGCGCCACCAGCGCTTGCAGCTCGGGCGTCTTGCTGAAGAAGTGGCTGCGGTTGAAGGCGCCGTCGTTGGCCGAGAGGGTCTGGAACTCGCCATCGACGGTCTGCGCAAAGGTGCGGGCGATGGTGTGCGTGTGGTCGCGCGCCAGTAGCGCATCCCATTCCGAGCCCCACAGGCATTTGATGACGTTCCAGCCCGCGCCGGCGAACAGCGATTCCAGCTCGTCGACGATGCGGCCGTTGCCGCGCACAGGGCCATCGAGGCGCTGCAGGTTGCAGTTGATGACGAAGGTGCAGTTGTCCAGCCCCTCGCGCGCGGCCAGCGTCAGCGCGGCGATGGATTCGGGCTCATCCATCTCGCCATCGCCGAAGAAGCCCCAGACGCGCCGCCCGGCCGTCTGCAGCAGGCCGCGGTGCTCTAGGTAGCGCATGAAGCGGGCCTGGTAGATCGCGTTGATCGGGCCGATGCCCATGGAGCCGGTCGGGAACTGCCAGAAATCGGGCATCAGCCACGGATGCGGGTAGGAGCTGAGGCCTTGCACGCCGCGTTGCTGGGCCGACAGCTCCTGGCGGTAATGGGCGATGGAATCCTCCGACAGCCGCCCCTCCAGGAAGGCACGGGCGTAGACACCGGGCGCGGAGTGCGGCTGGAAGTACACCAGGTCGGCGCCGGGCTCGGCCTCCGGCCCTTTGAAGAAATGCTGGAAGCCGGTCTCGAACAGGTCGGCCGCCGAGGCGTAGCTGGCGATGTGCCCGCCCAGCTCGCCGTATTGTGCGTTGGCGCGCACCACCATCGCCAGTGCGTTCCAGCGCAGGATGGCCGAGAGGCGCTTTTCGATGTCCGTGTCGCCCGGGTACTCGCGCTGCTGCGCCAGCGGCACGGTGTTCAGATAGGGCGTGACGGCATCGGCATGCCAGTCGATGCCGCGCCGGCGCGCGTGCGCCAGCAACGTATCGAGCACGGCGCAGGCCTGCTGCGCGCCGGCGCCGGCACCCCAGGCCTCCAGCAGGCCGTCCAGGGCGTCGCGCCACTCCTGCAGCTCGGCAGGATCGGGCGCGCGGTGCTGGCGTTCATCGAGATAGGCACCGAAACGTTGTGGGGTATCCATGGCGTGTCTCCGTAGGGGCGGGGAGAAGGCAGGCCGGGCCGCGCCACGGCCTGCGGGGGGCGTCAGCCGTTGCGGAACAGGAAGCTGTAGGCGTTGAGCGCCGGCACGCCGCCCAGGTGGGCGTAGAGCACCTTGGAGCCTTCGGGAAACTCGCCCAGGCGCACCTTCTCGATCATGCCGTGCATGGATTTGCCCTCGTACACCGGGTCGGTCAGCATCGCCTCCTGGCGCGCGCACAGGCGGATGGCTTCGAGCGTGCCTTCGTTGGGCAGGCCATACTCGGGGCCGCCAAAGCGGGTGTCGAGCACGATGTCGTCCTCGGTGATGTCACGGCCCAGCTCCACCAGCTTGGCGGTGTTCTGCGCGATGCGCAGCACCTGGGCGCGGGTCGCCTCCGGCTTGGCCGAGGCATCGATGCCGATCACCTTGTTGGCGCGGCCATCGGCGGCAAAACCCACCACCATGCCGGCGTGCGTGCTGCCCGTGACCGAGCAGACCACGATGTAGTCGAACTGGAAGCCCAGCTCGGCCTCTTGCTGGCGCACTTCCTCGGCGAAGCCGACGAAGCCCAGGCCGCCCTTCGGATGCTCCGAGCAACCGGCCGGAATCGGGAACGGCTTGCCGCCGGCCTTGCGCACGTCTTCCATCGCCTGTTCCCAGCTGGGGCGGATGCCGATGTCGAAGCCCGCGGCATCCAGTCGCACGTCGGCGCCCATGATGCGGCTCATCTCGATGTTGCCGACGCGGTCGTACACCGCATCCGAGTAGTTCACCCAGTTCTCCTGCACCAGCACGCACTTCATGCCCAGGTGCGCCGCCACTGCGGCGACCTGGCGGGTCTGGTTGGACTGGATGCCGCCGATCGACACCAGCGTGTCGTAGCCGCCTTCGATGGCTTCGGGGATCAGGTACTCCATCTTGCGGGTCTTGTTGCCGCCAAAGGCCAGGCCGGAGTTGCAATCCTCGCGCTTGGCGTACAGCTCGACCTTGCCGCCCAGATGGGCCGAGAGGCGCTTGAGCGGCTGGATCGGGGTGGGGCCGAAGGTCAGGGGATAGCGGGGGAATTTCTGCAGGTTCATGGTCGGACTCCAAGTGGGGTGAAGGGGAGGAAAGTCCTGCCAATGGTAGAGAAAATGCAGAGAAATGTAATTTCTAAAATAATTGATTTTTATTGTGAAAATGATAATTTCATGCGTAATTTATCGATATATATTTCTCTTAATTGAAGAAATGACTAATAATATTTCACATGAAGAATGAACGAGCCGCTTCACTCACTCTGTCCGATCTGGACCGCACCGATCGCCATATCCTGCGGCTGCTGCAGGCCGACGCCTCGGTCTCCAACCAGGCCCTGGCCGAGAAGGTGCATCTGAGCCCGCCGGCCTGCCTGCGCCGGGTCGAACGCTTGAAGAAGGCCGGGCTGATCCGCCAGGTGGTGGCGCTGCTGGAGCCGCAGGCGCTGGACATGGGCATGCTGGTGATGATCGGCGTGGTGCTGGACCGCTCCACCCCCGAAACCTTCGAGGACTTCGAAAGCGCCGTGCAGAAGGTCTCCGGCTGCATGGAATGCCACGTCGTCACCGGCGAATTCGACTACGTCATGCTGCTGCGCACCAAGGACAACGAAAGCTTCAACCGCTTGCACGCCGAGCAACTGCTCTACCTGCCCGGCGTGCGCCAGATCCGCACCTTCATCGGCCTGCGCCAGGTGCTCTCGACCACACGGTTGCCAATCTGAGCGCGAAGGGTTGTGGCAGCGCGCTACGCTTCCTGCAGTTCCCGTACGAAGTCGGCGACTGTAGTGTCTGCCTGCTCCAGCAAGGCGGCTCCCACGACGCCGTGCCAGTGGGTTTCCGCGCCGTGGGCGAGCCGCCACGCATGCAGGCGCCGGGTGCTCAGTTGCAGATCGTATTCCTCGGTGATGCCGATGGCCCCGTGCACCGCGTGCGCGATCGAGGCCACCAGCCCGGCCGCTTCACTGCAGCGCGCCTTGGCCATCGCGGCGGGCAGCAGTGCGGGCACCCGCTGATGCGCGGGGAAGGCACAGGCCACGGCCATGCGCGCGGCGGCAACGTGTTCCGCCATGACGGCCAGTTGATGCTGGATGGCCTGGAATTTGCCAATGGAGCGCCCGAACTGGGATCGCTCGTTGCCATATTGCAGCGTGAGTTCGAAACTCCGCGTCAGGGCGCCTGCCAGCAACGCTGCGTGCAACGCCGCGCCCCACGCCACCAGCGTGGATGCGCCGCAGCAGTCCGCCACGCGCCGGGCATGGCGTGGCAGGTGCGCGGCGTCCCACTGCAGGTCGGCGCTCGCATCATGCGCAATGCCGCAGGAGCGGCGCTGGGCCGCCTGCGCATCGAGCAACCACAGCACGCCGTCCCACTGCGCCAGCACCTGCTCGGCGAGCAGGCCAAAAGGTACGCGCGGTGCGAGGAGGCTGCCATCGGTTTGGACCAAGGCCGCTGGCGCAAATGTGGGCAGGCCATCAGGAACCTCCCATTCCGATGGCAGCAGGCTGCGCAGGGCGATGGCCTGGCCGGCCGGCAACGGCACGCTGTGGTAGCCCAGCGCAGACAGCATCGGCAGCACGCCGGCCAGATCCAGCCAGGCGCCGCCCGCTTCCTCCGCGGCCATGAGCTCCAGGAAGCCGGAGCCCGACAGCGCCTCCCATAGTGGTTGGTGCGACGCCCCTGCCTCGATGGCGCGTACGTCTGCGGGCGTGCAGTGGCCACGCAAGAAGGTCTCGAATGCATCGGTGAACATGAGCAAATCCTTGTTTAGCGCAGGCCGAGCCCCCGCGCGATCACACCGCGCAGGATTTCGCGCGTGCCGCCGCGCAGCGAGTAGGTCGGGCAGATCTGGTTGACGTAGGCGCAAGTGCGCAGCAGCTCGCCGTCGATTGCTGCGCCCGGATCTGTGCCAAGCGCGGCTTCGATCGAGGTGGCGATGTCTTGCTCGAACGTGGTGCCAAGCTCCTTGACCAGGGCGGCTTCGACGACCGGGCTCTCGCCTGCCGCCAGACGCGCTGTCACCGAGATCGACAGGCCACGCAGTGCCGCCAGGTGGGTGGCGAGCCGGCCCACCAGTTCGGCATGCCGGCGATCGCCTTGCGCGCGCAGCCAGGCGAGCCAGCGGTCGAGCAGCACGATGCTGGAGTAGATGCGTTCGGGCCCGCTGCGCTCGAACGCCAGTTCGGCCGTGACCTGGGCCCAGCCGCTGCCTTCCTGCCCGATCAGCGCGGCATCCTCCAGGTGCACGTCGTCGAAGAACACTTCGGAAAAGTGCGCGTCGCCGGCCAGGTCGGTGATTGGGCGCACCGTGACGCCCGGGGCAGAGAGGTCGACGATGAACTGCGACAGTCCTTGCTGCCGGTCTGCCGGCGTGCCGCAGCTGCGCACCAGCGCGATCATGTAGTGGCAGTGCTGCGCATTGGTGGTCCAGATCTTGCGCCCGTTCAAGCGCCAGCCGCCGCTCTCGCCGCGTGTTGCGCGCGTGCCCACGCTGGCAAGGTCGGAACCGGCGTTGGGCTCGCTCATGCCGATGCAGAAGAACGCCTCACTCCGGCAGATGCGCGGCAGGTAAAAGCTGCGCTGTGCCTCGTTGCCGAACTTGTGGATCAGCGGCCCGCTTTGCCGGTCGGCAATCCAGTGCGCGGAGACGGGGGCGCCAGCACACAACAGTTCCTCAACCAGGACGAAGCGGGAGAAGGCATCCAGTTCGGCGCCGCCATACTGGCGCGGCAAGGTCACACCGACCCAACCGCGCGCGGCAAGCTGGCGGCTGAAGTCGGCGTCGAAGCCCAGCCAGGAGCGTGCGCGGCGCTCGGCCGGCAAGGCCGGCATGCGCTGCGCGAGGAACGCGCGCACCTCGGCCCGGAAGGCCCTGGCGTGTGCCGGCAGCGCTGCCGGCTCGAAGTGGTCGAGCAAGGTGGCCATGCTCATACGCCGATGGTGTAGCCGCCGTTGGCCGAGAGGTGCTGGCCGGTGACGTAGGACGCCGCATCGGAGAGCAGGAAGCAAACCGGGCGTGCGACTTCTGCCGCGTCCCCCCAGCGCCCCAGCGGGATTTGCTGCAGGTAGGTGTCGCGGAATTTCTCGCCCCGGATGGTTTCGGTCATCGGCGTCTCGACGACGCCGAAGCCGATGGT
The DNA here is from genome assembly GCF_004217315.1 of Corticibacter populi. Lineage (GTDB taxonomy): Bacteria > Pseudomonadota > Gammaproteobacteria > Burkholderiales > Burkholderiaceae_C > Lampropedia > Lampropedia populi. The sequence goes on from NZ_SGWR01000003.1 coordinate 287,449, forward strand.
GTTGACGCGGATGTTGTACCTGGCCCATTCCCGCGCGGCACACATCGTCAGTCCCAGCACGCCGGCCTTGGCGGCGCCATAGTTGATCTGCCCGATGGTGCCGCGCCGGCCCGCGTCGGATGAGATGTTGACGATGGCCCCGGCAATGGCTTCCCCGCCCTTGGCGCGCGCCAGCAGGTGGCGGCCCAGCGCCTGAAGGAAGTAGAACGAGCCCGAGAGGTGCACGTCGATGACCAGTTGCCAGTCCTGCTGCGTCATCTTGTCGATCATCGCGGTGCGCGTGACACCGGCGTTGTTGACCAGGCCGTTGACGCCGCCAAAGGCCTGCACGCCGGCCGCCACGGCCTGTTCGGCGACTGCGGCGTCGGCGACACTGCCGGCAACGATGGCACATTGCGCCGGCCCCAGTTCGCCCTGCAGCGCGGCCAGTGCCGCGTCGTTGAGGTCGACGGCGACGACCTTGCCGCCCAGCGCGACGACGCTGGTGGCGATGGCGCGGCCGATGCCCTGGCCCGCGCCCGTGACGATGACTTGTTTGTTTGCCAATGAAAAAGCGGCATCTTGCATGGTGTCTGCTCCGTATGCTTCTGAATGGATCCAGCCAGGTTTAAAGGGTTTCCGCGCTGCCCAGCACCAGCGTGGCCTGGCTGGAGAGTTCCCCGCCATTGCCATGGGCCAAGGCCAGGCGGGCGCCCGGCACCTGCCGCGCGCCGGCCGTGCCGGCCAGTTGCTGCGCCGCTTCCACCATCGTGAACAGCCCGTACATGCCGGGATGCACGCAGGAGAGCCCACCGCCGTTGGTGTTGACCGCCAGCGCGCCGCCCGGCCCGATGCGGCCGTGCTCGACGAAGGCGCCACCTTCGCCCTTGGCGCAAAAGCCCAGGTCTTCGAGGAACAAAATGGTGTTGAGCGTGAAGGCGTCGTACAGCTCGACGATGTCGATGTCGGCCGGCGTCACGCCAGCCTGCGCCATCGCGCGTGGTCCGCTGAGCGAGGCGGCGGTGACGGTGAGGTCCGGCATGTTGGTGATGTCCTTGTGCCAGGTGGCCGCCGCGCCGCCGAGCAGGTAGGCTGGCTGCGCGCACAAGTCTTTGGCACGCTCGGCCCGCACCATCACCACGGCCGCCGCGCCATCGGTGACCAGGCAGCAGTCCCGCACCGAGAAGGGGTCGGCGACCATGCGCGCCGTCAGATAGTCCTCCATGGTGAGCGGATCGCGCATGAAGGCTTCCGGATTCTTGCGGGCCCAGGCGCGCGCGGCCAGCGCAACGGCGCCGAGCTGTTCTTTCTTCAAGCCGTACTGCGCTATGTAGCGCGATGCCGCCAGCGCATAGCCGCCCACCGGGCGCGCGAGCTTGTACGGCGCCTCATAGGGCGAGGGCTTGAGCGCGCTGACCAGCTTGCCGGCGGCGCTGCGCTGGTTGCTGCCGTAGGCGATCAGCGCCACGTCGCACAGGCCCGCGTCCAGCGCCAGCGCGGCATGGATGGCGTAGGTCTGGAACGAGGAGCCGCCGGTGCGGTTGTTGTCCGTCAGCCGGGGCGCGATGCCCAGGTATTCGGTGAAGCTCAGACCGGAGAGGTAGTCGTCCGGCAGGCTGATGAAAAGGCCATCGACGTCCGCTGGCGACAGGTCGATGGCGTCGAGTGCGCGCAGGCTGGCCGAGGCGGCCAAGTCGAGGGATGAGCGGCCCGGCGCCTCGCCGATGCCGTAGGTGGCCGACGATACGATGGCTGTGCGGCCGCGGGGAAAGCGTTCCTGGGTCATTGGCCCTCCTGTGTGGCAGGGTCGAACACCACCACGGGCTGCTGGTCTTCATCCAGGGCGACGCGGGCGCGCACCGGCAGGCCCACGGCCACCGCTTCGGGCGCCAGGCCTTCGACCCGGCTCATCATGCGCGGGCCTTCCTCCAGCTGCACCAGGCAGACGTTGTAGGGCGAGGCGGGCGGGCGCACGCGCATCACGGTCGTGGCATACACCGTGCCACGGCCGCTGGCGGCCACCCATTCGAGGTCGCGCGCGCCGCTGCGCGGCGCCGCCACGCGCGGGTAGAACACATACTCGCCAGTGCTGCGCGAACGCTGGAGCATGAACCGGCCCTGGGCCAGATGGGCAAAGTATTCCTGCTGCGGCTGCAGCTCGGCAGGGGGCTTGGTGGCGGTCGTCATGCTTGCTCCTGGGGCCATTGGTACAAGGGCGGCTGCTTGCCGAGAAAACGCCGCGCGGCCTCCTGGTGGAAGGCGCTCTCGCGGCACAGCGATTGCGCCAGTGCCTCCTGCTGGTAGACGCTGCGCCGGTCCGATTCGAACGCGTGGTTCATCACCGATTTGACGATGCCCAGCGCGCCTGCCGGGGCATGCTCGAAGCGTGCGGCCAGGGCCACGGCCGCATCCAGCACCGTGCCCTCGCTGACCACCTGCTGCACGATGCCCAGCGCCTGGGCCTCGTGCGCATCGACGACGCGGGCCGAGAACGCCAGCTCCTTGGCGCGCGCCAGCCCGACCGCGCGGGGCAGCAGGTACATGCCGCCCAGGTCCGGCACGTAGCCGATGCGGGCAAACACCGCGCAGAAACTGGTGCGCGGCGTGGCCAGCACGATGTCGGCCGCCAGCGCCAGCGACAGGCCGGCGCCATAGGCGACGCCGTCGACCGCGGCGATGACGGGCTTTTCCAGATCGACCAGTTCATCGAACCAGCGGTGCATGGCGCGGATGCGGCTGCGGCCCTCGAACACGTCGGTGTTGCCCTGGCCACCGCCCATGGCGCGGATGTCGCCGCCGGCGCAGAAATGGCCGCCGGCGCCGGTGAGCACCACGGCACGGATGGCCGGGTCGTCGCGCACCTGCGGCAGGCACTCGGCGAAAGCCTGGCGCAACTCCAGGTCGAGCGCGTTGCGCGCATGCGGCCGGTTCATGGTCAATACGGCGGTCGGGCCGCTGCGGGTGAGTTCCAGTACGGGCATGGGAATTCCTTTCGGGCCGTCGGTTCAGTAGCGCAGTTGCATCAGCCACTCGGCCACCATGGCCGGACGCTCGGCGCCCTCGGCGCGCACTTCGACGTGCCAGGTGCAGCGGGCCTCGTTGTCGCGGATGTCCTCGACCCGCACCAGTTGAAAGCTGCCGACCAGTGCGCTGCCGCTGGGCACCGGCGAGGTGAAGCGCACCTTGTCGAAGCCGTAGTTGAGTGCCAGCTTGCGACCCGGGAACGCGAACAGCCGGTGGTACCAGCCAGTGATCAGCGACAGCGTGAGCAAGCCATGCGCGATGGTGGTCTTGAAGGGCGACTCCACCGCGGCGCGTGCGGGGTCGACGTGGATCCATTGCTGGTCGTGGGTGACCGACGCAAATGTATCGATGGTGGCCTGATCGACCAGGATGGCGGCGCCGACTACAGGGGGCTGGCCGACGAACGCTTTCAGTGCGGCGATCGAGTCGAAGCTGTGTTGGGGGTGCTGGTCTGTCATGGCTCAGTCCGCCTTCACACCCAGCGATTGGGCCAGCGGCATCCATTGGCGGCGTTCGGCCGCGATGAATTGCGCAAACTGTTCCGGCGAGCCAGGCATCGGCAGCGCGCCGATGTTTCTCAGCTTCTCGACCAGCTCGGGCTTTTTCAATGCTGCGTTGATGGCCTGGTTCAAACCGTCAATCGCCGGCTGGGGCGTGCCGGTGCGCGCCGCTACGCCAAACCACGCGGCGGCATCCAGCTCGGGATGGCCCAGTTCCTGCATGCTGGGCACGTCGGGCAGCAGGGGAAAGCGCTGCTTGTCCAGGATGGCGATGGGTGTGATGCGGCCCGCGCGGGCATGTTGGATGCACGACGGTAAGGCATCGAACATGATGTCGATGTGGTCGCCCAGCATCGCCGTGATGGCCGGGGCGCTGCCCGGAAAGGGAATGTGCGAAACCTTGAACCCCAACTGGCTGGCGGCGTATTCCCCTGCCAGGTGGGTGATGTTGCCGCTGCTGGCCGATCCCATGCTCAGCGGATTGGGGGCCTTTTTGGCGGCTTCGACCAGTTCCTCCAGATTGTGCACTCCCAGGCTGTTGCGAGCGACCAGCAGCAGCGAGGCGCGGCCCATGCCGGCGACCGGCACGAAGTCTTTGGCGGGGTCGTAGGCCATCTTGCTGTAGATGGCCTGGTTGATCACCAGCGGGGCGTTGGCCCCGACATAGAAGGTGGCGCCATCCGGTTCGGCTTGCAGCACGGCCTGCGCCGCGATCATGCCGGCGGCGCCGCCCCGGTTCTCGATGACGATGGGCTGGCCCAGCACCGAGCTGGCTTCATGGGCCACCAGGCGGGTGACCTGGTCGCCCGCACCACCGGGCGGGTAGGGCACGATGAAGCGGATGGTGCCGCCTTTTGCCTGCGCCATGGCGCGCGTGCCCACTAGCGGCACTGCGGCCAATGCCAGGGCACCGCGAATGAAGGTTTTGCGTTGCATATGTGTATGTCTCCTTGTCGAGTTCTTGTGGATGAAACCTGCGTTCAGATGACGCCTTGTTCGCGCAATAGTGCGATTCGCTCAGGTGATATCCCGATGGCATCGCTCAGCACCTGGTCCGTGTGCTCTCCCAGCACGGGGGCGGAGTGGCCGTACTGGATCGGCGTTTTGGACAGCCGGATCGGGCTGGCCACTGCGGGGGCGTGCGTGCCGGCGCCGTGCGGCAGCGACAAGCGCATGCCGCGATGGGCCACCTGCGGGTCCTCGAACACCTGCTGCATGTTGTAGATGGGGCCGCAGGGCACGTTGGCCGCTTCCATCAGATCCACCCATTCCTGCATCGGACGCAGCAGCAGCGCCTCGGCGATGGCCGGGATCAGGGTGTCGCGGTTGCGATTGCGCTGGCCGGGCGTGTGGTAGCGCGCGTCGGTCGCAAGATCTTCCCGGCCAATCAGCTTGCAAAGGGCGCGGAACTGGCCGTCGTTGCCGACCGCCACGATCACATCGCCTTCCTTGCAGCGAAAGACCTGGTAGGGGACCATGTTGGAGTGCGCATTGCCCATGCGGCGCGGCACTTTGCCGGAGAGAAAGTAGTTGATGGCCTGGTACGAGCTGATGCTGACCATGCAGTCGAGCAGCGAGAGGTCGATGTGCTGGCCCTCGCCGCTGACATGGCGGTGCTCCAGCGCCGCCAGAATCGCCGAGGTGGCGTACATGCCCGTCAGCAGGTCGCTGATGGCGATGCCGACTTTCATGGGCTCGTCGCCGGCCGCGCCTTCGGGCTGGCCGGTGATGCTCATGAGGCCCCCCATGCCCTGGAACACGAAGTCGTAGCCGGGCAGCATCGCGTAGGGGCCATCCTGGCCGAAGCCGGTGATCGAGCAGTACACCAGGCGGGGGTTGATGGCGCTCAGGCTGGCGTAATCCAGCCCGTAGCGCGCCAGGGTGCCGACCTTGTAGTTCTCGACCACCACGTCCGCTTGCCTGGCCAGCTCGCGGATGAGTGCCTGGCCTTCGGGGTGCGCGAGGTCGACGGTGATCGACTTCTTGCCGCGGTTGGCCGAGAGGAAGTAGGAGGAATCGGGCGTTTCCCTGCCATCGCGATCGACCAGGAAGGGCGGGCCCCAGGCGCGCGTGTCGTCTCCCGCGCCAGGACGCTCGACCTTGATGACCTCCGCGCCCAGATCGGCGAGATTCTGGGTCGCCCACGGGCCGGCCAGGATGCGGGTGAGGTCGAGCACCTTCAAATGCCCGAGCGTGGTGGCGCTCATGCTTGTCTCCTTGTTTTTTGATGTCTAGGGAAGGTCTGCAAAACCCATATCGCCGCGCGAATCCGCTCTGGCGGCGCATCGCTATTGACCACAAAAACCGCCGCGCGCTGCATCCACCAGCGCGGCCCGCGCTTACCGATAGGGTTTTGCAGACCTTCCCTAGATGCTATGCCCGCTTTCAGAATACATCCAATATTATTTTTATTATTTTTGATATATTTTTAGTATCGACATGGTTGAAAATAAAGAATAAACTTAAAGTCGAACATAAAAGAAGATATCAATGAATAATTAAATAATACTGATTGTGTATCGGTATTAACCATAGGAGAGCAGTATGAACGACTTCCTGCGCTATCAGCAGACGGGCCATGTAGTTACTCTGACGATGGATCAGCCCGAGCGGCGCAATCCATTGACCGGCAACAGTGCGGTGCAAGAGTTCGTCGCAGCGATCGAGCGCATCCAGCATGACGCGAGTGTGCGGGCAGTCATCCTGACGGGGGCCGGGACGGTGTTTTCTGCCGGCGGCGACATCCGGGCCATGCAGGCACAGGCCGATCCGCGTGTCGAGCCGCTGCGCATTCGGCAGGACTACCGCGATGGCATCCAGCGTTTGCCGCTGGCTCTGTTCAACCTGGAGGTTCCGGTGATTGCGGCGGTCAATGGGCCGGCCATCGGCGCGGGTCTTGACTTGGCGTGCATGTGCGATCTGCGCATCGCGTCGGAGCAGGCTCGCTTTGCCGAGAGTTTCGTGAAGCTGGGCATCATCCCCGGCGATGGTGGAGCCTGGCTGCTGCCGCGCGTGATCGGCATGGCGCGTGCTGCCGAACTGACCTTCACCGCCGAGATCATCGATGCGCAGCGCGCGCTGGAATGGGGACTGGTCTCGCGTGTCGTGCCGCACGATCAGCTCATGGCGGCGGCGCAGGAGTTGGCGGCGCGCATCACCGCGCATCCACCGCAAGCGATGCGGATGACCAAACGCCTGATGCGCGAAGCCATGCATACGCGCCTGGACACCTTGCTGGAAATGTCGGCGGCATTCCAGGCCCTGGCCCACAAGACGCCAGAGCACGCCGAAGCCGTCGCCGCGTTCCTCGAAAAGCGCGCGCCCAACTTCGACCGCTGAAGCCCTCGTATGAAGCAGACCGATCTGGGAGAGTCTCCATACAGCGGGCCGATACTGGACATGAAGCGCATACGCCAGTTCATGGTGCTGGCGCAAACGCTGAATTTCCGGCGTGCGGCGGAGCGTTTGCATATGGCGCAGCCGCCTCTGACGGTGTCGATCCAGAAGCTGGAGTCCGATCTGGGCGTCAGATTGTTCGAGCGCGGTGGCGCAGGGGGTGTCACGCTCACCGTTGCGGGCCAGGCGGCCTTGGTGGAAGCGCGCCGTTTGTTGTTCCACAACAGCCAGTTGATTGCGACGGTGCAAGCGACTGCGGCAGGTACGGGCGGGTGCCTGCGCATCGGTTTTGTCGGCTCGACCACCCATGGCGTGCTGCAGCGGATCGTTCGGCAGTTCCGTGCCGATTTCCCGGCGGTCCAACTGGTGTTGAAGGAGGCGACCTCGGTGCAGATCGCCGACCGAGTCGAGCGTGGAGAGCTCGACGTAGGCTTGGTGCGCACACCCCTGATGGCCTCTGCCCAGGTCCGGTTGAAGCCGCTGCTCACGGAGCGCTTCGTGGCTGCAGTGCCGCTGGGAAACGCGCTGACGGCCCATGCCGAGCTCCGCATGGACATGCTGGCTGGCGAGCCATTCGTGTTCTACACCCGCGGCGATGCCGCCGGCTTGCAGGCCATGGCCATGCTGGCGTGCCAGCAGGCGGGTTTCCTGCCCCGCATTGCCCAGGAGGCCACCCAGGTGCAGACCGTACTCTCCCTGGTCGAGAGTGGCTTGGGCGTGGCCCTGGTGCCATCGATCATGCAGAACAGCCCGAATCCGGGCGTGGCGTACCGGGCGATCCACGACATCGCGCCGGCGGCCGACATCGGCTTGGCGCTGCTCGTGCCCGAAATGGCCAATCCAGCGGTGCCGGGCTTCCAGGAGGCCGCGCTGAAGTGTTTTGCGGTGGGGTAAGTGCCACCGATTGACGCTTTCATGGCTCACCCGTGCTGGCCGATCCACACGGAACAACTCGAGTATCAAGGAGATTAACCATGCACAGATTTCCCGGCGCATTGGCGCGGATGCCATTGCCGATCATAGGCTCGCCAATGTTCATCGTCAGCACGCCCAAGTTGGTCGTTGCCCAGTGCACGGCCGGCGTCGTCGGCGCCATGCCTGCACTCAACGCCAGACCAACGGCGCAGTTGGACGAGTGGCTGGCCGAGATTACCGAGGCTTTGGCTGCGCACGACCGCGCCCATCCCACCCGTCCTACGGCCCCTTTCGCCATCAACCAGATCGTGCACAAAAGCAATAGCCGCTTGGAACAGGACATGGCGCTGTGCGCCAAGTACCGGGTGCCCATCGTCATCACCAGCCTGGGTGCGCGCGAAGACGTCAACCACGCCGTGCACGCCTGGGGTGGGGTGGTCATGCACGACGTGGTCAACAACGCCTTTGCCCACAAGGCGATGGAGAAGGGCGCCGACGGCTTGATCGCCGTGGCTGCGGGTGCGGGCGGACACGCCAGTGTGAAAAGCCCGTTTGCGTTGCTGCAGGAAATCCGGGAATGGTTCGACGGACCACTGGCGTTGTCGGGCGCCATTGCCACCGGCAGCGCGATACTGGCAGCGCAGGCCATGGGCGCCGATTTTGCCTACATCGGTTCGGCCTTCATCGCCACGCATGAGGCAAGGGCGGTCGACGCCTATAAGGCCATGCTCCTGGCGAGCACCTCTGACGACATCGTCTACAGCAATTTCTACACTGGCGTGCACGGCAACTATCTCAAGGGCAGCATCCGCAACGCCGGCATGGATCCCGATGCCCTGCCGGCCAGCGACCCCAGCAAAATGGATTTCAGTACGCGCGATGGCAGCAAGGCCTGGCGCGATATCTGGGGGTGTGGCCAGGGCATTGGTGTGATCAAAGGCGTGGTGCCTGCAGCCGTATTGATTCAGCGCCTTGTGCAGCAGTACGAAGATGCCCGGCAGCGGCTCATCGCACCTCAGGCTGCCATGTTGCGTTGATGGATCTGGCTATCGCCGCCGCTGGGCCGATGCCCTGCATATCAAGAGCCCGCAGCGCCTCAAGGTAGGCTGAGCGTTTCGTTCGATAGCTCGCCGATCAGATCCTTGAGAAACGCCTGTGCCGCGCGCGGCAGCTCGCGGCCGGCCAGGGTCTGCACTTCCAGGTTGCGCATGGCAAAACCCTGGTCACGCAGCGCCACGGCAGCGAGTTCGCCACGCGCCACCTGGTTGCGGATCGAGATCTGGCTGGCGATGGTGACGCCATCGTGGTCGCGCAGGAACCCGAACAGGCCGGTGATGTAGTTGCTGGTCAGTGCCGGGCTGATGGCCACGCGCTTGCGGCTGCAGACGATGTCGAACAACTGGCGCACCGTGGTGTCAGGCGCGGGCAGGGCCAGCGGCCAGGCCGCCATCTGCGAGACGCTGATGCGCTTTTGTGCCGCGAGCGGATGGCCCTTGCGCATCACCGCGTAGATCGGCGCCGGACGTACCAGCTCGACACAGATGTCCTTCTCCACCGAGAGCGTGAACGTCAGGCCGATGTCGGCATCGCTCTGGAGCACGCGCCGGGACACCTCCGCCGGCGCCAGCACGTCCAGGTTGAACTGCACGCCTGGGTTGCCTTGCTGGAAGGTGGCGATCAACTGCGGCAGGAACTCCATGCCGAAGCCTTCGGAGGTGGCCACGCGCACCCGGCCGCGCTGCAGCCCCTGCAGGGCCTGGATGTCGTGCGCCACGCGCTCGCTGTCGTGCGCGAGCTTGATGGCGTAGTTGGCCAGCAGCTCGCCGGCGGCGCTGAGCACCATGCCGCGCGGACGGCGCTCGAACAGGCTCACATTCAGGCGCTCTTCGAGCTGCGTGATGTGGCGGCTGATGGCCGAGCCGGCCACGTTCAGGCGCTGCGAGGCCTCGGCGATGGAGCCGGTGCGCACCACCTCCAGGAAGTAGCGCATCGAGGTGTCCTGCAGGTAGCGCGAGAGCAGGGCGGGGGGGCGGTGGTCTGGCATGGCGAGGGGCTGGAGGGGTTGTTTGCATTGCCATTATGAGAATGAATTGGTATTAAAACAATATGTTTTGGCAATGGTTTGTGGCATTTGTCTTGCGTCGGTGACGGCATCTCCATGCGTCACGTGATGAAAGGTCCGATATGAAGCAAGCAACTCCTCTTTGGGTGCGCCGTTTGGGTGCAGCACTGGCACTGGGCTTGTGCACGACTGCCTCGGTGTGGGCTGGCAAGGCCAATGACACATTGGTCTATGCCTCCGACAGCGAGGTCGAGAACATCAGCCCCTACCACAACAACATGCGCGAGGGCGTGATCCTCTCGCACATGGCCTGGGACACGCTGATCTACCGCGATCCGCACAGCGGCGAGTACAAGCCGCAACTGGCCACGAAGTGGGAGTGGGAGTCGCCCACCGCGTTGGTGCTGGACCTGCGCGACGGTGTGACCTTCCACAACGGCGATGCCTTCGGTGCCGACGACGTGGTCTACACCTTCAACGTCGTCACCGGCCCGGATGCAAAGATCACCACGCGCCAGAACACCGGCTGGATCGACCACGTCGAGAAGCTCGGCAACACGCAGGTGCGCATCGTGCTGAAGGCCCCGTTCCCGGCCGCGCTGGAGTACCTGGCCGGTCCGACGCCGATCTTCCCCGCCGCCTACGTCGAGAAGGTCGGTCTGGAGGGCTTCAGCAAGGCGCCGGTGGGCACCGGGCCATACCGCATCACCGCGGTGCAGCCAGGGCAGGGCGTGACGATGGAGAAGTTCGACGGCTACTTTGCCGCCAGTGCCAAGGGCCAGCCGGCCATCGGCAAGGTGGTGTTCAAGGTGATCCGCGATCCGGAGGCGCGTGCGGCGCAACTGATGACCGGCGAGGTCGACTGGATCTGGCGCGTGCCGGCCGACCAGGCCGATGCGATGGGGGCGATGCCGCAGCTTGCGGTGCTGAGCGACGAGACCATGCGCGTGGGTTTTCTGACGCTCAACAACCATGGTGAGTCGCCGGCCAGCGCGCCGTTCAAGGACGTGCGTGTGCGCCAGGCCGTCAACCATGCCATCAACCGCGAGGCGATTGCCGCCAATCTGGTGCGCGGCGGCAGCCAGGTGGTGCATGCGCCGTGCTTTCGCACCCAGTTCGGGTGCGAGACGGCAGGCGTGACGCAATATGCGTACGACCCGGCCAAGGCCAAGGCGCTGCTGGCCGAGGCCGGCTACCCCGACGGCTTCGAGACCGACTTGTGGGCCTACCGTGAGCGCGAGTACGCCGAGGCCATGATTGGCGATTTGCGCAAGGCCGGCATCCGCGCCCGCTTGCACTTCGTGCAGTACCCGGCGATGCGGGCCGAGGCGGCCTCCGGCCGCGCGGCGATGACCTTCCAGGCCTGGGGCTCGTACTCGGTCAACGATGCCTCGGCTTTCGTCGGCAACTACTTCACCGGCGGCCCGGACGACACCGCCAAGGATCCGCAGGTGATCGAGCTGGTGCAGGCCGGCAACACCGCCATCGAGCCCGAGGTGCGCAAGCAGAAGTATGCCCAGGCGCTGGACCGCATCAGCGCCGAGGCGATGTGGGCGCCGCTGTTCAGCTACTCGGTGAACTACGCCTTCACGTCCGATCTGCAGTTCGAGGCTTTCCCCGACGAGCTGCCGCGCTTCTTCCTCTCCAGCTGGAAATGATGGTCTGCAGGAGGGCCATGCCATGCTGATCTATGTGTTTCGCCGCCTGCTGGTGGCGCTGAGTGTGGTGCTGACGGTGGCGGTGGTCAGCTTCATGCTGTTGCATCTCTCGGGCGACCTGGCCGCGGCGATTGCGGGGCCGGAGTCCAGCGCCGCCGACATCGAGGCGATCCGCGTGCAGCACGGGCTGGACCGGCCCGTCATCGAGCAGTTCGGCAGTTGGTTCTGGTCGGCGTTGCGGCTGGATTTCGGCCAGTCGTACTACTTCCCCAACCCGGTGATGGAGCTGATCGCCGAGCGCCTGCCGATTACCCTCAAGCTCGGTACGGTGGCGCTCGCGCTGGCGCTGCTGGTGGCGATTCCGCTGGGCGTGGCCGCCGCCGTCTGGCGCGATACCTGGATCGACCGCAGCGCGCTGGGCGTGGCGGTGATCGGCCAGGCCATGCCCAACTTCTGGTTCGCGCTGACGCTGATCGTGATCTTCTCGGTCACGCTCAAGTGGCTGCCGGTGGCCGGCAACGCCACCTGGCTGCACTTCGTGCTGCCGGCGGTGGCGCTGGGCTACTACGCCATGCCATCGATCATGCGGCTGACGCGCGCGGGCATGCTCGACGTGCTGGGCTCGGATTACATCCGCACCGCCCGCGCCAAGGGCCTGAGCCGCCCGCGCGTGGTCTTCAAGCACGCGCTGCGCAACGCCATCATCCCGGTGGTGGCGCTGGCGGCGGTGGAGCTGGGCTTCATGCTCGGCGGCTCGGTGGTGATCGAGTCGGTCTACTCGCTGCAGGGCCTGGGCCAGCTCGCCTGGGATTCGATTGCCCGCAACGACTACCCCGTGGTGCAGGCGGTGGTGCTGATCATCGCCGTCTTCTACATCGCCCTGACCTTCCTGGCCGACGTGCTCAACGCCTTGCTCGATCCGCGCATCCGTACCCGCTGAGGAATCCTCCATGACAACGACCACCCCACTTGCTCCCGCCGTCGCCAGCGCCTTGACGACCGCGGCCGAGCCAGGTCCATGGCGCCGCATCCTGCGGCGCATGCTGGGCCACCGCGGCTTCATCCTGGGCGCGCTGGTGCTGGCGGTGATCGCCATCGCGGCGCTGCTGGCGCCCTGGCTGGCTCCGCACGATCCCTACGCGCAAGACGTCACGCGGCGGTTGATCCCGCCGGTGTGGAACGCCAAAGGCAGCTGGGAGCACGTGCTGGGCACCGACAACCTCGGGCGCGACTACCTCAGCCGCCTGCTGTTCGGCGCCCGCGTATCGCTGCTGATCGGCTTGTCGGTGGCCTGCATCTCGGGCCTGATCGGCACCACCATGGGCGTGCTGGCCGGCTACTACGGTGGCCGGGTCGATGCGGTGGTGAGCTACCTCATCACCACGCGCCTGGCGATGCCGGTGGTGCTGGTGGCGCTGGCCATGGCCTCGCTGGTGGGCGGCTCGGTGACGGTGGTGATCGTGCTGCTGGGCCTGCTGCTGTGGGACCGCTTCGCCATCGTCACGCGCTCGGTCACGCAGCAGTTGCGCGATGCCGAGTTCATCGCCTCGGCCAAGACGCTGGGCGCCTCCACGCCCTACATCCTGCTGCGCGAGCTGCTGCCCAACATCATGGGCGCGCTCACCGTGGTGGCGACGCTGGAGATGGCGCACGCCATCCTGCTCGAAGCCACGCTGTCCTTCCTCGGCCTGGGCGTGCAGCCGCCCACGCCGTCGTGGGGCCTGATGGTCGCCGAAGGCAAGGCCTACATGTTCTTCCAGCCGTGGGTGATCCTGATCCCCGGCGTGGTACTGGCGGTGCTGGTGCTGGCCATCAACCTGGTGGGCGATGGCATCCGCGATCTCGCAACCCCCGACGGCCGCAGCTGATGGCCGCAATCGACAGGAGTACAAGCATGAGCCAAACCACGAGCCAAACCATCCTCGACGTGAAAAACCTGCGCGTGGCGCTGCCCACGCCGCGCGGCGAACTGCAGGCGGTGCGCGGCATCGACCTGCAGGTGCAGCGCGGCGAAATGCTGTGCCTGGTGGGCGAATCGGGCTGCGGCAAGTCCATGACCTCGCTGGCGCTGATGGGCCTGCTGCCCGCCAAAGCCAAGCGCACCGCCGAGCGCATGGAATTCTGCGGCGAGAACCTGCTGGTGCTGTCCGAGCGCCAGCTCACGCGGGTGCGCGGCGCGCGCATGTCGATGATCTTCCAGGAGCCGATGACCTCGCTCAACCCCTCGTTCACGCTGGGCGACCAGCTCTGCGAGGCCATGCTGGCGCACCGCAAGGTCAGCCGTGCCCAGGCGCGCGAGCGTGCCGTCTACCTGCTCGAACGCGCCGGCGTGCCGATGGCCGCCGACCGGCTGCGGCAGTATCCGCACCAGCTCTCGGGCGGGCTGCGCCAGCGCGTGATGATTGCCATGGCGCTGATGTGCGAGCCCGCGCTGATCATCGCCGATGAGCCCACCACCGCGCTGGACGTGACCATCCAGGCGCAGATCCTGCGGCTGCTGCGCGAGCTGCAGCAGGAGTTCGGCACCGCCGTGGTCTTCATCACCCACGATCTGGGCGTGGTCGCGCGCATCGCCGATCGGGTGGCCGTGATGTACGCCGGCCAGGTGGTCGAGACCGCGCCGGTGCGTGCGCTCTACGAGCAGCCCAGCCATCCCTACACGCGCGGCCTGCTCGGCTGCATTCCGGTGCGCGGGCGCACTGCGCCGGGCAGCCGGCTGCAGGCCATCCCCGGCGTGGTGCCCAGCCTGATCGGCGGTGTGCAGGGCTGTGCCTTTGCCAACCGCTGCGCCCACGCCAACAGCAGCGGCTGCGCCGCGACCGCGCCCGAGTTGCTGCCGCTGCCCGGTGCCGTGGCGCACAGCGTGCGCTGCAGCCGTGCCATCGAACAAGCTGGCCTCAAGGCCGTCGCCTGAACCTTGTGGAGAGCCTGCATGACGACTTCTATTACCCCTTCCCGCGACCTCGATAGCGACACCGACGCACCCATCGTGCTGGAACTGTGCGACCTCACCCGCAGCTTCAAACTCAAGCGCGGCCTGTTCAAGACACCCGGAGAAATCCTGGCCGTCAACCACGTCTCGCTGCGCTTGCGCCGTGGCGAGACGCTGGGGCTGGTGGGCGAATCTGGCTGCGGCAAGAGCACGTTGGCCAAGATGCTGCTGGGCCTGCTCGAACCCAGCTCCGGCAACGTGCTGATCCACGGCAAGGAGGTCGATCCGCGCCAGCGCCACGCCAACGCGCGCCACATCCAGCCGATCTTCCAGGATCCGTACTCATCGCTGAACCCGCGCCACACCATCGAGCGCATCGTCGGCCTGCCGCTGCGCCTGCACGGCGTGGGCGATGCCGCCTCGCAGCGCAGCGTGGTGCGCGAGATGCTCGATCGCGTCGGCATGCCGCAGCGCACGCTCAGCCAGTATCCCGGCCAGCTCTCGGGCGGCCAGCGCCAACGCGTGGCGATTGCGCGCGCGCTGATCCTGCAGCCCGACATCCTGATCTGCGACGAGCCGACCTCGGCGCTGGACGTCTCGGTGCAGGCGCAAATCCTCAACCTGCTGATGGACCTGAAGGCCGAGCTGGGCCTGAGCTACCTGTTCATCAGCCACGACCTTGGCGTGGTCGAACACCTGGTCGACCGCGTTGCCGTGATGGTGCAAGGCCGCATCGTCGAGCAGGGCGAGCGCGCGCAGATCTTCGACCGGCCGGCCCATCCGTACACCCGCATGCTGCTCGATTCGGCCCTCACGCCCGAGCCGGGGCTGGGCATCCCGGACATCCGGCGCGACGCCGTGCTGGCTGCGGCGGTATAAGAACCTGTTCATGATCTCTGTCGTGGTCGTGTGAAGGTGGTCTCGGGCGCTCTGCCGCGTTGCAAATCCTCGCGATACCACCCGGTATCGCTGCGGTTTGCGCCTTGCAGCCCATCCCGATCCACTCTTCACACGCCTCACGCAGAGACCATGAACAGGTTCTAAGCCGCCTTCGGCGCGGCGGGGTGTGCCCGCCCGCCTCAATCGGCGGCGATGTCGGCCTGTGGCGCCTGCATCAACGCCTGCAATTGCGCCGGCGTGAGCTGGAACATCGCATGCGGATGGCCGGCGGCGGCCCAGATGGTGTCGAAGCGGGCAAGGTCCTGGTCGATCAACGCCACCACCGCCCGGGCGTGCGCCACCGGCGCCACGCCACCGATCGAAAAGCCGGTCTGCGCCTTCACGAACGCGGCATCGGCACGCGCCAGTTCCTGCCCCTGGCCACACACCAGCGCCTGCACCTTGGCCGCATCGACGCGGTGGTCGCCGGCGGCCACCACCAGCACCGCCACCTCATCGGGCAGGCGGCGGAAGATGATGCTCTTGGCCACTTGCCCGACCTGCACGCCCAGCGTATCGGCAGCCTCCTGCGCGGTGCGGGTTGAATCCTGCAGCAGCACCGGCAGGTGCGCATGGCCGCGCTGCTGCAGCCAGTCGGCCACGCGTTGCGCCCCTTTGGGCAGGGGCTTGAGTTCGGCTCCACACATGGTGTTTTTGATCCTGAAGGTTTGAGACGGGCGGTAATGTACTGCTGCCCGCCGGGCTGCAGCGCGACTGCCGTGCCTTTGGCCCTACTTCGCCAGCACTTCGGCGTCGTGTTGCTGGCGCACCGCCTGCGCAATGGCGCCGCCTTGCTCGGCCAGGTCCCAGTACAGCCCGGCCATGATCTGCAGGCCTTCGCGCGCCACGCTGCCCAGCAGGTGTTCGTTGGGCGCGTGTTGCGAGCAGGCGGGGTAGGAATGCGGCACCCAGACGGTGGGCAGGCCCAGCGTCTCGGAGAACACGTCGTTGGGCAGGCTGCCGCCCAGGTTGGGCAGCAGCGTGGGCGATTTGCCGGTGGTCTGGGCCAGCGATTGCAGTGCCAGCCGCACCCAGGGGCTGTCCGGATCGAGCCGGGTGGCGCGGAACAGCTCGCCGCTTTGCGCCACCTGCACGTCGTCGAAGCCGTGCGCATCCAGATGCGCGCGGATGTGCTGCAGGAAGTGGTCGTCGTCGCTGCCGACGACGAAGCGGATCTGGCACATGGCGCGGGCACTGCCCGGGATGGCGTTGACCGGCGCCTCGGGATTGCCGGCGGTGAAGGCCAGGATTTCCAGCGTGTTCCAGCCGAACACCTGCTCGGCTGGCGTCAGGCCCGGCTCGCCCCAGTCGGGGTCAATGGCCGGATCGCCCGGGTCGCTGGCGACCTGCACGTCGCGCAGCGCGGCGCGCACGTTGGCTGGCAACTCACGCGGCAGCAGGCCCGGCACCAGAATGCGGCCGTGTGCGTCGACCAGGCTGGCCAGCGCATGCGCCAGCCGCCAGGCCGGGTTGCGCAGCAGTCCGCCCCAGTTGCCAGAATGGTGAGCGCCCTCGCGCAGGTCCAGGCGCAGCTCGAAGGTGAAGCCCCCGCGCGAGCCCAGGAACACGGTGGGTTTGGTGGCTCCCAGGCGCGGCCCGTCCGAGGCGAGGAACAGGTCGGCACGCAGCAATTCGGCATGCCGGGCGCAGAAGGCGTTGAGGCCGGGTGAGCCGATCTCTTCGCCCATCTCGAAGATCCATGTGACGTTGTAGCCGAGGCGCCCTTGGCGGGCGGCGATGACTTCGGCCAACGCCGTCAGGTTGATGACGTGCTGGCCCTTGTTGTCGGCGGCGCCGCGGCCGTACCAGCGGTCGCCATCGGCCTGCAGCTCCCAGGGCGAGCGGTTCTCGCGCCACTGGCCGGCGTGGCCGAGCACCACGTCGCCGTGGCCGTAGCCCAGCACCGTGAACGCGGCATCGGCCTCGATGCGGCGCGCCACCATGAATGGCGGCGCCTCGGCGATGGGGTTGGGCAGTATCTGGCACTCGAAGCCCAGCGCCTGCAGCCGCGGCGCCAACTGCTCGGTCAGGTAGTCGTGCAGGGATGCGCTGCGGCTGGGCTCCTGGCATTCGGTCGGGCAGGCCACCAAAGTCTGCAGCGTGCGAAAGAAATCGCCGCGATCGAAATGCGCGGCTGCCTGAGCGATGGCGTGGGTTCTGGTCATGGTGGACGGGAAGGAGAAAGGGGTTGGCATTTTGCCGCCTGCATGGACGATCTGGCAGGCTGCGCGCGCTCAATCTAAGCTCCGGACAGCGTTGCTGACAAGCATCGAAATGGCAGCGGTTGCTTGCCGTATCGGCAATGGCTGCCCGCTTTGCCGATACGGCAAGTGGCGCTTCTCGAATCTGTGCTTGTGGCCACTCACGGGGGCTCCCAGAATTTTCCGCGTACCGGCAGTTCGCCGGTGCTTGAAGAATCACAACATGCAAGGAGACAACGCCATGAACACAGGCAAAAAACTGTTGCTGGGCGCGCTGTGCGGCATCGCGCTGCTGCAGGCGCCGGCGCTGGCCGGCGATTACCCCGTCAAGCCGGTGCGCATCATCGTGCCGTTCGGCCCCGGTGGCGCCAACGACATGGTGGCCCGCGTGCTTTCCGAGCCGCTGTCGGCCGATCTGGGGCAGGCGGTGATCGTCGAGAACCGGCCCGGCGCCAGCACCATCATCGGCGCCAACGTGGTGGCGCGGGCCGAGCCGGATGGCTACACGCTGCTGCTGTCGGGCTCATCGACCTACACGGTGCTGCCGGCGCTGAGCCGCAGTTTGCCTTACGACACGCTGCGGGATTTCGATCTATTGGGGGTGGTCGCCGATCTGCCGATGGTGCTGGTGACGAACGCTGCCGGTCCCATCCAGTCGGCTCCGCAAGTGCTGGAGCGCGCGCGCAGCGAACCGGGCAAGTTGACTTATGCCACTTACGGCACGGGCTCGGTGACCCACCTCATGGGTGAAATCTTCTCGATGGTGGCCGACGTCGAACTCTCGCCGGTACCGTACCGCGGCAGTGCGCAGGCGGTGCTGGGCGTGATGGGCAGTGAGGTGGACATCGCCCCGGACACGCTGGCGGCGACGCTGCCGCGCATCCAGTCCGGCCACTTGCGCGCGCTGGCGTCGTTCGGTCCGCGGCGCGTGGCACAACTGCCGGATGTGCCCACCATGGCCGAGTTGGGCTTGCCCGATGCCACGTTCAGCGGCTGGATCGCGATTGCCCTGCCAAAAGGTACGCCTCCCGAGGTGCGCCAGCGGCTGAGCAGGGCGCTGGAAAAGGCCATGGCTTCCGACCCGGTGCGCCAGGCGCTGGACAAGGCTGCCATGCTGCCGGTGTTTCTGCCCGAAGCACCGTTCAAGACGCGGGTCGAGCAGGAAATCGGCACTTTCAAGAAAGTGGCCGCGCAGGCCAACATCGTGCTGGAGTGAGGCCGTGCGCTGCCTGTTGCCATGTCAGCATTGCCGGAGTGGCAACAAGCAGCTCACGAATCGGCAATTGTGGCTGGTGCCGCACGCTTCCTAGAATGGCGGCGCTCTCAACCTCTCAAGGATCTTTCATGCAGCGTCGTGCTCTTTTGCAACTTCTTGCGGCCGCGCCGCTGGGGCTGGGCCTGGGCACCGGCCCGGTCCTGGCCGATGGCTATCCTGACAAGGCGTTGAAAATCGTGGTGCCGTTCGGCCCTGGTGGCGCCACCGACCTGGTGGCGCGGGTGCTGGCCGAGCGCCTGCACGCGCAACTCGGCCAGTCGGTGGTGGTGGACAACCGACCCGGTGCCAGCACCATGATCGGCGCCAACGCCGTGGCGCGTGCGCCAGCCGATGGCTACACGCTGCTGGTCTCGGGCTCTTCCACCTACACCGTGGTGCCGGCGCTGCGCAACGACGTGCCCTACGATCCGCTGAAGGATTTCGACCTGCTGGCGGTGGTGGCTGACGCGCCCATGGTGCTGGTGGTGCGGCCCGACTCTCCCTACGCGACCTTGCAGGATCTGCTCACCGCCGCAGCCGCTGACAAGGCGGGGCTGCAGTACGCCACCTTCGGCCCCGGCTCGGCGCCACACCTGCTGGGGGAGATGTTTGCGCTCACCGCCAACATCAAGCTCTCGGCCGTGCCCTACCGGGGCAGTGCACAAGCAGTGATGGGCGTGATGGGCGGCGAGATCGGCATGGCCTTCGATACCCTGTCCTCGTCGTTGCCGCACATCCAGGCGGGCAAACTGCGGGCGTTGGCTGTGTTCAGCGCCGAGCGCGTGCCGCAGTTGCCGGACGTGCCGACCGTGGCCGAAAGCGGTCTGGCCGACGCCACCTTCAGTGGCTGGTACGCCGTGGCGCTGCCCGCCGGCACGCCGGCCCCGGTGCGCGCCAGGCTCAGCGATGCGCTGCGTACCGCGCTGGCATCGGAGAAAGTCCGCAGCACGCTGGATCAAGGCGCGTTGTTGCCGGTGTTTCTCGACGAGGCGGCCTTTCGCCAGCGCACTGAAGCAGAGATCACCAGGTTCCGCGACGTCGCCCAACGCGCGCAGATTGAGGTCGAATAAGCGGCGCGGCGCGGCGGTTGCGGCGCAGCCGCCGCCAGGGTCTTTCGCCCGTTACGATGCCGCCATGAGCCACCGCATCGACGAACAGATCACCTTTCGCAAGCTCGAAGCCTTGCTCGCCTTCCTGGAGACGGGCAATCTGGCGCGTGCCGGCGAGCAACTGGGCACCAGCGCAGTCAGCGTGCACCGTGCGCTCAAGAGTCTGGAGGAGGGCACGCGCTGCGCGCTGTTTCGCCATGAGGGGCGCAACTTGGTGCCGCTGGAGTCGGCCCAGGTGCTGGCAGACGTGGCGCGCGAGGTGTTGGACGGCATGGCGCAGGGCGTTCGGGCCGTGCGCGAGGCGGGCGGTTACTCATCCGACCAGTTGCGCATCGGCTCGTTGTATTCCCTCACGCTCAGGCTGGTGCCGCGTCTGGTGGCGGAGCTGCGCGCGCGCAAGCCCGACCTGCAGACGGAGCTGGTGCTCGACGCCAACGACCGGCTGCTCGACCGGCTGCACCGCAACAGCCTCGATGCCGTGCTGATCGTGCTGCCGGAGCAGTTGCAGAATCTCGAAACGCTGCCGATGTTCGAGGATGAACTGGTGTTTGCCGCGCCGCCGCAGTGGCGTGTTCGGGGGGACGGTCCGCTGGAGTTGCAGCAGTACGCCGCTGAGAAGTTCATCACGCTGGGGGAGGACTTCGCCACCGGCAAGAACGTGCAGGAGGCGTTTCGCCGTGCCGGCTTCGCGCCGCAGATCGCCATGCGCACCAGCGACATCTTCTCGCTGATGAACCTTGTCAAAGGCGGCATCGGCTGTGCGTTGCTGCCGACGCGCGCGCGGGATGCTTCGTCCGAGCCGATCCAGTGGCTGCCGCTGGCGCCGCGCTATCGCGTGCCGCACCAGGTCGGCCTGGTGTTTCTCAAGGCCCGCGAGCGCGATCCCAACGTCCTCAGCCTGTTGGCCGTGTGCCGTAGCCTGGGCCCGTCGCTCAGACCGTGTTCATAGTCTTCGGCATGAGCGCGGCTGTGGCTGAAGCTTGCTCGGTGGCCAATGCGCGCTGCACGGCGGGCCGCTCATGCATGCGGCGGAAATGGTCGTGCACCTTGGGAAAGCGGGCGATCTCCACGCCATCGCTCTCCAGCCAGCCAGCCATGGTGAACAGGTACGGATCGGCCACCGAGTAGCGCTCGCCCAGCACCCACGGGCCTTGCAGCATGCCGTGCTCGATCAGCGCGAAGTTCTCGCCCATGGTGTGCGGCACTTTGGCTTTCATGTCTGCCAGCGAGGCCGGCGCGTCGGCCCAGCGGCTGCCGCGCCGGCCATGCGCGTGCGCCACGTGCACGGTGGCTGCGAGGAAGGTATTGAACGCCTGCATCTGCGCAAAGGCGAACGGCGGATCCAGCGGCGCAAGCTGGCGCTCGGGGGCCGTCTGGGCGATGAAGGCGAGGATGGCGAGCGTCTCCGTCAGGATGCCGTCGGGCGTGCGCAGCGCCGGCACGCGGCCTTTCGGGTTGAGCTGCAAGAACGCCGGCGAGCGTTGCTCGTTCTTGGCGAAATCCACGCGCTGCGCGGTGAATGGCAGGCCCGATTCTTCCAGCGCGATATGGCTGGCCAGCGAGCAGGTGCCGGGGGCGAAAAACAGGGTGTACATGGCGTGCAATCTTTTTCAAGCGATGAAGCCGGGCGCGGTGACTGGGCACCGGCAAGGGGATGCCATCATCGTGCCCGCTTCCAGGCGCGTCAAAGGATTTGTCGCCATGGTGCAAGCGTTGCACGCAGCAGCCGCGGCCAGCGCGGCGCATCTCAGGCATCTCGGTATTAACCCGCGATTGTTACGGCGACCGTAAAAGATACGCCAGGCGCTTCATTGATTCCGATGCCATGCCGCCGCTATCGTGCGGCGCAGATGCAGACAAAGGGTTGCGTAAAAAGAATGGTGGCCAAGCCTATGCAAGACCGAGATTGGAATACCCGCGCACAGGCGCGCCAGCAACGCCTGAGCCGTGCGGCTGCGGCGCTGGGCCCGCAACTGCGCGGCAAGTGCGTCGCCGCGGAGGCGGCCAAGGCGTTGCTGGAGGCGGTGTTGCAGCCGGGCGATCGGGTTTGCTTGGAAGGCAACAACCAGAAGCAGGCCGACTTTCTGGCCGATGCGCTGGTGGCGGTCGATCCGGCCAGGGTGCACGATTTGCACATGGTGCAGTCGGTGCTGGCGCTGCCGCAGCATCTCGATGTGTTCGAGAAGGGCATCGCCAACCGGCTGGACTTCAGCTTCTCCGGCCCGCAGGGCGCGCGGCTGGCGCGGCTGGCGTCGGCCGGGCGGCTCAACATCGGCGCCATCCACACCTATCTGGAGCTGTTCGCGCGCTACTTCGTGGACCTGACGCCGAACGTCGCGCTGATTGCCGCGCAGGCGGCGGATGCCGAGGGCAACCTCTACACCGGCCCGAACACCGAAGACACGCCGGCCATCGTCGAGGCCACGGCGTTCTCCGGCGGCATCGTGATCGCGCAGGTCAACGAGCTGGTCGATGGCGCCACCACCACGCTGCCGCGCGTGGACATTCCGGCCGATTGGGTCAGCTTCGTGGTGCCGGCGACGCGCCCGCACTTCATCGAGCCGCTGTTCACGCGCGATCCGGCGCAGATCAGCGAGATCCAGGTGCTGATGGCCATGATGGCGATCAAGGGCATTTATGCCGAGTACGGCGTGCAGCGCCTCAACCACGGCATCGGTTTTGACACGGCGGCGATCGAACTGCTGCTGCCCACGTATGGCGAGGCGCTGGGGCTGAAAGGCAAGATTTGCCAGCATTGGGCGCTCAATCCGCACCCGGCGCTGATTCCGGCGATCGAGGCCGGGTGGGTGCAGTCCGTGCACTCGTTCGGCTCCGAGCTGGGCATGGAGGATTACATTCGCGCGCGCTCCGACGTGTTTTTCACCGGGCCGGACGGCAGCCTGCGCAGCAACCGTGCGTTCTGCCAGGCGGCCGGGCATTACGCCTGCGATTTGTTCATCGGCTCGACGCTGCAGATCGACCTGGATGGCAACAGTTCCACCGCCACGCTGGGGCGCATTGCCGGTTTTGGCGGCGCGCCCAACATGGGCGCCGACGCGCGCGGGCGGCGCCACGCCAGCGCGGCCTGGCTCAAGGCCGGGCGCGAGGCGCGGCAAGGGCGCGGCGGTGCGGCCGGCACGCCGCGCGGGCAGAAGCTCGTGGTGCAGATGGTCGAGACCTTTCGTGAGCACATGGAGCCGGCCTTCGTCGAGCGGCTGGATGCCTGGACGCTGCAGGAGCAGACCGGCATGCAATTGCCGCCGATCATGGTCTATGGCGACGACGTGACCCACATCCTCACGGAAGAAGGCATCGCCAACCTGCTGCTGTGCCGCAGCGACGAGGAGCGCGAGCAGGCGATTCGCGGCGTGGCCGGCTACACGCAGGTGGGCCTGGGGCGCGACCGCCGCATGGTCGAGAACCTGCGCGACCGCGGCGTGATCCGCCGCCCGCAGGATCTGGGCATCGACCCGCGCGCGGCCACGCGCAATCTGCTGGCCGCACGCAGCATGCGCGAGCTGGTGCGCGCCTCGGGCGGGCTGTACCAGCCGCCGGCGCGTTTTCGCAATTGGTGAGCGGCCCGGCAATGAAGAAAACGACTTACGCAAATCCGGCGCAGCGAACGTGTTTTGCCGTTGCAAGCCACCGCTGCACATCCTTGTTTGCATAAGTCCTGAAGGAGTTGGCAAGACATGAGCGATATCCCTCCCGGCCTGGAAACCCTGGCCTATACCTTCGACGGCACCGTGCCCGCCGGTGATTTCGCGCCGGTGCTGGTCGGCGTGGTCGGCTCCGGCAACCTGGAAGTGCTGGCCGAGCCCGCCAGCGGCAGCGTCTGCGCCATCGAGGTCAGCACCTCGGCGCGTGGCTTCGGGCCGATCTGGCAGGCCGTGGCGCGTGATTTTCACCAGCGCCACCCGCTGGCCGGCGTGCGCTTCGCCATCAACGACATGGGCGCCACGCCAGCGGTGGTCAGCCTGCGGCTGGACCAGGCCGTGGCCGAGCTGCGCGCCAGCCAGGAGCCAGCCCGATGAGCAGCTACCTCGAATCCACCGCGCGTCAGCGTGTGCAGGCGCTGTTCGATGCCGGCAGCTTCCAGGAATGGCTGCCGCCGGCGGCGCGCCTGTCCAGCCCACACCTGGCGCAATTGGGTGTGCCTTCGTCGTTCGACGATGGCGTGGTGATCGGCCAGGCGCGGCTCGATGGCGCGGCGGTGTTCGTCGCCGCGCAAGAGGGCGAGTTCATGGGCGGCGGCGTCGGCGAGGTGCACGGTGCCAAGCTGGTCGGTCTGCTGCAGCGTGCGCTGCGCGATAAGCCGGCGGCGGTGGTGCTGCTGGCCGAATCGGGCGGCGTGCGGCTGCACGAGGCCAATGCCGGGCTGATCGCGGTTTCGGAGGTGATGCGGGCGCTGCTGGACGTGCGCAACGCCGGCATTCCGGTGGTGGTGCTGATTGGCGGCAAGAACGGCTGTTTTGGCGGCATGGGCATCGTCGCGCGCTGTGCCAACCACATCGTGATGAGCGACGTGGGGCGGCTGGCGATGTCGGGGCCGGAGGTGATCGAGGCCTCGCATGGCGTGGACGAGTTTGACTCTCGTGATCGGGCGCTGGTCTGGCGCACCAGTGGCGGCAAGCACCGCTGGCTCACCGGCGATTGCGACGATCTGGTGGACGACCGCATCGAGGCGTTTCGCACCGCGGCGATTGCCGGCATGCGCCAGCCCGCGCGCGGGCCGGTGGCGCTGGCCGGGCTGGAGGCGGAGCACGCCTTGCTGCAGCAGCGTCTGGCATTGATCACGCCGGAAGAATGGGCGCAGCAAGAGGCCGACGAAGCCACCACCTTGTGGCGACGCCTGGGCGTGGCGCGTGCGGCGGACATTGGGGCGTTGGAGGTGGCGCAGGCCAAGCAGCTGCGGCCACAAGGGGGGCAGGCATGAATTGGCAAGACGTTGCCCAGGCGCTGTTTGGCGCCGACCATGCGATCCGGCAGAACGGCCTGTTTTTGCACGGCACCGGCCAGCTCGATGGTCAGCCCATCACCGTGCTGGGCACCACCGGGCATGCGCCGATTGGCGTGCAGTTGGCGCTGCAGCAGGCGCGCGTGGTGCTCGACACCATTGCGCAGCAGCCGGGCCGGCCGATCCTGCTGCTGATCGACACGCAAGGCCAGCAGTTGCGCCGCCGCGATGAACTGCTGGGCATCAACCGCGCGATGGCGCATCTTGGCATGGCCATCGATCTGGCGCGCCGCCAGGGCCACCGCGTGCTGGGGCTGGTGTATGACCAGGCGCTGTCGGGCGGTTTCATCACTTCGGGGTTGATCGCCGATGCCTGCTACGCACTGCCGGAGGCGGAAATCCGCGTCATGCGCATCCCTGCGATGGCGCGCGTGACCAAGCTGCCCGAAGCCATGTTGGAGCAGTTGGCGCAAGCCAACCCGGTGTTCGCGCCCGGTGTGGACAACTACGTTGCCATGGGCGGTGTGCGCAGCCTTTGGCGCGCCGACGCCGCAGGCGCCCTGGCGCCAACCTTGCGCGCCGCACTGGCCGACACGCCGGTGCGCGATGTCCGCGCCGCCGATGGCGCTGCCCGCGGTGGGAGGCGGTTGGCTGCCGACGTGATCGCGCAGGTGTTGCAGGCGCCGTGATGCAGGCCGCTTCGCCCTTGCAGCGCCATCGCCTGGCCTGGTTGACGCAGGCGGCCTGGGCCAACACGCTGGCGGCAACGCCGTGGGATGAGCCAGCCCAGGCCTGCCTGTCGCACTGGCACCGCCAGCGGTTGCCGCTGGTGGTGGCGCGTCAACCAGAAGTCGGCCGGGCGGCTGCTGCGGGGCCCCAGCGCATCCATCTGGGCCTGGCAATGCCGCAGCAGTGGGGCCGTGGGCGTTTGAGCATCGCCGTTGAGCCAGCGGGCATCCGCGCATGTGGCGACTTCCCGACCATGGCGGCAGTGGCCGACTTGATGCCCCCAGCCTGCCGCCAGGCCTGGCAGGCGCTGACTGCGGCGTTGCGGCGCGAAGGCTGTGAGGCGCGCGTGTACGGCAGCTTTGGCTGGCAGTGGTTGAGCAAGCTGGCATACGTGCGGCCGACGTCCGATGTGGACGTGCTGCTGCCGGTGCGCGATGCCGAGCAGGCCGACCGTGTCGTGGCCTGCCTGAGCGCGTGGCCTGGCGAAGCCCAGGGCATGCCGCGTCTGGATGGGGAACTGGCAGGGCCAGACCATGGCGCGGTGCCATGGCGTGAATGGCAGCGTTGGCGCAACGGCCAGGCGCAGGCCATGCTGGTCAAACGCATCGATGGCGTGCAATTGCACAGCCAACCGTGGTGGCCGACCGCCACGCCCCTGATCAACCCGCAGGGGGCTTGACATGCGCAGCAACAGCAACAGCAGCAAAAGCCGCTACAACGAGGTTGCATGGCCAGTGGCGCCCTCCGTGCGGCCCTGGCGCTGCGCTGAGATTGGCCGCGCCGCCACGCTGGCCCTGCACGACGAGCTGGCGCTGGCGCCCAAGCCGGGGCTGGTGTCGTTCGAGGACAGCGGCAGCCATGACGACATGGACGCCCACACCTTCATGCGCAGCCTGTTCGCGCTGCGCCATTACTTCGTCGAGATCACCGAACTCGGCGCGCAGCAAGTGCCATTCGCACAGTTGCAGGCCTGCGGCATCGCGGCCGAGCAGCGCATGCTGCGTGCCACCGGCGGCATCAACACGCATCGCGGCGCGATCTTCATGCTGGGCCTGTTGTGTGCGGCGGCCGGCAGCGTGGTTGCCACCGGCGCGTCGCCCACGCCGCCGGCCATCCGCGCTGCGCTGCAAACGCATTGGGGCGCGGCGTTGGCGCAGCGCGCGCGCCAGCCTTCCACGCTGCCGGGTGGCATTGCGGTGCAGCGCTACGGCCTGCGCGGCGCCATGCAAGAAGCAGCGCTGGCCTTTCCGGCCGTGTTTGAAGCCGGCTGGCCCGCCTGGCAGCATGCGCGCCTGCGGGGGCTGAGCCCGCGCCAGACGCAACTGCACAGCTTCTTCAGCCTGCTGGCGGTGCTGGACGACAGCAATCTGGTGCACCGTGGCGGCCTGGCAGGCTTGGCCTTCGCCCGTGCCGCAGCGCGCGACTTTCTGCAACAGGATGGCGCCGCCACCGCCGCGGGCTGGCGGCGCGCCGGCGCCATCCACCGCAGCTTTGTGGCGCGGCGGCTGTCGCCGGGCGGCACCGCCGATGCCTTGTCGGCCACCTGCTGGCTGGCGCGCCTGCAAGGCGCACCCGCGACAAGGTAGCGGCGATGGCGCTGGCGTTGTTGTTCTCCGGCCAAGGCATGCAGCATCCGCAGATGCTGCCGTGGCTGCGTGCCGAGGACCCGTTGCTGCGCCAGATGCAGCAGCAACTCGGCGTGGCCGATTGGCGCCTCGCGCTACAGTCGCCCGCATGGGCCAGCGCCAATGCGCATGCTCAATTGGTGCTGACGGCCACCGCGCTGGCGGCGTGGGCGCAACTCTCGGCCGGCGCGGCACTGCCACGGCCCGTGGTGGTGGCTGGCTACAGCGTGGGCGAACTGGCGGCCTGCAGCGTCGCCGGCATGTTCGATGCGGCTACTGCGTTGGCGCTGGCACAGCGGCGTGCCGAAGCGATGGATGCGGCCGCAGCCGGGCAGGATTTCGCCATGCTGGCCGTCAGCGGCCTGGCGCTGGCGCGGCTGGAGCGGCTGTGCCAAGTCACCGGCACCGCGCTGGCCATCCGCAACGGGCCGGACAACGCCGTCTGCGCCGGCCCGCGACCGCAATTGGGCCAATTGCACACCCAGGCCGAAGGGCAGGGCGCGCATTGCACGCCGCTGGCCGTGCGCACCGCCTCGCACACCCCCTGGATGGAGGCGGCGGCGCAGCAGTTCGAAGCCGAACTGGCGCGCCGCCCGCTACAGGCGCCGCAACTGCCCTGGCCTTGCAATACCGGCGAAGTGGTCTGGAGCGCCGAGGCCGCGCGCCGCGCGCTGGCGCGGCAGGTCGTGCAGACCGTGCAATGGCAGGACTGCATGGAGCAGGTGCGCGAGCGCCAGCCCACGGCGGTGCTGGAGATCGGCCCCGGCCAGAGCCTGGCGACGATGTGGAACCGCCGCTACCCCGACATACCGGCGCGCAGCGCCGATGAATTCAAGACCCGGGCGGCTTTGCTGCGCTGGTTGCAGCAACCGGTGTAACACCTGCTGGCCGTGCCATTTTCCCCGCACGGCACCATAAAAAATGGAGACGATGCCCTGATTACCGACCCGGGGCGAATGGCGTCATCGCGGTCAATTCATGCAAGAGCCAGGCGGACGACGGCTGCATGCCATTGAGCAGCGAAACCACGCTGGTGGCACGTTTGCGCAGTGCTGGCGCCATCGTGCCGGGCAAGACCGACGTGCCGGAGATGGGCGCTGGCGCCATCAGCCACAATCCGGTCTGCGGCGCCATCGGCAATGCGTTCAACCCGGCGCTGAGCGCGGACGGCTCCTCCGGCGCTTCCGGCGCCTGTTCGGCGAGGTCGACATCATCGT
Organism: Corticibacter populi; assembly: GCF_004217315.1. Taxonomy (GTDB): domain Bacteria; phylum Pseudomonadota; class Gammaproteobacteria; order Burkholderiales; family Burkholderiaceae_C; genus Lampropedia; species Lampropedia populi. The sequence continues at coordinate 315,947 of NZ_SGWR01000003.1, forward strand.
TGCGCCGACCACTCCGGTCTCGCCATTCCCGTGGACGCAGCTGTATCTGGAACAGATCAATGGCCGCAAGACGCGCAACTACTACCGCTGGCCGGGCCTGACCTGCGTCGTCACCCTGGTCACCAATCCGGCCATCGCATTGCCTTGCGGCGTGGACTACAACGGCATACGCCAGTCCGGATGAGGCCGGTCCCGAGTGACACCTGATCTCGACGAGTGCAAACGGGCTCTGTTGTGCGCTTTGACCTGCCCATGCGCTGGTGGTCGAGCCCGGTTCTGATGTCCCGTCCCTCGGCCGTGTGAAAGATGAGCCACAGATCGCGCCCAGCGGTTCAGGGGACACCTGAAGGCACTCACGTTCACCGCGCCGATGACGAAGCACGGTCGGGTATCCCTGGCGCTGCCCGGCTGCTCCAGCCGAGCGGGGGCGCGCATTTTTTATGGTGTTTCTATGGCATGCACCGATTCATTGCGTGGAATCCATGAAATGGAATATGGCTGCACCGATATGGTGAATCAATCAAGAAAATCCCCATCCTGGGTCATGCGTGACTGCAAGGCCCATTGCGGAATTTCCCTTTGAAAGTTGTTTGTTGGATTGGTCTCTTCACAGATAATCCGATCACGCCCCTGCTTTATATATTTTGGCTGCAGGGTTGGATTGCTGAAATCCATTTGGGTATATGTAGTATCCCGGCTGGTTGATTCAGTGCCACATTCATATTTCTGGAGAATTTTGATGCGCCAATTAAATGCCTGGAAAAAGATGGTTTCCATTATCTCGGTGGCCACTGTTTTGGTGACGCCATTGACAGGCCAGGCGAAGGACGCCGTCAAAATCGCCTTCATCGGCCCGCTCACCGGTGGTGTCTCCTCCACTGGGCTGGGAGGGCGCAATTCGGCACAGCTTGCGGTCGATCAATACAACGCCGATCCCGCCGGGAAGTACCAGGTGGAGCTGGTCAAGCTTGATGATGAATGCAAGCCTGCTGTTGGTGTTCAAGTTGTCACGAGGGCTGCCACGGACCGCTCGATCGTCGGCGCAGTCGGTCATTACTGCTCGGCGGTGGCGATTGTGACCGTGGATACCTTCCACCGCTTCGGCCTGCCATTGGTGATCTGGGGGGCCGTGTTGCCCGAAATCACCTACGGCAACAATTACAAGGAAGTCCATCGCGTCAATGGCACGATGATCAATGAAGGCAAGATGGCTGCCGAATATGTTCACAAGGCGGGTTTCAAGCGGGTGGCCATGATTTATGACACCACGGACTATGGCAAGGGACAGGGAGTGCATTTCACCGATGCGCTCCAGCAGTATCCGGACATCACCGTCACCGGCTCCTATGGGGTCGATGTGAGCCAGCAGGATTTCTCCGCCGAACTCACGGCCGCCCAGCGGGGCAATCCTGACGTGATCTGGTTTGGCGGCCTGACGCCGCAAGGCGTGGCCATCAAGGCCCAGCTCGAGCGCATCGGCATCTCCACGCCCTTCATTGGTGTCTCGGGCATCCTCAATGAAGGCTTCATCGCTGGGTTGGGGCCGGCCGTGGCGGAAGGCGTGGTCTCCTTCCACAACGGCGCACCGATCGAGAAATATGCCCATGGCAAGGAGTTTCTGGCCGCTTACGGTGCCGCGGGCTTCAAGGAAGAGCCCGATGCCTACGGCCCCTTTGCCTATAGCGCGACCAAGCTGCTGATCGATGCCATCGAGAAGGTTGGCCCCAACCGCGCGAAGGTGCGCGATGCGCTCAATGCCACGCGCGACTACGAGAGCCTGGTGGGCACCATCAATTTCGATGAGCATCGCCAGAACATCACCAGTGCCCACCAGTACGTGGTGCAGGACGGCAAGTGGGTCTACTGGGTCGACAGCAAGTATGGCAAGGGTCCGCAATAACGATGCGCTTGGGCGATCCCGAGGCCCAATACCCGGAGCAAATACGACATGGAACTCTCATTCGCCTTCCAGTACCTGGTCAACTTCCTGATGTTGGGCCTGATCTATTCGATCGTTGCCGTGGGCTTCTCGCTGTATTTCGGCGTCGTGGACGTCGTGCAGTTTGCACATGGGGATGTGCTGACACTCGGCGGTTATGCCGGCCTGGCCGGCATTCTGCTGGCCACGGCAGCGGGAGCGTCGGGCCTGGGTCTGGTCCTTGCCATGGTCGGGCTGGCGGTCATTGCGACTGGCGCGGCAGGGGCGCTGATCGGGCGCTACCTGGTCTTGCCGCTGCGGCAGGCTCCGCATATCAATGTGCTGCTCATCACGTTGATGACCGGCACCGCCATTCGCGAGGCGCTGCGCCTGTTCGTGCCGGGCGGCTCCAACCCCAATCCTTTCCCCATGGTGCTGCCGGACAGGCTCATCGGCTTGGCCGGTGCGAGCATTCGCATGAGCAGCATCATCATGCTGGTTGTCGGAGCCGCGGCGATCGCGGGCACCTACTTCCTGCTCAACCACACGCGTCTGGGCCTGGCCGTGCGCGGTGTGGCGCAGGATGAGGAGACCGCCCGTTTCATGGGCATCAACTTCAAGCGCGTGGTGATCCTGACTTTCGTGCTCGGCTCCAGCCTGGGGGCGCTGGCCGGGATCATGTCGGGGCTGTACTACCGGCAGGTGATCTACAACATGGGCGTGATGCTCGGCGTGATCGGCTTTTGCTGCGCAGTGGTGGGCGGGCTGGGCAGCCTGCTGGGAGCGGTGATCGGAGGGTTCCTGTTTGCCGGTCTGCAGACCTTTGCCACCGTCGCGCTGCCCATTCCCAGCGCCTACAAGGATGTCTTCGCCTTCACCATGATGATCTTCATCATCGCCATCCGGCCTACCGGCCTGTTGCGCGAGCGTTTCCAGGAGCGTGTATGAGCCAGAAAGTCCGTATCTCTCCAGATGCCGGGAAGACGGCCGGGAGTGCCGCCGCCGAGGGGCTTCCTCCAGCGGAACAGTCAGTGCATTCGTCGTCGCCTTGGCCCTTCGCCTTGATTGTTGCCACGGGGACGGTCGTCATTGCGCTCGTTCTGCTGTTCGAGTCCGAACTGGCTCTGGCAGCCACACTGGCATTGGCTGCGGTGCTGTGGTGGGGCGGACAGCGCCAGGGTGTGCTGGGCAAGGCCGGCGCATTTGCCGATCACCGGCCGCGGATTGCGCGCGCCATCTTTGCGGGTGCTGCCGCCGTGCTGCTGCTGCTCTTTCATTCGGAGCACTATGCGTTGCTGATGGTGGCCACCGTGCTGTTGTTTGCCGCAGCGTGCGCGGGCATCAACATCCAGACGGGTTTTGCCGGCATCGCCAATTTTGCGGGCGCCGCCTTTTTCGCCTGCGGCGGCTACACGATGGCGGTGCTGACCCAGCATACGGGCGTGCCGCACGTGCTGGCCATTCTGGTGGCTGGCGCGGTGACTGCGGGCATCGGCGCCGTGCTGCTGCTGCCCGTGCTCAGAACGCGTGGCTACTACTCCGCGCTGGTGACCATTGCCTTCGGCATCCTCTGCAGCTCGTTCCTGCAGGTCAATGAGCACCTGGGAGGGGCGCAGGGTCTGCAACTGGGGCCGCTGCACATTCTGGGCTGGGACATGGGGAGCGGCTTCGAGATTGCCGGCCGCGAGGTTTCCTTCTACTTTGCCTACGCCTTGCTGGCTCTGGTGGTGTTCATGCTGGCGTCGTTGCTGGCCCACGCGGTGGAATGGTCGGCCATCGGGGTCAGTTTCGATGCCGTGCGCAACGATGAACTGGTCAGTTCCTCCTTCGGCATCGACTTGCAGCGCTGGAAGGTCACGGCCTTCCTGTTGGGCAACTTCCTGATCGGCATCGCCGGCGCGGTGTACGCGGGCCTCACCAGTTTCGTCAGCCCGTCCGGCGCGACCTTCGAGCAATCACTGCTGTTGATTTCCATCGTCATCCTCGGTGGTATCGGCAACACCTGGGGGGCGCTGCTGGCGGCCGCGCTGGTGGTGCTGGTGCCCGAGAAGCTGCAATCGCTGCAGGAGTACCGGATCCTGATTTTCTCGGTTTCGGTGGTGGCCGTCCTGCTGTTCCGGCCCAAAGGCCTGGTGCCGCGCCGCATGCGTGATTTTTCAGTGACGGGAGGTGTGCAATGAGGCAGACGCAACCGGCCTTGTCCTGCCAAGACGTGACGATGCGTTTTGGTGGTTTGGTGGCACTTGATTCATTCAGCCTGGAGGTGCATCCCGGTGATGTGGTGGGCCTGCTCGGGCCGAACGGTTCAGGCAAGACAACCTTCTTCAACGTCGTGACCGGGCTCTACAAACCTGCTGCCGGGACCATCCGGTTTGGCGGGACGGATTTGTTCGGTAAACCCCCTGCGGAGATCAACCGCGCCGGGATTGCGCGCAGCTTTCAGCGCTGCCGTCTGCTGCTGGAACTGTCGGTCTTTGACAATTTGCTCATAGGCGCGCACAACCGGCTCAACAACGGTTTGCTGCACAACCTGTTCGCCCGCAAGGCCGCGCAGCACTCCATCACCTCATTCATCGGTGCGGCACGCGACCTGTGCGCGCGCTTCAATCCCTACATTGCCGATCACTTGTTCGATCCCGCCGGCGCGTTCAATATGATCGACCGCCGCCGCATCGAGCTGTGCCGCGCGCTGCTGGGCGAGCCCAGGCTGTTGTTGCTCGACGAGCCGTCGGCGGGCATGACGCACGAGGAGACCTTCAGCCTGATGGACGACGTCACGAGTTTCCAGCGGCAGAACCCCGACCTGTCCATCATCCTGATCGAGCATGAAATGCAGGTCATTGAACGGGTCAGTCAACGCTGCGTGGTGTTGAACTTCGGCAAGAAGATCTGTGAAGGCAGCTACCGCGAGGTCATTGCCGACCCGCAAGTGCTAGAGGCGTATCTGGGAGAGGATGCATGAGCATGGGTGAATCTCTTCTGATGGTGGAAGACCTGGTGGCGGGCTATGGCAACGCCGATGTGCTCAACGGCATCTCCGTGCAAGCCGAGGCGGGTGCCATCACCTGCCTGCTGGGCGCCAATGGGGTGGGCAAGAGTACCTTGATCAAGGCGATCTTCGGCCTGATTCCCATCCGTGGGGGGCGTGTGCGTTTCCTCGGACAGGACATCACGGGCTGGGAGACGCATCGTGTGGTGGCGCAGGGGCTGGCCAGCATTCCCGAAGGCAATCGCGTATTCCCGCGCATGTCGGTGATCGACAACCTGCTGATAGGCGCATATCTGGAGCGCTCGCGCAGCAAGATTGCGGCGCGGCTGGACCGGGTGCTCGCGCTGTTTCCCCGGCTGGCCGAGCGCCGCGACCAGTTCGCGGGCACCCTCTCTGGCGGGGAGCGTTCGATGCTCTCGATCGGCCGCGGCCTCATGAGCAGCCCCCGGCTGCTGGTCATCGATGAGCCGTCGCTGGGGCTGTCGCCGCTCTTCGTGAAGGAGAACTTCAAGCTGATCCGGCAACTGGGGGATGACGAATGCACGATCCTGCTCGTCGAGCAGAACGTCAAGCAAACCCTGGCAGTTTCGCAATATGGCTATGTGATTTCGCAAGGGCGGGTGGTGATGGAAGGCTCCAGTGAGCGTTTGCGCCAGAGCCCGGAAGTCAGTGAGGCGTATTTTGGCGACAAGAACCAGTGAGAGTGAGCGGTTTTCGAAAGAACAAGGAGCAAGCATGAATGTCGAACTTCCACGGCTGTTCCCGCGCCGCAAGCCCGAAGGCTTCACACCGGCCGTGCAACGCTGGTCGGCCCGATTCCCCTCGGGGTGTACCGCGCTGCATGTCGGATTCTTTGCTGTGCAGATTCCCGCAGCCTCCGGCGGCGGGACGTTTGCTGCCGACGCTGCTTATGACACCTGGCGACAGCAGGCCTTCGGCGGGCCGCATGCCCCCATCTCGGTGGACCACGCCAGCTACCAGGATGATGCGGGCGCGCTCAACCGGGTCACCGCCGCGTACTGGACGGACTCGGCCGCCTTCATGGCCTGGTGCCACTCGCCGGAACTGGGCGGCTGGTGGAGCCAGGCCGAACGGGAGAATGCCGATGCGGGTTACTGGCGCGAGATGCTGACCGTTCCCCTGGAGCGGCTGGAGACGCTCTACTGGTCCGACTACCCTGCGGCCTTGAGCAAGGCGCTGCCTGTCGACCCGGCGACCTACAGCGGTTACTTCGGTGCCATGCGCGACCGCATCGCGTTGGCGGCCATCGATCCGCTGGACGGTGCGGCGGCCCTTCCTCCGGCACGCCCGGTCGAGGCCCGGCGCCGCTACCTGGTCGTGCCTCCACACAATCTGGCCATGATCCGCTCGGCCAGCTACTGGGGGCGCTGCGATGCCGAGCAGCAGGCCGACTACGAGCAGAAGCTGCGGGACCCTCTGGCGCAGGGCATGGACTATCTGCGCAGCCATCCGTCCGAGAGCGGCTGCTGTTCGCTGCGCTTTCAGCGCACCGAAGATGCCACTGGCCAATTGCAGCCGGAGACGCATGCGCTGGCCTACTTTCTCAGCCTTGGCGACCTGGAGCGATGGGCTGAGGGCCATGCCTCGCACAAGGTCATATTCGATGCAGCCATCGCCCGCTACCAGAAATATGGCGCGCAGAACCAATTGCGGACATGGCATGAGGTGTTTGTGCTGCCCAGGGAAGGACAGCATTTCGAGTACATCAACTGCCACTGTGCAACGGGCTTGCTGCCGTTTTTCGATCGCATCGCCCTGTAGCTGCGTACCTACCGGCACGGATCGCGCCGTCTCCCTCCGCTTGCGGCAGTGCATGCCGCAGTTCCCCTTCCTTTCTTCATCCGTCCCATCATGTCATTGCCTACCGTCAAAGTCGCCGCCGCCCATGCCGCCTCGGTCCACCTGGACAAGCGTGCCAGTGTGCAGAAAGCCCTCAGCCTCATCGCCGAGGCCGCGCGCCATGGTGCGGAAATGGTGGTGTTTCCCGAGTCGTTCATCCCCGGTTTTCCCATCTGGGCAGCGCTGTGGGCGCCCATATACAACCACGAATGGTTCAAGCGCATGGTGGCCAACAGCCTTCGAATCGATGGCCCTGAACTGGCGGAAATCAAGGCCGCGGCCAGACACCATGGGGTATTCGTCTCGCTGGGATTCAGTGAGTCCACCCCCGCCAGCCTGGGGTGTATCTGGAACTCCAATGTGCTGATTGGCGATGATGGCAGGTTGCTCAACCACCATCGCAAGCTCGTTCCCACGTTCTATGAAAAGATGGTCTGGGCCCCCGGCGACGGGCATGGCCTGCACGTGGCGGATACGCGCATTGGCCGGATCGGTGCACTCATTTGCGGCGAGAATACCAACCCGCTGGCTCGTTATGCGCTGGCGGCCCAGGGCGAGCAGATCCACGTCTCCGCCTGGCCCCCCATCTGGCCGACGCGCAAGCCCGGGGCCAACAACTTCAACAACGTGGAAGCCAACCGCATTCGTGCGGGTGGTCATTCCTTTGAAGCCAAAGCCTTTGGCATCCTGTGCGCAGGGTTCCTGGACCGCGCCACGAAGAACATGTTGCTGGAGCGGGCGGACGCCGATACCTGCGAAGTGATCGAGAACACCCCCCAGGCGGCGACCCAGTTCCTTTCTCCGACAGGCGAAAGTGTGGGCGACATCCTTCAGTTGGAGGAAGGCATTGCCTATGCCACGTTCGATCTCGATGCCTGCATCGAGCCCAAGCAGTTTCACGACATCGTCGGCTACTACAACCGTTTCGACGTGTTCGATCTGAAAATCGACCGGCGTCGCACCGTGCCAGCCACCTTCGTCGGCGACGCGTTTTCCGCGGAAGGCCCCGACGCCATGACCGACCTTGTCGAGATGCGGCCGGCTGATGCACCGGGCAGGCTGCTGCAGCATCTGTGAGAACTTGTTCAAAGTCTTGGCATGAGAGCCGTTGTGGTTGAAAGGTTGTGGCTGCAAGGCGCAAAACGCAGCCGGGCTGGTGGCCCGGCGAGGCTTTGCAACGCCGCAGACGCAGCATTTCAGCCGCAACCCACAGGGCATGGCGTTGCCATGCGGATCCATACAGAGACTTTGAACAGGTTCTGGAGCCGCGCATTTCTCCCAAAGGGCATCATTCTTGCTTGCCGCGAGCCGGAACAGGTCCGGTTCTGGGCCGGGCTGTGTAGGAATATGGCATGGATTTCAAACGCATCAGTTGGGACGACCTTCGGGTGTTTCTGGAAGTTGGCCGCAACCGTACGCTGTCTGCTGCGGCGCGGCAACTGGGGCTGGACGACTCCACCGTCAGCCGCCGCATCGCCCAGCTTGAATACCGCCTTGGTGAAGCCTTGCTGGAGCGCGATCACCAGGGAGCGAGACCGACGGCCAGAGGTGTCCAGTTGCTGGAGCATGTGCGCGAAATGGAGCGTGGCATGCTGGCCTTGGCCGAGGATATGGAGGATCCGGCCTTGCCGACCGGCAAGGTCCGGCTGGCATCCATGGAGGGGATTTCCACGCTGTATCTCTCGGGCCAGTTCACCGAGCTGCGCAGACGGCACCCTCAATTGCTGATCGAGCTGGTGACCTCGTCGAACATGGTTCATGTCAACCGGCGTGAAGCGGATCTGCTCATCACATTCTTCCCGCTCGAGGCGCGCGGCCTGGAGGTCATGCCCGTCGGCGAGTTCCGTCTGCATCTGTACGCGGCCCCGGCCTACCTGGCGCAAAAGGGCACGCCCAGGAGTCTGGAGGCCCTGTCATCCCATGCCTTCGTTTCCTACATTGACGACCTGGTGCAGCTGGATACGGTGCGGTGGCTGCAGGAGACCATCGCCGAGCCGCAGGTGGTTTTCCAGTCCACCAGCATGCTGTCGCAAATGTTTGCGGCGGCCTCCGGGGCGGGTCTGGTCATGCTGCCTGAATTCGCTCGCGCCGAGCAGTTGTATGGGCTGGTGCGCGTGCTGGAGCAGGAAATTCAAACCAAGCGCACGTTGTGGCTATCGGTGCACCGTGATCTTCAATACATGCGCAGGGTGAAGACCGTGATCGGGTTTCTGCGCGAGATCTTCAATCGCGACTATCCATGTCCCCCCGGGGTGCTGCCCATGGATTGACCACATGATGCGAGGAGCCCCCATCGTCGGTTCCGAATGGAACCCACTGGTGGTGCTGCTCGCAGAGGCTGGCAGTGGGGGCGCTGAACGAATGGATGATCATAAATTGAGAAACACTCGCATTCTTGGTGGGGCCAGCAGCCAACGGGCAACGCGATGATGCCTGGCGCGGCTACACTACGGGCGCAACCAATGGCAGCGGCTGCGCCTCGGTGGGCGCGGGTTGCGCCACCGGTGCAGCCCGCACAGAGAGACATCCATGGCCCAGCCCATCATCACCAGCCTGCTCGATACCGATCTCTACAAGTTCACCATGTGGCAGGCGATGCTGCACCGCCACCCCCAGGTGCAGGCCGAGTACCGCTTCGTGTGCCGCAAGAAGCCTGAGTTGCCGCTCAGCAGTCTGGTCGAGGCCGTCGACCGCGAACTCGATCATCTGTGTCAGTTGCGCTTCAGCGAGCCTGAACTGCAATTCCTTGGCAAGCTGCGCTTCATCAAGTCGGACTTCGTCGACTTCCTGCGCATCTTCCAGTTCCAGCGTCGCTTCATCCAGACCAGCGTGGAGGGCGACGAGCTGCACATCAATGCGGTGGGGCCGCAGGTGCATGTGATGGCGTTCGAGATCTTCGTGCTGGCCATCGTCAACGAGCTGTATTTCCGCCAGTTCGACAGCCGCGCCGCGCTGGCCGAGGGCCAGCGGCGCCTGGAAGGCAAGGTCGAGGAGCTCAAGACCCTGGGCAAGGAGGCGGCGCTGCGCCACCCGTTCGAGCTGTTCGACTTCGGGGTGCGGCGGCGCTTCTCGGGTCCGTGGCAAAAGCACGTCGTCAAGACCTTCGTGGAGGAGACGCCGCAGTGGTTCAAGGGCACCTCCAACGTGTTGCTGGCCAAGGATCTGGACATCGTGCCCATCGGCACCATGGCGCACGAATACTTCCAGACCTACCAGGCGCTGGGTGTGGTGCAGCTGCGCAACTTCCAGAAGGCGGCGCTGGAGAGCTGGGTGCAGGAGTACCGGGGCGACCTGGGCATCGCGCTGACCGATACGGTGGGCATGGATGCGTTCCTGCGCGACTTCGACCTGTACTTTGCCAAGCTGTTCGATGGCCTGCGCCATGATTCGGGCGATCCGATCGCCTGGGGCGAGAAGGCGCTGGCGCATTACGCGCGGCTGCGCATCGATGCGCACACCAAGCGCATGGTGTTCTCCGACGGCCTCGATATCCGCGAGGCGCTGCGCATCTACCACCACTTTGCCGACCGCACGCAATGCGGCTTCGGCATTGGCACGCAGCTGACCAACGACATGGGGCTGGAGCCGCTGTCCATCGTGATGAAGCTCACCAGCGCCAATGGCCAGCCGGTGGCCAAGCTGTCCGATTCGCCCGGCAAGCTGCTGTGCGATGACCAGACCTTCCTCGATTACCTGCGCAAGGTTTTCGACGTCCGGCCGTGAGAACCAGGAGCCTCCGCCATGGCTGATTTCGACGCAGCGGTTTTCATCGGCCGTTTCCAACCGCCGCACCGTGGCCACATGGCCATGCTGCGCCATGCCCTGGACGCGGCCTCGCGCGTGGTGGTGGTGCTGGGCTCGGCCCACCAGTCGCGCATGCCCAAGAACCCCTTCACCTGGCAGGAGCGTCGCGCCATGATCGAGGCAGCGCTCGCGCCGGCCGATCGCCAGCGCGTGCTGTACCTGCCGATGCGCGACTTCTACGACGAAGCGCGTTGGGTGCAGGCGGTGCGCAATGGCGTGCGGCTGTTGCTGGATTCCGTCCGGGGCGGCGGCGCTGCGGCTTCTGCAGGCCCGGCGCCGCAGGTGGCGCTGGTCGGCCATTTCAAGGACGACAGCAGTGCCTATCTGGCACAGTTTCCCGACTGGCAGCTGCTCAACTTCCCGCGCCAGAGCGATACCGACGCCACGCTGGTGCGCGAAGCCTGTTTTGCCGCGGCGGATGACCACGATCCGCACCTGCAGGCCGTGCTGCACGAACATGTGCCGCCGGCCGTGCGCGACTGGCTGCTGGCCTGGCGCCACAGCACCGAGTTCGCCAGCCTGCGCCAGGAGTGGCAGATGCTGCGCGACTACCGCCAGTCCTGGGCCTCGGCGCCTTTCACGCCGATGTTCGTTACCGTCGATGCCCTGGTGCAGTGCCAGGGCCATGTGCTGCTGATCGAGCGCGGCCGCGCGCCCGGCAAAGGCCTGCTGGCGCTGCCTGGCGGCTTTCTGGAGCCGCGCGACACGCTGTGGCAGTCCTGCCTGCGCGAGCTAATGGAAGAAACCGCCATCGGCCTGAGCGAGGCGGAGTGGAAAAGCGCATTCCGCACCGTGCGGGTGTTCGACCACCCCGATCGCAGCCAGCGCGGCCGCACCATCACCCACGCGTTCCATTTCGACCTGGGCCATGTGGCGCTGCCGCCTGTGCAGGGAGGGGACGACGCCCAATCCGCCGCCTGGGTGCCGATCCAGCAGATTGGCACCATGCCCGAGCGCTTCTTCGAGGACCATTTCTTCATTCTCGACGTGTTCCTGCAACTCACCCACGAGGTCGCGCTGCGCGAACTGCGCTGAGGCCCGGAGGCCTTTTGCGGCTGCCATGAAAAAACCGGCATGGCAGCCGGTTTTTTCGTGCTCTCCAGCGATCTGCCGGTGAGCCGGCAGCCAGATGGGCTGCCGATGCCGGTGCTCCGCTCAGTTGAACGGGTTCGGACGCACCGTCTTGTCGCTCGATGGAGGCAGTTGCGGCAGCACGAAGGAAGGTTGGTCGCCGGTCAGGGTCTTGAGGAAGCCGACGATCAGCCCGTTTTCTTCTTCGGTGAACTTCTTGCCCAACTGCAGGCGTCCCATGGTGTCGACGGCCTGGCTGAGGGTGTCGGCCGCGCCGTCGTGGAAGTACGGGTAGGTCAGTTCCACGTTGCGCAGCGTCGGCACCTTGAAGTTGAAGCGGTCGGCATCGTCGCCGGTGACGGCAAAGCGGCCTTCGGCGGGGTTGTCGGTCTGGTACGGCTCGATCAGGCCCATGCGCTGGAAGGAGTTGCCGCCGACGTTCGGGCCGTTGTGGCAAGCGATGCAGCCACTTTCCTTGAAGAGCTGGTAGCCCTTGAGTTCATCTTCGGTGATGGCCTTCTTGTCGCCCTTGAGCCACTTGTCGAAACGCGAGTTCGGGGTCACCAGGGTTTCCTCGAATGCGGCGATGGCGGTGGTCACCTCATCGATGCTCAGCTTGTCGTCGCCGAAGACGGCCTTGAACTCGTTGACGTAGCCGGGGATCGACTGCAGCATGTCCACTGCCAGCTCATGGCTGAAAGCCATTTCCATCGGGTTGGCGATCGGGCCGCCTGCCTGCGCGCGCAGGTCCGCGGCACGGCCGTCCCAGAACTGCGCCAGGTTCAGGCTGGAGTTGAGCACGGTGGGCGAGTTGATCGGGCCCTGTTGCCAGCGGTCGCCGATCGAGCTTTTCAGGTTGTCCGAGCCACCCATGCTGAGGTTGTGGCAGGAGTTGCAGGAGATGAAGCCCGAGCGGGACAGCCGCGGATCGAAGAACAGCTTGGCGCCCAGGTCCACCAGCGCCTGGTTCGTTACCTTGGCCGGCTCGATCGGCTGCAGGGGTTCGTCGGACTGGGCCATGGCGGCGCCCGCCAGGCAAAGCAGGCTGGCAATGCCGAGTTTGCTGACCTGCAGCAGGGGGGATGAGGGGTGTCGTGTATTTTTCATCGTGGTTCTTTCAGGAGTCGCGGACCCGGGGCCCGGCGTGGCCTTCGAAGCACCCCGTTCATTCGAGTTCACCCGATGTGACCAAGGTGCGTATTCACTGTAGGGAAGGTCGCAACAGTGTGTGTTGAGCTGTATCAAGAGTGCGGGTATTGGCGGATGCCGATGTGCTCATCGAGCATCGGTGGCGTATAGGCATGGCGACGCCGCGACGCGGCAGGGCATTCGTGGTGAAGTCCCCATGAAGGCGAGGCAGATCTGCTGGCGCGGGCGACCGCAGCCGTGCAATGGCAGCTAAACCCGCAGCCGCTCCGGGGGCGTCTGCTGTGACAGAGAAGGGTTCAGGCCGTTGCGGAGAAGCTGAACTCGGCCACCAGCGGCAGGTGGTCGGACATGCGCCACCAGATGCGCCCGCGCGGCACGAAGACCGTGCGAGGTACCAGCCCGCGCACGAAGATGCGGTCGAGCTGCACTACCGGCAGCATGGACGGATAGGTGAAGGCGCGCTCCTTGTCGAACTCAGCGAAGCCGCTCTCGCGCAGCAGCAGGCCGGTCTGGTCGCCCCAGTCATTGAAGTCACCGGCCACGACCACCGCCTCGTTCTGCGGGATCTCGGTCTGGACGAATTCGCGGATCATTGCCACCTGGCGCAGGCGACTGATGTGGATCAGCCCCAGGTGCACCACCAGCACATGCACGCAGTGGCCGGCCACGCGCAACTGGGCGTACAGAATGCCGCGCTGTTCGAGCTTGTGGTCGGAGATGTCCTGCTGGCGCGACTGCTCGACCGGCCAGCGGGTCAGCAGCGCATTGCCGTGTTCGCCCCACTTGGTGATGGCATTGGTGTAGTAGACGGCGTTGTAGCCTTCCGGTGCCAGGTAGTCGGCCTGTGGCAGCGTAGGCCAGTTGGCAAAGCGGTTCTGCTCGCGCAGGTTGAGCTTGCGCACCTCCTGCAGGCAGACGATGTCGGCATCGAGTTGCTCGATGGCCAGGCCCAGGTTGCCGATCTCCAGGCGGCTGAGCGGCCCCAGCCCTTGCACACCCTTGTGGATGTTGTAGGTTGCCACGCGCAGGATGTCCTGCGGCTCTTCCTTGTCGGCATTGTCGTTCATCGGGGAATGGTCTGAATCGCGCTTCAGGCAGCGGCATCCTCGGCCGGTGCGGGGCTGGCCGGGGGCAGGGGCGTGGCCATCACGCGTTCGACCATCTTGCCATCCATCTCGACCACCTCGAAGCGCCAGCCTTCCCACTCGACGTGGTCGCCCACTTGTGGAATGCGCTCGAGCATCAGCATGAACATGCCGCTGAGCGTGTGGTAGAGGCCGCGCTCCTCCTCGGGCACGGCGTGCAGGTTCAGCTGGTCCTTGAGCTCCACCGTGGGGATGGCGCCATCGAGCAGCCAGCTGCCGTTGCCCTGCGGGCGTGCCCAGGCATCGTCGGCGTTGCGGCTGGCGAACTCGCCGGTCAAGGCCTCCATCACATCCTGCAGGGTGACCACGCCCTCCATCTCGCCGTACTCGTCGACGACAAAGGCCATCTGCAGGCTGTTGGCGCGAAACTGCGCCAGCAAGGCCATGCCGGTGAGGGTTTCGGGCACATACAGGCTGGTGTGCAGGTCGCGGGCAAAGTCCGCCGGCTCGCCGCGCGCCACGCGCGAGAGTACCTGCTTGGCATGCACGTAGCCGAGAATCTGCCCCAGCCCGCCGTTGCAGACCGGAAATCGTGTGTGGCCGGATTCGATCATCTCGCGCAGGTTCTCCGCATCGCTGCGCTGCAGATCCACGTAGATCACGTCGGTGCGCGGCGTCATCAGCGAGCCGACCTCACGGTCGTCGAGCCGGAACACATTGCGCATGATCTGGTGTTCGCTCTGGTCGATCACCCCGGCCTGCGAGCCCTCGTTCAGCATGGCGTGGATTTCCTCGGCCGTCACGCTCGACTCGCCACTCTGGCGCGAGCCCAGCAGATTGAGAATGGCCTTGGTCGAGAACGACAGCAACCAGACGAAGGGGCGCGTGATGGTGGCCAGCAGCGCGATGGGGCGCGCCACCAGCCGGGCGACCGGCTCGGGCGTGATCTGGCCCAGGCGCTTGGGCACCAGTTCGCCGATGACGATCGAGACATAGGTCACGGCAATGACGACCACCACCGTCGAGCTGATGCTGGCAGTGCGCTCGGGCACGCCCAGCGACTGCAGCCAGGTCGCCAGTGGCGCGGCCAGCACCGCCTCGCCGACGATGCCGTTGAGCAGGCCGATGGAGGTGATGCCGATCTGGATGGTGGAGAGGAACTTGGTCGGGTCCTCGCCCAGCTGCAGGGCCGTGGCGGCGGCCTTGTCACCTTCGTCCGCGAGGCTTTGCAGGCGGGCCCGGCGGGCGGTGACCAGCGCGATCTCCGACATCGCAAAAATGCCGTTGAGTACGATCAGGCCCAGCAGGAGCAGGATTTCCATGGTCAGCCTCCCCGACCCGCATGGGGATGGCGTGAAAAGGTGGTTTCAGACGCGCGCGGCGTGCCGAACCGGGCGGAACAGGAGCAACTGGGAGGTTCCATAAGGCATGCGGGACCGCAGGCGAGGGCGGCCAGGCAGGTAACAGATCGTGTGTTGAAAGCGCATATCCTACCGCAAACCGCCTGCACACTGATGACCGGGCCTACCCGGCTGCCTATTGCGCGTTTCTTTGCACGTTCGTCTGCGCGTTTCATCGGCGCGCTTTGGGGCTCGTTCTTTTGCGCGCTCACCTCGGTGCGAGGCGGATGGCGCCGTCAAGCCGGATCACTTCCCCATTGAGCATGTCGTTCTCCAGGACATGGCGCACCAGCCGGGCATAGTCCTCCGGCGTGCCAAGCCGGCTGGGGAAGGGGACGCTGGCTGCCAGCGCATCCTGCACGTCCTGCGGCATGCCGAACAGCATCGGCGTGCCGAAGATGCCCGGTGCAATGGTCATGTTGCGGATGCCATCGCGCGCCAGATCGCGCGCAATCGGCAGCGTCATGCCCACCACGCCGCCCTTGGACGCGGCGTAGGCAGCCTGGCCGATCTGGCCATCGTAGGCGGCCACGCTTGCCGTCGAAATCAGCACGCCGCGCTCGCCCGTTTCCTCTGGCGCGTTGTCCGCCATGGCTGCTGCGGCCAGGCGGATCATGTTGAAGCTGCCGATCAGGTTGATCTGGACGACCTTGCTGAAAAGCGCCAGCGCATGCGGGCCCTGCTTGCCCACGGTTTTTTGCGCCGGCGCGACGCCTGCACAGTTGACCAGCCCGGCGAGCTTGCCCAGCCGCTGCGCCGCAGCCACCGCCTCCTGACCATCGGCCTCGGAGCACACATCGGTGCGCACGAACACGCCGCCGATCTCGCCGGCCACGGCCTGGCCACGGTCTTCCTGCAAATCGGCAATCACCACCTTGCCGCCTTGCCCGGCCAGCATGCGGGCCGTGCCTTCACCCAGGCCGGATGCGCCGCCGGTGACGATGAATGCGTTGTCTTGAATTCTCATGTTGTCTCCTTGGTCAGTGGTTCTTGCGCGGGCACTTGCAGGGGGGGGGGCTACACCGTCCCCCTGCGCGCCAGGTTTGTCGTGGGCCATTGTAGGAGTGCGTGTGCGGTGTCGGCGTCCCGTCCCGGACCTGATCTGGTCACCGATTCTGCCGGCCTCGGTCGCGCCGTCGGTACGCAGGCACTGTGGTCAGCGTGCCAGCGCTTTGTGCACCTGCAGCATCAAGGGTAATCCCGCTTTTGCTGGGGCTGTCGTTCGAATAGAAACGGAGCTTCTCGAAACCATCTTTTTGTGTGAGGAACCCGACATGCACCTGACGCGTCGCACCTGTCTAGCTCTGGCCGCCACCCTGGCCCTGGGCTTCTCCGCCGCCACCGCCACCGCCCAGGCGAACTACCCGAACAAGCCGATCCGCCTGCTGGTACCCTTCGCCGCTGGCGGCACCACCGACATCATCGCGCGTGCCATCGCCGAGCCACTGGGACGCGAACTGGGCCAGTCCGTGGTGGTTGAGAACAAAGGCGGCGGCGGCGGTGTCATCGGCGCCACCGAGGCGGCCCGCGCCGCGCCCGATGGCTACATCCTCAGCGTGGCAACCGTGTCGACCACGGCCTCCAACCCGGCCATCAATCCAAAGATCGCCTACAACCCGCTGACGGATTTCACCCCCATCATCAACATCGCTGCCACGCCGAATGTGCTGGCCGTGCATCCGGGTTTTGTCGCGCAGGACTATGAAGCCTTCGTCAAGGAAGTCGGGGCCCATCCGGACAAGTATTCCTATGCATCTTCGGGCACCGGCGGCATTGGCCACCTGCAGACCGAACTGCTCAAGAGCCTTGCGGGCCTGAAGATGGAGCACATTGCCTATCGTGGCGCTGGCCCCGCGCTCAATGACGCGGTGGCCGGACAGGTACCCATCATCTTCGACAACCTGCCATCGGCGCTGCCCTTCATCACCAGCGGCCGCCTCAAGGCGCTGGCCGTGGCCGCACCCGAGCGCGTGGCGGCACTGCCGGACGTGCCCACTTTCAAGGAACTGGGCCAGGAGCCGGTCAACCGCATGGCCTATTACGGCATCCTCGGCCCCAAGGACCTGCCCGACGAGATCGTGCAAAAGGTCAACGCGGCCGTAAAGAAAGCGGTGCAGGACGAGGCCGTGCGCAAGCGCATCGAGGACACCGGCTCCATCATCATCGCCAATGACCCCGGTGAATTCGCCAAGCAGATCAAGGACGAGTACGAGGTCTATTCCGACGTGGTCAAGAAGCAGGGTCTGACACTCGAGTGAGCAGCGCGGAAACCCGCAGCAGGGATTTCCGTATGATCGGGGCCGGACGGCAGTGGTGCTGTCCGGCCCTTTTTGCCGCTTTCAGGAATCCATGTCCCACGCCGCCCGGAACCAGGAATTGCTTGACCGTTTCATCGACAGCCTGTGGTTGCATGAAGGGCTGGCGCGCAACACGCTGCAAGCCTATCGCAAGGACCTCGAAATGCTGGCCCATTGGCTGGATCAGCAGCCGTGCATGGGCCTGGAGCAGGCTGGCGAGACCGAACTGCATGCCTATTTTGGCGCGCGCCACGCCACTACTCGCGCCAGCACGGCCAACCGCCGCCTGACGGTCTTCAAGCGCTTTTATCGCTGGGCCCACCGCGAAGGCATTTGCTTGGAGGACCCGACCGCGCGCATGGATGCCGCCCGGCAGGCCATGCGCGTGCCCAAGGTGCTCAGCGAAGCGCAGGTCGAGGCGCTGCTGGCAGCGCCCGACACCGGTACGCCGCTGGGCCTGCGCGACCGTGCCATGCTGGAGCTGATGTATGCCAGCGGCCTGCGCGTGAGCGAACTGGTGACGCTCAAGAGCTACCAGATCCAGCTCACCGACGGGGTGCTGCGTGTCACTGGCAAGGGCAGCAAGGAGCGGCTGGTGCCGTTTGGCGCGGTGGCCCAGCAGTGGCTGGCGCGTTACTTGGCCGAGGCACGCGCAGCCATCCTCTCGGGCCAGCTCACTGACGACTGCTTCGTCACCGCGCGAGGCCATGGCATGAGCCGCGTCATGTTCTGGGTGCTGGTCAAGAAGCATGCCCAGCAGGCCGGCATCCACCAGCCGCTGTCACCGCATACGCTGCGCCACGCGTTTGCCACGCACTTGCTCAACCATGGTGCCGATCTGCGCGCAGTGCAGATGCTGCTTGGGCATGCCGACATCTCCACCACCACCATCTACACCCATGTTGCGCGCGAGCGCCTCAAGAACCTGCACGCCGAACACCATCCGCGTGGCTGAGCGAGGACGCCACACCTTGGCACAGCCTGATTGCTGTTGTGCGCCTACTGCGCAGGTGCGTTGCCTGCGGCGATCTGGCTGCGGAAGGCGCGCAGTTGTGCCTTGAGCACATGGGCATTGTCTGGGCCCATGCGTACCAGCATCTTTTGACCCGCCGACAGAGCCTGCAGCTTCGGGTCCTCGAACTCATAGTGTTGCCAGGGCTGCTCGGCGGTTGTGGCCGCCTCGCCACGGATTTCGACCTGCCGCACATTGGGCGCAATGGGCTCCGGGGCCTGCAGCAAATGGTCGATCACCGCAATCAGTCGATCATTGAAATACTGGCCCGGATAGCCCAGGTCTTCGTAGGCCTGTTGGAACAGGGGGTAGTACTGCTTGTAGTAGCTCGCGGCCTGGGCCGCATCCACGCTCTGGACCAACTGCACCACCGGTTGATAGCGCGCGTTGTTTCCAGCGGCAATGTGCATATCACTGCCACTGCCTCCCTCGACCATGAAGCGCGGGTGCGTCGGATTGACTGGCCACAGGCGCGCCGGTGCGCGCTCGCGTGGCAGGTTGTCGACCGTGGCCACGAAACGACGGATGAATTGCTCGTTCTGGATGAAGGCATAGGTCTTGTCCTGGCCCAGCCAGCCGGAGAAGGTTTGCGCCACCGCACTGTCCGACTGCTCCAGCGGCGGCAATTGCACGGCCTGTTCGGGCTCGACCTCGATCGGGTTCTGGGGCTCCTGCGGCTCGACCGCCAGGAAATCGGCGGGAGACGCCTCTGTCGCCGCCGCATCCTCTGGCGCCGTGCCAGTGGCTGCCGGCACCAGTTCGGCGGCAGGGCCTTGCTGCGCTGCGCCAGTCAGGCGCGACAGCGCCTGGGGATGTTGCCAGAGCCACCATCCTGCCAGTCCCGCCAGCACAATCAGCAGCACCAGTGCGGCCAGCCAGCGATTGCGGCTGGTGCGGCCGCGTTGACCTGGATAGAACTCTTGCTCGCCTGCGCGAATCCGTTGGCTCATGCGTGTGTCCTCTTGTGTTGGGCGGATGCCCTCCGCCATGTCGTCGCCAGTGCCCGTGCCACCTTGCCTGGACAGATGGTAGCGCATTCGATCAGCAGGACCTCGATCGGTTCAATGCAAGGGATCACCCGGTTCCTCGCAATGCATCGCAGAGTACGGAAAAGCCGACCGGGTGCGGTTGGCCTTATTTATTGGGCAGCGCTCTCCGAACCAAGGGAAAAGGTCACGCTCGAACTGGCGCATGGAGCGTTCGGCGTGGGTGGCGCTCCACTCGGCCTGCTGTTTGCCGTACCACTCCAAGGCCACGACCTTGAAGGTGTCACCGGCCGGGTTGCTGGCTGTGAGGCGTTGCACCTTGCGGGCCTGGAAGGGCGGTGCCTTAGGCCAGCAGGAGCTTGGCCGCGTCCCGCGCCTTGCACGCCGCAGTCAGGCCGACTTGCGGATAGCGGCCCAACGCCAACTGTTTTTCCTTGCCATCGGCGTGGTACTTCATGAACCAATGTTTGGAGCCTGCAGGGCTGACTGGCAGGCATAGGCAGGAGGCATTGCGGCAATGGGCATCGGCCAGCACGGAGTACAACTCCACGGGTGGAGATACAAGTGGCGGGGGCACCTAAAAAGGAGACTTGTACCCCCATTTGTACCCCCTTTGCCGTGGATGCAAGCGGAAGCCAGCGGACGTTCATGGAAGATAAACCACTGACTTTCCAATGAAAAAGGCCGTCTGCTGGAAGCCAGCGGACGGCCTTGGAAGTAAAAGTGGTGGAGCCGGGGGGAACCGAACCCGCGTTCGCTTTCAGAACCAGATAGTAATGCATGGGCCTTGAGGGCGTGGATTCGACGATTTGGCCAAAAGGCATGAGAGCTGGAAGCGCGGGCTGAAAGCTCAGATCGCCACTTCCGGACGGTTTTGGTGACTTGAAGGTCGACGTCAACTTGCGCACGACATCTCATTGCTGCCACTTGCCTGCGGTCGCCGCCGCCGTCACCGTGCGTTTCAATTCCACGAGGAGTTGAGTCAACACGGCGTGACGGCTGCAAACCTCAGAAACGTTGACATAGAAGCCCGCCATAACGGCCTTCTCGACGCCCTTGAAGCGAACTTTTATCGACTGCCCTGCTCGATGCTTCGTTTCCTCAAGGCAAACCGCCCACCCCACTTTGTCCCGCCAGAGTAGGTCGCCCTGCTTGTGGGTGATCGCGCGCGCTCCTTGGTCGCGCATCTCCGACTCCCACACCGGCCGCAGTGTGTTCTCGATCTCACCCAAGAGCCGGTTCACTGCCGGGGCGACATCGGCCACATACGCCTTGGCATCCTCGATGCGGATCTTACCGAGCAGGCCGGTTATGCGGCCAGACGTCGCCGATGCAAGCAACTGTGGCGCGGCGAACACTTCCCGAAGGGCTACAGCCTTGTCGATGTCGATGTCGATGTCGGTGCCGACGCCGTGCCAGCTTGTACCTCCCAGCGTAGCGACCAAGACTAGCCACAGCGTTCCGTCACCGACCACGTCGTCAAAGGTGTCCCTCTGTCCGTTCTGGACGTAGCGTGCTTCAACAGCACGCAGCAAACCGACGGACCCCGGCCCCTGGCCCCGGAACAGGATGGAAAAGACCTCAAGAGCCCATCTCTCAGCGAGTTCCTCGGGGACCCAACCCTTGCGACGACCACGCAATGCAACCGCCAACGGGAAAGAGACTGCTTGCACCATCTGCGTCGCAGTGCAGCGCCCCGCGAACGCAGTCGCCGCCATTTCCGTCAAGAATGTGTTGATCTGAGTCGCCAGCCGCTCACGGAATCGCGCTTCGATGACTGCGCCGTCCGTGACGGCGCTAGCCTGATCTTTCTGGTCAGTCGACTTCGGCGGGGGCGGTGTATCCGGCATCTGCCCTTCGTCGATGTCCTCGTCCCCAGCGGCAGCGGGCGTTCGACCTTCCTCCGTCTCAGCCTCGAACAGCAGACGCAGAATCCCCGTCAGTGACAACGATCCTGGCTGCGCAGACGCGAGGTGGGACAAGCCCTCACGCGACTCATCGAGGTGAACGATCAAGTCGTCCGGATTGACAGGCTCCGCAGGTGCATCGTTCTTCTTGCGATCAACCCCGCCGAAACCAGGATCCCGGAAAGATGCCGGGTCGTTGAAGAGGGTCTGGGCTACTTCCTGCAGTTCATCGAGCATCTGACGCTGCTCGGCCGAACTTGTGCTTCGGTCCAACGCCTTGAACGGCTCCAGGAGCCTTGCCGCGTGACTGGCGTGTTCAAGGGCGGCGAGGTCGTCGACCCACCGACAGGTGGTCGACCAGGAGTCGGACCCCATGGTCACGATGACTGAAGCAAACAGGGTCGCTGCATCCAACCCTTCGGTGATCTCGCACATCCAGAGTGCCCTTGGCCCGTGCAGACGTCCCATCGGCAGCACTCGCTCGCCAAGCCGGAGGTCAACCTGCGCGCCAGGGTCCGGCGCCGGGACGACCTCGGCGACCATGCACCGCGATGCCTTGTCCCACTGCAGACTTCTGAGGCCGAACGATGGCTGGTGGGCCGCAGGCGCCTGGTCGCGGACGGGGCGCGGAACCAGGATTTCGTGCGGCGCCTGTCCTGGCACTGCAAACAACCCTAGCACGGATTCGAAGTCTTGAGCGTCTGGCTGGTCGTAAACAACGATGGATTCGACGTTGCCGGCACTCTCTGGCGCGAGGAGCCATGCGGCGGCGGAACAGTTCGCTGAACCCATCACCGCCGCAGGGCCGTCAGCGCCTTCGAACCAGTAGAACTTGGCGTGCAGCGGACGGTCCGATGGTGCCGCGATCACGTGAAGCTCCAGCGGCAGGTCGGTCAGCCTTTCAGTCACGAAACTTGCGGATGTGGGGGTCAGAGCGATGGTGGCGCGGGTGACGCCGAACGTCGCATGCGCCCAGCGCAAGAACGCACCAGACTCGTCAGTCGAACCGGTGAGGATCTTCACTTCATCGAATCGTCGGCCCGACCAGCGCCGAGCCAGTTCTGTGGCGAGAGATCTTGTTCCCCGGCTGCGCAATATGGGAATGGTTCCGCTGTCGTCGGCCGGGGTCAAACTCAGCCACGGGACATCTTTGAACCGACGAACGGCATCGCGCTCCAGATCTCCCTGGCCCCACGTCAGCACGTCGTCGAGGAAGGGGTGCAGCCACCCACCCTTGTCGATGTGGCTTGGCCCAACCATCCACGCCGCACCCAGTTCCTGGTTTCCGCCCCACCCGGAACTCGTGACGTTCCCGCTGCCGACCATGACGATCCCGTCCTTTGGCCCCAGCCGCACGAAGACCTTCGGGTGAAATGCCCCGGCAACATCAGCGCCAGCGAGGAGGTACTGCTTACCGAGACACCAAAGCTGCCCGACAGCGGACTGGACGGAGTTGTCGATCTCACCTCTATCGCCAAGAACGAGGATGTCGCTGGAACGACCGGCCCAGAGATCGGGAAGAACGACCTGCTCGAAGAAGATCGGATCGAACGAATAGGTCAGCAGTAGCGCCTTGTGATACGCGCGCTCACGGCAAAACAGGCGGGGATTCATGTTGCATCCCCTTCAGCCAAGGTGGTCAGTGCGCGCTCCAGAACGATCTCACCGTCCGCGGTGATCCCGTTCGTGTCAATCAGCTTGAGCTGGTGGAGCCACCCGAGCGCTTGCTGGATGCGGGACGCAGTGCGTCCGGCAACGAAACCTTTGCGGCGAGCGAACCACTTGTTTCCTTCAGCAGTCAGCAACGCGACATCGCGTCTCAGGTCGACCTGCAGGCGGGACCACGTGATCTGCAGATGCTGTTGAACTGTACGCAATGCCATTTCCGCCGCAACATCGCGCAGGGAACGATCTTCTCGGCGGAATCGCTCCAGCTCCGGGAGCACGACCTCGCGCATTCCCAGTCGGCGCCGCCCCTGGTGTGACAGACTGCGGTACTCCTGCTTGTCCTCCCGCACGGCATCGCCAACTCGCAGGCTCGCCATAACCCACGCGACGACCGCAAGTGACAGGGCACCAGCGCCAGACTTCAGCGCACGCCGGTACAGCAACGGTTCGATGAGACTGTCGGACCATCTCACAATCCCGGGCATAGCGTCGACGACGAACAGGCGCGAGCGCAGCCGTTCTTCCAGCGCCCTGAATGTCAGATCCGCCACGGACTCCCCAGGCGCGACGAGGTTCAGGTCACGGAGCGCGGAATCATGCTCTTCGACGCGCTCCATGAGGGCCTCGATCACCATGTCTCGGTCCACACCAGAGAGCCCTCCATCAGGTTGCCCTAGGACTTCGCCAATCACTGCTGCGAGTACTCCCTCCTGAGTGACCGCAATGGAGTCCCGCACGCAGTAGGTCGCCCAGCCATCCGCAACCTGATCAATGAGCGGCTCGCCGAAACGCCCTGGAGAGCACGCTACGTCGAAGAATTTCGCCTCGCTCGGTGCCGACTTCTGTTGGGTTGCAAGCGCGAGCAGTGCTGCGTAGGTCCTGATTCGGTTCCGCTCCGTCGGCCGGGGGTCGGACGGCATGATCGCGGCGAGTAGAAGCTCCCTCTCGTCATCGGGAATCCGATCGATCCTCACGTTGCTACCGAGCTCGCGCAAGTCGTCAATCGACGCCGCACCGAGGTCATCCTCACGAATCAGGCGCTCGATGAAAGGTACTGTGGTCAGTCGTTGATCCACTGCCTTGGCGAGCGGGAGACCGCGCTCCATGACAAGCGCAGGTACGGCGTTGTCCCTGCTCTTGCTGATGCCGAGCTGGTCGGATGGGCCTGTGTAGATCGTGGAGGCTGGCGATTTCACTAAGCTGGATATCTGGACGTGGGACTCACCAAGCGCGATACGTTCGAGTGCCTGATCGGACCCGATCAAGCCGCCGATCGACGGATCTTCGATGAGGTTTCCGAGGACCAGCGCTGATTCGATCCGCGCAGCGAACTCGATGAAAGTCTGCCAGCTATCAGCCCGGCCACTTTGTCCGTACCGATGAATCAACCACGCCCGAAATGCCAAGTAGCGAACCGATGGGGTCACAGTGGTGACGCCATCGAGCAGAGTGCCACCGATCGTCTGAACGGGGAGTCTCAGGCCGAGCAGGTCCAGGCCACCGGTGATGACCGCGCCGCTGCTGATCCATTCGGGAGCTTGACGGACTTTGGCGATCACCGTCAGATAGCCCTTGGTGCACAGAAGGTGAAGGCCTCCCTGCTGGCTCGACTGAGCCGGTAGCTCAACTTGGCGATGAAGGAACGGGCGCCCTCGTCGGGGGTAGCGACGAATGCAGTGCGGATGCGATCCAAGATGTCCGGGCGCCAGATGGATGCGTCTTCTAAGAGCAATGTGCTGTCGCGTAGAAGGCAGTTAGCTCGGAAGGTGTCAGCTCCTTGGTAGATCTTGCTTGTGTCGTGTTCTGAATAGCGAGCCATAGCACCCTCAATGACGTTCATTAGCAGAAAGCACCGGACGATGTGACTCCCAACCGCCAGTCATCCGCCTCCATCATTGGCAGAAGCCCAGATTGACCTTGGCCTCCGGCACCAATTGATGTAATGTAACATTCATCACATTACATTGTCACGGCACCCCCCACCATGAGCATTGGCAGCAGCGGAAGAATCGTCATCGAGGTTGACCCAGATGTGAAGCGTGAACTGTACGCAGCACTGGTTCGCGATGGGTCCACTTTGAAGGAATGGTTTTTGCGAAACGCACAGGTTTATCTATCGGGTAACAAAGCTGACGATCCTTGCATATCGTTGACCGAAGTGACGGCCCCCCCGGAAAGCCACACCCCTGACACGCGCACTAATATGGGCAGCAAAGATTCCCTTGCTAACAGCAAGAAGAAGTAGCCTCATACAACGCCGTCAGTACAGAGAATTTATCAATGAAACACAAAATAAACACATCGAAACGTAGTGCATGCACTCTTATTGCGAACTCGTCCCCGCGCCTAGAACAGGTGCTTCTTGCAGGCATCAAAGCGTTCTGCGAGGAGTTGCAAAAAGAGAAAAGCACATCAAGACTCAGAAGTTTCCAGGCTTGGAAAAAATATTGGATTGCCAGTAATGGTGAGATCGGGCGCAAGAAAGAAGTGGCGATGGATGCATTTGAAGGCGTACTTGGCACCAGGAGTGAAGCTGATCCATACCAATTTATATTTATTGTCGAAACGGCGATAGTTTTTATCGCGAAAGAGCTATGTTGTTCGGCAGTTAAGTCTGGTATTGCTTCAAATGCAGCGTCGCGGATCTTTGAGTGGTGGGAGTCTGAGCCCTTGACCTCTACTTTAGAGGCCTCTTCCGAACTGAAAAAAGAATTACTGAAAGTCGATCAAGATGAACTTCTTAATCTGCTTTCAAATGACCCTCTAAGAAATATTTACCATACGCTAATTCCAAAGTCCATTCGCCATACGCTTGGCGCCTATTTGTCGCCGCCAGATTTGTGTAAGTACGTAATTAATAATGTCGCAGCTCATGAGGTCTTTACATCTTCGGAGAAAACACTGCTCGAGCCAAATTGCGGATTGGGGGCTTTTTTCTCCGCGCTGTTAGCAGAGGGGCTTCGGATCATTGAATGCAGTGATAGTTCGAAAGAAATGCTTGGCAATGCCTTTGCAGATCGGATTTACGGAATTGAAAAAAACCTCGGATCTTATGTCATCTCGAGATATCTGCATGCTGCAATTTGCGGATTGCTCAGGGGTGGAGTTTCCGATAAAGAGAATGTCGTATGGGCTGATTCAGTTTTCGTAGATGAGGGATTCATCTCGGAGAAGATTTCTGCAGGTCTTCCGCTATCCGAAAGAACTCTCCTAATGGGTCTCTTTCGAGTCCAATGCGCTACCGAACACGCTAGCAAATCAAGCATTTTTGAGGAGGGCACAGCGATTGCGCATTTTGACGGCCATCAATGGAGTGACGTGCACACCCCACTTCATGCATGGTTTGCTGACGGTGGCTGCACTGAAGATCAAGAGTTACAGCGTCTCTCGGTACTTGAGACCGTGCGTTTGGAAAATTTTGGGGCTTTCGATTTCATTGTTGGAAATCCGCCATGGGTAAATTGGGAAAATCTTGATCCCGAATATAAGAAATTAATACTTCCGTCGTGGCCGCCGTTAGGGCTGTTCGCGATGTCAGGCAGAGATAGAGCCTTCAGCAAAGAGGATTTGAGCGTCCTTGCAACTTACTCCGCATGCCTCAGGTTCGGCAAAAAAGCAACGAAGGTAGGGCTATTACTCCCTCAAGCGTTGTTCCAATCCAGGAAAAACTCAAAGGGCTTCCGTAGATTCCAACTCGGCCAGAGCGGCATTTACTTCCATGTTGATAAAACTACAGACTTTAGCGATTACGTGGCTTTTGGCGATGCAAAGAACCGGACCGCAGCCTTTTTCTGCACCTTGAGTGATGAACCAACAAAGTACCCGGTTCGATACCTGCGGTTCGTTCCAGAAAAGGGAAAGGGAGAATCCTTTGGTACCTACAAAAATCTATGGGCGGCACCATCTGATCAATCCGACTCTACATCCAATTGGGCGCTCTTTGAAGAGTCAGAAGAAATCACTCACTTCAAGAGGGAAGGTAGAACGTACCGAGCACGTACTGGGGTTTTCACCGGTGGAGCAAATGCGGTTTATTACGTTCGAGTACTGGGTCAAGATGGGGATCTTGTCCTCCTTGAGAATGATACTGAGCGAGCGAAGATTAAAGTTGATAAACAACGCTTTCTCGCTGAACGCGACCACCTTTATCCGTTTGCAAAGGGGCGCGACGTCAAGCAGTGGAAAGTCTGTCGCCCTATAGAGCAAGGCATCCTGTTACCTCACACCGTTGAAACTCGCATCAAGCCGATATCGCCAAGTGTGCTTACCCTCCAAGCGCCGAAGACAATTTCGTACTTGTCTCAGCACGAGGAGATGCTACGAACGAGAGCAAGCCTTACCGCACTTGATAGAGCAAATGTGGCAGAAGGTTATTACGCCATGCTGCGAGTCGGCGAGTATACGTTTGCCCCCTACAAAGTTGCTTGGCGATATATTTCAAAGGACTTTTACTGTGCGGTAATTGGACCATCAGATATTTGCGGGGGAAGCAAAGCAACGGTGCTTCAAGAAAAACTAATTTCGATTGCTTTTTCCAGCGAAAACGAAGCCTACTTTGTGTGTGCGTTCCTGAGTTCCCCAAAAGTGAAGCGAGAAATCGAGCGCCGAATTGTGGGCACTCAAGTCTCGGTTCACGTAATTGAGGACATACATATCCCAAGCTTTGATTCTGCTAATGCCATCCATCAAGAAATGGCCGCTCTCTGCAGAGACGGCCACTACACTGATGGGCTTACTGAGGCAAGATCAGCAATGCTAGGCATTCTCGTTGACAGACTTCAAGACGCAGAAACAAGTAGCTTGGCTCGCCCCGCCATGACTACTACTTCATCGTCAGCAGCTGCCGAAGACCAGTCTATAGTCTTGACATCTTGCGGCACGTAGCTGCGCAGCATGTAATCCATCGCTTGGGCTGAATAAAACTCAGGATCCAATGCTATCCCTCTGATTTCTGTCAGTCCAAGCGAATGCGCACGCAGGGCAGCCTTGTATAGTGAGTGGTTCTGCACCATGCAGTGCAGCGCTGGCATCATCTTGTCTATGGTGCCAGTTTTGTTCTCGCTGTATCCAACTCCATCCACTAGGCCCCACAGCTCTACACTTCTTTGTTGCTGAGAAGCATTGAAAGCCTCCACTTGCCTACGGATGGTCACAACGGTGCTCGATTTATCGACGCCAAATTGACCTGGATCAGATGTGTGAATGAGACCAACAACGAAGGCTCTAGGCAACCCATTCTCGCCAAGAAGCACTAAGTCGGTACTAAATGTCGTTTCGGGATTTCTCTCGTTTATCTGCATGGTCTCAGGGTCAATGTTGGGGTCATGCGATCCCATTGGGTTCTCGCTTTTACCCTCCGGAATCATTTGACATCCTATTGCTTTCAGGAGCATAGCCAGACTTTGCTCGATTCCGTGACCACGGAGCTTTGCCTCTGCCTGTTGGATTTCTCCAGGCATAATCAAATGTCGCACCAGAAGATCTCGATCTTTCTCCGTCAGTCCGGAATAGAACTGAAGCATTGAGGCCAAACCTTTTTCCAAGAAGTATTTGGCAACTGCTTCTGCGGATGCCTGAGCAGCCGCTCTAATATTTTCGTCTCGGTGCTGAGATTTCTTGATTTGATTTAGAAAAAAGGAAGTCGAATGACGGGTTAATGCCTCCGGTGCGCAACCACACAATGTCTTGCCAGGTATTTTGGGGTGCGGTAGACGGGAGAATTGGTAGCTTAGATCCAAATATAGCCGCTTGTCGGAGACGCTTATGAGTGTCCTAAGAAGCTCGACAAGTCGTGAGTCTCTAATAATTTCGCTTGCGAGTTGATCTGCAAGCTCATCTACCGTTTTTGTTTTTACTGAATCGGCAAGAATGTTTAGAGTGCCAATTTCCTGATCTGCTGTCTGATTAACAGCAAGTGGTAGCTCGTTTTGCTGGGCAACGTGATACCAAAACTCCTCAGAGAGATTGTTGATTCGTCCATATTCTTTTCTCATGCTTGCGCTACTCCTGGGTGCATCTGGTTTGCTTGACAGAATTATCTCAGGAGTGTCTATTGCTTACCAGAACTACGTCGAACTGAGAAGAGCCCAAGCCTCAACTTGGCGTCGGGTAACAAGCCCCCGTAACACTTTTCCACCCCCATAGACCCAACGCCGCAGCTCTTGCCCGGCCGCGATCCAGTCCCGTTGATTGACTCGCCGCCGCAGCGTCGAGGTCTGCAACCGCCCAGCTCCGAGGTTGAAGGTGAAGTCCACGATGGCTGCGAGCCGACCCTCCGGCTCGGAGGCCAACACCGGGCAGTAGCGCAGCGTCGCCCCCAGTGCCGCCTGTAGATCGCGCGCCAGATAGTCCTCGCCTTCTGCCTCCGTGATCGGCGGGTGCTTGGGGTCGCAGAGATGGCCGTACCCAATCGTCCAGAAGCCTGCAGGACAGATGTAGGGAACGGCGGTGATCTCGCTGCCGCGTTTCACCCTGCGCTCGAATCCCTCGAAGCGTTTGGCCAGCTCGATGGCCGTTTTCGGCACCTCAATCACGGTCGCACCCGGTCAAACACGCGCCCGAGGAACCAGAAGTTCAGCACCCCGGCCCACAGCGCTTGATCGGCTTCCGTCCAGGCGTGCAGAATGGCTACACTCCAGCCCGCGCCAGCGATCACGGCGGCCACGAATGCTGCCGTCTTGGCGGCGCAGTAGAGCGCCATGAACCAGTAGGTGATGACGGGACGCACGCTGCACGACAGCGCATCGGCCCAGCGCACGCCAGTCTTTTCGCCTTGGGTGCGGACGGCGTCGCGCAGCGCTTCGACGGCACCGACGTTCCAGGCGGCCTCGGCACTCGCGCCGATTTCGGCCATCCGTTGCGCGCCGCGAATTTTCTCGAACTCCAGCGCCTTGTCCTGCATCGCCAGTTCATGGCCGCGCTCGCCCTTGCGGTCGAGCCACTTGAGGATTTCGGGCGCGAGACGGAAGGCCCCGCCGAGGAGGCCACCAAGCAAGGTCTCGATCATTGCGGGCCTCCCATCAGCTTGAGCTTGATGGCGGCACCAATCAGCAGCGCGGCCAGCAGGCCGGTGGTCAGCACTCTCACGAAGGTCTGCCACGCCGTGCGGCGGGCATCGCGCCACGCATCCAGCAGGTCACGCAGTTCGCGGATATCCCGTGCAGCGTGGCCGTTTTCCAGGCCCAGGTGGGACAGGACACGCTCGGCGCCACGTTCGGCGGCGTGGGCGAGCAACTCGTCGAAGTCCTCTTTGCGCAGCAGGAGCATGTTCTCGACGAAGGCAGGTTTTTCGGAATCGGTCATTGGCGATCTCCAGAAACGCGAAACCCGCCTCGAGGGCGGGTTTCATGGGGTGGCGAAAGTAAATGGTCAGATGGCGAGGCCAGGGCTCCAGCCCGCGGCTTTGTAGGCCGAGAGCACACTCTCGTCCTCGATGAAGCAGGTCCAGCCAACCTTCGGCACGAAGAAAGACCATCCCGCCTCGATGCGCACGGCGATCTGGCCGGCCTTTCCGGCCCAGGCGCCAGTGGGTCCGGGTGCCACGATGTAGCGGTCGCCGTTGGCGGGCGAGGCCGGCGGCGTGGCTTGCGCACGCGACTTCACCGACAGTTGCAGTACGGCATCGAGCAGTTTCAAGTTCGCATCCATCCCCGCATTCCAGCCCGATTCGCGGGCGGTCCACCCGTAATTCACGCCCAGGTTCGGGCCTTGCATTGCAGCCATGTCATTCTCCGTAGGTTGCACCGTAGAACATGCCGTAGCCCCGGCACTCGGGGATCTCGATTTGCTGGGCCTGCCAGCTGGTGTAGCCGTCGCGTACCGCCTCGACCTTGACAGTCAGTTTCTCGTTCGGACGATTCAGGCCGCTCTCGGCGATCTCGGTGGCCATCGGATAGGTCCAGCTCGTGCCGGTCAGCCCCGTTTCCGTGTGCTTGAGTGTTCCCGCCTCGCCATAGATCCGCACGGTGTAGGTCGTACCGGTCTCCGGACCGATATTCGATTCCCCCTGCGTCACCAGATAGGCGGTCTGCAGCAACCGGCTGCGGTGCGCCCAGCTGACCGTCACCTCCCCGGTGATGTAGCTCGCGCTGTAGTCGAGGTTGTTGACCCGGAACTTGCCGGGCGGATAGGGACGGATCTGCCGCTTGGCGAACGTGTAGCTGATCGTCGGCGCGGAAGCCTCTGCCAGAACGCCCACCCCGGTGGCAGGCAGTACCTTGGAATGCACCGTCTCACCGCTCAGGTACTGGGTCGTGTTGTAGAACTGTCCGCCCTCGACGAAGTACAGCCGGGCGCCGCCCGAATGCTTCGCCGGCACCGTGTCCAGCACGCCCCGATCCACCGTCACGGTGCCGGCGGCCACATTAACCGACTTCACGGCGACCAGCTCGCCATCGAGCAGCGCGTAGGTGTCCAGCGTGACCAGGTCGAGATCGACCCCGTAGAGCACGTTCAGCACCGTCTCGGTTTGTCCGATGTCATTGGCCAGCACGCAGGATGGGATGAAATCACCAACGCCGGTCTTCTCGAAGGCCGCTGATCCCTGCCGCGTCAGCACCGCGTAGTTGATCGCCGCATCCGAGGGCCGAACGGCTGAGACGGACAGGAACCCGCCATTCGGATCGATCTCGGCCAACGCGGCAGCCGACTCGCCCGTCATCTCATGAACAATCGTCCAGTACGGCAGTTCGCTCACCGACACGAAGTTCGCAGCGATGGGCGCTTGCCGGGGATCGACCCAGCCGCTCTCGGCGGGTGCGAGATAGACGGTATCGGGCAACCCGAACACGTCCTCGACGCAGGTGATCCGCACCCGGCCGTCGGCCAGCGTCCCGTAGCTGATCTGCGCGACCCGAAGGATCAACTGCTCGATCCGCAGCTCGGGCCAGGAGAACCTGAACACGTCGCCGATGTTGAGGCTGGCGGCCGTGCGGTTGGCGACCAGCGTGATCTTCGCCAGGGTGGACGACAGCTGCCGCAAATCCCGCATCGCCAGGCGCGCAGCCAGAGCACCATTGGCCACGCCCTCGTAGCTGACCTTGGCATCCTTGATTTCGCCCAGGGACCGTTCGATGCCGGCGATGTCCTGCACAGAGATCGAGACGCTCTTGTCAGTCGTGCGGTCGTGATAGGACAGCGTGACCTGATTGATCAGCTCCTCCGGCAAGGTGCGCTCGAAAGACTCCAGCCGGATCACGTTGGTCTGGTTCAGCTCCAGCAGCGTCGCCGGATCGTAGTCGTCGCGGGTCAGCTTGAGCGTGAATAGCCCCGTGCGCGGGCTCACGTAGATCGAGCCGTCGATGTGCTGCAGGATGCGCTCGATGAAAGCCTCGATGTCTTGCTGCTGATCCCACAGGATCGAGAGGCCGAAGCTCTCGGCGTAGAGCGTGTCGGCAGCGGCGCGGAATGAGGCGTCGTCGATCTCGGCCGAGCTGTAGCCCCGGCCCCAGGTCCTGTCGGTCAGGCACTCGTAAATGATGTGCGCCGGATTCATGTCACCGGCAATGGCGGCCTTGTCCGAATACCACTGCGGCGAACCGTCGGATCTCCGGATGATCCGCGTGAGCTCGGCGCTCCACGGCTTGATGTAGGGGTTCATCGCCGACAGTTGCGGCTGACGCAACACCAGCGATACCACTCCCCGGAAGGCCGGTACGTTGGTGCCGAGCTTGGAGGCGAGGTAGTCGTTCTGACCGTCCGCGGCATTGCCCATCACCAGATCGACGGCGCCGACGATGCCGCCCTCGCGGTCGTCGCCGCCGAACAGGTCGGGCTGATTGATGGCGATCTGGCCGCTGGACGTCATCGATCCCGACCACGCCGTGCGCTCGCCGACCACGATCCTGTTCAGCGAATCGACCGGCCCGTGGCACAGCGCCAGATGCATCCCTGCGTAGTAGCGGTAGCCGACCGTGACGCTCTTGCTGCCTTTGCCGCCGCCGCTCATGCCTTGGCTCCCTCATTCGTGCGCGAAACCAGCTCAATCACCTCCTCACGCGCAACCTTGTCGCCGAAGGCATCGTCGAAGGATTGGACGCCGGTGTTGACGGTGACGGCACCGTTCACCTCTTTCCACGACATCACGGGCTGGGCACTTCCTTCGGTCCCCCACATCAGCTTGATGATCTTGGCGCGCGCTTCGGTGAGGTCGATAGACGAGGTCATGTGCGGGAGCTTGAGCCGCTTGCCATTGAAGAACTGCACTGGCTCGGCCTCACCCACGTTGGTGACGTAGCCGCGCAGGACACGATCAAAGGCATTGGTGTCGAACGCATCTGCGCCATCGACAATGCGCACGAACTCGTCGAGGCCGCGAATGGCGTGGTCAAGGGGAAGTAAGGCATCGAGTCTCCGGGGGCAGAGAATGATTCCTCCACGAGGCCATACCGCGTCGGAAAGGACAGCGGAAGTTTTGTCCTGCGGCGCGCGTGACCATGCTCGGCCCACGAACACCGGCGCGAACTCGTGTGTACCAGCCAGACGCAGCTCACCGAGATGCCACAGGTGATTCGGTGTGCGGCAGATGTTGCTGGAGCGTCGCCTATCCTCAATTCCGATCAGCGCCGACAGGTCCGCCAGCCACGAATCCATCTGGATGGAATAGAGGGCAATCCCCGCCAGCGGTTGGACTACGGTTCTGCCGTTCAGCGGACTGCAGTAGCTGTAGCGACCGGCGTCCTCATCGACATCGACCTCGACTTCCTGTTCGGAATCGAGAAACGGCACCATCACATGGGTGAGATAGCCTGCGGGTACGATCCAACGCCGCTGAAGAAACTGCCGATAGTCCCGCCCGAGCCTGTCGGCCAGCACTGATGCATCGAGCCGCGGAAGGTTGTCCAGCGCGAGGAAGAAGTTCAGATGCGGCGACGTCATCGGCGTCCTCCTCAGAACTGGCTCAGCACGCCGATCTTGATGAGCTGTTCCTGCACGCGCTTGCGGTCGTCGTCCGTCCTGCTCTTGTCGTTCAGCCCGTTCGGCGCGGTGATCTGGACAGCGACGTTGTGCGCCTTGCGGTGCGGCGTCTTGGACATCCTCATGACCAACTTCACCTGCACGAGCGCGTACTGGCTCAGGTCTTCGGCGCAGTAGTCCTCATAAGCAACCTGATAGATGTTGCGGCCGTCGCGCCGGTCACGGGTGATTTGCATCTTGCTGGAGAGTTGCCGCACCACATCACGTCCGCCGTACTCTGAGGTCTGCTCGAACGGCTTGGCCACGGTGATCTGCAGGATCGAGATGTCGTCGATACCTGCGACCCGGTCACGTTTGAGTCGATCGAGCATCTTGGAGGTCGCAAAGCCGAGCAGGTCGAACTGCCGCATGGGCATGTCCTCGATCTGGCCTTCGTGCGCCAGCGCGACGTCGCGGAAGACGGTGGCCAGCTCGCGCCGCGCCTCCCGTTCTTCGCAGAACACGCTGAGTGATCCAGTCTCCGGCTCCCACGAAAAGCGTGCCGACATCGCGGCGGGTTCCTCGTGGTCGACGACATGCCCATTCGTCACTTGCTGGAACGTCGCAGTCTTGCCATTGAAGGTCGCCGTCAGCGTGTGCAACAGCGCCGACTGACCGGCTTCGCAATCATCGTCATCACCCTGTTCGCATGAAAGATCGCGGCGTGTGAATTGCTCGATCAGGATTTGATCCTTCGGCACCTTCGGGAACAGTTCGGCAATTCGTGTGCGCAACACCTCTTGAACGTCGACCCCAGTCTTCGGCACGACGCCCTTGGGGCCCAGGTAGTGGCTAGAGTAGTGGTCGCTTTTCCACTGGCGATGCATGACTTGCAGATGCTCTGCCTGGTCGAAGCGTTCGTCGCGTCGAGCGCCTTGCACCGGGAAGTCCTGCAAGATGTGTAGGTACAACGCGCGGCTGTAGCGATCGCTGGGCACAGCCAGCACAGCGGCATCGTCAGCACGATCCTCGTTGAGCACAGAGAGGACGGCCTGTGCCCCGTAGTCATCGTCGAGGAGCATCACTCGCTCGGCAGCACACTCGATGCTGTACTGGGCGGCCGCCGGCAATTTGCCAACAGCATGAAAGAACGCCTGACGCGACTCGACTGGCAACTTGCCCTTGGCCGCTTCCGCCAATGCCTGCAACTCCGGCAATGCCGTTGCGCTGGCGCGCTCGAGCAGATCAACCAGGAGCCCGGGGCGCGCGACCTTACGCACGAGGCTGACGAAGTTCTCTGCGTTCGGGAGGATTTTTGCGCCGTCATCAGATCGATGCTCGCGCGCACGTTTCGGCGCAGGCTGGCTCGCCGCCGCGTTGGTGTTTTTCTTTGTGGTTGAGGCTTGGTCTGCTGGCATGGGCAAGTTCCTTTGACAAAGTGCGCGATTGCGCGAACAGTTAATCGGATGATTCAAAAAATGCCGACGCGAAGTCGGCTCGACGGGGGGGTTGGATGGTGGTCAGCGCATCGAGGCCTCCTGACCCGTGAGGCCGTAGCGATTGAGGCGAACTTGGATGAACCGGCGATTGACGCCGAAGCGCGCGGCCAAGGCTTTCTCGAAGCGTTCCATGTCGAAGACGCCCATGTCGCCGTCCGCTTGGATGTGTAGAGCCGTGCCGGGGTGGTCGGGATCTGTGGAGGGATGGCGATGGATGGTGATGTCGTGCTCGGGCGCAAGCTCTTCTACGGCGGCGATGATGCGCTGGCGCGGCACGAGCAAGGAGCCCATGAACTCGTTGGCACGCAGCTCGGCGAAGTGTTCTTCCGTCGTTGGCTTCGCAGATAGTGACTTGGACAGGTGGTCGCTGTCCGGCGTCGTGGTGCGGTAGGCACGTTGCAGCGTTGGTTCGAAGTCATCGAACAACCCAGGGCCCTTGCTGCCCTGAACAACCCAGCCGGGGGCGTCGAACACGGCGTGGCCCAGTTCGTGGGCCAAGGTGCTGAGGGCCAGCAGTTCGCTGAGACTTTCACCCACGGGCGAGACGGACACCATCGCGGCGTCGGGCATTGCGGGGTCAAATTCACAGACACCGAAGACGTGGTTGCCTTGCTCGTCATGCACGGCGTAGTCGGTGCTGACCTCCAGCGCGAAGTCGATGCCGTTGATCTTCAGGCCGGAGATCTGCCGCAGCGCGTCGAAAGAAACGGCGTCGATGCTGTCCGCGACCAGCTGCTGGCGCGCCGTCGCGGCGATGCGCTCGACCTCAGTGTGCTTGATGTACAGGGGGCGTTTCCGGTCGCAGCACCGGTAGTCGAGAGTCAGTACCGCCATTCACTTTTTCTCCGTCACGTTCCGGCGGTACATCCGAACCAGGTTGCCAACATCATCGCGGATGTCGGGGGGCAGACGACTGGCCTCAACGAAGGCGTCGTCGGCACTGATACCGAGGATCTCTGCCGCCTTGCGGATCAGCTCGTCCTTGGGCGGCTTCTCCATGTCGCGCTCGATGCGAGACCAGTAGGCGGGTGATATTTCCAGCTGACGCGCAAAGTCATTCATCTGAATGCCTTTCTCTTCGCGCGTCTTGCGGATGAATGCTCCAAAGGGCATGACGGTGACCTGATTGCGTGATTAGTTAACGAGGATGGTAAGAGCCAAGGGTCATGCTGTCAACCGTTTCGTTAACGCGCAAAAAATACATTGCGGGCGGGCTTGATTACCCTGCGTTGCCATCCGCTTCGGAAGATCAGGCTCACTATCCCTGACGGTTGCAATTCCTCGGAGCCGTCATGAAGAACCTCGAACTCGCATCTCCCACGGAGATGAGCGCCAGCGCCCGCGCTGGTGAAATCACCGCCATCCTTGCGGCCGGCATCGTTCGCACACTCGTCGCGGATGAGCCAAAACAGAGAGCAGTTGGCCTTGGCTTCCTGCCCGACCAGCGCGTTCATACAACCCCCTATCAAGAGGAGAAGTTGTGATGAACGAGAAACAAGCATCCGTCGCCGCGCGGATCGCGGAGCTGGCCTGCCTGCCGATGTCCGAGCTCTGGACAGTCTGGGATCGGTATTTCCCACGCCGTCCGGACTACCCCAACCGCACCCACGTCGAGTCCCGGATCGCCTACAAGCTGCAGGAGGAGGCCTTCGGTGGCCTCGCGCCTGAGACCAAGCAGCGCCTGGAAGCCATCGGCGCGAAGCACTCCAAGATCAAGCTGCGGGCCAAGCCGCGCGAGTTCGATTTCGCGCCGGGCACGATCCTGCTGCGCGAATGGGGCGAGCGCGAGCACCGGGTGACGGTCACCGCCGAGGGGCTGTTCGAGTACCAGGGGCGCAACTTTAAGAGCCTGACGGCGGTGGCCCGCCACATCACGGGCGCGCACTGGTCTGGGCCGCTGTTCTTTGGCCTGAGCAAGGGAGGTGCGCGATGAGCGAGATCGCCAGCACCAAGGCCCGCAAGCGTTGCGCCGTCTACTGCCGGGTGTCCTCGGATGAACGGCTTGACCAGGAGTTCAACTCTATCGACGCCCAGAAGGAGGCTGGCCACGCCTACGTCGCCAGCCAGCGATCCGAGGGTTAGATTCCGGTGGCTGACGACTACGACGACCCTGGCTTCTCCGGCGGCAACACGGATCGGCCCGGTCTGAAACGCCTAATGGCGGACATCGAGCGCGGCCAGATCGACATCGTGGTGGTCTACAAGATCGACCGCCTGACGCGTAGCTTGGCCGACTTCTCCAAGATGGTCGAAGTGTTCGAACGCCACGGGGTGTCCTTGTGTCGGTCACCCAGCAGTTCAACACCACCACTTCGATGGGTCGGTTGATGCTCAACGTCCTGCTGTCCTTCGCCCAGTTTGAGCGCGAGGTCACCGGCGAGCGCATCCGCGACAAGATCGCCGCCGCCAAGCGCAAGGGGATGTGGATGGGCGGGGTCCCGCCCCTGGGCTACGACGTCGACAACCGCCTGCTGGTCATCAATGAAACCGAGGCGGCGGTGGTGCGCAGCATCTTCGAGGAGATGCTGACCATCGGCTCTCCGACGCAGATCGCCGTCAATCTGACCGCCGACGGCATCACGACCAAGGCCTGGACGACGCAGGAGGGCCAGACCCGCAGCGGCACGCGCATTGACAAGAAGTACCTGCACAAGCTGCTGCGCAACCGCATCTACCTGGGGGAGTTGTCGCACAAGGGGAACTGGTACCCCGGCGCTCACCCGCCGATCATCGACCGTGAACTGTGGGACAAGGTTCACGCGGTGCTGGCCAGGGATGGGCACGCCCGGTCGGTGGAAACCAAGATCCGATCGCGCACCGACGCTTTGCTGCGCGGCCTGCTGTACGCCCCCTCGGGGGAACGGATGTACCCGACCTACTCGCGCAAGAACGGGCGCAAGTACCACTACTACGTGTCCAAGTCGGAAAGCCGTTTCGGCGCACCGGGCAAGAGCTATGAACGCCTGCCGGCACCGGAGATTGAGGCGGCAGTGGTGGCCCAGATCCGCACGGTACTGACCAGCCCGGAGTCCATCGCATCGGTGGTGCGCCACATCCAGCGCAACGGGGGACAAGTCGATGAAGCCACCACGGTGATGGCGATGGGACGGCTCAACGACGTGTGGGATCAGTTGTTCCCGGTCGAGCGCCACCGCATCGCCAACCTGATGATCGAGCGCGTCGATCTCGTCCACGTTGGCGAGGTGCAGGGCATCAAGGTGAAGTGGCGGGAGTTGGGCTGGGACGCCCTGATCGGTGAGTTCGCCCCGAGAGGCATCGGCGCGGAACTGGTGGAGGTTGAGGCCTGATGGACGACACCCTGGAAACCTTCGTGCCACTGACATTCCGCCGCCGGGGCGCGCGGCGCGTGGCCGCCGACGACCGCCTCGTCCACGATGTGACGCTGCTGGAGGGGGTGGCACGCGGTTTCTACTGGCAGCACCTCGTGGACACCGGCGAGATGAAGAGTGGCTCGGAGATCGCCCGGGCCGAAGGCTTACACCCCTCGGTCACCAACGAACTGATGCGCCTTAGCCTGCTCGCACCCGACATCCTCGAAATGCTGATGAATGGGCGGCAGCCGCGCCGGATGAACCTTATCTGGTTCCAACGCAACCCGCTGCCGGTGGATTGGGAGGCGCAACGCCAGATCGTGAAGCGCTTTGAGGAGGACGCATGAGCAAGAAGCACCGTGGCCGGTTCAAGGGTGATCCGGTCACTTATCAACTGCCGAGCCCGGCAGGCGGCGTGCAGCTTGAAACCTTCGTTCCCTGGACATTGGTGAAGCGGGGGTTGAAGAAGCAGGTCATAACGCCCTTGGACGCGCCGCAGGAATTCCTGTCCGAGGCCACCCGAGAGCGCGAGGTGCGGTCGGCTGCGCAGGACACCGCGTTGATGCGGGCGCTCGGACTGGCGCACCACTGGCAACGCCTGCTGGACGAGCAGCGGGCGGCGTCGGTGGCCGAGATTGCCGAGGCCGAAGGCATGGACGTGACGCAGGTGCGCCGGGTCATGCGGTTGACACTCCTGGCCCCGGAGGTCGTGGAACGGCTGGCGGGTTCGCCTGACGCCGTGCTGGAGAAGGTGATGCGCCGCCCCTGGCCCAACGCGTGGGGCGACCAGATGCGGGTGCTCGCGCCACCCGGGTGAGCGCGTCGCGCCCAGCGCCAGCAACCGCCTGTGGGCGGTTTTTTTGTGCCCGCGCAGCGCTCGGTCGCCACCGCTACAGGAGTTGCCAACCACAACCGACCGCCTCTAAACCCGCGCCAGCAAAGGAAGTGGCCTCGAGAACGCTCGCGTGGCCACCAGAGAAAACGGAGAACAGAGAGGCGTCAGCGAGGGCGAAAACGCCGACTTCGCAGGGGTGGCGCTCGCGAGACCAAGCCCGGGAGCCGCACCAACGCTGGGGGAATGGGCAAAAAAAATCCCAACCGATAAGGGTTGGGATTTTAGGTATTGGTGGAGCTGGCGGGAGTTGAACCCGCGTCCGCAAGCCTTTGCCAGGCAGTTCTACATGCTTAGTGGTCTGTTTTGATCTCGCCCTTGATGCCGCGCAGCCACACGCTGCATCGAAGGCCAGCACCCTTGGATCTCATTGGCGGTCAAGATGCCCGACAGCCAACCAGCTAATGTGAATTAACTTGCAGCTTCATGACCTTGCGGCCTTGTTGCCCAGCCCATTAGCGTGCTGTTGCAAGTCTCACCGGGTTTAAGCGGCGAGTGCGAAACGATCGTCGTTTGCAGTTAGTTTTTCGAACCGAGATTTACGAGCGTGATTCAAGCTCGGCATGCGCCACTCCAGATCCGTACCCACGTCGAAACCAGGACAGCCCCAAAGATTGAACATTCTATTCGATTCCCAACAATCGGGATAGTTCCAGCGGTGATTGAATGCGCCAGTCGGCTGGCCAAGTGCCGACATCCTCGTCGGTGGCAATGTATCCGTACA
The DNA here is from genome assembly GCF_004217315.1 of Corticibacter populi. GTDB lineage: Bacteria > Pseudomonadota > Gammaproteobacteria > Burkholderiales > Burkholderiaceae_C > Lampropedia > Lampropedia populi. Next base: position 356,433 of record NZ_SGWR01000003.1, read on the forward strand.
GTGCGGCCACGGTTCCCATGCCGGCGCTCCGACCGGCCTGCATGTCGCGCCGGTCGTCACCCACGTAGATACAGTGCTCCGGCGCGATTCCCAAGCGACGGGCGGCTTCCAGCAGGGGTTCGGGATGCGGTTTGGCGTGGGCGGTGGTGTCGCCGCCGACCAGGGCGCCGCAACCGGCAAAGGCCGGGGTCCGGGCGGCGATCGGCCTGGCAAAGCGTTCGATCTTGTTGGTGACGATGCCCCAGCGAATGCCTTGCGTCTCCAACTGTTGCAGCGTGGTGGCGACGCCATCGAACGGTTGCGTGGCGGAGCCGATGCAGGCTTCGTAGGTGTCGAAGAACTCCTCGCGCAAGGCCGGGAAGGTGGCGTCCTCGGGACGGACGCCCAAGCCGATGGGCAGCAGGCCGCGAGCGCCGCTGCCGACGAACGGCCGGTATTCGGAGATGGGCAGTGCGGCTTGACCACGTGCCTGACGCATGCGGTTGACCGCCAGGGCCAGTTCGGCCGCGCTGTCGATGAGGGTGCCGTCGAGGTCGAACAGAACCGCCCGGGGTGGCCAGAAAGGAGGCTTCATGGTCTGCGCGCGGCCAGCATGTAGTTGACGTCGGTATTGGCGCTGAGCCAGTAGCGTCGGCTGATGGGGTTGTAGTGCAGGCCGCGGCTGTCCTGTAGTTCCAGCCCCGCGTCGCGGATGAAGTGGGCCAGTTCGCTGGGGGTGATGAACTTGGCGAACTCATGGGTTCCGCGAGGCAACATGCGCAGCATGTACTCGGCGCCAACGATGGCCAGCAGCCAGGATTTCGGATTGCGGTTGATGGTCGAGAAGAACACCCAGCCGCCGGGGCGCACCAGGCGCTGGCAAGCCTGCACGACCGAGGCAGGGTCAGGCACGTGCTCGAGCATCTCCATGCAGGTCACCACGTCGAAACTGGCGGGCTGCTCGCTGGCCAGCGCCTCGACGCTGATGGCACGGTAGCCGATGTTCGGGGTCTGGGCTTCCAGTGCGTGCAGCTGCGCGACCTTGAGCGACTTCTCGGCCAGGTCAATGCCGAGCACCTGCGCGGTACCCTTGCGGGCCATGGCGTCAGCCAGGATGCCACCGCCGCAGCCGACGTCCACCACCTTCTTGCCCAGCAGCCCGCAGTGTTGGTCGACCCACTCCAGACGCAGTGGATTGATCTCGTGCAGCGGGCGAAACTCGCTGTTCCTGTCCCACCACTTGTGGGCTAGGTCGGAGAACTTCTTGAGTTCGGCGTGGTCGGCGTTGAGTTTGTCGTTCATGGAGGGATTATGGCAAGAGCCGCCCGTAGGTCATGGCGAAGGCAACAAAAAAGCCCCTCGAGAGGGGCTTTGTGCAGATGGCTCCGGATGGAGCCGAGCAATCGATCAGCGCTTGGCGGTGCCAACCACTTCGATTTCCACGCGACGGTTTTGCGCGCGGCCTGCACGAGTGGCGTTCGAAGCGACGGGCTCGAGTTCGCCCTTGCCTTCGGTGTAGATACGGTTCTGGTCGATGCCCTTGTTGACCAGATAGGCCTTGACGGCCTGAGCACGACGCTCGGACAGGCCTTGGTTGTAGGCTTCAGGACCGGTGGAGTCGGTATGGCCGACGGCGATGATGACTTCCAGGTCGATGTTCTGGACGCGGCTGGCCAGTTCGTCCAGCTTGGCGCGGCCTTCGGGCTTCAGCACAGCCTTGTCGAAGTCGAAGAATGCGTCGGCGGAGAAGGTTTCCTTGGTCGGGACGACAGGAGGTGCTTCGGGGACGACGGCAGCAGGCGGGGCCGGAGGAGCGACTTCGGCAACCTTTTGCAGGGCGCCGTCGCAGTTTTCGGCTGCAGTGGCAGGCGTCCAGGTGGCATTGCGCCAGCACAGTTCGTTGGTGCCGTTCTTCCAGACCAGCTCGCTGGTGCCGTTTTGCCAGTTGTCGATCTTGTTGCCACCGTCGGCAGCCTTGATTTGAGCGCTAGCGGCTGTTGCGAGTGCAGCAGAGGCAAACAAAACCGCCACTTTGTTGAGTTTCTTCATGGTTCTCCTCTTTGGGGAAAAGGGCCGCAGCCGCGCTGCGAAAAAAGGGACGCTATCAGTGACCATCACTAAAAACGCTGGACTCATTGTGCCATAGCGAATGGGCGGATTGCCACCGGAACCTTGTCGGACAGTTCCGCATTGCGAGAATCTGGGGCCGGTTGTTGCTAGATAGCGACATCCTGCGGCAGCGATACAATGTGCGATTCCATCTTATGCATGCCCATTGAGCGGGGCCATGAATGCCATGACCGAATTCGCGAAAGAAACCCTGCCCGTCAGCCTCGAGGAGGAGATGCGCCGCAGCTACCTCGATTATGCGATGAGCGTGATCGTCGGGCGGGCGCTGCCGGATGCGCGTGATGGCCTCAAGCCCGTGCACCGGCGCGTGATGTACGGCATGCATGAGCAGAACAACGACTGGAACCGGCCGTTCCGCAAGAGCGCGCGTATCGTCGGTGACGTCATGGGTAAGTACCACCCGCATGGCGACAGTGCGATCTACGACACCATCGTGCGCATGGCGCAGCCGTTTTCGCTGCGTCACATGCTGGTCGATGGCCAAGGCAACTTCGGCTCGGTCGATGGCGACAACGCGGCGGCGATGCGCTATACCGAGGTGCGCCTCACGAAAATAGCGCATGAGCTGCTGGCCGACATCGACAAGGAAACAGTGGATTTCGGGCCGAACTACGACGGCTCCGAGCAGGAGCCGCTGGTGTTGCCAGCGCGCTTTCCGAACTTGCTGGTCAATGGCTCGGCGGGCATCGCGGTGGGCATGGCCACCAATATCCCGCCGCACAACCTGACGGAGACCATCAACGCCTGCCTGCACCTGCTGCACAAGCCCGATGCGGACATCGACGAGCTGATGGAGTTCATCCCGGCGCCGGACTTTCCTACCGGCGGCATCATTTACGGCATGAACGGCGTCAAGGATGGCTACCGCACCGGACGCGGTCGGGTGGTGATGCGCGCCAAGGTGCACTTCGAGGACATCGACCGGGGCCAGCGCCAGGCCATCATCGTTGATGAGCTGCCCTACCAGGTCAACAAGAAGACGCTGCAGGAGCGCATGGCCGAGCTGGTGCACGAGAAGAAGCTCGAAGGCATCAGCCACATCCAGGACGAATCGGACAAGTCCGGCATGCGCCTGGTGATCGAGCTCAAGCGCGGCGAAGTGGCCGAGGTGGTACTCAACAACCTCTACAAGCAGACGCAGCTGCAAGACACCTTTGGCGTCAACATGGTGGCGCTGATCGACGGCCAGCCGCGCCTGTGCAATCTGAAGGACCTGCTGGTGGTGTTCCTGCAGCACCGCCGCGAGGTGGTGACCCGCCGCACCATCTTCGAATTGCGCAAGGCCCGCGAGCGTGGCCACGTGCTCGAAGGCCTGGCGGTGGCGCTGGCCAACATCGACGAATTCATCCGCATCATTCGCGAATCGCCCACGCCGCCGGTTGCCAAGGCCGAGTTGATGGCGCGCAGCTGGGACAGCCAGATCGTGCGCCAGATGCTCACCCGCGCCCGCGAGGACGGCAGCGTGGTCAATGCCGACGACTACCGCCCCGAGACGCTGGGCAAGCAGTACGGCCTGGGCCACGACGGCCTCTACCGCCTCTCGGATACGCAGGCGACCGAGATCCTGGCCATGCGCCTCTCGCGCCTGACGGGGCTGGAGCAGGACAAGATCGTCTCCGAGTACAAGGACGTGATGACGCAGATCGAGGATCTGCTGGACATCCTGGCGCGGCCTGCGCGCGTGGCCACCATCATCGGCGAGGAACTGACGGCCATCAAGACCGAATATGGCGACACCAAGCTGGGCGCGCGCCGCAGCGAGATCGAGTACAGCGCGCAGGATCTCTCCACCGAGGACCTGATCACGCCCACCGACATGGTCGTCACGCTCAGCCACACCGGCTACATCAAGAGCCAGCCCTTGAGCGAATACCGCTCGCAAAAGCGCGGCGGACGCGGCAAGCAGGCCACGGCGACCAAGGAAGACGACTGGATCGATCAGCTCTTCATCGCCAACACGCACGACTACATCCTGTGTTTCTCCGATCGCGGCCGCCTGTACTGGCTCAAGGTCTGGGAAGTGCCGGCGGGCTCGCGCGGCTCGCGCGGACGCCCCATCGTCAACATGTTCCCGCTGGCCGAGGGCGAGAAGATCACCGTGGTGCTGCCGCTGACCGGCGAGGCCCGCACCTTTCCGCAGGACCAGTACATCTTCATGGCCACTGCCAAGGGCACGGTGAAGAAAACCGCGCTGAATGAATTCAGCAACCCGCGCAAGGCCGGCATCATCGCCGTCGGCCTGGATGATGGTGATTACCTGATCGGCGCGGCGCTGACCGACGGCAAGCACGACGTGATGCTGTTTGCCGACAATGGCAAGGCCGTGCGTTTCGACGAAAACGACGTGCGTCCGATGGGCCGCAACGCGCGTGGCGTGCGCGGCATGAACCTGGAAGACACGCAAAGCGTGATCGCCATGCTGGTGGCCGAGGCCGAGGGCGACCCGAGCAGCCAGAGCGTGCTCACCGCCACCGAGAACGGCTATGGCAAGCGCACGGCGATTGCCGAGTACACCCGCCACGGCCGCGGCACCAAGGGCATGATCGCCATCCAGCAGTCCGAGCGCAACGGCAAGGTGGTGGCCGCCACGCTGGTCAGCCCCGATGACGAGATCATGCTGATCACCGACACCGGTGTGCTGGTACGGACCCGCGTGGCCGAGATTCGCGAGCTTGGCCGTGCCACTCAGGGCGTGACGCTGATCGCGCTGGATGAAGGCGCCAAGCTGATCGGCCTGCAACGCATCGTCGAGAACGACGCGAATGGTGCCGCCGGTGAAGCCGACGTGGTTGGGGATGTCGCCGCTGCTCCCGAGGTGCCCGGCGCCGATGGTCCGGCGCCCGCGCAGGACGAGTGATCGGACAGGGGGGGGCATGCACGTACCAGCGAAGTTCGATGAGTCCGAGGTGGATGTGCTCCACCAGTTGATGCGTGCGCAGCCTTTGGCGACCTTGGTGACGCTGTCGCCGGGCGGTATCGAGGCCAACCATATTCCGCTGCACCTGTCGCAGGAGGGAGATGGGTCGGGCGTTCTGCGCGGCCATGTGGCCAAGGCGAACCCGCTCTGGCACGAGCATCCGCAAGAAGCCGAGGTGCTGGCCATTTTTCATGGCCCACAGGCCTACATCACGCCGTCCTGGTATCCAACCAAGGCCGTGCCGACGTGGAACTATGCCGTGGCGCACGCTTATGGCCCGCTGCGCACCATCCACGATCCGGCCTGGTTGTTGCAGCAGCTGGAGTCGTTGACCGACCACAGTGAAACCGCCTTCGCCGAGCGCTGGCAGGTGGCCGATGCGCCGCAGGACTACGTTGAAAAGCAGTTGCGGGCGATCGTTGGTATCGAAATTCCGATCCGTCGATTGATCGGCAAATACAAAGTCAGCCAGAACCAGCCGGAGAAGAACCAGGCGGGCGTCTACCAAGGGTTGCGGGCGACCGGGCAGGCCGCTGCCCAGGACATGGCGGCATTGGTTCAAAGCAAGGGAGCGTTCTGACATGCCATTCGACCTGAACCAGGGCCGCCATCTGGCGGTGGGCGACGCCCGGCTGTTCGTGGTGGAGGCCGGCAATCCTGCCGGTGCGCCGCTGTTGCTGTTGCATGGCGGGCTGGGCGGTGTGCAGGACTTCGATGCCATCATCGATGGCCTGCCGCAGTCACTGCGGCTGATCGGGCTGGAGCTGCGCGGCCATGGCCGTTCCACCCGTGGCAGCGCGCCGCTGTGCTATGCGCAGTACCAGGCCGACGTGCTGGCCGTGCTGGACCAGATCGGCATTGTCAGTGCCGGCGTGCTGGGCTTCAGCGATGGCGGCATCGTCGGTTACCGACTTGCGGCGGCCTCACCCGAGCGTGTGCGCCTGCTGGTGACGCTGGGCTCGCAATGGCGCCTGCGCGGTGCCGATGACCCCTCCATTCCGCTGCTGCAAGGGCTGACGCGCGAGGGCTGGCAGTCCCTGTTTCCCGATGCCGTTGCCAGCTACGAGGCGCACAATCCAGAGCCTGATTTCGATGCGCTGCTCGCAGCCGTCAAGGCAGTTTGGCTGGACTGGTCCGATGCCGGCTATCCCGGTGAGACGGTGCGGCAGATCAGCGCGCCGACGCTGCTGGTGCGTGGCGATGCCGATCCCTTCCTGTCGCTGGACGAAGCGGTGGCCTTGCGCGCGCGCATCGCCGACAGCGGCTTTCTCAACATTCCATTCGTCGGCCATGCGGCCCACGACGAGGCGACGGCGGTGTTCCTGGCCGCCGTCAACGCTTTCCTGAACGATCCCGTCCGCCGTGCGGACGGCCATTGAAACCTGACCATGACCACACCGACTCCACGGCCCTTCAATTTCTCCGCCGGCCCGGCCGCGCTGCCTGAAGAGGTGCTGCAGACTGCTGCCGCCGAAATGCTCGATTGGCACGGCAGTGGCATGAGCGTGATGGAGATGAGTCACCGCGGTGCCGAATTCATCTCGATCTACGAGAAGGCCGAACGCGACCTGCGCAGGCTGCTGGCGGTGCCGCAGAATTACCGGATCCTTTTCATGCAGGGTGGCGGCATTGGCGAAAACGCCATCGTGCCGCTGAACCTCTCGCGCGCCGGTGTGGTCGATTTCGTGCTCACCGGAAGCTGGAGCCAGAAGTCGCAGAAGGAGGCCGGCAAGTACGCCACTTCCCGCGTGGCCGCCAGTGCCGAGGCCAGTGGCTTCACAGAGATTCCCAACCCGGCCAGCTGGCAGATCGACCGGGATGCGGCCTACCTGCATATATGCAGCAACGAGACCATCCACGGCATCGAATACCAGCAACTGCCCGATCTCAAGGCCCTGGGCGCCGACATCCCGCTGGTGATCGATTGTTCCTCGCACATCGCCTCGCGTTCGATTGACTGGAGCCGCGTGGGGCTGGCTTTTGCTGGCGCGCAGAAAAACCTGGGGCCTTCGGGGTTGACCATCGTCATCGTGCGCGAGGACCTGGTCGGGCACGCGCTGGCGATCTGCCCGAGCGCCTTCAACTACGAACTGGTGGCCAAGAACCAGTCCATGTACAACACCCCTCCGACCTGGGGCATCTACGTCGCGGGGCTGGTGTTCGACTGGGTGCTGCGCCAGCAGGAAGGTGATCTCACGGGCCTGGCCGCGATCGAGGCGCGCAACATCCGCAAGGCCGCCAAGCTCTACGCCTATCTGGACGGCAGCGGTTTCTACCGCAACACGGTCGCGCCGACGGCGCGCTCGCGCATGAACGTGCCGTTCTTCCTGGCCGACGAAAGCCGCAACGCCGACTTTCTCACCGGCGCCAAGGCGCGTGGGCTGCTGCAACTCAAGGGCCACAAGTCCGTCGGCGGCATGCGCGCCAGTATTTACAACGCCATGCCGGAGGCGGGCGTGGATGCGCTGATCGACTACCTGCGGGAGTTCGAGAAGAGCGCCGCCTGATCCCGCTGCCATCGAGCCGTGCGGCCCCTTGCACCGGGTCGGCAGCCAGGATGGTCCGTCCTCCCCGCCCCGATCTCAGAATCCGATTGCCCCATGAATACGCCATCCACCGAGCCCGCCGCCACTCCCGAATTGCTGGTCCTGCGCGATCGCATCGACGCGCTGGACCGCCAGTTGCTCGATACGCTGAACCAGCGCGCCCGGGTCGCGCAGGAGGTGGGCGAGCTCAAGAAGCAGGAGGGCAGCACCTATTTTCGGCCTGACCGCGTCGCACAAGTCATCGAGAAGATGCAGCGCGCCAACCATGGGCCGCTGCGGGCAGGCCATGTCTCGGCGATCTGGCGCGAGATCATGTCGGCCTGTCTGGCGCTGGAGTCGCCACAGCGCGTGGCGGTGCTGGGGCCGGCCGGCACGTTCTGCGAGCAAGCGGCGGTCGAATACTTCGGCGGCGCGGCCGACATCGTCTACTGCAACAGCTTCGACGAGGTGTTCCATGTCACCACCTCCGGCAATGCCCAATTCGGCGTGGTGGGCGTGGAGAACTCTAATGAGGGCGTGGTGACGCGCTCGCTCGATCTGCTGCTGCACTCGCCGGTGCACGTGGTCGGCGAGGTCAGCCTGCAGGTGCGCCACAATTTGCTGCGGCTGCAGAACGACCTCGAAGGCATCGAAGCGGTGCTGGCGCACCCGCAGGCGCTGGCCCAATGCCATGCTTGGCTGGCCAAGCACCTGCCGCATGCCGAGCGCCGTCCGGTCTCCAGCAACGCCGAGGGCGCGCGTCTGGCGGCCACCAATCCGGCCTGGGCGGGTCTGGCCAGCGAGCGCGCGGCCACGCAGTTCGGCCTGCACATCGTCGCACCCGCCATCCAGGACGACGCCTACAACCGCACCCGTTTCGACATCATCTGCCTGCCGCAGACCATGGCCATGCCGGATGCCACGGGCCGTGACTGCACCAGCCTCGTGCTGTCGGTGCCGAACCGCCCGGGCGCCGTGCATGACCTGCTGACGCCGCTGAAGAAGCATGGCGTGTCGATGACGCGCTTCGAGTCGCGGCCGGCACGCACCGGCCAGTGGGAGTATTACTTTTATATCGACATCGACGGCCATCCATCGCAGCCGCATGTGGCCGAGGCGCTCAAGGAGCTGCGCCAGCTCAGTGCGTTCTTCAAGCTGCTGGGCGCCTATCCGGTCAAGGACTGATACCGGCCGATTCAAGAGGGGGAGGGCATGGTCACTGTATTCAAGCAACTGGGATTGATCGGCTGCGGGCTGATGGGCGGCTCGTTCGCGCTCGCCATGAAGAAGGCCGGGCTGGTCAAGCAGGTGGTGGGCTATAGCAAGTCGCCCTCGACCACGCTGCGCGCGCGTCAGCGTGGCGTGATCGATACCGAGGCCAAGTCGGCCTTGCAGGCCTGCGCCGGCTCCGACCTGATCCTGCTGGCGGTGCCGGTGGCGGCCACCGGTGCGATGCTCAAGACCATCCGCGAGTTCGTGCGGCCCGATGTGCTGACGATGGATGTCGGCTCGACCAAGCAGGACGTGGTGGATGCGGCGGCCAAGGCGCTGGGCTGGAACGCCCAGTACTTCGTGCCGGCGCACCCCATCGCCGGCAAGGAGAAGGCCGGCGTCGATGCTGCCGATGCGCAGCTTTACCGGGACGCACGCGTGGTGCTCACGCCCACCGAGGCCACCAGTGTCGACAAGCTGCGCCAGGCCCAGCAGCTCTGGGAGGCGCTGGGCGGTCGCGTGAGCGTGATGACGCCTGCCGAACACGACGCCGCCATGGCGGCCGTCAGCCATTTGCCGCACATGGTGGCTTTCGCCTACATGAATGGTCTGCTGGGCCAGCCCGAGGCGGCCCGTCTGCTGAGCCTGGCGGGGCCGGGGTTCCGTGATTTCACCCGTATTGCCGGCGGCGACCCGCACCTCTGGCGCGATGTGCTGCTGGCCAATCGCAGCGAGGTGGCCGGGCAACTGCGGCAGCTGGTGCTGGCATTGCAGGATTTCCAGCGCGTGCTGCACGCCGAGGATGCCGAGGCACTCGAAAAGCTGATCACCCGCGCCAGCGATGCCCGCGCGCAGTGGAAGCCGGGCGCCTGATCCAGCCGGCTGCCATTACCGCTACCCAGTCTCATTCATGTACACCATTCCCTTTCTGGACATCCCGCCGCTGCAAGGCGCCCATGGCGTGGTGCGTCTGCCCGGCTCCAAGAGCATTTCCAACCGCGTGCTGCTGCTGGCGGCGCTGTGCCAGGGAGCGACCACCGAGGTGTGCGATGTGCTTGCCTCCGACGACACCGACGCCATGCTGGGGGCGCTGCAGATGCTGGGTTGCCGCATCGAGCGCGAAGGCAGCGTGCTGCGCATCACCGGCCTGCAGCCCGACGCCATGCCTGCGCAGGCCAGCCTGCACCTGGGCAATGCCGGTACCGCGATGCGACCGCTGACGGCGGCACTGGCCCTGCTGCTCGGCGATGGGCAGGTGTACGAACTCACCGGCGTGGCGCGCATGCAGGAGCGTCCCATTGGCGATCTGGTCGAGGCGCTGCGTCAGCTTGGCTGCGAGATCGAATACCTGCGCAATGAAGGCTTTCCGCCGCTGCGCCTGCGCGCGGCCGATCCGGCACGGCGAGCAGGCCACACGCGGCTGGCCATCCGTGGCGATGTCTCCAGTCAGTTCCTCACCGCCATGCTGATGGCGCTGCCGTTGCTGGCCGCCGAGCGCGCCTACACCATCGAGGTGGAAGGCGAGCTGATCTCCAAGCCCTACATCGCCATCACCCTCGAACTGCTGGCGCGCTTTGGGGTGCAGGTGGACAACGAGCAATGGCAGCGCTTTACCATCCCGGCTGGCAGTGCCTATCGCTCGCCGGGACAGATCCATGTCGAGGCCGATGCCTCGTCGGCCAGCTACTTCCTGGCGCTCGGCGGCATCGCCAGCGATGCGGGGCAGGGCCACAGCATTACCATCGAGGGCGTGGGGGCCGACTCGATCCAGGGCGATATCCGTTTTGCCCAGGCGGCGGCGCAAATGGGTGTGCAAATCGAGAGCGGTCCCAACTGGCTGCGCGTGCAGCGCGGCCGCTGGCCACTGCAGGCCATCGAGCTGGATTGCAACCACATCCCCGACGCCGCCATGACGCTGGCGGTTATGGCCTTGTATGCCGAGGGCACGACGCGCCTGACCAACATTGGCAGCTGGCGGGTCAAGGAGACCGACCGCATCGACGCCATGGCGGCCGAATGCGCCAAGCTCGGTGCCCGCGTGGAGAGCGGCCCGGACTGGATTGCCATCACACCGCCGGCGGCGGGCGTGAACGCGGGCGAAGGCGCGGGCCGCGGCGGCTGGCGCGCCGCCTCCATCGCCACCTATGACGACCACCGCATGGCGATGTGTTTTTCGCTGGCGGCCTTCAATCCCGCCGGCCTGCCGGTGCGCATCGAGGATCCGCGTTGCGTGGGCAAGACCTTCCCGGATTACTTCGAGACGCTGTTCGGCGTGGTCCAGGCCCTGCCGGGGCAGGTACCGGTGATCTGCATCGATGGCCCGAGCGCCTCGGGCAAGGGTTCGCTGGCCGCGGCGGTGGCTGCGCAGCTCGGTTACGCGGTGCTCGATTCGGGCGCGCTCTACCGCATTGCCGGCTATGCCGCCTGTGCGCGTGGCATACCGCTACATGCCGATCATGCGCCGGAACTGGCGCAGGTGGTGCAGGAGATGGACGTGGCCTTCGTGGGCGAGACCATTCTGCTCGGCGGCGAGGACATCAGCCTGAAGATCCGCTCCGACACAGGCAGCCGCAATGCCTCGCTGATCTCGGCCATTCCGGCCGTGCGCGATGCGCTGCTGCAGTTCCAGCGCGACCGCGCGCGCCTGCCCGGGCTGGTGGCCGACGGGCGCGACATGGGCACCGTGGTGTTCCCGCAAGCGCCGCTGAAGGTGTTTTTGACGGCCAGTGCCGAAAAAAGGGCCGAGCGCCGCTATAAACAGTTGATTTCGCAAGGGTTGTCCGCTAATATGACGACCCTTCGCGAAGAACTCCACGCGCGCGACCTGCGGGATTCCACCCGCGCCGTCGCTCCCTTGCAGCCCGCCGTGGATGCCCTGTCCCTGGACAACTCGGACATCGGCATCGAGGCGGCAGCCCGCCAGGTGCTTTCCTGGTGGGAGGAGCGCAGGCCCTTCTCCGAATCTTCCCGTCCGTGAACCTGCGGGCGCCGCAGCTGCCTTGGCAGCCTGTGCCGCCGCAGCGCGCCGATGGATGATGGATTGGAGAGGTGAGGCCGGTTGTGCTGCTGGCTGTTTCCTGGCGAAGCCCGCCCAGCTCGCGGCCTTGTTCCTCGGCTGGTTTTTCACCCAAGCAACCCGCGCCCAGCGCCTGCGCCAATGCATGGCCGGCAGCGAAGCGCAAGCCCCCCGGTGATCGAGATAGAAACGTCCAGCAATGGTGCTGGCGGAAACCGGTCATCGGAAAAGGAAACACATGTCTGAATCTTTTGCCGCCTTGTTCGAAGAGTCCCTGCAGCGCACCGAGATGCGCCCGGGGGAAGTCATCACTGCCGAAGTGGTGCGCATCGAGCACAGCTTCGTGGTCGTCAATGCCGGCCTGAAGTCCGAATCCTTCATCCCGCTCGATGAGTTCAAGAACGACCAAGGCGAGATCGAAGTCCAGGTTGGCGACTTCGTGTCGGTGGCCATCGGCTCGATCGAGAACGGTTACGGCGACACCATCCTCTCGCGTGACACCGCCAAGCGCCTGGCTTCGTGGCTGGCACTGGAAAAGGCCCTGGAATCGGGCGAATTCGTCACCGGCACGACCTCCGGCCGCGTCAAGGGCGGCCTGACGGTGCTGGTCAACGGCATCCGCGCCTTCCTGCCGGGCTCGCTGGTCGATACCCGTCCGGTCAAGGACCTGACGCCGTACGAGAACCAGACCCTGGAATTCAAGGTCATCAAGCTCGACCGCAAGCGCAACAACGTGGTGCTGAGCCGCCGCGCCGTGGTGGAAGCCTCGATGGGCGAAGAGCGCGAGAAACTGCTGGCGACGCTGCATGAAGGTGCCATCGTCAACGGCGTGGTCAAGAACATCACCGAATACGGTGCCTTCGTCGACCTGGGCGGCATCGACGGCCTGCTGCACATCACCGACATGGCCTGGCGCCGCGTGCGCCACCCCAGCGAAGTGGTACAGGCCGGCCAGGAAATTACCGCCAAGGTCCTCAAGTTCGACGCCGAGAAGAACCGCGTTTCGCTGGGCCTCAAGCAGCTGGGCGAAGATCCGTGGGTCGGTGTCTCGCGCCGCTACCCGGCCAACACCCGCCTGTTCGGCAAGGTCACCAACATCGCCGACTACGGTGCCTTCGTCGAGCTCGAGCCCGGCATCGAAGGCCTGGTGCACGTCTCCGAGATGGACTGGACCAACAAGAACGTCGCGCCCTCGAAGATCGTCTCGCTGGGCGACGAAGTCGAGGTCATGGTGCTCGACATCGACGAGGACAAGCGCCGCATCAGCCTGGGCATGAAGCAGACCAAGCTCAACCCGTGGCAGGACTTTGCACAGAGCACCAACCGCGGCGACCGCGTCAAGGGCCCGATCAAGTCCATCACCGACTTCGGCGTGTTCGTCGGTCTGCCTTCCGGCATCGACGGCCTGGTGCACCTGTCGGACCTGTCCTGGAACGAGCCCGGCGAAGCCGCCGTGCGCAACTACAAGAAGGGCCAGGAAGTCGAGGCCGTGGTGCTGGCCGTGGACGTGGACCGCGAGCGCATCAGCCTGGGCATCAAGCAGCTCGACGCCGATCCGTTCACGACCTTCGCCTCGGTCAATGACCGTGGCCAGAGCGTGACCGGCAAGGTCAAGTCGGTCGATGCCAAGGGTGCCGAGATCGATCTGGGCGAGGACATCGTCGGCTACCTGCGCGCTTCGGACATCTCCAGCGACCGCGTCGAAGATGCCCGCAACGTGCTCAAGGAAGGTGATGAGGTCACTGCCGTGATCACCAGCATCGACCGCAAGAACCGTGGCATCCAGCTGTCGATCAAGGCCAAGGATGCCGCCGATCAGCATGAAGCCATGGAGCACCTGTCGCAGCAATCCGTGGCCCATGCCGGCACGACCAGCCTGGGCGCACTGCTCAAGGCCAAGCTCGACAGCAACGCAGCCGAAGAGAAGTAAGCGGCCCTGCCGCGCAGGCCTTTGAACAGGCCTGCGTGACGAGCGCCGGCAGGCGTTGCTGCAAACCATGTGGCCTGCCGGCATCTCCCGCATGAAAAGGGCCGCCCGAGAGGGTGGCCCTTTTCATCTGCGCTTCCGACCGATCGACCTCCCATCCGAGCCCTTGGGCTCCCCCAAATACCATGACACGTTCTGACCTCGTCGAGGAACTTGCCGCCAGCTTCAACCAGCTGACCCAGTCGGATGCCGAATACGCCGTCAAGGCCATCCTCGAGCGCATGGGACAGTCGCTGGAGCAGGGCCACCGCATCGAGATCCGTGGCTTTGGCAGCTTCTCCGTCGCTCGCCGCGCGCCGCGCATTGGCCGCAACCCGCGCAATGGCCAGATCGTCGAAGTGCCCGAGAAGCGCGTGCTGCACTTCAAGCCGGGCAAGGCCCTGCGCGAAGCCGTGGACCGCTCCGGCGGCCAGCCGGCCGACTGACCCCGATGGCATGCCTCGGCGGCACTGTGGCCCCTCTGGCCTGTTCTTTGAACCGGCGCTGAGCCGGACTCGGCTATGATGCGCTGCATCTCGAGCGGGGCCTCGCCGGGCAGGACGATTGCCAAATGAAATACCTGGTATGGCTGCTGCGTGCAGCCATTTTCTTTCTGTTGTTCGCCTTCTCGCTGAACAACCAGCACGACGTGACGGTGCACTGGTTCTTCGGCATGCAATGGCGCGGGCCGATGGTACTGGCCATGCTCGCCGCCTTTGCGCTGGGGCTGGCGGTTGGCCTGCTGACCGTGCTGCCGCGCTGGTGGCGGCATGGCCGCCGGCGCGCCGCGCTGGATGGCGCAGCGCGCACTCCATCCACTCAAATTGCGGAGCATGACTGACCATGGAACTTGAATGGAGCTGGCTGCTGTTGGGGCTGCCCATTGCCTTCGTGCTGGGCTGGCTGGCCTCGCGGCTGGATTGGCGCCAGATGCGCATGCTGCAGCGCAGTTCGCCGCGCACCTATTTCCAGGGCCTGACCTACCTGCTCAACGAGCAGCAGGACAAGGCCATCGACGTGTTCGTCGAGGCGGTGCAGAGCGATCCTGACACCGTCGAGCTGCATTTCGCGCTGGGCAACCTGTTCAGGCGTCGCGGCGAATACGACCGCGCCGTGCGCGTGCACGAACATCTGCTGGCCAGGGCCGACCTGAGCGGCGCCGACCGCGCCCGAGCACAGTTCGACCTAGCGCAGGACTTCCTCAAGGCCGGCCTGCTCGACCGGGCCGAGGCGGCGCTGCAAAAACTCGATGGCACGGCGCTGGAGTCGCAGGCGCGGCTCGCTTTGCTATACATCTATGAGCGGGTGCATGATTGGCCGCAGGCCTGTCAGCTGCTCGATAAGATGACCCCGCTGGACGGGCAGCCGCTGCCGCCTGCGCTGCAGGGCCGGTTGGTGCACTACCTGTGCGAGCAGGCCCGCACCGCCATGCAGCGCAAGGATTACGCCGAAGCACAGCGCCTGCTCGATGTGGCCCTGGCCACGCCGCAGGCCGGTGTGCGACCGCGCATCGAGCAAGTGGACCTGCTGTTGCTGCAGGGGTGCGAGCGCGATGGCATCGAAGCCATTCTGCATCTGGCCGATGCCGAACCCGAGACGCTGGCGCTGCTCGCCGGCAAGCTGGTGAATCTGTCGCTCGATGCCGATCAGCGCACGCGCGCGCACGCCATGCTGCAGCAGCACTATGCGCAGCAGGCCAGCCTGGATGTGCTGCTGGCGCTGGTGGCGCTGGAGCAGCAGCAGGGCAACCCGCGTGCGAGCGATTGGTACATCGCCCATCTACACCAGCATCCATCGCTGGTGGCGGCCGCACGCTGGCTGGAGGATCAGCCGGCGCACGCCGACCTGCAGCCCATGCTGGAGAAAGCCGCCCAACCGCTGCTGCGCTACCGTTGCGTGCAATGCGGCTTCGAGACCCGCCACTATTTCTGGCAATGCCCAGGTTGCCAGAGCTGGGAGAGCTTCCCGCCGCGCCGCATCGAGGAACTGTAGGGCCGGTAAAGCGGTGATGGCGGGCGGCGACTACTGGGTCAGCATGCGCTGCACCAGGTCGGTCGTGCCGCTCGCGCCGAACTTGCGCATCAGCCGGGCCCGGTAGATTTCCACTGTGCGGTGGCTGATCTGCAATTCCTTGCCGATGAGCTTGGAGGTCTTGCCTTCGAGCAGCCGCGCTGCCACTTCGCGCTCTCGGCCGGTCAGACTGTGCTGCGCCACCGGGCGCTGGGCACTGATATCTTCGAAGCTCCAGATGCCGGCGGCATGGGGGTTGCGGCGGTCGAAGGCACGGCCACTCACATGGCACCAGAAGAACTGGCCGTTGGCGCGCTTCATGATGCGGCTGTCCGAGTAATGGCCGCGTGCATTGAGGATGGGCGCGATGCGTTCGCCCAGGCGCTCGAACTCGTCGGCGCTGGGGTAGAGGTCGAGGAAGGAGCGGCCCAGCAGCAGTTCCCGGGAGGTCTGGAAGATCTCGCACAGCCATTGGTTGCAGTCGATGATGCGGCGGTGGCGCGAGATCACCAGTCCGACCGGAGCCATCTCGAAAGCGAGCCGGTAGTCCTCCAGATTCTCCAGGTGCGGCAATGGCTTGGAGGTGTCGGTGGATGGGGCCAATGGGGCCGACATAGGGGTTTCCTTTAAGAAAAACTACGTATCTTTTTACGTAGTATCCTCGGAAGCCGCTCACGGGCCCATCATCAAAAGGGTTGCAAGCGGATTCCCGATCTCTTGTGCCCCGCGATGCCGGGGCCAGGTTCCCATTCCACGGTTCAAACACGGTTCAAAACAGGGAGACTGACCTTGAACAAAATCTATCCTTCGGCTGCTGAGGCGCTCAAGGGAGTGGTCGCCGATGGCCAGACACTGGCCGTTGGCGGCTTTGGCCTTTGCGGCATCCCGGAAGCGCTGATCGAGGCGTTGCGCGACACAGGTGTGAAAAACCTGACAGTGATCTCCAACAACGCTGGCGTCGATGGTTTCGGCTTGGGCAAATTGCTCGAGACCCGCCAGATCAAAAAGATGATCTCGTCCTATGTGGGCGAGAACAAGGAGTTCGAACGCCAGTATCTGGCCGGCGAACTGGAGCTGGAGTTCACGCCGCAGGGCACGTTGGCCGAGAAGCTGCGCGCCGGTGGCGCCGGCATCCCGGCCTTCTTCACCAAGACCGGCGTGGGCACGCTGGTGGCCGAGGGCAAGGAAACGCGCGAGTTCGATGGCGAAACCTACGTGATGGAGCGGGCCCTGGTGGCCGACATCGCGCTGGTCAAGGCCTACCAGGCCGACCATTCGGGCAATCTGCGCTTTCGCTACACCGCGCGCAATTTCAACCCCGCTGCGGCGACGGCCGGCAAGATCACCGTCGTCGAGGTCGAGGAGGTCGTTGAAAACGGCGCGCTGGCCCCGGACGACGTGCACCTGCCGGGCATCTACGTGCACCGCATCGTGCACAACCCGAACCCGGAAAAGCGCATCGAACAACGCACCGTGAGCCCGAAGGCAGGAGACTGAACACCATGGCATGGACCAAAGACCAGATGGCGGCACGCGCCGCCAAAGAACTGCAGGACGGCTTCTACGTCAACCTGGGCATCGGCATCCCGACCCTCGTGGCCAATCATGTGCCCAAGGACATCGAGGTCTGGCTGCAAAGCGAGAACGGCATGCTGGGTATCGGCCCGTTCCCGACCGAGGATGAGGTCGATGCCGACCTCATCAACGCCGGCAAGCAGACCGTGACCACGCTGCAAGGCTCCTCGATCTTCAGCAGCGACCAGAGCTTCGCGATGATCCGTGGCGGCAAAATCAATCTGTCCATCCTCGGCGCCATGCAGGTCAATGCCCGTGGCGACCTGGCCAACTGGATGATTCCGGGCAAGATGGTCAAGGGCATGGGGGGGGCGATGGACTTGGTCGCCGGCGTCAAGCGCGTCATCGTGCTGATGGAGCACGTGGCCCGCAAGAAGGATGGCACGACCGATCTGAAGATTCTGCCCGAGTGCACGCTGCCGTTGACCGGCGTGGGGGTGGTCAACCGCATCATCACCGACCTGGGCGTGATGGACGTGACGCCCGAGGGCCTGCGCCTGGTGGAACTGGCGGAGGGGGTCGGATTCGAGGAGATTCAGGCCAAGACCGGAGTGCCGCTGCTGCGCTGACTCCCCGGGGTAGCGCATCCGGCTATGACAAAGGCCACGGCCGCGAGTAGCGGCCGTGGCCTTTGTCAGGTCATGGTGTGCGGTGGTGTGTCGCCGCGATGGCTCAGTCGGGCGCGGTGCTGCCGGCTTCGCCAGGGCCGGCAGCATCGTTGTCGTGCTGATGACGCTGCGCCGTGAAGATGGCCCAGATTGCGATAAACAGTGCGGCGATCACCGGGCCGGCGACGAAGCCCGTGAGGCCGAACAGCGAGATGCCGCCCAGCGTCGAGAGCAAGACCAGGTAATCCGGCATCTTGGTTTCCTTGCCGACCAGAATCGGTCGCAGGATGTTGTCGACCAGGCCGATCACGCCCACCCCGATGACAATCATGATGACGCCCTTGGCGATGGAGCCGGTGGCCAGCAGGTAGATTGCCACCGGTGCCCACACCAGGCCGGCGCCGACGGCAGGCAGCAGCGACAGGATGGCCATCACCACGCCCCACAGGATGGCGCCCTGGATGCCCAGCGCCCAGAACATCAGCCCGCCCAGCGCGCCCTGCACTGCGGCGACCACGATGCTGCCCTTGACGGTGGCCTTGACCACGGCGCTGAACTTGCTCGAAAGGTCGTTGAGGTGGCGCTTGTCCAGCGGAATGGCGCGGCGCAGTTGCGCCATCAGTGACGCGCCGTCGCGGAAGAAGAAGAACAGCAGGTACAGCATCAGCGCGAATGCCAGGCCGAACTGCAGGGTGTTCTGGCCCACGCTGAGCGCATGCGTGGTGGCAATGCGTGCAGCTTGGTTGATGGCGTCGAACAGCTTGGGCTGCAGCTCGGCGAAGCTATCGAGGCCGAATCGGTGCGCCAGCGACCAGACCTGGGGCGGAATGGCCGCCACGATCTGTTCGTAATAGCCCTGCAGGCTGTTTTCCTCGCGGTTGATGCGGTTGTAGAACGCCACGATCTCCTGCACCAGCGAGGTGGTTACCAGCAGCAGCGGGATGATGACGATCAGCAGGCAGATCAGCAGCGTCAGCACGGCCGCCAGATTGGTCCGGCCGGGCATGCGTGCGAGCACCCGCTGATGGATCGGCCAGAACAGCACCGCCAGCGTGGCGGCCCAGAAGATCGCCGCGTAGAAGGGCTTGAGCAGCACGAAGAAGGCTGCGGTGACGGCAAGCAAGATGCCGATGAAGGCACGGCTTTGCAAGGTGGCGCTGTTCATGGTCTGAAGGGCAGGTGGCGGGCCGCGGGTGGCCGGAAGTCTTGGAACCTGTTCACGGTCTTCGCCAGGGGCAACCCGCAGTGCCAGCGGTCAACACCGCGCCGGGCGGTTCGCCTGCGCGTGTCGTCGACCAGCCGCATGACTTCGCGAAGACCGTGAACAGTTCTTCAGACTCGTAATGTATATGAAGCGGCTCGAGCAGCGCCGGGGCGGTGGCCCGGTGCGCCATGCTGCAGTGCAGCGTGTTGCGATTAGGAGGCAAAACCCGCAATAAACCTGTTCTACGGGTGTGATAAGCTGAAGCGCTGCCCCGGTGCAGACCGATCGCTGGCACAATGGCCGACTGCAAACAAAGGCGCCTTCCCCACGCCACTGTCGCATCCGCCATCCGGTCAAGCCGTGTCGCGGAAGGTTTCTTAAACCAGCTAATGCACTTTCAAGAAGTGCGGAGGTCCTGCGGATCATGAGCGAATCATCATCCCTGTTCAATCAATACCAGGGTAATACTTATCTTTTTGGCAGCAATGCTCCCTACGTCGAAGAGATGTACGAGAGCTACCTGAGCAACCCCAGCGGCATTCCCGAGAGCTGGCGTTCCTATTTCGACGCGCTGCAGAACACGCCGGCCGTCGATGGCAGCAGCAGCCGCGACATTCCCCACCAGCCCGTCATCGAAGCCTTTGCCGAGCGTGCCCGCCAGGGCCACACGCAGGTGGTGGTGGCCAGCGGTGCGGATACCGAACTGGGGCGCAAGCGCACCGCGGTGCAGCAGATCATTGCCGCCTATCGCAACGTCGGGCAGCGCTGGGCCGATCTCGATCCGCTCAAGCGCCAGCCACGCCCGGACATCCCCGAACTGGACCCGGCCTTCTACGGCCTCACCAGTGCCGACCAGGAAACGGTGTTCAATACCAGCAACACCTTCTTCGGCCATGAGACCATGCCGCTGCGCGAGCTGATGAACGCGCTGCGCGAAACCTACACCACCACCATCGGTGCTGAGTACATGTACCTGACCGACCAGGCGCAAAAGCGCTGGTGGCAGGAAAAGCTCGAAAGCGCCCGCACCAATCCCAAGCTGACGCCCGAGGAGAAGGTGCACGTGTTTGAGCGCCTGACGGCGGCCGAGGGCCTGGAGCGCTTCCTGCACACCAAGTACGTGGGCCAAAAGCGCTTTTCGCTCGAAGGTGGCGAGAGCTTCATTGTCGCGATGGATGCGCTGGTCAATGCCGCTGGCGAGGCCGGCGTGCAGGAAGTGGTCATCGGCATGGCCCACCGCGGCCGCCTGAACGTGCTGGTCAATACCCTGGGAAAGATGCCCAAGGACTTGTTCGCCGAGTTCGAACACACCGCCCCCGAGGACCTGCCTTCCGGTGACGTCAAGTATCACCAGGGCTTCAGTTCGGACGTGCCGACCTCGGGCGGCCCGATCCACCTGACGCTGGCCTTCAACCCCTCGCACCTGGAAATCGTCAACCCCGTGGTCGAAGGTTCGGTGCGCTCGCGCATGGACCGCCGCAACGACCCGCATGGCAAGCAAGTGCTGCCGGTGCTGGTGCATGGCGATGCCGCGATTGCCGGCCAGGGCGTGGTGCAGGAGACGCTGGCGCTGGCGCAGACGCGCGGCTACAGCACCGGCGGCACGGTGCACTTCGTCATCAACAACCAGATCGGTTTCACCACCTCGGATCCGCGCGACACCCGCTCGACGCTGTACTGTACCGACGTGGTCAAGATGATCGAGGCGCCGGTGCTGCACGTCAACGGCGACGATCCGGAAGCCGTGGTGCTGGCTACCCAGCTGGCGCTGGAATACCGCCAGACCTTCAGTCACGACGTGGTGGTGGACATCGTCTGCTACCGCAAACTTGGCCACAACGAGCAGGACACCCCGGCGCTGACGCAGCCGCTGATGTACAAGAAGATCGCCGCCCACCCCGGCACCCGCAAGCTCTATGGCGAGAAGCTGGTTGCCCAGGGCGTGCTGCCGCCGCAGGGCCTCGACGAGATGGCCCAGGCCTACCGCGCCGCGCTGGAGCAGGGCAAGCACACGGTCGATCCGGTGCTGACCAACTTCAAGCGCCAGTATGCCGTGGACTGGTCGCCCTACCTCAACCGCAAGTGGACCGACGAAGCCGAAACCGCCATTCCGCTGTCCGAATGGAAGCGACTGGCCGAGCGGTTGACCACCATCCCCGAGTCCGTCACCCCGCACCAACTGGTCAAGAAGGTCTATGCCGATCGCGCCGCGATGGGCCGTGGCGAAATCCCGGTCGACTGGGGTATGGGCGAATCCATGGCCTTTGCGTCGCTGGTCGCCAGCGGCTACCCGATCCGCCTCTCCGGCGAGGACAGCGGCCGTGGTACCTTCAGCCACCGCCATTCGGTGATCCACGATCAGAAGCGCGAGAAGTACAACGAAGGCATCTACATTCCGCTGCAGAACATCGCCGAGAACCAGGCACCGTTCGTGGTGATCGACTCCATCCTCTCGGAAGAGGCGGTGCTCGGCTTCGAATACGGCTATGCCTCCAATGACCCGCATTCGCTGGTCATCTGGGAGGCGCAGTTCGGCGACTTCCTCAACGGCGCGCAGGTGGTGGTGGACCAGTTCATCGCTTCCGGCGAGGTCAAGTGGGGGCGCCTCAACGGCCTGACGCTGATGCTGCCGCACGGCTACGAAGGCCAGGGCCCCGAGCACAGCTCGGCGCGCATCGAGCGCTTCATGCAGCTGTCGGCCGACACCAACATCCAGGTCGTGCAGCCCACCACCGCCAGCCAGATCTTCCACCTGCTGCGCCGCCAGGTCCTGCGTCCGCTGCGCAAGCCGCTGATCATCTTCACGCCCAAGTCGCTGCTGCGCAACAAGGACGCGACCTCGCCGATCATCGAGTTCACCGAAGGCGAGTTCCGCACCGTCATCGGCGAGCAAAAGGATGCCGTGCTCGAGCGCGCCGACAAGGTCAAGCGCCTGGTCGCCTGCTCCGGCAAGGTCTATTACGACCTGGTCAAGAAGCGCGAGGAATTGGGCGCCGACGATGTGGCCATCATCCGCGTCGAGCAGCTCTATCCGTTCCCGCACAAGGCCTTCGCCGCCGAGATCAAGCGCTTTGCCAATGCCAAGGAGCTGGTCTGGTGCCAGGACGAGCCGCAGAACCAGGGCGCCTGGTTCTTCGTGCAGCACTACATCCACGAGAACATGCTCGACGGCCAGAAGCTGGGCTACGCCGGCCGCGCCCCCTCCGCCTCGCCGGCGGTGGGTTACGCGCACCTGCATCAGGAACAGCAGAAGGGCCTGGTCAATGCCGCCTTCGGCAAGCTCAAGGGCTTCGTGCTGACCAAGTGACGCCGCAGCCATGCCGCCGGGATGTCCCTCTGGGCCAGTCCGGCGGCATGGCCTATAAGACAGACACAGACATCCATTCTTCCCAACATTCCGAGAGAACTCCCCATGGCCATCATTGAAGTCAAGGTCCCCGAACTGTCCGAATCCGTTGCCGAGGCCACGCTGCTGCAATGGAAGAAAAAGGCCGGCGAAGCCGTTGCCACCGATGAAATCCTGATCGAGATCGAAACCGACAAGGTCGTGCTTGAAGTGCCGGCACCGTCGGCCGGCGTGATCGCCGAGATCGTCGAAGACGACGGCGCCACTGTCACCTCGGGCCAGGTGATCGCCCGCATCGATACCGCCGCCCAGGCCGCTGCTGCGCCGGCGCCTGCCGAGGCACCGGCGGCTGCCGCCGCCGCCGCGCCCGCATCGGCCAGCAAGGCTGGTGTGGCCATGCCCGCCGCCGCCAAGATCCTGGCCGAGAACCAGCTCAGCGCCAGCGCCGTGGCCGGCACCGGCAAGGACGGCCGCGTGACCAAGGGTGATGCGCTGCTGGCCGCGGTTGCCGGTGGCGCCAAGGCCGCCGCGCCAGCGCCCACCCCGGCTGCCGCCCCCGTGGCGCAGGCCGTGGCCGGCGAGCGCCCAGAACAGCGCGTGCCGATGAGCCGCCTGCGCGCGCGCATCGCCGAACGCCTGCTGCAGTCGCAATCGACCAACGCCATCCTGACGACCTTCAACGAGGTCAACATGGGCCCGGTGATGGCGCTGCGCAAGAAGTATCAGGAAAAGTTCGAGAAGCAGCACGGCGTGCGCCTGGGCTTCATGAGCTTCTTCGTCAAGGCGGCCGTGCATGCCCTCAAGCAGTACCCGATTGTCAATGCCAGCGTGGATGGCAACGACATCATCTACCACGGCTACTTCGACATCGGCATTGCCGTCGGTTCGCCGCGCGGCCTGGTGGTACCCATCCTGCGCGATGCCGACCAGCTCTCGTTCGCCGAGATCGAAAAGAAGATCGCCGAGTTCGGCGCCAAGGCCAAGGACGGCAAGCTGACCATCGAGGAAATGACCGGCGGCACCTTCTCGATCTCCAACGGCGGGGTGTTCGGCTCGATGCTCTCGACGCCCATCATCAATCCTCCGCAATCGGCCATCCTGGGCATCCACGCCACCAAGGAGCGTGCCGTGGTCGAGAACGGGCAGGTCGTCATCCGCCCGATCAACTACCTGGCGCTGTCGTACGACCACCGCATCATTGACGGGCGCGAAGCAGTGCTGTCGCTGGTGGCCATGAAGGACGCGCTGGAAGATCCGGCCCGCCTGCTGTTCGATCTGTAAACCGTTTTTCCGCAGGTTTGACGGCATGCATGCGCACACGTCCTCCAGTCATGGCGGCGTGTGCGTTTTTTGATTGGAAACACGATGGCTGCCGTACCCGTACAAGCGGGCGCGGCCCATCCAGACAGTGGAGCAATACGCAATGAACAAGAATTTTGACGTGGTGGTGATCGGTGCCGGCCCCGGCGGCTACGTGGCCGCGATCCGCGCTGCCCAGTTGGGCCTTTCCGTGGCCTGCATCGATGAATGGAAGACGGCCGAAGGCAAGCCGGCGCCGGGAGGCACCTGCACCAACGTGGGCTGCATTCCGTCCAAGGCGCTGCTGCAGTCGTCGGAGCACTTCGAGCATGCCCGCGAGCATTTCGCCGAGCACGGCATCTCCACCGGCAAGCTGGCCATGGACGTCGGCCAGATGCAAGCGCGCAAGAGCACCGTGGTCAAGCAGAACAACGAGGGCATCCTCTACCTCTTCAAGAAGAACAAGGTCAGCTTCTTCTCCGGCCGCGGCTCGTTCGGCAAGGCGGTTGACGGCGGCTTCGAGGTGCAGGTCGCGGGCGACAGCGCCGAGACCCTGGTGGCCAAGCAGGTCATCATCGCCACTGGCTCGCGTCCGCGCGCGCTGCCGGGCACCGCCTTCGACGAGCAGCAGATCCTCTCCAACGACGGCGCGCTGGCGCTGGCGAGCGTGCCCAAAAAGCTGGGCGTGATCGGCTCGGGCGTGATCGGCCTGGAGTTGGGCTCGGTCTGGCGGCGCCTCGGTGCGGATGTCACCATCCTCGAAGGCCTGCCGGAATTCCTGCCGGCGGCCGATGTCGCCGTGGCCAAGGAAGCCAAGAAGGTGTTCGACAAGCAGGGCCTGAAGATCGAGCTGGGCGCCAAGATCAGCGAAGTCAAGGCCACCAAGACGGCGGTGACGGTGAATTACACCGATGCCAAGGGCGAGGCCCAGGCGCTCAAGGTGGACAAGCTGATCGTCTCGATCGGCCGGGTCGCCAACACCGAGGGTCTCAATCCCGAGGCTGTGGGCGTGGCGCTCGACGAGCGTGGTGCCATCGTGGTCGATGGCGATTGCCGCACCAGCGTGCCCGGCATCTGGGCCGTCGGTGACGTGGTGCGCGGCCCGATGCTGGCGCACAAGGCCGAGGAAGAAGGCGTGGCGGTGGCCGAGCGCATTGCCGGCCAGCATGGTCATGTCAACTTCGACACCATCCCGTATGTGATCTACACCAGCCCCGAGATCGCCTGGGTGGGCCGCACCGAGCAGCAGCTCAAGAAAGAGGGCGTGGCCTACAAGGCCGGCCAGTTCCCGTTCCTGGCCAATGGCCGCGCGCGCGCGCTGGGTGATACGACCGGCTTCGTGAAGGTGCTGGCCGACGCCGCCACCGACGAGGTGCTGGGCGTGCACATCATCGGCCCACTGGCTTCCGAGCTGATCGCCGAGGCCGTGCTGGCGATGGAGTTCAAGGCCAGCGCCGAGGATATCGCCCGCACCTGCCACGCCCATCCGTCGCTCTCGGAAGCGACCAAGGAAGCGGCACTGGCTGTCGACAAGCGTGCGCTGAACTTCTGACCGAAAGGGATCTCCGGATCCATCGTGCCGGGCGCAGGCTGTGTGCTTGCCCCCGCATGCCAGGGCCATGACGGCAGTGCCGGCATGGCCCTTGTTCTTGCACACGTCATGCCGGCTGGGTGTGCTTGTGTGAAAATAGCGCGCTGTCTGGCGTGGTGGGGCCTGGTTCGCCGTCCTGCCATGGTTTTGCAATCATTGGCTGCATTGCGGGGGCGACAAGATGTCCATGGCCTTGTATATCGTGCTGAATGCGGAGGAGCCCGGTTTCGACACTTTCGTCGAGGGCCGGGCGGTGGCCCAGGCCATCGACGATCTCACCGGCCTGTGCGAGGTGGCGGGGTTGCCCTTGCCGGACGAATTCGTCGGGCAGGCAGCCGATGAGCTCGATGAGTGGGACGAGGATGAGGATGAGGATGAGGACGAGGCCGATCCGTTCGACGGGGAGGAGGGCTCGCCCGATGACGACGAGGATGCACCGGCCGAGCCTGCGGGCCAGTGGTTCGCGGCCTCCGAGGGGGTGGCCTATGTGCAGGCGCTGATCGAGTTGGCCGAGGAGAATGCCGATGGCCTCGAGGACCTCGATGGCGTGCTGGCCGATCTGCGGGACTACCTGCAGGTGCTCGAGCAGGCCCAGGCGGCGCGGCTGCGCTGGCATTTCGCCTGGGACTTCTGAAGCCGATGACCGGGTGTGCCGGGGAGCCGGCAAAGCGGAGAGGAACGACGCATGAGTGTGGAAGCGGCCTACCAGGCAGCCTTGCAGGACAAAGGATTCAAGGCCGACCCGGCCCAACTGCGCGCGGTCGCCGCGCTGCAGCGCTGCGCCGATGAGTGGGGCGTCTACAAGAGCAAGCGGTCGAGCCGGCTCAAGAAGCTCGTCAACCGCCCGGACATTCCCAAGGGCGTCTACATGTATGGCGGGGTGGGGCGCGGCAAGAGCTTTCTGATGGAGTGCTTCTTCCAGGAGGTGCCGATCCAGCGCAAGGTGCGCCTGCACTTCCATGAGTTCATGCGCGAGGTGCACCGCGAGCTGCATGCGCTGCAGGGCACGCGCGATCCGCTCGATGCGCTGGGTGCGCGGATCGCCAAGCGCTACAAGCTGATCTGCTTCGACGAGTTCCACGTCGCCGACATCACCGACGCGATGATCCTCTATCGCCTGCTGCTGGCGCTGTTCGACAACGGCGTGGGCTTTGTCACCACCTCCAACTTCCGTCCCGATGACCTGTACCCCAACGGCCTGCATCGCGACCGCATCCTGCCGGCCATTGCGCTGCTGAATGCGCGCATGGAGGTCATCAACGTCGACAACGGCACCGACTACCGGCGCCGCACGCTGCAGCACGTGCAGCTCTACCATTGCCCCAATGGCCCGGAGGCCGACGCGCAGATGACCGAGGCCTTCGAGCGCCTGACCGAGGTGGCCGACGAGGAGCCGGTGATGCGCATCGAGTCGCGCCAGATCCCGGCGCGCCGCCGTGCCGGAGGGGTGATCTGGTTCGATTTCAAGCAGCTGTGCGGCGGCCCGCGTTCGCAGAACGATTATCTGGAAATCGCCAACCAGTTCCACACCGTGCTGGTCTCGGACATTCCGCAGATGTCGGTCAACCTGGCCTCGGAGGCGCGGCGCTTCACCTGGCTGGTGGATGTGCTCTACGACCGCGCCGTCAAGCTGATCGTCTCGGCCGAGGTGCCACCCGAGCAGTTGTACCTGCAGGGGCCGCTGGCGCACGAGTTCCCCCGCACCGTCTCGCGCCTGGGCGAGATGCAGTCCGAGGAATACCTGGCGCTGCCCAAGCGGGTGGTGGATACCGGCCTGACCTGAGGCAAGCATGGGTCGTGGCCCAGGCCACTTGCTGATTGCCGTTTGCCGTTTGCCGCGGTGGCTGCGCCTGGTTCATTCCCCTTCGCCGGGCGGGCGTGTTCGACCAGGTCTCATGTCTTCCTCTTCCCTCTCCTGGTCGCCGTCATGCCGCCAGGATGGCGGAATCAGCGTCAGCACCGCCATCACCATGACGGTGGTGAAGATGGCCGTGAGCTGCTGACCCAGGCCGCAGGCCATGCCGATGGCGGCCGTCAGCCACAGGCCCGCGGCGCTGGTCAGGCCCTTGATGGTGGCTTCGCCCTGCTTCATGATGGTGCCGGCGCAGAGGAAACCCAGACCGGCCACCAGACCCTGGATCACGCGGCTCATGTCGGTGGTGGCGATGTCCGCCTGCTGCGCCGTCAGCACGAACAGGGCCGACCCCATGGCCACCAGCATGTGGGTGCGCAGGCCCGCTGCCTTGCCCTGGCGTTCGCGTTCATAGCCGAGGATGCAGCCCAGCAGCATGGCCAGACCCACGCGCAGCACCAGCCGCACCAGTTGCGGCCAGTCCTTGATGTCGGCGAATTCGGCGCCGATGAAGCGGCTCAGCCAGGAGAGGTTGTTGGTGTCCATGATCGACATGCTAGCGTTACGCTGCTACCGGCCCTGTCGGAGAAGTGCCCGACGAAAGTGTGGTATTGTGGTCATTAGTAGTAGCGGTTAGTGATATGCATATATTTATGCTGCAGCGCAGATGGAGTCATCCATTCCGCAGGTCTATTTCAGATTTAAATCATGGGATTTTGCGTTTAAGGAATAGATATCTTATCATTGAAAATATATTGCATTTGCAAGTACATGTGACATTAGTATATCCATTGTTGGTGGGCAAGAAGATGGGGGATTCTATGATAAAACGGTTTTTGTTTTTTGTAATGGCTTTGTTAATTGGCCCCCTTGCTTATGGGCAAGGTATCCCTAATGATTTTCTTGTGATGCCTTTGAGTAATTCTGAAGTTGTTGCATTTTCTCCATCTTTGATTACCGAAGATTATTCTCTTGTCTATCAAAAAGGTTCTGATAATGTTGATTTTTATGCAATTAGGACATATCAATGCGCTACCATGGGGCGTGGAGATAATTATGGGAAAATTTACGATACGATAATTTCTACTATTGATTTCCAAGGTAATGGAAAGCAATTGACAATCTCTTATGGAACGCCTCTATGGAGGTTTGTAGAAAGGATTTGTGGTCATTCCTTTGGTTCTGGCGATTCCGTGCTTCCAGCTATGACAGCAGGACAGAGTGAACATCGAATTCCCCAGGCCGATGGGGATGTCCATATAGAAGATGCGGATGTATCTATTTCAAATGGATTACTTGTACTAACAACAAAGAATTTATATTCATCAGAATTGATTGCCATTTCGAGTGGCTCTCGTTTGGCTGAAGAATATTGTAAGAATAAGGGAGCTGCGGCATTTATAAGTGATATGAGTGCTTCATCACATTCGGTGGGGATTTTTCTATCTTATAGCAAATACTCTGCAAATGTTGGCTTCACATGTGTATCTAAAAGTGATGGTAAGCACCATATGGCAAAGATGTCGGATGAACTTATGTTGCAGGATTTCTATGTGTCTCGCGGCTGGTTTGGATTTATTCTTGCTGTTCCCAGCGACGGAGAACAAGAGTTTTCTGGAAATCCTGTGAAATTCTTGGAGATAGGGAGGAAGTATTGTCAGAATATGGGATTGAATCCATTATTTCTTCCTGCAATTACTTATCAACAGCAGCAAGTTGCATATCGATCCGTTTCTTTCACGTGTTCATAATTTATTGATTGGCTGTTCGAAGTTTTTATTAATGTGTATAAATTATTTATATGGCTTGTGATATTTTGGGAATGCGGATGATAAGTGGGTTGAATCTAATGATTGCGTTCCTAGTAACTTTGGTGTGACGATTTGCCGCACAATAGAGGTCTTGTCTTTTACATTCCTTCGATCTGCCGGAACCATGTCCGCTGTCTTCAACTTCACCTTCGTGCCGTGGTTCCGCTCGGTGGCGCCATACATCCACAAGTTCCGCCACCAGACCTTTGTGGTCGGCGTCTGCGGCGAGGCGATTGCGGCGGGCAAGCTGCAGAACCTGGTGCAGGATCTGGCGCTGGTGCACAGCATGGGCGTCAAGATCGTGCTGGTGCATGGCTTTCGCCCGCAGGTCAATGAGCAGCTGCTGGCCAAGGGCCACGAGCCGCAGTACTACAAGGGCAACCGCATCACCGATCCGGTGGCGCTAGACTCGGCGCAGGAAGCGGCCGGCCAGTTGCGCTACGAGATCGAGGCGAGTTTCAGCCAGGGCCTGCCCAACACGCCGATGGCGGGCTCCAAGATTCGCGTGGTCTCGGGCAACTTCATCACTGCGCGGCCGATGGGCATTCTCGATGGCGTGGACTTCCAGCACACCGGCAAGGTGCGCAAGGTCGATGTCGAGGGCATCCGCCACGCGCTGGAGATGGACTCCATCGTGCTGCTCTCGCCGTTCGGCTATTCGCCCACGGGCGAGGCCTTCAACCTGGCGATGGAGGAGGTGGCCAGTTCAATCGCCATTGCGCTCAAGGCCGACAAGCTGCTCTACGTTTGCGAGGTACCGGGCATTCGCCGGCAGCCCCAGGCACCGGCCAGCGAGGACAACCCGATCATCACCGAGATGACGCTGGCCGATGCCAAGGCCATTTTTGCCAGCTCGCCGGAGGCCGAGGAGCCGACCGACACCGGCTTCTACCTGAAGTACTGCATCAAGGCCTGCGAGGGCGGTGTCGAGCGCAGCCACATCATCCCGTTCGCGGTGGACGGCTCGTTGCTGCTCGAAATCTACGTGCACGATGGCATCGGTACCATGGTGGTGGACGAGCGCCTCGAGGAAGTGCGCCAGGCCGGTGCCGACGATGTGGGTGGCATCCTGCAGCTGATCGAGCCGTTCGAGCGCGATGGCACGCTGGTCAAGCGCAGCCGCACCGAGATCGAGCGCGACATCGCCAAGTACACCATCATCGAGCATGATGGCGTGATCTTCGGCTGCGCGGCGCTCTATCCCTACCTGGAGAAAAGCACCGGCGAGATGGCGGCCGTCACCGTCTCGCCGCACTCGCAGGGGCAGGGCGACGGCGAGAAGCTGCTCAAGCGCATCGAGCAGCGCGCCCGTGCCATGGGCCTGACCAGCATCTTCGTGCTGACCACGCGGACCATGCACTGGTTCATCAAGCGTGGTTTCGAGCAGGTCGATCCGGAATGGCTGCCCAAGGCCCGCAAGGAAAAGTACAACTGGGACCGCAAGAGCCGCGTGCTGGTCAAGCACCTGTGAGGCCGGGGATGCGGGTCTATTGGTATTTCCTGCGCAACCTGCTGTGGCCTGGCGTGCTGGCGGTGCCGCTGGGCGGGTTGCTGGTCTCCGCGCTGATGTTGGGCCCCGCCTTCATGGACGGTGCATGGCGGGAGGCCGCAACGGCATCGTTCGTCGATATGCTGCCCTACGTGCTGTTGCTGGCGGGCGGCGCAGTGGTCATCGGCATGCTGCCCGCGCTGCTGGTGGGCGTGCCGGTCTATGCCTGGCTGGCCAGCCGTGGCTGGGCCAACGTGCTCAGCGCGGCGCTGGTGGGCGCGGTGCCTGGTGCCGTGATGTTTGCCAATGGCACCGAGATGGCGCGACTGTTCCTGATCTTCGGCCCGGTGGTGGGTGTCATCCTGCACCTGCTGGCACGCCGCGATGTGCACCGC
Source organism: Corticibacter populi (assembly GCF_004217315.1). Taxonomy (GTDB): domain Bacteria; phylum Pseudomonadota; class Gammaproteobacteria; order Burkholderiales; family Burkholderiaceae_C; genus Lampropedia; species Lampropedia populi. The sequence continues at coordinate 387,358 of NZ_SGWR01000003.1, forward strand.
ATGCGGGCCGCCGTGCAGGCGGTGACCGGGCTTGATTCCAAGGGAGTGTGAACCATGCAGTGGCATGTCTGGCTGACGTTCTTCGCGGCCTGCTGGGTGATTGCGATCTCGCCGGGCTCGGGGGCCGTGCTGTCGATGAGCCATGGCCTCAGTTACGGCTGGAAGCGCAGCAGCGCCACCATCGCCGGGCTGCAGCTCGGCCTGGCGCTGATCTTCATCATTGCCGGTGCGGGCGTCGGCTCGCTGCTGGTCGCTTCCGAGACCGCGTTCCTGGCCGTCAAGCTGGTGGGCGCGGCCTACCTGATGTACCTGGGCGTCCGACAGATGCGCATGCGCCCAGCCTCGCCGCAGGCGATCGCCGAGGCGGAATCCGCGCTGACGGCCGATCCCGCCCATCATCGGATACGGCGTGACGGCGGCCTGCGCTGGCAGCAACGCATGCTGGCGGGTTTCCTGACCAATGCGACCAATCCCAAGGGGATTCTCTTCATGGTGGCCGTGCTGCCACCCTTCATTGATCCGAACCGGCCGCTGCTGCTGCAATTGCTGATCCTCGGCGGCACGCTGTGCTGCGTCGACGTGATCGTGATGAACGGCTATGCCGCCAGCGCCAGCCTGCTCAGCCGCTGGCTCAGGGGCTACCGGGCCCAGCTTTGGCAAAACCGCATCTTCGGCGGTCTGCTGGTGCTCATCGGCGCCGGCCTGCTGGCGGTGCGGCGCAGCAGCGCTTCCTGAGAACAGGTCCTGAGCACCGGCTCCTGTGCGCAGGCCGCGGTGACGCACCAGGCGGCAGAACCTTGGCGCGCTTGCGCTGGCAGCCTGCCGGTCCGCCGGACTGCTTTTCCTATACCCCTCTTCGATGACATTCAAGGCCATGTGGCGAAAACACCGCGGGCCGCTTCGGTAATTGGCAGGCCGCCGTGGCAGGTTCATACTGGGCCCCGACACACAGGCCGCCAGGGTGCGCCGGCGCACTTCCAGGAAAAGGGAGGAGCGAGGGGCGGATCAGCGACCGGAAGGGATAAGTGATGAATGCAATCAAGGAAGCACTGAATACCTCGCCCGAGATCCTGTTGTTTCTCTCCGTGGCACTCGGTTACGCGATCGGCAAGATTCCGTTCGGCAAGTTCCAGCTCGGCGGCGTCGCTGGCTCGCTGCTGGTGGCGGTGGTGCTGAGCCAGCTGGGCGTGCACATCGACAATGGCATCAAGGCCGTACTGTTCGCGCTTTTCATCTATGCGGTGGGCTTCGACAGCGGCCCGCAGTTCTTTCGTTCGCTGGGACGCCAGTCGCTCAGGGAGATCGCCATGGCGGCGGTGCTGGCGCTCAGCGGCCTGGCGACGGTGGTGGTTCTGGCGCGGCTGGCCGGGCTCGACAAGGGCCTGGCCGCCGGCGTGGCGGCCGGGGCGCTGACGCAGTCGGCCGTCATCGGCACGGCCGGCGCGGCGCTGGCCAAGCTGGGGCTGGCGCCGGGCGAGTTGCAGCGCCTGCAGGGCAATGTGGCCATCGGTTATGCGGTGACCTACATCTTCGGCTCGCTCGGGGCCATCATCCTCTGCGTGAATGTGCTGCCGAAATTCATGGGGCGCAGCATCCGCGACGATGCCCTCAAGGCCGAGGCGGCGCAGAATGCCGGCCTGCACCTGCTGGCCGAGGGCGAGGCGCCTGCGCTGCCGGACCTGGTGGGGCGCCTGTTCCGCATTGGCGAAGGCGCTGGCGCGGGACGCACGGTCAGCGAGCTGGAGGCCGGCACGCAGGCAACCGGGCCGATCACGGTCGAGCGCATCCGGCGCGACAAACAGGTCATGCTTGCCCAGCCGGACCTGGTGCTGTCAAGCGGCGATGTGGTGCTGATCGTCGGCCGTCGCGCCGGTGTGCTGGCTGCGGCCCGGCAACTGGGGCCGGAGCAGCCGGCCACGCCGGACATGGATCTGGTGCTGGTTTCGCGCGATGTGACGATTGGCAACCATGCGCTGGTGGGCAAGACTTTCGGCGAGATCCAGGCGGGCATGCAGCAGCGCATCCGCCACGGCATTTATGTGACCCATTTCACCCGCATGGGCCAGGCGGTGCCGCTCAAGGCCGGCACCAAGGCGGCTGCCGGTGATGTGGTAACCCTGTTCGGCACGGCCGAGGACGTGCAGCGGGTGGCCCAGATCGTGGGCGTCTCGCTGCAGCCGAGCGACAAGACCGACTTCGTGTTCCATGGCCTGGGCATCGCGGTGGGGCTGGTGATCGGCCTGGCCGTGGTGCGCGTGGGTTCGGTGCCGCTGACGCTTGGCAGTGGCGGCGGTGCGCTGCTCTCGGGCCTGCTGTTCGGCTGGTGGCGCGCCCGCCACCAGAACGTGGGCAACCTGCCCTCGGGAGCCGGGGCCTTCCTGCGCGATTTTGGTCTTGCCGGCTTCGTCGCGGCGGTCGGCCTGCAGTCGGGTCTGCAGGCGGTCGAGACGGTGCGCGCCAGCGGCGTTTCGATCTTCTTGATCGGCGTGGCGGTGACCATCATCCCGCTGGTGGTGACGATGCTGTTCGGCCGCTACGTGCTGCACTACGACAACACGGCGGTGTTGGCCGGCGCGCTCTCCGGCGCGCGCAGTGCCAATCCGGCCTTTGGCGAGGTACTCAACAAGGCGGGTAATGCCATTCCGACCGTGCCGTTTGCCATCACCTATGCGCTGGCCAATGTGTTCCTGACGCTGCTGGGCCCGCTGGTGGTGGCGCTGGCCTGAGCGTCCGGACGCACCGCGCCGGCGCCGTGTTCCATCCGTGCCGGGCCCGGCGGGTCCGGCCATTCCCGGGAGGCTGCCGGTTTGGCGCCACCCGATGTCAAGAAGGAGAAAAAATGTCTGCAATCGACTATGCCCAACTGGCCAGGCTGAGCCCGTTCGAGCTCAAGGATGCGCTGATCTCGGTGGCCAGCAGCCGCGAGAACCGGCTGATGCTCAATGCCGGGCGCGGCAACCCCAACTTTCTGGCGACGCTGCCGCGGCGCGCCTTCTTCCGGCTGGGCCTGTTCGCCGCCGACGAGGCGGAACTGTCGTTCTCGTACATGCCCGAAGGGATTGGCGGGCTGCCGCGCATCGAGGGCATCGAAGGGCGCTTCGAGCGCTTCGTCTCCGAGCATCGCCGCCATCCGGGCGTGGCCTTTCTGGGGCGAGCGCTGAGCTACGTGCGCGACCAGCTCGGCCTCTCGGCCTCGGACTTCCTGCACGAGATGGTCGAGGGCGTGCTCGGCTGCAACTATCCAGTGCCGCCGCGCATGCTGAGGATGTCCGAGCAGATCGTGCGCGAGTACGTGGTCAAGGAAATGGCGGGCGGGCGCCTCTCGAGCGGGCCGGTCGATCTGTTCGCCACCGAGGGCGGCACGGCGGCCATGACCTATGTGTTCGAGTCGCTGCGCGCCAACGGCCTCATCCAGCCGGGCGACAAGGTGGCCATCGGCATGCCGGCCTTCACGCCGTACCTGGAGATTCCGCATCTGCGCGAATACGGGCTGGAGGAAGTGGCGGTCAACGCCGATCCGGATATCGCCTGGCAGTATCCGGATGCCGAGATCGACAAGCTGCTCGACCCGGCCGTCAAGGTGTTTTTCTGTACCAATCCGAGCAATCCGCCTTCGGTCAAGATCAACGCGCATGGCCTGCAGCGCATCGCCGACATCGTGCGCGACAAACGTCCGGACCTGATCATCCTCACCGACGACGTCTATGGCACCTTTGCCGACGATTTCCGCTCGCTGTTCGCGATCTGCCCTGCCAACACGCTGCTGGTGTATTCGTTCTCCAAGTACTTCGGCGCCACCGGCTGGCGCCTGGGCGTCATCGCGGCGCAGCGCGGCAACATCGTCGACCAGCTGCTGGCGGAGCAACCGCGGGAGCAGAAAGCCTTGCTGCAGGCGCGTTATGCCTCGCTGGTGCCCGATGCGAACGCACTGCGTTTCATCGACCGGCTGGTGGCCGACAGCCGCGCGGTGGCGCTCAACCACACGGCCGGTCTCTCCACGCCGCAGCAGGTGCAGATGACGCTGTTCGCGCTGTTTGCGCTGATGGATGAGCGCGACGGCTACAAGGCCGAACTCAAGAAACTGATCCGCCGCCGCGAGGCCGCGCTCTACCGTGAACTGGGCGTGCCGGCCGTGCAGGATGGCGATTCGGTCGACTACTACACGCTGCTGGATCTGGAGCGCATCGCTGACCAGCTCCATGGCGGCGATTTCGCCGCCTGGGTGCGAACGCATGTGGATCCGACCGCCTTCCTGTTCCAGATCGCGGAGGAAACCGGCATCGTGATGCTGCCGGGCAGTGGCTTCGGGGTCAGAAAGCCGGCTGGTCGTATCTCGCTGGCCAACCTCAACGAGTTCGAGTACGCGCGCATCGGCACGGCCCTGCATGCGCTGGCGCAAAAGCTCTACGCGCAGTACCAGGCCGGCGAGGGCGGCAGCAAGGCCTGAAGCTGACGCCGCACCCCGCGCGCCGATGAGGCCGAGACGGCGCGCTTGCCATGCGCCGTCCGGCGGCCGGATCTCCTGCAAGCCTGCTGGAATCGCGAGGTGCCGGCGGGTTCGTCGCGTTGAGCTGTGCCTCGGAAGGGGTGTCATGAAACCGCAATGAACCATGGTTACAAAAGCGGCTTTTCGACCCACCCAAGGAAAGCCCGACATGAGCCCGCGAAATTCCGAGCACGCGCCACGCCGCTACCGTCTGCAAGCCCTGAGTGTCCTCATGGCCGCCGCCATGCTGGCCGCCTGTGGCGGCAATGACGATGACAACAGCGCAACCCCGGCACCCACGCCTGCCCCGGCACCGGCACCGGAGCCCACTCCGGAGCCCGAGCTCACCCCGTCCAGCCTCGTGCTGGAGAAGATCGGTGGCTATGCCTCCGGCGTGTTCGGCCAGAGCGCGGCGGAGATCGTCGGCTTCGACCCGCAGAGCCAGCGGGCCTTTGTGGTCAACGCCAGGGAAGGCGCGCTGGATGTGCTCGACCTGACCGATCCCGCCGCCCCCAGGCTGCTGCAGACCCTGCGGACCGAGGGCATCCTGGCCGGCTCCGAGGTCAACAGCGTGGCGGTCAAGGACGGGCTCGTGGCGCTGGCCATCCAGGCGGCCGACAAGACCGATCCGGGCCGGGTCGCCATTTACAGCGCGGCCGACCTGACGCTGCTGAGCAGCGTGACGGTGGGCGCCTTGCCCGACAACATCGTCTTCACCCCCGATGGCAAGACGCTGCTGACCGCCAACGAAGGCGAGCCCAGCGATGACTATCAGATCGACCCGAAGGGCTCGGTCAGCATCATCGACGTCAGCGAGCCCGCCCAGCCGGTGGTGCGTACGGCCGACTTCAGTGCCTTCAATGGCCGCGAGGCCGAGTTGCGCAACCAGGGCGTGCGCATCTATGGCCCGGGCGCGAGCGCCGAGCAGGATTTCGAGCCTGAATACATCGCCGTCTCGGCCGATGGCAGCACGGCCTGGGTCACCCTGCAGGAAAACAACGCGCTGGCGAAGATCGACATCGCCGCGGCGCGTGTCACCGACATCCTGCCGCTGGGCTACAAGGACCATGGCAGCGCCGGCAATGAAATCGACGCCTCCGACGGTGACGGCAAGCCTGCGCTGATGGGTGTGGACATCCGCACCTGGCCGGGACTGCGCGGCCTCTACCTGCCCGACAGCATCGCGGCTTATGGCGCTGCCGATGGCAAGACCTACCTGGTGACGGCCAACGAGGGCGATGCCCGTGCCTGGGGTGAGGACGATGACGCCTACTGGGCTGGCGATGCCAAGAAGGGCTTCGTCGAGGAGTTCCGCGTCAAGCATCTGGTGCACAAGGACGGTTTCGATCGCCGTGCCGGTGACGACCTGCCGCCCCAACTGCGTGCACTGGCCGCCGGTGGGTTGCTCAGCCCGGATGTGTTCGGCTATTGCGGTGCCGTGGCCGGCAATCCCGGCGACTGCCGCGCCGACCAGAACCTGGGCCGCTTGACGGTGACCTGGACCGAAGGCTTCCGCAAGGATGCCAACGGCCTGCCGGTGCTGTTCAACGCCAGCGGCGTCGAGGATCCTGCCGGCGACCGCCTGATGTATGACGCGCTCTATGCGTATGGCGCGCGCTCGATCTCGATCCGGGACGAGAATGGCGCGCAGGTCTGGGATTCGGGCGCCGATTTCGAGAAGTTCACGGCCAATCTGATCGAGACCCGCAATGGCAAGTCCTGCGAGCTGACCTCGGAGGGCCAGACCGTGCCTTGCAAGGAGTTCTTCAACTCCAACCACGAGGAAGGCCAGGGCTTCGACAACCGCAGCGACAACAAGGGCCCCGAGCCCGAAGGTCTGGCGCTGGGCACGATCGGCGAGAAAACCTTTGCCTTCGTCGGCCTGGAGCGCTTTGGTGGCGTGCTGGTCTATGACGTGACCAACCCGCAGGCCCCCACGCTGGAGGACTACATCAACACCCGCACCGACTGGACCACGGCCGCGCTGGACAAACTGGACTGGCCGACCGAAGGCGCAGCCGTGGGCGACCTCGGCCCCGAAGGACTGCACTTCGTGGCTGCGGCCGATTCGCCCAATGGCCAGCCGTTGCTGCTGGTGGGCCATGAGGTCAGCGGCACCACCACGGTGTACCAGCTCAACCTCAGCTATTGAGACTGATGGCCGGTTCCGGCCATCTTCCGTATCATTGGGCCGGGTCACGGGGCGGCAGGCGCGGTGCACATGCACCGCCCGCCGCCCCGTTTCATTTCCAGGACTCGCGCTGACTGCCGGGCAGTGGCTGCGATGCGTGCGGCTGGAATGGCCAGAGCGTCGTCAGGGGACGATGGCATCTGCCAGTTGCGCGGCCGAGCCAAAGGCCAGCGTGAAGCCCAGCGCGCCGTGGCCGGTGTTGATCCACAGATTGCCCGTGCCCTGCGCGGCGCGGGTGATGGGCAGGCCCGTGGGCGTGGCGGGCCGCATGCCCGTCCATGCCGCGCAGTCGCCGGTCAAGGTGTTCTGCAGGGACGGAAAGACCGCCCGGGTGGAATTGCGCAGGCTGGCGATCTTGGTCGGATCGAGGCGGGTGTCGGGCCCCACCAGCTCGACCATGCCGGCCACGCGCAGGCGCTGGCCGACGCGCGCGAACACCACCTTGCGGCTGGTGTCGGTGATGCTCACCCGTGGTGCGGCCGCGTCTGGTGCCTCTGCCACATCGAGCGTGATGCTGTAGCCCTTGAGCGGATAGACCGGCAAATGCTCGCCCAGTGGCCGCAGCAACTGCGGGCTTTGCCAGCCCAGGCTGACGACGAACTGGTCGGCCTCGATCTCGCCGGCGCTGGTGCGAACGGCTCGCGCCCGGCCGCCGGCGCTGACGATGCCCTGCACCTCGGTGCCGTACAGAAAGCGCACGCCGCGTTCGGCCAGCCAGGCAGCCAGTCCGGTGCACACCAGGTGGCAGTCGGCCACGCATTCGCTCGGGGTGTGCACGGCGCCGGCAATGCGCGGGCCATAGGCGGTCAGCGCCGGCTCGATGGCCAGTGTCTCGTCGCGGCCGAGCACGCTCTGCGGACTGCCGCCCATCTGCGCCTGCAGCGCCACCTGTTGGCGCGCACCGGCCACGCCGGCCTCGCTCAGGTACAGCACCAGCTTGCCAGGCTGCGCAAAGTCGCAGGACATGCCGGTGGCTGCGAGCATGGCGTCATAGCCGGCGCGACTGTGCGCGGCCAGCTCCAGCAGCGCGCGCGTGGTGGCGTGGGATCTGCCGGCATTGCAGGCGGCGAGGAACTCCAGGCCCCAGCGCCATTGCCGCGGGTCGGCCTGCAGGCGGAATTTCAGCGGTGAATCGGGCTCCAGGAACAGTTTGGGCAATTGCTTCCAGATGGCGGGGTCGGCCAGCGGCTGTACATAGGAGTAACTCAGTTGCGCGCCATTGCCGGCGCTGGCGCCTTCGCCGGGGCCCGGGCGCGCGTCGATCACCGTGACGCTGCAACCGCGCTGGTGCAGTTCATAGGCCGTAGCCAGGCCGATGATGCCCGAGCCCAAAATGCATGCATGCATGTCGATTCCTTGCGTGAGGGGCGGTGCGTGGCAGCCGCCGTGGTGGCATGCCGCAGGCACCGTCCGAATGGATGGCAGATGATAGGCCTGTTTTTTGCTTGCCTCTTTGACAGGTGTTAACACCATGGCAAACTGGTGCTCAAGCAAGCACAATGCCAAGCATCCCCTGTTCATTCATTTCGGAGAGTTGTCCCCATGAAAAAAGTCCTGTCCTGCATTTCCCTGGCGGTCGCTGCCACCATCCCTGTCATGGCCCATGCCGATACGCTGGCCAAGGTGGCGTCTTCCGGCGAGATCACGCTGGCCTACCGCGAATCCTCCGTGCCGTTCAGCTACCTCGAAGGCCCCAATGACCCGATCGGTTTCTCGGTGGACCTCGCCAAGGCCGTGGTCGAGCAGCTCAAGAAGGATCTGAACAAGCCCGACATCAAGATCAAGTGGCAGGCCGTCACCTCGCAAAACCGCATTCCGCTGCTGGTCAATGGCACCATCGACCTCGAGTGCGGCTCCACCACCAACAACAGCGCCCGTGGCAAGGACGTGGCCTTCGCCACCAACCACTTCTATACCGGCACGCGCCTGCTGGTGAAGAAGTCCACCGGCATCACCGGCTACGCGGACACCAAGGGCAAGACCATCACCTCGACGACCGGCACCACCAACCTCCAGGTGCTGCGCAAGTACGACCGTGACAACGAGATGGGCTGGAACCTGGTCTCTGCCAAGGACCATGCCGATGCTTTCCTGCTGGTCGAATCGGACCGTGCGGCGGCCTTCGGCATGGATGACATCCTGCTGTTTGGCCTGATCGGCAACGCACGCAACCCGCAGGACTTCGAGGTGGTGGGTGAATCGCTGCAGGTCGAGCCCTACGCCTGCATGCTGCGCAAGGACGATCCGAAGTTCAAGACGCTGGTCGATGGCGTGATCAACGGGCTGATGGATTCGGGCGAGTTCACCACGCTGTACGACAAGTGGTTCCTGCAACCGATCCCGCCGCGCAATGTGGCGCTGGGCCTGGAGATGAGCCAGGATCTCAAGGACAACCTGAAGGCCCACAGCGACCAGCCGGCCAATTGATGACATTGTTCCCGCTTTGAGAACCTGTTGACGATCTTTCCGTGGTTCACGCAGGAGGTCAAAAACGCAGTGGGCAAGACGCCCGTCGCAGTCCAGACTGGGCGTCTGTGCAAGGCGGGCAACGCCGTCCGGTGCGTTTTTGACCTCCTGCCCTTCGGGACAACGTGACCCATGAAAAGATCGTAAGCAGGTCCTGAGTGGGACGGCAGTGCAGGGGCGCCGCGGCGCCGCTACACTGCCTTTTTTACGTGATCGCGCGCTGCGCGCATGGCATTCCAATGGCAAGCAAGCAATCTCTTCCTTCCACGCAAATCGTTGGCATCCTCGGCGGCATGGGCCCGGCTGCCGGGGCCGATTTCGTGCGCCTTTTCGTGCATGCCTGTGACGAATACCTCAAGCACCACCGGCTGCCGGTGGTCGATCAGGCCTATCCAGAGCACTGGCTGGCGCAGTTGCCGGTGCCCGATCGCACCGCCGCCATTGCCGCGCCGGACAATGCCGCGATCAGCCCGCTGGAGCCGCTGGCCAAAGGCCTGGGCCAGTTGCAGGCGCTGGGCGCGACCAGCGTGGCCATCGCCTGCAACACCGCGCATTACTGGCATGCGGCGCTGCAGCAGCGCTGTCCCGGCGTGCGGTTGCTGCACATCGTCGAGGAGGTGGTGGCAGCATTGCGCCAGCCGGACGATGCGGGCGGGCCAGCCAACCAGGTGCTGCTGCTGGCCACCCAGGGCACCTACCGCAGCGGCCTTTACGACGGGGCGCTGGCGCAGGCCGGCATCACCGTGCACAAACCCACGCCCGAGGAGCGCGAACAGTTGATGCGCGGCATCTTCGATGGCGTCAAGCGCGGCGACATGGCGGTGGCCAATCACTTCTTCGGACCGGTGCTGCAGGCGCTGCGCGCGCGCCACGGCGACTGCCCGGTGGTGATGGCCTGCACCGAGATTCCGCTGGCGTTGCCGCAGGCGCCAGAGGCCCGGGGGCTGCGCCTGATCGACCCGGCCCGGGTGCTGGCGCAGGCGCTGGCACGGCGGGCCTATGGCGATGCCGGCAGCGATGGCGTGGCGACTGTCGCGACTGGCGAGGCTGCCGGCGCGGCGCATTGATCGACACCGCTACAGGCCTCACTGCCGACATCACTGCCGGCATCGCCAGTGCCACCGATGCTGTCATTGGCCTGCTGCTGCAGCCACTGGCGGAAGGCTGCCAGCGCCGGCCGCTCGGCCTTGCGCTCGGGCACGATCAGCCAATAGGCTCGCTCGGTGGTGAGCGCCTGCCGGCAGGGCATGATGAGCTGGCCTGACTGCAGCTCCTGCTGGATCAGGAACGGCGGGATCAGCGCCACGCCCATGCGCAGGGTGGCTGCCTGCGCCAGCATCGAGAAGAGTTCCAGCCGCATGCCCGACATGTCGTGCGCGACGCGCTGGCCTTGCGCTTCGAACCATTGCCGCCACGCATAGGGCCGGGTGGCCTGCTGCAGCAGCGGCAGGCGGGCGATGGTCTCAGGGGTCATCTGCGCCGCCGCGCCCGGCAACCGCGGACTGCACACCGGCACCGGGTATTCGTGCATCAGGAAATGCGCCACCGTGCCGGGCCAGCCAGCATCGCCGAAGTAGATCGCGGCATCGAAATCGGTCTGGTCGAAGAGGAAAGGGCGCGTCTGCGTGTTCATGTGCACCAGCACGTCCGGGTGCCGGCGCTGGAAGTCGGGCAGGCGCGGCAGCAGCCAGCGCGTGGCGAAGGTGGGTACCACGGCCAGTTCCAGCTCGCTGCCGCTGCCTTGCTGGGCCATCAGGTTGAGCGTGTCGCGCGCCAGCGCATCGAGCCGGGGGCTGATCTGGCGGTAATAGTGCTGGCCGGCCTCGGTCAGCTGCACGCCGCGCCGGGTGCGGCGAAACAGCGGCACGCCCAGGTAGTGTTCCAGCGTGGCGATCTGCCGGCAGATGGCGCTTTGCGTCAGCGCCAGTTCATCGGCCGCGCGGGTGAAGCTCTCATGGCGCGCGGCGGCCTCGAAGGCCAGCAGGCCGCTGGTGCTGGGAATCTTGCGTCGCATGCCGTGCATCTTAAACAGCATTGCATTTCGGAGTGTGTTTTTCGCACAATGAAGTGCATAAAAAGCGATTGATATGGTGTTTTTGGCTTTCTAAAATGCCAAATATTCACTTTTCATGCATTCATCGCATCCAAGGAGACACCGCATGGCTACCAGCAAAGCTGCATTCAATTGGGAAGATCCGCTGTTCCTCGAAGGTCAGCTCACCGAGGACGAGCGTCAGATCCGCGACGCCGCGCGGGCCTATTGCCAGGACAAGCTGCGGCCGCGCGTGCAGCTGGCGTTCCGCAACGAGGCCACCGATCCGGCCATCTTCCGCGAAATGGGCGAACTGGGCCTGCTGGGTGCGACCATCCCCGAGCAGTACGGCGGCGCAGGTCTCAACTATGTCTCTTACGGCCTCATCGCCCGCGAGGTTGAGCGCGTCGACTCGGGCTACCGTTCGATGATGAGCGTGCAGTCTTCGCTGGTGATGGTGCCGATCAACGCGTTCGGCAACGAGGCCACCAAGCAGAAGTACCTGCCCAGGCTGGCCACCGGCGAGTGGATCGGCTGCTTCGGCCTGACCGAGCCCAACCACGGCTCCGACCCCGGCAGCATGATCACCCGCGCCCGCAAGGTCGAGGGCGGCTACAGCCTCACCGGCAGCAAGATGTGGATCACCAACAGCCCGATCGCCGACGTGTTCGTGGTCTGGGCCAAGGACGACGAGGGCCAGATCCGCGGCTTCGTGCTCGAGCGCGGCTGGAAGGGCTTGTCGAGCCCGGCCATCCACGGCAAGGTGGGGCTGCGCGCCTCCATCACCGGCGAGATCGTCATGGACGAAGTCTTCGTGCCCGAGGAAAACGCTTTTCCCGAGGTGCGTGGCCTCAAGGGCCCGTTCACCTGCCTGAATTCGGCCCGCTACGGTATTGCCTGGGGCGCGCTGGGCGCCGCCGAGGACTGCCTGGCCACGGCGCGCCAGTACACGCTGGACCGCAAGCAGTTCGGCCGTCCGCTGGCAGCCAACCAGCTCATCCAGAAGAAGCTCGCGGACATGGTCACCGAGATCAGCCTGGGGCTGCAGGCCTGCCTGCAGGTCGGACGCCTCAAGGACGCCGGGCAGGCGCCGGTGGAGATCACCTCCATCATCAAGCGCAACTCCTGCGGCAAGGCGCTCGACATCGCCCGCCAGGCCCGCGACATGCTCGGCGGCAATGGCATCAGCGACGAGTTCGGCGTGGCGCGCCATCTGGTCAACCTGGAGGTGGTCAACACCTACGAGGGCACGCACGATGTGCACGCGCTGATTATCGGCCGCGCCATCACTGGCATTGCGGCGTTCGCCAATTGATCCATGCATCCATTGATCAATGGATCGATGGATCGACTGATCGACTGAGGCGGGCCGGCTGATCCGGTCTCGGCCCGGTGGCGCGAACCGCCCCGCCGGCCGGCAACGCATCTCCCCTTTTCACAGCACAGGCTCACCATCATGGCAGGCGCGCTCTCGCACATCCGCGTACTCGATCTCTCCCGAATCCTCGCCGGACCCTGGGCCGGCCAGTTGCTGGCCGACCTGGGGGCCGACGTCATCAAGGTCGAGCGCCCCGGCGAAGGCGATGACACGCGCCGCTGGGGCCCGCCCTGGGTCCGGGACGAGGCCGGCGAGCCGACCGACATCGCCGCCTACTACCTCTGCGCCAACCGCAACAAACGCTCCATCACCATCGACATCACGCAGCCCGAAGGGCAGGCGCTGGTGAAGAAGCTGGCGGCCGAGTCGGACGTGGTGCTGGAGAACTACAAGGTTGGCGGCCTCAAGAAATACGGGCTGGACTACGCCTCGCTGGCCGAGGTCAATCCGCGCCTGGTTTATTGCTCCATCACCGGCTTTGGCCAGACCGGGCCGTATGCGGCGCGGGCCGGCTACGACTTCCTGATCCAGGGCCTGGGCGGCCTGATGAGCCTGACGGGCCGCCCCGATGGCGAGGACGGCGCCGGGCCGATGAAGGTGGGCGTGGCGCTCACCGACATCCTCACCGGCCTCTACGCCAGCAATGCCGTGCTGGCTGCGCTGGCCTGGCGCGAGCAAAGCGGGCAGGGCCAGTACATCGACATGGCACTGCTGGACGTGCAGGTGGCGTGCCTGGCCAACCAGGCATTGGGCTACCTGGCCACGGGCCAGAACCCGCCACGCCTGGGCAATGCCCACCCGAGCATCGTGCCCTACCAGGATTTTCCGACCGCCGATGGCCACATGATCCTGGCGATCGGCAATGACGGGCAGTTCCAGCGCTTCTGCCAGGAGGCGGGGCAGCCCGAGCTGGCCAGCGATGCGCGCTTTGCCACCAATGCCCAGCGGGTGCAGCACCGCGCCGCGCTGATTGCGTTGCTGCGCGGGCTCACGGTGCAACGCAGTACCGCCGAGTGGATTGCCGCGCTGGAAGCCAAGGCCGTACCTTGCGGTCCGATCAACCGGCTCTCCGAGGTGTTTGCCGACCCGCAGGTGCGCGCGCGCGGCGTGCAGTTGGCGATGCCGCACCCCACCGCCGGCCAGGTGCCGCAGGTGGCCAGCCCGATCCGGCTGTCGGCCACGCCGGTGGAGAACCGCCTGCCGCCACCGCTGCTGGGCCAGCACACCGACGAGATTCTGGCCGAGCTGGGGCTGGATGCGGATGCCATTGCCGCGTTGCGCGGCAATGGCGTGGTGTGAGAAGGAACCGCTGAAACGGCACGGCGTGCCGTCGCGCCGGCTTCAGGCTTCAGTCGAGGCCGAGCTTGCCGCGCAGCGTCGAGAGGTCTTCGGCCAGCTTGTTGATGGCGGCGGCCAGCGTGGTGCGGTCCTTGTCGGTCAGCTTCTCATAGGAAACATAACCCTTGCCGTCGGCGGCTTCGTAGGTCTTCAGGATGTCGTAGACAGTCTTGAAATTCTTGTCGACTTCGGCGAGGAAGGCCGGTTCCTTGTTCTCGATGAGCGGGCGCACCAGCTCGACGATCTTGTAGGAGCCATCGGTGTTGGCCTTGAAGTCCCACAGGTCAACCTTGCTGTAGCGATTTTCCTCGCCGGAGATCTTGGTGGCGGCCACTTCCTCCATCAGCACGGCGGCGCCGCCCACCACCACTTCGGGGGGGAAGGTCAGCTTGGCGATGCGCGACTGCAGCTCCTGCACGTCGGCCAGCAGCTTGTCGGCCACCGGCTTGACGTCAGCGGCGCTGTTCCCGACCCACAGGCTGTATTCGATGCGGTGAAAGCCCGGGAAGGCCGGGTCCTTCTCCGCATGCTCGTAGTCGTCGGCGCGCGAATCGATGGACACGTCAAGATCGCTGAAGAGCTCGGCGATCGGCTCGATGCGTTCGTAGGACACGCGGGTCGGCGCGTACAAGGCCTTGGCCTTGTCGATCTCGCCGGCCTTGACGGCAGCGACGAAAGCGGTGGTGTCCTTGACGAGCTGCTCGACGTTCTCGGAGACGTAGATCTTGTACTCGGCAATCGGCGCGACCAGATCGAGCTTGGCGCTGTCCTGGGCCATCACGGCGCCGCTGGCGGCCAGTGCGGCAATGGTGATGAGGTTCTTGAGGGTCATGGTGCTTCTCCTGGCTGTATCAGCCTGTGGTGGTAGACGAAAAGGTGGCGCGGGCGGCGGCGATCAGGCCGCTGCCCAGGTAGTCATCGGGGCCGCTCACGCCGGGCAGTGCGTAGAAATAGCCGCCGCCGACGGGCTTGATGTATTCCTCCAGCGGTTCGCCATCGAGCCGGCGCTGCACGGTGATGAAGCCTTGTTCGAGATCGGCCTGGTAGCAGATGAACAGCAGGCCCTGGTCGAGCTGGCCGTTCTTCGTGACGCCGTTGGAGTAGTTGAACGGGCGGCGCAGCATCAGGTTGGCGTCGGATTCACCGGTGCGTGGATTGGCCAGCCGGATATGCGCATCGGGCGGCGTGGCCTCGCCGGCGGGATCCTTGACATAGTCGGGTAGCTCGAATTCGCTGGCATGGGCCTGGTCGAGCGGCGCGCCGCTCATCTTGGTGCGGCCCATGATCTGCTCTTGCTCGCGCAGCGGTGTGCGGTCCCAGCGCTCGACGAAGTTGCGGATGATGCGCACCGCCTGGTAGCTGCCGCCATCCGCCCAGCCGGGTTCGGCATGGCCGGGGCCGACCCAGACGATGCGGTCCATCAGGGCGGCGTCGCCGGCATCCGGGTTGGCCGAGCCGTCGCGGAAACCGAGGAAGTTGCGCGCGCTCTCGACCCGGCCGTCGGGCAGGGGCTGGATCAGCGGCACATTGCCTTCCTGCTTCCAGCGTAGCACCAGCTGGTCGGCCAGGTTCTTGAGGATGTCGCGCAGCGCGTGGATGGTGGTGTCCTGCGTGTTGGCGCAGATCTGCAGGCTGAGATCGCCGTGGCACAGCGCGGCATCCAGCGCATCGTTCGGAAAGCGTGTCATCCGCACGAGGTGCCGTGGCTTGAGGGGCGCCAGCCAGGGGCGGTCGTCGAACAGCGAACTGCCCAGCGAGACCGTGATGGTCAGCGCGTCCGGCAGCACCTGCGGGCCCAGCAGGCCGGAATCGGCCGGCGGCAGGCGCGGATCGTACGGCGGCGGCGTGCCGCCCTGCGTGAGAAAGATGCAGCGCTCGGTGAGTCGTTGGAACAGGCGCTCGAGCGCGTCGGGCGTTTCGGCCAGCACGGCGAAGCTGGCCACCATGCCGTTGGCCGGGCGCGGCGTGGTGATGCCGGCCTGGTGCGGGCCGAAGAAGGCGACGCGGTCATGCACCGAGGCGGCATCGGCCACCGGCGCATTGGTGGCGCTGCTGCCGTGCGGCGTGGCGTGCTGCGGCACGCTGCTGCAGGCCGGCAGGCCGAGCAGCGGGCCGCCGATGGCAAGGCAGCCGAATCCCATGCCCTGCAGGACTTGCCTGCGCTGGACGGGGGCGACTGCGCCGGGGTGGGGAGTAATGGTCTTTTTCATCGTCGTGGCTCTCTGTTCTTGGTTTGGGGCGGCGTGCGGCATGTCGTGCCTTGTCAATCCCTGTCGGGCCTGGGTCACTCCAGCCCCAGCGCCGGGTTGACCTGTGCGATGCCCTGCGCCAACTGCTCCAGCCGCCGGTCCAGTTCGGCGCGCTGCGCCGGGGCGATTTCGCGGTAGGCCGGGAAAGCGCCATTCACCTGCAATGACTGCAGGGCCTTGTCCAGGCCGTCGAAGTCGGCGCGTACCCGTGTGGCCAGCTCGGCACTGGCGCCCTGCAGCAGTTCGCCCAGCAGCAACACGCTTTTCGCCATGCCTTCCAGGTTGGCCTGCAGGTCCGCCAGATCGCTTTGCGCGTAGGGGTTCTGACCATGCTCGAGCGCGCCGTCGCGCAGGCGCTCGGCCTGCCACAGCGCGCTGCCGGCGAGGTCTTCGGGCTTTTGCTGCAGCGCGCGGATGCGCCCCTTGAGCTGCCCGGCATCTTCCGCCAGCTGCTGCGCCACCGGCGCCAGGCCATCGAGCGTGTGCTGCTCGAACAAGGCCTTCTCGAGGCGATGAAAGCCGGTGAAGCCTGGATCCTCCTCGCGGCCTTGCAGGTAGTCGGCTTGCGGGTCGATGCGGGACTCCAGGTCGGCGAAGCGGCCGGCCACGGCCTCGATGCGTTTGTAGGGCAGGCGGGCCGCCAGCCAATGCGCGCGCGCGGCGTCCAGATCGCCGGCCTCCACCGCCGCGGCCAGTGCCTGGGCTTCGCGCTCCATCGCATTGCCCTGCATGATGAGGAACACGCGCTGCTCCGACAGCGGACCGATGAAGGACTGCAGCGGCGGACGCAGGCGTTCGGCCTCGGAGGATGTGGTGGGCGTGACTTCCAGCGTGCCGCGCGGATTGGAGAGCAGCCCGCAAGTGATGGCGAAACTGCCGGGCCTGAGCTTGACCGTCAGCAGCGAGTGGAAGCCCGGCGCGATGTTCTCGCGCTCGGCCACCACCATCACGCCATCGAGAATTTCCCATTCCAGCGGACGGCGCGAGGCATTGTGGATCTCGAAGGTGGTCAGGCCGGCCGGCAGCTTGAAATCGGCCGGCTCGCAGCTGCTGTCGCCGACCACCACCTTGTGGATGCTGCCGCGCTGCGGCCCGGTAGCGGTGCGGGTGGCGTAGTAGAACAGCGCCAGCCCGGCGAGCACCAGCAGCAGGGCCAGGCCCAGGGCCCATGGCACCAGCGCGGAAGGGGCTTTGTCGCGAGGCTGCTGGGTGGCGGATGGGGTGTCGTGGTGGGGCGTTGTCATGGCGGTCGATCTCACTGCGCATCGGCCGAAGCGCCGGCGCTTTGGGGTTGTTGTTGGGGTGCCGGGGCCGCGCTGGCGTGCGGGCGCAGGAACAGCACCAGCGCAGGCACCAGATAAAGCAGCCAGGCCAGCAGTTCACCGCGCGTGGGCGATTCGTGGTAGCCCAGCAAGCCCGACAGCACCGTGCCGGCCACGCTGGCGTTGGGTAGCACCTCGCTCCAGTCGAACACGCGCGTCTGCAGCAGGTTCCAGATGCCCGCCTCGTGGAGGTTGCGCAGCACGCTTGCAAGCAGGCCGGCGGCGACGAACAGGATGAAGATCCCGGTCCAGCGGAAGAAGCGCCGCAGGTCGAGGCGGATGCCACCGTAGTAGATGCCGATGCCCAGCAGCACCGCGACGCCGACGCCGGCCAGGGCGCCGAGCGGCACCGCGCTGCTGCTGCTTTGCTGGAAGATGGCCAGCAGGAAGAAGACCGATTCCAGACCCTCGCGCGCCACTGCAAAAAAGGCCATGCCGACCAGTGCCCAGGTCGCGCCTGTTCCCGTGCGGCTCTCATGGGCAAAGGCCGCGTCCATCGAATCGTACAGCTGGGCCTTGATGGAGCGCGCCGCGCCGCGCATCCAGAACACCATCCACGACAGCACCACCACGGCCACCAGGCCGACGATGGCCTCGAACAGCTCCTGCATCTGCTGCGGGAACTCGCGCCCTGCCAGCAGCACCGCCGCGCCGGCGAACAGCGACAGCGCGATGGCCAGCAGCACGCCGACCCAGACGGCCGGCAGCCACTGGGTGCGGCCGGTCTGGCGCAGATAACTGGCGATGATGCCGACGATCAGCGCTGCTTCCAGCCCTTCCCTGAGCATGATGAGAAATGGTGCCAGCATGTCGTGTGGTCCTAAGAATGGTGGCGCAGGCCGCGGGCGCCGTGCCGCAGCGTCCCGTGGATGGGGCGGCGCGCCGTTGCCGCCGCGGTGGCGGGGCTATGCCCCGGGCTCAGAAGTAGTGGCGCAGGCCGATCGCGAAGGCCTTGAGGTCCTGGCCGGCGCGCGCCACACCGGCGTCCTCGCCGTAGAAGGCGTTGCGGCCGTTGTCGAGCTCGGTGTAGAGCGCATAGACCTTGGTGCGCTTGCTGAAGTTGTAATTCCAGGCCAGCGTCCATTGCGTGGCGGCGCTGCCGGCCACCTTCTTGTACTTGTCGGCGTGGCCGACGTTGAGATGGAACTCCGAGTTGCCCAGGTTGTAGATGCCGACCAGGCGGTAGTTGTTGCGCTGGCCGCCGTCGTCGACCCAGCCGTTCTTGTCGCGCTGCCAGTAGCCGCCGAACTGGAAGTCGCCCAGCGAGTAGAGGGCGCGCAGGCTGACCTGGTCGGCCTGGTCATAGTCGACATACGAAGCCGCCAGCGACAGGTCGCCGACATCGTAGTTGGCGATCAGCTCGTAGGCATTCTTCTTGACGCCATCCTGCTGCAGGCGGTCGTCCTTGCTGCTCAGGCCCAGCTCCAGCACGAGGCCGCCGAATTCCGGCGAGACGTAGCCGATGTGGTGATCGGCCGGCATGATGTCGGCGAACAGCCAGTCGGCCGAGGTGCCGACGTTGTCGTTGTGCAGGCTGATTTCTTCGACGATGGTCTTGAACGACTGCCCGCCGTAGTTGCCCAGGCGCACCCGACCCCAGCCACCACCCAACCAAACCTCGGACTGGCTGCCGAAGCCATCGGCGGCGCCGCTGGTGCTGTCGATGTCCATTTCGAAGAGGAAGCCGGCCTTGAGGCCGCTGCCGAGGTCTTCCTCGCCCTGGAAGCCCAGGTTCGAGCCGTTGTTGCGCAGTTCGTTGTGGGCCGAACTGCCGCTGAGCTTGACGTGCTCGGCGGTGGTGTTGACGCGGCCATAGATGGAGACGGAACTCTGGGCCCAGGCGGAATGGGCGCCACACAGGGCCATCACGGCGATGGCCGATACGAGGGAGCGGTTTTTCATGACTGAATGAACGATTGGCGTGGTCTTGCCACGGACTTTTCCATGCCAGTCGATCATTGGTGGGCCTCGGCTGGCTCCTCTGCCTGCATGGTTGGCAGGCAATCTGCTTCAACCGCCTGGTGTCGTTCCTGTCGCGCCAAAGAGTGGTAGCCGGTTGAATCAGGATGGATTCTAGCGCTCGGAATCACGACTTGGAATGATAATTAGTTTCAGATGCGTGAATGTCCATTTGCCGCAATCGTGTATTGATGCACGTCAAAGGTGCATCGCACCGCCATCGGGCGGGCGTTGCGCAGCTGCGACGCGATCGGTGTGAAACGAGGGAAGGTCAGCAAGACCCGGCCGGAAGGCGCGGGTTCACGCGGTGACACGGGTTTCGCGGGCCTTTTCTAGGGGAAACACTGGTTTTGGCTGCAACCGCCTGTGCTGGCGCAGGCATACGCTCGGCGGGCGCGACGCACCATAGCGGGGCGCTGCGCAGAACAAGATCTTCGCGGGAGACAGCAAGGTCAACACGGACGAAAACCGGGGGCTCGGCCACCTGGGCTGGTTCCCGCTGGCACTTCTGGGAGGCATGGGCCTCGGCGTCGTGGCATTGCGCCGCGGCGAGAGCATCAATGCGCTCTGGCTGGTGCTGTGCACCCAGGCGGCGGCGCTGATCACGCTGCTCGATCCGAACCCGGAGACGGGCTTCGTCGCGCAGGGCCGCATCGAGCGCGAAACACCGTTCCAGCCCATCCCGGGCGAGGCGGCCTGAGCGCGGAACGCGCAGAAGAGGAGCCAGCGCATATGTTCAGCAACCTCCGGCAGTTGCGCAGCGTGGGCGCCTACCTCGGGCAGGCCGTCCGCATGATGGTCGGTATGCCGGACTACGGCACTTGCGTCGAGCACATGAAGGCGACCCATCCGGGGCCGCCCTACATGAGCTCCCGCTACGGCGTCGGCAGCAGCCCGGCCGGGCCGCCGCCGAGTTTCTCGCGGCTCAACTCCAGCCATTTGAGCGCCGCCGGCGAGAGCGTGCGCTGGCGCGGCCAGG
This sequence comes from Corticibacter populi, assembly GCF_004217315.1. Lineage (GTDB taxonomy): Bacteria > Pseudomonadota > Gammaproteobacteria > Burkholderiales > Burkholderiaceae_C > Lampropedia > Lampropedia populi. The sequence goes on from NZ_SGWR01000003.1 coordinate 407,758, forward strand.
CCAGCGCGAGCTGCCAGAGCGTGCCCTCGTCCTGGCGGATCGGGATGAAGCGCGTCTGGCGCTGGGCCTGCTGGGGCACCATCAGCTCCGGTAGAAAGGCCACGCCGTAGCCGGCCGCCACCAGCGCGATGACGAAGTCCACCTGGCCGCTGTGCGTGGCCTCGCGCGGCTCGAAACCCTGCTGCATGCAGGCATGGCGCAACTGGGCATTGAGGGCGAAGCCAGCCTCGTAGAAGATGAACGGCGTCTCGGCCAGCTCGGCCAGCGCGATCTCCTGGCAGCCCGCCAGCGGGTGGTCGGTGGCCAGCACGGCCACCAGCCGGCTCTGGAAGACGAACTGGGCCTCCAGCGCCTCGGGCACGGGCAGCAGCGTGGCGGCCAGCTCGATGTCGCCGCGCAGCAACAATTCCTCCAGGCGGCGGCTGCCTTGCTCGACCAGTTGGATGTCGATCTGCGGATAGCGCTGGCGGAAGGTCACGAAGAGTGGTGCAAACAGGCTGGCACTGCCCAGCGGCGGCAGGCCCAGCCGCAGCACGCCGCGCTGCAGCCCCTGCAACTCGGCCAGTTCGTCGCGCATGCGCTGGGCCTCTTCGAGCATGTTGCGGGCATGCTGCAACACCAGTTCCCCGGCGCTGGTGGGGCGCAGCGGGGTCATGCTGCGCTCGAGCAGCACCACGCCCAGTTCCTCCTCGAGCTGGTGCACGGCCTTGCTGACGGTCGACTGGCTGGCGTGGCTGGTAGTCGCGGCGGCAGTGAAGCTGCCGGTGCGAACCACCTCGGAGAACATGTGCAGAAGACGCAGGCGCATGATGCATTCCAATATCGAATTGATGTTATGAATATTATTCTCTATGAGAATAAATGAGCCAGGAGTATCTTTGTTGCCATGCAACATTTTTCTTCGCTTCGCCGGCGTCTGATGGCGTCCTGGCAGGATTGGCACTGGCCCGAGGATCGCTCGGCCGCCGGTCTGTGGCATGCACTGCGTGCCAGTGTGCCGTTCCAGATCCTGCTGCTGGTAGGACTTTGGTGGGGGGCGCTGCTGCTGATGCGGCTGGCCGGCCTGGCCCAGCTTGCCGGCGTCGCCGGCATGTTCCTGCTGTGGATCGCGCTGATCAACAACTGGGTGCCGCTGGCCAGCGTGCGTGCCGGTGCCAACTGGCTGATCCGTCACATGCTGCTGTTCTTCATCCCGGCGGTGCTGGTGATCCTGGACCACCGCGAGCTGATGGGCTGGATCGGCGTCAAGCTGTTCCTGGTGATCGTGCTCGGCACGGTGGTGGTGATGGCCTGCACGGCCCTGTCGATCGAGTGGTGCCTGCGCCTGCACCGGCACCGCCAAGCCATGCAGCGCCTGCGCCGTCAGCGCTTGGCGCTGGCGCCGCAAGGAGGCCGTGATGTGGCTTGACATCCTGCTCTGGTCGGTTTTGACGCTGGCCGTGTATTTCGTGGCCCGGCGCATCTATCTGGTGATGCCGCGCTGGTGGACCTCGCCGCTGCTGCTGGCGCCCGCAGTGCTGATGCTGGTGATGCTGGCGCTGCACGTGAGCTACGGCGAATACATCCGTGGCACGCATTGGCTGATCCTCATGCTGGGGCCGGTGACGGTGGCCTTTGCCGTGCCGATCTACGAGCAGCGCGAACTGCTGCGCCGCTACTGGGCCGTGCTGCTGCTCGGGGCGCTGGTGGGCAGCAGCGTCTCGTTGCTGAGTGCCTGGCTGCTGGCGCGCGGGCTGGATCTCTCGCCGCAGTTGCAGCGCAGCCTGATGCCGCGCTCGGTGACCACCCCGTTTGCCGTGACGGTTTCCGACCGGCTCGGCGGCATGCCCGATCTGACCTCCGCCTTCGTGATCGCCACGGGCCTGTGCGGCGCGGCGCTGGGCAGCGGCCTGCTGCGCTACCTGCGGCTGCGCTCGGGCATTGCGCGTGGCGCGCTGTTCGGCATGGGTGCGCACGGCGCCGGCGTGGCCCGCGCCCAGGAACTGGGCGTGCAGGAGGGCACGGTGGCCGGGCTGGTGATGATCCTTGCCGGCCTGATGAACCTGGCCCTGTTGCCGCTGGTGAGCCTGCTGCTGAACTGGCATCTGGGCTGAGCCGCCATGGCTAGTGTCGTGAATCAGAAGTTCGTCTCATAAAGATGCCGAGAATCGTCGCCATGCTGCGTGACAAATCCTCATGATAGCGATGGCTATCACTGCGGTTTGCGCCTTGCCTGACAACGATTTCGACATCTTTATTGATTCAACGGACTTCCAATTCACGACACTAGCCACTAGCGCGGAATCCAGCCCAGCAGCCGGAACCAGCCATAGTCCAGCGGCACCAGCACCAGCAGGCTGATGGCGGCCAACCACAGGCACAGCCGGATGCCATCGCCTGCTGGCACCCGGCCCATGCCCATGGCCACCACGATGGGGGAGGCCTGATAGGGCAGCAGCGGCGTGGCATAGCCGATCACCTGCACCATCAGCACGGTCATGAGTGGCAGGCCCGAGGCGTCGGCCAGTGATTGCGCCAATGGCGTCAGCAGTGCCGGCACCCCGTTGGCGGTGACGGTGAAGTTCAGCACGCTGGTCAAGGCCACCAGCGCACCGAAGTTGCGCGCCGGGCTGTCCGGATCCAGCGGCAGCCACTGCAGCAGCGCTGCTCCGATGCGGGCTCCCAGCCCGGAATGGTCCAGCAGCGCGGCCAGGCCCAGGATGCCGGCAATGTAGATGCAGGTGCGGAAGTTGACGCCGGTGGCGAACTCGTCGCTGCCGAGAAAGCCCACCCGCGGCAACAGACACAGGCAGGCAGCCGCAAGGCCGATCCAGGCTGGGGAGATGCCATGCAGCGCATCACTCATCCACAGTGCCAGCGTGACCAATAGCAGCACGAGCAGGCGCCTTTCCGCAGCGCTGAGCGGTTGCGCCGATGCCGCCGCTGGCGCGACGCGCCGCGGAGATGCCGGAAACAGCAGGCACAGGCATGCCACCAGCGCCAGGCCCTTGAGCAGGCCCAGCACCGGCGCATGCAGCAACAGGTAGGGCAGGTAGGACAGGTGGATGCCGTAGGCGCTTTCGGCAGCACCGGCCATGACGAGGTTGGGTACGTTGGCCGGCAGGATGCTGGCAGAGAGCTGGAAAGTGGCAAACCCCACCGCCAGGGCCAGCGCGATGCGGCCACGGCTGCCTTCGGACAGGCCGGCGCGGTCGGCCAGTGCCATGACGATGGGCATTAGCAGCGCGATGCGCCCCATGTTGGAGGGCATGACGAAGGCCAGTGCATAGGCCAGCAGCACCACGCCGCCGACCATGCGCGGCCAGGAGCCTGTCAGGTGCGGTGCCAGGCCGCTGGCGATGCGATCGGCCAGACCCACCTTGCGGATCGCCATGCCAAGGACGAAGCCACTGAGGATCAGCCAGAATGCCGCCGAGGCAAAGCCGGAGAACAGGATGTCCGATGGCGCCAGTTGCAGAACGGCCGCTGTCGCAAAGAACAGCAGTGCCACCAGGTATTCGGGAAGGCGGGCGGTGGCCCACAGGCCGATCGTTGCCGCAGCGAGCGCGGCGACCAGCCAGGTGCTTGGGGTCATGGTGTCTCCGGGGATATGCTGATGCTTGTTGTGGTGCGAAGGATAGTGCCGTCATGTCCATCGAGGGAATCCGTAATTTTTCATGGCATCCTTCACGAAAAGCGAAGGATGACCGATGACACGCCCCAGACTTGATCTCTCGGACCTCAGCCTGTTTCGCCACATCGCAGAGGCGGGCAGCATCACCGGAGGCGCGTTGCGCGCCCATACCGCGCTGGCGGCGGCGAGCACGCGGCTGCGCGGCATGGAAGAGGCTGTCGGCACACGCCTCGTTGAGCGCAGCCGCCAGGGGGTGGCGCTGACGCCGGCCGGCCATGTGCTGCTGGGCCATGCCCGCGAACTGCTGGTACAGGCCGAGCGCATGCACGAGGAACTGGGGACTTTCTCCGGTGTCCGCGGCTCGCACATCCGGCTGCTCTCCAACACGAACGCGTTGACCGAGTTTCTGCCACAGGTGCTGGGCCGCTTTCTGGCCGATCATCCGGGCACCACGCTGGATCTGCGGGAGCTGCTTAGCGATGAGATCGTCGGGCTGGTGGCCGAAGGCGCGGCCGATGTGGGCATCGTGGCTGGCACGGTCGATACCGGTGCCTTGCAGACATTGCCGTTTCGCGCCGACCGCTTTGTGGTGGTGGCGCCGCCCGGGGATCCGCTGGCAGGTGCCGCCAGCGTGGATTTCGCCAGCATCCTGGGGCGCGACTTCATCGGCCTCGATCGTGACAGCGCCTTGCAGCGCTTCCTGGCCGAGCGGGCCTGGCGCGAGGGATGCCGGCTGCGCCTGCGGGTGCAGTTGCGCAGCTTCGATGCCATTTGCCTGATGGTGCAGGCCGGTGTGGGCATCGGCATCGTGCCTGAGACCACCGCGCGGCGCGCGCAGCACGGCATGGCTCTGGCCATCGTGCCCTTGCGCGACGATTGGGCGTGGCGCGATCTGCGTGTGTGCCTGCGGCGGCGCGAGGCGGGCCATGTGGCACTGCGGCGACTCGTCGGCTATCTGTGCCCGCAGTACCCGGGCCAATGAGACGGCGCGCGGCTACTGCAGCGCCGCGCAGCGGCGCATCAGTTCGCGCTCGAGGGCCTGCTGCAGGCTGTCCTCGCGCAGGCCCCTGCCTTCGATCAGGAAACTGTCCTCGGCGCGCTCGCCCAGCGTGGTGATCTTGGCCAGGTTCACGCCCAGGTGGAAGTGCGCCAGCGTCCAGGCGATCGAGTAGAGCAGGCCGGGGCGGTCGGAGGCCGAGAGGGTCAGCAGCCAGTGCTGGGCCTTGTCGTCGGGTTCGAGCCGGATGCGGGTGTTGACCGGGAAATGGCGCACCCGGCGCGAGACGCGGCGCGCGCGCGGCTCGGGCAGCGGGGTGTTCTGCTGCAGGTAGTGGCTGAGGTCGCCCTCGATGAAGTGGGCGGTCTCTTCGGGCGTCTTGTCCTGGAACTCCAGCGCGACCTGGAAAGTGTCGAGTGCATAGCCATCGCGTGTGGTGTGGATGCGCGCGTCGAGGATTTCGTATTCGGCCTGGTCGAAGTAGCTGCAGATGCGTGCGAACAGGTCGGCGCGGTCCGATGCGTAGATGGTGACCTGGATGCCCTCGCCAATGACGGATTTGCGCGCGATCACTTGCGGAGGTGCGTCGGGGGCGTGGCTGTGCCCGGCCAGATGACGGGCGTGCCAGGCCAGTTCGTCGGCGCTGTGGCGCAGGAAGTAGCCAAAGTCCATCTGCCGCCAGAAGGTCTCGAGCGCGCTGGCGGGCAGCGGATCGAGCGACAGCAGCACGCGCGCCTCGCCCTTGCACAGTTCGGTTTCGGCCTGCGGGTCGGGCGCGGTGCCGCCGAGCATGCGGGCGGTGGCGCGGTACAGGTCTTCGAGCAGCTTGCCCTTCCAGGCGTTCCAGACCTTGGGGCTGGTGCCGCGGATGTCGGCCACGGTCAGCAGGTAGAGCGCAGTGAGGTAGCGCTCGCTGCCCACGCGCTGCGCGAAGGCGGCGATGACCTCGGGGTCGCTCAGATCCTGCTTCTGCGCGATCTGGCTCATCGAGAGGTGTTCGCGGATCAGGAACACCAGCAGGTCGGTGTCGGCCTTGGCGATATCGTGCTGGCGGCAGAACTTGCGCATCTCGCGCGCGCCGATCTCGGAGTGGTCGCCGCCGCGGCCTTTGCCGATGTCGTGGAACAGCGCCGCCAGATACAGGAGCCAGGGTTTGTCCCAGCCTGCCGCGAGGCTGGAGCAGTAGGGGTACTCGTGCGCGTGCTCGGCCAGGAAGAAGCGGCGCATGTTGCGCACCACCATCAGGATGTGCTGGTCGACCGTGTAGACGTGGAACAGGTCATGCTGCATCTGCCCGACGATGCGGCGGAACGGCCACAGGTAGCGTCCCAGCACCGAGGTGCGGTTCATCAGCCGCAGCGCATGGGTGATGCCGGCGGGCTGTTGGATGATCTGCATGAAGAGCTGGCGGTTGACCGGGTCGCGCCGGAACGCCGCGTTCATGGTGTTGCGCGCGTTGTAGAGCGCACGCAGCGTGCGCGCCGACAGGTCCTTGAGGCCGACCTGCGTCTCGTAGAGCAGGAAGGTCTGCAGAATGGCGTGCGGGTGCTTGATGTAGAGGTCGTCGCTGGCGACCTCGATCATGCCGCCCTTGTCGAAGAAATGTTCGTTGATGGGCCGCAACCGGTGCACGCCGGGATTGAGACGCTCCTCGATGTCCAGCAGCAGGATCTGGTTGAGTTGTGTCACCCCCTTGGCGCACCAGTAGTACTGGCGCATCAACTGCTCGCTCGCGCGCATCGGCAGGCGAGAGCCCTGCGTGTTCTCCGAGCGGTAGCCGAACAGCTCGGCGACGCTGGTCTGCAGGTCGAAGATCAGCCGGTCCTCATGGCGGCCCGAGATGGCGTGCAGGCGCGCGCGGATCAGGCTTAGTTCGGCTTCGCAGTGGCGCAGCGCGCGCACTTCCAGCGGTGTGGCAATGCCGTTCTTGGCCAATTCGGCCCAGCTGTTGCCCAGACCAGCGGCGCGCGCCACCCAGAGGATCACGTGCAGGTCGCGCAGCCCGCCAGGCGACTCCTTGCAGTTGGGCTCGAGCGCGTAGGGCGTGTTGTCGAAACGGGCATGGCGCTGGCGCATCTCCAGCGTCTTGGCGTGCAGAAAGGCCAGTGGATCGAGCGTGGCCATGAAGCGCTGCTCGAAACGCGCGGCCAGCGCCCGGTCGCCACAGATCCAGCGCGATTCCAGCATCGCGGTCTGTACCGTGATGTCCTCCTGCGCGTCGGCCAGCGCCTCGTCGATGCTGCGCAGGCTGAAGCCGATCTCCAGGCCCACATCCCAGCAGCTGCTGACGAAGCCCTCGATGCACTGCTTGAGCGGGTCATCGCCGTCGATGGGCTGGCCCGCGGGCGTCAGCAGCAGCACGTCCACGTCGGAGGCGGGGAAGAGCGTGTCGCGTCCGAAGCCACCTACGCCCAGCAGTGCCAGCTCGCCGGGCAGCCCGGCACGTTGCCACAGCAGGCGCAGCATGTCATCGGCGTGCTGCGCCAGGGTGTGCAGCAGGGTGTGGATGCGCCTGCGCTGATGGCCCGGCTGCAGCAGCTCGGCCACCACCGCCTGTTTTTGCTGCTGGTACTGGCTGCGCAGGGCGGCAAGCGGCTCACCGGGTGCGAGGGAGGCGGTGCAATCGGACAGCGGCATGGGGAGAGTCGGGCGCTTGGGGGCGAAGATCAAAGGGGTGCGTCAGGTCTTGGTGGCCTTGACGAAATCGGGCAGCGGCGGCGAACCGGCCGAGAGCGTCAGCACTTCGTAGCCGGTGGGCGTGACGATGAGCTGATGCTCCCACTGCGCGGTCAGGCTGTGGTCCTTGGTGACGATGGTCCAGCCGTCCCGGCCGTGTTCCTTGATTTCCTTGCGGCCGAGGTTGAGCATGGGCTCGATGGTGAAGACCATGCCGGGCTCGAGCACCTCCATGGTGCCGGGGCGGCCATAGTGCAGCACCTGAGGCTCTTCGTGGAAGCGCCGGCCGATGCCGTGGCCGCAGAACTCGCGCACCACCGACAGGCCATTGCCCTCGGCGAACTTCTGGATGGCGTGGCCAACATCGCCCAGCGTGGCGCCGGGCTTGACCTCCAGGATGCCCATCCACATGGCCTCGAAGGTCAGGCGGCACAGCCGCTTGGCGGCGATCGAGACCTCGCCGACCTCGAACATGCGGCTGTTGTCGCCATACCAGCCATCCTTGGTGATGATGGTGACGTCGACGTTGAGGATGTCGCCCTTCTTCAACGGCTTGTCGCTCGGAATGCCGTGGCAGACCACGTTGTTCGGAGAGGTGCAGACCGAACCCGGGTAGGGCGGGTAATCCGGAGAGGGCTGGTAGCCCAGCGAGGCCGAGCGCGTGCCCTGTCTGGCCATGCATTCGGCAGCGAGTCGGTCGATCTCCTTGGTAGAGACGCCGGGCTTGACGTGGGGGGTGATGTAGTCGAGAACTTCGGAGGCCAGGCGGCAGGCTTCGCGCAGGCCTGGCAGGTCCGCTTCGGTTTTGATGTCGATGGGCATGGCGCGATTATCCCACCGCAGCGGCAGCTCCGTGTGCAGCGGCAGACGCGCTGCCGCAATGGCGCCTGGCCCGCTCCATGGCCTGCATCATGACCCGTGTCATGGTCCGTTTCATGGCCTGGGGCAGGCCGCCCTGGCCTGGCCGCGCAGGTCGGCGGGCCAGCTGATCTCGCCATGGCGATCCAGCACCACCGGCGTCTGTCCGCAGCGCCAGGCACTGTGCATCAGCAGCGTGCCATCCGCCTGGGCCAGGCCGAGGTTGCCCATGGCGCTGACGGCGATGAGGCCGTCCTGGAAGTCTTTGGCCACCGCATCGAAGCGCGGCGCTGCGGCGGGTTGGCCGCCCAGGCTGACAAAACCATACTGGGGCAACATGGCCGCCTGATCCGCTGCTGGGGCAGTCGCCACCTCCTGACCGATGGCGCGGCGCGCAGCGGGGCGTGCCAGCGGGTGGCCGGGCGGCAGCGGCGTTTGGCGGGCCACCACCAGCTGGCCACTGCCGAGCACGCGCACCGTATCGCCCGGCTGCAGTCCGGCGCCGGTGATGGGCCGGCCCTGAGCGTCATAGAGCGCGGTGCCTTCGGCACGCGGCAGCGCCAGCACGCCGTGCTGGAAGCCCTCCGACGGCGAGAGCCAGTCGGCCAGTTGCAGCCGCTCCCGCCCCTGCATGTCGACGAAGATGGCGCTTCGCTCGCTGCCGGCGTGTGGCACCGGCAGCCAGTTGTCGGGCGCTGCATCGTCGATCGGGGTCTGCTCGGCCAGCGGCAGCGGGGAGGCATGCTGCAGCACTTGCCATGGCGATCCGGGCGCGGGTCCGGGTCCGCCCGGGGCATGGGCCGTGAATGTGGCCGGTGCCATCTGCAGTACGCGGCCATTGATGTCCACGGCAGTGAACTGCTGGCCGCTGATCCAGCCGAGCACCAGCGCATCCGAGTCGGCCCATTTGCGGAACAGGTTTTCATCGCGCACGGCCAGCAGCGGTGTCAGCCAGCGGTTGCGGGCATCGAGCAAGGCATGGCGCGTGCCGCTGGAGACCTTGACCCAGCCGTCGTCGCGGGTTTCGATGCGCTCGAACGCCACCGGTAGCGTGGTGCGGCCATGCAGGTCCACCAGGCCATGCAGACCCTGGCTGGAAAGGCGCAGCCAGGAGGAGTCGCCGCGCGGGGGCTCCAGGTCGCCGGCCATGATGCCGCTGCGCTGCGTGCCATCGGGGGCCAGCAGCGCCAGGTGGCGGTGGCCGGCCGGGGTGCGGTAGAAGGCTTGCCAGCCCTGCAGGCGTTGCTGTCCGTCCAGCATGGGGCCGATGGCCTCCAGCCGCAGCCAGTCGCTGGTGCGGCGGCCATCCGCCGCAAAAATGGCGAAGTCCGAGAAGCCTTCCTCGCCTGCCACCGGACGCGTGAAACGCACGTGGCCGTCGTGGACCGTGCTGGCCAAGCCGTCCAGTTGGCCCAGCTCCGGCAGCGGCCGTGCCGTGGCCGCGTGGGGGTCGGCGGCATTGACGGCAAACCAGCCGGAAGCGGTCTGCAGCCACAGGAGGCCTGGCGCCACGCGGATGGACGGGGCCGAATGATCGAAGCCGGGAAGCTCGGCGATGCGCTGGCCCTGGCTGCCCACCAGGGTGTAGCGCGGCGGCTCTTGCAGCTCCTCGGTCTGCGGGCCCAGCCAGAATGGGCGCGCCTTGGGCGTGGGCCGCACCGGGGTGGTGGCCAGCCAGCCGTTGCTCAGGTCGAACACCACCTGGTCCGGCGCGGGCCGGACCAGATAGGCGCCATTCACATCCAGTGCACCATCGCCATCGGCGGTGCGCACCAGGACGAGGGGCCAGAGGGCAGGCGCGGCCCCGTCCAGGCCCGTGCGCTGAAAGCGCAGCGATCGCCACTGCGGCTCGTGCACCAGCCGGCCCGTTCGGGTGATCAGGTAGAAGCGTTCCCGGTAGTCATCGCCGCGCGTGCTCAGGATGATGGGGGGACGCTGCGTTGCCGCGCCCTCTGGCGCCTCTTCGAGCAGTTGGACTTCCTGCAGCCTGCCTTCGAGCTGTCTGAGCATGTCGACGCCGAGCAGGGCCTGGCCATCTTGGCTGAAGATCTGCCATTGCGGCTCCCGGTCGGTGCTGGCGCTGGCCGTGGCGGCTTGGGTCGCCGGCTCGGTGAGGAGGGTCAGATGGCGCGCATCGGCCCAGGCGCGCTGGATGCGGCCCTGGCCGGACCAGTGCTGACCGGAGGGGCTGCTGATCCAGTGGCGGCCATCGCAGCCGTTCACGGCCGACCAGCCCGACGATTCTGGCAGACCATAGACGGTCTCTACCGCCCGCCCACGGCCCTGGTCGTCACAGGCGAGGCGCGCGAGCGGGCGGCCTTGCGCATCCAGCAACTCCGCCGCTGCCGACTCGCGCACGGCCAGATAAAAGAGGCCCAGGCGCGTGATGCGCCGGTGCGAGCCATCGCTCAGGCGCCGTCCGCTGGCATCGAGCAGCACCTGTCGATCAACGCTGCAGTGCGCGCCGTCGCAGATCAGCCCCGGCGGCGCGGGTGGTGGCGGCGGCGCGGGATGATCGATCTGGCTGGCGGCAGTGGCCGCAGCGGCTTGCGCCGGTGCGGGGCCAGGGACTTTGAGGCCGGCGATCGCCACGCCCTGCTGGAACTCGCCGATGGTGGTATAGACGGGCTGTGCCAGCCAGCGGCCTTCTGCACTCCAGATGCCCCAGTGGCGCTGTGCGTAATTCTCGTGGCGCAGCTGTGCGACCACGGCATGCGGGCTGGCCGGGCGCTGGATATCCAGGTCAGGGGTGACCGGCACGCGCTGTCCCGACGGCGAAAGCCAGAAGTCGGGCAGCGAAAATTCGGCGAACCAGCGCTGCGGCTCGGCGCGTGCGCCGCTGATGCGCATGGTGGTGCCGGCGGGCGCGTCGGCAGGCAGTGCCGGCAGGGCCTGCTCCTGCCCCGCATGGGTGATGAAGACCTGTGGCCCATCCGGAATCCTGGCCAGCGCCCGCCCACCCACCATGGGCCCGGCGTCGCTGTAGTCGGGCTTGGCAACCCATTGGCCCTGTCGGTCGATGTAGCCGGCGTAGCCCTTGCCGGGTCCGCTGGCATGCACCAGCGCGCGTCCTTCGTGGAAGGCGTCCGCGAACATGAACTGTGGTTCGATCACCCAGCGGCCCTGCGCATCGATGTAGCCCCAGGGGCCATTCTCGCCCTGCTGCACCGGTGCCAGGCCCTCGCTGAAACGGCCGGCCTCGGCGAAGCGCGGCTCGATGGCCACGACGCCCGTCGCATTCAGGTAGCCCCATTGCCGGCCGAGCTGGAATGCCGCCAGTTGCTCCTGCATCGGGCAAATGCGGTTGATGGCCGATTCCGTGCCAGGCGCCGGCGAGAAGCAGTCGATGGTGTGCGAGGTCCACGCCAGACCGGCAGCCGGCCAAAGCAGGCCAGTGCAGGCCAGGGTGCTTGCCGAGGCCAGGGCAATGGCGAGGCGGAGCATGGAAGCGGGCCGGGCCGGCTTCCATGCGCCGTGGCGGTGGCATGCCGGAAGGTGTGGACGATTCATCGGCGGGTCTCCTCGCGCTGGCTCAGGATGGCGCGTGCGGCATCGGCCACGGCCGGCGTGTCGGCGCTGGCATTCTCGGGACGGTGGCGGGGCAGGGGCTCCGCATAGGCGATGGCCGCCGGCGCTGCATGGATGGTCAGCGGCGGTTGCAGACGCAGACGCGGGTGGGCAGCGGCGTCTGCATCCCCGGCCCCGGTGGCGGTGGCCTCGGCAATATCCGGGCACGGGTTGGCGTTGTACCAGATCGGTTCGAGCGATTGCAGCATGGCCGTGCGATCGGGCTGCTGCTCGGCCACCTGCCGGCCTTGCGGGTCTTCCCAGTGGTGCCCGCTCAGCACCTGCATCTCGATGCCGCAGTGGCCCATCACGGTGTCGATCTGCTCATCGTCGTAGGCATCGACGCCTTCCGGAGGTGGATGGATGTCGGTGCGCGGCATGACCTGCAGCGTGTAGAAGCCCCCTTCGAGGAGGTGCAGAATCGGCGCGGTGCGCTGGCCAAAGCGCAGGTACTGGCGGTTGACGGCCTGCTCCACGCGGGCCAGGGCCTCGGCCTCGTGCGGCCAGGGAAAAGGCGTCTCCTGCGGGGTGCCCGGGCCGTACCGGTTGCGGCGCCACTGTGCGCGTTGCAAGGCCACCGCGGCAAGCACGTCGCGCGGGGTGGCCGCCGTGGTGCTGGCGGTGATGGCGGCCAGATCGGGCGCGAACTCATGCTGCTCCAGCAGCGCCTGCGAGTCTTCCTGCAGGATGGCCATGGTTGGCAGGTATGTCAGCGGCGCAGGGGTGATGCCGGCCTGCTGGCGCCGGGCCGGCAGCAGTTCGGGATTGGCGGCGGCCAGACAGGCCATGCCGATTTCCGAACGGTCCGGCCACTCCTCGCCACCGCCGCCGGCGCGGCGGGGATTGTTGTGGCGCAGCGCCATGGGCCGCTCGATCAGTGGTTTGCCGCTGTCATCGGTCAGCGCCTCGGTCAGATCGGCAAACACGCCGCTCTGGCAGTCGATCAGGCGGGTCACATACTCGAAATGGGCGGTCTGGTAGAGCTGTTCGGGCCAGTCTTCGCCGCCATGGCGCGGATAGCGCGTGGCCGATGCCAGCAGCTGGTCGCTGCGCCAGCGCAGCGCGCCCAGGTCCACGGCGTGGGCCGTGTCCCCCTCGTACATCGGAAAGTACAGCCAGCGTTCAGCGGCCCCGAAAGGCAGGTCCAGCGGGCCGGATTGCTCCAGCGCCGAGAGCCGCAGCGAGGTCGGGCGGTCACCCCACTGCCGGCTGATGTGGGCACAGAATAAGGTCGCGAGCGCCAGGACAAGGCCGATGGCGGCAAGCAGGGCCAGCCGCCATGCCGTGCGGCGGCGCGGCGCAGGGTGGGGGATGGATGTGTTGGGCATGAACAAGGTGCTGTCGAAGGCATTTCCCGGGGCTGGCAGTATAGGCGTTGTAGCCATTCGTCCAGGGCCAGGTGGATGGGCCGGCGCGGTGACCAGTTGCCATCAATATCAATACCGCCTGCGGCTCAGCGGCCGCGGAATGCCGCCATCACCTGCGCTGCCAGTGCGTCTTCCATCGCGCCGCCATTGGGCCGTTTCATCAGAACCAACTGATACGCTCCGAGCTCCGGCAGGCCTGCATCATCAAGGCGCTTGAGTGGTGGGCGCACCAGGCTCTCCGGGAACGGGGCCACCGCCAGATCCGCCAGCATTGCGGCGCGCTGCCCCGCGCAATGGTCACACGAATAGACGATGCGGTAGCGCCACCCGGTGCGATCGAGTGCATCCAGCGCCATGGCGCGCCAGGGGCATCCTGGTTGCGCCAGTGCCAAGGGCAGCGGCGAGCGCTGGCCGGCAACCCCGCCATCCCTGCCTGCCCATACCAGGGGTTCGCTGTGGACGATCTCGCCGCGTCCATTCAGGTCCAGTCGTCCGCGCGTGATCAGCACGAGATCGAGTTCGCCGGCATCGAAGCGCGGCAACAGGGTGGCGCTGGTGGCGACGGAAACATCCATCTCGACCGCCGGAAAGGTGCGCGAGAAATGCGCGAGCACGGAGGAGAGGACGCGCTCGACCACGTCGTCGGTGGCGCCGAATCGCACACGGCCTTCGAGTGCCGGCGCCCGGAAGCGCCCGACCGCCTCGGCATTGATCTTGAGCAACTGCCTGGCGTAACCCAGCAGCAGCTCGCCTTCCCCGGTGAGACTGACGTGCCGGGCCTCGCGGATGAACAGCGCCTGCCCGAGCATCTCCTCCATTCGCTTGATCTGCATGCTCAAGGCCGAAGGCGTGCGGAACAGCTGCTGGGCCGCACGGGTGAAGCTGCCGCTTTCGGCAATCGTCACGAAGGTGCGCAACACCTCGGTCTCCAGCAACGGCAAGGCCCGTCGCGCCAGATGACAATCGGCGTCGTCCATGCGTTAAACCTTTAAGAAAAATTGAAATTAAAGTGTAGTATTTTTCGTTTTACTGATCAATCATCCTTCGGCACAGTGTCTCTCGGCACCGTTGCCATGGTGCCTTCTTTTTCAATGACCGGCAGGAGGACCACCCCATGATGGATGACCAAGATAGACACGCGCGGACTCTGCAACTGGGTAGCAAGGCCGGCTGCCCGCAGTCCCCGAAACAGCCGCTGCCGCGCACTCCGATGCCTGTGCCGCCCGCGTTCGGGCTCATGCATGTGATTGGGATGGCCGTGTGGCGTTATCGCCGGCGGCGTTTGTTCCGGCGCCACCTCTTGCCCCTGCTGACGCTCGGCGATGATTTGCTGGGTGATCTCGGGTACCGCCGGGCCGACCTGCTGTGGGCCGCGCGCCTGCCGCTGCGCGTGGACGCCATCGGGGCACTCGTGGAGCGCCGGCGGCAACGGTCAGCGCGCCCGGCGATGCGTTGCCGGGCCCTGCCTCATGCATGCCGTGGAAAGGCATGAGGAATTGCCGGAACAGGCTGCAGCCCACGCCAGGAGAGCGCCCTGCGGGTGCGGCCCGGCCAAGCGAATGACTCAGCGAATCTTCAGCTGAAGAAACGCTTGAACTTGTCGGCAAACGACTGGCTGCTGGGCGAGTGCTTGCCGCCGCCCTTTTTCAGCGAGTCGTCCAGATCCTTGAGCGTCTTGCGCTGGAATTCGGTGAGCTTGACCGGGATTTCCACCTCGATGTGGCAATAGAGGTCTCCGGCCAGGCTCGAGCGCAGGCCCTTGATGCCCTTGCCGCGCAGGCGGAACTGCTTGCCCGGCTGGGTGCCCTCGGGGATATCGATCAGGGCCTTGCCAGCCAGCGTCGGCACCTCGATTTCACCGCCCAGCGCGGCCGTGGTCATGCCGATGGGCACGGTGCAGTGCAGGTCGTCGCCGTCGCGTTCGAAGATCTCGTGCGGCCGGATGCGGATCTCGATGTACAGGTCGCCGGCCGGGCCGCCATTGGTGCCGGGCTCGCCATTGCCGCTGCTGCGGATGCGCATGCCGTCGTCGATGCCGGCCGGGATCTTGATCTCCAGCGTCTTCTGCGTCTTGATCTTGCCCTGGCCATGGCAGGCCGCGCAGGGCTCGGGGATGATCTTGCCGCTGCCGTGGCAGGTCGGGCAGGTCTGCTGCACGCTGAAGAAGCCCTGGCGCATCTGCACCACGCCGTTGCCGTGGCAGCTCGGGCAGGTCTTGGCGTCGGTGCCGGGCTTGGCGCCGCTGCCGTGGCAGGTGCTGCAGTCTTCCCAGGAGGGAATCTTGATCTGCGCGTCCTTGCCCTCGGCGGCTTCCTCCAGGCTGATCTCCATGGCGTAGGAGAGGTCGTTGCCCTTGTACATCTGGCGTCCGCCACCGCCGCCGCCACGGCGCTGCTGGTTGAAGATGTCGCCGAAGATGTCGCCAAAGGCCTCGGCGAAGCCGCCAAAGCCCTCTGCGCCGCCGCCGAAGCCGCCGCGCATGTTCGGGTCCACGCCGGCGTGGCCGTACTGGTCGTAGGCGGCCTTCTTCTGCGGATCGGAGAGGATCTCGTAGGCTTCCTTGATTTCCTTGAACTTTTCTTCGGCGCCCTTGGATGCCTCGCCCTGGTTGCGGTCCGGGTGATGCTTCATGGCCAGCTTGCGGTAGGCCTTCTTGATCTCGTCCTCGCCAGCGTTCTTGGGAACGCCCAGAACCTCGTAGTAGTCGCGTTTAGCCATCGTGTTGGTCAACCCGCCCGGAGCGGGCTCATCATCGTCGTTCATGAAAGCAGCAACGCCGCACTGGGCCACGGGCCCGGTGCGGCGGCTCGATGCAGTGCGATGCCGCACGCAATGTCGATGCCAGGATGCCGGGTGGCCGCATGTCGCCACCCCCATTCAGCCGGATCAGTCCTTCTTGACTTCCTTGACTTCGGCATCCACCACATCGTCCTGGGCGGGCTGGGCCTGCTCGGCGCCACCGGCGGCTGCGGTACCGCCTTCGGCGTTGCGGGCGGCGGCCTGGGCTTCGGCATAGACTTTCTCGCCCAGTTTCTGGCTGGCCGTCAGCAGCTCGGCGGACTTGCTGGTGATGGCATCCTTGTCCTCGCCCTTGAGGGCTTCTTCCAGCTCGGCAGCGGCCTTCTCGATGGCTTCCTTGTCAGCGGCATCGAGCTTGTCGCCATGTTCGGCCAGCGACTTGCGGATGTTGTGCAGCGTGGCTTCGCCCTCGTTCTTGGCCTGCACCACTTCGAGCTTCTTCTTGTCCTCGGCGGCGTTGAGCTCGGCGTCCTTGACCATCTGCTGGATCTCGTCCTCCGACAGGCCCGAGTTGGCCTTGATGGTGATCTTGTTTTCCTTGCCGGTGCCCTTGTCCTTGGCCGAGACGTGCAGGATGCCGTTGGCGTCGATGTCGAAGCTCACCTCGATCTGCGGCGTGCCGCGTGGAGCGGGTGCGATGCCTTCCAGATTGAACTCGCCCAGCAGCTTGTTGGCGCTGGCGATTTCGCGCTCGCCCTGGTAGACCTTGATGGTCACGGCCGGCTGGTTGTCGTCGGCGGTGGAGTAGGTCTGCGCGTGCTTGGTCGGGATCGTGGTGTTCTTGTTGATCATCTTGGTCATCACGCCGCCCAGGGTTTCGATACCCAGAGACAGCGGGGTGACGTCGAGCAACAGCACGTCGGAGCGGTCACCCGAGAGCACCTGGCCCTGGATGGCGGCGCCCACGGCCACGGCTTCGTCAGGGTTGACGTCGCGGCGCGGTTCCTTGCCGAAGAATTCCTTGACCTTTTCCTGCACCTTGGGCATGCGGGTCTGTCCGCCGACCAGGATCACATCGTCGATGTCGGAGACCTTCACGCCGGCATCCTTGATGGCGGTGCGGCAGGGCTCGATCGAGCGGACGATCAGGTCTTCCACCAGCGATTCCAGCTTGGCGCGCGTGAGCTTGATGTTCAGGTGCTTCGGGCCCGAGGCATCGGCGGTGATGTAGGGCAGGTTGATGTCGGTCTGCGTGCTGTTGGAAAGCTCGATCTTGGCCTTTTCGGCGGCTTCCTTCAGGCGCTGCAGGGCCAGCACGTCCTTGGACAGGTCGACGCCTTGCTCTTTCTTGAACTCGTCGATGATGTAGTTGATGATGCGCTGGTCGAAGTCCTCGCCACCCAGGAAGGTGTCGCCGTTGGTCGAGAGTACTTCGAACTGCTTTTCGCCGTCCACGTCGGCGATTTCGATGATCGAGACGTCGAAGGTGCCGCCGCCGAGGTCATACACGGCGATCTTGCGGTCGCCCTTGCCGGCCTTGTCCAAGCCGAAGGCCAAGGCTGCGGCGGTGGGTTCGTTGATGATGCGCTTGACTTCCAGGCCGGCGATGCGGCCGGCATCCTTGGTGGCCTGGCGCTGGGCGTCGTTGAAGTAGGCCGGCACGGTGATGACGGCTTCGGTGACGGTCTCGCCCAGGAAGTCCTCGGCGGTCTTCTTCATCTTGCGCAGGATCTCGGCGCTGACCTGCTGGGGCGCGAGCTTCTGGCCGCGGGCCTCGACCCAGGCGTCGCCGTTGTCGGCCTTGATGATCTTGAAGGGCATCTTCTCGATGTCCTTCTGCACTTCCTTGTCCTCGAAGCGGCGACCGATCAGGCGCTTGACGGCGTAGATGGTGTTCGCGGCGTTGGTGACGGCCTGGCGCTTGGCCGAGGCACCGACCAGGATTTCGCCGTCCTGCTGGTAGGCGACGATCGACGGCGTGGTGCGGGCGCCTTCGCTGTTCTCGATGACGCGGGTGGAATTGCCTTCCATCACCGCCACACAACTGTTGGTGGTGCCCAGGTCGATACCGATGATTTTTGCCATTTGATTCTTCTCCTTAGACTGCGTGAATATGGGAATGCTCGCTATGTGTGGCCCGTGGCGGAGGATTCAAGGGCGGTCGGCGCGAAAAGATTCGCGCGCCGCGGCGACGCTCCCCACCGGGGCACGGCTCACCGCTCGGCGGCCACCGTCACCAGGGCGGGGCGCAGCACGCGCTCGCCGATGGCATAGCCCTTTTGCAGCACGCCAACGATGGTGTTGGGGGCCTGGTCGGCCGGCACGGCACTGATGGCCTGGTGGTGGTGCGGATCGAACTTGTCGCCGACCGCGGGAGCGATGGTGTGCAGCTTGTGGCGCTCGAACACCGATTGCAGCTGGCTCTGGGTAGCGCGGGTGCCTTCGAGCAATTGCTCGGCGCTGGCCGATTCGATCGCCAGCGCGGCATCGAGGCTGTCGGCCACGGCCAGCAGGTCGTGGGCGAAGGATTCGATGCCGAACTTGCGGGCCTTGGAGACATCCTCCTCGGCGCGGCGGCGGGCATTCTCGGCATCGGCCTTGGCGCGCAGGTATTGCTCGGACAGTTCGGTGTTCTGGGCCTTGAGGGCTTGCTGCTCTCCGAGCTGTGTCCTGAGGGCTTCGACTTCGGCGTGCAGACCGGCCAGTTCCTCATTGACGTCCGGTTCCGTCTGCCGGGCCTGGAACTGGTCTGGCGTATTGCCGGGCTGATGGGAGGCTGCGGTGGTTTTCTCGGTTTCTGACATGTTCGGAATGGCTTGGGATGGTGGGTTGAATGCGGCGGCACGGCAATGGCAGATGGCACCATGGCCGTGCTTTATCACACGGCATCTGGGGGCAGCCTGCCAAGTTTCAAGAACCGGGGTTGTATCAGATCCGCCGATGCGCATCCACCATGCCTTCCAGTGAGGCGATGTTCAGGATATGCAGGCCGGAGCGGTCCCGCAGGATGAGGCCCTTGCGCTGCCATTTCGAGAGGATGCGGCTGACGGTTTCGGCGCGTATGCCGAGTTTGGTCGCCACGTGCATCCAGGATAGCGGCAACCGGACCGGATTGGCATTGCGCGGACGTCCGAACCTCAGCACGTATTCGGCCAGGCGCTGTTCCGCCGTGCTGGAGGTCAGCCAGTCGATCTGTTCCGTATGGTGATGCAGCAGCCATGCGCTGTTGCTGATGACGCGCAGGGCGAATTCCGGCTGGGTCTGGCAGAACCGGCGCAGGCAGCGATCGCTGAACAGCCAACCCCGGCCAGGGGTGCTGGCGCGGATGGTATGCCAGTGCAATTGGGGCTGGGCGAAGATCGATGGCAGCGCGGCAAAGGCACCAGGCCGGATGTGCCCGAAGATTTTCTCGTCGCCTTCGGGCGTGTAGCGCAGCCCTTGCAACTCGCCGGAACAGACCAGCAGGCAGTCTCGGCAAGGCTGACCATGCAAAAAAATTTTCTCTTCTGCCTTGAACGACAGGGGGCGGGCTTCACGGGTCAATTGTCCCAGGGCCAGCGCGTCCAGGCCGGCGAACCAGGCGAGGCCTTCCAGGTGCGGCAGTTGAGCATGTTCGGCGTTTTCGCGATTGACCAAAGTCATTTGATGAAAAGGAATGGTCCTGGAAAATTAAGGATACTGATTTGCATTACGTTCGAATTGTAGAAGCAATGACGTTTGTTTGTCGGGTGGGGGGTCTGCCCGACGGGGCTTGAATTCTGAGCGATGCGGCTCTTTCTTGATGAGGAAAAAAATGCGTAAAACGACATGGGCTGCCGTCACGGCGGTGGCCGCGTTGGCGTGTCTTGCAACCCCGGCCCTGGCGCAGGTCCGGACGCTCGATGCCGTCAATGTCTATGCGGGAAGCGAACAGCCGAACTGGCAGAAGCTGCGCAGCAGCGAGTCGCGGGTGCGGGCCAGGGGCGGCTCCCCCGAGGAGGTCACACTGGAGACGACGTCTTCCCAGCACGTCTCGGTGATTACCGAGGACGAGCTCAACATGGTCAACGCCATGAACACGCTGGACGTGATGGAGCGCCTGCCCGGCGTGACGGTGACGCGCACCGGCAGCCTGGACGGCACCATCGTGCTGCGCGGCCAGAACAGCAGCAACTTCCGGGTGCCGATGTTCATCAATGGCGACCGCTTCCGTGGCCGCCCGGCCTTCCAGTTCATGATGATCAGTCCGACCGAGCTCGAACGCGTCGAGGTCATCCGCGGCCCCGCCTCGATCCGCTACGGCAGCGACGGGCTCTCGGGGCTGGTCAATTTCGTCACCAAGAAGCCCAAGGGCACGCTGGGCGAGCGCTTCACGCTGCAGGGCGGCCAGTTGGATGTGACCTACCGCTCCAACGGCAATGGCCTGCAGGGCAATGTGAGTGTGGAGGCCGCAGGCAACAACGTCGATTTCCGCGCCTACGCCATGGCGCGCCAGTCGCAGAAATACGACACCCCTGCCGGGGAGATCCGCAACAGCGACTACAAGACCGCCGGCGCGGGCTTTGCCGCCGGCTGGATGCCCAACGCCAACGAGCGCTACGAGCTGAGCTACCGCTACGGGGAAATCCGCGATGGCTCCTCCAACGCCACGACCACCGAGAACAACTGGGGGCGGCGCGTGCCGCTGAACATCCACCAGGGGCGTCTTGGCTATGAAGGCACGTTCGAAGACCGCTGGTTCAGCCGCATCGATGCCAGCCTGTATCTGAATATCTTCGAGTCGCTGCTGGAGACCAACACCATCAGCAACAACGGCAACACTTTCCGCCGCCAGACCAACAACGTGCGCGGGCCGAACATTTTCGGCGGCCACCTGACGGTGGAGACGCCGCGCGACGAGCGCGGGCTGGAATGGGCATTCGGGCTGGACTTCGCCAATGACCACTGGCTGGGCGGCAAGACGCGCATCGAGACCCAGGATGTTGCCACCGACTCCTGGACGGACAACGGTAACCCGCGTACCGGACGCAAGTTCACCCAGTTCAACACCGGCCTGTTCGCGCTGGCGGACTGGGAACTGCGCCCGGGCTGGAGCATCAATGCGGGCAGCCGCTTCGACTACTACCTGTCCGATACCGAGGTGGCCTTCCTGGAAAGTGAAGACCTGCGCCCCTTGTTCGAGGCCGCCCAGGACACCAGTACCACGCACTGGACCGGCAGCATCGGCACCTCGTACTTCGTCAACGAAACGGTGGAGCTGACAGCCAGTTATGGCACGGGCTTTCGCATGCCATGGCATTCGGAGATGTTCAGCTCGGGCTGGAATGGCACAACCTATACCATCCCCAACCCCAATCTGAAGCCGGAGGAGTCGATCACCGCGGAAGTCGGCGCGCGTCTGCATTTGCCGAAAGCCTTCGTGGACTTTGCCGTGTTCGATACACGCTATCGCAACTACCTTGGCACGGTGCAAAGTACTTACCTGGGCCAGCCTGCGACGCAGACGGTGAACCTTGGCAAGGTGCATACCAAAGGCCTTGAACTGGCCGGCAAGTGGCAGTTGACCGGCCGGGTCAACCTGCACGGCAACGCGGCCTATGTGCGTGGCACCAACCGCCTGACCGGCGCGCCGGTCAGCGGCCTGGCACCGTGGAGCGGGCTGGTTGGCGCACAGTACGTGGGCGGCAATGACGCCTGGGCCGTCACCGGCGAGGTGCAGTTCGCCAAAGGCCAGAACCGCTGGGATCCCGCCACCGAGTACCGCACCGGCGGCTATGGCGTGGTCAACCTCTATGCGCAGTTGCAACTGGACCGGCTGGGCTTCGAGCAGTTGCAGAACACGCAACTGGTGCTGGGTGTGACGAACCTGTTTGACAAGGAATACCGCTCGGCCAGCACCGGCTCGACCATGAGCCGGCCCATGTCGGAGCTGAACCCGCTGCTCTCGCCCGGCCGCAGTGTCAACCTGACGCTGCGCACCCGGTTCTAAGCCATGTCCATGTCCATGTCCATGTCCATGTCCATGTCCATGTCCATGTCCATGTGTGTGTTTCATCGATGGCAAGCTTGGCTTTGCACGCTTTGGCGCTTGCTGGGGCTCTGCGCGGCAATGCTGGCAACGGGCGAGGCAGAGGCGCAGCGCGACCAACCCGTGGTGCTGCAGGACATGCTGGGCCAGCGTGTCGAACTGGCGCAACCCGCCGAGCGCTCCGTCACCATCCCCATGCCTGCCAGCGCCATGCTGCTGTCGCTGGCAGGCGACGCCGGGAAACTGGCGGGCATGAATCCCAACTCGCATGCGTATATGCAGCGGGGCATGCTGGGGCGCATTTTTCCGGAGACTGCGCACATCCGCTCCGATGTCACGCGCGCCGGTTTTGCGCCGAACGTGGAAACCTTGTTGCAAATCCAGCCGGACCTCATTTGGCAATGGGGCCACTTGGGCGATGACCTGGTTGCGCCGCTGCGCAATGCGGGCCTGCCCGTGGCCGCGCTGCTCTATGGCACGGAAGAGCGTGTAAAGGATTGGATCAGGCTGATGGGCGCATCGCTGGGGCGAGAGGAGCAGGCTGCCGCGCAGCTCGCATGGCGCAGCCAGGTGGAGCAATCCATCCGCGGTGTCACCAGCCATCTGCAGGAAGATGAGCGACCGCGCGTCATGCACTTTTCGCGCTATTTCCCAAGCTATCAGGTGGCAGGTGGAAACGGCAATTTCCAATATGACATTCACCTGGCGGGCGGTCGCAATGTGGCCGCTGGCGTGGGCAATGCCAATACGGTCAACATCGAGCAGATCCTGGCCTGGAACCCGGAGGTCATCCTGCTCAACAACTTCGAGGACCAACTCACGCCCGAGACCATCTACAACGATCCGATGCTCGCCGGGCTGGATGCCGTGCGCAACCACCGGGTCTACAAGATACCTGCTGGCGGCTACCGCTGGGACCCGCCCAACCAGGAGTCGCCGCTGTACTGGCAGTGGCTCAGCGTGATCCTGCATCCGGACAAGTTCGATTGGAAGCTGCGCGATCTGATCCGCCAGAACTACCAGAGTCTCTATGGTTACAGCGCATCGGAAGAGGATGTCGATTTCGTGCTGCACACCGAGCTCAATGCCTCTGCCCACCTGTATGAGCGCTTCAAGAAATGAGTGAGGGCACACGAACAAAGCGCTGGGGCCGCAGCATGGCAAAGCCTGTCCGGTGGATTTGGCCGGCCATGCTGGCCCTGCTGCTGGGCATGATGCTCTGGGCACTGTGCACAGGCCGTTATGGCCTGCCGCCTTTGCGGGCCGTGGCCATTTTGCTGGAGCCGTTGATGCCGCACGCATGGCTGGCCGATGTGGCCGGTGTGACGGATGTGCAGCGGCGCGTGGTCTGGCAGGTGCGCATGCCGCGCATACTGCTGTCCGTGCTGGTGGGGGCCAGCCTGGCCACATGCGGCGCGGCCTTGCAGGGGGCGTTTCGCAACCCGCTGGTGGGGCCGCAGATGCTGGGCATCTCCTCCGGTGCCGCGCTGGGCGGCTGCGTTGCGATTTTGCTGTTCACCTCGCTGCCGCTGATTCTCTCCTGCGCATTCGCCGGTGGCCTGATTGCCGTGGCGATCGTCTATTTTCTGAGCCGCTCGCAAGGCAAGACCACCATGCTGATGCTGGTGCTGGCCGGGGTGGTCACCAGCGCCTTCTTTGCCGCGCTGATCTCGCTGGTCACGTATTTCGCCGATCCCAGCGACACTTTGCCCGCCATCGTCTTCTGGCTGATGGGCAGTTTTGCCACCGCTTCCTACTTCAAGCTGGCCGCGGTGGTGCTGCCCATCGTGGCGGGCATGGCGGTGCTGTTTGCGCTGCGCTTTCGCATCAACGTCCTGTCGCTGGGCGACGAGCAGGCCAGCGCCCAGGGCATTGCCGTGGAGCCGCTGCGCTGGGCGCTGCTGGTGTGTGTCACGCTGGTGGTATCGGCCAGCGTGGCCGTCTCCGGCACGGTGGGCTGGGTCGGGCTGGTGGTGCCGCATTTTGCGCGCATGCTGGTGGGGGCCGATCACCGCGTACTGCTGCCTGCGTCTGCGCTGGTAGGCGGGGCTTACATGGTGCTGGTCGATACCGTGGCGCGCAGCGCCACCAGCGCGGAGATTCCGCTGGGTGTGATCACCGCCTTGATTGGCGCGCCGGTTTTTGCCTGGCTGCTGCGCCGCACGCACGCAAGGGGGTGGCGCAATGATTGAAATGCAAGACCTCGCCATCCAGGCCGGTGGGCGCACCTTGCTGGAAGGCATCAGCCTGCAGGTGCCCGCCGGTGGCATTCTGGCGGTGCTGGGCCCCAATGGCCGCGGCAAGACCACCTTGCTGCGTACGCTGCTGGGTTTGCAACCCGCGGCGGCTGGTGTGGTCAGGTTGGGTGGACATGCCGCCTATGTGCCGCAGCAGACCGATACGCTGTTTCCCTACGATGTGCTGAGCATGGTGACGATGGGGCGCGCGCGCCATCTGCGCTGGTATGCCTCACCGGGCGCCAGGGACATGGCTTTGGCGCGGGACAGCCTGCGCGCGGTGCAACTGGAACATCTGGCAGGCAGCGACTTCCACTCGCTCAGCGGCGGCCAGAAGCAACTCGTCTACATCGCCCGCGCCATCGCCAGCGCCAGCCCGATCATCGTGCTGGATGAACCCATGGCTGCGCTGGACCTGTACAACCAGGACATCGTGCTGGCCATTCTGCGGCGCTTGGCGCGTGAACAGAATCTGACCATCGTTTTTTCTACCCATCAACCGCAGCACGCCCAGCACATTGCCGAGCAAACCTTGCTGATGCATCCCGATGCGTATGAGGTGGGAGTCACCGCCAGCATGTGCACGGATGCGCGCTTGAGCCGCATGTACCGTTTGCCGGTGCGGACTTGCCAAGTCCAGTCCGGGGATGGCCGCAGCGTGCATGGCGCGGTGCCGCTGTTTCACTGACAAATCCGGTTTTCCTTTCTCAAGGAGCACGTTGCCTCTCATGACCCCATCTCTGGCATTCCTGAACTTCGGCGGCGGCGACGGCCCTCCCGCCCTGACCGGCGGACATCCGCCGCGCGTGACCAATCTGCGCCTTTATGACCTGGAGACACTGCCTGGCGATGCTCTGCAGCAATGGCGTGCCATCCTGGTTCCCTGCCATGTGGATCAGCGCTTTCTGCAGTCCCGGCGGCCGCATCTGGAGCGCTATCTGCTCAATGGCGGTACGTTGGTGGTCAATGGCCACGTGGCGTACCCGTTCCTGTGCTGGCTGCAGCCCTTCGAGGCCGCGCCGGCCCTGGGGCTGGAGGGCTTGCGGGTCCATCGCGCCGCGCCTCATCCGATCTTTGCCGGCGTGGACGCAGAGCACATGACCTTTCGCCGTGGCGTGGCGGGGTTTTACGCCAGAGGCGCCAATCCGGTGCCGCACGGCGCGCTGGTGCTGAACACACTGGGGCCGGAGCGCCTGCCCATCGACTGGCTGCTGGAGCTGCCCGGCGGCGGGCGCCTGCTGGTGCATTCCGGCAACGACCTCTGGATGTTCGCGGGCGGCCATGACTCGGCCGCCCGCATCCTGCCACAACTGCTGGACTGGCTGGAGGAGGAGCGGAAATGAACGAACTGCAAGGCCAGACCGTGGTCGCCGCGCTGGATGCCGGCACCTATTACCATCACCGTACTTTTCATACGCCCGAGCTGCGGCGTTGCATTGATCACGTCATCTACCTGCGGGAACTCGACGAACAGGCCATCGCGGATTGCGATGTGCTGATCGTTTCCTGCACTTCTCCGCTGGAGATGCTGGTTGCGCAGCGCGATCTGTTCGCCCGCTTCCTGGCCAGCGGGCGCACGCTGGTGGCGATGGGCGCGAACTCGGCGCATCGCTGGCTCGATGGCGTGCAATGGGTGGAAAGCGCCGTCAACTTCTGGTGGTGGAAGGAGCCCGGCACCGATTCCGGCCTACGCCTGTGCGTTCCGGATCACAGCCTGTTCCAGTACATCACACTGGCGGATGCCACCTGGCACCAACACGGGGCCTTCGTTCCGCCGCCGGGCGCGGTCTCGCTGATAGACAAGCAAGGCGTGGGTTCGGTGCTGTACGAGGATGCCGTCAGCACGCCGGGACGCCTGATTGTCACTTCGCTGGACCCGATGTACCACCACGGCAGTCACTTCATGCCGGCCACCACGCGGTTTCTCCGCGGCTTCCTGCCTTGGCTCAAGGGCTTGCCGCCACCGCGGTGACCGACAGCAGCCTTTCCCTTTACCACTCTCCAGCGGTGGTCCATGTCGTGCAAACACAGCCTTACATTCCCATGAGCATACTTGTCGATCCCCAGCATGAGCCAGTTGTCGGCTCCTTTCCGGACAGCCCCGCCATCTGCATCCTGGCGGAAGAGGGGCCATTGCATGTCCCGTTCGAGGCGGTCCGCGCCTACCATGGCCACGCAGCCTTGGCCATGCTCGCGCTGACTTACCAGGGGCTGAGTGGCGCGATCCGGTGCCTGGAAGTCGCCGGCCGTCCAGTTGCCCGTGCCGATCTGGACGTGTTGAGCGGACACCCCGGTCCAGGTGTCCGCGATGCATTCGAATGTGTCACGCGGGCCGTGACGCGAGAGCGTTACTGTGTTGACACAGACTTGCCATGGGCGCGCCATGACCCGTCCCGCAGCCGGTCGTACAGCTTCGTGCTGACCGCCCAGATGCGGCATGTTCGGGCCATCCTGCGTCCCGGCGTGTTGCCGCCGCGTTTCTTCGAACTGCTTGCGGGTGCACCTGGAAAGCACGCAGGCGAGTTCAGCGAACTCAAGCGCAGCATCGCCTGCGCTGCGTTGGGCCAGTCCCCCGATGCACTTTATGACTTCAGACTCGGGGATGACTCCATCCTGGACTTTTACAACCAGCCCAGCATCGGCCAGTAGGTCATGGCCATCACCAGCATCAGCAGGTAGCCAATGATGGTGAGCGGAATGCCGACCTTGGCGAATTCCTTGGCGTTGAAAGTCTCCGTGCCCAGGCACACCATGTTCTGCGGCGCGTTGATCGGAAGGATGAAGCCGTAGCTGATGGCGAAGCCCAGCAGCATCGACAGGCCCAGTTGCACCTGTGGCGTCAGTGCCGCGTTGGTCTCGCCGATCACGTGGAACATCACGATCATGATCGGCATGAAGAGCGAGGCCATGGCCGTGGCGCTGGCAAAGCCCAGGTGGATGACGATCAGGAAGGCGGCCATTACCGCGAAGATCATGAAGGGCGACATGCCTTCGAGTCCGGCGCCTTGCACCACCCAGTCGCCCAGCCACTTGCCGGCGCCGGTGTTGAGCATGGTGGTGCCCAGGCTGATGCCGACGCCGAACACCAGGATGGTGCCCCAGGGCGCGCGCTTTTGCACTTCCTTCCAGTTGATCACGCCGACGATGGGCAGCAGCAGCAGCGTCAGGCCCACGGCGGTGACGGTGGTGGTGTCGATGTTGTGCAGCAGGCCGCCGCCAGTGGCCCAGAAACTCAACAGCACGAAGGTGATGGTCAGCAGCCGCCACTGGTTGGCCGGGGTCGGCCCCAGTGCCTTGAGTTCGGCCGCAATGGCTTCCTTGCCGCCGGGCACTTCGTCGGCCTCGGGCGGCAGGATCTTGAGCACCAGGAAGAACAGCACCACCGACATCAGGATGGACCACGGCCCACCGGCAATCAGCCACTGGAACCATGAGACCTGGTGGCCGATGTGGCTTTGCATGAAGCCGGTGGTCAGCAGGTTCTGTGCCGCCGCCGTCTGGATCCCCACGTTCCATACGCTGGTGGCCTGGGCCACCATGATGAAGATGCCGACGGCGATGCGCGAGCGCTTCTCGACGCCATAGGCGGCCACCACGCCGGTCATGATTGGCACGATGCAGGCCACGCGCGCGGTGGCACTGGGCACGAAGAGACTGAGCACGATGGTCACCAGTACCACGCCGATGAGGATGCGCTTGGTGCTGGTGCCGACGATGTTGAGAATGACCAGCGCGATGCGCCGGTCCAGCCCGATGTAGCTCATCGCTGCGGCCAGGAAGGTGGCGCCCGCCACCAGCGACCAGGCGGTGTTGGAGAAGCCCGCCAGCGCCATGCCCATGGCGCGGCTCGTGCCCACCAGCGTCTCCGGATTCTGGCTCAGGAAGGCCTTCGAAGCCGCATCGAGCGTAAAGGTGGGTGAGAAGCCCACCAGCAGCGCGATCAGCGTCATGATCGTGATGCAGCTGACTTCATAGCTGACGGTCTCGGTCACCCAGACGATGACGGCGAACAGCAGGATTGCCAGCATGCGGTGCCCGGCGGTCGACAGACCTTCCGGGGTGGGCAGCAGCAGCACGGCCACCATGGCCAGGACGCCAATGAGCAGACCGAACGGAAAGCCGGATCTGCCTGCGGGCGCTGTGTTTGCGGGGGAGGCTTGGGCACTCATCAATTCTTCCTCTCTGTCTATATAGGTATTAGGTATGTGTTGCTTCTCGGCGAGCCGCTCGCGCCGTGCGCAGGGGCGGACGCCACCAGGCAGGTCTGCCCGTTCCCATTGTCGGCCGTATCGAGAGGCATTCGTGTGACGTGCATCAAGGCCACCGGTTTTGCCCGGGGTGCTGTTGCTTTGGCTGGTGCGCATGAACCCGTTCTTGGAAAATTGACCGGCTTACTCTATAATGCGCGGTTTCCTTGCCACAGCCGCTGTTTGACGCTGCGGGTGGCAGTCCATTCCACAAGGGAGTAATCACGATGCGTCACTATGAAATCATTTTGCTGATCCATCCGGATCAGAGCGAGCAAGTGCCCGCCATGCTGGAGCGCTACAAAGGCATGATCACCGAAGCCGGTGGCAAGATCCACCGCGAAGAGGACTGGGGCCGCCGCCAACTGGCCTACCCGATCAACAA
This sequence comes from Corticibacter populi, assembly GCF_004217315.1. GTDB lineage: Bacteria > Pseudomonadota > Gammaproteobacteria > Burkholderiales > Burkholderiaceae_C > Lampropedia > Lampropedia populi. The sequence continues at coordinate 436,451 of NZ_SGWR01000003.1, forward strand.
GCTGGTCAAGGCGCACTACCTGTGCCTGAACATCGAAGCCGGTCAGGAAGTGATGGACGAGCTCGAGCACGCCTTCCGCTTCAATGACGCCGTGCTGCGCCAGCTCACGGTGCAGAAGAAGAAGGCCGATACGGCACCTTCGTCGATGATGAAGACGGTCGAGCGTGAAGAGGCCCGCAAGTCTGCGCAAGCCGAACAGGCGCAGAACGGCTGATGCCGCGCTGCACAGTGCCTGCACGTTTTTCCATTCACCCCAAGATTTGATCAGGAGCCGACCATGGCTGCACCAAAACGTTTCAACAAAGATCGCCGTCCGAAGCGCAACAACCAGAACCTGCTGTTCAAGCGCAAGCGCTTCTGCCGCTTCACCGTCGCTGGCGTCGAGGAAATCGACTACAAGGACATTGACACCCTGCGCGACTTCGTCGCCGAGAATGGCAAGATCATTCCCGCCCGCCTGACCGGTACGCGCGCCATTTACCAGCGTCAGCTCAGCACCGCCATCAAGCGTGCCCGCTTCCTGGCCATGCTGCCGTACACGGACCAGCACAAAATCTGACAGGGAGCCCACTCATGCAAATCATTCTTCTGGAAAAGGTTGTCAACCTGGGCAATCTGGGTGACATCGTCACCGTCAAGGACGGCTACGCCCGCAACTTCCTGATCCCGACTGGCCGTGCCCGTCGCGCCACCGAAGCTGCCAAGGCCGAATTCGAGGCGCGCCGCGCCGAACTGGAGAAGGCTGCTGCCGAGAAGCTGGCTGCCGCCCAGGCGATCGCCGAGAAGCTCGCTGGCACCACGGTGCGTCTGTCGCAAAAAGCCGGTGTCGATGGCCGACTGTTCGGCTCCGTGACCAACCATGACATCGCCGCCGAGTTGAGCAAGCAAGGTTACGACGTGCACAAGGCGCAGGTTCGCCTGCCCAATGGCCCGATCAAGGTGGTGGGCGACACCGCCGTGGTGGTGGCCCTGCACACCGACGTCGATGCCGAGATCACCGTCGCGGTCTACGGCGAAAGCGTCTGAGGTGGCGACTGCGATCTGACGCGCAGCCCCACACTCCTAGAAACCGCCAGTCATGGCGGTTTTTTCATGGCCGCGACGGCGTATCCTGCGCGGCGTGTCGGCCAGACCACCTGCGCTCTTCCCGGTAACGCCAGGGGGCGGGGCATGCCGGGTAAGATGATGGTTTGAAGGAAGTGATGCACACAATGGATTCAGACGTACGGTCCTTTCCGAGCCGGCGCCCCGAGGAGATGGCCGACCCACAGATCGCCGATCTGCGCCTGCCGCCGCAATCTGTCGAGGCCGAGCAAAGCGTGCTCGGCGGCCTGCTGCTGGACAACCAGGTCTGGGAGCGCGTCTCGGACCTGCTCAAGCAGGGCGACTTCTATCGCAGCGAGCACCAGTTGATTTACGCGGCCATTGCCGCATTGGTCGAGAGCGGCAAACCCGCCGACGTGGTGACGGTCTTCGAGCACCTGCGCGGCATCGGCAAGGCCGAGGAGATTGGCGGCATCGCCTATCTCAATATGCTGGCACAGTATGTGCCCAGCGCCGCCAACATTCGCCGCTATGCGGAAATCATCCGCGAGCGCGCCATCCTGCGCAAGCTCATCACCGCCAGCGACGAGATCGCCACGGCCGCCTTCAGCCCACGCGGGCGCGAGGTAGGACAAATCCTCGATGAGGCCGAGGCCAAGGTCTTCAGCATCGCCGAGGAAAGCTCGCGCATGAAACAGGGCTTCCAGTCGCTGGAGACACTGGTGGTCGACCTGATGGACCAGATCGAGGAGATGGCACAGAACCCGTCGGACATCACCGGCGTCTCCACCGGCTTTGCTGATCTCGACCGCATGACCAGCGGCCTGCAGCCGGGCGACATGGTGGTGCTGGCCGCGCGTCCTTCGATGGGCAAGACGGCCTTTGCGATCAACATCGCCGAGCATGTGGCGCTCAACGAAAGCCTGCCGGTGGCGATTTTCTCGATGGAAATGGGCGCGGCTCAGCTGGCGGTGCGGATCGTCGGTTCGATTGGTCGCATCAACCAGGGGCGGTTGCGCACCGGCAAGCTGCACGACGAGGAATGGCCGCGCCTGACCGAAGCCATCGAACGGCTGCGCAACGTCTCGCTGCACATCGACGAGACGCCGGGCCTGACGCCGACCGAACTGCGCGCCAACGCGCGCCGGCTGGCGCGCCAGTACGGCAAGCTCGGCCTGATCGTGGTCGACTACCTGCAGCTGATGAGCGGCTCGGGCAACTCCTCGGACGAGAACCGCGCCACCGAACTCGGCGAGATCTCGCGTGGCCTGAAGATGCTGGCCAAGGAGCTGGGTTGCCCGGTGATCGCGCTCTCGCAGCTCAACCGCAGCGTGGAGCAACGCACCGACAAGCGCCCGATGATGAGCGACTTGCGCGAATCGGGCGCCATCGAGCAGGATGCCGACGTCATCATGTTCATCTATCGTGACGACTACTACAACAAGGAAGCGAGCAAGGAGCCCAATGTGGCCGAGATCATCATCGGCAAGCAGCGCAATGGCCCCACTGGCAGCGTCAAGCTGTTCTTCCAGAAAGACCAGACCCGCTTCGAGAACCTGGCCATGGGCGGCGACGACCCATATTGAGCTTCCTTCCGAACCCTGCCAGCCCATCCAGATGCCCGACAGCCAGACATGCCAGCCATGACCACCGACCTGCCGCAGCGCCGCACCGCGGCGTCCGATGCCGCCCTGCAGCCGCAGCACTTCCGCCTGCTGGCCTTCGATTGGGACGGCACCTTGTTCGATTCCACCGCCATCATTGCCCGCAGCATCCAGGAAGCCGTGCGCGACGTCGGCGGCACACCACCGGACGACGAGCAGGCGCGCTGGGTGATCGGCATGGAGCTGGGCGCGGCGCTGGCCAAGGCTGCGCCGGACGTGCCGCCTGCGGCCTATCCGCAGCTGGGCCTACGCTACCGCTACCACTACCTGCAGCACCAGGACGACATCGTGCTCTTCGATGGTGCGCTGGACCTGCTGCACGAGCTCAAGGCGCGCGGCTTTGTGCTCGCGGTGGCCACCGGCAAGAGCCGGCGCGGCCTCGATCACGTGCTGGCCAGCCATGACTTGCAGGGCCTGTTCGACGACTCGCGCACCGCCGACGAAACCGCCGGAAAGCCCGACCCGCTGATGCTGCAGGAGCTGATGCAGGCCCATGCCGTGCCATCCGCGCAGGTGCTGATGATCGGTGACACCAGCCACGACCTGCAAATGGCCCGCAATGCCGGCACCGCCAGCCTGGGGGTGGCCTATGGCGCCCATGCCGGCGAGGGCCTGCATGCCTACGAGCCGCTGGGCGTGATGGAGTCCGTCGCGCAACTGCGGCAGTGGCTGGCCACGCGGGTCGAGCCATGAAAAGATCGTAAACAGGTCCTGATAGGTCCGAGCAGATTCGCCATGCCTTTTCCGACGACCTGATGGCCGGCGCTCAGATACTTGGACAACCGAGGCTATAACTGCAAGCTGTGGAGTTTTGACAATGCAATCTGGTGAGGATTCTTCCGGCCCGGCAAAGGGCCCATCGACGGGCCAGCCAACGTCCCGGACCGGTGAAGAGCGCGACCTGTGGGCCGAGCGGCCTGGCCAGGCACGTGCCGCTGCTGATGAGCAGCCCGGTCGTGGCCGCCGCTCGGGAAAGCCGGCCGCTGGCGACAAGGACGATGGCGTCGGCAAGGAGCCGGGCTGGGAGCGCAGCGTGCTCGAGAAATTGGCCTTTGCCAGCCTCAAGGAGCAGCGCGCCCGCAGGCGCTGGAACATTCTGCTGCGCTTTCTGTTTCTCGCCTATCTGGTGTTCCTGGCCTGGCTGTTTCTCTCCAGAACGCAGTGGACGAGCGAGCCTGCGCGCGGCCTGCACACCGCCATGGTCAACATCCAGGGCGTGATCGCCGAGGACAAGCCCGCCAGCGCACGCTACCTGCTGCCGGCGCTGCGCGCGGCCTTCGAGCAGTCGCAGTCCCAAGCCGTGCTGCTGAACATCAATTCGCCCGGTGGCAGCCCGGTGCAGGCGGGCATCGTGCACGACGAGATCCTGCGCCTCAAGGCCAAGCACGGCAAGCCGGTCTATGCCGTCATCGGCGACGCTGGCGCCTCCGCTGCCTATTACATCGCCGTGGCGGCCGACCGCATCTATGTGGACAAGGCCAGCCTGGTTGGCAGCATCGGCGTGCTGCTCAACGGCTTCGGCTTCACCGAGGCGATGGACCGGCTCGGCGTCGAGCGCCGCCTGCTGACCTCCGGCGAGCACAAGGGCTTTCTGGATCCGTTCAGCCCCATGCAGGCCAGCGATGTCGAACACGCCAAGCAGATGCTGCGGCAGATTCACCAGCAGTTCATCACGGTGGTGCGGGAAGGGCGGGGCGAGCGCCTGAAGGAGTCGCCCGAGATGTTCTCGGGCCTGTTCTGGACCGGCGAGGAGTCGATCCAGTTGGGGCTGGCCGATGCCTACGGCTCGGTGCACTCGGTGGCGCGTGACGTGGTCCAGGCCGAAAAGCTGATCGATTACAGCTACAAGCGCAACCTGGCGGATCAACTGGCCAACCGCCTGGGCGCCTCGCTGGGGGCCGGCGTGGGCACAGGGGCGATGCAGGAACTGCAGGGCGAGGCCGTGCCCTGGCGCTGATGGGTTGATGTGGGCTGCCGCGCTGGTTGACGGCCTCTTTGGATCACAAGCCCCGGCATGGGAGAGCCATGCCGGGGCTTGTTGCGTTCCGGGCGCGCTTGCACATGTGCATGCCGCGGGTGGCGCCCGCTGTCGCGTCATGGTGCGCAAGGTGCCATGCTGGTGCATGGAGTGCAAAGCCCATGCCCAGTGGCTGGCAGGCACGGCGTGTCTGCGGGTTCGAGTCCGGGCCATTGCGTCCTGGGGCATGGGGCTTCACCCTGTGTAGGCAGCTCCATCAAGGGGCGATGGAAGTGCAAAAATTCTGGGCATGATATTTGCATGAGCATGCATATATTTTGATTCACCCCTATCCATGGCAAGCCATGCGGTGCTGGCTTCAGCGAAGAAAGGACACAGATGAAAGTAGCGATCCTCGGCGGCGGGCATGGCTGTTATGCCACTGCGGCAGATCTTGCAAGACAGGGCCATGAGGTGAGGTTGTGGCGTCGCCAGGCCCAGCGTACGCCCGCCTACACGATTGACGTGGAGGATGGGCAGGGCGCGTCCACGGCGACGGTGAGCCTGCTGACCTCCGACCTGGCCGAAGCAGTGGCAGACGCCGCGCTGATCGTGCTGCCAACGCCGGCTTTCGCCCAGCAGGACATCGCACGCCGCCTGGCGCCGCACCTGGCGGACGGCCAGGTCGTTTTCCTGCCGCCCGGCACTTTCGGCTCATGGGTCATGCTCAAGGAAGTGCGGCAGGCCGGCTGCACGGCCGATGTGGCCTTCTGCGAGACGGGAACCCTGCCTTATCTGGCGCGCAAGCATGGCGAGGCGCGGGTGCGCATCACCAGCTACGCCACCAGATTGCCCACGGGGGTCTTGCCCGCGCGCCTGTCCGAGCATGCGTTCGAGGTGCTGCGGCAGGCCTATCCGAGCGTGGAGCCGCTGGAGGATGCCCTCTCTGGAGCGCTGATGAACGCCGGCCCCATCATCCACCCGCCGTTGATTCTGATGAATGCCGGCCCGCTCGAGCATTTCCCGGCCTGGGACATCCACAACGAAGGCACCCAGCCATCGATCCGCGCCGTGACCAATGCGCTGGACCTCGAGCGCATCCATGTGCGCGAGACACTCGGCTATGGCGCCCCTCATTTCCCGCTGCGGGACCATTACGAGAATGACCAATGGATGTACGGCGATGCCCACCAGCGGCTGGTCGACAGCGGTGACTGGCGCGAGAAGATCGACCTGCACGCGCACCGCTACATGACGGAGGACGTCCAGTACGGGCTCGCATTCCTGGTGTCGGTGGCGGATTGGTGCGGTGCCCAGGCACCGATTGCCCGTGGTCTGCTGGCGATTGCTTCGGGGGTGTGCGGGCGTGACCTGGGGCAGGGCCCGCGTGCCCTGGCAACGCTGGGCCTGGCCGAGTTGACGCCAGCGCAGCTGCGCGAGCGGCTGCATTCGGGAGCGGTCGCATGAGTGCCGAGGGAATGCGCCAGCCGCCGGTGGCTGGTCCATCCGGGGCGGGCGGCTTGGTGGGGGTGATCGGGGCCGGGCGGATGGGGCGCAGCATTGGCGTGGCCTTTGCACTGGCTGGTACCGACTTCCTGCTGATGGACCTGCGCCAGCGCACGGACGAGGCCTGGCGGAAGCTGGAGGCCGAGGTCGCCAGCGACCTGCAGGCCATGTTGGCGCGCCTGTGCCGGCTCGGGCGCCTCGATGCGGTGGGCGCGGCCGAGGCGCTGAGGCGCATCCGGTTGCTGCGTGCCACCGAGGTGGCCGCCGCCCTGCCGGCCGTGGACGTGCTGTTCGAGGCGGTGCCCGAGACGATGGAGGCCAAACGCGAGGCGCTTGGCTTTGCCGGCGCGCATCTGCCGGAGCAGGCCTTGGTGGCATCGACATCGTCGACCATGCTGGCTGGCGAACTCGCCACGCTGGTGCCCCATCCCGAGCGCTTTCTCAATGCGCACTGGCTCAATCCGGCGTATCTGATTCCGCTGGTGGAGGTGTCGCCGCATGCCGCCACGGCAGGCGCGGTGCTCGAACGGCTGCTGGCGGTATTGCGCCAGGCCGGCAAGCAGCCGGTGGTCTGCCACGACCGGCCGGGCTACATCGTGCCGCGCCTGCAGGTGCTGATCATGAACGAGGCGGCCCGCATGATCGAGGACGGCACGGCCAGCGCTGCCGACATCGACGTGGCGATCCGCTATGGATTCGGCATTCGCTATGCATCGATGGGGGTGGCCGAATTCGTCGACTTCGGTGGCCTGGACATCCTCTATCACGCCAGTGCCTATCTGGCGGATCGGCTGGCCGATTCCCGCTATGCCAGCCCGCCGATCGTGCAGGCCAAGATGCAGCGCGGCGAACTGGGCATCAAGACCGGCCAGGGGCTCTACGCGTGGAATGCCGAGCAGGCCGAGCAGTTTCAGCAGGAGGCACTCGAGCGCATGGTGCGACTCCTGGACGCGCAGCAGGTGGACACCGGCACGGCCCTGCCTCGCCCCTGCGGCTGAGCGTGCCGGGGGTCGGCTGCATGCCGGGATTTTCTTTCGTTTCTCTGGACACAGGAGTTTGACGTATGGCTTTCGCACTTCGAGTGAAAAAGGTTCTGGCCATGGCATTGGCCGCGAGCGCAGGCGCAGGGGCCCTGGCGCAGGACATTCCCACCATCCGTGTCGGCTGGACCATCCCCGCCGAGGAGGCCAAATACTGGATGATGCGCCGCCCGGACGCCTTTCCGGAACTGGGCAAGAGCTATCGCATCGAGTGGACGCAGTTCCAGGGCACCGCGCCGATGGTGCAGGCCATGCTGTCCAACGCGCTCGATTGCTCGTCGCAGGCGCCGCTGTCGCTGGGGCAGGGCGTCATCAACGGCCAGTTGAAAGCCTACGTGATCGCGCAGCACGCTGGTGAGAGTCCGTCATCGTTCTCGGTGTACTGGGGCGTGCGCGAGGCCGATCCGATCAAGCGGCCGGAAGACCTCAAGGGCAAGACGGTGGGCGTGAACGTCTACGGCTCGGGCGTGCATGGCCAGATGGCCATGATCCTCAAGAACAGTGGCCTGGATCCGGCCAAGGACGTGCAACTGGTCGAGACGGGCTTCCCGGGCTCCGAGGCGGCGCTGCGTGGCGGCCGCGTGGATGCGGCGGTGTTCGTGCAGCCGTTTGCCGCGCGGGCTGAGGCCAAGGGCGGTATCCGCAAGCTGTTCTCGCTGCAGCAGCTCATGCCCAACACCGTGCATGTCATCGAGGTCTGCAAGGCCGACTTCGCGGACAGCCATCCGGATCTGGTCAGGCACTATGTGCGCGATCTCACGCGCGCCATGCAGATGGCCATGGCCCGGCGCGAGGAAACGATCGCGGTGGTTTCCGAGGTCACACGGGCGCCGGTAGAGGCCCTCGCCGGGTACCTGATGACGCCCAGCGACTTCGCCCGCAGCGCCGACATGCGCCCGGATACACAGGCCATCCAGGCCATGCTCGACCAGTACGCCGAGCTGGGAATGCTGAGCCGGCGCCTGGACGCCGGCACGCTGGTGCGCCCTGACCTCATGGCACCGCTGCAGTAACCAAGAGGACCGGAGCATGAGCGACTTCATCCAGATCCAGGGGCTCTCCAAGCGTTTCGAGGTGCCGGGGCGCGGCGCGCACCTTGCGCTCGATGGCATCGACATGGGCGTGCGCGAAGGGGAGTTCGTGTCGCTGCTGGGGCCATCGGGGTGCGGCAAATCGACCCTGCTGTACATGGTGGGCGGTTTCGTCAAGCCGTCGCAAGGGCAGATCCTGGTGGATGGCCGGGCGGTCCAGGGGCCAGCGCCGGAACGTGGTCCCGTGTTCCAGGAGTTCGCGCTGTTTCCCTGGAAGACGGTGCTGCACAACGTGATGTATGGCCTGCGTGTGCAGAAGGTGCCGGCGGCGCAGGCGCGCGAGCGCGCCGAGGTGCTGCTGGAGATGGTGGGACTGTCGGACTATGCCGGCTTCTACCCCAGGCAGCTCTCGGGCGGCATGCGCCAGCGCGTGGCGATTGCGCGCACGCTGGCCTACCAGCCGCGCATCCTGCTGATGGACGAGCCCTTCGGCGCGCTCGACGCGCATACCCGCACCAACCTGCAGAACGAGCTGCTGGGCATCTGGGAGCGCGATCGCAAGACGGTACTGTTCGTCACCCATGGCGTGGATGAGGCGGTTTATCTGTCCGACCGGGTTTTCGTGCTGAGCGGCTCGCCCGGGCGCCTGCACCGCATCGTCGACATCGACCTGCCACGGCCGCGGATCCGCGCGGAACTGCTGACCAACCTGCGCTACCAGCAATACGTGCTGGAGCTGGAGAACATGCTCGACCATGCCCGGCATGTGCGGAGTGCGGCATGACGCAGGCCTGCCATGGCAAGCGCGGTGTCACGCGAGGGCATGTGCAGGCCATGCGGGCCGGCATGCCGCGTGCGGCCGGCCGAATCCTGCGTCGTGTGGCCCCGGTGCTGGCGCTGCTGAGCGGCTGGCAGTTGCTGGCCATGGCACTGGACATGGAGGAGCTGCCAGGCGCGTGGCAGGCCTTGCAGACGGTGCCACAGATCCTCTCGAGCGGGGAGGATGTGGGCAGCATCCTGGCCTCGCTGCGGCGCATGGCCATCGGCTATGTGCTGGCATTGCTGATGGTGGTGCCGCTGGGGCTGTCGATGGGGCGTTGCCAGCGACTGGCGCGCGTCGTCAATCCGCTGGCGGCGCTGGCCTACCCGATTCCGAAGGCGGCGCTGATGCCCATCATCATGCTCTGGTTCGGGATCGGTGATCTCTCGAAGATCCTGGTGATCTTTCTGGGGGTGAGCCTGCCGTTGCTCTACCACAGCTACCAGGGCGCGCTGCAGGTGGACGAGAAGCTGTGGTGGTCGGCCCGGGCCATGGGCATGGGCGCCGTGCGCGGCATGCTGCGGGTGGTGCTGCCGGCTGCGCTGCCGGAAATCCTGCTGGGCTGCCGCGTCGCCGTGTCCATGGCCCTGATCACGATGATCAGCTCGGAGATGATCGCGCGGCAGCGCGGCGCCGGCGACCTGCTGTTCAATGCGCTGGACATGGCCGTCTATACGGAGGTCTACGCGATGATCGTGATCATCGCGGTGATCGGGCTGACATTGGATGCGCTGGTCGAGTGGGCGCGCCGCAGGCTCACGCACTGGACCGATGCGCAGGGCGCGGCGGGATAGTTTCCGGCGCCGTTGTCATCGGCCATGAGTGGCCATGAGTGGCAACGAATGGCAATGAGAGGACACAGGGGCATGAACACACCGATACATGCAATGAAATGGCTGGAGGCGCGGCTGGCGCCGGCGCTGTGGTGGTCGATCGCCAGCGTGGCCGCGCTGCTGGTGCTCTGGCAGGCCGTGAGCGGTCTCGGGCTGGTTGATGCCCGGCTACTGCCTTCGCCGCTGGCGATCTTCGCGCACCTTGGCGAGCAACTGGGCGAGCGCAGCTTCCAGTTCCACATCGGCCAGACGCTGATCCGCCTGCTGTGCGGCTTCGCGATCGCGCTGGTGATCGGCGTTGCGCTGGGCGTGGTCATGGCGCTGGGGGGCGAGGCCTGGCTGATGCCGCTGGTGCGGCTGCTGGCGCCGATCCCGAAGATCGCCATCTATCCTGCCCTGGTGCTGTTGCTGGGCTTTGGGCATGCCTCGAAGATCGGGCTGGTGGTGGCCGATGCCGTGTTCCCGTTGATCCTGGCCACTTTCCATGGCGTGCGCGCCGTGCAGCCCAAGCTGCTGTGGTCGGCACAGGCGGCCGGAGCGGGCAAAATAGCGCAGGTCCTGACGGTGCTGCTGCCATCGGCCTGGGGCTCGATCCTGACGGGTTGCCGCATTGCGCTGGTGATCGCCTGCATCAACGTGTTCCTCGCCGAGATGATCTCCTCGACCGACGGGCTGGGCCATCTGATGATCGTGGCGGCACGCTCGTACCAGGTGGTCGACATGTTCGTTCCGCTGGTCCTGATCTCGCTGATCGGGCTCGCCCTGAGCCGGGGAATCGGATTCTTCCGAATCGGCTAAGAACCTGTGATTAGCGGACCGGCGCCCTGGAAGGGCCGCAGACAGAAACCAAACAATCCAATCAATGATGGTGTCCAATTATCCGGGCCATGGCCTCTTCATCCCGTATCTGATCAACCGTACCGCCACGGCGATCAATGGCCAGATCACCACGTTCCTCGCGCAGCACGGCCTGACCCTGACGCATTGGCGGGTGCTGGCGTTTCTCTCGAAGCAGGATGGGCTCAACATTGGCGAACTCGGGCGCAACACCATGACCGAGCAGTCGACGCTGTCGCGCTCGCTGCAACTGCTGGAGAAGAAGGGCTACGTCACGCGCAAGAGCTGCCGCAAGGACACCCGGGCCACGTCCGTCTATCTGACCGCCGAGGGCAGCAAGGCCTTTGGCGAAATCCTGTCGTATGTGCTGGAACTGGAGGAGCGCTATCTGCAGGGCGTCTCGGAGCAGGAGCAGGCCACGCTGCGCGCCGCCTTGCAGAAGATCATCGCCAACAGCGGGCAGGAGGGCTGAACATCGGCGCGAGCGGTCCGGGCCAGACATGGTGATGCGTGCCGATGACCGTCATTCCCGCTGCCTTCGGTGGCGCAGGGCCCCGCATCAGGGCTTGGTGTACTGCACGAAGATCTCGTTGGGCTTGATCATGCCCAACTCCTGCCGGGCGATCTCTTCCATCATTTCGCGGCCATCGCGCAGGTCGGCAATGTCATTGTTCAGCCGTGCATTGTCCTGGCGCATCAGCTCGTTGGAGGCGTGCTGCACCTCGATCTCCGCCCGCATGATCTCCACGTTCGGATAGCTGCCGCGCCCGGACCAGATTTGCAGCTGGATCCAGGCCAGCAGGGCCAGCAGGATGAGCGTGGTGACGTAGCGCAGGCGCATGGGGTGTGGGTGATGGCATCACCACCCGCAGCGGGCAGGGCGCCCGCTGCGGTGGCGCGTCAGCGCAGATTGTAGAACGCCTTCAGGCCGGGGTAGTAGGCAACGTCGCCCAGGTCTTCCTCGATGCGCAGCAGCTGGTTGTACTTGGCCATGCGGTCCGAGCGCGAGAGCGAGCCGGTCTTGATCTGGCCGGCATTGGTGCCCACGGCGATGTCGGCGATGGTCGAGTCCTCGGTTTCGCCCGAACGGTGACTGATGACCGCGGTGTAGCCGGCGCGCTTGGCCATCTCGATGGCGGCGAAGGTCTCGCTCAGCGTGCCGATCTGGTTGATTTTGATGAGGATGGAGTTGGCGATGCCCTTCTCGATGCCTTCTTCCAGGATCTTGGTGTTGGTGACGAACAGGTCGTCGCCCACCAGCTGCACCTTCTTGCCCAGGCGGTCGGTGAGGATCTTCCAGCCCTCCCAGTCGCCTTCGGCCATGCCGTCCTCGATGCTGATGATGGGGTATTTGTCGCACCACGCCGCCAGCATGTCGGTCCATTGGGTGGCGCTGAGCTGCAGGCCGCCTTCGCCGGCCAGCGTGTAGACGCCGTCCTTGAAGAACTCGCTGGAGGCGCAGTCCAGGCCCAGTGCGATCTGCGTGCCCGGCGTGTAGCCGGCGGCCTCGATGGCCTGCAGGATCAACTGGATGGCCGCTTCGTGGTTCTCGACGCTGGGCGCGAAACCACCTTCGTCACCGACGGCGGTGCTCATGCCCTTGTCGTGGATGATCTTCTTGAGCGCGTGGAACACTTCGGCACCCCAGCGCAGCGCCTCGCGAAAGCTCGACGCGCCGGTCGGGATGATCATGAACTCCTGCAGGTCCAGGCTGTTGTTAGCGTGGGCGCCGCCGTTGATGACGTTCATCATCGGCACCGGCAGCGTCACGCCGCCCATGCCGCCGAAGTAACGGTACAGCGGCAGGCCCGATTCCTCGGCGGCGGCGCGCGCCACCGCCATCGAGACGGCCAGCAGCGCATTGGCGCCCAGGCGGCTCTTGTTGTCGGTGCCGTCGAGGTCGATCAGCGTGCGGTCGAGGAAGGCCTGTTCGGCAGCGTCCAGGCCCAGCACGGCCTCGGAGATCTCGGTGTTGATGTGCTCGACGGCCTTGAGCACGCCTTTGCCGAGGTAGCGGCTCTTGTCGCCGTCGCGCAGCTCGATGGCCTCGCGCACGCCGGTGGAGGCGCCCGAGGGCACGGCGGCGCGGCCCATCACGCCCGATTCAAGCAGAACATCACATTCCACCGTGGGGTTGCCGCGGCTGTCCAGAATCTCGCGGCCGACGATATCGACGATTGCACTCATGGGATTTCCTTGGGATGGTTGATAGGGGGGTGGTCAGGCCTTGATGGCTGGCGCCTTGGCTGCGGTGGCGGTGACCTGGCCGTCCTGCGCATGGTGGCGCATGGCGGCCTTGATGAAGGAGTTGAAGAGCGGGTGGCCGGCCCAGGGCGTGGACTTGAATTCCGGGTGAAACTGCACGCCGATGAACCAGGGGTGCACGCTCTGCGGCAGCTCGACGATCTCGGTGAGCTGCTCGCGCTGCGTCAGCGCCGAGATCACCAGGCCCGCCTCGCGCAACTGGTCGAGGTACTGCACATTGGCCTCGTAGCGGTGGCGATGGCGCTCGGTGACGGTGTCGCCATAGATCTGGTGTGCCAGCGTGCCCGGCCGCACGTCGGAAGTCTGCGCGCCCAGGCGCATGGTGCCGCCCAGGTCGGAGTGGGCATCGCGCTTCTGGATGCTGCCGTCCTTGTCCTTCCACTCCTCGATCAGGGCGATCACCGGCTCGGGCGTTTGGGGGTCGAACTCGGTGCTGTTGGCCTTGGCCAAGCCGGCTTTGTGGCGCGCATATTCGATGGTTGCCACCTGCATGCCCAGGCAGATGCCCAGGTAGGGGGTCGCGTGCTCGCGCGCAAAGCGCGCCGCGCAGATCTTGCCCTCGACACCGCGCGAGCCGAAGCCGCCGGGCACCAGGATGCCATCGAATGCGGCGAGCTGGCTCACGCTCTCGGGGTTGAGGGTCTCCGAGTCCACATAGGTGATCTCGACCTGCACATGGTTGACCAGGCCGGCATGGCGCAGCGCCTCGTTGACGGACTTGTAGCTGTCCGAGAGGTCGACGTACTTGCCCACCATGGCGATGCGCACCTTGCCCTGCGGGTGCTCGGTGCGCCAGACCAGGTCGTCCCAGCGCTTGAGGTTGGCCGGCGGCGTGTTCAGGCGCAGCTTGTCGCAGATCAGGCCGTCCAGGCCCTGCTCGTGCAGGAGGCGTGGCACCTTGTAGATGGTGTCCACGTCGGGCATGGAAATCACGCCCCATTCCGGCACATTGGTGAACAGCGAGATCTTGGCCTTTTCCTCTTCGGGAATGGTGCGGTCGGCGCGGCACAGCAGCGCATCGGGCTGGATGCCGATCTCGCGCAGCTTCTGCACCGTGTGTTGCGTCGGCTTGGTCTTGAGCTCGCCAGCCGTGGCAATGAAAGGCAGGTAGGTCAGGTGCACGAAGGCGGAATTGTTGGGGCCGAGCTTGAGGCTGAGCTGGCGCACCGCCTCGAGGAATGGCAGCGACTCGATGTCCCCCACCGTGCCGCCGATCTCGGCGATCGCCACATCGACCGCATCGGGCGTGCCGATGCCGGCGCCGCGCTTGACGTATTCCTGGATCTCGTTGGTCACGTGCGGGATCACCTGCACGGTCTTGCCCAGGTAGTCGCCGCGGCGTTCCTTCTCCAGCACCGACTGGTAGATGCGGCCGGTGGTGAAGTTGTTGGCCTGCCTCATGCGGGTTTCGATGAAGCGTTCGTAGTGGCCCAGGTCCAGATCGGTCTCGGCGCCGTCGTCGGTGACGAACACCTCGCCGTGCTGGAAGGGGGACATGGTGCCCGGATCGACGTTGATGTACGGATCGAGCTTGATCAGGGTGACTTTGAGGCCGCGCGATTCCAGAATGGCAGCCAGCGAGGCGGCCGCAATCCCCTTGCCCAGGGATGAGACGACGCCGCCCGTGACGAAGACAAATTTGGTCATGTCTTGGAGTGGTGGGGGAAATTGCGATTATAGGATGACTGCCCGGCGCCAGTGGCGGAGACCTCCGAAGGTTGCGGGGACTAGCGGCCCGGGGCCGCCGGCCCTGCCTGGCGGCGGAACTCGAAGGGCGCCGAGACCGAGCACGGCTGCGGAAAGCCCAGCGCCACCGTGCCGTCGGCGTGCAGATGCGTGGGGCTTTGCACCCGCAGGTGGTACTCGACATCCAGCGGCAGCGGAAAGGAGGCCAGCGAGGCGCCGCGCGCAACGGCCACGAAATGGTTGGGGCCGCGTTGCTGCCACTGCACCGCGGGGTGGTCGATGATGTCGCGTGGATGAAAAGGCCGCTCGAACGTCACCAGCCCGGTCTTTTGCTGTGGCAGCAGCTGCAGCAAGGTCTCGGCCATGCCGGGCATGCAGCCGGCGCTGCTGCGGGCGGTGCCGGCCGTCCAGCCCCAGCGGCCATCTTCGGGCTGAATGGCAGGGGCGGTTTCTGCAGCTGCGCTGGCGGCGAGCCCCAGTGTCGCGACCAGCATCAGTTGTCGCGACACCTGGGTGAGGGTACAGGCAAGCCGTCGCAGGATCAGGCGGTGGCGGCGATGGGGTCGATGGCGCAGATGGGGCATGTGGGCATGGTGCTGGACAGCCAAGGGCAGGGCAGGGTCGATTGTGCATCTTGGCGGCGCAGGCACTGCAAGCCCATGTAACGCCTGTGTCAGCTCACCCCGCCAGGTCTGGGCCGGCTTGCCTATAATCGAGGCGGCTTGGCAATTAATTGACAGTTGACGGGCCTTGTTCTCAGGGCGGGGTGAAAGTCCCCACCGGCGGTAACGTGTTGGCCTGGCGCTGCCTGGCCGAGGCGAAGTCCGCGAGCGCTGCGGGGCCATCCAGTTCCCGCAGGTCAGCAGATCTGGTGTGAATCCAGAACCGACGGTCACAGTCCGGATGAAAGAGAACCGCGATGCTGCCCATGCACATTCCACGTGACATGCCCCGTGCCCGCTTGCCGCTGGCATGGCGTCTGCTGGTTGTTGCGGGCACGTCCGCTTCCTGCCCTGATTCCTGTTCTTCATTTCCTTTGGAGTCATCATGAATCAGTCTTCGAATCCCCCTCTCTCAGTGCTGTCGCGGGCCTTGCCGGGTGGCGCTGCGCGCATTGCCATCGTGGCGGCGCAATGGCATGCCGACATCGTGCAGAAAGCCGTGGATGCCTGCGCCGATGGCTTGGCGCAGCGCATGCCTGGCGCCATCGTCGATCGGTTCGAGGTGCCGGGCGCCTTCGAGATCCCGCTGCATGCCAAGGCCCTGGCCAAGAAGGGGCGCTATGACGCCATCGTCGCCTGCGCGCTGGTGGTCGATGGGGGCATCTACCGGCACGATTTCGTGGCCACCGCGGTGATCGATGGCCTGATGCGTGTGCAACTGGACACCGACGTGCCGGTGTTCTCGGTGGTACTGACGCCGCACCAGTTTCACGGGCACGCCGAACACGAGCAGTTCTTCCGCGAGCATTTCGTGAAGAAGGGACAGGAAGCCGCCGAAGCCTGCACGGCGACGCTTGGCAGCCTGCGCCACCTGCACGACGCGCTGGCGGCCTGAGCCGCCGACAGGTGCTCAGCCTGGCGAGGTGGCCGCGTCGGAGTCGGGTCCGATGCCCGCCTCGTCCAGCACTTCGGAAGCGACCCTGAATGCATCGACGGCTGCCGGCAGGCCGCAGTAGAGGGCGGCATGGAGCAGTACCTCACGGATGTCCTCCGGACGCAGGCCGTTGTTGAGGGCTCCGCGCACGTGCAGCTTGAGTTCGTGCGGGCGGTTGAGGGCCATGATCATGGCCAGATTGAGCATGGAGCGGGTCTTGCGGTCCAGGCCGGGGCGATTCCAGATGTCTCCCCAGCAATACTGGGTTATCAGCTCCTGCAGGTCGATGTTGAAGTCGGTGGCGCTCTGCAGCGCCGCGTCGACGTGGGCCGTGCCCAGCACCTCGCGGCGAGTCTGCAGGCCCCGCTCGAACAGCTCGGGGTTCGAGGGTGCGAAGGGACGGGTCATCGGTGATCTCCTGATGGAAAGGGGCGGGCGATGCGGCACATCTCCGGCGTGGGCACTGTGCTCAGTCCTGCAGCACGATGCCGTTGCTTTTGACCACATCGGTCCAGCGCTGAATCTCCGAGTCGACGAACTGGGTGAATTCGGCGGAACTGCTGCCCACGGTGCTCAGGCCGAGCTTGGCCAGGCGCTCCCGGGTTTCGGGCTGTTGCAGTGCTTGCTGGATCAGTGATTCCAGTTTGCGGATGCGCTCCTCGGGCGTGCCGCGCGGCGCGAAGAAACCATTCCATTCCTCCACATCGAAGCCCTTGACGGCCGCTTCATCCACGGTGGGAACGTCAGGCAGTTCCGGCATGCGCGTCAGGGAACTGACCGCCAGTGCGCGCAGCTTGCCGGTGTTGACGTAGTTGAGGCTGGATGCGGCATTGGCGAAGTAGATGTGTACCTGCCCGCTCATCACGTCCACCAGGGCTGGCGCGCCGCCGTTGTAGGGCACGTGCAGCATGTTCACACCGGCTTCCTTCTTGAGCAGTTCGCCTGCCATCTGTGCCAGGCTGCCCGGCCCATAGGATGCATAGGTGAAGTGTTCGGGCTGCTGCCGCGCGGCATCGAGCAGACCGGGCAGGTTGTCGATGCCGGAGTTCGGTGCGGTCACCAGGATGTTGGGCACGGCCACGGCCTGGGAGATGGCGATGAAGTCCTTGCGTGCATCGTAGGGCAGGCGGCGCAGCACCGGGTTGATGCTGAAAGAGGATGCATCGTAGAGCAGCGTGTAGCCGTCGGCCTTGGCGCGGGCGACCTGCGAGGCGCCCACGGAGCCGCTGGCGCCGCCGCGGTTCTCGATCACCACGGATTGCCCGGCAAGGGCGGAAATGCTTTGCGCGATGATGCGCGCGGCATTGTCCGCGCCCCCGCCGGCGGCATAGGGCACCACGAGGGTGATGGGCTTGCTTGGATAGTCGTCTGCCGCGGCGGGCACGCAGATCGCCAGGGCGGTGGTGAAAATGGCCAGCAGCTTGAATGCCTTGGACATGGTGGTGGTCTCCTTGTTGAATAATTGGTCAGGGAAAAGCGGTAAGGGAATCGGTCTGGGAAAGGCGGCGCGCGTCAGCGCTCGAACTGGTAGAGCCGGGCCGGGTTGTCGACCAGGATGCGGGTGAGCGTTGCGCGGTCCCCGCACGCGGCGGCCAGCAGTTCGAGCAGCGCGGCGGCGTCCGGCCTGGCGTCGCCCTCGGTGATGTGGGGCCAGTCGCTGCCCCAGACCAGGCGTTGCGGGGCGGCCTCTATCCAAGCCGTGGCAATCGGCAAGGCGTCCGGCCAACTGCCGTCGCGCGCTGGAGCGTCCAGATAGAAGCCACTGATCTTCAGCCAGGCGCGCTCGCGCGCGAGCAGCCGCCGCACGATGTCGAATGCGGCGTGCCTGGTGCCCTGCGTCACAGGCAGGCGGGCCATGTGGTCGAACACCACATCGACGGGCAGGTCGGCCAGCATGTCCTGGTGGGCGACGATTTGTTCGGCACTCCAGTGCAACTGCAGGTGCCAGCCCATTTCGCGAATGCGATGGGCCAGTGCGCGCATTTCGGCAAAGCCGGCGGTGTTCTGATTCGGGGCGTGCAGGCTCAGGCGGATGCCGCGGATGCCACCCTCATGCAGGCGCATCAGGCTGGCATCGTCGATGTCCGGGGCGACGACGGCAATGCCGCGGGTGCATCCGCGCCCCAGCTGAGCGATCGCTTCGAGCGTGACGCGGTTGTCGGTGCCATGCACGCGAGGCTGTACCACCACGGCCCGGCTGGTCCCCAGCAGCGCTTGCAGTTGCCGATAGGCGGCAACGTCCGCATTGGCTGGCAGGTCCGGGGTGTGGGGAAACCGGGCGTCGTAGATGTGCAGATGGGCATCGCAGGCATTCGCCGGCACCACCAGGCGGGGGCTGCGCCCGGCGGCGGAATGTGGCGGCTGCGGCAGGGGCGGCCATTCAGTCATTGCCGCTCTCCCGCAGACGGTCGGCCGCGGCGCGGATGTCGGCGCCGTGCTGGTCCAGTGCCGGTGCCGCGAAGGGCGCGGGACCAGGGGTGCGGCTAAATGCGATCGGAGCGGTGAAACCACGATAGGGGCCCGCGACCGGGTGCTCGAAGTCGTGGATCAGCCCTTGTTCCCGCACCTGCGGGAAGTCGAACATGTCCTCCACGCTGCGAACGGCAGCGCAGGGCACGGTGTCACCAAACAGCGCTTCCCATTCGAGCGCGCTGCGGCGGGCCAGTGCCGCACGCAGCAGCGGCAGGATCTCGTCCCGCAGGGCGGCCCGCTTGCGCACCGAGTCATAGCGTTCGCACAACAGTGCGGCCAGGCCGGTCTTCTCGCACAGCGCCTGCCAGAAGTGGGGCGTGTTGGCGGAAATGTAGATGTGCCCTTCGCGGGTGGGGTGGATGCCGGTGATGCCGCCCGAGCGCATGTCGCGGCCGACCTCGCGCCCTTCGCTGGCCGCCCAGACCAGCCGGGCCGATTGCATGGCCAGTGCCGCGCGCAGCAGCGACACGCCCAGATACTGGCCCAGGCCGCTGCGCTCGCGCTCGAACAGTGCCGATGCAACGCCGGCGGCCACCAGTGTCGATGCGTAATAGTCCACCACCGAGCCGTAGAGAATTTCCGGCGGGCCATCGCGCTTGGCCTGCATGGCACACATGCCGGTCATCGCCTGCAGCACCTGGTCGTAGCCGGCCTTGTCCTTGAGCGGGCCGCTGTCTCCGTAGCCGGTGATGGCGCAGTAGATCAGGCGCGGGTGTTCGGCTGCCAGCGTCGGGTAGGCGATGCCCAGCCGCTCGGGAACTCCGGGGCGGAAGTTGTGCACCAGCACATCGGCCGTGCGGGCCAGCGCCTGCAGACGCTGGCGGTCCTCGTCCTGCTTGAGGTCGAGCACAGCGCCGAGCTTGCTGCGGTTGACGCCCAGAAAGGCGCGACTCTCCGTTTCGAGTGTCGAGGGATATTTGCGCAGGTTGTCGCCCGCGGGGGGCTCGATCTTGATGACCTCCGCGCCCTGGTCGGCCAGCAGCGTGCAGCCATAGGGCCCCGCGATGTAGGCGCTCAGGTCCAGCACGCGCACGCCCGTGAGCGGGCCGGCCGGGCCTTGGCGCGAGGGCAGGGCGGCCAAGTCGGTTGAAGAGGATGGTGTGGAGGCGGGCATGGAGGCGGGTCCGGGCTCGGTGATGGATGCGATGGCGGGTGAATGGGGCAGGTGCATTGGATGGCGATGGACCGTCTCGCTCAAGTCAGCAGCCCCAGGCGCTGCGCCAGCGTCACGGTTGCCTGCGCCCGCGCGACGAAGGGGGCGTCCACCATCTTGCCGTCGACGACGTAGACGCCGTTGCCCTGCAACTGCGCCTGCTGCGCGGCCAGCAGGACTTTCTGGGCGGATTCGATCTGGGCTGTGGTGGGCTGGAAGGCGGCGTTGGCCAGCGCCACCTGGCTGGGATGGATGCAGGTCTTGCCTGCGAAGCCCAAGCGCCGGGCCAGGGCGGCCTCTTCCTCGAAGCCGGCGGGGTTGCGGATGTCGGCAAAGGCGCCATCGTAGGCATCGACGCCGGCCTCGCTGGCCGCCAGACGCACCTGCAGCAGCACCTGCGCGAGGGCAAGGCGTTCGCTGCGGTCAATGCCATTGGGCTCGAACAGGTCGGCCAGACCCAATTGCAGGCCGGCCACGCAGGGGGCTGCGCAGGCCAGCGAAGCGGCGTTGCGCAATGCCGCTGGCGTCTCGATATTGAGGAGCAATCGCACCGGCGTGGTCAGGCCGCGCGCGCGTTCGAGCTTGCGGATGGTCTCGGCGATGGCGGCCACGCTGGCGGCGTCGGTGGGTTTGGGCAGGTTGATCATGTCCACGCCCGGCTGGACCATGGCATCGAGATCCTGCTCGAACCAGTCGCTGCCCGGCGCGTTGATGCGCACGATGGTGATCTTGCCGGCATGGCGCTCGGGCATCTGTCGCCATTGGGCCAGCCACTGGCGCACGTTCTCTCGGGCCTGTGCTTTGCGCGCCGGGGCAACCGCGTCCTCCAGATCCAGCGAGATGGCATCGGCTTCGCTGCGATAGGCCTTTTCGAACAGTTCCGGACGGTCACCGGGGACAAAGAGTTTGCTGCGCATGGCGAAAAAGGGTGAGAAGGATGGCGCAGTGTAGAAATTGCTGTTGTTTAAAAGAAGTACCTTGTTTTTTCTTCAGAAGATAAAATTTCTATCTTTTATTTTGGGATGGCCATGGAAACGGATTTCCTGCGGACCCTGCTGCGTGTGGCGGAACTGGGGTCGATGGCCCAGGCGGCGCGCAGCCTCGACATCACGCCGGCCGCGGTGGCGCACCAGGTGCGGTCGCTGGAGCTGTCGCTGGGAGCTGCGCTGGTGGTGCGTTCCGGGCGCACGGTGCTGCCGACGGCTGCCGGGCACCGTTTGCTCGAGCGGGTGCGTCCACTGCTGACGGAGGTGATGCAACTGCGCAGCGCCGTGCAGGGCCCTTCCTATGAAGGCCAATTGAACGTGGGCGCCATCAACACGGTGTTGCACACGGTTTTTGCCGCCGTTCTGGAGCGCTTTGCCCAGCGTTACCCCCAGGTGCGGCTGCTGGTGCATGCCGGCATGTCGCAGCCCTTGCTCGAACAGGTGCAGCAAGGCCGGCTGGATGTCGCCATGTGCCTGCACCCGCAGTTCGAGCTGCCCAAGACCCTGGGTTGGGCCCCGCTGCGCGAGGAACCCCTGATGGTGCTGGCGCCCGCCAGCCTGGCGGCGGGCGACCCGTTGGAGCTGCTGCAGCGGCAGCCCTTCATCCGCTACGACCGCAGCCTTGGCGGTGGCAGGCAGGCGGATGCCTACCTGCGGGCCCATGGCATTGTCACGCAAGAGCGCATCGAACTCAGCTCCCTGCTGGCCATTGCGATGATGGTCGATCGCGGCCTGGGCGTTTCGCTGGTGCCCCGCATCGATTCACCGTTGACGGCCGCCTTGCACACGGTGCACATCCCCTTGCCGGACCCGCCACCGCCCCGGGCCTTTGGTGTGCTGTGGCAAAGAGCCGGGCCGCGCGAGCCGCTGGTGCAGGCTTTCCGGCTGGTGGCGGCCGAGGCCGTGCGCTGAGCCCTCCTGCCTGGAAACCCCGGGACCATCCGTTTTCGGGGAATGGAGGATAATCAAAGATTGTCCTGGCGCCTGCCTGGATGGACGTGCGCAGGCCTTGACTGCCTCGGCCCGTTTTTCCTCTTGCGATAACACTTCCTGCAACCACGATGCCCGCATACCGCTCCCAAACCTCCACCGGTGGCCGCAACATGGCCGGCGCGCGCGCCCTCTGGCGTGCCACCGGCATGAAGGACGACGACTTCTCCAAGCCCATCATCGCGGTGGTCAATTCGTTCACCCAGTTCGTGCCCGGCCATGTGCACCTCAAGGACCTGGGCCAGCTGGTCGCCCGCGAGATCGAGGCGGCCGGTGGTGTGGCGAAAGAGTTCAACACCATCGCCGTGGACGATGGCATCGCCATGGGCCACGACGGCATGCTGTATTCGCTGCCCAGCCGCGACATCATCGCCGACTCGGTCGAGTACATGGTCAACGCCCACTGTGCTGATGCGATGGTGTGCATCTCCAACTGCGACAAGATCACTCCCGGCATGCTGATGGCTGCGATGCGGCTGAACATCCCGGTGATCTTCGTCTCCGGCGGCCCGATGGAAGCGGGCAAGACGCGCCTGGCCAATCCCACCACGAAGGTCATGGAGTTCAAGAAGCTCGACCTCGTCGATGCCATGGTGATCGCGGCCGATCAGAACTACTCCGACGCCGACGTGGCCGAGGTCGAGCGCTCGGCCTGCCCGACCTGCGGTTCGTGCTCGGGCATGTTCACTGCCAACTCGATGAACTGCCTGACCGAGGCGCTGGGCCTTTCGCTGCCGGGCAACGGCACCGTGGTGGCCACGCACGCCGACCGCGAGCAGCTCTTCAAGCGCGCAGGCCACCGCATCGTCGAGCTGGCCCGCCAGTACTACGAGCAGGACGATGACTCCATCCTGCCGCGCTCGGTGGGCTTTCAGGCCTTCGAGAACGCGATGACGCTGGACATCGCCATGGGTGGTTCGACCAACACCATCCTGCACCTGCTGGCGATCGCGCGCGAGGCGGGCATCGACTTCACGATGACCGACATCGACCGCCTCTCGCGCGTCGTGCCGCAACTGTGCAAGGTTGCGCCCAACACCAACAAGTACCACATCGAGGACGTGCACCGCGCCGGTGGCATCATGGCCATCCTGGGCGAGCTCGATCGCGCCGGCCGGCTGCACACCGATGTGCCCACCGTGCACGCGAAGACGCTGGGCGATGCGCTGGCGCAGTGGGACATCGCCCGCACGCAGGACGAGGCGGTGCGGCATTTCTACCTGGCCGGCCCGGCCGGCATCCCCACGCAGACGGCCTTCAGCCAGAACACCCGCTGGCCCAGTCTGGACCTGGATCGCGCCGAAGGCTGCATCCGCTCCTACGAGCATGCGTTCTCGAAGGAAGGGGGCCTGGCCGTGCTCACCGGCAACATTGCGCTCGACGGCTGCGTGGTCAAGACCGCCGGTGTCGACGAAAGCATCCTGGTGTTCGAGGGCACGGCCCACGTCACCGAATCGCAGGACGAGGCGGTGGAGAACATCCTGGCGGGCAAGGTCAAGGCCGGCGACATCGTCATCGTGCGCTATGAAGGCCCCAAGGGCGGCCCCGGCATGCAGGAGATGCTCTACCCGACCAGCTACATCAAATCCAAGGGCCTGGGCAAGGCCTGCGCGCTGCTGACCGACGGGCGTTTCTCGGGCGGCACCTCGGGCCTGTCGATCGGCCACTGCTCGCCGGAAGCCGCCGCTGGCGGAGCCATCGGGCTGGTGCGCGATGGCGATCGCATCCGCATCGACATCCCGAACCGCACCATCGACGTGCTGCTGTCCGATGAGGAACTGGCGCGCCGGCGCGTGGAGCAGGACGCCAAGGGCTGGAAGCCCGCCAGGCCGCGTCCGCGCAAGGTCTCCACGGCGCTCAAGGCCTATGCCAAGCTGGTGACTTCGGCCGACAAGGGCGCGGTGCGCGATGTCGCGCTGCTGGATGACTGATTTGGCACCATCGATGCGATCGCGTCCACGGAAAAAGGGCGCTGCCTCGTGAGAAGCAGCGCCCTTTTCCTTTGCCTGTTGTCCGCCAGCCCGAATGGGCGATTGGCATGGTCCAGCGGGACGGTTGGCTGAATCCCATCAGGAACTCATCGACGGCACGCGCCGCCTGCCTACCTTCGCGCAGCGCAGCCGGTGAGGCTGCACTTCATGTTCACCCGCCCGAATGGGCGATCCGCGTGGCTCAGCGGGGAAGTTGGCTGAATCCCATCAGGAACTCATCGACGGCACGCGCCGCCTGCCTACCTTCGCGCAGCGCAGCCGGTGAGGCTGCGCTTCATGTTCACCCGCCCGAATGGGCGATCCGCATGGTTCAACGGGGCAGTTCGGAGTAACCCATCAGGAACTCATCGACGGCACGCGCCGCCTGCCTACCTTCGCGGATCGCCCAGACCACCAGCGACTGGCCGCGGCGGATGTCGCCGGCGGCGAACAGCTTGGGCACGTTGGTGGCATAGCCGCCGCTGAAGTCGGTGCTGGCGCGGGCATTGCCGCGCGGGTCGGTGTCCACGCCAAAGGCCTTGAGCACGCTTTGCACGGGGCTGACGAAGCCCATGGCCAGCAGCACCAGGTCGGCCTTGAGGATTTGCTCGCTGCCGGGCACCTCGCTCATCTTGCCGTCCTTCCATTCGAGGCGCACGGTCTTGACGCCGGTGAGCTTGCCTTTCTCGCCGATGAACTCCTTGGTGGCGATGGCGAACTCGCGCGTGCAGCCTTCCTCGTGGCTGGAACTGGTGCGCAGCTTGATGGGCCAGTAGGGCCAGACCAGCGGCTTGTTCTCGTGCTCGGGCGGCATCGGCAGCAGCTCGAACTGGGTGACGCTCTGGGCGCCGTGGCGGTTGCTGGTGCCCACGCAGTCGCTGCCGGTATCGCCGCCGCCGATGACGATGACGTGCTTGCCGTCCGCTCGGATCTGCCCCTTGAGCCTGTCGCCGGCATTGACCTTGTTCTGCTGCGGCAGGAATTCCATCGCGAAGTGCACGCCGCTGAGCTCGCGTCCGGGCACCGGCAGGTCGCGCGACTGCTCGGAGCCGCCGGTCAGCAGCACGGCGTCGAAGTCGGCCAGCAAGGCATCGGGGGCGACGGTTTCATTGGCCCAGTTGGTGACCTTGCTGTCCTTGCCCAGGCCATCCTTGCCGGCCACCAGCACGCTGGTGCGGATGGTGACGCCCTCGGCCTTGAGTTGTTCGACACGGCGGTCGATGTGGCTTTTCTCGAGCTTGAAGTCGGGAATGCCGTAACGCAGCAGGCCGCCGACACGGTCGTTCTTCTCGAACAGGGTCACGTCATGGCCGGCACGGGCGAGTTGCTGCGCGGCGGCCAGGCCCGCAGGGCCGGCGCCGACGACGGCGACCTTGCGGCCGGTCTTGTGTTCGGCGGGCTTGGGCGCGACCCAGCCTTCTTCCCAGGCGCGATCGATGATGGCGTGCTCGATGCTCTTGATGCCGATGGGATCGTCATTGATGCCCAGCGTGCAGGCGGCCTCGCAGGGGGCGGGGCAAATGCGGCCGGTGAACTCCGGAAAGTTGTTGGTGCTGTGCAGCACTTCGATGGCGGCGCGCCAGTCCTGGCGGTAGACCAGATCGTTGAAGTCCGGAATGATGTTGTTGACCGGGCAGCCGTTGTTGCAGAACGGCGTGCCGCAGTCCATGCAGCGCGCGCCCTGGATCTTGGCCTGGCTGTCATTGATGCCAATGACGAATTCCTTGTAGTTCTTCAGGCGCTTGTCGACGGGCAGGTACGACTCTTCGATGCGGTCGTATTCCAGGAATCCTGTGGTCTTTCCCATGGTTCGAATCCTCGTGCATTCATCGTGAGGGGGCGGGCAGCCGGCCGGGCGCTGTGTGGCGCGGGGCGGCGGCGGGCCCTGGTGGTGGGTGATGGTTGTTACTTGGCCGGTGTCAGCGTCCCGTCCGACTTGCCGCTCTTGCGGCGGCTGGCGGTGGCTGACTTGGCCGTGGCCGCTGCGGGAGCGGCGGCCGGGGCCACAGCGGCCTCGGCTTCGATCGCCGGGACGATGGCCACGGCAGCACCTTCCTCGCGCAGTTGGCGACGCTCGTACAACTCGGCCAGCGCACGCTTGTATTCGCTGGGGAAGACCTTGACGAACTTCTGACGCGCCACCTGCCAGTTGTCGAGCAGTTCGCGGGCGCGGCGGCTGCCGGTCCAGCGGTTGTGGGCCTCGAGCATGGCGCGCAGTTGCGTGTCGTCGGTCTGGTCGCGGTGCCAGATGCCTCGCGCCACGGTCTGCAGGTGCTGCTCGTGCGGCAGCACGGGCTCGAGCGTGACCGAGGTGGTGTTGCAGCGCTTGGCGAACTGGCCATCCTCGTCGTAGACGTAGGCCACGCCGCCGCTCATGCCGGCGGCGAAGTTGCGCCCCGTCTTGCCGAGCACGACGACGGTGCCGCCGGTCATGTATTCGCAGCCGTGGTCGCCCACGCCTTCGACGACTGCCGTGGCACCGGACATGCGCACGGCAAAGCGCTCGCCGGCCACGCCGCTGAAGTAGGCTTCGCCGGTGGTGGCGCCGAACAGCACGGTGTTGCCGACGATGGTGTTCTTGGCCGCATCGCCACGGAACTCCAGGTTCGGGCGTACCACCACGCGGCCGCCCGAGAGGCCCTTGCCGGTGTAGTCGTTGGCTTCGCCGATCAGGTAGAGCGTGATGCCGGGGCAGAGGAAGGCGCCGAACGACTGGCCACCCACGCCTTCGAGCTGGATGTGGATGGTGTCGTCGGGCAGTCCGTCCGGGTGGGCGCGGGTGACCGCGCCAGAGAGCATGGCGCCGACCGTGCGGTTGACGTTGCGCGCAGCCTCGATGAAGCGCACGCGCTCGCCGCGCTCGATGGCTGGCAGGCTGCGCTCGATCAGCTTGTTGTCCAGCGCGCCAGCCAGGCCGTGGTCCTGCCCCTCGACGTGGTAGCGCGCCACTTCGGCTGGCACGGCCGGCTGGGCGAACAGGCGCGAGAAGTCCAGGCCCTGGGCCTTCCAGTGCGCGATGCCTTTCTTCATGTCGAGCAGTTCGGCGTGGCCGATCAGTTCGTCGAACTTGCGGATGCCCAGTTGCGCCATGATCTGGCGCACTTCCTCGGCGACGAAGAAGAAGAAGTTGACGACGTGTTCGGGCTTGCCGGAGAACTTGCGGCGCAGCACCGGGTCCTGGGTGGCCACGCCCACCGGGCAGGTGTTGAGGTGGCATTTGCGCATCATGATGCAGCCTTCGACCACCAGCGGCGCAGTGGCGAAGCCGAACTCATCGGCGCCCAGCAGCGCGCCGATGACCACGTCGCGGCCCGTCTTGAGCTGGCCATCGACCTGCACGCGGATGCGGCCGCGCAGGCGGTTGAGCACCAGCGTCTGCTGCGTCTCGGCCAGGCCAATTTCCCAGGGCCCGCCGGCGTGCTTGATGGACGACCAGGGCGAGGCTCCGGTGCCGCCGTCATGGCCGGCAATCACCACGTGGTCGCTCTTGCACTTGGTCACGCCCGCGGCAATGGTCCCCACGCCGACTTCCGAGACCAGCTTGGTGGAGATGGAGGCGTGTGGCGCGACGTTCTTGAGGTCATGGATGAGCTGCGCCAGGTCCTCGATCGAGTAGATGTCGTGGTGCGGCGGTGGCGAGATCAGGCCCACGCCCGGCACCGAGTGGCGCAGTTTGCCGATGTAGTCGGAGACCTTGCCGCCGGGCAGTTGGCCACCTTCGCCGGGTTTGGCGCCCTGGGCCATCTTGATCTGGATCTGGTCGGCGCTGCTGAGGTACTCGGCCGTGACGCCAAAGCGCCCGGAGGCAACCTGCTTGATCTTCGAGCGCAGCGAGTCGCCCGCCTGCAGTGGCGTGTCGACCTCGATGTTCTCGGCGCCGATGATGCTCTTGAGCGTTTCGCCGGCCTGGATCGGGATGCCCTTGAGCTCGTTGCGGTAGCGGCGCTGGTCTTCGCCGCCTTCGCCGGTGTTGCTCTTGCCGCCGATGCGGTTCATCGCGATCGCCAGCGTGGCATGCGCCTCGGTGCTGATCGAGCCCAGCGACATGGCCCCGGTGGCAAAACGCTTGACGATTTCGCTGGCGGACTCGACTTCCTCGACCGGAATGGCCTTGCTCGGATCGATGCGGAACTCGAACAGCCCGCGCAGCGTCATGTGGCGGCGGCTCTGGTCGTTGATGATCTGCGCGTATTCCTTGTAGGTGTTGAAATTGTTCGCGCGGGCGCTGTGCTGCAGCTTGGCAATGGCGTCGGGCGTCCACATGTGCTCCTCGCCGCGCGCGCGCCAGGCGTATTCGCCACCGGCATCGAGCATGTTCTCCAGCACCGGGTCGTCGCTGAAGGCCGACTTGTGCAGGCGAATGGCTTCCTCGGCGATCTGGAACACGCCGATGCCCTGCACCCGGCTGGCAGTGCCGGTGAAGTACTTGGCCACCGTCTCGGCATTGATGCCCACGGCCTCGAAGAGCTGCGCGCCGCAGTAGCTCATGTAGGTCGAGACGCCCATCTTGGACATGATCTTCGAGAGACCCTTGCCCACCGCCTTGATGTAGTGGTAAATGGCCTTCTCGGCACTGAGCTCGCCGGGCAGGTCCTGGTGCATGGCCTGCAGGGTCTCCAGCGCCAGGTAGGGGTGGATGGCCTCGGCGCCATAGCCGGCCAGCACGCCGAAGTGGTGCACTTCGCGGGCGCTGCCGGTCTCCACCACCAAACCGGTGGAGGTGCGCAGGCCGGTGCGGATGAGGTGCTGGTGGATGGCCGAGAGCGCCAGCAGTGCCGGGATCGCAATGCGGTCGGCCGAGACATCGCGGTCGCTGACGATCAGGATGTTGGCGCCGTCCTTGACGGCGTCGACCGCGCGGGCGCACAGCGAGGCCAGCTTGGCCTCGACGCCGTCCTTGCCCCAGTCGAGCGGGTAGGTGATGTCGATCACCGCGCTCTTGAACTTGCCGTGGGTGTAGCGCTCGATGTTGCGCAGCTTGGCCATGTCGGCGAAGTCCAGCACCGGCTGGGTAACCTCCAGCCGCATCGGCGGGTTCACTTGGTTGATGTCGAGCAGGTTGGGCTTGGGGCCGATGAAGGACACCAGCGACATCACGATGGCCTCGCGAATCGGGTCGATCGGCGGGTTGGTGACCTGGGCGAAGAGCTGGCGGAAGTAGTTGTAGAGCGGCTTGCTGCGGTTCGAGAGCACGGCCAGCGGGCTGTCGTTGCCCATTGAGCCAATGCCTTCCTCACCGTTCCTGGCCATCGGCGCAAGCAGGAACTTGATGTCCTCCTGCGTGAAGCCAAAGAGTTGCTGGCGCTTGAGCAGCGGCACCGGGTGCGCATCGGCATCGGCCACTGCCTCGATGGCGCCGGCCTCGGCCTCGACGCTGTCGAGCTTGACGCGCAGGTTGTCGTTCCACTGCTTGTAGGGCTTGGTGTTGACGATGTTGGCCTTGAGCTCGTCATCGTCGATCATGCGGCCCTGCTCCAGATCGATCAGCAGCATCTTGCCCGGCTGCAGGCGCCACTTGCGCACGATCTTGTTGTCCGGGATGGGCAGCACGCCGGCCTCGGAGCCGAGGATCACCAGGTCATCGTCGGTGACCCAGTAGCGCGACGGGCGCAGGCCGTTGCGGTCCAGCGTGGCGCCGATCTGACGGCCATCGGTGAACACCACGGAGGCCGGCCCGTCCCAGGGTTCGAGCATCGCGGCGTGGTACTCATAAAAGGCACGGCGGCGCTCGTCCATCGCCTCGTGCTGCTCCCAGGGCTCGGGGATCATCATCATCATGGCCTGGCTGATCGAGTAGCCAGCCATGGTCAGCAGTTCCAGGCAGTTGTCGAAAGTGGCCGTGTCCGATTGGTCGGCAAAGCTGATCGGGTAGAGCTTCTTGAGGTCCTCGCCCAGCACCGGGGAGGACATCACGCCCTCGCGCGCGCGCATCCAGTTGTAGTTGCCCTTGACGGTGTTGATCTCGCCGTTGTGCGCCACGTAGCGGTATGGGTGGGCCAGCGGCCACTCGGGGAAGGTGTTGGTCGAGAAGCGCTGGTGCACCAGGCCGATGGCCGAGATGCAGCGCGCATCGAGCAGGTCCAGGTAGTACTCCCCAACCTGGCCGGCCAGCAGCAGGCCCTTGTAGACCACCGTGCGCGTGCTCATGCTCGGCACGTAGTATTCCTTGCTGTGCTTGAGCCCCAGGGCCTGGATGTTGGCGCTGGCGGTCTTGCGGATCACGTAGAGCTTGCGTTCGAGCGCGTCCTGCACGATCACGTCGTTGCCGCGGCCGATGAAGAGCTGGCGCAGCACCGGCTCCTTCTCGCGCACGGCGGGGGACATCGGCATGTCGCGGTTGACCGGTACGTCGCGCCAGCCCAGCAGCACCTGGCCCTCGGCCTTGACGGCGCGTTCGAGCTCCTGCTCGCAGGCGCGGCGGGACGCATTCTCCTTGGGCAGGAAAATCATGCCCACGCCATATTCGCCGGCCGGCGGCAGCTCGATGCCCTGGGCGGCCATCTCCTCGCGGTAAAGCTGGTCGGGGATCTGGATCAGGATGCCGGCACCATCGCCCATCAGCGGGTCGGCGCCAACGGCGCCGCGGTGGTCGATGTTGATGAGAATCTGCAGCGCCTGCGTGACGATGTCGTGGCGCTTGACGCCCTTGATGTGGGCAACGAAGCCGACGCCGCAGGCGTCGTGTTCGTTGGCGCCGGCGTAAAGGCCTTGCTCCTGCAGGTGCTGGATTTCGGACGCCTTGGTCATGGCGTACTCCTTGTCGTGGTTTCTATCGTGAGGGCTTCGTGCGCGATCCGGCTGTCGTGGCGCAGCCATGGCGTTGTATTGCATGCACGGCAGCATGCATACATGCGCGCAGATCGGAAGAATACGCCGGTCAGAGGGGGCTTGCAAGAAAATAAAAAAGGGTCAGGTATGTTTTATTTTTTTCTTGATATTTATTGAAAATATCGGGGACGGTATTTGGTTGGCCGCCACTGCCTTGACGCGCATCTGTCCAGACCCGATGCCGCAAGAAAAGGAAGCCTCGCCCACGTACCAATCCCCGCCTGCACCACCTCCCGCCCGGCCATGCCCGGAGCCGCCATGCCGATCGCGCAGCGCGCCCTGCAGATTGGCGGACAGGCCGGTGTCCTGCTTGCCGAACTGGCTTCGCCCGTGCTGCGACGTCCGCGCGGCAATCGCCGCCATGTCGTGCCGGCCCCTGGCCGCGCTGGACGGCCGCATACGCCACCGCCACCGGGGAAACACGCGCACCGCAACTGGCTGGATGGCACACTTTGCCGAACGCGGCCTGCTCCGACTGAAGGGGCTTCGGCCCCTTTTTGCTGCGCCCGTTGTTCGTTCAGGCCATCGCTCGCAGCCACGCCAGCAAGTCGGCCTGCGGGCCATCGGGCGGCAGGGGCTGTGGCGACAGCAGGCAGTAACGCGAGCCGTCTTCGATGAAGCCGAGCGGCGCGGCCAGCACGCCGCTGTCCAGATCGTCGCGCACCAGATGCCAGGGGCCGATCGCCACGCCCAGGCCGGCCACGGCCGCCTGCAAGCTGAAATAGAAGTGCTCGAAGGTTTGTCCCGGCGCGTCCGGTACGGGCTGGCCTGCGGCCATCGCCCATTCCGGCCATGCGCCCGGCCGCGTGCGCGTGTGCAGGCGTGGTGCGCCGGTCTTGAGCGCGGCGCCGGCCTTCTTCGTGCTGAACCAGGCCGCCGCCTTGCCGGGACGGCAGACCGGGCCGACCTTCTCCGCGAACAGGGGTTCGGCGTGATAGCCTTCGGGCCAGGGGAAGTCGTCGCGGCGGATCGCCAGGTCGATGCCGCTGGCGAAG
Organism: Corticibacter populi; assembly: GCF_004217315.1. Taxonomy (GTDB): domain Bacteria; phylum Pseudomonadota; class Gammaproteobacteria; order Burkholderiales; family Burkholderiaceae_C; genus Lampropedia; species Lampropedia populi. Next base: position 468,124 of record NZ_SGWR01000003.1, read on the forward strand.
GAGAACGGCCCGCCGCCCGCGACCAGATGCACGTCGACCCCCGGATGCCGGGCCTGGAAGTCCGGCCAGCGCGGGATCAGCCAGCGCATCAGCAAGGTCGGCTCGCACGACAACACCCAGCGTCGCCCCTCGCGGGCGCTGGCGCGCAGTTCGCCGACGGCCTGCCGCATCAGATCCAGGCCATTGCCCACGGCGCGCGCCAGGGTGCGCCCGCCATCGGTCAGGAACACGCGCCGGCTGCGGCGCTCGAACAGCGCCACGCCCAGCTCGTCTTCGAGCAGGCGCACGGCACGGCTGACCGCGCCGTGGGTCAGGTGCAGTTCCTCGGCGGCCCGGCTGAAATTCTCCAGGCGGGCCGCTGCCTCGAAGCAGCGCAGGGCCAGCAGCGAAGGCAGGCGCGCATCGGTCGATGGTGATTCCAGCTCACCATTCTTGTCAAAAAGCATCGTTATTCACCGGGGATTTTCGTCGGTAGCATCTCGACAATTCGATGTTGTTCGACAGGATACGCCATGCCAGAGCTGATAGCCGTCATCACAATCACCTTGCTCGCCGTCATCAGTCCAGGGCCGGACTTTGCAATGGTCACACGCAACAGCCTGATGCTGTCGCGCCGGGCGGGCGTGCTGACGGCCCTGGGTATCGGCCTCGGCGTGCTCGTCCACGTCACCTATACGCTGGTTGGCGTGGGCCTGTTGATCCAGCAATCGCTCTGGCTGTTCAACGCCATCAAGCTGATCGGTGCCGTTTATCTGGTCTATCTCGGCGTGAAGATGCTGCGCGCCAAGCCCGCCGGCGCGTTGGCCGACAGCGTCGTGGCACCGCTATCGGATGCGGCGGCGCTGCGCACCGGCTTCCTGACCAATGCGCTGAACCCGAAAACCACGGTGTTCATCGTCAGCCTGTTCATGCAGGTGGTGCGGCCCGACACACCGCTGGCGGTGCAGATCGGCTATGGCGCTTTCATTTCGGTGGCGCACATGGCCTGGTTCACTTTGGTGGCCTTGTGCTTCTCGGCCGGGGTCGTGCGCGATCGGCTGCTGGCGGTGCGCCACTGGATCGACCGTGCCTTCGGCGGGCTGCTGGTCGGCTTCGGTGTTCTGCTGGCAGTGGCGCGCGGTTCACGCTGACCGCCACGGAAATCCGAGACGGCATTTCGGAAGTTCCGCATGCCGGCCGTTCTGTTACTGAGCGGTCCGAAATCCTGGGACAGGGCCAGTACAAGAACGTACATGGACGTGCAAGAAAGGGCGGCTCGCCATCTGGCAAGTCCGCCCTTTTCAATGCGGGCCTGTTGCGTGGTCTATCAGTACACGTCGCGCAGGTAGCGCTTCTCTTTCTTGAGCTGGTTGACGTAATCGGCGGCTTTCTCCTCCGAGGTACCACCATGTTCGGCAATGAGCTGGTGCAACGCTTCGTCCACGTCCTTGGCCATGCGGGTGGCGTCGCCGCAGACGTAGAAGTGGCCGCCTTCCTGCAGCCAGGCGTAGAGTTCGGCGCCGTGCTCGCGCATGCGCGTCTGCACGTAGATCTTCTCGGCCTGGTCGCGCGAGAAGGCCAGGTCCAGCCGGCTCAGGTGGCCGCCCTGGTGCCACTGGGCCAGTTCATCCTCGTAGATGTAATCGTGCACGCGGTGCTGGTCGCCGAAGAGCAGCCAGTTGCGGCCCTTGGCGCCAGTGGCGGCGCGCTCCTGCAGGAAAGCGCGGAAAGGCGCGATGCCGGTGCCGGGACCGACCATGATGAGCGGCGCGTCGCCGTTCTGTGGCACGCGGAAGGACTTGTTGGGCGAGATGAAGATGGCGGGCTTCTCGCCGCGTCCGACGCGGTCGGCCAGGTAGGTCGAGCAGACGCCGCCACGTGCGCGGCCGCCGCTCTGGTAGCGCACGGCGGCCACCGTGAGGTGCACGTGCCGGGGGTACGCCTTCTGGCTCGATGAGATCGAGTAGGCGCGGTGCTGGAGCGGGCGCAGCTGCGCCACCAGCTCCTGCACGCCGATGGGGCGGGCCGGGTCGAGCAGCAGCAGGTCGAGCACGTCCTTGCCCCACAGCCAGGCTGCCAGCGTGTCCTTGTCGTCGTGCTGCAGGATGTGGCGCAGCTCTTCATTGGCGGTGTGCCCGCCGATGAAGTCGACCAGCTTGCGCGAGGGCTCGGAAATCTCGAACTGGTGGGTCAGCAGGTCACCAAGGCTCTGGTCGTGGCCGGGCACCGGCGTGTCGTAGGCCACGTTCAGTCGCGCCAGCAGCAGGCCGACGAGTTCCGGGTCATTGACGGGGATGACGCCCAGCGCATCGCCGGCTTCGTAGTGCAGGCCACTGCCTTCGAGGTCGAACTCGAAATGGCGGATGTCCTTGGCCGATGCCTCACCCGACAGGCGCCGGTTGGCCACCAGCGCGGCGGAGAAGGGGTTCTTGCGGCTGGAGCCGGGGATGGCGGGCTTGGCCGGGGGCGCCGCGGCGATGTCGGCCGGCGCGCTGCCGCTGCTGCCGGCGCTGCTGGCGAGCCGGGGCATGGCGCTGGCGATCCAGGCGCTGGCGGCTTCCTCGTATTCGACGTCGCAATCGACGCGCTCGGCCAGGCGTTTGGCGCCGAGCTGTTCCAGCCGCATGTCGATGACCTTGCCGGCCTGGCAGAAGCCGTCGTAGCCGGTGTCGCCGATGGCCAGCACGGCAAAGTGCATCTGCTCCAGGCGCGGCGCGGTGCTGGCCGAGATGGCGTCCCAGAACAGCTGCGCGTTGTCGGGCATCTCGCCTTCGCCATAGGTGGAGGTGACGATGAGCACATGGCGCATGGTGGCGAAGACCTCGAGATCCACTTCGCCCAGCGCCTGCACGACGGGCGCCAGGCCCTGCGAGCGCGCGACGGCGGCGGCGCTTTGCGCCAGTCCTTCGGCATTGCCGGTCTGCGAACCGTAGAGGATGTGGACCTTGGCGGCGGTGCCTGCGCCAGCACTGGCACCAGCTTGCTGGCCATGGCCTTCAAGCACCAGCAGGCGCGAGTGCAGGCCGGCGAGGAAGCCGGCCAGCCAGGATTTCTGGTCGGCGCTGAAGGGGGCGTCTTCGGGGATGTAGGGGACTTTCATTGGATGTCGTTTCTCTTCTTGATCCGTATTCTTGATCCGTAGACTGGAGGCTGGCCCTCAAAGCTTGCCGACGGCGGCTGCCAGGTCGGGCAGCGCGGCACGCGCGAACAGCTCCTCGAAATCGGGCAGGCGGCCCAGCGCGGCGACATTGCGGCGGTCCTGGTCGAGGATCCAGCCGTAGGTGGCCGGCGCATCGATCGAGCGGATGTTGCGCTGGGCGAGCGCCGTCTTGTAGTCGGCCAGGCGCTTGGCGGCGATCAGTGCGGCCAGTTGCTCGTCGCCGTAGTGCTCGATGGCGGCACGGGCGTGGCGCTGCAGCCGGCTCATCAGAGCGAAGTCCTCGGTCATGACGAGGTTGCGCACGGCTTTCTGCACGGCGGGCTCCTCGACGGCCGAGCCTTTGGGCAGGCGCGCCAGCGCGAGCTGCTGGGCGTTGCTCAGCACCGTGTAGTTGTTGAGCAGCACCAGCATTTCGGCCGTGTCGGTCTCGCCATAGGCGGGCACCGCACCGGCGGCAATCGGCGTGCCGTCGCGCCATGCGCGCTTGAACTTGGCAACCTGGTGCGTGGCCAGCGCGGTGGCCAACTCCTCCAGCAATTCCTTGCGCGGCTTGGCCTGGAGGATGGCGCGGGCGTCCTGGTAGAGCAGCAGCGCGCGCGGCATGACATAGACGAAGTGCTGGCGTTCGGCCTCCCAGTTGGCCAGCAGCCAGGCGGCGCGCTCGGAGTCCGTGGCCTCCAGATGCCATTGCAGCAGTTGCCGCACGGCCTGCTCGTGCACGCGGGCCATCTCGCTGTCCTCGGCGATCGAGCCGAACAGCACCGAGTCGCCCGCAGCGTGCTGCGCCAGCGTGCCGTAGGGGTCGTACTGGTAGGCGAAGCCGCCGCTCATGCCGTTGCCGAAGCCCTTGCCGAAGGCGCCGAGGTTCAGCACCGCGCCGTTGGTCATGTATTCGCAGCAGAAGTCGCCCACGCCCTCGACCACCGCGGTGGCGCCCGAGTTGCGGACGGCGAAGCGGTCGCCGGCCTGGCCCTGCACGAACAGGCGCCCACCGGTGGCGCCGAACAGCGCGAAGTTGCCGACCAGCACGTTGCCGCCCGGTTCGGGCGAACCGCCACCGGGCGAGACCACGATGAGCTCGCCGCCGCACTGGCCCTTGCCGACGCCATCATTGCAGGTGCCGCTGTGGCGCATCACCATGCCGTCGTTGCAGAAGGCGCCATACGATTGACCGGCCGCGCCGCGGGTGGTGATGGCCACGCTGCCGGCCTGCAGGTAATGCCGGCCTCGGTCGTCCGCCAGCACCGCCGGCATGGCCGCCAGTTGTTCGGCCGTGAGTTCGTGGTTGAGCATGCGCTCGATGTCGATGGCGAGTTGCCCGCCGACGCTCTTGTTGCGGTTGTTGAGCACCACGCCATCGCCGAGCCGCACGCGCTCGGCGCCTTGCCCGATCAACGCCGCGTGCAGTGGCGCCAGCCAGGCATCATCGAGCGTGAAATCCTTTTCCAGGTAAACCGGGTTGGCGATCTTCACCTCGGGCACCACGGCCAGCATGGCGCGCAGGTCGAGCCGGCCGACTTCGTGCGGATGCTCCATCAGGTGCAGCAGGTCGGCGCGCCCGCGCGCCTCGCGCAGCGAGCGCAGGCCGATGCGCGCCAGGATCTCGCGCACCTCGTGCGCCACGTTCATGAAGTACTGGGCGAGCTGGCGCGGGTCGCCGTCGAAGGCCTCGGCATTGGTGGTCAGACCCGCCGGGCACTTGACGTTGCAGTTCTTGGCCATCACGCACTTGAGCATCATCAGCGCGGTGGTGCCGAACTCGAAGCTGTCGCCGCCCAGCAGCGCCGACTTGATGACGTCGCTGCCGGTCTGCTGCGCGCCCGAGCAGCGCAGCACGACCTTGTCCCGCAGGCCGTTGGCGCACAGCGCCTGGTGCACCTCGGCGATGCCGATCTCGGCCACGCGGCCGGTGTACTTGAGGCTGGTCACCGAGGCGGCGCCGGTGCCGCCGGTGTTGCCGGCGACGTTGATGACGTCGGCACCGGCCTTGGCCACGCCCACGGCGATGGTGCCGATGCCCTCGCTGGAGACCAACTTGACGATGACGCGCACGCGCGCCGCCTTGCAGTCGTGGATGAGCTGGGCCAGGTCCTCGATCGAGTAGGTGTCGTGGTGCGGCGGCGGCGAGACCAGTTCGACGCCCGGCGTGCCGCCGCGCGCGGCGGCGATCTCCACGGTGACCTTGGGCGCAGGCAATTGCCCGCCTTCACCGGGCTTGGCGCCCTGGCCGATCTTGATCTCCAGCTCCTCCAGCATCGGGTCGGCCAGGTAGCCGGCCCAGACGCCGAAGCGGCCCGAAGCCAGCTGCTTGATGCGCGAGGCCCGGATGGTGCCGTGGCGCGAGTAGTGCTCGCCGCCTTCGCCGCAGTTGCTCATGCCGCCGACCATGTTGGTGCCGTGCGCCACCGCCTCGTGCGCGGGCGCGACCAGCGCGCCGTGGCTCATGGCGCCAGAGGCGAAGCTGCGGGTGATCTCGCTGGCCGGCTGCACCTCGGCGAGAGGCAGGCTGCGCGGCGCGGCGAAGATGCGGCCCAGGTAGTCGGCGGCAGGGCCTTGGGCCTCTATGAGCAGGGCATCGCTGCTGACCTCGGTGCGGAGAATGTCCGTCCCGAAGCGGGCTTGCAGCGCCTCGGCCAGCGCGGCCAGGCGGGTGGCCGCATCCTTGAGTCCTTCGATGTGCTCGGTCAGGCGTAGCCGGTAGTGCCGGCCTGCCTCGATGGTTTCGCATGCCAGCCCGCGCACCGCGAAGCCGTTGTTGAGCAACGCGAAGCGGCCCAGCTTGCGGCCGAACTCGGCCGCGCTGTCGACATGGGTGAGGTCGGCCGGAAAGGCCAGGATGTCGCGCAGCGCGGCTGGCCGCCGCTTGCGCTCCGCCAGCATCAGGCTGGAGAACTCGCGGTAGTCGGGGGTGATGCGAAAGGCATCGATCACCTCGGCCGGGATGCGGCCGAAGCTGCTGGCGGCATAGGCCGCCGGCTTGAGCGCGAAGGCATCGTCGAGCCGGGCCACGGTCAACAGGCGCAGGAACTCGTCTTCCTCGCGTGCCTGGCCGGCGAAGCGCAGCGGGCGCTCGGTCATGTCCACGAAGCCGCGCACGGCGGTGGTGCCATAGGAGTGGCCGGCGCCTTCGGACCGCTCCTTGAACAGGCCCAGCAGTGGGACATCCGATTCGCTCCTGACCTTGAGCGCACTGGTGTGCCAATCGGCAACCATCTGCGCGATGTTGGCAAAGCGTGCGCCGCCCACCGGCGTCTTCAGGTTGGGGAAGTACTTCTTCAGCACCGGGTCGCTGGTGTCGAGGAAGTTGGGCTCGAAGAATTCGCCACAGGAATAGCTCTCCACCGTGCACAGACCCACCTTGCCCATGGTCTTCATGAGGGCCTTCTCGGCCGCCTTGGCATAGCGTTTGAAGGCCTTGCCCGCCTCCTCGCCCTCGCCGAACTTTTCCTCGGCGCGCATCTGCACCCCCAACGGGTAGATGGCCGAGGCACCAAAACCGAGTGCGGCGGCCACGTGGTGCGAGGAGATGCTCTGGCCGCTCTCGATCACCAGCGACACGTCCAGCCGCAGGCCCTCCTGCACCAGCCGCTGGTTGATGGCCGAGACCACGATCAGCATCGGCATGGCCGCGCGCGTGGAAGAAACATGACGATCGGTGATCACCGCGATGCCGCCTTGCTGGCGCGCGAAGTCCACCACCGCATCGGCCAGCGCATCGATCGCCTGTTCCAGCGCCCGCGCATTGGCGGCGCGGCTGGCGGCGTCGGTTCCCGCCACCGGTGCGTACAGCATCTCGAAGCGTTCGTAGGGTGCGACGCGCTGCTCGCGCAGGCGCAGCATGTCCAGGTGCGTGAGGATGGGGCTGGGCACGATGATCTGCCGACCCTTGCTGCGGCCCAGGTGCGGCTTGGCGCCGAGCGCCACACGCAGCGTCATGCCATCGGCCTCGCGGATCGAGTCCAGCGGCGGGTTGGTGACCTGCGCGAAGCGCTGCGAGAAGTAGTGAGCCACGCCGCCTTCGTGGTCGGAGAGGGCGTTGATGGCGTTGCCGTAGCCCATGGCCGAGATCTTCTCGGCGCCGCTGGCGAGCATCGGGTCCATCATGAACTTGAAGCTCTCCTGGTTGTAGTAGTAGGCGACGAAACGCTGGTAGCGGCTCAGATCGCCGCCATAGCGCAGCGGCGAACCCTGCTGCTCGGCGGGGATCGACGGCAACTCGGCGAGGGTGACGCGGGCAGCGGCCAACAGTGCCGGGTAGTCCTTTTCGGCGGCGAGTTTCTCCAGCGCTTGCGCTGTGCCGTAGCTGCGGCCCTCACGGTGGTCGAAGTACAGCATGCCGCCGGCCTCGATGCGTCCGCGCCTCAGCACCGTCTCGGGAGGGAAGGCAATCTGCCCGGCCTCGGACATGGCGCCGATGTACTCGGCCGTCTCCACCGAGCGCAGCGGGCGCAGGCCCAGGCGGTCCAGGCGCGCGCCGATCACCTGGCCGTTGCCGAAGATGAAGGCGGCCGGGCCGTCGTTCTTTTCCTCGTACAGCGAGAAGTATTCGAGCATGGCGCGCACCGCGGGCGACAACGACTCGTCGTTCTCCCATGCCGGCGGCATCATCGAGACAGCGGCCTCGATCAGGTCCAGACCATCTTCCATCAGGCGGCTGTGCAACGTCTGGTCGAGGCGGGCGCTGTCGGACTGCCCCTTGGGCCGCACGATGGTCTTGCCGCGCGCCAGCGCCAGCGCGTTCTCGGCGATGCGGTTCTTGCGGTCGGTGTTGAGCTCGCCGTTGTGCGCCATCAGCCGGAACGGCTGCGCCATCGTGGTGTGCGGGTCGGTGTTGGTCGAAAAGCGCGTGTGGAAGAACAGGTCGCGCACCGCGTGGTCGGGATCGGTCAGATCCTTGAAATACGGGATGACCTCGTTTGAATTGAGCCGGCCCTTGAATACCTGCGTGCGTGAGGAGAGGGACAGCGGGTACAGGCCGCCGAATTGATCTTCGGTGAAAGCACGTGCCTCGATGTCCAGCAGCGCGCGATAGATTCGTCGCTCGAACGCATCCTGATCGGCGGCATCGCCGGGCGCGCCGAAGATCCACTGCACGATGGGCAACTGGAACTTTTGCGCCGCAGGTCGCGCCACCTCGGGTGCCAGAGGCATCTCGCGCTGGAGGATGACCGGCAGGCCGTGCTGCGCAAGCACCTCGTCGACCAACTGCTCGGCATGGGCGCGCGGCGCTGCATCCCTGGGCACGAAGAAGTTGCCGACACCGAAACGGCCGGCCTCCAGCGGCTGGCCGGTGAGCTTGCGAAAAAACGCCAGCGACAGATCGACGTTGACGCCGGCGCCGTCGCCCACACCCTCGGCCGACATGCCGCCGCGGTGCGGCACCGTGCACAGCGCCTCGTGCGCGAGCCGCAGCACCTCGTGCGTCTGCGCGCCGTCCTTGCGGGTGATGAAGCCGACGCCGCAACTGTCCGAGGCTTGCGCGGGGTCGTACAGACCGAGGGTTTGCGGGGCTGAATCGTTCATGGGGTCACTCCTGTGTGCACCGGGTTGGCCAACTCTGGCGCGAGCGCCAGAACCCTGCATCACCGTTTCCTTCTCGATCCTGATGGTCGGTAGGGTGTGGCGGACCATACGGAGCATGGATCAGGGCGCCTTGGGCAGCACCGGGATGCTTGCCCGCGCCTGCATCCACGTGGCTTGTCAGCCGCCGCCTCCTTCGTCCGGTTTCGCAGGGCGCGCAAGCATACTGCGATGGAACGGCCTGTTCAAGCAAATAAAATGGGGTCGTATATTTATTTTTTATTTCTCTTTTGCCTATGAAATAAATAAGGGACATATATTGACTGAGGATTGCACGGCCGCTTGATGGGGTGATGGGCATGGCCTGTCTGGCAGGTTCGGTCAAACTCGATGCCGAGCCCTTCAATCCCTGTAACAGTCATAAAATAGTCCCATGTTGGATGATCGCGCCAAGGTTCTGCTCACCACACTGATTGAACGTTACATTGAGGACGGGCAACCAGTGGGGTCGCGCACGCTGGCCAAATCCTCGGGGCTGGAGCTGTCGGCCGCGACAATCCGCAACATCATGGCCGACCTCGAGGAAATGGGGCTGATCGCCAGCCCGCACACCTCTGCCGGACGCATCCCCACACCGCGCGGCTACCGTCTGTTCGTCGATAGCATGATGACCGTCCAGCGCGAGCAGTTGCAGATGCGGGCGCCGGCACTCAGCCCCGACCAGCCGCAAAGGGTTATCGCCAACGCCGCGCAGATGCTATCGAGCCTCTCGCAGTTCGTCGGCGTGGTGGTGGCGCCGCAGAAGAGCACGGTGTTCCACCACATCGAGTTCCTGCGGCTGTCATCGCAGCGGGTGTTGGTCATCATGGTCTCGGCCGACGGCAATGTGCAAAACCGGGTCGTGCTGACCGATGCCGACATCTCCCAGTCGCACCTCACCGAGGCCAGCAACTACCTCAATGCGCATTACTCGGGCCTCTCCATCGATCAGGTGCGCGAGCGCCTGCGTACCGAGGTCAATCGCCTGCGAGCCGAGATCACCGATCTGATGCAGGCGGCCATGACCGAGTCGGATCCGCAGGGCGAGGCGCCGGAAAAGGATGTGGTGATCTCTGGCGAACGCAATCTGCTGGCCGTCAGCGACTTCTCGCGCGACATGGACAGCATCCGCCGCGCCTTCGACCTCTTCGAGCAGAAGAACCAGATCCTGCAACTGCTGGATGTGACGGGACAGGCCGAAGGCGTGAAGATCTACATCGGTGGCGAGAGCAAGATCGTGCCGGTCTCGGAGCTTTCCATCGTCAGCGCACCCTACGAAATCGATGGTCAGGTTGTTGGCACGCTGGGCGTCATCGGTCCCACGCGCATGCCCTATGAGCGCATGGTGCAGATCGTCGACATCACCTCGCGCTTGCTGACCAATGCGCTCAGCAGCCCGAAGTAGCGCTTCGATGAGCGTGAGTATCCACCGCTGACCATGGCCATGGAATGCCGCGGGAGGCAGATGCTTTCGCGCGGTTGCAAAACAGAAAAAGGCCTGGGGCTTCGGTCCCAGGCCTTTTTTGTTGTCACATGGTAGGGCGTGCTGGGCTCGAACCAGCGACCAAAGGATTATGAGTCCTCTGCTCTAACCAACTGAGCTAACGCCCCACTGCCTCTCCAGCGCCGCTCCTCCCAGATCGGCCAGCACGATGGCAAGCCGCGGATTGTACTGGTAACTGGCAAGCGTGCTTGGAGGCAAGGCGGGAATATTGTCCCGCCACTGGTGATTGGCATGAATCGTGTGGAGAGGGCTAGACGGGCGTTCGCCCCCTGGCATATCGCCTTTATCGAAGGGTCTGGAGGTTTACTTGTTGGGCTGCGGCGTCACGCGCAGATAGGGCTTGACGGCCTTGTAACCCTTGGGGAATAGCTTCTTGATTTCCTCTTCGTCCTGCACGCTTGGCAGGATCACCACGTCGTCGCCGTCCTTCCAGTCGGCGGGGGTGGCCACCTTGTGGCTGTCAGCCAGTTGCAGCGAGTCGATCACGCGCAGGATCTCGTCGAAGTTGCGGCCGGTGCTGGGCGGATAGGTGATGGTGGCGCGAATGGTTTTCTTCGGGTCGATGAAGAACACGCTGCGCACCGTGCTGGTGGCCGAAACGTTGGGGTGGATCAGGTCGTAGAGCTCGGCAACCTTGCGGTCGGCATCGGCGAGGATGGGGAAGGTGACCTCGGTGTTCTGCGTCTCGTTGATGTCGCCGATCCATTTCTGATGCGATTCGACCGGATCGACGCTGATGGCGATCGGCTTGACGCCGCGCTTGGCGAATTCGCCCTTGAGGGCGGAGGTACGCCCCAGCTCGGTGGTGCAGATCGGCGTGAAGTCGGCCGGGTGCGAGAACAGCAGCACCCAGTTGTCGCCGGCCCAGTCGTAGAAGTGGATGTCGCCCTGGCTGGAGTGTTGGGTGAAGTCAGGGGCCTTGTCGCCCAGCCGCAGGGTGGTGTTTGCACTCATCTTCGTTCCTCTGGAGTTCGAAAACTCCGATTGTCGGAGCCGTGGCCTCCCGATGGAACGAATCATTTCCTCTATTGACATTACCTCTGGTGATATGGGGTGGGTCACACCGTCTGCATGTTCGCTTGCCGAAGGGCTCTTCCCACGCAAAAAAGCCAGGCAGAGCCTGGCTTTTTTGCGGGTGTCTGGTGGAGAAGAGGAGGATCGAACTCCCGACCTCGTCATTGCGAACGACGCGCTCTCCCAGCTGAGCTACTTCCCCGACAGGGCGCCATCATAGCACCGCGCGCCGGCCGTTGCAGGGCCTGCGATGGCCGGCGCGCCTGCATTTCTCCGTTCACATCTTGTTCGGCAGCCAAGTGGCAATGCCAGGGAAAAGCCACAGGATCACCAGCGCCGCCACCATCAGGCAGAAGTAGGGCGCGCAGACGCGGGCGATGTAGGTGACCTGCTTGCCCGTCATGCTTTGCAGCACGAACAGGTTGAAGCCCACCGGCGGCGTGATTTGTGCGGTCTCGACGGTGATGACCAGGAAGATGCCGAACCAGATCGGGTCGATGCCGGCAGCGTGGATGATGGGCAGTACCACGCCCATGGTCAGCACGATGGTGGAGATGCCGTCGAGGAAGCAGCCGATCAGGATGTAGAAGAAGCCCAGCACCAGGATCAGCATGGCTGGCGAGAGGTTCAGGCCGCCGACGAATTCGGCGAGCTGGCGCGGCAGGCCGATGTAGCCCATCGACAGCGTCATGAAGGCCGCGCCGGCGAGGATCAGCGCGATCATGCAGTAGAGGCGGGTGGCGCCCAGCAGCGAGTCGCGGAAGGTCTGCCAGGTCAGAGCGCGCTGCGAGGCCGAGAGGATGAAGGCGCCCACCACGCCGATGGCGGCGGCCTCGGTGGCGGTGGCAATGCCGGTGTAGATGCTGGCGACCACGCTGGCGATCAGCACGACCACCGGGATCAGGTGACGTGACTCGTAGATCTTCTCCCGGAAGCTCATGTTGGTGTCGGCCTTGGGCACTTTCTCGGGGTTGAGCAGCGCCCACACCATTATCCAGCCGGAGAACAGTGCCGCCAGCAGCAGGCCCGGCAGCACGCCGGCCATGAAGAGCTTGGCGATCGAGGCCTCGGCCGCCACGCCGTAGACGATCAGGATGATCGAGGGCGGAATCAGCAGGCCAAGCGTGGCCGGGCCGCCGAGCGAACCGATGATCTGGGCGTCCGGGTAGCCTCGCTTCTTCAGTTCGGGGATGTTCATCTTGCCCACGGTAGCGCATGTGGCTGCCGACGAGCCCGACACCGAAGCGAAGATGGTGCAGCCAATCACATTGGTGTGCAGCAGGCGCCCCGGCAGCGCATTGACCCAGGGTGCCAGGCCGCGGAACATGCTTTCGGAGAGGTTGGTGCGAAACAGGATCTCGCCCATCCAGACGAACAGCGGCAGCGCGGTGAGTGTCCAGCTGCTGGCCGAACCCCATATGGTCATGGCCATGGCGTCGCCGGCGGGCCGGCTGGAAAACATTTCCATGCCGAAAAGCGCCACGCCCGCGAGCGTCAGGCCTACCCAGACGCCGCCGCCGAGCAGCGCGAACAGGACGACGACCAGCAGAATGCTGACGGTGACTTCACTCATGATGCGGCTCCTCTTCGCCGGTAGGGGCAGCCTGGCGCCGGCCCAGAATTTCCAGGATGAACTCATCGACGAAGGCGATGAAGAAGATCAGGGTGCCCACGGCCATCACGATCTGTGGAATCCACAGCGGCGTGGCATCGATGCCTACCGAGATGTCGTGGTACTCCCAGGACTGCCAGACCAGCCGGGCCGAGTAGAAGGCCAGAAAGCCCGACAGCAGCACCGCCACCAGCAGTGCGGCCAGCTCCAGCACCTTGCGTGCCTTGCCTCCCAGCATGCCGAGCACCAGCGTCACGCGGATGTGTTCGCCCTTCTTGAGGGTGCTGGCCAGAGCCAGAAAGCCGGCGCCGGCCATGGCGTAGCCGGCATAGGCGTCGGTGCCGGGAGCGGCAAAGCCGAAGAAGCGGCTGAAGATCGTCAGCAGCACCATCAGCAGCACGCCGATCATGGAAAGGCCGGCCAGCCAGCCGCTGGCGGCATACAGCCCATCGAGAAATTTACGCATGGTTCGCGTTCCTTCGGTTCCAGTCTGAGCAGGTTCTGAATGCAGCAACCAGCCGGTGCGGTCTGCGCGTTGCGGCTGGTTGCATGGTGTGCCGGTGGCGCCCGCCATGGGCAGACGAGCCGGCGGGCCCCAGAGCCTCCGGGCTTACTTGCTGGCCTGGTAGGCGTCCAGCATTTCCTTGCCTTCGGCGCCGGCCTTGTCGCTCCATTCCTTGAGCACGGTCTCGCCAACCTTGGCCAGATCGGCCTTGAGCTGCTCGGAGGGCTCTTCGATCTTCATGCCGTTGGCGCGCATCGTCTCGATGGACTTGGCATCGACGGCCTGCGATTCCTTCCAGCCGCGCTCCTCGGCTGCGGCCGCCGCCTTGCGCAGCGCTTCCTTGGCGGCATCATCTAGCGCATTGAAGGCACGCTTGTTGGCGACCACGGCATTCTTGGGAATCCAGGCCTGCACGTTGTAGTAGTAGCTCAGGTTTTCATAGAGCTTGTTGTCGGCGCCGGTGGCACTGGAGGTGATCAGGCCCTCGACCACACCGGTGGCCAGCGCCTGCGAGAGTTCGGCCTCCTGGATGGTGGCCGGCTGCGCGCCCACCAGTTCGCCGATGCGGGCGGTGGTTGGGCTGTAGACGCGCCACTTCAGGCCCTTGAGATCGGCCGCCGAGTTGATCGGCTTCTTGGTGTAAATGCCTTGCGGTGGCCAGGGCACCGAGTAGAGCAGCACCATGCCCTGCTGGTCGAGCTTCTTCTCCAGCAGCGGTTTTTGCGCCTGATAGAGCTTGAAGGCGTCTTCATAGCTGCTGGCCAGGAATGGCAGGCCATCGGCGCCGAAGATCGGCCACTCGTTCTGGAAGCTCACCATGAAGAACTCGCCGGCCTGGGCCTGGCCGCCTTGCACGGCGCGCTTGATCTCGGGCGCTTTGAAGAGCGAGGCGCCGGTGTGTGCGGTGATCTTCAGCACGCCATTGGAAGCCTCATCGACATCCTTGGTGAACTGCACCAGATTCTGCGAGTGGAAATTGAAGGCCGGGTAGGCCGAGGCCAGATCCCATTTGGTCTGGGCCTGGGCGCCAGCAGCCAGGCCGAGGCTGGCGGCCAGGGTGGCAGCGGCAAGAAGGGTGCGACGTTTCATGAGGGACTCCTGAAGAACGGATGACGAAAAGAAAACCAGGGCGCTCACGCCAGGCAGCCACGAAGACTGTCCATGCAAGCCGCCCAGGAAACATGAATCCATGCTGCCCGGACGCATGGCCGGCAGGGACCGGCGGATGGCCGGGGTGGCACGGGTCAGCGTTTCCTGCCCGGCACGGCCCAAAGACCATGCCAAGTGTGGACATGCTCGAACACAGCAAGTGTCGTGCCGGAAATTAGCACTTTTATAGAACGAAGGGTATCAGGGTAATCAACAATGCAATAAATTTTGTAGTTGCTATATTTGCATTGTGTTGGTGCATGTAATGTAGATTGTTCAATCATTATTGGTTCAATCTGGTGCATTCCATGCCTTTTTGTAGTGCAATGGGTGGGCGGGGCAGTCTGTCCGATGGACGGCTGGCGGCTACTCCAGCCGCCGTGCATAGACCGAGAGCACCATGCGCTCGGACTGGATCAGGTAGTTCTCAAGGGCCTGGGCGGCTGTCTGGGTCTGGCCGGCCTCGAACAGCTCCAGCAACTGGGCGTTCTGATCGACATACGGAGCATGCAGGAATTCAGGATCATCGAGCAGGCCGAAGGCCAGACGCAGCTCGGCCGAGATGTCCGAGAACATGGCCGAGAGGCGTTCGCTGTCGGCCAGCGCGACGATGCCGGCGTGGAAGGCCATGTTGGCCGAGCCCACCGCCAGCCAGTCGCCGGCGTCGCGCGCCTGGTAGGCCTGGGTCATGGCCTGCTGCATGCGCTTGTGGGCCGGATGGCGCGGCCAGGCCTGCGCCAGCGCCTGGCCCTCGATGAGGCGGCGCACGCGGTAGATGTCGATGATGTCGGCAATGGTGGGTACCACCACCGAGACGCCGCGGTTGGGTTCATGGTGCAGCAGCCCCTCCTTGATGAGGGTGCGGAACACCTCGCGCAGCGTGTTGCGCGAGATGTCGAGCTGCTCTGCCAGCTGCGCCTCGGAGAGGCGCTGGCCGGCGCGCAACTGACCGTGGATGAGTTGCTGGCGGATCGTCTCGGCCACCGTGTCGGTCAGGCTGGTGCTGGCACTGGCGGCGGGGGCAGGATAGTGTCTGGAGGGCATGTCGGGACAGGCTGAGCGGCAATGGATGGTGAAACGGGCCGCAATGGCGGCAGAATGTTTTTTGGCACGGGGATTGCTCAACAATCCAGGTGCACTTTTTTGATTTTCTCAATCGGTGTGAATGGTAAGGAATTGACATGGACTTGAACAGTGACCTCGGTGAGAGTTTGGGCCTCTGGCGCATGGGCGACGACGCCAGCATGCTGGGCATCGTTACCAGCGCCAACGTGGCCTGCGGCTTCCACGCGGGCGATCCGGCCGGCATTCTGCAGACCTTGAAGAAGGCCGCGGCCAATGGTGTGGTGGTGGGCGCCCATGTGGGCTACCCCGATCTGGTCGGCTTCGGCCGCCGCAACATGGACCCGAGCAGCGCCGAGCTGGTGGCTGACGTGATCTACCAGATCGGCGCGCTGCAGGGCCTGGCGAAGGCGGCCGGCACCGAGGTGCGCTATGTCAAGCCGCATGGCGCGCTCTACAACACCATCGCCCACGATGCGCGCCAGGCCGCCGACGTGATCACCGCCATTCTGGAGATCGACCCCGGCCTGGTGCTGATGGGGCTGGCAGGCACGCCCATCCTCGAATGGGCGGCCGAGCGCGGCCTGCGCACCGCCGCCGAGGCTTTTGCCGATCGTGCCTACACCGAAGAAGGCACGCTGGTCTCGCGCCGTGCCGAAGGCGCCGTGCTGCACGACCCCGAGCAAGTGGCCGAACGCATGCTGCGACTGGTGGAGACCGGTGAGATCGAAACCATCAGCGGGGCGCGGGTGCGCCTGGCTGCCGACTCCATCTGCGTGCATGGCGACAGCCCTGGCGCTGTGGCCATGGCGCGCCGCCTGCGTGAGCGCCTGGAGGAAGCCGGCGTGCCGCTGCGGCCGTTCGTGGATGCATTGGCGAACTGACGACCGGTGCAAAGATGAGCATGCGATTTCTGCCCGCCAGCGATACGGCCCTGCTGGTGGAACTGGCCGACCTGCACGAGACGCTGGCACTGTTTGAATCCTTGCAGGCTGCGCCGCTGGCCGGCGTGCACGAGGCCGTGCCGGCGGCGCGCACCATCCTGCTGGAATTCCATCCGCATCGGACCAGTGCTGCGCAGTTGGCCACCCAGTTGCAGCAACGTGCGTCGCGACTGGCCGGGATGCGGTCAGGCCGCCAGGCCGAACCGGCCGGGCGGCTGGTGGAGATTCCCGTCGATTACTGTGGCGAGGACCTGGAAGACCTCGCCAGCCAGCTGGGTCTGACGCCGGCCCAGCTCATCGAGCGCCATACCGGTTTTGAATACCAGGCGGCCTTTGCGGGCTTTGCACCCGGCTTCGTGTACCTGGCGGGCAACCCGTTCGGCGCGCCCATCCCCCGTCGCCTGACGCCGCGCACGAGGGTGCCGGCCAGCTCGGTGGCGCTGGCCGGCGACTTCAGCGCCGTCTATCCCAAGGACAGCCCGGGTGGCTGGCAGCTCCTCGGCATCACCCCCTGCCAAATGTGGGACATGCGCCGGGCCGAACCGGCACTGGTGCAGCCGGGGTTCCGGGTGCGCTTCGTCGACCAGGCCGGAGCAGGGCGCGGCATCCACCTGCCGGGCGAGGTGCAGGCGCCGGCTCCGGTCCCGGTGACTTTGCCCGGTGCTGCCGGAGAAGCCATCGGGGTCGCCGGCAAGCAGGCCGAGGCACCGCAGGTTCGGCCCCGCGCCGTGCCATGGTCCGCGCAACTGCGCGTGCAGTCCGCCGGGCTGCAGACGCTGGTGCAGGATCTGGGCCGCTTTGGCAAGACCGGCATGGGCGTCTCCGTCTCCGGCGCGCTCGACCGCGCGGCGCTGCGCGCGGCCAATCGCCTGGTGGGCAACCCCAGCGACGCCGCGGTGCTGGAGAACGCGCTGGGCCAGTTGCGCCTGGAATGCGCAGCGGGCGCGGCCGTGGTCGGCATCAGTGGCGCGCAGGTGCCGGTGAGCATCGTCACCGCCGCTGGCCAGCGCCTGCAGGCGGGCATCGGGGCGCCGCTGGCGCTCGATGCCGGTGACGTGCTGGAGATAGGCGCGCTCCAGGCCGGTGTGCGCGTCTACCTGGCCGTGCGTGGCGGACTGGACATCGCGCCGGTGCTGGGCAGCCGCGCCAGCGACACGCTGGCCGTCATCGGCCCCGCGCCGCTGCGTGCCGGCGATGTGCTGCACGTGGGCGAAGCTATCGCCGCATCGCAACTGCAGGCAGTGCCGCCGGCTTCGGATATCGCTTCGGCGGAGGCGACGGCGGCGCTGCCGCGGCCTGGCGAAGTCGTCACGCTCGATGTGGTGCTGGGGCCGCGCACCGATTGGTTCGCGCCCGAGGCGCTGGCCCGGCTGGCCGAACAGGAGTGGGTGGTAACGCCGCAGTCCAACCGCGTCGGCATCCGTCTGGCCGGCACCGAACCGCTGACGCGCCGCGCCGCGTTTGCCACAGCCGAACTGCCCAGCGAGGGCACGGTCGCCGGTGCCATCCAGGTGCCTGCCAGCGGCCAGCCGGTGCTGTTCCTGGCCGACCATCCGCTCACCGGCGGCTACCCGGTGATTGGCGCCGTGGCCAGCCATGACCTCGACCGCTGCGCGCAGATCCCGGTCGGCGCACGGCTGCGCTTTCGGGTGCTGGCGCCGTTTGCCGAGGTACGGCCTGCCCAGCAGACTGTGGCGCTGACAGCGGCGTCAACGGATTGATTCTTGAAGGAAATGGTGAAGTGATGAAAAAAATTCTGATCGCAAACCGGGGCGAAAGCCGCCGCGCAGCGGTGGCTTCTGCAGAACGCCGTGCCTGCGCAGCGGGCGACGGCGATCTCGCCATGACGGTGGTTGTATGGGCAGGAATGGTGAAGTGATGAAAAAAGTTCTGATCGCAAACCGGGGCGAGATCGCCGTCCGCATCGCCCGCGCCTGCGCCGACTATGGCGTGCGCTCGGTGGCGGTGTATGCCGATGCCGATGCCGACGCCCTGCATGTGCAGATGGCCGATGAAGCCTGGGCGCTGCAGGGTCAGCGTCCGGCCGATACCTACCTGGACATCGACAAGTTGCTGCAGATCGCGCGCCGCAGCGGCGCCGACGCCGTGCACCCCGGCTATGGCTTTCTCTCCGAGCGGGCCGAGTTCGCCCGTGCCGTGATCGATGCGGGCCTGACCTGGATCGGCCCGAACCCCGCGACCATCGAGGCGTTGGGCGACAAGGTGGCGGCGCGCAAGATCGCGCAGAAAGTCGGCGCGCCGCTGGTTGCCGGCACCGCCGAGCCGGTGCAAAGCGCGGGTGAGGTGCTGGCCTTTGCCGAGCAGCATGGCCTGCCCATTGCCATCAAGGCCGCATTCGGCGGCGGCGGGCGCGGCCTGAAGGTGGCCTGGCGCATGGATGAGGTGGCCGAGCTGTACGAGTCGGCGGTGCGCGAGGCCACTGCCGCGTTCGGGCGCGGCGAATGCTTTCTGGAGCAGTTCCTCGACAAGCCCCGCCACATCGAGGCGCAGGTGCTGGCCGACACGCACGGCAATGTCGTCGTGTTGGGCACGCGCGACTGCTCGCTGCAGCGCCGCAACCAGAAGCTGGTGGAGGAGGCGCCCGCGCCCTTCCTGACCGACGCACAGCGCCAGCGCATCCATGCCGCGGCGCATGCCATCTGCGCCGAGGCCGGCTATGTGAGTGCCGGCACCGTGGAGTTCCTGCTCAGCGGCAGCGGCCAGATTTCCTTTCTGGAGGTCAATACCCGTCTGCAGGTCGAGCACCCGGTCACGGAGGAAACCACCGGCATCGACCTGGTGGTCGAGCAACTGCGCATTGCCGACGGCCTGCCGCTTGCGCTGCGGGAGACGCCCGCGTCGCGTGGCCACAGCATCGAGTTCCGCATCAATGCCGAAGACCCGGGCCGCGGCTATCTGCCCACGCCCGGACTGATCACCGGGTTCACACCGCCCGCCGGCCCTGGCGTGCGGATCGACAGCGGCGTGGCCAGTGGCTCGCTGGTGCCCGGCAGCTTCGATTCAATGATGGCCAAGCTCATCGTCACCGGCGCCACGCGCGAGCAGGCGCTGGCGCGGGCGCGCCGGGCGCTGGCCGAATTCCGCATCGAGGGCGTGGCCTCGGTACTGCCCTTCCACCGCGCGGTGCTGCAGGATGCCGACTTCACCGGCGAGCAAAGCTTTCGGGTGCACACGCGCTGGATCGAGACCGAGTTCGCGCAGCGCATCACGCTGGCACCGCGCCCCGAGCCGCACGAAGCACAGCCCCTGGTGCGCAGCTTCATCGAGGTCGATGGCAAGCGCATGGCGCTGGGTCTGCCGGCGGGTTTGCTGCAAGGGGCTGGCGCCACCGTGGCCGCGCCGCTGGCCGCAGCAGCACCGGCCGCGGCAGCGGGCGCACCGGCTGGCGGGTTGGCAGCCGCCGCTGATGCAGGCGCCATCAAAGCGCCGATCACTGGCACGCTGCTGGCCTGGAAGGCGGCTGATGGCGCGGCCGTCAAGGCTGGCGATGTGGTTGCGGTGATGGAGGCCATGAAGATGGAGACCCAGGTCACCGCGCCGATGGCCGGCGTGTTGCAGCGCAGCGGCGCAGAAGGCAGCATGGTGGCAGCGGGGGATTTGCTCGGGCGGGTACAGGCCGAGACTGCCTGATCAGCCGTTCACGATCTTTTCGTGGGCCACGCGGGAGGTCGAAATGCAGTGGGCAGCGTGTCCCACGGAAAGATCGGGAACAGGTTCTGTAGCCCCCCGAGCGCCATGCGCCGGACAGCGGCTTGATGTACGAGCAGGTTCAGTGCGTCTCGCCGGACTGGTTGGCGCCGGCCAGGGCCGCGCCGCCCCCGATGCCTGCCATTCCCATGCCGCCACCGCTGCCGCCTCCACCGCCACCGCCACCGCCACCGCCACCATTGGCGCGGCCACCTGCGCTGTCGCCGCGTTTGCCCGCGCCGCCGCCGGTGTTCACGCGCAGTGGTCCCTGGTTGGGGATGGTGGTTTGGGCCGGAATCGGTGTCAGCCCCAGGGCCTGGCGGATGAAGTCGCGCAATGACACGACCAGCGCGGCCGTCTCGATGTCGCGCCCGGCCACCATTTCGCAGGCGGCCTGGGCGGCCAGTCGCACCTGTTCTTCGGTGCCCAGCAGAATGATGTCCGAGAGGGCCGCCTCCACGGCATCGCGGATGCGGCGGCGGCGTTCCGAGGTGCTGGCCATGCTGTCGATGTCATCGTCCGGCCCGGCCTGCTGGCGCAGTTCGCGCAGATGGGTGGGGTTGACGATCAGCTCGCCGGTGAAGGAGCCGCCCAGTGTCTTGTAGGCGGCGATCAGCACTTTCAGCCGTTCGTTGATCTGCCGGTTCTCGCGCTCGCGCCGCCGCTGGAAGGTCTGCATGAACGCCAGGCGAACCCCGACCATCACCAGGGTCATCAGGAGCAGGCCAAGCAGCGTGGTCAGGATGGTGGACCAGGAAGTGAAGTCAAGCAATCCGCGCATGGGAGGCAGGGCAGGGGTGAAGCCAAACAGGTGATGGGCGCGCGCCGCACGCGGCGCGGCGCCAGTCAGCGCGACTGCAGCAATTGTTCGACGGCATCGAGCAAGGTGCCGAAATCGTCGCCGGTATCGAAACGCTGGCCATTGAGGAAGAAGCTGGGCGTGCCATTGACGCCGCTGCGGATGCCGCCCTCCATGTCGTTGCGGATGCGTGCATCGAAGGCATCGGTATCCAGTGCCTGCTGCAGGCCGGTCACGTCCAGGCCCAGCGATTGGATAAGCTCGGCGTAGAGCTCGGGGCCCAGCGCATCCTGATTCTCGAACAATGCACGGTGCGCCTGCCAGAAGTGGCCCTGCGCCCCGGCATACTCGGCCACCACGGCGGCGTTGTAGGCCTCGGGATGTGCCTCTGTGAGCGGGAAATGGCGGAACGCGAAGGCCACGTCGCGGCCATGCCGCGCCAGCAGGCGCTGCACCACCGGGAAGGCCTGGCCGCACCAGGGGCACTGGTAGTCGCCGTATTCGACCAGCACGATCGAGGCCTCGGGATTGCCGGTGACGTGGTCATGGCTGCCAACGGGAATGCGCAGGGTGGACATGGTGGTTTCCGTTTCAGTGGAGGGGTGCGGGGAATGGGGATCAGAGCGCGTCCAGCGCATCGAGCACGCCATCGGCTCCGGGGTTGACGGCCACGGGCGAGAGATAGCTCCAGGCAATCTGGCCTTCGGCGTCGATGAGGAACAGCGCGCGCCGGCTGCTGCCGACGGTTTCGTCATAGGCGCCATAGGCGCGCGAGACGGCGCCCTTGGGCTCGAAATCGGCCAGCAGGTCGAAATGCAGGCCGCGCGCCTTGATGAAGGCCTGGTGGCTCCAGACGCTGTCCACCGAGATGCCCAGCACCTGGGTCTCTTTCTTCCGGAACAGCGGCAGTGCCTCGTTGAAGATGGCCAGTTCGTCGCTGCACACCGGGCTCCAGTCGGCCGGGTAGAACACCAGCACCACGGGCCGGCCGCGCAACTCGCTCAGGCGCAGGCTCTGGTCGGGTGTGGCGCGCAGCGAGAAATCCGGCGCCGGGGTGCCCGGCTGCAGGATGGTGGTGGGCGCACTGGCATTGGAAGCGCTGCTGGTGGTCATGATGATGGGCCTCGTTCGAACGGAAAACGTGGGAACACCATACACCGGAATGGTGAATGTTTGCGCACTGGCGGGACGGTGCCTGCCGGGACCATGGGCACGAGTGTGCCATTTTTCGTCCCGGTGCGGCCGGTTGTGCCGGGCGGCGCCTGCGCGGGGGCGGGCCCGCACCCGTCATGGCCCTGGAGCTGGCTTTGGCTTTGGCTTTGGCTCGGGCGCCGGTTCCGGCACCGGTTCGGGCGCGGCCTCACGGACTTCGCGGACTTCGAACACGCCGTTGACGAACTCGCCGGTGGTGGTGACGACTTCGTCGCCGACCAGACTTTCATCCCAACTCCGGACCAGCGTCAGCTGGCCATCGATGTAGCGGTAGGTTTCGCTGGCATGGCTGCAGCAACCGCCGCGCGCATGGGTTGAGATGGTTTGCGTGGCCGGGTCGATCTCCAGCTGCGTCATCCCGGAGAGGCGTTCGTCCCAGACGAAGCGGCCCTGCTCAGGCACATACAGGAACACGTTGTCGGTGCTGTTGGGGCCGGCGCCGCCGGAGTAGCCATTGACGATCAGGTCCGGCTGACCATCGAAATTGGCATCCACCAGTTGCACGGCATGCGCCTGGCTTTGCGGGTCCGTGCCATAGCCGCGGTCCGAGCCGAAGTCACGCAGCACCTGGTGGCGCCGGCCGCTTGGGCGGTCGATGACCTCGATGGCCCACAGTGCCACGCCCTCGTCATAGGGGGCGTCGTCGCCTTCCGTCGCGGCGGGCGGAAAACCGGCGCGGAAGCGGAACCGCCCGGTCTGTGCCTGCTGGGGTACCCACGCATTGCCCTCCAGCACATCGCGGTTGAGCCAGCCATGCCCGTGGCTGCCGTCCGGGCGCCAGGCATCCACCTCGTACCACTGGTCGTCGCGGGCCAGCACGGCGTAGAACGCCGGCCCTGGCATGCCGGTCTGCGCGGCATCCGGCCGTGGCCGCGCATGGAGGGGCGTGGCGGAGTCGACATACAGCACATCCCGGTAAGGGCGTGCCCGTTCCAGCTGAAAATGGTCGGTGCGGTGCGTGATGCGGTAATGGACCTCGACCTGTGGCTCGGCGGCGCGGCGGCATTGCCAGTCACGGCGGCAAGCGGCGGTGGCAGCCTGCTCGGGCGGGACGGTGGCCGGGCGCAGCCGGACCTCGGTCTGCTCTTTTTGTGGCGCCCAGGAAAGGCTGAAGGCCGCGGCCTGCCATGCCAGGATGGCTTCGTCACTGCCAATGCCGGTGCGGCAGAAAGGCTGGGCGCTGGAATGGTAGTTCCAGCCCGGGAACGCATAGGCGGGGCAAAGCCGGTTGGCGCTGTTGACATCGTACCGGTATGCCTCGTCCGTGAGGAACAGCAGCTTGTTGAGTGGCCCGAAGCCAGGGCCGAGCGGATCATCGGTGCTGCGCGAGACGATGGCGTAGCGAACCTGCGCCTGCGCGGGGACGGCATGGGCGAATTCCTCTGCCCAGATCTCGTTCTCGCCGCGGGGGAGGGGCAGGCTGGCATCGGGCTGCAAATGGCCCTGCGGCTCGATCCGGTACAGCCCGGGCTCCAGCAGCGTGGGCCCTGGCTCCTGCAGGTCATCGGCCGACGCGTGCAGCCACAGGCCACACGCCGCCAACGGACCCAGAAGAAGACGCCAGCGCAGCATGGCCACTGTCGGTGTCTTGCGGCGGTATCTCAGCCGGCGCTGCTGCGCTGGCGCAGCGCCTCGTACAGGCACACGCCGCTGGCAACCGAGACGTTGAGACTCTCGACGGCGCCCTGCATCGGGATGCTGACCAGTTCATCGCAGGTCTTGCGCGTCAACTGCCGCATGCCGGGGCCTTCGGCACCGAGCACCAGCGCGGTGGGGCCGGTGAAGTCCTGCTGGTAGAGCGTCCTGGGCGCATCGTCGCTGGTGCCGACGATCCAGATGCTGCGCTCCTTGAGCTCGCCCAGCGTGCGCGCCAGGTTGGTGACCATGAAGTAGGGCACCGTCTCGGCCGCGCCGCTGGCCACCTTGGCCACCGTGGCGTTGAGGCCGGCGGCATGGTCCTTGGGGGCGATGACGGCGTGTGCGCCGGCACCATCGGCCACGCGCAGGCAGGCACCGAGGTTGTGCGGATCGGTCACGCCGTCGAGCACCAGCAGCAGCGGCGGCACGTTCAGGCCGTCGAGCAGGTCGTCGAGCGAGTGCGCCAGCGGCACCTCGGTCACGCGCGCGGCCACGCCCTGGTGGCCGTGGCTGCCGGCCAGCTTGGCGATGCGCAGCGAGTCGGCCTCGATCAGGCGTGCACCAGCCTCGCGGGCACGCTCGAGGAACTGCTTCATGCGCGCGTCGCGCCGTGTGCCGTCGAACAGCACCTCGACGATGGAGGCCGGCGCGGTCTTGAGGCGGACGGTGACGGCGTGGAAGCCGAACAGGACTTTGTGTTGGGACATGGCAGAGGCTGCGGGCAGGCAGCGCCGAAGGCAGTGGAACGGGGCATTATCCCAACAAAAGGCAGCCCCGCCAAAACCCCGCCGTGGCGTGCGACTGGCCGGCCGCGCCAGTCACTGCGCCGGTCAGTCGCGCACGCAGATGCAGGCACAATGGTGCGCGTTGACCGTTGAAGGAATTTTCCGCCATGAGCTACGACCCGAACAACATCTTTGCCAAGATCCTGCGTGGCGAGGCGCCCGCGGTGCGCATCTACGAGGACGCCGACACGCTGGCCTTCATGGACATCATGCCGGAGGCCGATGGCCACGTGCTGGTGATCCCGAAGGAGCCTGCCGAAGATCTGCTGGCGCTCTCCGAGGCCGGCGCTCAGGCCGCCATCGCCACGACCCGGCGCCTGACCATCGCCGTCAAGCATGCCATGGGCGCCTCCGGAGTGCGGGTGGCGCAGTTCAACGGCGCCGATGTCGGCCAGACCGTGCCGCACTGCCATTTCCACATCGTGCCCCATGTGCCTGGCGCGCCGCGCCGCAACCATGCCGATGCCGCACGCATGGCCGATCCCGCCGCGCTCGAGGTGATTGCCGCCAGGATCCGCGCCAGCCTGGCCGAGCTGGCCGCTTGACGAGGTCCTGAGGCGGGCTGCTCGCGCAGCCGCGCCTGTGGCTGCGGCAGGCACGGGCGTTCCCGCTCGCTGCGGGAGCCAGACTTGTCATCGTTGCCTTAAAATGGCGCACTTCCATCGGCAGAGCCTGTGGCCGCCTGCCGGCTGGCAGCCCTCTTGCTTCCGCACCGCCCGTCATCTCCACAAGGCAGCCCCGTGTCTTTGTTCATCTCCCAGTTCGAGGGCGGCAACGCCCTGAGCGACTTCCGCGCCCAGAAACTCCTGCCGCTGCTGCAGGCCATCCACCCGAAGATCGAGGCCATCGCTGCGCGCTACCTGCATCTGGTGGCCACCGAGGCCGCGCCCGATGCGGAGCTGACCGGGCAGCTGGCGCGCCTGCTGGAATATGGCGAGCCGTTCGTCGAAGGCGCCGCAGTGGCCACCGTGCTGGTCACGCCGCGCGTCGGCACGCTGAGTCCCTGGGCGTCCAAGGCGACCGACATCGCGCACAATTGCGGCCTGGCCGTCAAGCGCATCGAACGCGCCGTCGAATACCGCATCCAGCTGAAAAAAGGCCTGCTGGGCAAGGCCGAGTCGCTGTCCGATGCGCAGTGGCAGCAGCTGGCAGCCTTGCTGCACGACCGCATGACCGAGTCGGTGCTGCCGGGCCGCGAGGCGGTGCCGGCGCTCTTTGAGACCCTGCCGGCCGCGCCCATCGAGACGGTGGACGTGCTGGGCGGCGGGCGCGCGGCGCTCGAGGCCAGCAACCGCGCCTGGGGCCTGGCGCTGGCCGATGACGAGATCGATTACCTCGTCACGGCGTTCACGCAGCTCGGACGCAATCCAACGGATGTGGAGCTGATGATGTTCGCGCAGGCCAACAGCGAGCACTGTCGCCACAAGATCTTCAATGCCGCCTTCACCATCGACGGCGAGCCGCAGGCTAGGAGCCTGTTCGCGATGATCCGCAACACCCACCAGCTGCACCCCGAGCACACCGTGGTGGCGTATTCGGACAATGCCTCGGTGATGGAAGGCCATCGCATCGAGCGCTTTGCAGCCAGCGCCAGTGCCGAGGGGAACCCGCGCCACTACACGCGCGAAGGGGCGTTGCACCACATCCTGATGAAGGTCGAGACGCACAACCACCCGACCGCCATCTCGCCGTTTCCCGGCGCCTCCACCGGCGCGGGCGGCGAGATCCGCGACGAAGGCGCCACCGGCCGCGGCTCCAAGCCGAAGGCCGGCATGACGGGCTTCACGGTCTCGCGGCTGTGGGGCGGGCTCTCGGACCAGCCCGGTGGCAAGCCCGGCCACATCGCCAGCCCGCTGCAGATCATGATCGAGGGCCCGCTTGGCGGCGCCGCCTTCAACAACGAATTCGGCCGCCCGAACCTGACCGGCTATTTCCGCGAGTACGAGCAGGACATCGCCGGCGTGCAGCGCGGTTTCCACAAGCCCGTCATGATCGCCGGCGGCCTTGGCCAGATCGCGGCCGACCAGACGAAGAAGATCGAGTTCCCCGCCGGCACGCTGCTGATCCAGCTCGGCGGACCGGGCATGCGCATCGGCATGGGCGGCGGCGCGGCCAGTTCGCTGGCCACCGGCACCAACGCGGCGGATTTGGACTTCGACTCCGTGCAGCGCGGCAACCCCGAGATCGAACGCCGGGCGCAGGAGGTCATCAACCAGTGCTGGCAGCAGGGCGCGGCCAATCCCATCCTGGCGATCCACGACGTGGGCGCAGGCGGCCTCTCCAATGCCTTTCCGGAGCTGACCAACGACGCCGGCCGCGGCGCGCGCTTCGACCTGCGCAAGGTGCCGCTGGAGGAGTCGGGCCTCTCGCCCAAGGAAATCTGGAGCAACGAGAGCCAGGAACGCTACGTGCTGGCGATTGCGCCTGAATCGCTGGAGGCCTTCACCGAACTGGCCGGGCGCGAGCGCTGTCCGTTCGCGGTGATCGGCGTGGCCACCGAGGCGCGCCAGCTCGAACTGGTCGATGCCGAGAACCCGCAGGCGCCGCAACCCGTCGACATGCCCATGGACGTGTTGCTGGGCAAGCCGCCCAAGATGCACCGCGACGTGCAAAGCATCGCACGCGAGGTTCCGCCGCTGGACGTGACGGGAGTGGATCTGCAAAAGGCCGTCATCGACGTGCTCAGCCACCCCACGGTGGCCAGCAAGCGCTTTCTGATCACCATCGGCGACCGGGCCGTCGGCGGCCTCACGCACCGCGACCAGATGGTCGGTCCCTGGCAGGTGCCGGTGGCCGACGTGGCCGTGACGCTGGCCGACTACCAGGGCCTGGCCGGCGAGGCCATGAGCATGGGCGAGCGCAGCCCTGTGGCCGCCATCAACGCACCGGCTTCGGGGCGGCTGGCGATTGCCGAGGCCATCACCAACCTGCTGGCCGCGCCCATCGAACTCGGCCGTGTCAAGCTCTCGGCCAACTGGATGGCCGCCTGCGGTGAGCCTGGCGAGGACGCCGACCTCTACCGCACCGTGCAGGCCGTGGGCATGGAGCTGTGCCCCGCGCTGGGCGTTTCCATTCCGGTGGGCAAGGACAGCCTCTCGATGCGCAGCGTCTGGCAGCATGAAGGCGAGGCGCGCAAGGTCACCTCGCCGGTCACGCTGATCGCCAGCGCCTTCTGCACCCTGGCGGACGTGCGCGGCACGCTCACGCCGCAGCTCGATGCCAGCGAGGCCGATACCACGTTGATCCTCATCGACCTGGGCAAGGGCCGCCGCCGCATGGGCGGCAGCCTGCTGGCGCAGGTGCTCGGCCAGCCTGGCGGCGAGACGCCCGACCTGGACGATCCGCAGGATCTCATCCGCCTCGTCGATGCCGTCAATGCGCTGCGCGCGCAGGGCCGCATCCTCGCCTACCACGACCGCAGCGATGGTGGCCTGCTGGCCACGGTGGCCGAAATGGCCTTTGCCGGTCACGTCGGCGTGGCGCTCAACCTCGACATCCTCATCACCGAAGGGGACGGCATCAGCGACAGCCGCGCCGAGTATGGCGACGCCAAGAACTGGGCACAGCAGATCGGCGCGCGCCGCGAGGAGCTGACGCTCGAAGCCTTGTTCAACGAGGAACTGGGCGTGGTGCTGCAGGTGCGCACGGCCGAGCGCAATGAGGTCATGCAGACGCTGCGCGCGCATGGCCTCTCCAGGCACAGCCACTTCATCGGCAAGACCCGCCCGCCGCAGGCACCGCTCGACGACGGCAAGGGCCAGCTGCAGGTCTGGCGCGACACCAGGAACGTCTTCAGCGCCACCCTGTTCGACCTGTTCCAGGTCTGGGACAGCGTGAGCTGGAAGATCGCCCGCGAGCGCGACAACCCGGCCTGCGCCGACCAGGAGCATGCCGCCGCCGGCCGACCCGACGACCCGGGCCTGCATCTGGCCCTGCGCTTCGATCCGGCGGAGGACATCGCCGCGCCCTACATCGGCAAGGCGCGGCCCAAGGTCGCCATCCTGCGCGAGCAGGGTGTCAACTCCCACGTCGAGATGGCCTATGCCTTCAGCGAAGCCGGCTTCGACGCGGTGGACGTGCACATGAGCGACCTGCAGGCCGGCCGCGAGCGGCTGGAGGACTTCAAGGGCATCGTCGCCTGCGGCGGCTTCAGCTATGGCGACACGCTGGGCGCCGGCGTCGGCTGGGCGCGCTCCATCACCTTCAACCCGCGCCTCTCGGACGCGTTCGGGCAGTTCTTCGCCCGCCCCGACACCTTCGGCCTGGGCGTGTGCAATGGCTGCCAGATGTTTGCCGAGCTGGCCGCCATCATCCCCGGTGCCGGGCACTGGCCGCGCTTCACCACCAATCGCAGCGAGCGCTTCGAGGCGCGCCTGAGCCTGGTCGAGGTGCTCGACTCGCCGAGCCTCTTCCTGCAGGGCATGGCCGGCAGCCGCCTGCCGATCGCCGTGGCGCATGGCGAGGGCTTTGCCAATTTCAGCCGCCAGGGCGATGCCGCGCAGGTGCTGGCGGCCATGCGTTATGTCGACCATCACGGCCAGGCCACCGAGCAATACCCGCTCAACCCCAACGGCAGCCCCGGCGGCCTCACTGCGGTGACCACCGCCGACGGCCGCTTCACCGCCATGATGCCGCACCCCGAGCGCGTGTTCCGCAACGCGCAGATGAGCTGGACGGACCTGGCCGCCACCGGAGGCATCGCCGCCAAGAGCCCGTGGATGCGGATCTGGCGCAATGCGCGCAAGTGGGTTGGTTGAATACCGGTTCGACTTTTCAAGGACAGGCATGAAGCATGGCGCTTGACGTGAAGAAGATTCTGGTGGCTGGTGCTGCCATGCTGGCTGGCTTGGTTTATGCATCAGAGGCCGACCGGCATCTTGCTGCGGCCTTGCAGGACATGCAGTCGATTGCCACGTTGATCCAAGAGAACGAAGTGGGCCGCCAGGCTGATCGTGCTAGCGCCATCGCCGAATTGCCGATGCTGATGAAGCGCTTGCGTGGGCAACTGGCACAAGCTGAGGCCTTGGGGCATCCCGTCGCCGTCTATTGGACCTTTTATTGGGATGTGCCGATGGGCGTCCCTGGGTCCGGCCAATGCCAACGGCTCTCCGATGCCTCCGCGCAGGGGCTGCTGGCTGCCAGCGTTCTGTACCTGCGCAGATGCACAAGCTATTTCTCCGGTCCCGGCAGCGGTATGACTGATGAGGCGACTGCCGCGCTCTTGACGCGGATGGAGGTGCAACTGCAGGCCGTTGCAGACCCGTACGTGCAGTACTATCCACTGGCGTTTCGGGCTCCGGGCTGTGGGTATGCCGACACCTTGATGCAGGTGGCACGGATGTCCTATCAAGATTTTCGTGGCGAGGGCTATTACTTGCTGGCGTTGGCAACCATGAAAAACGCGGGGGAATCTCTCGAATCGGCGCTGCGAGTCATGGAGCACATGAAGAGATCCCGTGCACTGGGTTGCGACAACCCCATGGTTGAACGTTGGCACTCCATGTCGCGCGACGAGTTGCAGGACGCCTTTCCTGAATGAGGCCAATGGGTGGTTTCTGCGCGGTGAAGGCGTGTTCTCGTTAACCCACTTCTGGTGGTGATCAGATGAAAAAAATCGGCTTTCTCTCTTTCGGGCACTGGACACCTTCTTCCCAATCGCAGGTGCGTTCGGCTTCGGATGCGCTGAGGCAATCCATCGACTTGGCCGTGGCCGCCGAGCAGCTGGGCGCGGATGGCGCGTACTTTCGGGTGCACCACTATGCGTGCCAGCTGGCTTCGCCGTTTCCGCTGCTGGCGGCGGTGGGCGCGAAGACCAGCCGCATCGAGATCGGCACCGCCGTCATCGACATGCGCTACGAGAACCCACTCTACATGGCCGAGGATGCCGGCGCGGCCGACCTCATTGCCGGCGGGCGCCTGCAACTGGGCATCAGCCGCGGCTCGCCCGAGCAGGTGATCGATGGCTGGCGGCATTTCGGCTACCAGCCGGCCGAGGGCGAGACGGACGCCGACATGGGCCGGCGCCATGCGCAGGTGTTTCTGGACATCCTGCGCGGCGAAGGCTTTGCCGAGCCGAACCCGACGCCGATGTTTCCCAACCCGCCGGGGCTGCTGCGCATCGAGCCGCATTCCGAGGGCCTGCGCGAGCGTATCTGGTGGGGGGCGGGATCCAATGCCACGGCGGTTTGGGCGGCCCAGCTCGGCATGAACCTGCAGAGCTCGACGCTCAAGGACGACGAGAACGGCCAGCCTTTCCATGTGCAGCAGGCCGAGCAGATCCGCGCCTACCGCCAGGCCTGGAAGGAGGCCGGCCATGCGCGCGAGCCGCGCGTCTCGGTCAGCCGCAGCATCTTCGCCATCGTCGACGAGCGCGACCGGCTGTATTTTGGCGGCGGCGGTGAGCAGAACGACCAGATCGGCTACATCGATGCCAGCACGCGCGCCATCTTCGGGCGCAGCTACGCGGCCGAGCCCGACGTGCTGATCAAGCAGCTGGCAGGCGACGAAGCGATCCGCGAGGCGGATACGCTGCTGCTGACCATTCCCAACCAGCTGGGCGTGGACTACAACGCCCACCTCATCGAGGCCATCCTCACGCACGTGGCGCCCGGCCTGGGCTGGCGCTGAGCACGGCCGCCCCTGAGCCTGCTTTCTTGTCCTCCGGCAGCGCATCGTCGCTCATGGATTTTCCTCGTTTTTTCCGGATTCCTTGCCCATGCCCATTCTTCGACGGCCAGTGCCCTTTGGCGTGCTGGTGACCGTGCTGGCCATTCTGACGGCCTTCGCCCCCTTCGCCACCGACATGTACCTGCCCGGCATGAGCCTGATGGAGGGCGCATTCCAGACCACGCCGGGCCGCATGCAGGCCACGGTGTCGGTGTTCTTCCTGGGCCTGGCGATTGGCCAGGTCATCTACGGACCGCTGAGCGACCGATTCGGCCGCAAGCCGCCGTTGCTGGCAGGCACCGTCATCTACACGCTGGCTGCGCTCGCCTGTGCCTGGGCCAGCAGCGTGGAGATGTTCATCGCGCTGCGCCTGCTGCAGGCCCTCGGTGGCGCGGCAGGCATGCTGATCGTGCGCGCCATCATCAGCGACCTGTTCGACAGGACCGAGACGGCACGGGTGCTGTCCCTGATGATGATGGTGATGATGCTCGCGCCCATCATCGCACCGCTGGCGGGCGGCTGGCTGATGGTGCACCTGGGCTGGCAGAGCATCTTCTGGTTCATGTTCGGCTATGGCCTGCTGTGCGTGGCGCTGGCGCTGTGGTGCGTGCCCGAGAGCCTGCCGCCCGCGCGTCGCCAGCCGCTGGGCTTTGCCAGCACCTTCGAGGCCTACCGCAGCCTGCTTGGCCAGGCGGCCTTCGTGGTGCCGGCGCTGGCGGCCGGGCTGGCCATGGCCAGCATGTTTGCCTACATCACCGGCTCCGAGTTCGTGTTCATCCAGCTCCATGGCCTGACGCCGCAGCAATACAGCGCGCTGTTCGCCTTCAATGCCTTTGGCATCATCCTGGCGAACCTGATCAACCGGCGCTGCCTGCTGCGTTGGCCGGTCGAGCGCATCATGGGCATGGCGCTGGCCGCGCATGGCGCGCTGGGACTGGTGCTGCTGGCGGTGGTCGGCACCGCGGCGCCGCTGATGGTTTTCGTGCCGGCGCTGTGGCTGTTCATCCTCACGCTGGGTTTCATCGGTGCCAATGGCGCGGCAGTGGCCATGGGGGCCACGGGCCGGCATGGCGGCAGCGGTTCGGGCCTGATCGGGCTGATGCAGTTCAGCCTGGCCTTCATCGTCAGCAGCACGGTGGCCGCAACGCAGAATGGCACGGCCTATCCGATGGTGCTGGCCATCATGGTCTGTGCGCTGGTGGCTTGCGGGGTGTGGTTTGCCGCCCGCCGGCACTGAGAACCTGTTCACGATCTTTGCGTGGGTTGCGCCGCCGCTGGTGGCAGGGGGAATGTGATGCGTGTGGCATTGACGGGTGGCAGTGGTTTTCTCGGGCAGGCGCTGAGCGCGCGGCTGCTCGCCGCCGGCGCCCGGGTGTGCTGGCTCTCGCATGCCCCCGAAGCCGCGTGCGGCAAGGTTCCAGCGGGCATCGCGGTGCGCGGCTACGACCAATTGCGCCCGGACGATGAATGGGATGCGCTCATCAACCTGGCGGGAGCGCCGATTGCCGACCGCCGCTGGAGCGCCGCGCGCAAGCAAAGGCTGCTGCAAAGCCGGCTCGTGCCGACACAGGCGCTGCTCGACTGGCTGGCCACTACACACCGCAAGCCACGCGTGCTGCTCAGCGGCTCGGCCACCGGCTGGTATGGCAACCAGGGCGATGTGCTGCTCGATGAACGCAGCGGCTTTCACGACGAGTTCGCACACCGCCTGTGCGCGCAATGGGAAGAGGCCGCCTTGTGCGCGCAGCAGCACGGCGTGCCGGTGGCGCTGCTGCGCACGGGCGTGGTGCTGCACCCTTCGGGCGGCATGCTGGCACGGCTGGCGCTGCCGTTTCGCATGGGCCTGGGAGGGCGCCTGGGCGACGGCCGGCAATACCTGAGCTGGATTGCGCTGCAGGACTGGGTGGCAGCCGTCCTCTGGCTGCTGCACGCGCACCTCGACGGTGCCGAGGGCGATGCCGCGCAGGCGCTGACCGGCCCGGTCAACCTGACCGCGCCGGTGCCTGTGACCAATGCGCAGTTCACCCGCGCCTATGCGGCGGCGTGCGCCCGGCCCGCGCTGCTGCCGGTGCCGGCGGCGCTGCTGCGCCTGGGCCTGGGTGAGCTGGCCACCCTGTTGCTGGATGGGCAGCGGGTGTTGCCGACACGCCTTGGCGAGGCCGGTTTCGCGTTCCGCTTCGCCACGCTGGAGGCGGCGTTGGCGGCGGAGGCCACGGCATAATGGGCCGTTGAACCGCGCCCATGCCCGACGGGGCAGTCGCGGCCAGTCCCAACCGAATTCTGCAAGGAGCCCGCCATGAACGAAGCACAACCCCGCATGACCAACCTGTTCCTCCAGCTCGGCCTGGACGCCAGTCCGCAAGCCATTGCCGCCTTCATCAAGACGCACCAGTTGCCGGCAGATGTCACCATCGGCGATGCGCCTTATTGGGACGAGGCGCAGCGCCAGTTCATCACTGAACAGCTCAAGGCCGACGCCCCCTGGGCGCTCATCGTCGACGAACTCAACGAATCCCTGCACGAGGACGCCACGAAGGCCGAAACGGGGCTGTGATGCCTTGCCGCCATCGCTCCAGATGCATCGCATCTGGATGCGGTGACGTGAACAACGAGCCAACGAGCCAACGAGCCAACGAGCCAACGAGCCAACGAGCCAACGAGCAAAGGGCCGCTTTCTGAGCGGCCCTTTGTCTTGCTGAATGATGGTTACTGATGGTCAGGCCTGCGGCATGCCCTGGTGGGCTGCTTGCGCTGCCAGCCAGCGCGCATGGCCCTGGGCCCGCAGTTCGCAGGCCGGGCAACTGCCGCAGCCATGGCCCCAGGCGTGCAGGTGGCCCGGCCCGCGCAGGCCGAGGTAGCAGGTGTGGCTGTCGGTGCGCACCAGTTCCACCAGCGCCGTGCCGCCCAGCTGCCAGGCCAGTTCCCAGGTCCGGGCCTTGTCCAGCCACATCAGCGGCGTCTCCAGTGTCAGCGGGCGTTCCACGCCCAGGCTCAGCGCCACCTGCAGGGCCTTGAGGGTGTTGTCGCGGCAGTCCGGGTAGCCGGAATAATCGGTTTGCGACATGCCGCCGACCAGCACCTCCAGATCGCGCCGGTAGGCCAGTGCCGCCGCCAGCGTGAAGAACAGCAGGTTGCGGCCGGGCACGAAGGTGTTGGGCAGGCCGTCGGCCTGCATGGCAATCGCCACGTTCTCCGTCATGGCGGTGCCACCGAGCTGGCCGAGCACATCCACCGTGAGCAGGTGATCCTCGCCCAGGCGCTCGGTCCAGCTGGGCTGCAGCGCTGCCATGCCCTCGCGCAGCCGGGTGCGGCAGTCGAGCTCGACACGGTGGCGCTGACCATAGTCGAAACCGATGGTCTCGACATGCGCGTAGCGCGCCAGCGCCCAGGCCAGGCAGGTTGCTGAATCCTGCCCGCCCGAGAGCAGCACCAGCGCACGCCGCGGCTGCAGCGCGTCCATGCGCATCGTCATGCCACCGGCGCTGCCAGCGTGCGCTGGCGGGCCGCGCGCAGGATCGCCGCCAGCACCACGCCGTAGGCGGGCACGAAGAACAGCAGGCTGACGGCCAGCTTGATGACGTAGTCGACGATGGCGATCTCGACCCAGTGGGCCGCCATGAACGGATCGCTGCTGTGCCAGAAGGCGATCGAGAAAAACGCCGCGGTATCCAGCGCCTGGCCGAACACCGAGGAAGCAGCCGGCGCCACCCACCAGGGCACGGCGCTGCGGCGGATGCGGTCGAACACCTGGATGTCCAGCAGCTGCCCCAGCACATAGGCGGCAAAGCTGGCGAAGGCGATGCGGAACACGAACAGGTTGAACTCGGCCAGCGAGGCGAAGCCGTTGAAGCGGCCCTCCTGGAACAGCACCGAGACGATGTAGGACGCAAGCAGCGCCGGCAGCATGGTGCGGGCGATCACGCGGCGCGCCTCGGTCTTGCCGATCAGCCGCACCGTCAGATCGGTGGCCAGGAAGATGAACGGAAAACTGAAGGCGCCCCAGGTGCTGTGGAAACCGAACAGATTGATCGGCAGCTGCACCAGATAGTTGCTGGCGATGATGACGGCGATGTGGAACGCCACCAGCAGGGCAAGGTAGAACGGCACCCGTTGCGGCGGGGCTTGAAGGGCAGTCATGTGAATCCTTTTTGAAGACTGGGTGAGGGAACCAGCGATGGAAAAGCGGGCTATTTTACGCGGCCTTGACGAGCCGCATTCAAATACGCCGCGCCACCATGCCCGCTGCCGTCAGCAGGGCGCCCAGCAGGGCCAGCAGCGCCAGCCAGCCGCCGTGCTGCCACAGGTAGCCGGCGGCATAGCCGACGGCGCTCGAACCGAGGTAATAGAAGCACAGGTAGAGCGCCGAGGCCTGTGCCTTGGCGCCTTCGGCGCGCGCGCCCACCAGGCTGCTGACCATCGAGTGGGCGGCGAAGAAGGCCATGGTGAACAGCGTCACGCCCAGCACCAGCAACGGCAGCCAGTCGATGGCGCACAGCAGCACGCCCAGCAGCATCGCCGCGATTGCGCCGCACAGCGCCCGCCGGCTGCCCAGCCTCCGGCTGAGGCGGCCGGCCCAGCCGGCACTGAGGATGCCGCCCGCGTAGGTGAGAAACAGCAGGCCGGAGGCGCTGGCGGGCAGCGAGAAGGGCGGTGCCTCCAGGTGAAAGCCCACGTAGTTGAACATGGCCACGAAGCAGCCCATCAGCAGGAAGCCCTGCATGAAAAGCCGCCGCAGGGCCCGGTTGCGCAGGTGCCGGCCGAAGTTGCCCAGCAGCGTATCCCCCAGTGGCGGGGCCTGTGGAGCACGCGCCTGCCGCGCCTGTGCCTGCCGCGCATTGGAGAGGCGCGAAGGTGGCAGCAGCCAGGCGAACAGCAGCAGTGCCAGCACCGCCAGCAGGCCGATGCCGCCCAGCGC
Organism: Corticibacter populi; assembly: GCF_004217315.1. GTDB lineage: Bacteria > Pseudomonadota > Gammaproteobacteria > Burkholderiales > Burkholderiaceae_C > Lampropedia > Lampropedia populi. Next base: position 504,335 of record NZ_SGWR01000003.1, read on the forward strand.
CGCGGGCCAGCCGCCCAGGTCGGCGAGCAGGGCCGAGAGCGTGCGCCCGAGCAGGCCGCCGAGCACCGTGCCGCCGATGTAGAGGCCCATGGCCGAGGCCACCGAGCCTTTCTCGAACTCCTCGCTGACATAGGCCATGGCCAGCGCCGGCAGGCCTGCCAGCACCAGCCCCAACAGCACGCGCAGCGCCAGCAGCAAGGGCCAGGAATCGACCATGGCGCACAGCAGCGCGGCGCCGCAGGCCAGCGCCAGCGCGGCGCTCATCATGTGTTTGCGGTTGACGGTCTCGGCCAGCGCGCCGGCCGGCAGCAGCGCCAGGGCCAGGCTCAGCGTGCTCAGCGACAGCGCCAGGCTGCTGGCGGCCGCCGAGATGCCGAAGTGCCGCGCCAGCAGTGGCAGCAGGGGCTGCACGCAATACAGCATCGAGAAAGTCGCGAAACCGGCGCAGAACAGCGCCAGCACCGCCTTGGTGAAATCCGGCGTGTGCGGCGCTATGGTGGCGACGGTGGAAGAGGGCGGGGGAGCAGTGGCTGGCATGGCGAGGCGCGGCCGCCAGTGTAGCGCTGTGCCGTCGGGGCTGCTGCAGAGCGGCTGACGGCATCGCGGTCAGCGCCGGAGCTTGTTGCACAGGTGTCTGTCACCCGTGGTGCCAGTGCCGCGCACCGGCGGGCGGCATGCCAAAATGCCGGTTTCATGGCCTTCGAGCAGTCCCGACGATATGAGTCTTTCCGCCCAGCTTTGCGCCAGTGCCATTACCGGGCTGGCGCGGGCGCTGACCGGTGCGCGCAGCCTGTGGCTAGGCTGCGCGCCGGTGCCCGCGCAGCGCATCTACTTTGCCAACCATTCCAGCCACAGTGATTTCGTGCTGCTGTGGGCTTCGCTGCCGGCGCAGCTGCGCCGGCGCACCCGGCCGGTGGCCGGTGCCGACTACTGGAGCCAGGGGTGGCTGCGCCGCTACATCATCGACCAGGTGTTCCATGGCGTGCTGGTCGAGCGGGGCGGTGCCAAGGCCACGCCGCTTGCCACCGATTCCAATGCCGGTGCCGCCGCCGATGGGCAGGCGCCGCGGCATGATGCGCTGGAGCCGCTCAAGGAAGCGCTGGCCGCGGGCGACTCGCTGATCATTTTCCCGGAAGGCACGCGCAACATGGACGAAGGGCTGCTGCCGTTCAAGAGCGGCATCTACCACCTGGCGCAGGCGTTCCCGGGCGTCGAGCTGGTGCCGGTGTGGTTGGGCAACCTCAACCGCGTCATGCCCAAGGGCCGGCTGGTGCCGCTGCCGCTGTTGTGCACGGTGAGTTTTGGCGAACCGCTGCAGGTGCAGCCGCAGGAGGGCAAGGACGCCTTTCTGGCGCGTGCGCGTCAGGCGCTGCTGGATCTGGCCGGCAAGGAGGCGCACTGATGGCCCACGATACGCTGATTCTGTCGTCCATCATCCTGGGCCTGCTGGTGCTGGCCTCGGTGGTGGGCTTTGTGCTGAAGATGCGCGCGGACTTCGCGCCACACGCGGTGATCGACAACCTCAACGCGCGCATCAAGGCCTGGTGGGTCATGATCGCGGTACTGGGGCTGGCCTTTGCGCTGGGACGCACGGCGGTGATCCTGCTGTTCCTGGGCATCTCCTTCTATGCGCTGCGCGAATTCATCACGCTGGCCCCCACGCGCCGGGGCGACTATTTCGCGCTGCTGATCGCCTTCTACGTGGCGCTGCCGCTGCAGTACTGGCTGATCGCGATCGACTGGTACGGCCTGCTGTCCATCCTGATTCCGGTCTATGGCTTTCTGCTGCTGCCGATCTTCGCGGCGCTGGGCGGCGACACCACGCGCTTTCTGGAGCGCACCTCCACCGTGCAGTGGGGCGTGATGATCGCCGTCTATTGCATCTCGGCCGTGCCTTCGCTGATGCTGCTGAACATTCCCGGCTACGAGGGCCGCAACCTGCTACTGATCGCCTGGCTGGTGCTGGTGGTGCAAAGCTCGGATGTGTTGCAGTACGTGTGCGGCAAGTTGCTGGGGCGGCACAAGATCGCCCCGGCGCTCTCGCCCTCGAAGACCGTCGAAGGCTTCGTCGGCGGGGTCGCGCTGGCCGCGCTGCTGGGTGCGGCGCTGTACTGGATCACGCCGTTCTCGCCCTGGCATGCGTTGCTGCTGGCGCTGCTGGTGACCTTCCTGGGCTTTGCCGGCGGGCTGGTCATGTCGGCCATCAAGCGCGACCGTGGCGTCAAGGACTGGGGTTCGATGATCGAGGGCCATGGCGGCATGCTCGACCGGCTCGACTCCATCTGCTTTGCCGCACCCATCTTCTTCCATGTGGTGCGCTACTACTGGGGCGCGCCGGCATGACGGCGAGCGGGGCCGGCCAGTGCCCGCTGTGCGGCCAGCCCAACCAGTGCGCCGTGGCCGCCGGTCTGGCGCCCGCGCAGTGCTGGTGCATGCAGGCGCACATTGCGCCTGTGGCGCTCGCGCGTGCGAGGCAACTGCGTGCACCCGGCGCACCGGCGCGGCAGTGCATCTGCCCGGCCTGCGGCGCTTGTACGGAGGCGCCTGATCCGCATCGCCAGAGCTGTGATCAGTGATCAGCGATGGCGCCGGCTCCGCTTGAAGGAAAAAGGAACTCGACATGTCCGACCATGACTACCAGCCAGAGACCATGCGCCGCGCCGAGGCAGAACAGCTGCCCGGTGCCGTGGTGCTCGATTTCGGCGCCAACTGGTGCAGCATCTGCAATGCCGCACGGCCCGTCGTGGATGCCGCGCTGCGCGGCACCCCCGGGGTCCGGCACATTCGCATCGAGGATGGCAAGGGGCGGCGGCTGGGCCGGGAATTTGGCGTCAAGCTCTGGCCTTCCCTGTTCTTCCTGCGGGACGGACAGGTGGTGGCCGAACTGGTGCGCCCGCAGCAGCAGGCCGATGTCGAGGCGGCGCTGCGCCAGCTCAAGCGCGGCTGAACATGGGTGAGCACCCATGAATGAGGCACCCGGAGCCCGCCTCGCCGCCATGCCTGCGCCGGAAGCCCCTTGTCCCTGTGGCCAGCAGAGCAGTGGCAGGAAGCCGCATGCGTTGGCGTTCGGCGCTTGCTGTGGCCGGTTTCTGCTGCCGGCGGCACAAGCTATACGGGCTGTACCGGTGGCGCCCGATGCCCAGAAGCTGATGCGCTCGCGTTACACCGCCTATGTGCTGGAGCTGGGTGATTACCTGCTGCGCACCTGGCACCCGGATACGCGTCCGGCGAACCTTGATTTGGGCGAGCCGGTGCGCTGGCTGGGCCTGGAAGTGCGCCGCCACCAGGTCATCGATGCGACGCATGCCGAGGTCGAATTCGTGGCCCGCTACCGCCAGCAGGGCCGCGCCGTGCGCATGCATGAGCGCAGCCGTTTCGTCCTCGAAGCGGGGCAGTGGCTCTACGTGGACGGCGATTTCCTGTAGCGGTCGCAGGCGGCCCGAGGCGGGGCTCTCAGAACCTGTTCACGATCTGTTCGAGGGCCACGTTGCCCCGGCGAGGGTTTGTGTGTCACACCGCAGCGCACCCGGACACCCCGAAGGGCAGGAGGTCGATAACGCACCGGGTGGCGGTGCCCGCCTTGCCCGGACCGGCACTCTGGGCTGCGACGAGTGTCTTGCGCACTGCATTTTTTGGGGCCTCCTGCACGCCTCCTGAGCCTCCGGTGCAGACCGCCGCAATGGCGGCTGCCGCGGCCGACGGCATAGACCGGCAGCCTGCCGCCAGGGCCGCCGGAACCGGCTCCGAGACTGGGCATAATCGGCGCGATGGAATCAACACGCGATCACGAAGACGATGATGCCGGGGACCAGGAGGCCCGCAACGAGGAGGGAGGCAGCTTCGAGTCCCATTTCCGCAGCCCGGAACTGGCGGCCGAGTCGCACCTGGCCTGGGTGCTGGGCCAGCGGCTGGAACTGCTCGATGCATTGCGCGGTCTGTTCTCCGGGCCACGCCATTGGGCGCAGTTGCGGCTGTGGTGCTTTCTGGCACTGGCCGGCCTGCCCAAGGGCCGCATTGGCCGCGACGACCTGAACCAGCTTTTCCACGCCCTGCAGCCGCAGGCGCTCGAGCATGTGCTCAAGCGCCTGCGCGATGCCGGGCTGCTGGTCTGGGACGTGACCCTGCAGGACTACACGCTCTCAGCCGTGGCCCGGCAGGTGCATGGGCTGCTGGTGCCGCTGAGCCATGTCTCCGGCGAGGACGACGAACTCGGCGCGATCCTGGCGCAGGTGGCCGGCGCGCAGGCGCTGGGCCTGGCCGACGCCAGCCAGTTGCAGCATCTGCATGCCCAGCTGGCACGCCTGCACGATGAGTTCGCCGAGGCCATTGCCAGCGGCTCGGAGGCACGGCTGCGCGAGGTGCAGCCGCGCTTCGAGCGCGCGTTGGCGCTGGTCGACCGCGCCGGGCAGGCACTGACGGCGCTGATCCGCGCCGATGGCGACGATGCCCGCCTGGAACGCGAGGCGCGTGCGCTGGGCCATGCGCAGGCGCGGCTGCTGGCCATGGCCAGCCAGTTCACGCGCGCCATGCAGCAGCTCGATCGTCAGCGCGTCACGCTGGGCAGCACCGGCGTGACCAGCTCCGATGTGCGTGCCTGGTTGGGGACGCAGACGGCGCTGCACCGCCTGCTCAATGGCGCGCTGGCGGGCAGCGTCCGGCCTGTCTTCATCAGCCCGCACGACATGCTGGATGTGGCGGAGGCCGAATTCGAGCGCGACCGCCCCGATCCGGCGCGCAGCGCCGGCCTGCCGCCGCCGGCAACCGCCGCGGATGGCGCACTGGATGTGCCCAGCCTGCCGCAGGAGTTGCACGAGCTGATCGGCCTGCTGCAGCAGTGGCAGGCCGTGCCCGGCCGCGATGCGCAAGACCCGTCCGCCGCACACCAGCCATCGGACCAGCCGCCGGATCACCCGCTGGCCGAGGCGGTGCTGGGTGGCCGCTTCGCCCAGGCGGCCTACCGCATGCAGTTGCTGCCGCTGCTGGGCGACCGGCAGGCCCAGACCCTCAAGGGCCGTACCGGCGAGTTGGCCCGCTCGGGCTGGCAGGCCGAGCTCCGTGCCGAGATCGTGCCGGTGGACCACTTCGCGGTGGCTGCCATGAGCGAGGGCCGCCTGCGCCACCCCGGCGCGGCCGGCCTCACCCCAGAATCGAATCCGGAACACACACCATGAATGCACCCGATGAAGCCGCCCTGCTGGTGGCCGAGCTGCTGGCGCGGCGCTGGCTGCCGCGCCAGCACCCGCGCGTCAAGCGCGCCCTGGTCGATGCCGAGCTGTGGCAGGGCGTGGAGGCGCGCCTGGCCCAGATTGGCCTGCGGCTGGTCGACAACATCCATGCCGACCATGTCACCACCGCATTGCTGCGAGGCACCGAGCACGCCGTGTTCGGCGAAACCGGCCTTGGCAGCCACAGCAACTTCGATCTGCCGCGCGATGGCGTCTCGCTGCTGGTGGTGCTCTGGGCACTGATCGTGCTGCCCAAGCGCGAGCGCCAGGCGGCGCGCGAGGACGAGGAGGCGCAGGGCGAGATGTTCGGCGAGGCGCGGCCCATGCCGCGTGCGGCCAGCGTCAGCCCGACCATTTCGTACAAGGCCTTGCTGGCCGATTTCGGCAACCAGCTCGGCAAGAAGACCCGGCTGGACGGCAACCTCAAGCGGCTGGAAAACCATGGCTTCATCGTGCGCCGCGGCGACGACATTGCCGAAGGCCCGCTGCTGGACCTGCTGCTCGACTACGACATCCTGGCGCCGCGCATCCTCGACGGCACGCTGGCGGCGGTGCTCGAGCGCGCGCGGGCCGAGACGGCCCAGGCGGAAACCGAGGCCGTGCCGGCGCCCGCGCCTGCGTCCGAAGGGCAGCCGCCGCAGACATCCACCGCGGCGTCCGAAGCCGAACCCGGCGCTGCTGCGCCTCAATCCCAGGAGCGCTGAACCATGTTCCACCTGCAAACCCTGGAACTGCTGCACTGGGACTACTGCCAGCGCCTGACGGTGCCGCTCGACGGCGCCATCATCACCGTGGCCGGCCCCAACGGCTCGGGCAAGACCACGCTGCTCGATGCCATGCGCACGCTGCTCGGGCTCGAATGCTCGGGCGGGCGCAGCTACAAGACCTATGCGCGCCACGCCAATGCCGACGCCTCCTGGCTGCGCGCGGTGGTGGACAACCGGCCGCAGACGCGCCAGACCTCCAGCCGTCCGTTTGCGCGCTGCCTGCTGTATGCCGACCAGGTCACGCTGGCCTGCCGCATCCAGCGCAACGGTGGCGACTGGCAGCGGCGCTACTGCATGGTCGAGGGCGACGTGCCGGTCGAGACCCTGCTGGACGTGCCCGAAAAAGACTGGCTGGGCATCGAGCACTGGCGCAAGCGGCTCGAGTACGCCGGCCTCTCCCGCGCCATCGCCCGCGTGCTGGCGCTGGAGCAGGGCCAGACCGACCGCCTCTGCGAATACTCGCCCAAGGAGCTGCTGCGGCTGGTGTTCGACGTGTTCGGCGACCAGGAAGTGCTTGACCGCTATGAGGAGGCGCGGCGCCACCAGCGCGACGTGGCCGACGAGGTCGAGACCGCCCGGCAGGAACTGACCCGCAGCGAAGCCCAGCTGGCGAATGTCGAGGCGCGGCTGAACCTGTACCGCCAGTACCAGGCCAAGCTGCGCGAGCGTGAGAAGCTGGGCACCGAGGTCGTGCCCGTGCTCGAATGGCGCGATGCGCGCGATGAGTTGACCGGCAAGGTGCGCGAACTGCACCGCCAGCGGCTCGATGACCGCCAGAGCATGCTGCGCCAGCGCGAGGACCGCCGCTTGCTGCACGGGCTGGCGCAGCAGCGCGAGGCGCTGGGCGGGCAACTGCAGGTGCTGGAGCAGCAGCGCCTGCAGGCGCAGGAAGCGCTCTCCGAGGCCCGTGGCGCGGAAACGCCGGTCGAGGCCAAGGTCAAGGAAGCAGACGAACTGCGCGAACTCGCCAGCGTCGAGGCCGATGCCCAGCAGTTGAGCGAGCGCCTGCAGACCCTGGAGGAAGGCAAGCAGGCACTCGACAGCCAATGGCATGGCAAGCGGCAGGAACGCGCCGCCGCGCAGGCGGCGCTGGCCAGCCTGCAGAGCGAGCGCGTGGCACCCCGCCCGGACTACGTCAACCGCTTCAGCCAGGCGCTGCGGCGCCAGCAGATCGCGCACCATTTCGTGGCCGATGTCATCGAGATCACCGATGCGCGCTGGCGCGACGCCGCCGAGGGCGTGCTGGCCGCCTCGCGCTGGGTGGTGGTGCTGGGCGATCCCTCCGACGAGCGCCGCGCCGCGCAGCTGGCCGAGCAGGAGCGCTACCGCCACTATCTCGTGGCTGAAGCGGTTGCCGCGCCGGCCCAGGCGCCCGCGCACAGCCTGCTGGCAGTGCTGAAGGTGACCGATCGCCTGCCGGCCTGGCTGCTCCGGACGCTCTCGGCCATCCGCCGGGTGGACGACACCGACGCCGGCTACGCCGCCGGAGGCGAATGGATCACCCCCAAGGCCTATTGGCGCGACGGGCGGGGCGGGCGCAGCGTCTGGGTCAGCCCCGAGCAGCACCAGTTCGGCGCTGCCGCGCTGGCCGCACGGCGCGAATCCATCGAGGCGCGCCTGGCCGCGCTGGATGGGCAACTGCAGCGCATCGCCCAGCAGCAGAGCGAGGTCGAACGCCAGCTGCGCGCCGCCAGGGAGGCCGCCAAGGGTCACCGCGCCGCCGAGGAACTGGCGCGCCGCGCCGAGGAATTCGCGCAGGCGCGCCAGCAGCTCGACCAGTTGCGCCAGGCCCGCATCGACGCCGGCCGGCGCTGGAGCGAACTCGATGGCCGCCACCGGCAACTCGGCGAACAGCAGCGCGAGCTGGAGGCGCAGTACCGCGATACGCAGAAACGTCTGCAGGATGCCGAGGCCGCGGCCAGCCGCTTCGGCAGGGAGTGGGCCGCGCGCAAGGCCGATCTGGCCGCCCGCAGCGCGCAATCGCGCCGCCAGCGCAGGCAGTTCCCGGTCCGCTGGATCGCGCCGGCTGCCATTGCCGCGCTGCGCCAGCACTACACCAACGCCACGCAGGCCCGCCTGCGCGCCGAGGCCATCGAAACCGAGTTGCAGCAAGGCGAATGGGAGCAGGATGCCACCATCGAGGAGCGCCACACGCTGATGCTCGCGCAGGTCGGCGGCCAGAAGCAGCAACTGCAACAGCGCGAGGCCAGCAACGAGATGGCGCGCGTGGCGGTGGACAACGCACGCGAGCGCTATATCGACGTGATGCGCTCGACCGTGCGCCGCTATCGCAAGAACATCACCGAACTGGGCGAGCTCGCCGGCGTCGAGGTGCAGGCCGAACTGCCGCACCTGGACAACGACGACACCGCGCTGCGCCAGGCTGAGCTGAAGGTGCGCTTCAACTTCGACGGCAAGGGCCAGATCGGCCTCAACGACGGCGAGGCCTCCGGCGGCCAGCAGGTCATCAAGTCGCTGATTTTGCTGGTCGGCCTGCTCAAGGACGACGAGTTGCCCGGCGGCTTCGTGTTCATCGACGAGCCCTTCGCCCACCTGGACGTGCGCAACATCCAGCTGGTCGGCCACTTCCTCAAGTCCACCCGCGCGCAGTACGTGCTGACCACGCCGATCACGCACAACGTCGAGGTCTTCGAGCCGGCCGACATCACGCTGGTGACCGCCAAGAAGCCGCCCGGCGCACGTTGGGCCCCGCCGATCGGCGTACTGCAGCGGCGCCAGGCCGTGGCATAGGGCCGGCCACATGCACACCGATCGGCCGCTGGAATGGATGGATGAAGCGGGGCCGCGACGCGGCACGCGGGTGCGTCGGCGTGCCGGCGAAGTGCCGCAGGCGCTGGGACTGCTGGGGCGCGAAGACCGGGATCTGCTCAAGGCATGGCTGCGCCGCGACAACCAGACGTCGAAGCGGCAGACCTTGCTGGAGGCGGCCGGCGCGACTGGGCTCGAGCAGGCGGAGGCCTTGTGTGACCGGCTCCTGCGTGAAGGCTGGATTGCGCGTCGCGAGCGGCTGGTGGGCGGCAGCTGGCAATGGGAGGCCATCATCTGGCTTGATCTTGGCGGCCTCAAGCAATTGCTGGGTGTGGGCAGTCGCAGTCAACGCGAGCAGTACCGTGGGCAGGCGCTGTGCCAAGCCAGGGCATGGTTGCCGCAGGTGGGCGACGCGGCGCTGGGTGCTGCCATGGCCCAGGCCATCGATGCGCTGGAGCAGGAGGCGGCCATCCAGGTGGCCACGTTGCAACGGCGCCTCGGTTTGCTGCAGGCGCTGCGCGGCTGGTGCGAACGCGGTGAACAGGGCACGCGACGAGACTTTGCCCTGCAGGCGGCGGACCGCACCAAAGGCATCGGCGCCGCCGATTGGCGCTGGCTGGAGCAGTTCTTTGCGCTGGAGGCGCTGGGCGTCAGTGCTTTTCTTCCCCTGCTGAGCCTGTCGGGCACCGGACGGCTGCAGAGCACGGCGGGCAGCATTGATTTGCCGGCCGTTTCGCTGCTGGCGCTGCCGCTGGCGGACGTGCTGGCACTGACGGCATGTACCGCGCCCACGTGCTGGTGGCTGATCGAGAACCGCGCCAGCTTCGAGCGCCAGTGTCTGCAGCGTGCGCAGCCCGGCGCCTGCATCGTCTGGCTGCCCGGGCGCCCGTCACCCGGTTGGCAGCGAGCCATGGCCCACTTGCTGAGGTTGGCGCCCGCACCTTTGCGCATCAGTGCCGATATCGATCCGGCCGGGGTGGATATGGCACTGACCATGGGACGGCTGTGGCAGCGGCAGGGCCTGGAGTGGCGCTGCAGTCACATGGACGAGGCCGATCTGGAGGCGGCGCGCCAGCTCTGGCCGCTCAATGCCTACGACCATGCCTTGCTGGAGCGCCTGTTGGCCGACGCCGGGCTGCCGCCAGAGCTGCGCAGGCTGTGCGAGGCGATGCGGCGTCTGGGCCGCAAAGCCGAGCAGGAAGGCTGGCTGTAGCTGCAGCGCCGCAAAGCCTGCATTGCCAGTGCGCAGATGGGCGTTTTTCACGCAGCTGCCGCACGATTTGTTTACACTGCGCGGATTTTCGGCCCGCCTTGAAAGCATGTTCGACGCATCTTCCATGGCGGGCGCTGTTTCATCTGCCCCCGAACCTGCCCCTGCGATGGCCTTGCTGGCCTGGAGTGCCGCCCCATGAAATTCCGCTTTCCGATCATCATCATCGACGAGGATTACCGCTCGGAGAACACCTCGGGCCTGGGCATTCGCGCGCTGGCGCAGGCCATCGAGACCGAGGGCTTCGAGGTGGTGGGCGTGACCAGCTACGGGGACCTGAGCCAGTTCGCCCAGCAGCAAAGCCGCGCCAGCGCCTTCATTCTGTCGATCGACGACGAGGAGCTGACCGGCGGCGAGAATGGCGACGAGCCGGAGGTGATCCGCAACCTGCGCGATTTCATCGGCGAGGTGCGGCGCCGCAACGATGAGGTGCCGATCTACATCCATGGCGAGACCAAGACGGCGCGCCACCTGCCCAACGACATCCTGCGCGAGCTGCACGGTTTCATCCACATGTTCGAGGACACGCCGGAGTTCGTTGCCAAGCACATCATCCGCGAGGCCAAGAACTACCTCGAGAGCATCCAGCCGCCGTTCTTCAAGGCACTGCTCGATTACGCCGAGGACGGCTCGTACTCCTGGCACTGCCCGGGGCACTCCGGTGGCGTGGCCTTCCTGAAGTCGCCCATCGGCCAGATGTACCACCAGTTCTATGGCGAGAACATGCTGCGCGCCGACGTGTGCAACGCGGTCGAGGAACTGGGCCAGTTGCTCGACCACAACGGCGCCATCGGCGAATCCGAGCGCAACGCCGCGCGCATTTTCAATGCCGACCATTGCTTCTTCGTCACCAATGGCACCAGCACCTCCAACAAGATCGTCTGGCACCACAACGTGGCGCCCGGCGATGTGGTGGTGGTGGACCGCAACTGCCACAAGTCGATCCTGCATGCCATCATCATGACGGGGGCGATACCGGTGTTCCTCAAGCCCACGCGCAACCACTACGGCATCATCGGCCCGATCCACAAGAGCGAGTTCGAGCCGGCCAGCATCCAGAAGAAGATCAAGGCCAATCCGCTGCTGGCGGGCGTGGATGCCAAGAAGATCAAGCCGCGCATACTGACGCTGACGCAATCGACCTACGACGGCGTGCTCTACAACACCGAAACCATCAAGCAGATGCTCGACGGCTACGTGGACAACCTGCATTTCGATGAAGCCTGGCTGCCGCACGCGGCCTTCAATCCGTTCTATGGCAGCTACCATGCCATGGGCAAGAAGCGCGCACGGCCCCGGCAGAGCGTGGTGTATGCCACGCAATCGATCCACAAGCTGCTGGCCGGCATCAGCCAGGCCAGTCACGTGCTGGTGCAGGATTCGCAGGAGACCAAGCTCGACCAGGCGCTCTTCAACGAGGCCTACCTGATGCACACCTCGACCAGCCCGCAGTACAGCATCATTGCCAGCTGCGACGTGGCTGCCGCCATGATGGAGCTGCCCGGCGGCGAGGCGCTGGTGGAGGAAAGCCTGCTCGAGGCGCTGGATTTCCGCCGCGCCATGCGCAAGGTCGAGGCCGAGTTCGGTGCCGACGACTGGTGGTTCCAGGTCTGGGGCCCCGAGCACCTGGCCGACGAGGGCGTGGGCCGCTCGGCCGACTGGATCATCCGCAGCAACGGCAGCAGGTCGCGCAAGGCCTCGAGCAGCTGGCACGGCTTCGGCAACCTGGCCGACGGCTTCAACATGCTCGACCCGATCAAGGCCACCATCGTCACGCCGGGGCTGGACCTGGACGGCAAGTTCCACAAGAGCGGCATTCCGGCTTCCATCGTCACCAAGTTCCTCGCCGAGCATGGCGTGGTGGTGGAGAAGACCGGTCTCTACAGCTTCTTCGTGATGTTCACCATCGGCATCACCAAGGGCCGCTGGAACACGCTGCTGACCGCTCTGCAGCAGTTCAAGGACGACTATGACAAGAACCAGCCGCTGTGGCGCATCATGCCGGAGTTCTCGGCGCAGCACCGCCGCTACGAGAAAATGGGCCTGCGCGATCTGTGCCAGCACGTGCACCAGCTCTATGCCAAGCACGACATTGCGCGCCTGACGACCGAGATCTACCTGTCCGACCTGACCCCGGCGATGCGTCCGGCCGATGCCTATGCCCACATCGCCCGCCGCAAGACCGAGCGCGTCGAGATCGACCATCTGGAAGGGCGTATCACCGTGGGTCTGGTCACGCCTTACCCGCCCGGCATTCCGCTGTTGATCCCCGGCGAGGTGTTCAACAAGAAAATCGTCGACTACCTCAAGTTCGCGCGCGAATTCGCCAAGCAGCTGCCGGGCTTCGAGACCGACATCCACGGTCTGGTGGTCGAGAAGGATGCCGACGGCAACAAGCGCTTTTTTGCCGACTGCGTGGTCTGATACCGCGTTCCTCGCGCCGCTGGACCTGCAGGCGGCGCCGCGCCGCGCCGCAGTTTCCGGCGGCTTTGCGCAGGTTCTTACTGCCTGCCCTTGGCCAGATACTGTGCCATCTCGTCCGGCGGCACCATGCCGCCGCCGGTGGCCCAGACCAGATGGGTAGCATGGCGCATCCGTGGCGGCGTCAGCCCGTGCAACTGCTGGTAGGCCGCGCTGGCGCAGATGCGCTGCGGCCCGGCCATGCCGGCCAGCGCCGAGGGCTCGAGCTGGATGTCCTCGGCCTGGCTGAGCCAGCCCAGCATGTCGTACATGGCCTGGTCGCTCAGCGTGTAGCAGCCGTCGATCAACCTCTGCATCGCGCGGCCGACAAAGCCCGAGGCACGGCCCACGGCCAGGCCATCTGCCGCCGTCTGGTTGTCGATGCCAAGCTCCTGCACCGAAATCGCATCGTGCAGCCCGGTGGCGATGCCCAGCAGCATGCAGGGGGAGTGCGTCGGCTCGGCGAAAAAGCAGTGCACGTGGTCGCCCAAGGCCATCTTCAGGCCGAAGGCCACGCCGCCGGGGCCGCCGCCAACGCCGCAGGGCAGGTAGACGAACAGCGGGTGCTCGCGGTCCACCGCAATGCCTTGCGCCTGCAGCTGGGCCTTCACGCGCTCGCCGGCCGCGGCGTAACCCAGGAACAGGGTGCGTGAATTCTCGTCATCGATGAAGAAGCAGCGCGGGTCGCCCTCGGCTGCCCGGCGCCCTTGCTCGACGGCCACGCCATAGTCATCTTCGTACTCGACCACGGTGACGCCGTGCGCGCGCAGCTTGGCTTTCTTCCACGCCCTGGCATCGGCCGACATGTGCACGGTCACATGAAAGCCCAGGCGCGCACTCATGATACCGATGGACAGCCCAAGATTGCCGGTGGAGCCCACCGCGATGCGGTACTGGCCGAAGAAGGCCTGGAATTCCGGGGAGAGCAGTTGGGCGTAATCGTCGCCTTCGTCGAGCAGCCCGGCCTCCCGGGCCAGCTTTTCGGCATGGGTCAGCACCTCATAGATGCCGCCGCGGGCCTTGATGGAGCCGGAGATCGGCAGATGGCTGTCCTTCTTGAGCCACAGCGCGCCATCGATGGGCTGCCCGCCGCGCAGCTCCAGCACGCGCTGCATGGCCGGTATTGCCACCAGCGGGGACTCGATGATGCCGCCGCTGGCCGCCGTGTCGTCGAAGGCCTGCGCGAGATACGGCGCAAAGCGCAGCAGCCGGGCGTGCGCATCGGCAATGTCCTGCTGGCCGAGGCCGACGTGGGGCAGCCCTTCCTGCAGGGAAGTGAAGTCCGGGTTGAACCAGCTCGTTTCCTTCAGGGCGATCAGATCCGCGACCAGCGGATGCTGCGCGATCAGTGTGTCGATGTCGGTTGTCGTCATGGCAGGGTCTTTCTGAGGGGTCAAGTCGCAGAGGGATCCAATCGGAATATGGCGGATATCAGATGACATGGGAAAGCAGGAAGGTCGCCCCCAACGCCGTCAGCGAGGCGATCAGGGTGGCCGTGGTGTAGTACTTGAAGGTTTCGTTCAGCGTGGCCCCGCAGTATTGCTTGACCAGCCAGAACAGCGAATCGGTCACGATGGTGCAGCCAATCGCTCCTGAGCCGATGGCGATGGCGATGATCTCGGGGCTGACGCCCGGATACAGCGGCAGCATGGGCATGACGATGGCCGTTGCGCCCATCATTGCCACCGTGGCCGAGCCCACGGCCGCGTGCAGCACCAGCGCCACCAGCCATGCGAGCAGGATGGGGTGCAGATGCAGGCCCGACAGGATCACGGCCAGGCCGTCGGCCAGCCCGCTGGCCTTGAGGATGCTGTTGAATGCGCCGCCCGCACCGATGATCAGCAGGATGTTGGCGATGGCAGAAAAGCCGCCCTCGGTATGGTGCAGCAAGCTGTTCATCGCCATGCCACGGCGCAGACCCAGCAGGTAATACGCCACGAACACCGCGATGAACATCGCCGTGATCGGGTTGCCGATGAAGGCCATGAAGCGCACCAGGCTGTTTGTTTCGTCTATGGTCAGCTCGGCCACGGTCTTGGCCAGCATCAGCCCGATGGGCAGCAGGATGGTCAGCAGGGCCGCGCCCAGCGAGGGCAGGGTGTGCTCCTCGCGCACCTCCAGCGCCGAGAATTCGGGAGGCACCGGCTTGAACGGCAGGCACCGGCCCAGCAGCTTGAGAAACAGGGGGCCGCCGACCAGGGACGCGGCCAGCCCCACCAGCAGGCCATAGACGATGACCATGCCGACATCCGCGCCCAGCGCGTTGGTGACGAACAGCGCGGCCGGGTGTGGTGGCACCACGCAATGCACCGCCATCAGCGCCGTGCACAGCGGGATGGCCAGCTTGAGCAGGGATGTGCCGGTCTTCCTGGCAATCGAGAATGCCAGCGGAATCAGCAGCACCACCCCCACCTCGACAAACAAGGTGATGCCGCAGATCAGCCCGACCAGCACCATGATCACGTCCGGCGACAGCCAGCGACAGCGATGCAGTGTGAGGCCAATGCGCTCGGCGGCTCCCGTTATCTCCATCATCTTGCCCAGGATGGTCCCCAGGCCGATCACGGCCGCCAGAAAGCCCAGGGTGCCGCCAATGCCGGTCTCGATGGCGTCGACCATGTCGATCGGGTCCATGCCCATCATCGAGCCGACGAAGAAACTGGCCAGCAACAGGGCGAGGAACGGGTGAAGCCTGCACTTCACGATGGTCACGATCACGAGAACAATGCTTGCGATCAACGTCGTTGCGATCCAGGTGTGCGAGCCCATGGCCATCTCCTTCGGGTGGTGAATGGAACCGTATTAAAGGCAAGCACGGCGTGGCTGACAAACGATGAATCTTGCTTTTCACATGAGTGAAATTGAATCAATATGAGGGTTTTTACTGGTTCCAACAGAAATTCGATGTCATGAGATTCGATCAATTCATCTCAATTTGCGAGAATCCGGCATCACACCCGTTTCAATGCAAGCATTTCAGCCCTGGAGATTGCAACGATGGCAGCAAGCCAGCCACTGACGGCCGCCCGGCATCGCTCGCTCAATGGATGGCAACTGTCCAAGCTCCATACCTTCGAAGTGGCGGCGCGGCACGAATCCTTCGCGAAAGCCGCGGATGAACTGTCCCTCACGCCCAGCGCCGTGAGCCATAGCATCAACCAGATCGAAGCACAGTTGGGCATCCAGCTCTTTGTGCGCTCCCATCGGAAGGTGGAGCTCACCGCCGAAGGCAAGCGGCTTTTCTGGGCACTGCAATCCTCCTTGCAGAGCCTGAGCCAGGAAATCCTGGACATCAAGAACCAGGCGCTGTCGGGCAACCTCACGGTTTATTCCCGCCCTTCCATCGCCCAGGCCTGGATCGTGCCCTCACTGGCGGATTTCTCACGCCGCTTTCCCGCCATCAACCTGAGCCTGCTGACGGGCAACGACTACGTCAACTTCCATCGCGCCAGCATCGATCTGGCCGTCTACTTCGATGCCACTCCATCGCCTCAACTGCACCATCAGCATCTGATGGATGAAACGATCATCCCGGTATGCAGCCCGGGCTATGCCCGCCAGTTCGACCTGGAAGGCAAGCCGGGCAGGCTCGCGCGCTGCACCCTGCTGCACGATCAACAGGCCTGGAGCTACGACAGCGGCACCGACGAATGGCACGGTTGGGCGCAGCATTTCGGCGTGAGCCTGGATGTCTCCACCGGGCTGGGATTCGACCGCTCGGACCTCGCGGTGCTGGCCGCCACCAGCCACGCGGGAGTCGCCATGGGGCGCAGGCGCCTGGTGCGCAGGCTGCTGGACAGCAGGCAGTTGATCACGCCCTTTCCGGACATGGAACTGAAATGCGAGCAACACTATTACGTCTGCACCCTGTCTGACCGCCAATGGCCGAAGATCGAAGCCTTCACCCGGTGGCTCCAGGCCCTGGCGAGCAGTTGAGCCGGTCGTCATTGAGGTCGGCCACGCCTCGGCAGACGCGCTCCACCGGCAGCGTTCATCGCTTGGGCCCACGCACCAACACGATCGCCAGAACCAGCAGCACCAGCAACATCAAGACATTCACCGCGTGCCAGCCCAGGGTCTGGATCAGCACACCGCAACTGAACGACATGGCGGCCGCGCTGCCGTTGTTGGCCCACTCCATCAAGGCTTGCGCCTGGGAGGCCTCCGGCGGTGTGCAGGCCTTGGCAAGCAAGGTGGTGCCCGCCAGGATCAGCAGGTTCCAGCCCGCGCCCAGCAGCAGCGAGCTGAGGAGAAACGACCAGAACTGCAAGCCCGTCAAGGCCACGCCGGCACTGGCTGCCAGCAGTGCCGCGCCAAGCCATGCAATGGGGATGGCACCGAAGCGGTCCACCGCCTTGCCAGCCACCAGGGCAGGCATGAACATGCCCAGCACATGCCATTGGATGACGTGGGTGGAACTGGCCAGCGTATGTCCTGCCCCGTGCATGGCCAGCGGCGTGGCGTTCATCACCAGAATCATCAGGCCGTGGCCGCAGGCGCTGAGCACGATGGCCTGCCGAATGGGCGGGCGTTGCCACAGCCTGCGGCGGGTGATGGCCACAGCATTCGCCGGCACGGTCATCGGCGCGTGCAAGCTGGCAGGCAGGCCCTGCAACAGCAGGATGGCCAATGTGGCCAGCGCCGCCAGTGCCAGGTACGCGCCCACCATGGGGGTGTCAAACGCCGCCGAGGTGTGGATGGCCAGGCTGGGCGCCAGCAGCGCAGCGGCAATGCCGCCTGCCAGCACCCATGCGGCCGCGCGGCCCTTGTGCTGCGCATCCACACCATCCAGCGCGGCAAAACGGTAAAAGCCGGCCGATGCCTGGTAGCCGCCCAGCAGCAGCATGGCGATGCAGAATGGCCAGAACTGCGCGTGCGCCACCGACCAGGCCGCCAGCAAGCCAGCGGCAATGCCCATCGCGGCGCCATACTGCAAGCCGCGTGCGCGGCCCAGGCGCTGCATCCATCCCGCCAGGCGGCCAATGGCCAGCAGATTGCCCGCGACCAGCAAGGTCAGGGGCAAGGTGGCCAACACAGGCCACGGCGCGAGACGCTGGCCCGCCAAGCCCGTGAGCGCGATGCCGATGATGGCGCATGACCAGTACAGCGCTTGCGCGATGCTGAGGGTGAGCAATTGGGGATGGCGTTTGAGCAGCATGGGATGAACGGAAGAAGTTGAGTGGCAGAGGTTGAGCGGCAGAGGGTGGTTGGGAAGAAAGGGTTTGGACTTCCGCTTGTTGGCGCCGTGGCGGGGGTGACAGACGATGCCCGGGTTCGGCATGGTCGTTTCCGGCCTGGCGCCGGAGCAGCCCGGGCAGGCGCTGCCTCATCCTTTGGCTGCCTACCCGGTGCCAAAGCGCTGCGCGAAAGCCTGCGGGCTCACGCCCAGGGCCTTGTGAAAGCTGCGGCGCAAGTTTTCCGGATGGCCGAAGCCGCACAGGCGCGCGACGGTGGCCACCGATGCCTGCTGCTGGCTCAGCAGGGCGGTGGCCGCTTCCAGCCGCACACGCTCCACGTACTTGGCGGGGGTGGTGTCCAGTTCTTTCTGAAAAACCCGTGCCAGGGTGCGCGGTGCCAGGCAGGCCTGTTCGGCCAGACGCTGCACGCCCAGGTCGCTGCCCAGATGACCGGGGATCCAGTCGAGCAATTGCGCCAGGCGTGGGGTGTGCCGGGTTTCTGCCGCCAGCATGGCGCTGAACTGCGCCTGGCCGCCGGGCCGGCGCACAAACATCACCAGGTGGCGCGCCACCGCCAGGGCCATGGCACGGCCGAGATCAGCCTCGACCAGGCTGATGGCCAAATCAATGCCCGAGGTCACGCCCGCGGAGGTGAACACATGCGCCTGCCGCGGATCGCTGGCGTCATAGGTGTGCAGACGGTCGCCGTCGATGCGGATGTCGCGCGCCAGGTCCGCCAATTCCTGCAGGCGGCACCAATGGGTGGTGGCTGGCAGCCCATCCAGCAAACCGGCACGCGCCAGGATCAATGCGCCGGAGCAGATGGAGCCCATGCGTTGCACGCGTGGCGCCATGCGCTGCACCCACGCGCGCAACGGCACATCGTGCTGCGCAGCGTCAACGCCATCCCCGCCGGGGATCAGCACGGTGCTGTGGCGATCCAGGCGGCTCGCGCGCAGTTGCGCCAGGCCAAGACTGGCCATGATGGACAAGCCGCACGACAAGGTCACAGGCCCGGCCTGCAGGCCAGCGAACACCAGCCGGTAATGCGGCCGCATGCCTTGTTGCCGGCGCAAGTCATTGGCGGTGGCAAAAACTTGCATCGGGCCGGTGATGTCCAGACTCATCGCGCCGGGATAGGCGATGCAAATGATGCGGTGACCCCAAGGATGCGATGGGGGGCGCGATGGACCCGGCTTTGCCTTTGCCTGGAGGGGCGGCTGGGCGGCGTGGGTCCGCTGGACGGGGTTTGGTACTTTGCGCATGCCCGCAGTGTGCATGCCATGGTCATTGGCAGCAACGCCATTGATCGCACATTTTCTGCCAAACTGTCATCAGGACGTCGGATGGTTTGCGGATGCCAGTGCGGCTTCGCCGGGCGATGCCCCATGTCCCATGCCCGCGTGACGAGGGGCCACCAGCGGCTGGTGCAAAAAGCACCGGGACTTGGCGTGAGGGGATCGCGCCAGTCCCGGACAGGGGGGGGGCTCAAATGCGAGCAGCATGACTGCGTCTGCCCCCTGTCCGACTGGCATTGGCCGAAGATCCCGACCTTCAGCCGGTGGCTGAAATCCCTGGTGCGCCGATGACGCGCTGACGAGCCGTCATGGGCCAGGCTGGCGCGGCAGCAGAATGCCCGCCGCAAACAGCACCCAGGCGATGATCAGCGGCTGGAACAGCGGCCGCAGCCAGAAGTACCAGATGCCGAACGGCAGTCCTTGCACGGAACTGCCCTGAACCGCCACGTGGATGTTGGCGATGACCAGGAAGCACAGCAGCACGCCAAGGCATGCGCCCGCTGTTTGGCGCATGGCCGGCCAGCCCAGGGCGCGGTTCCAGCGCAAGGGCAGCAGCAGGCCGATCGCCCCGGCCATTTCGGCCGCACCAGTGAGCCAGACCAGCGGCAGCGCCGCCGCACTGAAGAACTCCGGAATCATTGGCAGATACCTTGTCTGGTCATGGAGAAAATGGTCGGTGCCGGTCAGCAGGAAGGCCAGTCCGGCGCCCCAGCGCATGGCGTCGCGCAGGTCGAGCCGCCTGCCGCGCGGCCCGCTGCCCCGGGTGAGCGCTGCGTAAAGCCTGTCGGCACACCAGGCCAGTGCCGCCAGCAAGGCCATCAAAAAAAGAAACGACATGGAAATCTCCTCCTCAACCGATCAACCAGCCATGCAGCAGCCGGCCTGGCATGGCAAGGGCGGCCATGCCTGCGATGAACAGCCCCGTGAAGGCGCCGATGGCAAAATTCCTGTGCAAGGCCATGCGGCCCCGGCGCGCGGCGGTGATCGAAATGGCAAGGCACGCCAAAGTCCAGGCGGACAGCACATGCAGGGGCCCGAGCCCGAAGATCAGGCGGGGCGTGCCCGGTATGCCGAACGAGGACAGGCAGGCCACGGTCATGGCGAGCGTCCAGACGTGACCGGTGCGGCGGTGCCGCGCCGTGCCTTTGGGGCGCAGCAATTGGGCCAGGCCCGTCAGGATCGCGAAGGTGGCCGCAATCAGGTGAACGAAGACCATCGAAGCTGTCCTTTGCATCCATGGATTCGGTCATGCTAACACTGTTAACATTGGTGTGCAATCCAGTGCATGCGGGATGTGTGCCGGTATGCAGCCCTGCATCCGGGCGGGGGGAACATCCGGTCGGTTCGGCCGGGCGGACGGGGACGGAGGCGAGGTTCAGAAATGACGGGCAAACAGACTTTTCACCACGGTGACTTGCGTGCGGCGCTGGTCGCCGAGGCCATCGGCATCCTGCGGCGCGAAGGTGTGGAGGCGCTGAGTCTGCGTGGCATCGCCCGTGCGGCGGGGGTTTCGCAGGCGGCTCCTTATCGCCACTTTGCCGACAAGGCGGCATTGCTGGCCGAGGTTTCCGAACAGGGCTTTCTGTTGCTGCAGCAACGGTTTGCGCAGTGCGCGCAATGTGTGGCAACGCCGCCGGCGCGGTTGCGGGTGTTGGGCGAGGCCTATGTGACGTTCGCGCTGGAGGAGCCGGCGCTGTTTCGTCTGATGTTTGGCGCCGGCATGCGCGCTCCGGCATCCCATCCGGCGGTGCCATCGGGGTCGTCGGAACCACCGGCGCCTGCAGCGCCGGCGGCGCCGAATGCCGCGGCGTCAGCCTATGCGCAGCTGCGCGATGCGGTGGCCATGGTCGTCGGCGGCACGTCCGGGCCGCGGCAGTGCGAAGCGGCCTGCGTCGCCGCCTGGTCGCTGGTGCATGGCCTGTCCGTGCTGCTGATCGACGAGGCGGGCATCGCCCCGGCCCAGCCCCGTGCCGACCTGGTCAGATCGACGATCGACCTGTTCGTCCGAGGACTGGAGCTGAGCGCGACCGCCTCATGAGCCGCTGCGGCCCACGCGGTAGATCGTCGGTGGTGGGGCGCCGTTGACGGCGAAGTTGCCCACCTGGCGCTCGCGGTAGATGCGCGGGTTGTGCGATGCAATCGTGCGGGCATTGCGCCAGTAGCGGTCCAGGCCTTCGGTGCGCAGCGTGGCCGAAGCGCCCAGTGCATCGAACAGCTCGGTGCTGGCGTCCAGGATCAGCCGTGTGATGACGGAGACGGACTGATCCACCTCGACGTGGGCTTCGGTATCGGCCAGCAGGCGCCGGGCCTGATCCGATTGGGGATCGGTGTGCGCCTCGAAGCTGCGCTGCAGGGCGGCGGCGGCCTGCAGCGTCAGCGTGCCGGCGGCGTAGGCGGCGCCGTGCACACGGCCGACGACCTGCAGGATCTGCGGGTCCTCGGCCACGCGCGCGGCGTTGCCGTGGCTGTAGACGCGGTCGCGCTGCTGCACGCGGCTGGCCAGGTCGGTGGCCAGTGCGCGGCCGATGCCCGCCAGCGATGCCAGGTGCACGAGCTGGTAGAAGGCGACCGCGTAGGGAAACCGTGCCGAGGAAGGCTTGACCCACAGGGGCTCGATGGCCACGTCGTGAAAACGCGCGGTGCCGCTGGCCGTCAGCGCCTGGCCAAAGCCGTCCCAGTCATCGACGACCTCGACCCCCGGCGCATGGCGCGGCACTTGCAGGTAGGCCGTGTCGTCGCCGTCCTGCGCGGCCACGGCAATCCAGTCGGCGAACAGCGAGCCGGTGGTGTAGAACTTCTGCCCGTTCAGGCGCAGGCCCTGGTCGCTGCGCGTGAGGGTGGTGGCAAAGGTGCCGACCTTGGCGCTGCCGGCTTCCGAGAGGCCCGCGCCAACCAATGCGCCGGCGGCGAGCTGCGCGCGCCAGTGGCTGCCCCATGGGCCGGCCTCGGTGGTGAGGATCTCTTCGGTGAATCCCAGGTGGGCGCGCAAGGCATTGACGACGTTGGTGTCGGCCGCGCCCAGTTCGATCAGCAGCCCGAAAAGCTCGGGCAGGCTCGCGCCTGCGCCGCCTTGGTCCTGCGGCAGGCGTACGCGCGGCAGCGCGGCCTCGCGCAGCCAGGCGATTTCCTCATGGGGCAGGTGGCGCTGCACGTCGCGCTCGACGGCCGTGGCCCGGATGCGCGCAAAAATGGGGCGCAGCGGTTGCGCCAGTGCCTCGTAGCGGCCGCTGGGCGGCGCGCCCCAGGCGGTGTGGGTGTGCGCTGCGGGCGTTGACGGGATGGTGCGTGCGAAGTGGTTCATGGTGTCTCCGGCGGGTTGAATGGGGGCTGTGAAGGCTGCCGTTCCTGCCGCAGTGTTCAGGGCACGCGGGTGGCGGCGCGCCCAGGCCGTGCCAGCCCCAGGTGCTCGCGCAGCGTGCTGCCTTCATAGTCGGTGCGGAACAGTCCGCGTTTTTGCAGGATCGGCACGACCTGCTCGACGAAGTCCTGCAGGCCGCTGGGCAGCAGTCCGGGCATGAGGTTGAAGCCATCGGCGGCACCGGCCTTGAACCAGTGCTCGATGTCATCGGCAACCTGTTCGGGGGTGCCGACGATCTCGCGGTGGCCGCCGCCGGCGGCGAATTCGCCCAGGAACTGGCGCAGCGTCAGGCCGTGCTGGCGCGAGCGCGCCAGGATGCCCTTGAAGAAGGTGTGGCCGCCGTTGCCGTGGTTGGGCAGCGGCAGGTCCTGCGGCAAGGGCTTGTCGAGGTCGAGCCGCTCCGGTGCCACGCCCAGCCGGCCGGCGAGGCGGCGCAGGCTGTGCTCGATGGGCACCAGCGCGATCAGCTCCTGGTGGCGGTGCCTGGCCTCGGCCTCGGTGCCGCCGATGAAGGTGCCCAGGCCGGGGAAGACCAGGAGGCTGCCTTGCTGGCGACCCAGGGCCTGCGCGCCTTGCTTGAGGCCTTGCGCATAGGCCACGGCTTCGGGTAGGGACTGCGAGAGCGAGAATACCGCCTCGGCGTGGCGCGCGGCCAGCGCCTGCCCATCGGCCGAGCCGCCGGCCTGCACCAGCACCGGGTGGCCCTGCCTGGAGCGCGGCTGGTTGAGGATGCCGTGGGCGGCAAAGAATTCGCCCTGGTGCGCCACCGGATGGAGCTTGCCAGGGTCTGCGAAGCGGCCGCTGTGCGGATCGCCGATCAGCGCGTCGTCCTCCCAGCTGTTCCACAGGGCCTTGACCACATCGGTGAATTCCGCCGCGCGGCGGTAGCGCTCGGCATGGCCGAGCACGTTGGCGTGCCCGTAGTTGCGCGCCGATGAGAGGTCGGCGGTGGTGACGATGTTCCAGCCGGCCCGCCCGCCGCTGATGAGGTCCAGCGACGCGAAGCGCCGGGCGATGTTGTAGGGCTCGTTGTAGCTCGTGGAGGCCGTGCCGATCAGGCCCAGGTGCGTGGTGGCGCCGGCAATGGCGGTGAGCACCAGCGTGGGCTCCAGCGCGGTGACCGGCCCGGTGGCCAGGCCGTCGGTGGAGACGCTGTCGGCAAGGAAGATGGCGTCGAACTTGCCGGCCTCGGCGATCTGGGCGACACGCACGTAGTGCCGCACGTCGACGAAACCCAGCGGGTCGTTTTCCGGCACGCGCCAGGCCGAGGGCACGAAGCCCTGCAGCCAGGCGTTGACGTTCAGGTGCAGGCGGCGGGGAGGGGCGGCGGCGGTCATGGTGTCGGCGGGTCCGTCAGGCGGGGGCCGGTCAGGGAATCAGGCGTTGCTGCACCGGCGCGACGAAGCCCCGGTAGTTGTCGTCGATGAAGCCGGCCACCTTTTCGCCGGTGAGGTAGTCCACCAGCAACCGGATGCGCGGGTCGCCCACCAGCTCGCTGCGGGTGGTCAGCACATTGGCGTACGGGTTGTTGGCCTTGTCCTCGAGCGCGAGCGCGCTCTCGGGGCTGATGTCGTGCGTCAACGCGATGTCGCCGTTGATGAAGGAGGCCTCGACGTCCGGCAGCGACTTGGCGCGCAGGCGCGTCTCGGTGGGGATGAACTTGAAGTGCTTCGGATTGGCCACAATGCTTTTCTCGTCGATGGCAACGGCCGACGCGGAGCCGTCCGACTGCGGATGGCTCAGCCGCAGCAGCCCCTCGTTCTGCAGGATGAAGAGCGCGCGCGGCAGATTGGTTTGCTCGTTGGGCACCAGGAAAGAGGCGCCCTCGGGGATGTCCTCGAGCGACCGGTACTTGGACGAATACAGCCCGAATACGTTGACGAGCAGCGTGGCGGCGTTCACCAGCTTGTCCTTGCCCTCGGGGTGGGCGGCGATCCAGGAATTGAAATAGGGGCGGTGCTGGAACAGGTTGGCATCGACATCGCCCTTGAGCAGCAGCTGGTTGGCATCCAGCCCCTGGCTGCTCTCGATGACCTTGAGCTTGAGGCCGCTGCCATCGGCATCGGCCAGCTGTTGCACGTAGCGCAGGATGTCTCCTTGCGGCGTGGGGGTGACGTAGACCCTCAGCGGCTCACCGGGGACCCGGGTGTCGGCCTGTGCAGGGCCCGCCAGCACGCTGGCAGCGAGCATGCCGGTGGCGATGGCGAAGGCCGCGACGAGGGTTTTGCGCCGGGCTGCGCGGGGTGTCTGGGGCATGGAGATTTCCTTGGTCATCTTGGTCATGAATGGGAGGGGAAGGTGGTTCGGTGGCGTATGTCCGGGTCTCAGCAGGTCCTGGCCACCGGCCTAGCGCTTGTGCTTTCTCAGCCGGATCCAGACGTCGCCGCTGATCTGGATGACCTGCACCAGGATCACCATGGCCACGACGGCGATCACGATGAGTTCGGTGAACCAGCGCTGGTAGCCAAAGGTCAGCGCGAAGTCGCCCACGCCACCGGCGCCAATCGCGCCGGCCACGGCGGTACCCTCGACCAGGCCGACCAGGATGATGGTGGCCGAGCCGATGATTCCGGAGAGGGATTCGGGCAGCAGGATCCGGAACACGAACTGCGGCGTGGTCACGCCGATGACCTTGGCCGCCTCGATCCGGCCCTGGTCGAGTTCGCGCAGATTGGCCTCGATCAGCCGCGAGAAGAACGGCGTGAAGCCCACCGTCAGCGGCACCAGCGCGGCGGCCGGCCCCAGCGGCGTGCCCACGATCACACGGGTGACCGGGATGAGGATGACGATCATGATGATGAACGGGATGGAGCGCCCGATGTTCACGACCGTGTTGACCGTGTGGTAGATGACGGGATTGGGGCGCCATGAGTGCGGCGCGGTGAGGTAGAGAACCAGGCCGATGGCGATGCCCAGCGTAATGACCAGCAGGCCGGAGAGCGCCGTCATGTAGAGCGTCTGCCCCAGCGCCTCCCAGAAGTCGGGGAGGTATTGCGTCCAGTCGCGCGGTTTCATCAGGCCGCCTTGCCGAGCACGATGCTCTTTTCCCGCAGGATGGATGACAAGGCCTCCAGCACCGCTGGCGCCTTGCCGCGCAGATCGAAATCGACCTTCAAGCGCGCCGCCTCGATGCCACCCAGGCGCTCGACGCCGCCAGAGACCAGCGCGGTGGTCACGTCCAGCCGTTGCGCCGCTTCCGAGAAGAAGGTGCTTTGCGCGCGCACGTCGGCCAGCAGCAGGTCGTAGCGGATCCAGCCGAGCTCGGGTCCACGCCCCAGGTCCGGTGCGGGCAGCAGCTGGCGGCCCAGGTAGGAATCGGCATCGTGCAGCAGATCGCGCACATCCCCGGTCTCGATGATCCTGCCGCCCTGCATCAGGGTGACGGAATCGGCCGCATAGCGCACCACGTCCCAGGAGTGCGTGATGAGGATGATGGTGAGCTTGAGCTGCCTTCTGAGCCGCAGCAGCAGGTCGAGGATGACCGTGGTGGTCTCCGAGTCGAGGGCGCTGGTGGCTTCGTCGCACAGCAGCACCTCGGCGTCCGAGACCAGCGCACGGGCGATTCCCACGCGCTGCTTCTGGCCGCCCGAGAGCTGGGAGGGGTAGGCATTCTCCTTGCCTTGCAGGCCGACCAGCTCGATGAGCTCCTGCGCCTTCTTCCTGCGCGCGGGCCTGGCCACGCCGCGCACGGCCAGCGGGAATGCGATGTTCTCCAGCACGGTTTGGCCATGGAACAGGTTGAAGTGCTGAAAAATGGTGGCGACCCGGCTGAGGTAGTTGCGCAGCGGCGTGCCCTTCAGGTCGTGGATGGGCTGGTCCCGAAACCATACGGTGCCCGCGCTGGGTTTCTCGAGAAGATTCAGCAGGCGCAGCAGCGTGCTCTTGCCCGCGCCCGATGTGCCGACGATGCCGAAAAACGATCCGGCCGGAATGTCCAGCGAAACCTCGCTGAGTGCCTGCACGCGCTCGCCGGCGCGCTCGAATGTCTTGGAAACATTATCCAGTCTGAACACATTTCTCATTCGGTGAGGCCGGTGGTGGAAAGCGGGTGATGCGGTGAATGGCTGAAGGTTCTGGATTGTTCGGGATATTCCTTTTTATTTGAAATACTATTTTTCGATATGCATATTGGCTGGAAGCCGAATATTCATATTCCATTTCGTTATCGTTCTGATTATCGGCATGGGGCGCAGGGCGCATGGGTGGTTCGGCACGGCCGGCGCCGGCCGTGCCGCTGTTGCTGACAGGCCTGGCTGGCGCCGCCCATGAAAAGACCTTGTGCGGCGGCCGGACGCTGTGCGGGCTGCGCGACAATATTGGCCATGACATTGACGCGCAAGTCGCACGACCCCATCGCTCCGCTGATCGAAGCGGCCCAGCAGCAACTGGCTGATCGGCAACTGACCGGAGCGGCGCAGACCCTGGCGCAGGCGCATCGCCTCGCGCCACGCGACGCCCGCGTGCATCTGGCACAGGCGCTGCTGCATGAGGCGGCAGGGTACCTGCCGCAGGCGCATGCGGCCATGGAGCAGACCGTGGCCCTGTCGCCGAGCTGGTGGATGGCGCGGCTCGCCCAGGCCTCCCTGTTGTCGCGGCATGCCGACCATGCGGGCGCCATGCAACAGGCACGCATCGTGCTGCAGATGGCACCGAACGATGGCTATGCGCTGACGAGCCTGCTGGACATGGCCCATGCCGCGGCCGATTTGCCCTTCGCCATCGAACTGTTGGAGCGCCTGCTGGCGCGGCAGGGGATTCAGCCGCAACCGCAACCGCAACTGCAACTGCTGCTGGCGCTGGCATGGGACCAGACGCATCTGGGCCGCACCGCCGACGCGCTGCAGACCTGGGCCCGGTTGAGTCAACTGGCGCCACAGGCGCCGCAGCCGCGCTGGGCGCGTCTGCATCTGCTGCGTCAGGCTGGCGACCGGCAGGGCCTGCAGGCCGAACTGGCGGCCTTGCATTCGCTCGCTCCCGATGACCCGGTTGTGGCCCATTACACACAGTGGCTGGCAGGGCAGACGCCACCGACACTGCCGCAGGTTTGGCTGCAGTGGTTGGGAGACGCCGAGGCCGCGCATGACGACGTGCGCATGCAGTTGCGCCAGGGCTACGCGTTGCCGCGTAGCCTGGCTGCCCATCTGCAAACGCTGTTCCCGCAGCGGCGCTTCGACCTGCTGGATCTCGGTTGTGGCACCGGCTTGCTGGGCCAGCACCTGGGGCGCATCGAGGGCCGCTGCCATGGCATCGACATCGCGCCGGCCATGCTGCAGCAGGCCAGCGGGCGACAGGTGTACGACAGCCTGGAGCAGGCCGAGGCGCTCGATGGTCTGCGGGCGATCGGTGCACGGCAGTTCGATTGCGTTGCCGCGCTGCAACTGTTTCCGTTCATCGGTGATCTGCAGCCGTGTCTGGCGCAGGCGGCGCGGGTCCTGCGACCCGGGGGCTTGCTGTTCTTTTCCATCGAGACAGGGGCTCAGGACATTGCCGGGCTGCAGCCCGGCGGCCGCTATGTCCACCAGCCCCAGCAGGTGCTGGGCCTGCTGCGCCAAGCGGGCTTTGCCCATGTGCGGCTGCGGCGGCAGACCCTGTTGCGGCATCGCCACGCGGGGCAGGGCGATGCCGTGCGCGGCGCGCTGGTGACGGCGCAGATGCCGGTTTGAGCCGGTCTGAGGTCTGAGCCGGGCCGCATGTCTCTGACAAGCGCTCCAGGCTACGCTCTCAGTCGCCCTCCTGCGGGGCCTGGCCGGCCTCGCGCAGGGCGGTGGCCAATTGCTGGCGTTCGGGGCAGTCCCCGGCGCCGCAGAGGATCTTCAGGTAGCGATGGTTCTTCTGGGCGGCATCGATGTCGCCGGTGGCAATGAACAACTCCCCTTGGTATTCGAGCGCGGCGCGATGCGTGGCGTCGAAGTACAGCGCGCGCTGGTAGGCGTGTGCCGCCTCGTCGTAGCGCTGGAGCTTCCGCAGGCTGAAGCCCAGCAGGTTGTAGACGTCGGGGTGCGCGTTGTCGCCGGCCTGTTCGATGAGCTGGCGCAGCGCCTGTGCGGCCTTGTCGTACTCGGCGGAGTAGACCTGCGCGCGAATCGGCGCGAGGTCCGGCAGATCGGCCAGCGGCGCGGTGTCGGCTGCCATGGCCGCAGCCTGCCAGGCCAGCAGCCAGGAGGCGAGCAGCCCGGCTGCGAGCGGCTGCGCCGGCCTTTGCCGCCCTTGTCTCTTGGCGCGAAGGGAATCCGCGTGGGCGCCTGCCCTCATGCGGCGACCTCCAGCTGGTTCTCGTATTCGCCCATGGCGGCCAGCACCTCGCGCTTGATGGCCGTGAAGGCCGCGCTGGCGCGGTCGCGCACACGGGGCAGCGGCACCTTGACATCGCGCACGATCCGGCCCGGCTGGGAATTCATGACGAAGATGCGGTCGCTGAGATAGATGGCCTCGTCCACGTCATGGGTCACGAGAATCATGGTGACACCTTCGGCGCGCCAGATGCGCAGCAACTCCTCCTGCAGACGGATGCGGGTGAGCGCGTCGAGCGCGCCCAGCGGCTCGTCCAGCAGCAGGATCTCGGGCTGGCTGACCAGGCCGCGCGCGATTGCCGCACGCTGCGCCATGCCGCCCGAGAGCTGGTGCGGAAAGGCGGTCTCGAAACCGGCCAGGCCCACCAGCTCGATGTGCTCGCGGATCGCCTTGGCTTTCTGGTGCGCCGTCCAGCGGCTGTTGAGCAGCGCCAGTTCGATGTTCTGCTGCAACGTCAGCCAGGGCAGCAGCCGGTGGTCCTGGAAAACGATGCCGCGCGAGAGGCTGGTGCCGGTGATCGGCACCGCGCCCTGCTGGATGCTGCCCTTGTAGTCCGGGTCCAGCCCGGCGATCAGCCGCAGGATGGTCGATTTGCCGCAGCCGCTGGGGCCGACGATGGAGACGAAGGAGCCGGGCTCGACGTCGAAGTTGACGTCGGTCAGCACCTGCAGGGGATCGCGGCCCTCGACGTCGTAGCGCTTGGAGACGTTCCGGATGCTCAGTGTGCCAGGGGTTGCCATGGGGTGTTCCTTGGGGTGTATGCCGGTGCCGGCCGGTGGTCGGATGGCGCGGGTTTCGGGCTCGCGTATCTGCGTGTTTTCGCGTGTCTGTCGAGGCGCGCCGCTCAGCCGTCGTAGCCCTGCTTCCAGCGCAGCACGCGGCGCTGGAGCCAGAACATGCCGCGGTCGATGGCAAAGCCCACCAGTCCGATGATGGCCATGCAGACCATCAGCTGGTCGGTCAGCAGCAGGCCCTG
This sequence comes from Corticibacter populi, assembly GCF_004217315.1. Taxonomy (GTDB): domain Bacteria; phylum Pseudomonadota; class Gammaproteobacteria; order Burkholderiales; family Burkholderiaceae_C; genus Lampropedia; species Lampropedia populi. Next base: position 533,926 of record NZ_SGWR01000003.1, read on the forward strand.
GGCGCGGAAGATCAGAAAGCCCAGGCCCTCCAGGCCGCTCAAGCCCTCGGCCACCACCACCAGCGCCCAGGCGAGGCCAGCCGCATAGCGCAGCGACACCATGATGTTGGGCGCGGCTGCCGGCAGGATGATCTTGCGCACCAACTGCGCGCGGGTGAGCGTGAGCACGCGCGAGAGCTCGATGTAGTTCTTGTCGACGTTGCGGATGCCCTGCAGCGTGTTGAGGAACACCGGAAAGAACACCGACTTGGCGATCACCAGGATCTTGGCCGGCGCGCCGATGCCCAGCCACAGCACGATCAGTGGCAGCCAGGCGATGCCCGGAATGTGGCGGATGGTGTCGAAGGTCGGGCCGAAGAACTGCTCGACCTTCTGCGAGAGACCGGCGGCGACGCCCAGTACCAGGGCGGCGAGCGAGCCGTAGATGAAGGCCTGGCCGACGATGCTGACGCTGGAGAGGAAGTCCTGGGCCAGATACTGCTTGGTGAGCATGGTCCAGAAGGCCGTCACCACCTTGGCGGGTTCGGGCAGGAACACCTTGTCGACCCAGCCGAAGCTGGCCGAGGCCTGCCACAGCGCCAGGATGATGGCCGGCAGGATCAGGCCGATGTAGTTCTGCCGGCCCGCCGCGGCGATGAACTGGCCCCAGAGGCCCGGCCTGGCCTGGCCGCCAGCGGGAGCGGGCAGGGCAGCGGGCGTCGGAATGGCATTGGCGGAACTGCTGCTCATGGCATGTCTCGTTTCGTGTTGGATGAAGGGGTGCGGCGGCGGAGCTGCCGCGGCCGCCAGCGCATGGTGCAGGCCGGATGCAGGCTGCGGGCCAAGGCCCGCTCATGCGCCGCCGGCCATGGCTCGCCGTGGGATCAGTTGTAGATCGAGTGGCTGCCGCCCACGAAGAAGCGGCCATCGACGAAGGCGTCGATCTGCTCGTTGGTCAGCTGGCGCTCGTTGAGGATGTCGTCGCCGTTGGCGATGTACCACTCCTGGAAGGTCTTGATGGCGTTGCGGGCGCGGTCGGCATTGGGCTCGCCGGCCATGAATTCCCACTCGGCCACGTGCGAGAGCTGGAACTTGGCGACCTCCAGCGGCACACGCGTTTGCTTGGCCACGATCTCGGCGGCATCGTCGAGGTTGTCCTTGGCCCATTCGCGCGTGCGTTCGCGCGCGGCCAGGAAGGCCTTGATGACATCCGGGTACTTCTCGGCGAAATCGCGGCGCGCGAAGTAGGTCACGCGGCCGGCGTTGTTGACGTAGATGCCATCGTCGGGCGAGCGGTCCACCACCTTGAGCTTGCCCGACAGCCAGGCGCCGGTGAAGGCGCCGGCCGCCAGGTGGGCGGTGGTGGCGTCGCTGGCGCCCGAGAGCACCGCCGAGATGGCCACGGCCGAGTTGTCGATCGACTCGTAGCGGATGCGGCCCTTCTTCTCGCGCGAGTCGAAGGGCAGGCCTGCCTTGACGGCGATCTCGAACGGCGAGGACCAGTAGCAGCTGATGCGGCTGCTGCCGAACTTCTTGCCGTCCAGGTCCTGGATGCTGTTGATCTCGTCGTTGTCGGCCCGCGCGAGGATGGGCGCGCGGTAGCGGTTGGAGGGCTCCGAGGCCCAGATGATCACGCCGTCCAGCCCGTTGGCGCGGTGCACCGTGGCCGGGTAGATCATGCGCTGGGCAATGGCGATGGCGCCACCGCCCACGGCCGCCGCCTCGGCGCCCAGCAGGTCGGCCGAGCCCGCCGCGATCAGGTTCACCTTGGTGGTGCCGATTTTGTCGAACTCCTCCTTGAAGAAGCCCTTCTCGCGTGCCACCACCGTCCACGGCGAGAGCTGCAGGTTGATGCTGGGCAGCACCTCGGCAGCAAACGAGGACACGCTGCCGAGCAGACCGGCCAGCGCCAGGCTCAGGGTGCGCAGGGAACGCAGGCCGTGCCTGCTGCTGTGGGGAGAGGAAAGGGTCGGCATGCGAAAAGCTCCTTGTCGGGGGCGGATGAATGAATCACGGATCCTGCAAAAGGGGAATGAGGCAGCACCATGGCTGTTCCACCGAATATCGGCATGCGCGATTCATCCGGTGGAATATGGCATGGTGGTTGCAGGGTGGAGTGATTCTATGGATGGACGGGCGTGTGATGAACGAATGCTTTGTCATTAATAAATGCGAAAAATTTATACCAATGAAAATGCGCTTCGTGTTAGCTTAGTTGGTGTTTCAGGTTTTGGTGTTTCTTTCGAATGCCGGATGAACGGGCTTCAAATAAGAAATTCATATTTGTTTATGCATATTCGACTGAATATCCCGCTGGACCGATTGCGGTGGCAGTGGTCCAAGGCGGCGGCGCGGTGGGCATGCGCGACTGTGCTGGTGGCCACGCATGCGATTGGTGGCGGCGTGGCGCCCCTGGCGGCTGGCACCAGAGACAGCCCCGTGCCCCAGACTCCGCAGACCCCGCGGAGCTTGCAGACCCTGAAAATTGGCCTACCGGCCCAGGCCATGCCCCTGCAAAGCAGCCAGCGCGATTACACCGAAGAAGGGCTGGAGGCTGCGCTGGCATTGGCACTGGCCGAGCGCCTGGGCATGCGGGCCGAACTGCTGCCGCTGCCGGCCGGCGGTGAACAGGCCGCGTTGCAGCAGGGACAGGTCGATGTTGCACTGCTGCAGGCATCCGCGGCAAGGCCGCCAGCGTTCGATGGCGAGGCCGTTACCGCCTTGCTGCCCACCGGGTTCGAAACGCCGCTGAGCGTGGCGATGCGCTCGGACACCGATGTGCGCGACTGGCGGGACCTGGAGGGCCGCACGGTGTGCCTGACGCATGCCAGCGCCCGGGCGCATGCGTGGCTGGAAGGGCTGGGCGCGCGCCTGCACTGGCTGGATGCGCCGGCACAGGTGCTGGCGCAGGTGCGCACCGGCCAGTGCGACGCGGCGCTGGGCAACCAGGCGCAGTTGCAGGCCTTGTTCGAGCGGCAGGAGTGGCGCAAGTTTTCCGCCACGCTGCCCCCCCAGCAGCCACAGGCACTGTGGCTGGCGGTGGGCCGAGCAGAGGATGGCGCGGATGACGATGCCGGTGACGGCGCCGAGGCCTGGGCGGCACGCCTGCAGCCCGTGCTGGCCGAACTGGGCAGTCCCGCGCAATGGGACGCCCGGGTGCGTCAATGGGCGGCGGACGTGGCCTTCGAGGTCTACTTCGACCAGATCGGGCCGGATTGCCATTGATGTTCGCGCAGTCGGCGGGGCAGGAGCGGCGTGTGTGCTGGCTGGCACTGACCCTGCCATGGCTGGTCTGTCTGCTGATGGGGTTGGGCTCGGCGTTGCGGCAGGCCGGAGCCGAATCCCGGGCGGCCTGGGCCTTGCATGAGGCGGCGCTGCTGCGCCAGTGGTACCAGCAGGATGCCAGCCAGTGGCCGCCAGCCTGGATCGATGACGGCGTGGCCTACCAGGAGCTCGGGGCATGGCAGCCGCCACCCGTTGCCGATGCCACCGGCACGACTGGCGCTGCCATGGTGGCCAGGGTGGCGCTCGGGCGCGCCCTGTTCTTCGATGCGCGCCTGTCGGTGGCGGGAGAGGTCTCCTGTGCCAGCTGCCATCAGCCGGCGCGGGGCTGGAGCAGCGGCACCGCGGTGGGCATTGGCCATGCAGGTCAGTTGGGGCGGCGCAACCCGCCCGCGCTGCATGCGGTGGCCGGCCACCGGGTGTTCGGCTGGGACGGCCGCAGCACCTCCCTTGGGGCGCAGTCGCTGCTGGCGCTGACGCGTCCTGACGAGATGGCCAATCCTTCGCTCGAACCGGTGCTGGCGTGGCTGGCCGCCGATGCCGACTATGCAACCCGCTTTGCCGCGGCCTATGGGCCTGGCGCTGGCAGCGCGGGCGGCGACGGCCCGGCGCGGCCGGATGCCGCGCAGCTGGGCGATGCGCTGGCGGCCTTTCTGGGCAGCCTCGACAAGCCGTCGGCTTTCGATCGCTTCATGCAGGGCCAGCACACGGCGCTGAGCGACCAGCAAATCCGGGGGCTGCACCTTTTCCGCACCCGTGCGCGCTGCGCCAACTGCCACTTCGGGCCGCTGCTCAGCGACGGCCGGTTCCACAACCTGAAGATCGCCTCGTTCGGCGAACCGGCCGAGGACCTGGGGCGTTATGGCGTGACCGGCCAGCCGCAGGACGCGGGGGCATTTCGCACCCCCAGCCTGCGCCACGTGGCAGAGACCGCGCCCTACATGCACAGCGGCCTGTTCGACAGCCTCGATGGCGTGATCCGCCTCTACGAGCGCGGTGGTGGCGAGGTGTGGGCGCGCAATGCGCAGGAGGCGGCGGCGCCGCTCTACCGCTTCGCGGTGCGCGCCTCCGGGCAACTGCGGCCGCTGACGCTGAGCGAAGCCGATCGCGCCGCGCTGCGGGCCTTCCTGCAGGCCTTGTAAGAGCCTGTTCACCATCTTTTCGCGATCCACGAAAAGATGGTGAACAGGTTTTAAGAGCGCCGGAGTTCAGCCCACGGCGCGCAGGTGCCGGTACACGGTCTGGCGGCTGATGCCCAGTTGCCGCGCCGCCTGGCTGATGTTGCCGCTGCATTGCTGCAGGGCCTGCAGCACCGCGCTGCGCGAGAGGCTGCGCAGGCTGCGCGTGGGCATGGCAGCGCCCGGCATGCCGGCTGGTGCGGCCTGGGCCGGAGCCAGGCCGCCGGCCTGCAGCAGGGCGACGCCATGGCGCAGCCGGTGCACGATGTCGTCGGCCAGATGGTGCCAGTCGATGTGTGTCTCGTGTGCTTCGAGCAGCGCGCAGGCGGTCTGCAGGGTGCTGGCGAGCTGGCGCAGATTGCCCGGCCAGTCGTGGCGGCGCAGCGCCTGGTGCAGCGAGGCACCCAGGCCGACGCCAGCGGGGGCGCCGAATTGCCGGAGCAGACGCTCGACCAGCGCATCGAAATCGCCGCGTGCGCGCAGTGGCGGCAGGTGCACGCTGAAGCCGTTGATGCGGTAGTACAGATCGCGGCGGAAGCGTCCCTGCTCGACGGCTTCGTCTAGCGGGCAGTGGGTGGCGCTGATGAGGGCGAAATCCACCGCCACCGGGCTGCCGCCCAGCGGTGTGACGCTGCGTTCCTGCAGGACGCGCAGCAGGCGTGTCTGCAGCGCCAGCGGCATGTCGCCGATCTCGTCGAGGAACAGGGTGCCGCCATCCGCCTCGCGGATGCGGCCGGGACTGCCGCCTTTTTGCGCACCGGTGTAGGCGCCCGGCGCATAGCCGAACAGCTCGGCCTCGATCAGCGCCTCGGGAATGGCCGCGCAATTGATGGCGACGAAGGGCTGGCCCCGGCGCGGACCGCTGTCGTGCGCGGCGCGCGCGAACACTTCCTTGCCAACGCCCGATTCACCCTGGATCAGCAGTGCGATCGGCTTGCTGAGGATGCGGCGCACCTTGTGCGTGGCGGCGCGCCATTGGAGGTCCCCGGTATCCAGGGCGGCGAGTGGATCGGCCGGTGCATGGGCCGGAGCGGTCGGCCCGGCCGGAGTGGCCGGAGCCGACGCAGCGACGGTTGTGCCTCCGGCGCGGGGACGGTGGTGGATCTGCAGGTACAGCCGGCGGCCATTGGGCAGGCGCAGCGCTTGCGGCGCCTCGCCGGGCTGCCGCAGCAACTGGCCCAGGCGCTGCTGCAGCCGGTCTTCGAGCCGCAGCGCGAAAAAGTCCGCAGGGTGCAGCCGCAGCAGGCGCATGGCCTCCTGGTTGGCGCCCACCAGAAAGCCGTCCTCGGTCATCACCAGAATGCCCTCGGCCAAGGTGTCCAGGCCTTCGGCCTGGGCGTGCATGTGGATGCGCGGCAGGTGCGGGTAGCGGGCCTTGAGCCAGCTGTTCTCGATCATGCGCGCGGCCGTGCTCGCCAGGCCCAGCGCATGGCTTTGGGAGGCGTACTGGTCGCCAGAGATGTCGATGACGCCGGCAACCTCGCCCTGGGCCGAGAAGATCGGCGCGGCCGAACAGTGCAGAAAGCGGTTCTGTTCGAGAAAGTGTTCGCCACCGCGCACGCGCAGCGGCATGCGCTCGGCCATCGCGGTGCCGATGGCGTTGGTGCCGCGCTGCGCCTCGTGCCAGCTCGCGCCCCGGCTGAGGGCGACGCGCTGGGCCTTGTTGAGAAACGCCCGGTCGCCCTGCGTATGCAGCAGCGTGCATTGCGCATCGGCGAGCACCACCATGCTGTGGTTGCCGCGGATCTGGCCGTAGAGGAAGTCCATCACCGGGCGCGCATGCGCCAGCAGTTCGGCATTGCCGTGAAGCATCTCCTGAAGATGGGCGTTGCTGACCGGGCCGGCCATGTCCTCGATCCCCAGCGGTCGCAGGCCGGCGTGCAGGCTGCGTTGCCAGGATTGGGCCAGCCGTTCGTCGAGCGCACCGGGCGGACAGGTGCCGTGCTCGAGCAAATGGTTGCGGGCCTGCTGCAGACTGTGGTGGGTACCAAGGCTCATGCATGTCTCCTTTTTTCTCGGGCCTGCCGGCGCTGCCATGGGCTCGGTGCGTCAGTCGCGGGAACCATGGCGGGTCAGGCAGTCGATGCGCGCATGTGCATGCGGTCCGGCCCATTATAGGAGTCGATCCTTTGCTGCCTCACCCGCAGCGGTCCCACCCGTGAGCCATTGACGCACTGTTGAAAAACGAGACAGGTGACATGTTCCGGATTGCCACGGTGTCGGTATGAATCTCCTGATCCTGATTTTTTTATGTTTTGAATCAATGGCTTGAAAATGACGTTGGTTGGCATGAAGTTTGAATGACGGGAACTGCACAGAAACCTGTTCTGTCGCGCCCGACTGCGCCACCGTGCACCCCAGGTTTGAAAAGCCCCAATGGCCGAAGGGGCAGGTGGCCTGACTGCAACCCCAAAGGAGACAACACCATGGCAGATCCCTTCGAGCTCAAGCGCTTCAACCTCGACCTGGTCTATCCGTTCAAGACCCAGTACGAGAACTACATCGGCGGCCAATGGGTGCCTCCCTCTGCTGGCCGCTACTTCGAGAACCTTTCGCCGATCACCGGCAAGCCCTTCACCAAGATCGCGCAGTCCGACGCCGAAGACGTCGAGCGCGCGCTGGATGCGGCCCATGCCGCCCAGGCCAGGTGGGGCAAGACCTCAGTGGCCGAGCGCTCCAACCTGCTGCTGAAGATCGCCGACCGCATCGAGCAGAACCTGCAGACGCTGGCGGTGGCCGAGACCATCGACAACGGCAAGCCGCTGCGCGAGACGCTGGCGGCCGATCTGCCGCTGGCGGTAGACCACTTCCGCTACTTCGCCGGCTGCATCCGCGGCGAGGAGGGCGCGCTCTCGGAGATCGACGAGAACACCGTGGCCTACCATTTCCAGGAGCCCATCGGCGTGGTCGGCCAGATCATCCCGTGGAACTTCCCGCTGCTGATGGCGGCCTGGAAACTGGCCCCGGCGCTCGCGGCAGGCTGCTCGGTGGTGATGAAGCCGGCCGAGCAGACGCCGGCTTCCATTCTGGTGCTGATGGAGATCATCGGCGACCTGCTGCCGCCGGGCGTGGTCAACATCGTCAACGGTTTCGGCAAGGAAGCCGGCGAGGCATTGGCGACCAGCAAGCGCATCGCCAAGATCGCCTTCACCGGCTCGACGCCGGTGGGCCAGCGCATCCTGCACGCCGCTGCCGACAACCTGATCCCCTCGACGGTGGAGCTGGGCGGCAAGAGCCCCAACATCTTCTTCGCCGACGTGATGGACAAGGACGACGAGTTCCTCGACAAGGCGCTCGAAGGCCTGGCGATGTTCGCGCTCAACCAGGGCGAAATCTGCACCTGCCCGTCGCGCATCCTGGTGCAGGAGTCGATCGCCGAGCAGTTCATCGAGCGCGCCAAGGCCCGCGTGGCCAAGATCAAGACCGGCCATCCCCTGGACACCAGCACCATGGTGGGCGCGCAGGTCTCCAAGCTGCAGCTCGACAAGATCCTGAACTACATCGACATCGGCCGCCAGGAGGGCGCCACGGCACTGATCGGCGGTGAGCGCAGCAATCTGGGCCAGGAGCTCGATGGCGGCTACTACGTCAAGCCGACCATCCTGCAGGGCAACAACAAGATGCGCATCTTCCAGGAAGAGATCTTTGGCCCCGTGGCGGCGCTGACGACCTTCAAGGACCTGGACGAGGCCATGGAAATCGCCAACGACACGGTATTCGGCCTGGGTGCCGGCGTGTGGACCCGCAACGGCACGCAGGCCTACCGGGCCGGCCGTGCCATCCAGGCGGGCCGCGTCTGGACCAACTGCTACCACGCCTACCCGGCCCACGCCGCCTTCGGTGGCTACAAGCAATCGGGCATCGGCCGTGAAACCCACAAGGTGGCGCTGCACAACTACCAGCAGACCAAGTGCCTGCTGGTGAGCTACAGCGCCAACAAGCTGGGCTTTTTCTGAGCTGCCGCTCCGTGCGGCCAATCCAGCTGCACGGAGCACACCTGGCGCTTGGGCGGCGCGGGGCCGGGCCGGCGGGTGTGTCCCGATGGCCAGCGCCGCTTTTCCGGCACCCATCGCCGGCAGGGGCCGCGATGGCACCCGCGCCGGCGGGTGGGGCCTGGCAGGATGCCGGAGCCCGTGCGTTTCTTTTTCATGCAACCAGGAGACCGTCAATGAGCAAGACCATGAAAGCCGCCGTGGTGCGGGAGTTCGGCAAACCGCTGCAGATCGAGGAAGTGCCGGTGCCAACGCCTTCGGATGATCAGGTGCTGGTCAAGATCGCCGCCTCCGGCGTGTGCCACACCGACTTGCACGCCGCCGATGGCGACTGGCCCGTCAAGCCCAATCCACCCTTCATTCCCGGCCACGAGGGCGTGGGCCATGTGGCGGCGGTGGGCAAGAACGTCAAGCATGTGAAGGAGGGCGATCGCGTCGGCGTGCCCTGGCTGCACACCGCCTGCGGTTATTGCGTGCACTGCCTGGGTGGCTGGGAAACGCTGTGCGAAAAGCAGGAGAACACCGGCTACTCGGTCAACGGCGGCTTTGCCGACTATGCGCTGGCCGACCCCAGTTACGTGGGGCACATTCCCAAGGGGCTGGATTTCATCGAGGTCGCGCCCATTCTTTGTGCGGGCGTGACGGTCTACAAGGGCCTGAAGGTGCTGGGCTGCAAGCCGGGCGACTGGGTGGCCATTTCGGGCATTGGCGGTCTGGGTCACCTGGCGGTGCAGTACGCCAAGGCCATGGGCTTCAACGTGGCGGCGATCGACGTGGACGACAAGAAGCTGGACCTGGCGCGCGCGCTGGGTGCCAGCATCGTGGTCAATGCGCGGCACACCGATCCGGCCGAGCATCTGCAGAAAGAGGTCGATGGCGTGCACGGCATCCTGGTGACGGCCGTCTCGCCCAAGGCCTTCGAGCAGGCGCTGGGCACGGTGCGGCGCGGCGGCACGGTCTCGCTCAATGGCCTGCCGCCGGGCGACTTCCCGCTGCCGATCTTCTCGATGGTGCTCAAGGGCATCACGGTGCGCGGCTCCATCGTCGGCACGCGGCTGGACCTGCAGGAGTCGCTGGAATTCGCGGCCCAGGGCAAGGTCAAGGCCACCGTCAAGGCCGAGAGGATCGAGGACATCAACGACATCTTCGCGCGCATGCACAAGGGCCAGATCGAAGGGCGCATCGTGCTGGACATCGCCGCGGGTGCGATGGCCTGACGCTGCCTTGCTTCGCTTCCCGGGCCGCCATGGCGGCCTGTGGATGTGTCGACTCGGCCTAGGTCCACCCTGACTGGGCGGGGGGCTGCGATGGGACGGCGCCCGCAGGCGATTCCAGCAGGATGCTGACATGGACATGGCAGCCCTCGCCGGGGGCGGTATCGATGCAAAAGGCGCCGCCCAGTTCCCGCACGCGCTGGCGCATGCCGGCCAGGCCCATGCCACGAGCCCTTCCATCAGTGGTCATTTCTTCCGAGGTCATCCTGCCCAAGGCCATGCCCGCACCATTGTCGCGCACATGCAGGTGCAACTGGCCGGCCCGCTGAATCAACTGGATCTGCACGATGGTGGCGGCGCTGTGCTTGATCACGTTGGTCAGGGCTTCCTGCAGCAGCCGCAGGATCGGCAGGGCCTTTTCCGGCTTCAGGCACAGCGCCTCGAGGCCCTCGGTGCGCCATTGTGAACGGATCTGCGCATTCTCCAGCGCGCGCTGCAGCCGCAGCCGGGTGTTGGCAAAGAGCGCCATGAAGTCATGCGGATCGGTGATGGTGCCGGTCTCCAGAATCAGCCGCAGTTCGTTGTGGATCTGCTGGAACACGTCCACCACCTCGTCGGCGCGCACGGCGGCGCTCGGCCAGGTGCTCCAGCGCGCGATCGAGCCGGTGAGGGTACTGCCCAGGCCGTCATGCAGGTCGCGGACCATGCGCCCGCGCTCTTCCAGGCGGGCCTTCTGGATCTCCAGCTCGCGGTTTTGCAGCATGGCCTGGCGCAGGCGCTCCTCGGCCTCCTCGATCTGGGTCTGCAACTCTTGCTTGTAATGGTGCTCGCGCTCGAGCGAGCGGGCCAGGCGCTGCGCCAGCACGAAACCGATGCCCATCAGCATCATGGTCGAGAGCAGCAGCGTGAAGTAGCGCGGCGAGTGCAGCCAGCCCTGCATGGCTGCCACCTCGTGGATGACGGTCAGCCCGACGAGCGAGACGGCGCTGGAGAGGATCACGCTCTCGGCCGTGCGGGTGTGCCAGGCGAAGGCCAGCCATTGCAGCATCGAGAGCACGCCCATGAGCATGCATACCAGCAACGCGGCAAGCTGGATGTCGTCCTGCCAGCGCGTGTCGCTGGGCACGCCCAGCAGCAGTGCCATCAGCGTGCCCAGGCCCGCCCACAGCGCCATGCTCTTGCGCAGGCTGCTGCGGCGCAGCAGTGTCCAGCTGAACATCCACAGCGCGCCGATGAAGACCAGCAGCGTGGCAATCAGAAAGCCGTGGAAGGCACGGGTGCTGCCGAACCAGCCAGGGGCTGCGGCAATGTAGTTGTAGCCATAGCCGACCCAGCCCAGCAGCATCAGGCTGTACCAGCCGTAGTAGGCATGCAGCGGCCAGTTGAACCAGATGACCGTGAAGATCACGCACAGTGCCAGCAGCATGCCCAGGCTGAATTGCTGCAACTGCTGGCGCTTCCATTCGGTGAGCTGGTAGAGGCGCAGCACGTCCAGCGCATCGCCCACGTATACCGTACCGAGGCCGCCGCCGTGACGAGCATAGCCGGTCACGCCGATGAGCAGGTGGTGCTGCTGGCCGGCGGAAGTCTTGAGGCGCCAGTAGGACGGGTGGTTCCATGAACGCGAGAGCGGCTCCTCCAGCGAGAGGTCGCGCCCGATCAGCTGCGAATCCCAGAAGACCTCGTGCGCCATGGAGGCCGAGGAGACCATCAGCGCCAGGTCGTCGCCGCTCCAGTTCTGTGGAATCTGGATGCTGATGCCATACCAGGCGTGGCCCTCATGGCCGGGCCAGTCCCGCCGCCAGGCATGGGGCAGCTCGACGTTCTGCCAGTCCAGGGCCTGCCAGCTTGGCCCGACCTGTCCGGAAGGGGCGCCAAAGCCCTGGCTGTCCGGCAAGGCCAGCACACGTGTGACGGGCACCAGTTTCGAGTTCGCGATCAGGTGGCGCTCGTACCAGGTGCTGCCGAGCACGATGGCCGCGACCGTCAGCAGCAGCAAAATGGCCAGCGCCGTGACCTTGCCCGGGCGGGCCCGGCCACCGCGGCCGTTCGGGTAGGCATGGCCCAGCATCCAGAAGCTGTGCGGAAACCGCGATGGTGCGCTGAGCGGCTGATTCGGCATGGGCGGCATGGCGTGCCGGCTCTGTCAGACCAGGCCGTGGAGCATGGCGTGGCGAATCGCCTTGGTCTTGCTGTTGACCTGCAGCTTGCGGTAGATGTTCTTGATGTGGGTGTTGACCGTCAGCGTCGAGATGGCCAAGGCCTGGGCGATTTCCGCGTACGAGAGGCCTTCGGCAATGCGGCGCAGGATTTCCTGCTCGCGGCCGGAGAGCGTCTGTTCCGCGGCCTGCGGTTGCGGTGCGTGGGCCGGTTGCCTGATGGCCTGTCCCGCCGGCCACATGGGTGGCATGGAAGGAATGGGGGACATGGGCGACACCGGCCGTTCGGTCGCGCTGGCGACTGGCGCAGTGGCTTGCGCCGAGGCTGCCTGGGCCCCCATGTGCTTGATGATGCGCCGTGCCAGATTGGGCGAGATGGCCGCGCCACCATGCGCGACCTGCAGCACGGCCTCGGTGAAGTTGCCGATCCAGCCGTTCTTGACCAGATAGCCGGTGGCGCCAAGCTCGAATGCATGGAAGGCGTGTTCCAGATCCTCCATGACGGAGATGATCACGACCTCGCTGATGGGACGCACCGACTTGCTCAGCGCCAGCAGCTCGAAGCCGGAGCCATCGCCAAGATTGAGATCGACCAGCAGGATGTCGTAGCTGGTCCTGCGGATCAGCGCTGCGCCCCGCGCGTGGCTGTCGGCCTCGCCCACCACCATGACGTCAGGGTGCCGCTCGAACTCGGCGAGGATGGCCTGACGCACCCAGGCATCGTCATCGACGACGAGAATCCGTGTCGCGCGGGCTTGCGGGGATGCCTGCGATGCCGCGGGCGGATCGAATATCGATGAACGCGCGAATTGTGATGGAGTGAAACAGCTGTTGCCCTGATGCTTGTTACATAAGAGAGCCTCTTCGCGCCTGATCGTCATGGAATTCTCCTCTGTCACCTTGGCCTGTGTGTTTTTATGCAGATGGGGAAAAGCCATTCCCGAAAGATTTTTTCTTCAGGAGAATCAGCACAAACCCTTGGCATGTCTGGCAGCGCATGCCTGATTAACTTATTATTGACACTCTTCCCTGCGAACGGCGATGGGCTGTGGCGCATGGCATTGCAGTGGAGGACGGCCATTTTGCGGAATGTTAAGGAGTTACAGGCGGGTAGTTCTTTAAATTTCAAAGAGTTACATTGATCACGAATGGCAACTACCTGAATATAGGTAATGGCTTTCTGTCATGGCACAGCGCGCAAGTGATTCATTCCATTGGATGAATGCATTCAAGGTATCTTTCCAGGCCAATTTGAATACCCTTTTCAAGGTATTCCGAATGGGGATTCACGCGATGGGGGTTCGTTCCGATACTGCCCAACAGACAAGGGCTGATCAGGCTTGCGGCCCTGTCCACCGGGCGGACGTGTCGCAACGACGCCATGCCGGTCCAACCCATCGAGAGCCATTTGGAGATCATCATGAAAAAGGTATTGCTTGCTACTGCTGTCTTCGCAACGGGCCTGGCATTCGCCGGCGGGCCTTCGTCGTCCGGCAGTGAAATCGTGATCAACGGCCTGTCCATCCAGGCGACCTCGGCCATCTGGGCCACGGTGTCCAACAAGGCCGAGGACGAAGGCTATGCGCTGCAGAACATCGCCTCCAATGCCGGCGAGGTGACGATCAATGGCGCCTCCGTGCAGATCGGCGCGTTGCGTGACACCACCGTGTCCAACTACGCGGATGACGAGGCCTATGCCGTGCAGAGCCTGGCCAGCAATCTGGGCGAGGTGACGGTCAATGGCGCTTCGCTGCAGATCGTTGCGGCCACCAACTCGGGCTTCTACAACAAGGCCACCGACAACAGCAAGGCCGTGCAGAACGTCTCCAGCAACAACGCCTGCGTGCAGTGCGTGCCCAGCGGCAAGGGCGGCGGCAAGTACTGACGCGGCTGCCTGAGAGCTTGCCGTCGATCGCCAGCGCGAGGCCTTTTGCCCGCGCTGGCGATCGGTTCATTCCATTCGGTCGGCCGGGCTGAACCGGCAACGGAGGCGCATATGTCGCATATGCCATATCTGTTCTTTCTGCGCATGGGCGGCGTGGGTGCCCTCTCCGCATGGCTGGCATCGCTTGCCTGGGCGCAGCCGATACCGGGCGAGGATCCACTGGTCATCCAGTCGCCACTGCAATATCAGCAGTTTCCGGGTTACGGCGGCGCCGCATCCGGCGGGCTCGACCCGTCCAGCGACCTGCCTGCGTGGATGCGCGCGCGCGTCTCGCGCTTCGAGGCGCAGGCGTATGGCATTCACTCCAGCGTCTATACCGACAACGACGTGGTGACGACGGCAGCCACCCAGGGCTTGCGCAAGGTGTGCGTCCAGGAGGTCGCATCGAACACCACCGCGTCGGGCAGCATGGTCACGCCCGCCAATGGCCGCGATCAGATCGTGGTGCTGCGTGGTGATCTGGTGAATGTCTGTCGATAGCGGGATGACATGGCGGATGCCGGCCGGCGCGCATGCCGGCCTGTTCTGACGCGCTGGAGCAGGGCGCGCAGAGTGTCCGATCCATGCCAGGTCAATGGCAAGCGATGCCGGCAATGGCTCAAGAGGGGGGCAAGATGCAGCACACCAACAGGCAATCCGCGCGGGCATCCATGCTGGGCGTGGTCATCACAGTGGCGAGCTGGCTGGGCGGCTGCGCCACGCCGCTGGACGCCCGCAAGGACCGGGAGTTCCAGTCCAACGCGCATGTGCACAACCGGCCCACGCACCGGCCAGTGCGCTCCTTCACCAGCTTCTCGGATTCGCTCACCTGCATGGACCACATGCTGCGCGCGGCCGACATGCCCACCACGCTGATCACCAGCAAGTACATCCCCGATTACTCGGGGCGCGTCTCGGTGGCCACCAAGGACATGATCATCACCGCGCTCTCGCAGATGTCGCGCGTGAGCAATGCCTTCCGCTACGTCGACTTCGAGGTGGAGCTGACGCGCCAGGACACGGTGCAGAACCTCACCACCATCCTGCTCAACAACAACCAGCTGCGCCTGCAGCGCCCGGCGCTGTATCTCTCGGGCGCGATCGCCTTCGTGGACCAGAACGTCATCAACAACCGCTGGGACATGGGCACTTCCGCCTCGCGGCTGGAGACGGGCTACAGCGCCAACCGCAACGCTACGCTGCTGGGCCTGGAGATGCACCTGGGCGATTTCCGCACCCGCACCTTCATCCCCGGTCTCGATTCCTCCAACGAGATCATCATCGCCAATGGAGGCCAGGGCCTCGATCTGGCCGGCCGCATCAGCGACTATGGCGTGCATTTCAACGTCGGGCGCGATTACACGCAGGGCGTCGGCATTGCCACCCGCACGCTGGTGGAGCTGGCCATGATCGAGCTGCTGGGCAAATGGGCCCGGCTGCCCTACTGGCAGTGTCTGACGCTGGACCAGGCGCACCCGGACTTCCAGCGCCAGTTGCGCGACTGGTACAACGCCGGCAATGCCAGCCAGCACCGCAGCCTGGTGCAGCGTTCGCTGGCCAGCCAGGGCTATCTGCCCGCCGATGTGCCGCTGCGCGAGAGCGACAGCCAGGAACTGCGCCTGGCCGTGGCGCGCTTCCAAGCCGACCATGGCATGGTGGTCACCGGCCGGGTCGACTTCACCACCTACGAGCGCGCCCTGCGCCAGTTCGTCGAGATCGACGAGGAAGGGCGCTTTACCCGCATCGGCTGGGAGACGGGCGGCAGGGCCACGGGCTGGCCGCCGCAGACGCAGCACCTGGCCATCGACCTGCAGGTGGAGAACCCCGTCATCGACCGCACCCGCTTCGAGAGCGGCACGCCGATCTACCTCTCGTCCTCGCTCAGCCGCAGCGCCCACCTCTACTGCTTCATGTCCAATGGCCACGGTCAGGTGATTCGCCTGCTGCCCAATGCCGCCATGCCGCATGCGCTGCTCTCGGCCAACCAGACCGTGCGCATTCCCGACTGGATGTCGCCCAACCCCGGCTTCCTGCTCGATGCCGGCCAGCCCGGCACCGAAACCGTGGGTTGTTTTGCCAGCACGCGCGACATGGCCGGGCTGCTGCCGGGGCTGACCGAGCCGCCCGCGCTGTCCTTGCTGGGCGGTGTGCAGGGCATCGATGGTGTGCAGCAGGCCTTTACGCAGGCACTGGGCGAGGGTGAGTTCGCCAGCCAGCGGGTGCAGTGGCAGGTGCTGCCAGCAGGCCCTGCCATGCAGGCTGCGCCGGCACCTGCTGCACCCTCCGTGGCACCACCCGCGGCGCCATCGTCACCGCCCGCAAGTGGCGGCGCGCGCTGACAGGCGTCCGACCTGCCGCTTGTAAAGGCTGGAGCGCCGGCCGGGGCCGGCCCAACGATCACGGGAACGGGAAGGAGTCTGCTGTGCTGCAAATGACTGTGCGAGTATCGGGCGGCGGCCTGGAGCGGGGACGCGTGGTGTCGCTCGTCCTGCTGGTGGCGCTGTTGGCGGGGCTGCTGGGTGCCAGCACTCCGGCCCGGGCCCAGCCCCGCGCGGTCTGGCATGACGAGGACATTGCCGCCCCGATGAACGACGAGAACCTGCTGATTCCGGCGCCGCAGCCGCTGTCACCTGCGCTGCCCGGGGCCGGCTTTTCCGGCGACGGCGCGGGCAGTCTGTTCGATGCCGACGAAGGCCCGCAGGCTCTTCCCAACCCCCAGGCCGAGCAGGAGTTGCGGCACCGCCTGCGCATCTTGCAGGCGCAGGCACGGCAGCTCGAAGCGGCTTCCAAGGCGCAGGGCCGGGCCACCGTCCAGCAGGCCGCGCAGGCGGCGCTGGAGCTGGGGCTGATCCACTTGCATGGCAGCGGCGTGCCGGTTGATGCCGGGGTGGCGCAGCAATGGTTCGAGCAGGCGCTGGCCTTGCAGCCGCAGGGGCGCGCCGTGGGGGCTATGGCCTGGTGCTATCTGCAGGGCTGCCAATTGCCGCCCGATGCGGATGCCGCCAGGGAGATGATCACCCGTCTGCGTGGCATTCAGCCCGGCCGTGCCGCCTTTCTTGAATGGGCGTTGGCGTTGCAGCAGTCCCCGCTGATCATGATGCCGGCGCCGCGCCACTCGGGTGGCGGGCAGCGTCTGCAAGTGCCCCAGCCGGCGCTGCTGCGGGAGGCCGCCCGGGCGGGCGACGTGCATGCGCATGTCGAGCTGGGCATCGACGCCTTCAACCAGGGGCAGGAAACGCAGGCGCGGGCCCATTTTCGTGCCGCAGCGCACGGATCGCCGGCTGCCCGGGCCAACCTGACCATGCTCGATGCCGTGCGGCAACGCCAGCAGCAAGGGGGGGCTGCCGCACAGGCGGGCGGGCGCGAGCTCGAAGCCGCCCACCGCGCACACCGCGGCACGCAGGGCCCGGCCAATTACTCCGAGGCGCTGCGCCTGTACCGCCTGGCGGCGCAGCAGGGCAATGCGGCGGCGCGCAACATGCTGCAGCTGATCCTCTCGCGCCCGGCCGCCGATGGCGGCATCAACGTCGTCTGGATGCGGGAGCTGGCCTTGATGGACTTCAGTGGCGAGCTGCCGCAGCTGGCGGCGCCGGTCTCGCAGCCGCAATTGCAGCGCGACCCGACGCCGCTGTTCGACTGGCTGCCCGCCTACTGGCAGGAGCGCGCCACGCTGCGCGGCCTGTTGCCGGGCGATTGAGTGGATGGCATGGTTGCGTGACCCACGAAAAGATCGTGAACAGGTTCTTACCGGTTGGCAAAGGCCGCCGGACGCTTGTTGATGAAAGCATCCATGCCTTCCTTCTGGTCCTGCGTGGCAAACAGCGCGTGGAACAGGCGGCGCTCGAACATCACGCCATCGGAGAGGCCGCTCTCGAATGCCCGGTTGACCGATTCCTTGGCGGCCATCGTGGCGATCAGCGAGTGGCTGCTGATCAGCAGGGCCGCGCCGATGGCTTCCTCCATCAGCTTGTCGAGCGGGACGACACGGCTGACCAGGCTGGCGCGCTCGGCTTCCTGGGCGTCCATCATGCGGCCCGTCAGTGCCATGTCCATGGCCTTGGCCTTGCCGACTGCGCGTGGCAGGCGCTGCGTGCCACCGGCGCCGGGGATGACGCCGAGCTTGATCTCGGGCTGGCCGAACTTGGCATTGTCGGCGGCGATGATGAAATCGCACATCATCGCCAACTCGCAGCCGCCGCCGAGCGCGTAGCCGCTGACGGCGGCTATGACCGGCTTGCGCACGCTGCGGATGGTCTCCCAGTTGCGCGTGATGTAGTCGCCCTTGTAGGCATCGACGAAGCTGTACTTCGCCATGGCCGGGATGTCCGCGCCGGCCGCAAAGGCCTTTTCGCTGCCGGTGACGATGATGCAGCCGATGCGCTCATCGGCATCGAAGGCCTTGAGGGCCTCGCCCAGCTCGTTCATCAGCTGTTCGTTGAGGGCGTTGAGCTGCTTTGGGCGGTTGAGCGTGACGATGCCGACCTTGTCGGCCTCGGTGCGCACATCGATGGTTTCGTATGCCATGGGAATCTCCTTGCCTGTTGTCTCGTCTGTTCGCCATTGCCCGCAGTGGCCGCAGCCGCTGGTGGCGGCATTGGCGGGGCGGCGCTGCCACTATAAGGCAAAGCGGTGGCCAGACAGCCTGGCCAAGTGCCTCGCTGCCTCGGGCATGCGCTGCCCGGCCCTTCAGCGCGCAGCAGCGGGTTTGCCGAGCCAGTCCTGGAGCCGGCCGGCATCGGCGATGCCCAGTTCCACCTCACCCTGCGCCGCAGCCGCACTGCCGGGAATGTCGGGGGCGTCAAGGCCATCGAGGGCCACGGTCCGCCA
Organism: Corticibacter populi; assembly: GCF_004217315.1. Taxonomy (GTDB): domain Bacteria; phylum Pseudomonadota; class Gammaproteobacteria; order Burkholderiales; family Burkholderiaceae_C; genus Lampropedia; species Lampropedia populi. The sequence continues at coordinate 552,481 of NZ_SGWR01000003.1, forward strand.
CAGCAGGCGGCCATCGCGCGCCAGCAGTGCATCGAAGCGCTGAGTCCCGGCCGGCAGCAGCGTCTCCAGATCGTCCAGCGCAGTCAGGCGCCATGCCTGGCTGCCGTTATCGGCGGCATCCTGGCTGCCGCCCGGCAGGCGCACGCCCAGCCACTCGTCATGGACGGCCAAGCCCGCCTGCTCGGCCAGGCTACCGGACTGGATGCGCCGCAGCACCGGGCTGGCGCCGCTGCGTTCCTGCACCTGGATGCCCAGCCGCAGCGCCCAGCCGGGCGTCTTGTGGCCCAGCGTAATGCCTTGCCGGGCCAGCAATGGGCCCAGCGGCAGCTCGTCGGTGCCATGCACCCAGGCCGCCAACGGCGCACGCCAGTCCTGGCCGCTGAGGGCCTGCAGCGCCTGCAGCACGTCGTCCTCGCTGATCGGTCCGCCCTGGCTGCGCTGCCACAGCGCGCGCATCACGGCATCGAGGTCGGTGCGGCCCTGCTGGCGCAGGCTCAGGTCCAGGCACAGCGCCACCAGTGCGCCCTTGGTGTAGTAGCTGACCGTGAGGTTGGCGGTGTTCTCGTCCTGCCGGTAGTACTTGACCCAGGCATCGAAGCTGGCCTGGGCCACGCTTTGCACCTGGCGGCCGGGTGTTTGCGCCACCTGATGCAGCGTTTTGCCCAGCAGCTTGAGGTAGCCGGCGTCGTCGAGCAGGCCGGCGCGGCGCAGCAGCAGGTCGTCGTAGTAGCTGGTAAAGCCCTCGAAGAACCATAGCAGTTCGGTGTAATTCTCCTGGTCGTAGTCGTAGCGGGCGAACTGTGTCGGCCGCATGCGCTTGACGTTCCAGGTGTGGAAGTATTCGTGGCTGATGAGGCCCAGCAACGTGCCATAGCCATCGGGTTGCGGCGCGTCGCCCTGGCGCGGCAGGTCGGCGCGGCTGCAGATGAGGGCGGTGCTGTGACGGTGTTCCAGACCGCCATAGCCGCTGCCCACGGCGTTGAGCAGAAAGACGTAGCGGTCGTGCGGTGGCTGGCCGCCCTGATCGATGTCCGGATGCCAGAAGCGGATGGCGGTCTCGCAGATGCGGCGGGCGTCGGCCAGCAGCCGCTCGCCATCGAAACGCGGGCCCGCGCCGGCCACCACGAAGCGGTGCGGCACGCCGCAGGCCTCGAAGCTGCCGCTCCAGAACGCGCCCATTTCGACGGGCGAATCGGCCAGTTCGTCATAGCCACCGGCACGGTACTCGCCAAAGCCACGGTCATCGATGGAGACCGGCTGCAGTGCCGTGGCGAGCTGCCAGGCGGTGCCGCCTTCCGCTGCTGCGACATGTTGCGATGGCGGCGGCACCAGCAACACGTGCTGCGCATCTTCCTGGCCCAGCACGCGCAGGCACAGGCTGGTGGCGTTGAAGAAGCCGCGTGCATCATCGAGCCAGGCGGTGCGCACCGAGTTGTCGAACGCATACACGCGGTATTCCAGCACCAGCGGGGCATCGGCCGTGCAGTCGGTCTGCCAGCGGTTCTTGGCCAGGGCCGTGACGGTGACGGGCCGGCCATCCTGCGTGGCCTGCAGGCTGTGCAGGTTGCGGGAGAACTCACGCACCAAGTAGCTGCCCGGGATCCAGACCGGCAGCGCCAGTTGCTGGCCAGCGGCAGGGTGCGCCACCGTCAGCTGCACGTGGTAGATGTGCGCGTACGGTTCGGTGGCGCTGATGCGGTAGTGAATGGCTGGCGGTGCGCTGTGCCGGGCGTTGGCGGTGTGGCGGTCGGGCATGGGTCTGGAACGGTGTGGCGGACAGGATGAGGACGGCTGGCTCGCTGGCATTTCTCAAGGCACAAAGCCAGTGCGCGGCGGAGCAGGCACTGGCTTTGTGGCGTGGTGGGGGGCGGCGCAACCGGGCGGTCAGGACGCCTTGTCCAGATTCTGGAGCTTTTGCTCGATCTGCTGCGCCGGCACGGCGCCCGGCACGCGGGTGCCATCCTCGAAGATGATGGTGGGTGTGCCGGTGATCTTGTACTGGCGCCCGAATGCCAGGTTGCGCTGCAGGGCGTCCTGGTTCTCGCAGCTGCCCTTTTCCGCGCTGGGTTTGGTGTCGCCCAGCATCCATTGGCTCCAGGCCGCGGCGGTGTCCTTGGCGCACCAGATGTCGCGCGACTTCTCGAATGAATCCGGGCTGAGGATCGGGTAGAGGAACACGTGGACGGTGATGTTGTCGAGGTTGAGCATGTCGCGCTCGAAGCGCTTGCAGTAGCCGCAATTCGGGTCCTCGAACACGGCGATCTGGCGGCTGCCATCACCGCGCACCACGGTGAAGGCGTCCTCGAAAGGCAGCTTCTGGTAGTCGATGGCCGTGAGCGCGCGGATGCGGTCTTCGGTGATGTTGCGCTTGGCCTGGGTGTCGAACAGTTCGCCCTGGATCAGGAAGTCACCCGTGGCATCGGTGTAGAACACATCGGTACCCACGCGCACTTCGTAGAGGCCGGACATCGGCGTCGGGCTGACCTGATCGATGCCCTGCAGCTGCGGAATGCGCTGGCCCAGCGTGGCGCGCAGCGCCTCGGTGGATGGCTGGGCGTCATCCGCAGCCTGGGCGGCCAGCGGCACCAGCGTGACCATCAGCGCCGCCAGCAGGGCGGTTGCCGGCGCCGGACGCTTGTGGAGCGGAGAATGGGAGAGGGCGCTGGAGGCGGATACGGGTGCGGACATGGGATTCCTGGAAAAGAATGATCGAACAAAAATCGTGGGCTGCATGGCTGCTCGGGCGCACCGCTCGAGGCAGGCTCCGGCCAGTGCATCTGCGCTGCCTCAGCCTGTGCGCATGGCCTGGCGTGCCAGCCACTGTTTGATGGGACCGCTGTTGGCAAAGCCATTCATGCCCCAGTTGCGCAGCGACTGCAGCCAGGGCTGCTCTTGCCAGAACAGCCATTGCAGGCCATCGGTGGCCGCCACATACGGCCATAGGGCAGACTTGCGCTCGCGCTCATAGTTCCGCAGCAGGTGGCGGTCATTGACCGGGCGCCAGGCCGGGCGGTTCAGCAATTCACGGCTGAGCGCCGCTACATCGCCCAGGCCCAGGTTCAGGCCCGAGCCGGCCAGCGGGTGCACGGTGTGCGCCGCATCCCCAACCAGCACCCAACTGCCAGCCTGCGGCTGGGATGCATCCAGCGGGCCGCTCCAGCGGCTGGCTTGCGACAGCTTGAGCGGCCAGCGCGCCGGTTGGGCCGTGAGGCTCAGGCGTGTCCGGGGCGTGACGGCGGCATCAGTCGCCGCCGCCGTGGCGTTGCCGCTGGCTGCGGCGCTGGCGATGGTCGCTTCGAGTCGCCCGGCAAAGGCCTCTGCATCCAGGGTCAGCAGTTCGCGGGCCAGTTCAGGTTCGGTCGACCACACCAGTGCGTATTCGTCGCCATCGGGGCCTCCCAGTGGCAGCAGGGCAACGATGTTCGGACCGGTGAACCACTGGCTTGCGGTGCCGCGGTGTGGCTCGCTGGCGCGCACGCGGGCCGCGACAGCGTGCTGCGGGTAGGGCAGGGCCTGGGTGTCGATGCGCAGGGCGGCGCGGCTGCTGCTGAAGCGGCCTTCGCAGATGGCCGTCAGTGGCGCTGCCACCGCCTCGTCCACCAGTTCCACCGAAGGCTGAAAGCGCAGCGCCGCAGCGAGCATGTCCTCCAGTGCCGGCACATCGACGATCCAGGCCAGGGATTCGTCATCGCCAGCCTCTGGCGGTGCGTCGAAATCGATATGGCCGCCGGCATCGCCGCTGACGCGCATGTGGCGCACAGGGGTGATGGCCGTGCCCTCGGGCCAGCAGCGCAGTGCCTGCAGCAGCTGGCGCGAGCTCTGGTTGAGCGCATAGGCGCGTACGTCGCGTACTTCGCGCACGCCGCGTCCGCCGGGAGGCGCCGGTGGGGCATCGACCAGGGCGATGCGCAGCTTGGCGCGGGCCAGTTGCAGGGCCAGTGCGCGGCCGACAATGCCGGCGCCGCGGATGCACACATCAAAATCAGAGGACGACATGGCGGCCGATTGTAAAGTAAGGCATGCCAAGGCCCGGTGCCGGTGGCGGCCGGACAGGGCCGAACACTGCCAGCGCACGCCGGCAGACCAACAGCGCCTAAAATTGGCGGTTTGCGTCGGCGGGGTGCATTGCCCCGGCATGCACTCCAGCATGGGCGCGCGGGCCATGCGGCCCCTCACACACACACAGGAACCCTACACCATGAGTCTGCAATGCGGCATCGTTGGCCTGCCCAACGTCGGCAAGTCCACCCTGTTCAACGCCCTGACAAAGGCCGGCATCGCCGCCGAGAACTATCCGTTCTGCACCATCGAGCCGAACGTCGGCGTGGTGGAAGTGCCAGACCCGCGCCTGGCCCAACTGGCGGCCATCATCAACCCCGAGCGCATCGTGCCGGCCATCGTCGAGTTCGTCGACATCGCCGGCCTGGTCGCCGGTGCCAGCACCGGTGAAGGCCTGGGCAACAAGTTCCTGGCCCACATCCGCGAGACCGACGCCATCGTCAACGTGGTGCGCTGCTTCGAGGACCCCAACGTCATCCACGTTGCCGGCAAGGTCGACCCGATCTCCGACATCGAGGTCATCCAGACAGAACTTTGCCTGGCCGACCTCGGCACCGTGGAGAAAGCGCTGCACCGACACACCAAGGTGGCGCGCTCCGGCGACAAGGACGCGCAGAAGCTGGTCGGCCTGCTCGAACGCTGTCAGGCCGCTCTCAACGAGAACATCCCGGTGCGCGCGCTGGAGTTCAGCAAGGAAGAGCGGCCGCTGGTCAAGAGCTTCTCGCTCATCACCGCCAAGCCGGCGATGTTCGTCGGCAACGTCAGCGAAGACGGCTTCGACAACAACCCCTACCTGGACCGCCTGCGCGAGTATGCGGCCAAACAGAATGCTCCGGTGGTGGCCATCTGCGCCAAGATCGAAGCCGAACTGGCCGACATGGATGACGAGGACAAGAAGATGTTCCTCGCCGAAATCGGCCAGGAAGAGCCTGGCCTGGACCGCCTGATCCGCGCCGCCTTCAAGCTGCTGGGTCTGCAGACCTACTTCACCGCCGGCGTCAAGGAAGTGCGCGCCTGGACCATCCGCATCGGCGACACCGGCCCGCAGGCCGCCGGCGTCATCCACGGCGACTTCGAGCGCGGCTACATCCGCGCCCAGACCATCGCGTTCGACGACTTCATCGCCTACAAGGGCGAGCAGGGTGCCAAGGACGCCGGCAAGATGCGCTCCGAAGGCAAGGAATACGTGGTGCAGGATGGGGATGTGATGAATTTCTTGTTCAACGTCTGATCAACGTCTGACCGAGACTGATCGACGTCCGGCGTTCCAATGACCGATTGGCGCTGCAAGTGCCAACCTGCTCTTGTGATGGCAAGCGATTCAATTTCCGAACCCGGTGCCGGTGATCAGGCTGATTCGGCCCATGAAGAGACCATGCGCGCGCTGTTCGCGCGCTTGGCGCAGTCGGACTTCCGCAGGCGTTTCAGGCTGGGCCCGAAGGAGTGGGACTATCTCTGCGAGAAGGGGTCGGAGCTGATTCGCCGCCATGCGGCCGATTTCATCGCGGCGCGGCTGGCACCGGCAGAGCCGCCCCATGACGGCAAGCAGACGCCGATGCGCGGGCACCCGGTCTTCATTGCCCAGCACGCCACCGCGACCTGCTGTCGAGGCTGCCTGGCCAAGTGGCATGGCCTGCCGCGGGGCCGTCCGCTTGATGCGGCCGAGCAGGCGCGGGTGGTCGAGGTGCTGATGCACTGGCTGGAACAACAGGCCGCGCCATTGGCGCGCCGGCGTTCTGCGGCATCACCGGCCCGCAAGTTGGCAAAACCGAAGCCTTTGACATCAGGCTCAGATCCGGTGCAGCGGGATCTGTTCGATTGAGTCCGGGGCGCTGATGGGCGGCGCCCAGGCCGTCATGCCGTCGTGGTCGGGTATTGCTGTCCGTTGTCGAGCACCAGCGTGCGTTCTGGCCAGCGCATGGCGGCCAGATGCATCTGGCTTTGCGCCGGGTTGGTGATGCCGCGCAGGCGTTCGCTCCAGCGGGCACCTACCGAGAAATCCACACAGAACACGTTGTGGCGCTTGCCGTGCCAGCGGGTGCCGGGCAGGCCAGCGAACAGCGCTGCCTCGGTGTTGCCGGTCATGCTCATGCCGGTGCCGGGCACCGGTTGCGACGCCGGCAAGACAAAGCGCCGCCAGTAGTGACCGATCACCACGGGCGTGGCCTCGTCATAGGCGTTCCACCACGCCACCCGCTCGGTGAAGCGCCATTTGCCGCCAGCATAGAACGGTGCGGCGGCAGCCTGCTCGACGCCGGTGGTGAGTACCTTGAGCGGGTTGCGCATTTGCTTGAGCAGTTCGCGCTCGCCGTGCGCGGGCAGTAGTGGCGGGTGCTCGGCGCCGTCTTCCAGGTCGAAAGGCCAGCGCTGCTTTTCGGCCTGCATGCGGGCAAGCAGGTCGCCATCGCGCGCCAGCCGGGCCGCATCGGTCTCGAAGGCGTCGTAGTTCTGCAGGGCGCTGCCGAGCGGAAGTTGGCGGGCGCGGCTGATTTCCGGTTCATGCCAGGCGGCATGCACCACGCGCAGGTCGGGGCGCTCCAGCGCCATGGGCAACTGTTGGCAGACCTCCACATAGCGCTGCCGTTGCGCGGGCGTGGCCACGGCGAAAGGGGCGTACTTGACTTGGTCGCGCTCGAAGCGCTCGCTGAAGTACCAGCCGGCGCCGTCCTTGGCATCCTCGCGGATCAGGTTGACCTCGTGGTTGCCCAGCACGGCCAGGCAATGGCCGGCCGCAAGGGCATCGCAGAACCAGTCCATGACGGCAGGTGTATCGGGGCCGCGGTCGCACAGGTCGCCGACGAACACGAGCCGCCGGCCCTGCGGGTGGTGGCCTTGTCGGTCGTAGCCCAGGTGTGCCAGCAGCGCCTGCAGGGCGCCCCATTCCCCATGGACGTCGCCGACGATGTCGAGCGGGCCTTCGGGCAGTGGCTGGATCAGGGAAGAGGCGGGGGCGGTGGTCGATGGCATGGCAGAGATTATTCAGTGCCCCCGTGTGCAGTGCAACATGAAAGGTGACAGATGGACGGTGGCGAGCGGCACCGGCCGCTGCGGCAGGCTGGTGTTCGGACCCCGGTGGGTTGTCAGGCCAGCTCTCGGGTCAGCACCTCGCCGCGCAGCGTGTAGGTCATGGCCTCGGTGATGCGCACGTCCACCAGCTGGCCGATCAGCCGGCGGTCGCCGGCGAAGTTGACCACGCGGTTGCACTCGGTGCGGCCCATCAGCTCGGCCTCGTCGCGCTTGGATGTGCCCTCGACCAGAATGCGCTGTACGGTACCCACGCGCTCTTCGCTGATGCGCTTGAGGTTGGCATTGATGGCGGCCTGCACGGTCTGCAGGCGCCCCAGCTTGACCTCGTGCGGCGTGTCGTCGTGCAGGTTGGCGGCAGGTGTGCCGGGGCGCGGGCTGTAGATGAAGCTGAAGCTGTTGTCGAAGCCGATGTCGTCGATCAGCTTCATCAGCTTGTTGAAGTCGTCATCGGTCTCGCCCGGGAAGCCGACGATGAAGTCGCTGCTCATGGCCAGGTCGGGGCGAATGGCGCGCAGCTTGCGCACCGTGCTCTTGTATTCCATTGCGGTGTAGCCGCGTTTCATCGCCATCAGGATGCGGTCGCTGCCGTGCTGCACCGGCAGGTGCAGGTGGTTGACCAGCTTGTCGATTTTTTCATAGGCGGCGATCAGCCGGGGCGTGAATTCGTTGGGGTGGCTGGTGGTGTAGCGGATGCGCTCGATGCCGGGGATCTCGGCCACGTATTCGAGCAGCAGTGCGAAGTCGGCGATCTCGCCGCTGCCGGCCATCTTGCCGAGATAGGCGTTGACGTTCTGGCCCAGCAGGTTGATCTCCCTGACGCCCTGACTGGCCAGGTCGGCCACCTCGATCAGCACGTCCTCGAAGGGGCGGCTGACTTCCTCGCCGCGCGTGTAGGGCACGACGCAGTAGCTGCAGTACTTGCTGCAGCCTTCCATGATGGAGACGAAGGCGCTGGCGCCTTCGACGCGCGCCGGCGGCAGGTTGTCGAACTTCTCGATCTCGGGAAAGCTGATGTCCACTTGCGGGCGTGCCTGCGCCTCTCGCTCGGCCAGCAGCTGGGGCAGGCGGTGCAGGGTCTGCGGGCCGAACACCACGTCCACGAAGGGCGCGCGCTTGATGATCTCTTCGCCCTCCTGGCTGGCCACGCAGCCACCCACGCCGATCTTGACGCCGCGAGCCTTCAGGTGCTTGACGCGGCCGAGGTCGCTGAAGACTTTCTCCTGCGCCTTTTCGCGCACCGAGCAGGTGTTGAAGAGGATCAGGTCGGCCTCCTCGACGTTGTCGGTTTTCTCGTAGCCCTGGGCGGCGCCGAGCACATCGGCCATCTTGTCCGAGTCATACTCGTTCATCTGGCAGCCAAAGGTTTTGATGAAGACTTTTTTCGACATGGTGCGTGGGGTCTCGCGGATGTGTTGTCTGGGGGAGGCTGGCGAGCTGCCAGCGGTCTTTGACCGGGCGGCAAGGCTTGTTCAACGCTGCCTGAACGCTGCGGGCAGCATGGCCTGCACAGGGGGAGGCCGCTTGCGTGCTGTCTGGCGATTAGGACGGAGGACGGTGCACCGCGGAAAGCGGAGCGCCCGCCACGGTGGCTTGGCTTCGCCTGGGCAGAATGTGCCGTTGCGGCTCAAGGGGTGCTGTTGGCGCGCTAGGGCTGTTGTGCCGCGGATTCTTCCTTGGGGCCGATCAGCCCCAGCAGGCGCCGCGGCGGCACTTCCGAGTCACGCAGGAGCCAGGCGGTCAGCAGCCGGCCGGTGGAGGCCTCGATGACATAGTTCACGCGCAGCTTCTGGCCCTGCAGGCGCTGCGCCGGGATCAGGCGGTTGGTTTCGTTGAAGACCCGCATGCCGGGGGCCATGACGATGTCCTTGCCATTGAGGCTGGCCTGACGGCCCTGGCCGACGACCAGCGTGCCATACAAGGCATTGGCGGGGAAGGTGCGGGCGCTGGTGATGGACGGCGTGGCCGAGGCGTTCTGTTGCGCGTGCGCGGGCAGCACGGCACCTGCACTGGCCAGCGCCAGCAGCAGGCCACCAAGCAGGGGGGCGGGGCCGGGGAAAAGGCGGCAGCGTTTCATGGTGTTTATCCAGAGGCTGTGATCGTGGGGGCGATGAACGGACCGACACGATTGTACGTGCTGGGCTGTTGCCACACCAAGCGCTGCCAAGCGCCATGCCGCCGCGCTCTGGTATCGGACTCACCGGCAGGGCAGAAACGGCCGTATCAGTCGCCGCCCCCATGGATGGCGGACCAGCGCGCATCGAGTGTGGGCTGCTGGCGCAACTGGTCGATCTGGCGTCGGTCCCGCTTGGTGGGACGGCCATGACGCAATTCGTCGGCCGGTTCGGGCGCCAGCTGACGCTGCTTGGCCAGCTCCTCGCGCCTGGCCTGACTCGCGGGCGTCTCGGCATAGAGTTGCTGCGCCACCGGCGCCGGGCCGCGGTAGTTGCTCAGGGCTTCGATGCGGACCTCTCGCAGTGCAGTGCCCTGGCGGATGCTCAGCAGGTCGCCGGCCCGCACTTCGCGGGCGGCCTTGGCGAGCTGGCCGTTGACCATTACGCGGCCTTTGCCGATCTCCTCCACGGCCAGGCCGCGCGTCTTGAAAAAGCGCGCACACCACAGCCATTTGTCCAGACGCATGGTGGTGGTTTCATCAGGGGATGTCGCGTGGGCGGCTGCGGCAAGGCGGGAGTTCTGGGCGTTCTTCTGGCGGGGCATGCGGGAGGGCTGGTGGTGGTGCTTGCCAGGCGTTGGCAGTTTTTCAAAAGTGTTCAATTTATGTGCTAGAATTCTACGCTTGATGTGACGGCAATGCCGCGCATTCAAAATGCGGGAATAGCTCAGTTGGTAGAGCGCAACCTTGCCAAGGTTGAGGTCGACGGTTCGAGACCGTTTTCCCGCTCCAGGTATTGATCCATGGACATCCACGGGAATCCATGGAACGCAGGGGAAAGGAGCTTCGGCTCCTTTTTTCGTTGCCGTCTTGTGCGCCGGGTTCCGTGGGTGTCCAACTGCAGGCGGACGCCGGCTGTTCCGCCTGGACGGCGGTGCCATGCCGTTCGCGCATGCTGCAGTCCGGCCAGCTTGGCCCGAGGATGGAGCTAATCCCCGCCAATGTTGGCTGCGGACCGGATGAATGGGCTTGGCCGGTATCCGCAAGAACCCGCAGGCGGGACGGCTTGGCAGGGATCTGCATGGGAAAAGGCCTGCAGCCGGCCTGGTAACAGGCAACAGACAACCGGCGGTGCGCATGATCGTCGGCGCCGGGAATGCGCATTGCATCGTGTCCAGAGATGGGCAGCAAACACCATGAACAGCAAGCATGCCACCTTGATCGGCCTCACCTCTGTCCTATTGTGGAGTTCGATCGTCGGCCTGATCCGCAGCGTCAGCGAGCATTTCGGCGCCACTGGCGGCGCCGCGCTGATTTACACCACCGGTTCGGCCTTGCTCTTGCTGACGCTCGGGCCCAGCAAGGTCCGTCAGTTTCCCAGGCCATACCTGATCTGCGGTGGTGTGCTGTTCGTCGCCTATGAGCTGTGCCTGGCGCTTTCCATCGGATATGCCAACACCGGCAGGCAGGCCATCGAGGTTGGCATGGTCAACTACCTGTGGCCGGCGCTGACCATGGTTTTTGCCATTGTCTTCAACGGTCAGAAATCCAGTTGGCTGGTCGTGCCAGGCTTTGTCGTGGCTGTCGCTGGCGTTTGCCGGGTGCTCGGTGGCGAGCAGGGATGGGATCTGTCGGGCATGTGGGCAAACATCCAGGACAATCCATTGAGTTACGGGCTGGCCTTCTCGGGCGCACTGATCTGGGCCACCTATTGCACTGTCACAGCGAGAATCGCCAAGGGAAGCAATGGCGTCACGCTGTTCTTCATGCTGACCGCTGCCGTGCTGTGGGCCAAGTACCTGATCATGGGCGGCGGCGCCATGGCGTTCAGTGCCGCAGCCTGCACCCAAGTGGCACTGGCAGCGGCGGCGATGGGATTCGGCTACGCGGCCTGGAACCTCGGTATCCTGCACGGCAACGTGACCGTGCTCGCCGGTGCCTCGTACTTCATCCCGGTGCTGTCGGCGGCCTTGGCCGCGCTGGTGCTGCGCGCGCCGCTGTCGCAGGCATTCTGGCAGGGCGCGGCCATGGTGTGCGCAGGCTCGATTCTTTGTTGGCTGGCTACCAGGGCCAGGTAGCGGGGCGGCTTTTGCGGTTGCTCAATGCCCGCCGCTTCGCGCCCCCGCATTGCTTTGGCGCAGGAACCACTGCACACCCAGGAAGAAGGCCAGCTGGGCGATGTTCAGGCTGGCGCAGCCGATCAGCACGGCCACCAGCCGGTCGGAGAACGGCAGGCAGGCAAGGCCGATGCATGGTGCCAGCAGCAGAGGGTTGAGCCATGCCGCCTTGCGCGGCAGCGCCGTGCGCCGTGCCAGAACCTGTGCCAGCAGCAGCGCCCAGCCCAGCGCACTGGCACCGACGGAAGCGGCCCAATGCACTTGCAGCAAATGCTCGAACTGCAGGAAGGCCACGATCTGGGCCTCCAGGGCCGCGCCGCTGGCATGCTGCATGCCTTGTGCCAGCAGCCCGATGTAGGCGAAGCCCGCATGACCCAGCGGGGACAGCGCATAGCCCAGCAGCAGCAGCAAGGCGGTGAGCTGGCTGACCCGCCCTGGCCGCAGCAGGCGGTAGATACCGTATACCGCCAGCAGGTAGAGAAAGACGCTGAAGGTGGCCAGGTAGACTCCCCAGAACAGTCGCCAGGCGGGGGCGTCCAGCATCAGCAGGGCCAGTTCGGCATTGATCTGTCCGGCCAGGACCTGCGAGAACAGCAGGTGTTTGCCCGCTTGCGGCACGAAGCCGACCAGCAGCATGTCGGCGGCGCTCCAGAGCAGGGCGGCCGCTGCGCCAGCCAGCAGGCTGGACTTCGTTTTGGAGTAATGCATGCCCATGTCAATGTTCATGTCTGTTTCGGTCTCCTGATCCGCTGGGCGCGTGGCGACAGGGTCGTTCAGAACTGGATGCGGGCTACGCTTTCATCGCTGCCCTTGGGATCTTGCTCGCCGTTCTTGATGGTGACGAAGACCGCCCCTGTGACTGGGTCCAGCGCCAGGCTGTTGGGGTGCGCAGGCAGCTCGAAAGTGTGCAGCAGCCGGTAGTCGCGGCTGTCATGCACGGTCACGGAGCCGGAGCCGCGGTTGGTCACATAGAGACGGTGGCGGGCTTCATCGATCAGCAGCGCGACCGGGTGGCGGCCGGTCGGGACGCTTTGCCGCACCTGTCCGTCGGCCGGATCGATGACGACGACGCGATTGCCTTCGCCGCGAATCTGATAGGCCAGCTTGGCGAATTTTTCGCGCACCATGTTGGGATTGTCCGAGCCCTGGTCAGTGGCCAGTATCAGCCGTTTCTGCCGGTCGAGCGTCAGATTCAAGAGCTGGTCCGCAGCGACTTCGGATGTCTTCTCAAGCGCCAGGGTCCGGGTGTCGACGGTGAAGAGCTGTCCCTGCATGTTGGAGACGTAGAGCTTGCCAGCTGGCGCGTCCAGCGTTGTCCCGGCGGCGCCGAAGCCCAGGCCCGGGATGGTTTTTTCCAGCGCCAGGGTTCGGGTGTTCATGACGTACAGGGCGCTGTCGCTGATCCAGATGCCGGGGGCAAACAGGCGTTCGTTGGCCTTGTCCAGCACCAGTTCCCGCAGGTTGTGGGGGTAGCGCTCGATTGGTTTGCCATCGAAGTCGGTCATCCGGACCTTCTCGGCCAGTTGCACCACGCCGGTCACCCGGTTGGTTTGCGTGTCGACGACGGTGACCGAGGCGTGAAAGGCGTTGCCGACATAAAGCCGGTTGGCCTGGTCGTCGAGTACCAGCCCGAGGCCAGGGCGCTCCAGCGGGATTTCCGCTTGGACGGCAAGGGTGGCCGGGTCGAGGCGGAGGATGCGCGGCGTTGGCCCATTCTTGTCCATGATGCCGCCTGCCGATGCCACGAAGATCGCGTTCTGGCGGGCGGAATAGGCGATTTCATAAAGGGCCGGCGCGACGGCCTGGCGCTGCACCTGAACCTGTGCTTGCGCTTCTGGGGCTTGCGCCTGCTTCTGCGCGTGTTGCGGCGGAGTGGTCAGTGTCGGCGTGGACGAGGATGGCACAGCGCTCTGGTGGGCGCAGGCTCCCAGGAGCGTGGAGAGGGCGGCGAAGGTGGCTACGATGGGGTGTAGACGGAATGGGTGTGTCATGTGAGAGGATCCTTGAATGGGTCAAGACAGGAGGAGGCCAGGCCAGAGGCGGCGTTCAGAAGTCGACTTGGACGGACAACCGGTAAGTGCGCGGCGCGCCGACGGAGACGTAGCCGTTCCACACACCTGACCAGTAGCGTTTGTCGAAGGCATTGACGACATTGCCGCGCAGCACGACGTTCTTCCCGGCCAGGCGGGTGGCATAGCGCGCGCCAAGGTCGAAGCGCGTCCAGCTCGGCAGCTTCTGGGTGTTGGCGTCATCGGCGAACTGGCTGCCGGTGTAGATGCTGGTGGCCGAGAGGCTCAGGCCGGGCAGCCAGGGGGTATCCCATTCGGCGCCGAGGTTGGCCTGCCAGTGGGGAATGCCGGAAGCATCCTTGCCGTCGAGCGTGCCGCCGTTGGTCCGGGTCGTGACGGCCTGCAGGCGGGCGACGCCGCCAAGCAGGCGCAGGCCATCGCCGAGCTCGCCGGCGCTGCTCCACTCGATGCCGCGGTTGCGCTGCTCGCCATCGGGACCGTAGGTGTTGGTGGCCTGGTTCTTGATGACGCTGGGACGCTTGATCTGGAACACGCTGACGGTGTTCATGAAGCGGCCCGTGTCCCACTTGAGGCCCAGCTCCAACTGCTTGCTCTTGTAGGGCGAAAACACCTCGCCATAGTTGTCGGCGCTGGCATCGGAGACCGAACCACCCTGCGACAGACCCTCGATGTAGTTGGCATACACGGAAACAGGTGCCGTCCAGGGTCTGGCGACGACGGCGATGGTGGGCGTCAAGGCACTCTTGTCATAACGGGTGCCGCCGGTGGCATTGAAGTTGCGGCTGCGCACGCGCTGCTGGCGCAGCCCGAGCGTGAGCTGGTAGCGGTCCTGGGCGAAGGAGAGCGTGTCGGCAATGGCCAGGCCGCTGAGCGTCGTCTCGGTGGATTTCGGGGCGGTTCCCGGGCTGGCGGCGGCCACCGGCAGCGTCGGCACGTAGATGTTCGAGGCCCACATGCTTCTGCCGGCCAGCGCGCCGGATTTCTGCTCGACGGCATTCGCGCTCAGCGTCAGGCTGTGCCCGACCGGACCGGTTTCGAAACGGCCGCGCAGCCCGGCATCGGCGGAAACCACGTCGAAGAAGTTGTCGACGTTCATGCCCACGCCCACATAGTCGCCCGAGGCCTGGGCGTTCATGCCCAGCGCGTTGTTGAGGTAGCCCTGGCCGCGCTGGCGCTTGGTGCCCAGCGCGGCAAAGCCGGTCCATTGATCGTTGAAGTCATATTCCACGGAGCCGGCGACGGCCTTGCTGCGCGAGATGCCGTAGGCGCCCGGCACGGTGTTGGTGGTCGGGTCCGGCGCCGCCGGGATGTCGGTGGAGGCCAGCGTCGTCATCAGCGGCAAGCCGCCGCTTTGCTCTTCCTTGATGTGGTAGATGTCGATGGCCGCGCGCAGTTGCCTGCCGCGGTAGTCCAACGCCACGGCGCCGAGCTGGCGGTCTTCGGTCTGGTTGTCCACTGCGGCATCGCCATGCGATTTGAGAACATTGATCCGTGCGCCGAACTGCCGCTCGTCGCCATAGCGCCGCGCCATGTCGAGATGGACGCTCAGGTTCGCATCCGAGGCCAGGCCGGTGGTCACGCGGGTCAGCGGCAGGTCCCCGGCGCGCTTGGGCACCAGGTTGATCACGCCGCCCACGCCGCCACCCAGCGACATGCCGTTGAGCAGCGCGCCCGGTCCCCTGAGCACCTCCACGCGTTCGAGCAGTTCGGTGGAGGTCCGGTTGTGCGGCACCAGCCCATAGAGGCCGTTCCATGCGAACTCGTGGCTTTGCATGTAGAAGCCGCGCATGTTGAAGTACTCGCCCAGCCCGCCTTCGGGGAAGATGTCGCGCACGCTGGGCTCGTTGCGCAGCGCCTCCATCACCGAGCGGGCCTGCTGGTTGGCGATGAACTCCGAGGTGTAGCTGGTCACGCTGAAGGGCGTGTCCATGACATCCCGGTTGCCCAGCAGCCCGATGCGGCTGCCGGTGGCGACCTGCCCGCCGGCATAGACGTCCGGCAGGGTGCCCGCATTGCCTGGTGCGGCTGTCGTCACCACCACTTCGGGCAGGGTGTTCGCCGCGCCACGCGACGATGGCTCGGTGCGCATGTGGCGCAGCGTGAAGCCGCCGTTGGCCTGGTCGATGGCCTCCAGACCCGTGTCTTGCAGCAAGGCTTCGAAGCCGCCCGCGACGGTGAAATCACCGCGCAGCCCCGCGCTTCGCCGGCCCTGCGCCAGCTCGGAAATGCCGGAAACGAATACGCCCGCCTGCTGGGCAAACTGGTTGATGGCCTGTGCCAGCGGTCCGGCTGCCACGTTGAAGGTCCGGGTCGGCACGGTGGCCTCCGGAGCCTGTGTCAGCAGGATCTTTGGCACGGTGGGCGGGCTGGCCGGTGCGAGTGTCGGCGCGGCCAGCAGGCCGCTGGTGCAGACGAGGCGCGCGGCCATGGACAGAACGTGCCGAGCCGTGCGGCGGTGCGGAATTGAGGCATGCATGCGAGGCTGCTCCCGGGATGGTGGTGAAAATGTTTCGCTTTCACTACCGAATCGAACGAATGCCGGAAAAGGGAACGGCTCGCGGCGGAGATTGTGTAATTTTTTGTGTCTTTTGCTGCCACGCCAAAGACCGGCTTTGCCCGCGGGCAGCCTGTTCTTCAGGGCGCAACGATCGACACCCACCACGGCAGCGTGCGTCTGATGCGGATGGGCAGCGATTTCTCCAGCAGCTGCAATGCAAGCTCCGTATCGCCCAGCGGATAAGTGCCGAGCACGCGCAGGCTGGCGACCTCCGGCGCCACATTGATGCGGCCGCGGCGGTAACGCGCAAGTTCCGCCACCAACTGCGCCAGCGGCATGTCGTGTGCGATCAGCATGCCGCTCGGCCATGATGGCGTGTCGGCGGGCACGGCCCTGGCGGCACCGATGACCTGGCGGTCAAACTGCGCCTGCTGGCCTGCCTGCAGCGTGGTGGTGGCATGCGTGGCGCTGGTGTGGATGCGCACCGCTCCTTCGTACACGGCCAGCTGGGTGCTGTTGTCGAGCAGACGGGCGCCAAAACGGGTACCCAATGCCTGCATCTTCCCGTGCGGGGTGTGCAGCATGAAGGTGCGGTCCGGATCGGCGGCGGTCTCGATCAGGACCTCGCCAGCCATCAGGAGCAGGTCGCGCTGCGTCGCCGAATAACGCACATCCAGTGCGCTTGCCGTGTTGAGCCAGGCGCGGGTGCCGTCGGCCAGCCGCAGCGCGCGAGTCTCGCCCACCTCGGTATGGTGATCGGCCAGGCGGGCGACGATGCCGTGCTGCAGCGGCGTGTGCCGCCAGGCCAACCAGCCCGTCAGGCCGCAGCCGGCCAGCCATGCCAGGCTGCGCAAGGCCTTGCGGCGCGAGCCTGCAGACCGACCTATGCGGTGCACGGCCTGCAGGGTGCTCGACGCCGTCTGGCGCTGCGCCGGGGCTTGCTGCAGCCACTGGAATTGCCGGGCGATGGCCTCGATTTCCGCCCAGGCCTGGCGGTTGACCGGGCTTTGTGCCAGCCAGGCCCGCCAGCGGGTTTGGTCGGCGGCGCTGGCATCGTCCGCCAGCAGCGTGGCATACCATTCGGCGGCCGATTGCAGGCTTTGCTGGTCGATCTTCATCCTGGCAACGCCTCAGCCGGGCAGGGCCGCCAGCAGTTCACCGCGCATCAGCGCGCAGTGCAGCATGGCCTGCGCGATGTATTTCTTGACCATGCGTTCGGATACTTTCAGCTCCCCGGCCACCTGCCCGTAGCGCAGTCCTTCCACGTGTACCAGCACGAACGCGCGGGCGGCCTTTGCCGGCAGGCGCTCGAGCATGGCGGCGACATCCGCCAGCGTCTCCAGGATGATGGCACGCTGCTCCGGCGATGGCACCATCTCGGGCGGGCGCAGGGCCACGGCTTGCTGCCACGCCTGTTCCAGCGCGCGGCGCCTTTGCATGTCGGTGCACAGGCCGTGTGCCATGCGGCTGAGGTAGTTGCGGGTGCCGTCAAAGCTGTCGAACTGGCGGGGTTTTCGCAGCAATTGCACGAACACGTCGTGCGCCAGTTCGCAGGCATCAAAGCGGTTGCCGGCCTTCTTGTTGAGCAATGCCACCAGCCACCGGTGGTGGTGCTGGTAGATGCTTTCGATGTCGGGCTCGGCGGCAATCAGGGAGGACATGCGAAGACGTCGCGTGAATAGTGCGTTAAATGAAAACTATTCTCTATTCTATTGCGATGAATGAATGCGGTGCAAAGATGGCATCCGAATCCGTGTCCGTCTCCGTGTTGCTGAGGCGGGGCCCGCTGGTGCGCAGCCTCTTCAGGCTGCGGGCGCTGCCGGCTGGTGGGCCGCACCGGTCTGGCGGTGCCGGTCATAGCGCTTGACGCCCAGGCCCGCAGTGCTGATCTCGGGACGGCGGCCGCTGACCAGATCGGCGAGCAGGCGGCCCGAGCCACAGGCCATGGTCCAGCCCAGCGTGCCGTGGCCGGTGTTGAGGAACAGGTTGGGGTAGCGCGTGGCGCCGATGATGGGCGTGCCGTCGGGCGTCATCGGGCGCAGACCCGTCCAGAAGGTGGCGCTGGGAATGTCGCCGCCCGGAAAAAGGTCGGCCACCACCATCTCCAGCGTGGCGCGGCGGCGTGGATCGAGCCGCAGGTCGAAGCCGCCGAGCTCGGCCATGCCGCCGACGCGGATGCGCTGGTCGAAGCGAGTGACGGCGATCTTGTAGGTTTCGTCGAGCACCGTCGATTGCGGAGCCAGGTCCGGATTGATGAGCGGCACGGTCAGCGAATAGCCCTTGACCGGATAGACCGGCAGATCGAGGTCGAGCGGGAGCAGCGCCGCGCGCGAATAGCTGCCGAAAGCCATGACGTAGCGGTCGGCGCGCAGCACCTCGCCATCGGCCAGGCGCACACCGGTGATGCGTCCGCCCTCGGTACACAGGCCGTCGACGCTTTTTTCGAAGCGAAAGTGCACGCCCAACTGGCTGGCCATGCTGGCCAGAGCACGGGTGAACAGGCGGCAGTCGCCTGTTTCATCGTGGGGCAGGCGCAATCCGCCAGCCAAGCGTTCGCGCGCCTGTGCCAGCGCCGGCTCGACGCTGGCGAGTTCGTCGCGGCCGAGCAACTGGTAGGGCACGCCGCATTCCTCCAGCACGGCAATGTCGCGCTGCACGGCATCGAGCTGGGCCTGGGAGCGAAAGAGCTGCAGCGTACCGCCGGTGCGCTGCTCGTACTCGATGCCGGTGTCCGCGCGCAACTGCTGCAGGCAGCTGCGGCTGTACTCGGCCACGCGCATCATGCGCTCCTTGTTGATGGCATAGCGTTCGGCCGAGCAGTTGCGCAGCAGTTGTGCCATCCAGCGCAGCTGGAACAGGCTGCCATCGGCACGGATGGCCAGCGGCGCGTGCTTTTTGAACAGCCATTGGATGGCCTTGAGCGGAATGCCGGGCGCGGCCCAGGGCGTGGAATAGCCGGGCGAGACCTGGCCGGCGTTGCCGAAACTGGTCTCTTCCGCAGGCGCGGACTCGCGCTCGATCACAGTGACCTGCATGCCCGCGCGGGCCAGGTAATACGCGCTCGTGACGCCAATGACGCCACCACCAAGGACAATGACTTCCATCGTTTTCTGCCTGATATGCCAATGAATATGGAAGTTTATGGATTGGATGGCAGTAATATTCACTGTTTTTTATCGATTGATCAGCTGTTTTATCTTTCTTTGTGGAGATTTCGTGCCAGTCCGAAGTGAAAATCATGTGTCCGCCGGCATGGAGGCGGGCGCCAAGGTCGACCGGATCGACCGGATCGACCGGATCGACCGGATCGACCGCAAGATTCTCGCCATCCTGCAGCGCGAAGGCCGTATTTCGATGACCGAGCTGGCCGAACGCATCGGGCTGTCGACCTCACCGTGCTCGGAGCGGGTGCGGCGCATGGAGCGCACGGGTGTGATCACCGGTTACTTCGCCCGCGTGTCGCCGCAGGCGCTGGGCAAGACGCTGCTGGTGTTCGTCGAGATCAAGCTTTCGTCCAAGTCGGCCGAGGTGTTCGAGCAGGTGCGCAAGGAACTGCTGCACGTGCCGGATGTGCAGGAATGCCACCTGGTTTCCGGCGGTTTCGATTACCTGGTCAAGGCGCGGCTGGGCGGCATGCGCGAATACCGGCGCCTGCTCGGCGACATTCTCAAGAAGCTGCCGGTGGCGGCCGAATCCCACAGCTATGTGGTGATGGAAGAAGTCAAGGAGACCCTGGCACTGCCGATCGAGCGCTGAAGCGCGCTCAGAACAGGCACTCGGAACAGATTCTCGGACAGATGGCCGTCCACCTGCGCTGATGGACGGCCGTGACGGATCGAGCCACCCAAAGCCGTGAAACGATCCTCAGGCCACGGCGTTGAGGGCTTCGCCCACCGCGTCGAACATCAGGTCGAGCTCGGCGGGCGAACTGGTGAAGGTGGGGCCGAACTGCAGTGTGTCGCCACCAAAGCGCACGTAAAAGCCCTTGCGCCACAGCGCCAGGCCGGCCTCGAACGGACGGATGGCGGCATCGCCGTCGCGCGGCGCGATCTGGATGGCACCGGCCAGCCCGCAGTTGCGGATGTCGATGACATGGCGGGCGCCGCGCACGCCATGCAGGGCCGACTCGAAATGCGGCGCCAGGGCTGCGGCGCGCTCGATCAACTGATCGCGCTGCATCAGCTCCAGCGTGGCAAGGCCCGCCGCACAGGCCACCGGGTGCGCCGAATAGGTGTAGCCGTGGCCGAACTCGACGAGGTGCTCGGGCGAGGACTGCTGCATGAAGGTGTCGTAGATCTCGCGTGAGGCGATCACCGCGCCCATCGGGATGGCGCCATTGGTGAGCTGCTTGGCGACGTTCATCAGGTCGGGCGTGACGCCGAAATACTCCGCGCCGCTGGCCTTGCCCAGACGACCGAAGCCGGTGATGACCTCGTCGAAGATCAGCAGGATGCCATGCTGGTCGCAGATCTCGCGCAGGCGCTGCAGATAGCCCTGCGGCGGCACGATCACGCCGGCCGATCCGGACATCGGCTCGACGATGACGGCGGCGATGTTCGAGGCATCGTGCAGCTCGATGAGTTTGAGCAGCTCATTGGCCAGCGCCACGCCGCCGGTCTCGGCCTGTCCGCGCGTGAAGGCCAGCTCCGGTTGCAGGGTGTGCGGCAGGTGGTCCACGTCCAGCCAGGGGCCGAACATCTTGCGGTTGCCGCCGATGCCGCCCAGGCTGGTGCCTGCGATGTTGACGCCGTGGTAGCCACGGGCGCGGCCGATCAGCCGGGTCTTGGCAGGCTGGCCCTTGAGGCGCCAGTAGGCGCGCGCCATCTTCACGGCGGTGTCGGCGCACTCCGAGCCGGAGTTGGTGAAGAATACGTGCTGCAGCGGCTCGGGCATTCGCGCGGCGACCTGCTCGGCCAGCTGGAAGGACAGCGGATGGCCGAACTGGAAGGCCGGCGAATAATCCAGCGTGCCGAGCTGGCGCGCCACGGCCTCCTGGATCTCGCGCCGCGCATGGCCGGCGCCGCAGCACCACAGGCCCGAGAGGCCATCGAAGACCTTGCGCCCCTGTGCATCGATCAGCCAATTGCCCTCGGCCGCGGTGATCAGGCGCGGATCCTTGTGGAAGTTGCGGTTGGCGCTGAAGGGCATCCAGTGGGCCTGGAGGTTCAGGCCGGCGGCGGTATCGGTTGCGGAGGGGGTGTATGCAGGGAAGTTCATGCGGGTTCCTGGTCGCTCAGGTGCGGTGGGACGTGCGGATCGGGGATGGTAGGACGAACGGTGGGCAAGTGAAAGCGGTAGCCGCGGTGATCGCGGCGGTCTCTGGTGCGGATTATGCGCAAGACCACACCCACAAGCCAGACCCATGCCGGATTCATGCGAGATTCGTGCCAGGATGCAGCCCGTTTGGCGCCTCGTCGGCAAAAGGTGCTGGAGTCCATGCCGGTGATGGGCGTTTGTGATGCTTCCGCGCGATCTCCCTACAATCGATGCTCATACCCTCTTTCGCGTCCGTTTTGCGTTCGCCCCATCCGGAAGTTCCCATGCGCATTGCCATCAGCCCCGTCCGTCCCATCGAGGAATTGCCGGACGAATTGATCAGCCAGATCGCCGCCGGCGAGGTGATCGAGCGTCCGGCCTCGGTGGTGCGTGAACTGCTCGACAACGCGCTCGATGCCGGCGCTACCGACATCCGGCTGCGCCTGATTGCCGGAGGCGTGCGCCTGATCGCGCTCGAGGACGATGGCCGCGGCATGGGCGAGCGCGATCTGCGGCTGTCGATCCGTCGTCACGCCACCAGCAAGATCCGCTCGTTGCATGACCTCGAATCGGTCGAGACCATGGGCTTTCGTGGCGAGGCGCTGGCCGCCATTGCCTCGGTGGCCGAGTTGCGGCTGGTCTCGCGCACCGGGGAGGCCACGGCAGCGTTGCTGCTCGATGCCCGCAGCGGCGAGCTGGAGCCCGCCGCCCGGGCCGTGGGCACCACGGTCGAGGTCAAGGAGCTATTCTTTGCCACGCCGGCGCGCCGCAAGTTCCTCAAGTCCGAGCAGACCGAATTCGCCCATTGCCTGGAGGCCGTGCGTCGCCACGCGCTGGCGCGCCCGGACGTTGGGTTTGCCATCTGGCATGGCGGCAAGTTGCAGCAGCAATGGCGCGCACTCGCGCATGCCACGGCTGCCGACCATGCCGAGATCGCCCAGGCCAGCCTGGACAAGCGCATCGCCGAAGTGATGGGGGCGGATTTCATCGAGCATTCGGTGCCGGTCGATCATCAGGAGGCTGGTGTGCGCGTCTACGGCCGAGCCGGCATGCCCACGGCCTCGCGCAGCCGCGCCGACCAGCAGTTCAGCTATGTCAATGGCCGTTATGTGCGGGAGAAAACCATTGCCCATGCAGCCCGCTCTGCCTATGAGGATGTGCTGCATGGCCAGCGCCAGCCGGTTTACGTGCTGTTCGTCGAGATCGATCCGGCGCAGGTGGACGTGAACGTGCATCCCACCAAGATCGAGGTGCGTTTTCGCGATGGCCGCCTGGTGCACCAGGCGGTGCGCCATGCGCTCGACCTGGCGCTGGCGCCTTCACGCGCCCTGCCTGCCGACGACGGTGCTGGCATTCCAGCCCCGGCCGGTGACCAGCAGCCGGCCTTCCTGCCGGGGCAAGGTGAAGGTGTGGTACCGGCCAGCGCGGCGCCCTGGCGCGTGGAAGGCGCGCAGCAGCGCCTGGGCTTTGGCGCCGGTATTGCCGAGACGCGTCGTGCCCTGGCTGCGCTCTGGGGGGCAGCCGAGGACGGTAGCGATAGTGGCGATAGTGGCGCACAGGCAGCGGTGCAGGATGGGTTCCGCGCCGCACCGCGAGAGCCCGGCGATGCGGATGGAGATGACGCGCATGGCCTGACCTATGCTTCTACCACGGCATCGCCCGCCCAGGCGAGCGAGCGCCTGCCAGAGTGGGCTGGGGCTGCCGATACGGCAGTACTGCCGGCTGCGGCATCGCCAGTGCCTGCAGCGGACGATGCTGCGGCGACCGACTGGCCGCTTGGGCGGGCACTGGCACAATTGCACGGCGTCTACATACTTGCGCAGAACCGCCAGGGCCTGGTGGTGGTGGACATGCATGCCGCCCACGAGCGCATCGTCTATGAGCGCCTCAAGGCCTTGATGCAGGCACGCCACATTCCCAGCCAACCGCTGCTGATCCCCGCCACCTTCATGGCCACGGCACTGGAGATCGCCACGGCGGAAAAGCATGCCGAAGTGTTGCGCCAGCTGGGCGTGGAGGTGACGGCGCTGTCGGTGGCCAAGCTGGCGGTGCGCACCGTGCCTTCCGAGCTGCGCCAGGCCGATCCTGTCGAGCTGGCGCGCAGCGTGCTCGCCGAACTGGCCCAGCATGAACAGAGCACCGTGTTGCAGCGTGCCCGCGACGAAATCCTGGGGACCATGGCCTGCCATGGCTCGGTGCGGGCCAACCGGCAGCTGACGCTCGCCGAGATGAATGCGCTGCTGCGCCAGATGGAGGCGACGCCTCGCTCGGACCAGTGCAACCACGGTCGGCCGACCTGGCGGCAACTGTCCATGTCGGCGCTGGATCAGCTGTTTCTGCGGGGGCGTTGAGTCCGGTTGTGTGCGGTCGGCGCGTCGCCGCAGCCTGTCGAAACCGGGTTCACAGCCTTTTTGCGGGTGCGTCGCTGTCGCCGCTTGCCTGCGGTCTTGGCGAACTTCTGTCAGAATTCGGCAAAGCGCATGCATCCATGCGATCCGCTTTTTCCATTTCTGCGAGATTCCTGCGAGATTCGTCTATGTCCAGTTCCCTGATCACCCACATCACCGATAGCAGCTTCGACGCTGACGTTCTGCAGTCGTCCACCCCCGTGCTGCTGGATTTCTGGGCCGAATGGTGCGGCCCGTGCCGCCAGATCGCGCCGACGCTTGAAGAACTGGCAGCGGCCTATCAGGGCAAGCTCGCCATCAAGAAGATCAACGTCGATGAGAACCGGGACGTGCCTGCCAAGTTCGGCATCCGTGGCATTCCCACGCTGATCCTCTTCAAGGATGGCCAGCAAGTGGCCACCAAGGTCGGCGCATCCAACAAGGCGCAGCTGCAAGCTTTCATCGACGGCGCGCTGAGCTGATGGTTCCCCACGGGCTGGCCGCAGCATGCGGCCG
Organism: Corticibacter populi; assembly: GCF_004217315.1. Taxonomy (GTDB): domain Bacteria; phylum Pseudomonadota; class Gammaproteobacteria; order Burkholderiales; family Burkholderiaceae_C; genus Lampropedia; species Lampropedia populi. Next base: position 576,480 of record NZ_SGWR01000003.1, read on the forward strand.
GGACCTGTGGAAGCCCGTACCGCCCTGGTCCGCTACGTGGGCCGTGTGCCGCTGTGGCACACGGCTTGGGCGCCGCTCACGGTCTGTCACGGCGCAGGAAGAATCCTGAACAGCCTCCTGTCGCTGTTCATGCTTGCGGGCTTTTCGCCACAAAGGCCCGGCCCGAGGGCAATTTTTCGCAACACCTTGCCCCTGGCTGGCAAATCCTGCCATAATCTGAACCGCAGCCTGTCTCCCCGACAGGCGTTTTCCTGAAGGTTGGCCCAGGCCCCGCACACTTCAGGCGCCTCTGAACTGCATCCGCAGGTTCCACCGGCCAATCCCCTTTCCCTCTTTCACCATCCTCTCTCCTCTCTGGAGAACCAATTCATGCACTTGAACGAGCTCAAGGCACTGCACGTGTCCGAAGTATTGAAGCAGGCCGAAGACCTGGGCATCGAGAACACGGGTCGCATGCGCAAGCAGGAGCTGATGTTCGCCATCATCAAAAAGCGCGCCAAGGCTGGCGAACAGGTGTTTGCCGATGGGGTGCTCGAGATCCTGCCCGACGGCTTCGGCTTTCTGCGCAGCCCCGACACCAGCTTTACCGCCAGCACCGACGACATCTACATCTCGCCGAGCCAGGTGCGCCGCTTCAATCTGCACACCGGTGACATGGTCGAGGGCGAAGTGCGCACGCCCAAGGATGGTGAGCGCTATTTCGCGCTGACCAAGCTCGATGCCGTCAATGGCGGCCCGCCCGAACAGAACAAGCACAAGGTGATGTTCGAGAACCTCACGCCGCTGTTCCCCAAGGAGCAGATGCGGCTCGAGCGCGACATCAAGAGCGAGGAAAACATCACCGGCCGCATCATCGACATCATCGCGCCGATCGGCCGCGGCCAGCGGGCGTTGATCGTCGCTCCGCCCAAGAGTGGCAAGACCATGATGATGCAGCACATCGCCCATGCCATCACTGCCAACAATCCGGACGTGCACCTGATGGTGTTGCTGGTCGACGAGCGCCCCGAGGAAGTCACCGAGATGCAGCGCACGGTGCGCGGAGAGATCATCGCCTCGACCTTCGACGAGCCCGCCGCGCGCCATGTGCACGTGGCCGAGATGGTGATCGAGCGCGCCAAGCGCCTTGTCGAGCTCAAGAAGGACGTGGTGATCCTGCTGGATTCCATCACCCGGCTGGCGCGCGCCTACAACAATGTTGTGCCCTCGTCGGGCAAGGTGCTCTCCGGCGGTGTCGATGCCAATGCGCTGCATCGGCCCAAGCGCTTCTTCGGCGCGGCCCGCAATGTGGAGGAGGGTGGTTCGCTGACCATCATCGCCACTGCGCTGGTCGACACCGGCAGCCGCATGGACGAGGTGATCTTCGAGGAGTTCAAGGGCACCGGCAACAGTGAAATCCACCTGAGCCGCCGTCTCTACGAGAAGCGTGTGTTCCCGGCCATCGACCTCTCCAAGAGCGGCACACGCCGCGAGGAGCTGCTGCTGGCTCCGGAAGTGCTGCAGAAGACCCGCATCCTGCGCCAGTTCCTCTTCAACATGGACGAGATCGAGTCCATGGAGCTGATGCTCAAGAACATGAAGCAGACCAAGAACAACCACGAGTTCTTCGACATGATGCGCCGCGGCGGTTGAGTCGCCGCGCATCTTCCCGGACGGATTCAGCCGGCTCCTGGAACACGAAAAAGCCTGCAAACCTTGTGTTTGCGGGCTTTTTTCATGGCGATGACCCGTCCTATACCCAGGGTTGACACCTTTTCCTGTAAGAAAAAGCGAGTCGATGGAATCAGATGTCGAACGCACACAGCGTGACTACACGCTGGCTTTGAGCTGTCGGTGGTCGCGCAAGATCGTGGGTCAGCATCTGCACGACAGCTTGCATGCCGCGCAGCTCAGCCGCGCTGGGGGCGGCATTGAAAGGCCGGCAGACGCAACAGGCGCTGGTGCATCACTTGGGCGACGTATCCAGTGCTGTTCCCACGACTACCAGAATATCCACCGACGTCACGGCATGGCCTGCTCGATGACCGACGGCTACGACTGCTATCAGAACGCGCAGGCCGAGCGGGCCAACGCGATCCGGAAGAAAGCGTTCCTGCTGCACCGTTCCGCCGACCTGGCCCAAGCGGCCCGGGTGGTTCGCCAGTCCGTACAGATCTACACTATCAGGAGAGGCCGCACCCGTCTCCAAAATTGAAAACGCCCGATGCAACGCAAGAAGCAAGTAGCGGTAGTGGCAGCCAAAGACAAGGGCGCCCATTGGGCGCCCTTGTCTTTGGTGCGGCAGGGTCTGGTCCCTGGGGATGAGCGACCAGCCCTTTGATTGGAGCGGATCGATCAGCCGCGTTCGGCCAGCGGCTTGACGGTGCGGGTGGTGTGGCCGGTGAAGAGCTGTCGTGGACGGCCGATCTTGTACTCGGGGTCCGAGATCATCTCGTTGAGCTGGGCGATCCAGCCCACCGTACGGGCCAGCGCAAAGATGCCGGTGAAGAGGTTGACCGGGATGCCGATGGCGCGTTGCACGATTCCGGAGTAGAAGTCGACGTTCGGGTAGAGCTTGCGCTGCACGAAGTAGTCGTCTTCCAGTGCGATCTTCTCGAGTTGCTTGGCCAGTGCGAACAGCGGGTCCTTTTCCAGGCCGAGCTCGGCCAGCACTTCGTTGCAGGTTTCCTGCATCAGCTTGGCGCGCGGGTCGTAATTCTTGTAGACGCGGTGGCCAAAGCCCATCAGCTTGACGCCGGAGGACTTGTCCTTGACCTTCTCCATGAACTCGCCGACCTTGGCAACGCCGCCGCTGGCCTGGATCTGCTCGAGCATGTTCAGGCAGGCCTCGTTGGCACCGCCGTGGGCCGGGCCCCACAGGCAGGCCACGCCGGCGGCGATGGCGGCGAACGGGTTGGTGCCCGAGGAGCCGCACAGACGCACGGTGGAGGTCGAGGCGTTCTGTTCGTGGTCGGCATGCAGGATGAAGATGCGGTCCATGGCACGCTCGAGCACCGGGTTGACCTTGTATTCCTCGCAGGGGTTGCCGAACATCATGCGCAGGAAGTTGCCGGCGTAGCTGAGGTTGTTCTGCGGGTACTGGTAGGGCGCACCGACGCCGTACTTGTAGGCCATGGCCACCAGCGTGGGCAGCTTGGCGATCAGGCGGATCGCGGCGATGTCGCGGTGCTCGGGGTTGTTGATGTCGGTGCTGTCATGGTAGAAGGCCGACATCGCGCCCACCAGGCCGGTGAGGATGGCCATCGGATGCGCATCCCGGCGGAAGCCACGCAGGAAGAACTGCATCTGCTCGTTGATCATGGTGTGGCGCGTGACGCGCTGGTCGAACTCTTCCTTCTGCGCGGCGTTGGGCAGCTCGCCGTAGAGCAGCAGGTAACAGGTCTCCAGGTAGTCGCAGTTGACGGCGAGCTGCTCGATCGGGTAGCCGCGGTAGAGCAGTTCGCCCTTGTCGCCGTCGATGTAGGTGATGGCCGACTGGCACGAGGCGGTGGAGAGAAAGCCCGGGTCATAGGTGAACATGCCCGTCTGACCGTACAGCTTGCGGATGTCGATGACGTCCGGGCCGACGGTACCCTCGTAAACCGGCAGTTCGACAGGGCTTTTGCCGTTGCTGAATGACAGCGTCGCTTTGTTATCTGAGAGCTTCATGTTTACCTTCCTTTGATATGGCCTCTGTCGTTCGGGCGGCTGCCCTGCGTGGGCCGGGATGTCGTAAAGGGTTGGCCGGGGCCGGGCTTCGCAGTGGCTGTGCCGCGCAGGGCGGCTGGCTGGGGGAAGGCGGCTTCCGGACGGGGTGAAGGCTATGCACTGCGATGCGCACCCGATGCGACCGGAGGAGGTCGCATCCAGTCCAGCACCTGCTGGACGAGGGGCGTATCGAGGTCTCCTTGCAATTCCTTGCGTCTGAGCAACAAGTCGAGCAAGTCGTTGTCGGCAAGGTTCATCAAAGCCGTCACGGCATCGCCCTGGGCAAGATTGAGGCGGATGCCGTGGTCGGCAAAGAACTTTTCGATGAGCAGGTCATTCTCCAGCAGGCCTCGGCGGCTGCGCCAGTGCAGCTTGCGCAACTCCAGGTCCGTGAGAAGGCGCTCGGCGTTGGTGCTTGTGCTCTCTGGCATGGCGTATCGGCTCGCGGCTGCTGGTTGAGGGATGGAGTCAGACGGCGCGGCGCACCATCAGTTCCTTGATCTTGCCAATGGCACGCGTCGGGTTCAGGCCCTTGGGACAGACGTCGACGCAGTTCATGATGGTGTGGCAGCGGAACAGGCGGTACGGATCTTCCAGGTTGTCCAGGCGCGAGCCGGTGGCGTCGTCGCGGCTGTCGGCGATGAAGCGGTAGGCCTGCAGGAGGCCTGCCGGGCCGACGAACTTGTCGGGGTTCCACCAGAAGCTCGGACAGCTCGTCGAACAGCTGGCACACAGGATGCACTCGTACAGGCCGTTGAGTTCCTCGCGCTCCTCGGGCGACTGCAGGCGCTCGCGCTCGGGCGGCAGGTGCTCGCTGATGAGGTAGGGCTTGATGCTGTGGTATTGCTTGAAGAACTGCGTCATGTCCACGATCAGGTCGCGGATCACCGGCAGGCCCGGCAGCGGCTTGAGCACGATGGTGCCCTTGAGCGTGTTCATGTTGGTCAGGCACGCGAGGCCGTTCTTGCCGTTGATGTTCATTGCATCGGAGCCGCAGACGCCTTCGCGGCAGGAGCGGCGGAAGGCGATCGACGGGTCCTTGGCCTTGAGCTTGACCAGCGCGTCCAGCAGCATGCGCTCATGGCCGTCGAGCTCGATTTCGACATCCTGCATGTACGGCTTGGCATCGACATCCGGGTCGTAGCGGTAGATCTTGAATTGGCGAATAGTCATGGTGGTCTTCTCTCGTGAGGCTGGGCTTCTTGCGGCGGTCGATCAGAAGGTGCGGACCTTGGGCGGCACGGAGTCCACCGTCAGCGGCTTGAGGTTGACCGGCTTGTAGTCCAGGTGGTTGCCCTCGCTGTACCACAGCGTGTGCTTGAGCCATTCCTTGTCGTTGCGGCCCAGCGGGAAGTCAGGGTGATCGGCAGGGTGCTCGTAGTCGTACACCGTGTGGGCGCCACGGCATTCGTGGCGCGCCGCTGCCGAGGTCATGGTGGCCTGGGCGACCTCGATCAGGTTGTCGACTTCCAGCGCCTCCATGCGGGCGGTGTTCCAGACCTTGGACTTGTCCTGCAGCGTGACCTCGGCGACCTTCTCGCGGATCGCGTTGATCTTGATGACGCCCTCGTCCATGCCCTTCTGGGTGCGGAACACGCCGGCGTGCTGCTGCATGCTCTGGCGGATCTCTCCGGCGATGTCCTGCGAGTAGATGCCACTGTTGGATTCCTGCAGGCGGTTCAGGCGCGCGAGCGTGCGATCCGCCGCATCGGCGGGCAGCGGTTTGTGCTCGTGCTGCGCCTTGACGGTCTGCACGATGTGCTTGCCGGCCGACTTGCCGAACACCAGCAGGTCCAGCAGCGAGTTGGTGCCCAGGCGATTGGCGCCATGCACCGACACGCAGGAGCATTCGCCCACGGCGTAGAGACCGTGCACCACGTCGGCATTGCTGGCGGCCGTCTTGATGACGACCTGGCCGTTGATGTTGGTGGGGATGCCGCCCATCTGGTAGTGGATGGTGGGCACCACGGGGATCGGCTCCTTGGTGATGTCCACGTTGGCGAAGTTGTGGCCGATCTCCTCCACCGAAGGCAGGCGTTTGTGGATGGTCTCGGCGCCCAGGTGGGTCATGTCCAGCAGGATGTAGTCCTTGTTGGGACCGCAGCCGCGGCCTTCCTTGATTTCCTGGTCCATCGAGCGCGAGACGAAGTCGCGCGGCGCCAGATCCTTGAGGGTCGGCGCATAGCGCTCCATGAAACGCTCGCCATCGCTGTTGCGCAGGATGGCGCCCTCGCCGCGGCAGCCTTCGGTCAGCAGCACACCGGCTCCGGCCACGCCGGTCGGGTGGAACTGCCAGAACTCCATGTCCTGCAGCGGGATGCCGGCGCGCGCGGCCATGCCCAGGCCGTCGCCCGTGTTGATGAAGGCGTTGGTCGAGGCGGCGAAAATGCGGCCAGCCCCACCGGTGGCCAGCAGTACGGCCTTGGCCTGCAGGATGTAGAGATCGCCGGTTTCCAGCTCGATGGCGGTGACGCCCACCACGTCGCCACTGGCATCGCGGATCAGGTCCAGCGCCATCCACTCGACGAAGAAGTTGGTCTTCTCCTTGACGTTCTGCTGGTAGAGCGTGTGCAGCATGGCGTGGCCGGTGCGGTCGGCCGCAGCGCAGGCGCGCTGCACGGGCTTCTCGCCATAGTTGGCGGTGTGGCCACCGAACGGGCGCTGGTAGATGGTGCCGTCCGGATTGCGGTCGAACGGCATGCCGAAATGTTCCAGCTCGATCACCACGTTGGGTGCCTCGCGGCACATGAACTCGATGGCGTCCTGGTCGCCCAGCCAGTCCGAGCCTTTGATGGTGTCGTAGAAGTGGTAGTGCCAGTTGTCTTCGCTCATGTTGCCCAGCGATGCCGAGACGCCGCCCTGCGCCGCCACCGTGTGCGAGCGCGTCGGGAAGACCTTGGAGAGCGATGCGACCGACAGGCCGGCCCTGGAGAGTTCAAGCGCGGCGCGCATGCCCGAGCCACCCGCGCCGATGATGACGGCATCGAACTTGCGGGTGATGATGTTGGCTTTGGTATAGCTCATGGTATTGGAGTGAATGGATGCTTCAACGTGGGGGCTTGGTCGGTGGGGTGGCGCGGCACGCTTGGCCGGCCGCCCTGGGGCGGGGCTCAGAGACGCCAGAGGGTCTGGAAGGCCCAGCCGGCGCAGCCGATCAGCCAGACGATGGTGAATACGTCCAGTGCCAGGCGAAGGCCCACTGGCTGCACGTAGTCCATCCAGATGTCGCGCACGCCCACCCAGACGTGCCAGAGCAGCGCAACCACCACCACGAAGGTCAGGATGCGCATCCACTGGCTGCTGAAGATCGCATGCCAGGCGGTGTAGTCGAGCGGGCCGCTGCCGATCAGCACCTGGGCCAGCAGCACCAGGGTGTAGACCACGATCAGGGCGGCGGTGATGCGCTGGCTCAGCCAGTCGCGCAGGCCGTAGTGGGCACCGACGACCAGGCGCCGCGAACCGTAATTGACTGCCATTGTGTTCTCCTTGCGATGTGCGTGATCAATACAGGCCAAACAGTTTGGCGCCGAGGACGACCGTCAGGCCCAGGCTGATGGCGAACGAAGCCAGCGCCGAACTGCGTCCGGTCTGCTTGTTGACGGCGTGGTGATCGATGTCCAGCCACAGAAAGCGCAGGCCGGCGCAAATGTGGTGCAAGTAGGCCCAGATCAGCACCAGCGCGCCCAGCTTGACCAGAAAGCCCGGGAAGATCCACAGCCCCTCGCGGAAGATGCTGGTGAGCTCGGCGTGGCTTTGTGGCGAGGCCAGCGAGCGGTCGAACATCCACAGCACGAATGGCAGCAGGACGAACATGATGACACCGCTGATGCGGTGCAGGATCGAGAGGATGGCTGCCGGAGGCATGCGGTAGCCGCGCACATCGTTGAGGAGGTGGATGTTGCGGAACTCTGGCCGTTTCTTTGCGACTTCATTCATGGGAGTGTTGTGCTTTCTGAGGCTGGGGGCTGGATACTTTCGATCAGGACAAACGACCGGATTTTAGTCGCAAGCTCGGCGAATGTGCCGGGGGCGGCCCGACATTGGCTCCAAATGCTGTCCGTGCCGGGGCGACCCGGGTTCAGGAAGACGCGCCGCGGACGATATATCTAGTTGATTTCATTGTGGTAGTGATGGGTGTCGGTGCGGTAGACGCCGCGCCGCACCTCCATCGGGACATCGTTGTAGGTATAGGTGGTGCGCTCGACGCTCAGGAGCGGCGTCCCGACCGCGACTTGCAGCAATGCCGCAGTGGCTTCATCGGCACAGGCAATGGCCTTGAGCTTCTCGTTGGCGCGGATCATGCGCACGCCGTATTCCTTCTCCAGCAAGGCGTAGGTGGGCCCCTGGTAGTCGGTGATCTGGGCGGCGCTGATGCCCTTGAAAGCATGGGCGGGCAGCCAGATGTCCTCGAGCACCGTGGGCGTGCCCTGCATTGACAGCGTGCGGCGGATGTGGATGACGGCATCGCCGCTGCGCAGCGCCAGTTGCTGGGCCATCTCGGCATTGGCGCGCAACCGCCGGCAGTGCAGGATGTGGCGCTGGGCCGGACCTTCCTCGTCGAGCCCGCCGGCGTCCGGGCGCAGCCGCAGGAAGCGGTACTGCACATGCCGTTCGGTGTGGGTGGCAACGAAGGTGCCCTTGCCCTGTTTGCGCACCAGCAGGTGCTCGGCGGCCAACTCGTCGATGGCCTTGCGCACCGTGCCCTGGCTGACGCGCAACTGCTGCGCCAGCTCCATTTCGCTGGGAATGGCTTCGCCCGGCTGCCACTGGCCCGATTGCAGGCTTTGCAGCAGCAGCCCCTTGATCTGGCGATACAGCGGGCTGAAGGCGGGCACGGCCAGCGGCGCGCTGGTGCCATTGCTGGCGTCTTCGATGGATTTGCTGATTCCGGGGGCTTCGGCCATGGTGCGGGGGCGGCGGCCACATCAAACGTGGCGGCCTGACGAGATCGGTTGTGGAGCGGGTGTTGTGGCCGGCAATGGATGGAGGAGGGGTGCCTGGCAGGCAGTTGAATCTGCGCGCAGCACGTCACAATGTCGGCGATTCTAAGGAATCGGCAAGGGGAAAGCAACATCTTATATAAGACATAAGACAAGTTGGCGTCGTGGAAAAAACCGAGTAGAATGCGCGACCGGTTTCCCCTCAAGCGCTTGCCAGCCGTGGTGGCGAGTTGCGGTCGCATTGGGCAGCGCCTTCAGGCCAGTCTGGCGGTGGCGTCCGAACGATCCGGTGCAAGCGTTCATGTTTCTTTCATCTCAATCCTTTGTGGAGATCCCTATGAGCAAAAAAGCCGTCCGTGTTGCCGTTACCGGCGCAGCCGGGCAGATCGGTTACGCCCTGCTGTTCCGTATCGCATCCGGCGAGATGCTGGGCAAGGACCAGCCCGTCATCCTGCAATTGCTGGAAATCCCGGATGAGAAGGCTCAGAAGGCGCTCAAGGGCGTGATCATGGAGCTGGAAGACTGCGCCTTCCCGCTGGTCGAGGGCATCGTTGCCGCTGGCGATCCGGAAGTGGCCTTCAAGGACGCCGACTACGCGCTGCTGGTCGGTGCCCGGCCGCGCGGCCCTGGCATGGAGCGTGCCGATCTGCTGGCTGCCAATGCCCAGATATTCACGGCCCAGGGCAAGGCGCTGGACAAGGTCGCCAGCCGCGACGTCAAGGTGCTGGTGGTGGGCAACCCTGCCAACACCAATGCCTACATCGCGATGAAGAGTGCGCCTGGCCTGCCGCGCGAGAACTTCACCGCCATGCTGCGCCTGGACCACAACCGCGCCGCCAGCCAGATCGCCGCTAAGACCGGCGGCAAGGTTGGCGAGATCGAGAAACTCACTGTCTGGGGCAACCACTCGCCCACCATGTATGCCGACTACCGTTTCGCCTCCATCGGCGGCAAGTCGGTCAAGGACCTGATCAACGACCAGGAATGGAACGCCAACGTGTTCCTGCCCACCGTCGGCAAGCGCGGCGCCGCCATCATCGAGGCGCGCGGCCTGTCTTCGGCCGCCTCGGCTGCCAACGCCGCCATCGATCACATCCATGACTGGGCCCTGGGCTCGAACGGCCACTGGGTCACCATGGGCGTGCCTTCCAATGGTGAATACGGCATTCCGAAGGACGTGATCTTCGGCTTCCCGGTCATCACCGAGAACGGCAAGTACAAGATCGTCGAAGGCCTGGACATCGACGCCTTCAGCCAGGAGCGCCTGGACAAGACGCTGGCCGAACTGCTCGGTGAGCAGGACGGCGTCAAGCACTTGCTGTAAGACATGCAGCCGGGGCGCCGCTGGCGCCCCGTTTTGCAATGGCCTCTCAACCCCTGCCGCCCCAGTAGCTGTCTTTCTGCCCACCATCGCCACCATGTCGTTCGCCAGTGACCATCCCCGAGCCGTGCTGCTGGGCGCGCAGGCCGCTGCCATGGTGCTGCCGGTGTGCGACCACTACAGTGGCGTGCCGGCACGCATGGAAAAAAGCCTGCGCCTGCAGGCCGAGCTGGCCGAGGAGTTCGGTGGCACCTGCATGTTCGACGTCACGCTCGACTGCGAGGACGGCGCGCCGGTTGGTGGCGAGCATGCGCACGCGCAGGCAGTGGCCGCACTGGCCCGCCAGGCGCGGCCAGGCATGCGGGTGGCGGTGCGTGTGCATGCCCCGGGCCATGTCGCCTTCGAGGACGATGTGGCAACCATCGTCGGCGAAGCCGCCGCGCACTTGTGCCATGTGATGGTGCCCAAGGTGGAGGGGCCGGACGACGTGACACGGGCAGCACAGCTGGTGGATCAGGCTGGCGGCCAGGCACTGCCGCTGCATGTGCTGATCGAGTCGCCGCTGGCAGTGCACCATGCCTTCGAGATCGCAGCGCACCCGCGGGTGCAGTCGCTCAGTTTCGGGTTGATGGATTTCGTCTCGGCCCATGGCGGCGCCATTGATGCCGAGGCCATGGACTCGCAAGGGCAGTTCCAGCACCCGATGGTGCTGCGCGCGAAGCTCGCGCTGGCAGCGGCATGCCATGCCCATGGCAAGACGCCTTCGCATTGCGTGGTTACCGAGTTTGCCGATCCGCAGGCGATACGCCATGCCGCGCAGCAGGCCCGGCAGTTGAGCTATACCCGCATGTGGAGCATTCACCCGGCGCAGATCCGGCCCATTCTCGCGGCTTTTGCGCCACGGCAACAGGCCATTGACGAGGCGGTGCAAATCATCGAAGCTGCCCATGCGGCACAATGGGCGCCCATCAGTTTTCAGGGGGTGCTGCACGATCGTGCCAGCTACCGTTATTACTGGCAGGTGCTCGAGCGGGCCTGGCGTACGGGCCAGCCGCTGCCAACGCTGGTGCGGCACTGGTTGAACGATTCGCCCGCTCCCTGAATCCGATGGACGGAACACCGCGTTTTACCCCCCACAGCAGGACTCATATGCGATTTGGTACTGGCATCCCCGCAATCACACTTCTGGCACTGGCCCTGACAGGCTGCGACTCCTCGTCGCTGCTGGCCTTCACCCGCAAGACGGACGACCCCGTCATCACCACGCAGGCCGCGGCCGAGCCCCAGGCCCCCGCACTGGTGCAGGCGCCGCCGCAGGCCACTTCCGCGACCGCCGATACGGCGCTGGCTGCCGCGCAGACCCGTCAGCTTACCGGTGTCGATTACGTCATCAGCAAAGTGCAGCTGGGGCGCTTCCCCTGCAGCGGCAATACCCATGTGACGGTGAGCGTCGACCCCGACAACGCGCGCGAATTCCTGCTTGAAGGGCAGGGCTTCAAATACCGCATGAAGCCGGTGACCACCACCACCGGAGCGATTCGCCTCGAAGACGCCGATGGCGGTGTGATCTGGCTGCAGGTGGCCACCAAGTCCATGCTGATGAACCAGAAGGTCGGCAAGCGCTTGGCCGATGCCTGCGTCAGTCCGCAGCAGACGGCTTTCAATGAAGCTTATCAGCCGCCGGTTGTCGCGCCGGTGGCACAGACCGCGCCGGTGACTACGGCCACCAAGGCAGCGCCGAAGAAGGCCAGCAAGGCGGCTGCCACCACCAGGGCCGCTGCTGCCAAGAAGAAATGATGGAAGTCCAGTTGCTGCCGCGTGTTCGCATGCCGGTGGCAGCTGGCCACCAGTGTGCCTGCCGGAATCAGCCGCGGCATGGCGCACCGTGTTAGACCCCACTGACTGTCCATAAGCCCCCCGGAGAAAACTATGCTGACTGAATACCGCCAACATGTTCAAGAGCGCGCTGCGCTGGGCATCCCGCCGCTGCCGCTCAACGCTCAGCAGACCGCCGAGCTGATCGAGCTGATCAAGAGTCCGCCTGCCGGAGAGGATGCGTTCCTGCTCGACCTGCTCACGCACCGCGTGCCGCCAGGGGTGGACGATGCCGCCAAGGTCAAGGCCAGCTTCCTGGCCGCCGTGGCGCATGGCGACATTCAGGTCGGTCTGATCTCCAAGGCCAAGGCCACCGAGCTGCTGGGCACCATGGTGGGCGGCTACAACGTCCATCCGCTCATCGAGCTGCTCGATGACGCCGAGGTTGCCGGCGTGGCCGCCGAGGCGTTGAAGAAGACGCTGCTGATGTTCGACTTCTTCAACGACGTGGCAGCCAAGGCCAAGGCCGGCAATGCCAAGGCGCAGGAAGTGCTCAAGAGCTGGGCCGATGCCGAGTGGTTCACCAGCCGCCCGAAGGTGGCCGAGAAGATTACCGTCACCGTCTTCAAGGTGCCTGGCGAAACCAATACCGACGACCTCTCGCCCGCGCCCGATGCCTGGAGCCGTCCGGACATCCCGCTGCACTACCTGGCGATGCTCAAGAACACCCGTCCCGATGCGGCCTTCAAGCCCGAGGAGGACGGCAAGCGCGGCCCGATCCAGTTCATCGATGATCTGAAGAAAAAGGGACATCTGGTGGCCTACGTGGGCGACGTGGTCGGCACCGGCTCCTCGCGCAAGTCCGCCACCAACTCGGTGATCTGGGCCACTGGCGCCGACATCCCCTTCGTGCCGAACAAACGCTTCGGCGGCGTGACGCTGGGCGGCAAGATCGCGCCGATCTTCTTCAACACGCAGGAAGACTCGGGTTCGCTGCCGATCGAGGTCGACGTCTCCAAGATGGAGATGGGCGACGTCATCGACATCTTCCCCTATGAAGGCAAGATCGAGAAGAACGGCGAGCAGATTGCCGACTTCCAGCTCAAGAGCGAAGTCATCCTCGACGAAGTGCAGGCCGGTGGCCGCATCAACCTGATCATCGGCCGTTCGCTCACCGCCAAGGCGCGCGAGGAACTGGGCCTGCCCGCTTCGACCGAATTCCGCCTGCCCAAGCCGCCCGCCGAATCCACGGCCGGCTTCACGCTGGCGCAGAAGATGGTCGGTCGCGCCTGCGGTCTGCCTGAAGGCCAGGGCATTCGCCCCGGTACCTACTGCGAGCCGCGCATGACCACCGTGGGTTCCCAGGACACCACCGGCCCGATGACGCGCGATGAGCTGAAAGACCTGGCTTGCCTGGGCTTCTCGGCCGACATGGTGATGCAGTCCTTCTGCCACACCGCCGCGTATCCCAAGCCCGTGGACGTGCGCACGCACCGTGAGCTGCCGGCCTTCATCTCCAACCGTGGCGGCGTGGCGCTGCGCCCGGGCGACGGTGTGATCCACAGCTGGCTCAACCGCCTGCTGCTGCCGGATACCGTGGGTACGGGCGGCGACAGCCACACGCGCTTTCCGATCGGCATCAGCTTCCCGGCCGGCTCGGGCCTGGTGGCTTTCGGCGCGGCCACCGGCGTGATGCCGCTGGACATGCCTGAATCCGTGCTGGTGCGCTTCAAGGGCGAACTGCAGCCGGGCGTGACGCTGCGCGATCTGGTGCACGCCATTCCGCTGTACGCCATCAAGGCCGGTCTGCTCACGGTGGCCAAGGCTGGCAAGAAGAACATCTTCTCGGGCCGCGTGCTGGAAATCGAAGGCCTGCCGGATCTGAAGGTCGAACAGGCCTTCGAACTCTCGGACGCCTCGGCCGAACGCTCGGCCGCCGGTTGCACCATCAAGCTCAACCCCGAGCCGATCAAGGAATACCTCACCAGCAACGTCGTGCTGATGAAAAACATGATCGCCGATGGCTATGCCGACGCGAAGACCCTGCAGCGCCGCATCGAGAAGGTGGAAGCCTGGCTGGCCAAGCCCGAACTGCTCGAAGCCGACAAGGATGCGGAGTACGCCGCCGTCATCGAGATCGACCTGGCCGACATCAAGGAGCCCATCGTCTGCTGCCCGAACGACCCGGACGATGCCAAGTTCCTCTCCGAAGTGGCCGGCACCAAGATCGACGAAGCCTTCATCGGCTCGTGCATGACCAACATCGGCCACTTCCGCGCCGCGGCCAAGCTGCTGGGCGGCCAGCGCGACATCCCGGTCAAGCTGTGGGTCGCGCCGCCGACCAAGATGGACCAGAACGAGCTGATCAAGGAAGGCCACTACAACGTGTTCGGCACCGCCGGCGCGCGCACCGAGATGCCGGGGTGCTCGCTGTGCATGGGCAACCAGGCGCAGGTGCGCGAAGGCGCGACGGTGATTTCCACGTCGACCCGCAACTTTCCGAACCGTCTGGGCAAGAACACCAACGTGTTCCTGGGCTCGGCCGAACTCGCAGCCATCGCCTCGCGGTTGGGTTATCTGCCTACACCTGAGGAATACCTCAAGGAAATGGGTGTGATCGATGCCGACAAGACCAGCGTGTACCGTTACATGAACTTCGACCAGATCGAGGAGTATGCGGACGTCGCCAAGGGCGTGACAGCCTGAACCTGGTCGCCCAGGCAACTGGCCGCGGTGGAAGCGGCCGGGCTGCGGACATGAAAAAGGCGCTGCGTCTGCAGCGCTTTTTCATTGCCCGTCGTTGGTGCGTGTGTGGCAGGTTGAAGCCTCGGTGCGGCAGCCACCGAGGCTTAGCGCACTTCAGGCGCTTCAGGTGCCGCTGGCGGGGGCTGCGGGAAGCTGGTCCGCAGGCGGTGCCGGTGGCCTGGGCGCGTCAGGGCGGTGGCCATCACCCTTTCTGTGCTCCTGGGGGCCGCGCGGGCCCTGGGGTGGGCGTGGCAGGGTCTCTGCATCGAAGATCTTTTGCTGCTCGGCCGTCAGGCTGGCGTAGAACGTCTTGGTGGCGGTATCGCGTTCGGCCTGGAGCTGGTCCATGCGCGCCTTGTGCGCATTGCGCAGGTCGATGCGCTCCGGTGTCGTCAGCTTGGCCAGGGACTGGGGGCCGCCATCCTGCGGCTTGGCATCGCCCTCGGCAGGGGCGGGCCTGGCAGGAGGGCGCATGGCTTGCTGCCAGGTCTGCCACGCACCCTCCTGGGCGCTGCTGAGCTGCAGCTTCTCCTTGAGGGCCGCGAGCCGGCGCTCACCGAAACGCGCATGGTCCGGTCCCTGGCGGGGGCCGCCATCGGCGCCGGGGCCCCGCGTCTCGTGGGGACGTGGCGATGATGATGGCTGCGCGTCATCAGCGGCAAATGTGGTGCCGGCAATGGCCAGCGCGAGGCTGCCCAGGATTGCAGCGTGCAGTCGGGTGGCTTTCAATGACATGGTGTCTCTCCTGTGGGTGGATCAAGGGGACACTGCAGGCCTTGGCGGCGCGGCAGTGACGGTGATGTCAGTATTGCCAGGCCATGTAAGCATTGCGCGGGGCGACGGTAAGCGGCGCGTAAACCTTTGTTGTCCTCCCGTAGGGGCCGCTCGGTTGGCAGGTTCGCCTGAGTGGCGGCCTATCCGGCCTTGCCTTGAGGGCGCGGCCTGCCCAACTGTTCGAGCCGGCCTTGCCACTGGGCGCGTTGGCGTGGCGTCAGGTCACGCGGGCGGGCGCGCAACTGGTCCAGCACCCAGCGGGCACGCGTCAGGTCGATCTGGCCGGTGCCGCGCCATTGCCTGGCGTGGTAGTCGGGCCGGTGCAGCATGGCGGCCAGCCAGGCCGCCTGGGCCGGGTTGAGATCAGCCGCGTCCACGCCAAAGTAGTGCTGCGCCGCGGCCTGGCCGCCGCACTGACCCTCGCCCCAGGGCACGCGCTGCAGGTATTGCTGCAGGATCCGTGCCTTGCCCAGGCTTTGCTCCATCTCCACCGCATACAGCAGTTCGCGGATCTTGCGCAGCGCCGTGCGGTCATCGCCGGTGAAGGCCAGCTTGGCCAATTGTTGCGTCAGGGTGCTGGCGCCGCGCAGGCGGCTGGGGCGTCCGTCTGCGCGCGCTTGCTGATTCTGGCGCAGGCTGTGCTGCCACTCGATCAGGTCGTAGCCCGGGTGCTCGAAGAAGCGCTGGTCTTCCGCGGCGATGACTGCGCGGGCCAGCAGTCCATCCGTAGCGATGGGCGGAGCGCCATCGGTCTGGCAGCGATGGGGGGCTTGCAGCAGCCTCCGGGTGTCCAAGCCGCTGACGGCAAAGCCGCTGAGTGCGGGATCAACGCTGAATGCGCCGGCCGGCCAGCGGGCCTGCGCATTCAGGGTGATGCTGCCTTCGATGTGTGCGTGGGCCAGTTCGGGAATGGCGCCGCCGAACAGCGCGAACGCCTCCTGCAGCGGCTGGTCCTGCAGGTGCAGTTCGACTTCGATCGCATGGGCGTCAAGCGTTCCTTGCCATTGGCCATGGATGCCGTTGGCGCGCCACTGGCCGCGCAGTTGCTCCACGGCGTCATGGCCTTGCCCCTGGGTTTGGCCGTGCAGCGAGACTTCCAGTTCAGGCAGTTCCAGGGGCGCGCTACCCAGGGCCGGCAGCAGCAGGCGGCAAGGCGCACAACGCAGTTGCTGGGCCTGCTGCGCGGCGTCCCAGCGGATGTGGAGCAGCCCGGCCGGGGTTTGCCATGTGCTGCCATCGAGCAGGCGACCGACGCCAGGCTGGCTGAGCAACCGCACTGCGGCGGCGATGCTCACGGGGGCATCGAAGCGCTGGTCGGCCAATCGCAAAAGAGGCAGTCTCAGTTGCCAGTCGCCGGGCTGCGGGTGCAGGTACCACAGCAGCCCGGTGGCCAGGGCCAGGCCACCGGCCAGCACCATGGCGGCGGCCATGGCCGTCCAGCGCAGGGCGTTCTTCAAGAGTGGCATTGGGGGAATCTGTCCATGGTCTTTTTGGTGGGCTGCGTCGTACGTCGGGTCTATGGCATGCGCGCAGCCGCTGTTTCACGTGCGCCTACAGCGGGCTGACCACCGTCACGGCCTGCCAGGGGCCCTGTGTCTGGTCCAGCAGCGCAGCCCAGTACCAGGCCGAGGTGTCGGTGAAACCGTGCCCGGCGGCATCCTCGATGCGTTCGCAGACCCGCAGTTTCTCACCATTTCGCTCGGCGATGAAGCAGCGCCAGGTGTGCCCGCCCGCCTGCTGTTCCAGGCGTTCGCCATGCACCCGGTAGCCAATGCCGCGGAAGCAGTCGGCGGCCGGATGCAGCATGCGCGTGGGGCGCAGCACATAACGCCAGACGAGCACCTCGCGGCCAGTGCTCAGGCGTTCGATGCGGCCGGGGAATTGCGCTGCAAACCGGGCCTCGATTTCACCGAGTGCGAGCGGGCGCAGAGGTCGGCCCTGCCAGTCGACCGGCCATTCGACGGCAGCATGGGCTGAGGGGCGGGATGGGTGGCCGTCCTGCGCAAAAGGCCCTGGCGCCGCAGCCATCAGTTGCCAGGCCGCGCACAGCCCGGCGAGCAGCCACAGCGCAGTGGCTGCGCGGCGCGGCGGCAAGACCGTTGGCGCGGAGGCTGTCAGCACCGGCCGGTGCGCCAAAGAGGCTGCACTGCTGGGCTGCATCAGCCTCCAGACGGCGGCGCAAACCAGCAGCAGCACGGCCAGCCCGATGCCCTCATGCCAGAAGGGGGCCAGTGGTTCTCCCTGGGACTGCCAGGCTACCAGCACGGTGTTGCGCACGATGTTGCCCGCCAGCACCAGCGCGCCTACCAGCGGCAGCCGGCGCAGAAAGCGGCGGTTGCCCGCGCCGGCGTGCAGGGCCGCCAGGCAGGCGACGAAGTAGCCCCACCAGGCCATTTGTACGCCGGAGCAGGCGGCATCGACGAGGACCAACTGCCCATCGACCAGCAAGCTGGCGCCGCTGCGCGCGACCACATGCTGGCTGCTCAGCAACCAGCGCGAGGCTTCGGCCACCAGCACGCGCAGCGGATAGCCCAGGTAGAACTGCAGCGAGGCCAGCAGCGGCAGCGAGAGCACGGCCAGGCCCAGCAGCGGGGCGCTGGCCAGCTTGACCGGCCGGACCGATAGCAGACAGGCGGTGACTGCCAGCATGGCCAGCAGCGCCGAAAGCAGGGCCGGCCCATGCGCATGGGCCAGCATGGCCAGCAGCGTCAGCAGCGCGCCGGCCATCAGCCAGCGGGCATCGGCCTGGCGCCGCCATGGCTGCCGCTGTGCCAGGCCCAGCCACAGCAGTGCCAGCAGTGCAAGGATGCCCAGCGGCTCGTCCGATCCGTCGCGCAGGCGGGCCAGCATCCACAGCGCCTGAGGCCACAGCGCCGCTGCCAGCAACGCCAGACCCCATGCCATGGTGCGGATCCGTGATTTCCGGCTTGATGCGGGCGCGGGCATGGCCGTGGTGGATGTCGAGGCTTGCGTGGGAGTGGTCATGGCACTGGCTGGCTGGTGGGATGGGACAGATGGGGGATCAGCGCGTCCAGCGCTGGCGTCCTGCGCGATGCTGGCGGCGCGTCAGCAGGGCCAGCAGCGACAGCACCAGCAAGGCCGCGCCCCAGGTGGCGGGTTCCGGCGTGCTGGGCACGGCAGCGCCAATGGCCAAGGGGCTGACGCCCTCGGGCAGTGGCGTGGGTTGATCCACTGGCGCGCTCACCGCGTCGGCTGCCCTGCGTACCAGTTGGTCGATGGCGATGAAACTGGTGTAGTCGGTCAGCAGGCCATACTGCAGGCCCAGCGCGGTGATGGCCTGGCGCTGTGAATCGTCGCCCAGCAGGGCTTCCTGGTCGGAGAGGCCGGCAATGCGGTGGCGCGCCCACAGGTGCCGCAGGGCCTGGTGCAGGGCGGCTGCATCCGCATTGGTGTCTGCATCGGCATTTCCGGCGGCGGGTGTGGCGCCTGGCGGCACCGGCGGTGTCTGGGCGAAGGGCAGGCGCTGTTCATAGCGCAGCTCGGCGGTGTGGCCCTGCAGGCGCAGGCTGCCCGCCGGCAGGTCTTCGCGCGTCCCGCGCCATTTGCCGAACAGCACCACGGGGCGCTGGGCGAGCACATCGGGCAGTTGCGGCGGCTCGACGTCGTAGGCATCAATGTCGTCGAACACTGCCTTGACGCTGGTGAGCACCGGCGTCTCGACCATGCGGCGAAAGCGCTCGGCTTCACTGCGGGCCTGGCGGGCGTCGGTGATGATGAAGGGCTCGCCCATGCCGGCACGCGCCAGGCCTTCCATCAGATGGCGGTTGACCGAAGAGCCGATGCCGAAGGCGAACACATTGGCCTCGTTGAGGTGCTCGCGCACCAGTGCGAAGGCCTCGCGCTCGACCGAGACGTAGCCGTCGGTGACGACGATCACGCTGCGCGAGAGCTGTGGTGCCTTGGGCAGGCGGTAGACGCGCCGCAGCGCCGGCATGAGCTCGGTGCCGCCGCCGCCCTGGTAATGCTCGATGGTGTCGATGGCGCGCTGGATATTCTCGGCCGTGGCTGCCACCGAGCGCTCGTGCAGCACGCGGTTGCTGCCGGAGAACAACAACACGTTGAAAGTGTCGGTGGGACGCAGGCCGCCGATGAGCTCGCGCAGCATGGTTTTGGCGGTCTGCAGCGGAAAGCCGTGCATCGAGCCGGAGACATCGACGACGAAGATGTAGTCGCGCGGGCTGATCTGCGCGCTGGGGACGGCCTTGGGCGGCTCGATCATGGCGAGGAAGAAGTTCTCGTCATCGCCGCCGCCGTTGCCCGCGTCGCCGCCGTGGGAGACCAGCAGGCCGGCCTCGACCCGATCACCTGCTAGCCGGTAGTCGAGGATGAAGTCGCGGTTGTGCGGCGGACGGCCCTGGGCGTCGGCGGCGAGGCGCAGGCTGGCCCGGCGACCGTTGTCATCAATGTGCGTCTCAAGGGCATGGCTGGGAGATTCAATGGCCTTGATGGGGATCGGCGAATCCAGCCGCAGCGCCAGTGTGAAGGCATCGGCCGGGGTGGTGGCGCCGGCGGCCGTGGCGAGCACGGGCTGGGCGATGGGCGTGTCAAGGGCCTGCGCGGCAGCGGGGCTGTTGTAGCGCGGGCCGACGACCGTGGGGAACACGAACTGGTAACGGCCATCGCTGGGTACCAGCAGTTCGGTGTAGCGCAGCTCGACCTGCACCGTGTCGCCCGGCAGGATGTTGGCCACGTTCATCTGGAACACGTTGGGGCGGTGCTGCTCCAGCAGCGCGGCGGTCTTGCCCGCGCGCTGAGCTTCCTCGTAATCGACGCGGGCCTGCTGCTTCTCGCGGATCTGCGCGGTGATCAGCCGCTCGCCCAGCCGCACCTGCATGGCATGCACGGCCGCGTGCGTCGAGCCGGGAAACAGATAGCGTGCCTCGATGGCCCGGCTGCCCTCGTTGCGGTAAGTCTGCCGCACCCTCACGTTGGCGATCACACCGGCGACATGCACGTCCACCTCGGTGGCCTTGAGGGGCAGCGCATCGAGTGCCGGGTCGGCATGGGGCAGATAGAAGTAGGGACTTTCGGCCTGGCCGGTGCCAGCACCTCCCGCCTGAGTGGCCGCAGGCAGGCAGGCCCAGCCGATGAAGACCAGCCCCGCCATGGCGGCGGCTCGGCCGAGCTGCCGTGCGGCTGTCCGGCACTGGTCGTGCAGGCGCAGCAGCTCCAGGATGAAGGTCTCGGCCCGGGGACCGTCCACGTCATGGGCGGTTCTCGGTGCTGTAGACACCATGGCTTGCATGGCCGATGCGGCATGGCGGCGCAGCCGGGGAGGCAGAGGGCGGGAGGTGGCATCGCGGCGGATGGTGTCAGCGCTGTAGGCGGGCATGGAAGGCTCCAATCGAAGTGACAGGGGGAACATGCCCGCCACGATGCCGGCCGCCCGTGAACTGCGCTTGAAGTGCCAGGACCCACTGTGAAGCCCGTGTGATGACGGTGTGAAAAGCGCACAGTCCCTGGCCTGCGGCGGCGCCGCTCCGCATCAGGGCCTGGCGGCCGCAGGCTTGTGCTATCGTGCGGGCCTCTGGCGGCCGCGCTGCGTGGCCATGTCGATGTTGTGCCCCCTTTATGTCTCCAAACCTTCCGAATTCTTCCCTCTCCCGGGCGGCCGCGCGTCAGCCTTTCTGGCGCTGGCTGATGGTGGCACTGCTGGTGGTGGCGCTTGACCATGCGACCAAGTACTGGATCCTGCAGCATTACCAGTGGGGCGATGCGAGTGTCGTGACCGGCTTCTTCAACATCGTGCGGGCGCACAATACCGGCGCGGCGTTCTCGTTGTTGGCAGACCATGGCGGCTGGCAGCGCTGGTTTTTCGTGCTGGTGGCTGCTGCTGCGACGCTCTTCATCCTGTGGCAGCTCAGGGCGCATGGCGGGCAGAAGCTGGCGTCCTTCTCGCTGGCCTGCATCATGGGCGGCGCCATCGGCAATGTGATCGACCGCCTGATGCACGGCTACGTGGTGGACTTCCTCGATTTCCACTGGCAGGGTCGCCATTTCCCTGCCTTCAACGTGGCCGACATGGCCATCAGCGTTGGCGTCGCCGGCATGCTGCTGGCCGAGCTGCTGCGCTGGCGCCGCGAGCGCAGCCAACCGCAGGCATAGAATGGCCATCCAGTACATTCAACCCGACGAGGAGAAGCCAACATGAGTGAACCCATTTCCGAAGAAATCCTCAGCCAGCTGCGTGGCGGCTCGCTGAACCAGATGGCCCAGCAATTGGGTACCGACACGCAACAGACCGAGCAGGCCATCAGCGCGGCGCTGCCGCTGTTGCTGGGCGCGCTGGCACAGAACGCCCAGCAGCCCGGTGGCGCGCAGGCGCTGTTCGGCGCCATCGAGCGCGACCATGTGCCCGCTGCCGGGCAGCAGGCACAGGGCCTGGCCGGCGGCCTGGATCTGGGCGGCCTGCTCGGTTCGCTGCTGGGCAGTGGGACTGGCACTGGGACTGGCAGCAAAGGTGCTGCGGCGGCCCCGCAGTTCAATGCGGAAGCCATCCTCGGGCACATCTTGGGTGGCAAGCAGGGCCAAGCCGAAAGCGGTTTGAGCCAGGCCACGGGACTCAATGCAGCCAGCGTGCAGAAGTTGCTGCTGATGCTCGCGCCCATCGTCATGAGCTACCTGGGCAAGCAAGTGGCCAGCGGCCAGGCGCAGTCGGCAGACCAGCTCGGCTCGCTGTTGGGCAAGGAGCGTCAGCAGACCGCGCAGCAGGGCGGCCTCGCCGGCGGGCTGCTGTCGGCCGTGCTGGATCAGAATGGAGATGGCAAGCTCGACATGGGCGATCTGCTCAAGCTCGGCTCGGGCTTCCTGAACCGCCGCTGACACCGCACGCGCTTGGCCAATACAAGGCCACAAAGCTCGGCAGCGCCGGTGCCTGGCGGTCGTCGGTGAAGTCGGTTTTGACCTTCAAGCGGGTTGAGAGAAGGGCGTGGTTCAACACGCTCCCTTTGGGATTGGCCTGAGAACCTGTTCACAGTTTTTTCGCGGGTCACGTTGCCCCGGCAGGCGATGCGGTGCAAGACGCAAACCGCAGTCGGGCCGGTGGCCCGGCGAGGATTTGTCACACCGCAGCGCGCGCCTGCCGGGGCAATCCGAAGGGGCAGGAGGTCAATCGATCCACTCGAACATCGTCAGTCTGCCGGCATTCGCACGCTGGTGTCCAGATACTCGTTGGTGAACAGCGTGGCGGGGTCGAGCGGCTTGTCGAGTCCGATCAAGGACTGCACCAAGTCATAGTCGGCCTTCACGCGCTCGGGCGAGAAGGCGCCCAGCGCAACCTGGGTGGTGGTATCGTCGCGCATCAGCTGCTTGATGCGGCCCCACTGGTCGCGCAGGTTGTCGGGGTTCAGCCCGCTTGCGGCATCGGTCAGTGCCTTCAGGCAGGGTTCGAAGTCCTTGACACAGACTTCATAAGCACGTTGCGTGGTGGCTGTGAACTGATGCACCACCTCGGGTTTGGCGTCGAGGTAGGCACCGTTGACCACCAATGAGTTGCCATACACGTTCACCCCCACGTCGCGCCACGCGACGAAGCCCAGGTCGTCGCCGAAATCGCGCACCTTCATGTCGTGCTCGTTGTAGAAGTCACTGATGATGTCCACCGACTTTGACTTGAGTGCCGCCACCTTGGCCTGGGGGCTCAGGTTCACGAACGTGACGGAGGAGGGGTCGATGCCCACCTTCTTGGCGAAGGCCGGCCACATCAGCCGGGCGGCATCGCCGGGCGGGTTGCCGATCTTGCGACCCACGAAATCCCTGGGGCTGCCGATGCCGGCAGACTTGCGCCAGTAGAAGCCTTGGGGGCTGTTGGCGTAGATCACCATCACGGCCTTGAGGTCGGCGCCTTTGGAGCGCGCCTGCATGGCGGTGGGCAAGTCTGCAATGCCGACTTGCGCGCCGCCGGCTCCAACACGCTGTGCGGAGGCTGCGGAGCCGCGTCCAGCCTCGATGCTCAGGTTGATGCCGGCCTGCTCATACCAGCCCTGTGCCTTGGCATAGTAGAGAGGGGCATGGTCGGCGGTGGGCGTCCAGTTGAGCATGAGATTCATGCGCTCGTCGGCCAACGCAGCGTGGGGCAGGGCCAGGGCAGTGCCCAGGATGGACAGTAGGGCAATGGGTCGGATGCGCATCGGTGTTCGCTCCAGGAAAAGGAAGGAAGAGGGCGGGTGTGTGATAGCTTCTCCAGTGAAAGCCTGCGAGACCGCGACGCCTTGGGATCTGTTCTGGCGGCGCTGTGCCTTGTGGATTCTTGTAGCCAACGGCAGCGCTGCTGATAGCAAGAATCTCCTTGCACTGCAACTGCCGCGACAACGGCCCTGGCTTGCCGCCGAGGTGATGCAGGCCTCCTGGAGACGTGTTGGCTGCATGGGCCGTCATCTAGTAGTGCATTTATAATATCAACTGTTTGGTTACTAGGCAATGCCAGCCTGCATGATGGCTGGCAACAGAAGAGCGCAAGACATGACCACCACATCCACCCCCCCCTCCCAGAGCAAGAGCGCCAGCACCCGGCGCCAGGTTTCCAGTGCCTCGGCGCGCGATGCGTTGATTGCCGCCGCCATCGGGGAATTCGCGGCAAAGGGCTTCGCTGGAGCGCGCGTCGATGAAATCGCCGGGGTGGCAGGCGTGAACAAGCAACTCGTCTACCACTACTTCGAGAATAAGCAAGGCTTGTATCTGGTGGCGCTGGAGTCGGTGTATGCGCAGATTCGCGAGAAGGAGAAGGCGCTGTCGCTCGATGCCATGGGCCCGCTCGAAGCCATGTCGGAACTGGTTGGCTTCTCGTTCGACTATCTGGCCGAACACCCGGAGTTCATCTCTTTGCTGACCGATGAGAACCGCAACCGGGGGCGCTACATCCTTGCGTCGGACCGGCTCAAGACCATGCACTCACCCTTCATCGAGATGCTGGAGGCCACACTAAGCCGAGGCGTGGAGGCGGGCGTGTTCCGCGCGGAGTACGACGCCGTGAATCTGTACATCTCCATGGCGGGCGTGTCGTACTTCTTCTTCTCCAACAACCATACCTTGTCTGCCATCTTCGGGCGCTCGCTGGATGCCCCCAGCGCCTTGCTGCAGCGGCGCAGGCATGTGATCGCGTTCGTACTGAACGCCTTGCGGCCCTGAACTGGCCCTGGACTGACCATGAAACGCATTACGGCCAAATATCAACCAACTGGTTGACAAAAGTCAATTCGCGCCTATGATGCAAAGCAGACGACTCCCACGAAGGCATCTGCATGACAGCGCACACCCCCGCCGCCGCGGCCAGCCCGCTCCACGCCGCCCCGCCCCCGCGGCGTGACCCTTGGCCCTGGGGCCGCTGGGCCACGATCATCGGTGTGCATGCCGCGGGCATCGCGTTGTGGGAAGCGGTGGTGCGCATCTTCGCGATCCAGCCGTTCCTGCTGCCCGCGCCGTCGGCGGTCCTGGCCACGCTCGCCAACCCGCAGTACGCCTGGGTGTCCAACACGGCGGTGACGGCGGTCGAGGTGTTCGGCGGCTATGTGCTGGGGCTGGTGCTGGGCATCCTCTGCGCGCTGCTGTTCGTGACCAGCAAGCGGCTGATGCTGCTGGTGTTTCCGGTGCTGGTCACGCTCAACATGATTCCGAAAGTGGCGCTCGGGCCCCTGCTCATCGTGTGGTTCAGCTACGGCATCGGGCCGAACATCCTCATCACCTTCAGCCTGTGCTTCTTTCCCATCCTGATGACCACCATCCGGGGTCTGAACGAGACGGAGCCCGACCTGCTGGATCTGGTGCGCTCGCTCAAGGGTTCGCGCTGGCAGCTGTTCCGCTACATCCAGCTGCCTGGCTCGCTGCCCTACGTCTTCTCGGGCATGAAGGTGGCGACCATCCTGGCCGTGGCGGGCGCCGTCGTGGGGGAATTCATTGCCTCCGACAAGGGCCTGGGCTACCTGATGATCCAGGTGCAGGCCGCGCTCGACACTCCCGCTGTCTTCATGGCGGTGCTGCTCATCACCGCCATCGGCGTGCTGCTCTACCTGCTGGTTCTGCTGCTGGAGCGGTTCTTCATCACCCAGGACGCCCGCATCCAATGACCACCACGACATCCACCATGACCGCTGAATTCTCCCCCGCCGTGCTCGACGGCCTGCCGCTGCCCGACTGCTTCGAGACCGAAGAGGCGCTGGAAGCCTATCTCTCCACCCCCACGAGCGACCTGGTGCGCGACATGGCCCGCACGGAGGGGGATTTGCTCATCCTGGGTGTGGGTGGCAAGATGGGACCCACCCTGGCGCGCCTGGCGCGCAACGCCATGGCGCCGGAGCGCCGCGTGATCGCCGTGGCGCGCTTCTCGGAACCCGGCGTGCGCGAGCAGCTGGAGGCGCACGGCATCGAGACCATTGCCTGCGATCTGCAGGACCGGGCCGCGCTCGCGCAACTGCCCCAATGCGCCAACGTGGTGTTCATGGCGGGACGCAAGTTCGGCGCGGGCGGCAACATGCCGCTCACCTGGGCCATGAATGCCTACGTGCCCGCGCTGGTGGCTGAAACGTTCGCCCGCTCGCGCATCGTGGCGTTCTCCACGGCTTGTGTGTACCCGTTCGTGCCGGTCACGGGCCAGGGTGCGGCCGAGGATTCCCCGCTCGCGCCGCCCGGCGAATACGCCAATTCCTGCGTCGGGCGCGAGCGCCTGTTCGAGCACTTCTCGCAGCTGCACGGCACCCCCGGCCGGCTGTTCCGCCTGAGCTACGCCATCGACCTGCGCTACGGCGTGCTGGCCGACGTGGCCACCAAGGTCTGGCGCGGCGAGCCGGTGGACGTGACCATGGGCCACGTCAACGTGATCTGGCAGGGCGATGCCAACACCCAGGCATTGCGTTGCCTGGCGGCGGCCACGGTGCCGACCTCGCCGATCAACGTGAGCGGCCCCGAGACCACCTCCGTGCGCTGGCTGGCCGAGGAGTTCGCCCGCCTGCTCGAGCGGCCTGCCACCATCACCGGCGCCGAAGCGCCCACGGCCTGGCTCATGAACACGGGCGAGGCGGAGCGGCTGTTCGGCTACCCGCGCGTTCCGCTGTCGCAGCTCATGCTCTGGGTGACCGACTGGACGCGCCGCGAGCAGCGCCTGTACGGCAAGCCCACCAAGTTCGAATCGCGCGACGGCCGCTACTGAGGCCGGAGCCATCCACCATCGCAAGCAACCGGCCACCAAGCCCCGCAGGAGTCCCCGATGTCCTTGAACCGAAACGATCTGCCCCACGACGTGCTGGCGCTGCTGGCGCAGGGCGCGGTGATTCCCGCCCACCCGCTGGCGCTGGATGCCAACCGCCAGCTGGATGCGCGGCGCCAGCGCGCCCTCACGCGCTACTACGTGGACGCCGGCGCCGGCGGCCTGGCCGTGGGAGTGCACACCACGCAGTTCGCCATCCGCGAGCGTGGCCTGTACGAGACCGTGCTGCGCGGCGCGATGGAAGCGCGGCTGGCCTGGAGCGACCGGCCCATGGCCATGGTGGCCGGCCTGTGCGGCCCGACCGCGCAGGCGCGGGCCGAGGCTCGCACGGCCGTGGCGCTGGGCTACCACGCCGGGCTGCTGAGCCTGGCCGCGCTGGCCGGGGCCTCGGAAGACGAACTCATCGCGCACTGCGAGGCCGTGGCCGGGGAGATCCCGCTCGTCGGCTTCTATCTGCAGACGGTGGTGGGCGGGCCGGTGCTGTCGAGCGACTTCTGGCGGCGCTTCGCTCTCATTCCCAACGTGCTGGCCATCAAGGTGGCGCCGTTCAACCGCTACCGCACCATCGACGTGGTGCGCGGGCTGGTCGATGCGGGCGCGGAGGAGCGGGTGTTCCTCTACACCGGCAACGACGACCACATTGTGCTCGACCTCGCGCTGCCCTTCGTCGCCATGCGCGGCGGCGAGCCGGTCACGGTGCGCTTTCGCGGCGGCCTGCTGGGCCACTGGTCGGTCTGGACGCACAGCGCGGTGCGCCAGCTGGCGCAGATCAAGGCCGCCATCGCGGCGCAGGGCGGCGCGCTGCCGCCCGAGGTGCTGGCGCTGGACGCTCGCGTGACCGACTGCAACGCCGCCTTCTTCGACGTGCGCAACAACTTTCACGGTTGCATCGCCGGTTGCCACGAGGTGCTGCGCCGCCAGGGGCTGCTCGAAGGCATCTGGTGCCTGGACCCGGCCGAAGGCCTGGGCCCCGGCCAGTCCGCCGAGATCGACCGCGTGTACGCCGCGCACGGCGACCTGGCGGACGACGCCTTCGTGCGCGAGAACCTGGCACGGTGGCTGTCATGAGCGCCGCAGCGCCAGCGCTTTCCCCGGCCACGCCGACCGCACCGGATGCGGCGCCGCTGATCCGCATGCGCAACCTGCGCAAGGTGTACCGCAAGCGCGGCGAAGACTTCCTGGCCGTCTCCGACGTCACCATGGACGTCTTCCCCGGCGACATGGTCTCGCTGGTGGGGCCGTCGGGCTGCGGCAAGTCCACGCTGCTGAAGATCCTGGCAGGCCTGCACGGCCACGACGGCGGCACGCTGGAGATCGGCGGCGCGGGCCACGCGGCCTTCGACGCGGGCCGCGACGTCGGCATGGTGTTCCAGCAGCCGCTGCTGCTGAAGTGGCGCACCATCCTCGACAACGTGCTGCTGCCGGCCGACATCCTGAAGATCGACAAGCGCCAGGCGCGCGAGCACGCCCTGGCCCTCCTGGAGATGGTGGGCCTGGCCGGCTTCGCCGACAAGATGCCCTACGAGCTCTCGGGCGGCATGCAGCAGCGCGCCGCCATCGCCCGCGCGCTGATCCACGACCCCAAGCTGGTGCTGATGGACGAACCGTTCGGCGCGCTCGATGCGCTCACGCGCGAGAAGATGAACCTGGAGATGCTGCGCATCCGCGAACGCACCGGCAAGACCTTCATCGTGGTCACGCACAGCATCCAGGAGGCCGTGTTCCTGGGCTCGCGCTGCGCGGTGCTGACGGCCGGCCCCGCACGCATGGCCGAGTGCTTCGACATCAGCCTGCCGCAGCCGCGCACCCTGCACGTCAAGACCAGCCCGGCCTTCGGCAGCTACGTGCAGCGCATCTACGACCTGCTCGGCGTGGAGTAGGCGGCGCGCCGGCAGCGGCACCCCATGCCGCACAATGCGGCCGCACGGATCCCCATCTATTCCCACGACCGGAGCCGCCATGGCCGTCAGCGTTTTCGACCTGTTCAAGATCGGCATCGGGCCGTCGAGCTCGCATACCGTGGGGCCCATGCGCGCGGCCCGGCTCTTCGTGCAGCGCCTGGCGCGCGACGGGCATTTGCCCGCGGTGGCGCGGGTGCGCAGCGCGCTCTACGGCTCCCTGGGCGCCACGGGGCGCGGCCACGCCAGCGACCGGGCCGTGCTGCTGGGCCTGGCCGGGCATGCGCCCGACACGGTGGACGTGAATGCCATCGACGGCATCATCGACGGCATCCGCAGCCAGCGCGTGCTGCCGCTGGCCGACGGGCCCGCGGTGCCCTTCGACGAGGCGGCCGACCTGCTGCTCGTGCCCGGCACTACGCTGCCCCTGCACGCCAACGGCATGCGCTTCGAGGCCTTCGATGCCGTCGGCGGGCTGCTCGACGCGCAGGTGTATTACTCGGTCGGCGGCGGCTTCATCGTGAGCGAAGAGGCCGCCGCCGACGCCGCGCGCCAGTCGCAGATCGCGCCCGACACCACGGTGCTGCCGCTGCCGTTCCACAGCGGCGGGCAGCTCCTGGCCCAGGCGCGCACCCACGGCGGCTCGATCGCG
The DNA here is from genome assembly GCF_004217315.1 of Corticibacter populi. Classification (GTDB taxonomy): domain Bacteria; phylum Pseudomonadota; class Gammaproteobacteria; order Burkholderiales; family Burkholderiaceae_C; genus Lampropedia; species Lampropedia populi. Next base: position 605,530 of record NZ_SGWR01000003.1, read on the forward strand.
CGGGTGATGCGCACCAACGAGCGCCACTGGCGCAGCGACGCCGAGATCGACGCCGGCCTGCTCGCGATCTGGCGCGCGATGCAGGCCTGCGTGGAGCGCGGCTGCGGCACCGGCGGCGTGCTGCCCGGCGGCTTCAGGGTGCGCCGGCGCGCGCCCGCGCTGCATCAGGCGCTGCAGGGCGGGCCGCAGCCGTCCGAGGACCCGCTGCAGGTGATCGACTGGGTGAACCTGTTCGCGCTCGCGGTGAACGAGGAGAACGCCGCCGGCGGCCGCGTGGTCACCGCACCCACCAACGGCGCGGCGGGCATCGTGCCGGCGGTGCTGCACTACTACCGGCGCTTCGTCGCGGGCGCGGACGACGCGGGCGTGGTCGACTTCTTGCTCACCGCCGGTGCCATCGGCATCCTCTACAAGGAGAACGCCTCCATCTCCGGCGCCGAGGTGGGCTGCCAGGGCGAGGTGGGCGTGGCCTGCTCGATGGCGGCGGCGGGCCTGTGCGCCGTGCTCGGCGGCACGCCCGAGCAGGTGGAGAACGCAGCCGAGATCGGCATGGAGCACCACCTGGGCCTGACCTGCGACCCGGTGGGCGGCCTGGTGCAGATCCCCTGCATCGAGCGCAACGCGCTCGCGGCGGTGAAGGCGATCAACGCCGCGCGCATGGCGCTGCGCGGCGACGGCACGCACCACGTGAGCCTCGACCAGGTCATCAGGACCATGCGCGAGACGGGTGCGGACATGATGACCAAGTACAAGGAAACCTCGCGCGGCGGTCTCGCGGTGAACATCGTTGAATGCTGATCGGGGGGCGCCAGGGGCAGCGGGCGATCCGGCACGTGGCTGTGCGCGACCCCTTCATGCACCTCGACCGGACGCGCTGGTGCCGACCTGGCGGGGGGCGTGGCCAAGTCCATGCCTCAACGGCCGGCAGGCGGCTCCGGTCGCTGCCACAGCCAGATGGCCACGCCGGCCATGCAGCTGGCGGCCAGTATCATCGCCCAGACAGGTGGCCGGAACACGGCCATGACCAGCATGCAGGCCAGCATGGCCAGCGAGGCGCTGCGCTTGGCCTTGCGGCTGACGTAGCCGCCGGCCTCCCAGTTGACGAGCATCGGACCGAACAGCCGGTGGCGCCGCAGCCATTGGTGCAGCCGGGGTGAACTGCGTGCCGCGGCCCAGGCCGCCATCAGGATGAACACGGTGGTCGGCAGGCCGGGGACGAACACACCGATGATGCCCAGCGCCAGGAAGACCATGGCCAGCAGATAGAGGATGGCACGCTCGATGCGGCTCTCGCGCGGACGGGCCGCGCGCGCCGGCGGCGGCATGTCAGCGCACTCAGGGCCGCCAGCCGGAGACCGTGCTTCGGCTGGGGCCGGCGCGTGCTCAGGCGGGGAAGGCGGAGGTGCCGAAGACTCGGTCATGGTGCATCGTCATGGTGTCTGCCCTGCACTGTAACGGGCGCAGGCCTGCTTTGGGCATGGCATTGCCGCTGCTGTGGATTTTGCGGAGCCGCGGCGCCGTGCGGCTTTGTGCGATGATCACCGACGCGGATTCTCCTCTGGATGGCATGGCGGCCATTATCGGCGCTGATGAACCCTCGCGGCCCGGTCTCCAGGTGCGCATATGAGCATGTATCAGCGCATATCGGCGCATATCAGCGCATGGGAGAGCACAGGGGCGGCCTGAAGACCATCGGGCCACCAGTACCTTTCCGGGCAGGAGTCCATCCGCTGCATTTCTTCCTGTTCATTGACGAAACCAGCACACCAGACGGCCATGCATCTTCCCGACGAGTTGAGCCATTTCTTCAACCTGGCGGTGGCGCTGGGCATCGGCCTGCTGGTGGGCGCCGAGCGCGGCTGGCGCGAGCGCGCCGAGGACGATGCGCGTCAGAGCGCGGGCATTCGCACCTTCTCCATCGCCGGTCTGCTCGGTGGCGTGGCGGTGCTGCTGGCGCAGGGCCTGGGCCCGCAACTGGGCGCGGCCGCCTGGGCCGCGGTGCTGCTGGTCGTGGGCATTCTGGCGCTGGCCGGCTATGTGGCGCACTGCCGGATCACCGGGGACGTGGGCCTGACCACCGAGCTGGCCTTGCTGACGACCTTCGCGCTGGGCAGCCTGGCGATGGCCGGCATGCCATTGCTTGCGGCTGGCTGTGCGGTGGTCCTGGCCATCCTGCTGAGTCTCAAGGAACGCCTGCACCAGGCCTTGCAGCGCATGGAGGCGAGCGAATTGACGGGAGCCTTCAAGCTGCTCTTCATCTCGCTGGTGGTGTTGCCGGTGCTGCCCAATGAAGGCTATGGGCCCTGGCAGGTGCTCAACCCCTACACCATCTGGTGGATGGTGGTGCTGATTGCGGCGCTGGGCTTTGCCGCCTATGTGGCCATCCGCGTGGCGGGCGAGCGCTACGGGCTGATGCTGACGGCCGTGCTCGGCAGCATCGTCTCCTCCACGGCGATCACGCTCACGCTCTCCAAGATGGGCGAGCGCAGGGAACTGCGCTGGGTGCTGGCTGCCGGGCTGCTGGTGGCTTCGGGCCTGATGTTCGTGCGCATGCTGCTGGCGGTGGCGGTGATCAACCACGGCCTGCTGCCGGCGTTGGCGCTGCCGTTGCTGGCGTGCACGGCGGTCTATATCGCGGGCGGCCTGGTGTTCTGGCTGCGCGCCAGCCGCAGCAGCGCGCCACAGGCCGCCGCCCAGGCGCCATTGAACAACCCTTTCGAGCTGTGGCCGGCGCTGCGTTTTGCTGCACTGCTGACGCTGATACTGCTGCTGGTGCAGGCCGGACGCCACTATCTGGGCGATGCCGGGGTGTACGTGGTGGCGCTGCTGGCGGGCCTGACGGATGTGGATGCCATCACCCTCTCGCTCTCGCGCAGCGCGCTGGGCAACCTGGATGCGGCGGTGGCCGTGCGCGGCATTTTCCTGGCCGCGGTCAGCAACAGCCTGGTCAAGCTCGGGTTGGTTGGCGTGGTTGGCGGGCGCGCGCTGTTCCTGCCGATCTTGCCGGTGGTGCTGGGCGGTCTGGCACTGGGCAGTGCCTGCCTGCTCTGGCTGTGACCAGGTTCCGGGAAGATCAGGCCAAACCCTCTGGTCGCCAGTCCTGCAGTGCATGCACCCACAGGCGCGCCGGCAGCTTCCAGCGCTGCTCGATCACTTCGGCACGGTGACGCAGCAGCGGCAGGTCGAAGGCTCCGGGGGACTTGCGCGCCAGCAGAATGGTGTTGCCCTCGCGGGTAGGCTTGAAGTGCCAGACGGCATCGGCGCCGAAGGCGCTGGCGATGTTCTGCATGTTGCGCTCGAAGCTGGCGTGGCGACCGAACAGGTTGACGGTCATGCAGCCTTCGGGACTGAGCATGGCATGGCAGTGCCGATAGAATTCGGCGCTGTCGAGTACCGGGCCGGCCGCCTCGTGGTCGTAGAGGTCGACCTGCAGCGCATCGACGCTGCCGAGCCAGTCGGGGTCCTGCACCGCCTCCTCGGCGTTGGCCAGCAGCACCTGCAGGCGCTCGTCGTTGTCGGGCAGGCGAAACCATCGCAGGCAGGCAGCGACCACCTGCGGGTTCAGTTCGATGGTGGTGGTGCGCATGCCCAGGCGCTTGTGGCAGAACTTGGTGAGCGCCGCAGCGCCCAGCCCGAGCTGCATGGCATGCAGATCGGGAACGGCATCGGGCTCGAAGAACAGCAGCCAGGCCATCATGCGTTGCACGTATTCGAGTTCGATGTCGACGGGCTTGGCAATGCGCATCGAGCCCTGGATCCAGGGCGAATCCAGGTGCAGGTGGCGCACGCCGTCTTCCTCGGAGATGCTGACGCCGGGCAGTTCGCTGCCGGCAGGAGAGGCGTTCTTCACGCGGGAAATCCTTTCGCGGGGTTCATGGGTTGTCCCGGCCCTTGCGATCAGGCAGCAAGAGCCGGTTCAAAAGCTGCGCGCCAGGCGGCCAGTTTGCGCTCGAAGCTCCAGCTCGCATTGGCCGGGCTGGTCGAAGGCAGGCGCACCACGGGCACGCCGAGCTGGCGGGTGATGCGGGCATGGCGCCAACTCTCGCCGCCATTGTGGGCGATCAATTGCAGGTCGGGACATTGCGCGCGCAGGGCGGGAAGGTCATTGACGCGGGCGTTGCGGATGGCGCTGTCGAGACTGCCCTCGCGCTCGCAGGCAGCATACACGTCCCACAACCCGAGCCGCCGCTGCCGCAGCCAGTCGCAGCGGCCCGCATAGTCGAGCGGCTGTGGGAACTGGGGCCACAGTGCCGCGAGAATGGGCCAGAACTGGTTGCGCGGGTGTGCATAGTATTGCTGTGCCGCCAGCGAGGCGGCGCCGGGAAAGCTGCCGAGGATCAGGATGCGCGTATGGATATCGGCCACCGGCGCCAGGCCGCTGAGGGCGGCGGACGCGGGGGATGCGATGGGCGCAGTGGATGGGTGCACGATCATGGGGTGGCAAACAGCGCAGCGAGGCGGGGCAGCGCCTGCAGCGCATTGCGCGCGGTCTGCTGCATCCATTCTTCAGTGTCGGCGCCGCGCAGCCCGGCGACGGTGCGCGCAATGCGCGGCAACTCGGCGGGGCTGTTGCGGCCCTGCGGCAGGCCCTGCGCGCGCGCATGTGCCGCCACGTACAGCCAGTGCGGCGGAATGTCCGGCGCATCGGTCTCCAACACGATGGCGTCGGCCGGCAGCTCGGCCGCCAGCCGGCGCAACTGCAGGGCACGGTCATAGGTCACGGCGCCGCCAAAACCCAGCTTGAAGCCCAGGTCCAGAAAGGCCTGGGCCTGTTGCCGGCTGCCATTGAAGGCGTGGGCAATGCCGCCTCCGTCGAAATGCGCTTCCCGCAGGTACTTGAGTACCTTGTCCACCGAGCGGCGCACATGCAGGATGACCGGCAGGCGCTGTGCCTTGGCCAGGCGCAGCTGTTCGCGGAGGAAGCGCTCCTGGCGGGGATTGTCGAGCGGTTCGAAATAATCCAGCCCGATCTCGCCGACGGCCACCAGCCGGGCATCGCCCTGCCGGGCGGCAAGCTGCTGCTGCAGCGTCTGCAGGTCGTCATCGCGCGCGGCGGGTGTGTAGAGCGGGTGGATGCCCAGTGCATAGGCATCGCCAAAGGCATGGGCCGTTTGTGCAGCCGCTTCGAAGCTGTTGGCGGCCACGGCCGGAATCACGCAGCAGGCCACGCCTGCCGCACGCGCAGCGTCGCGCACGGCCGCGCGGTCGGCATCGAACTCGGCGGCATCGAGGTGGCAGTGCGTATCGATCCAGGGCATGGCAACGGGGAGATGGCGTTCTGCTGTGACGCTCAGTGCACGGCCTTGTTCTCAAGCACGCGCACCATCACCAGCAGCGCCCGGTTGGCGGGCGTGGCCACGCCCAGCCGTTCGCCCAGGCGGACGATGTGGCCGTTGATGTACTCGATCTCGGTGGGCTTGCCGCGTGCCAGATCCTGCGCGGTGGAGGAGTGCTGCCCCGCCATCCCGCGCGCCAGGCCCAGCACCGCATCCATGCCGGGGTGGGTCAGTGCCAGGCCCTGGGCGGCAGCGACGGCCAGGCACTCGTCCACCACGTCCTGCATGAGCCGGGCCACGCCTTCGGTCTGTACCAATTGCCCGTAGTTGACCTGGGCGACGGCCGAGAGCGCGTTGTAGGCGCAGTTGATGATGAGCTTCTGCCACTGCCTTTGCACCACCTCGGCGTCGATGGCGAGCGGGATGCCCGCTTCAGCAAACTGCGTCTGCGCGGCATCACAGCCTTCCCAGGGCCCGGCAATCAGTTCGCCCCGGCCATGGTGCAGCACGTGGCCGGGGCCGGCCATCTCGGTGGCCACATAGACCACCGCGGGCACCACCGGATTGGGCAGGATGGCGCGGATGCGCTCGGGATTGTCCACCCCGTTCTGCAGCGACAACACCACCGCCTGCGGGGCGAGCGTATCCTCGAGGGCCCGTGCGGCAGCTTCCGAATCGCTGGACTTGACACAGAACAGCACCAGTTCCGCGTCGGCCAGCGCGGCGGGCTCCTGCGAAGCCTGCATGGCCACCTGCACATCCAGATCGGCGCGCTGCAGCCGCAGGCCTTCCTGCCGCACCACCGTGACCAGCGCCGGACGACCAATCAGAGTCACCGCATGGCCGGCGCGTGCCAGCAGCGCACCGTAATAGCAACCGACGGCGCCCGCTCCCATGACTCCGATTCGCATGCCTGTATCCTTGTCAGATTCAAAAGTCCGAAGATAGCAGAGCTTCCCTTGGACTGTGGCAGCGGCGGGTTTTCAGTGCGCCTCGCCGAGAACACCCGAGGCCATGCGCAACTGGCGGTCGCAGCGGGCGGCCAGATCCGCGTCATGGGTGACCAGCACGAAAGCGGTGCCGTGGTCGCGCGCGAGTTCGAGCATCAGCGCGAACACGGCATCGGCGGTCTCGCGGTCGAGGTTGCCGGTGGGTTCGTCGGCCAGAACGCAGATCGGCTCGGTCACCAGCGCGCGGGCGAGGGCCACGCGCTGGCGCTCGCCTCCGGAGAGTTCGGCGGGGCGGTGCTGCAGGCGCTCGCCCAGGCCCACCTTCTGCAGGATGGCGCTGGCCTTGCGCACGCACTCCTCGTGGCTGGCGCGGCGGATGCGCAGCGGCATGGCAACGTTCTCCAGCGCCGTCAGTTCGGGCAGCAGGTGGTGGAACTGGTAGACGAAGCCGAGCTTGCGGTTGCGCATCACGCCACGCTGGTTGGCGTTCATGGCCTCGAGGGCCTGGCCTTGCAGTTGCACGCTGCCGGAAGTGGGTTTGTCCAGGCCGCCGAGAATGTGCAGCAGCGTGCTCTTGCCCGAGCCGGAGGCGCCAACGATGGCCAGTGTCTGGCCGGCATGCACGTCCAGGCTCAGGCCCTTGAGCACGGTGACGTCCAGTGGCCCCTCGACGAAACGCTTGACGACATTGCGGGCGGAGAGGATGACGGGTTTCTCACTCATAGCGCAGCGCCTCCGCCGGGTTGATGCGGCTGGCGCGCCAGCTCGGGTACAGGGTGACGATGAAGGACAGCACCAGTGCCACCAGGCAGATCGAGACGATGTCGCCCAGCTGCGGGGCGCTGGGAATCTCGCTGACGAGGTAGACGTCCTGGGGCAGGATCTGGAAGCCCAGCAGGCGTTCGATGAAGGGCACGATGACGTCGATGTTGAAAGCCACCAGCAGGCCCAGCAGCAGCCCGGCGAATGTGCCGATGATGCCGACCATCGCGCCCTGCACGACGAAGATCGCCATGATGGAGCCGGAGGTGGCGCCCAGTGTGCGCAGGATGGCGATGTCGGCGCGCTTGTCGGCCACCGTCATCACCAGTGTGGCGACCAGGTTGAAGGCGGCGACCGCGATGATGATCGAGAGGATGATGAACATCATGCGTTTTTCCAGCTGCACGGCGACGAACCAGTTGCGGTTCTGCATGGTCCAGTCCTTGAGCAGCAGCGGGTCGGTCAGCGTCTGGGCCAGCTGCTGCACGACCTGCGGTGCCTTGTGCAGGTCCCGGAGCTTGAGACGGATGCCGGTTGGAGCTTCCAGCCGGAAGATGCGCTGGGCATCCTCGTAGTGCAGCATGGCCAGCGAGGAGTCGTACTCGTAGTGGCCGGAGTCGAAGGTACCCACCACCGTGACCTGCTTGAGGCGCGGTATCACCCCGGCCGGCGTGACCTGGCCCGAAGGGGCGACCACCGTGACCTTGGCGCCTTCCTTGACGCCGAGTTGCTCGGCCAGCACCTTGCCGAGTACGATGTTGAAGGTGCCCGGCTGCAGGCGCTGCAGCACCTCGGACGGCATGGCGGTGGCCAGGTCGGTGACCTGCGGCTCCAGCGCCGGGTCGATGCCGCGCACCATCACGCCGCGCATGTCCTCGCCGTGCGCGATCAGGCCCTGCGCCGAGACGAAGGGCGCCGCTCCCACCACTTCGGGGTTCTGCAGGGCCTGGCGGGTGGTGCGTTCGATGTCCGGCAGCACGCCACCGGCGGGTGCGAATATCTCGATGTGGGAGACGACGCTGAGCATGCGGTCGCGCACATCGCGCTGGAAGCCGTTCATCACGCTGAGCACGATGATCAGCGCCGCAACGCCCAGCGCGATGCCGATGGCCGAGATGCTGGCCACGAAAGAGAGCAGGCCCTTGCTGCGGCTGGTGCGTCCCGCACGGGTGTAGCGCCAGCCCATGGACCATTCATAAGGTGTTTGCATAGTTTCAGGCGGTGGGTGCCGCAGGGCACCGAAGGAGGCGATTGTGCATGAAATCCCCACCGGCCGGCCTTTGCCCGGCAGGCGCGGCGCCGCCATGTCCCAGAATCGGGCGGGCGCGGCGCGAGCGCATACAATGCCGGCCAGGATTTTTCATGAACACACAGATGGGGATTTGCAAGAATGGCAGAACAAAAGGACAGTGAAACACGCGTGGCTCTGCTGCTCGTCTCGGCCCTGATTGCCGCGGTGGTCGGTGGCGTGGTCTGGTTTGGCGCTTCCACGGTCGTGGGCAAGCAGCCGGCTGGCAGCACCGGCACCGAGACCGTGGTGGTCGAGACCGTCGGCACGACGCCGACGGGGGCGGTGGTGGTCGAGCGTGAGGAAGTGGACATCACCCAGGTGGCTGCCGGCGAACAATCCGCCGTGGATGTCAGCGAAACGGTGGCCGTTGCTGTCCCGGCGGCCGGAACCGCCGAAATTGGCGAAACTGCCGCAGCCGATGACGAGGCCCGCGTGGTGGTCGAGGATGGCGTCGTCAAGTTCTACTTCGCCGTGGGCAAGGCCGACATCGCCCCCGGTGCCGCCGAGGCCCTGTTGGACGTGATCACCGCCACCAATTCGGGCAAGCGCGCCATCATCTCCGGCTACACCGATGCCAGCGGCAATGCCGAGATCAACGAGGCGCTGGCCAAGCAACGCGCCGAAGCCGTGCGCGAGCAACTGGTGGCTTTGGGCGTTCCCGCCGAGCGTCTGGAGCTGCGCAAGCCCGAAGCCTTGACGGGCACCGGCAACGCTGCCGAGGCGCGCCGCGTGGAAGTGCGACTGGAAGACTGAGCACCCACAGGATCCAGGGCAAAGGCGCTGCTGACCGCGGCGCCTTTTTCTTTTCTTTTTTTGGGACCTGCTCCGCAGGCCCGTTCATGCGCCGATCATGAACGATGAACGGGTGTTTTCACGGCGCTGGCTCCAGGGCGGGCAGTGGATGGTCCGGTACGAGTGCTTCGAGCAGCTTGCGGCGGGCTCCGGGTGTCAGTGGTGAAATCCACGCCTGCTCCAGCCCGGGGCGCTGCCAGAGAATGGCTTGCAGCCCGATGTGCGCCTGTAGCAGTCCATGCGGTGACTGAAGTTCGATGGTGGGGCCTGCCGACTCGCGCTCCGGAGGTGCGGCGCCCCGGTTGGATGGATGCCCCTCCGTTCTGTTGTTGCCGACCTGCGGGGCCGAGGCTGTCTCTAGTGCCTGTGATGTCCCCGGCTGGGCTGTTTCGAGCGCAGCCAGCAAGCCGGCCCGGATCGCCTCCAGCGAGTCCGCCGGTACCGGTTGTTTTGCGGCTGGACCGGAATCTGGCGGCCGCCACTGCATGGCAGTGGCCGATTGCACGATGGCGGGCAGCAGACGGAGTTGCGGCGTGGCTGCTGCTGGTGCCGCTGGCGCCGGCATGCGCGCAGCCATGGGTGACGTGACTTGCGCAACGGCGGCCGGCGCGCGCGCGGCAGGCGCCTGTCGTACCGTGTCATCGGCCTTGGCGAAAGGCGTGATGACCGGGGCAGGGGCGCTGGCCGCCGCCATGGCGGGTTCGGCTTCCTGCCGTTCCGGCGCAGCCTCCGACCATGGTTGCGGTGGCTTGCGCTCATACCAGAGCAGCAGGACCAGGCTGGCCAGTGCCACCGTGGCCAGGCTGGCGGTGAAAGGCTGGCCCCAGCCATGACCGGATGGTCGCAGCCATTGGCGCCATCGTTGCCAGAGCGGCGGTAGTGGTGTCCGGGAGGACGCGGCGGGAGCATTCGGTGCCGCAGGTTCCGCTGCCAGGGCCTGCCGTGCCGCGGCATGGATGCGAGCGCGCATGGCGGGCATTGCATCGGGGGCTGGCAGCCCTTCGGGTGCCGGGGCGTTGGCCAGTGCCTGGCGCCAGAACGCGTGCAGCGCTGCTTCCTGGGCGCCATCCAGCGTTGGCGCAGCGTGGTCCCGCTCGGGCGGGGCAGGGCGTTCAGTCATGCCACGCCCTCCAGCGCCTGCAGGTAGCTGCGCATGCAATGGCGCAGCTTCTGGTTGCCATAGCGAAGGCGGCTGCGCACGGCCTCGAAAGCGAGGTTCAGGTGCTCGGCCAGTTCCTGCAGGCTCCAGTCTTCCTGGTGGCGCAGCAGGAAGGCGGCGCGCTGCTCCTCGGGCAGTTCCTCCAGACAATGCATCAGCCGCTGGCCGGCGGCGCGCCAGAACACGCACTCCTCGGTCGAGCAGGCTCGGGCCTGCTGCAGCGCCGCGGGGTCAAGGCGCATGGCCTGCTCCTCGGGTGTCTGGCCCCACTGGGCATCATCGGCATGCACATCGGGCAGTGCCACTTCCACCTGGCGCTGGCGGCCGGTGCGGCGCAGGCAGTCCATGCTGGCATGGTGGGCGATGGTGAAGGCCCAGGTGCGCCAGCGTGCCCCTTGCGGCTGGAAGCTGGCGCGTGCGGTGACGATGCGCAGCCAGGCTTCCTGGAAGACTTCCTCGACCTGCGCCTGCAGCGGGCGGCCCAGCAGGCGGGCGACGAAACGCAGCATGCCGGTTTCGTGGCGCGCGTACAAGGTGTCGAACGCGGCCATGTCGCCTGCCGCGTAAGCCAGCATCAGGTCTTCATCCGAGAGTTCGGGTCGTGTCTGCATGTGGTGTGAGGGACTGGGTGCGCAATCCGTGAAAATACTTTGAACCGGTGTTCAAGGTGCCATGATGACACGGATCGCAGCGCGGATGCATAGGGCATGCCGACAGCTGGAATGTCTTGTCCGGCCTGTATCATGCGTGGCGAACCGCACGCATTCCATAAGAACCTGTTGACGATATTTTCGTGGGTCACGCAGGAGGTCAAAAATGCAGTGGGCAACGCCGCCTGATGCATTTTTGACCTCCTGCCCTTCGGGTTGTCCCGGCAGGCGCGCGCTGCGGTGTGACAAATCCTCGCCGGGCCACCGGCCCGACTGCGGTTTGCGCCTTGCATCGCATCGCCTGCCGGGGCAACGTGGCCCGCGAAAATATCGTCAACAGGTTCTAAGGACTCCAACCGATGCCCAGCCCCGTTTCCCCCGTGCTCAGCTGCCAGGAACTGGCCGAGTGGCAGGCCCATGGCGTGGCGCGCCGCCTGGTGCTGGTCGATTGCCGCCACGAGCTGGCCGATCCGGCCTGGGGCCGCCAGGCCTACCGGCAGGGGCGCATCCCGGGCGCCATCTTCCTCTCGCTCGACGATGATCTGTCGGCCGCGCCGGATGGCCGCAATGGGCGCCATCCGTTGCCCACGCCGCAGGCCTTCGCGCAGACGCTGGCCCGCGCGGGCATTGGCAATGACAGCCATGTGGTTGCCTACGACCAGGGCGTTGGCATGTTTGCCGCACGCCTGTGGTGGATGCTGCGCTGGCTCGGGCACACGGCCGTGCAGGTGCTCGATGGCGGCTCCGCCCAGTGGCAGCGCGAGGCCCGGCCGATCGAGATCGGCACGCCCAAGGCGCCGGCGCCCGCGCATTTCGTGCCGGATGTGCAGACCGGCATGCTGCGCGATGCCGGCACGGTGCTGCAGGCGCTCGGTGATGGGCGCCAGTATCTGCTCGATGCGCGCGCGCCCGAGCGCTTCCGCGGCGAGGTCGAGCCGCTCGATCGGGTGGCGGGCCACATTCCCGGCGCCGTCAACCGGCCGTTCACCGACAACCTGGAGGCCGGCCTTTTCAAACCGGCCGGGCAGCTGCGCAGCGAGTTCGAGGCCTTGCTGGCCGGCCGCGCGTCCGGGCAGGTGATACACCAGTGCGGTAGCGGGGTGTCGGCCTGCGTCAATCTGCTGGCGATGGAGCGCGCCGGCCTCTCCGGCAGCGCACTCTATGCCGGCAGCTGGAGCGAGTGGTGCAGCGATCCGGCCCGCCCAGTGGCGGTGGGGGCCTGATTACGTGCCGATCGTGGCCGCCGCGCGGCCACGCATCAGCGGATCAGCGGATCAGCGCTGGCAATGTGGACAGTAATAGGTGCTGCGCTGGCCCTGCACGATCTGGCGGATGGGACTGCCGCACTGGCGGCAAGGCTGTCCCTGGCGGCCATAGACGTTGGCGCTGAGCTGGAAGTGGCCGTGGCTGCCATCGGCGGCCGTGAAATCGCGCAGGCTGCTGCCGCCCCTGCGCACCGCCTCGGAGAGCACCTGAACGATGGCTGCATGCAGGCGAGCGAGCCGCAGGCGGCTGATTTTCCCGGCGGGCGTGGTGGGGCGGATGCCGGCCAGGAACAGTGCCTCGCTGGCATAGATGTTGCCCACGCCCACCACCACATCGCCGGCCAGCAGCGCCTGCTTGATGCTGAGGCTGCGCTGGCGCAGGCCGCGGGCCAGGGCCTCGACGGTGAAGTCTTCGCTCAGGGGCTCGACGCCCAGGCCGGCAAGCAGTTTGCGCACCAGTGGCGCATCGGCACTCTCGGCAAACACCAGGGCACCGAAGCGGCGCGGGTCATGCAGCCGCAGCAGATACCCGGCAAACACCATGTCCACATGGTCGTGCGGGCCAAAGGGCAGGTTCCTGGGCAGGATGCGCACGCTGCCGGACATGCCCAGGTGCAGCATCAGAAGGCGTCCGCCATCGAGATCGAACAACAGGTATTTGCCGCGCCTGCGCACGCCTTCGATGGTGCTGCCGGCGAGCTGTTCCGGCGCGCAACCCAGCGGCCAGCGCAGCGGTTTGCCAAGTCGCAGGGCTTCGAGCCGCTGGCCGGTGACGGCGGGGGCAATGCCCAGGCGGGTGACTTCGACTTCCGGGAGTTCTGGCATGGCAAGGGGGCGGTGGGTTGGATGACTGCCCTTCATGTGTGGGCGACGGCCGTGGCATCAAGTCCGTGCAGACCCGTGCGTACGCTGGCGGCTCACCCGCCGATGGGTGCGTTTCCGATTATTATCTTCGGATGCGCGCACACCATCACCCCCTTCTCCTGTCCTTGACTCTGGGCGCCGTGCTGCTCAGCAGCGGCTGCCAGGCCTCATCGCCGCTGCTTGCGGCAACGTCCACGACCGCGCCGCAGGCCGTGGTCGAATCCGGCCAGTCCGTCGAGCAGGCGGTGGCCTCGCGGGCGCTGTCGCCAAGAGCGGCAGCCGAGACGTTCTATGAGGTGCTGGTGGCTGAACTGCTGGGCCAATCCGGCGACTACGTCTCCAGCTACGAGCTGTTGATGCGCGCGGCGCAGACCCTGGGGCAGCCCGACCTGTTCGAGCGTGCCGCCGAGGCGGCGTTCCATGCGCAGGATGGCCAGCGCGCGCTGCGCGCCACGCAGGCCTGGCAGCAGTCCGACCCGGATTCCCGCGACGCCAACAAGGCGGTGCTGCAGGTGCTGCTGGCGCTCAACCAGATTCCGCAGACGCAGTGGCATCTCAAGCACGAGCTGTTTCTGATGCCCGACGACGAGAAGGCCGAGAGCCTGTACGCCATCCCGTTCGTCTACCAGCGTGCGCCCGACAAGCACCAGGTGCTCACGGTGGTCGAGGCCGCGCTCGAGCGCGAACTGGCGGTAGGCTCGCCCTGGCGCGCCGATGCCCTCGCTGTGGTCGGTCGCCTCCAGCTGCAGGCAGGCGATGGCGCCAAGGCCTTGCAGACCCTGCAGGAAGCCCATGCGCTGAACCCGCAGTCCTCCGGCGTCGCTTTCCTGGCCATGGAACTGCTGGCGCAGGGGCAGCAGCAGGTCGAGCCGATCCTGCGGGCCTATGCCGCCAGCGAGGCGCCCACGCCCCAGTTCCTGCTGGCGTATTCGCGGCTCCTGATCGCGCAGCAGGACAGCCAGCAGGCCCTCTTGGTGCTGGACAAGCTGACCGAGCGCGATGCCGGCATGCCCGAGGCCTGGCTGGCCAAGGGTGCCTTGCACACGGGCCTGGGGCAGTTCGCCGAGGCCGGGCTGGCGTTGGACCACTTCGAGATGCTGATGGAGAACGTGCCGGATACCACGCTCAAGAGCCGGGCCATGAACGAGTCCTATCTGCTGCGTGCGCAGATCGCCGAGCAGCAGAACGACGCGGTGGAAGCCTCGCGCTGGCTCGACCTGGTGGACGATCCGGCCGAGATACTGCGTGCCCAGTTGCGCCGCGCCTCGCTGCTGGCCGGCAGCGGCCAGATGGATGCCGCGCGTGCGCTGATCCGCAGCGTGCCTGCGGACGATGCCGAGACCGAGCGTCTCAAGGCCCAGGCCGAGGTGCAACTGCTGCGTCAGCATGGCCTGTATCAGGATGCCTATGCGCTGCAGAGCAAGCTGGTCGAGGCCGATCCCGATGACGATGAGCTGCTGTATGACCAGGCCATGCTGGCTGAGCGCATCGGCGATGTGCCGAGCATGGAGCGCATGCTGCGCACCATCATCCGCCGCTCGCCCGATTTCCACCATGCCTCGAATGCGCTGGGCTACTCCTACGCCGACCGGGGCGTGCACCTGCGCGAGGCACGCCGGTTGATCGAAAAGGCCCTGCAGGCTGCGCCTGGCGATCCCTACATCACCGACAGCCTGGCTTGGCTGGAGTTTCGCGAAGGCAACCTGCCGCGCGCGCGCGAGTTGCTGCAACAGGCCTTTGGGCAGCAGCCCGACGCCGAGATCGCCGCGCATCTGGGCGAAGTGCTCTGGCAACTGCAGGAGCGCGACGCGGCGCGTGCCATCTGGGCCGAGGGCCTCAAGCTCAATCGCGACAACGCCACGCTGCGTGAGACCGTGCAGCGCCTGGGAGCGGGCGAGCTGCTGCAGCAGGAGGCGCCGTGATGCGTGTTGGCGATCGTGCTGGAAGCGCAGCGCTGGCACCTGCGGCGGCCGGCTGGTCGCGCCGGCGCTGGCTGCGCACCGGGGTGGCCGCCGGTGGCGCGGTGCTGCTGGCGGGCTGTGAGCTGTTCGGGCCGCGCCGGCCCTATGTGCTGCATCAGGGCATCTGGCGCGGCCGCATCTCCATTCACACCGAGGAAGAGCGCAGCGAATCCTATATTGCCAGCTTCTACCTGCGCGGCAGTGCCGCACAGGGCGCGCTGGAGGTCTACAACCCGCTGGGCTCCATCATGGCCCGGCTGGAATGGAACGAGCGCCTGGCGCATCTGCGTGCCGGCTCGCAGGAATATGCCGACGCCTCGTTGGATAACCTGGTCCGCGACGTGTTCGGCACGCCGATTCCGGTGCGTGCGCTGTTCGCCTGGCTCTCCGGGGATGCGGTGGAGGAAGACGGCTGGCAGGTCGACCTGAGCCGTTACGGACGTGGTCGCATCGATGCGGTGCGCCAGCAGCCGCTGCCCGTGGCGCGCATGCGCATCGTGCTGCAGTCGGGCGATGGCGAGGAAGAGGTGCTGTGACAGCAGCCTTGCCACCGGCCGCAGGCGCACCTTTGCATCTGCGCGATGTGTTGGCACCAGCCAAGCTGAACCTGTTCCTGCACATCACCGGTCGCCGCCCCGATGGCTACCACCTGCTGCAATCGGTTTTCGTGCTGATCGACTGGTGCGACGTGTTGCACTTCGAGACCCGCCCGCGCGATGCGCGCATCAGCCGCGAGGACCTGGGCGAGCCGCTGCCGGCCGAAGATCTGATCGTGCGGGCCGCGCGCGTCCTGCAGCAGGCCACCGGCTGCCGTCAGGGGGCGCACATCCAGATCGACAAGCGCATTCCGAGCCAGGCCGGCATGGGCGGCGGCTCTTCCGATGCGGCCAGCACGCTGATGGCCCTCAACCGCCTGTGGGGCCTGCACCTGGCGCCGGCCCAATTGCAGGCCATCGGCCTGCAATTGGGTGCCGATGTTCCCTTCTTCCTGGGTGGACACAATGCCTGGGTGGAAGGAATTGGCGAGGCGATCACGCCCCTAGAGGGGGAGGCGGCATTGCCGCCAGCGCGCTTCCTCGTCGTCAAGCCGCCGGTGGGCCTGGCGACGGCGGAAATTTTTTCGCATCCGGCGCTGCAACGCGAAACAGATGCTGCTACAATCTCGCGCTTTACTGCTGCAGCGTATGGGTTCGGAAGAAACGACCTGCAGCCTGTTGCAGAGTTGATCTGCCCGCCAGTTAAAAAAGTCATCGATTGGCTCAATGCTCGCGGATTTCATGCTAGAATGACAGGCTCAGGAAGCGCAGTGTTTGCAAGAATTCCTGAAGACTTTTCAAGTCTTCAACTGCAGGAAATCATTGCAGATGCAGAGCCGGACTGGCTGGTGCGGATATGCCAAGGGCTTTCCGTGCATCCCATGTGGGATCGGGCAGAAAACGGTTTTTGAGACAGGACAATATGTCCTGTCTTGCGTAGGGGAGTCGCCAAGTTGGTTAAGGCACCGGATTTTGATTCCGGCATTCGAGGGTTCGAATCCTTCCTCCCCTGCCATTGATTGGCCTAGCTTTCATCCAATCACCTTCGCACAGGACGCGCAGCGTTTGCGTCTGTCACCGCTTTTGATCCGCTTTTATCCCCACGTACTGCGGCGGTCCCATGAATTCCTGCAATCATCCCGACTTTCTGGTGTTTACCGGCAATGCCAATCCGTGCATGGCCGAAGAGATCGCCACCCACCTTGGCATCAGTCTGGGAGCGGCCCATGTGGGCCGCTTTTCCGATGGTGAAGTGACCGTGGAGATCAAGCAGAACGTTCGGGCGCGTGACGTGTTCGTGGTGCAGTCCACCTGTGCCCCGACCAACGAAAACCTGATGGAACTGCTGATCATGGTCGATGCGCTCAAGCGCGCTTCGGCCGAGCGAATCAGCGCCGTCATCCCGTATTTCGGCTATGCCCGCCAGGATCGCCGACCCCGCTCGACCCGCGTGCCGATCTCGGCCAAGGTGGTGGCCAATCTGCTGCAGACCGTCGGTGTGGCCCGCGTGCTCACCATGGACCTGCATGCCGACCAAATCCAGGGCTTTTTCGACATCCCGGTGGACAACATCTATGCCTCGCCGGTGCTGCTCAATGACCTCGCGCAGAAGCAGTACGAGGATTTGATCGTCGTCTCCCCCGACGTCGGCGGCGTGGTGCGTGCCCGTGCGCTGGCCAAGGAGCTCGGCTGCGATCTGGCTATCATCGACAAGCGCCGCCCCAAGGCCAATGTCAGCGAGGTGATGAACGTCATCGGCGACATCGACGGGCGCAATTGCGTGGTGATGGACGACATGATCGATACCGCCGGCACGCTGGTCAAGGCTGCCGAGGTGCTCAAGGAGCGTGGTGCCAAGAGTGTGCACGCCTATTGCACCCACCCGATCTTTTCGGGTCCGGCCATCGACCGCATCTCCGGCGGCGACGCGCTCGATGAGGTCGTCGTCACCAACACGATTCCGCTTTCCGAGGCGGCGCGCGCCTGCAGCAAGATCCGGCAGTTGTCGGTGGCACCGCTGATCGCCGAGACCATCCAGCGCATCGCGCGTGGCGACTCGGTGATGAGCCTGTTCCAGGAAGACCACGCGTCGTCCTGAGCGCATCATTTTTTCAGTGGCATGGCCTGAGGCACACCGCCTTGGGCCATGTTGTTTCAACCGGAGCGGAGCTGGTCGCGGCCCGCCCCAGACAGGAGAGAAGACATGCAAATCAATGCATTCAAGCGTGAAAAGCAGGGCACGGGTGCGAGCCGCCGTCTGCGCAATTCGGGCCGCACGCCCGGCATCATCTACGGTGGCTCGGCCGAGCCGCAATTGATCGAGTTCGATCACAACCCGCTGTGGTTTGCGCTGCAGAAGGAAGCCTTCCACTCCAGCGTGCTGGATCTGGAGGTCGACGGCAGCCAACAGAAAGTGCTGCTGCGCGACGTGCAGTACCACCCGTACAAGCAGCTGGTGCTGCACGTGGATTTCCAGCGCGTCGACGAGCGCACCCGCCTGCACATGAGCGTGCCGCTGCACTTCGTGAACGCCGAGGAATCGCCGGCCGTCAAGGATGATGGTCAGCTGCTCAACGTGGTCACCACCGAAATCGAGGTCAGCTGCATGCCGGCCGATCTGCCCGAAGCCATCACGGTCGATCTGGGCGGCCTGAAGAAGAACGCCGTGGTGCGCCTGCGCGATGTCAAGCTGCCGCGTGGCGTGGCTGCCTCCAAGCGCCTGCTGGCCATCAACCCGGTGCTCGCTTCCGTTGCGCCGGCTCCGGCTGAGGAAGCTGCCGCGTCTGCCGCGACGGAAGAACCCGCCGCCGAGTGATGTGCCCTGCGCTGATGCGCGCAGTGACGATGCCGATGTGCCGCATGCCGCTCGCGTGCATGGGGCATGTCCCCCAGGCATCCCGCAAAAGGCCTGTCGTTGACGAGACGACAGGCTTTTTTTTGTCACAGGGTACCCATGGTGCCACGCGGCACGGCAAAGCCGGCGGTGCCAAAGAATGCCAGCCACCATGGCTGCTGGCGGTGCGGTACCAGTCCGGTTTGGCGATAATGCCCGCATATGCTGAAACTACTGGTTGGCCTGGGCAATCCCGGGCCTGAATACGCACAGACCCGCCACAACGCGGGCTTTTGGTGGATCGATGCCTTGGCGGCGCGCCATGGTGCCCGGCTGGCGCCGGAGAAGGGCTACTTTGGCCTGGTCGGCAAGGCGCAGGTGGCAGGCCAGCCGCTGTGGCTGCTCGAGCCGATGACCTTCATGAACCGCTCGGGGCAGGCCGTGGCGGCGCTGGCGCGCTTCTACCGCATCGAGCCCGAGCAGATCCTGGTGGTGCATGACGAGCTGGATCTGCTGCCCGGGGACGTGCGGCTCAAGCAGGGTGGCAGCCACGCCGGACACAATGGGCTCAAGGACATCCAGGCGCAGTTGGGCTCGGCGGCCTTCTGGCGCTTGCGCATCGGCATTGGCCATCCCGGTGTGAAGTCCGAAGTGATCAATTGGGTGCTGCGCAAGCCGCCAGCCGACGAGCGCGCGGCCATCGACGCGGCCTGCGACCGTTCGCAGCAGGTGCTGGAGCACCTCGTTGCTGGCGAGTGGGAGGCGGCCAAGCGGGGCCTGCATGCACCGGCCGCATGAGGCGGCGAGAGGACTCTTTGCAATCGCACGCGCTTCCTTCACATCGAAACGAAAGCCGCTCCATGGAAAAAAGCAAGTACCCGGCCCAGCCGCTCACCGAATCCATCGACACCCAGGCGGGTGCACATGGTCTGGGCGGCAGCATTGCGCTGGAGACCGGCCAGGGTGATGGCGTCCAACCGCAGGTTGCGCATTTCAGCGGCCCGCTCGACTGGCTGCATGTGGTGCAGTGGCTGCATGCGGCCGAGCTGATCTCGCCCGAGGAGGCGCAGCGCACCATTGCGCGCTTTTCGCGGGCCGAGAGTTCGCAGAACCCGCTGGTACGGCTGGCTGGCATTGCCCTGCAGCGTGCCGACGGGGCAGGCACACTCAGTCTCGATGACCTGGCGGAATTCGTGGCGCGCCGCGCCGGCATGGAGTGCGTGCGCATCGACCCGCTCAAGGCGGATGTGGGGCGCGTGGCCGAGGTGATGAGCGCGGCCTACGCCAGCCGCTACGGCGTGCTGCCGCTGCAGGTGCAGCCGCGCGAGGTGGTGATTGCCACCTGCGAGCCCTTCATCACTGACTGGGTGCCAGAGATCGAGCGCCAGGTGCGCCGCTCGGTGCGGCTGGTGATGACCAATCCGCTCGACCTCAAACGCTATATTGGCGAGTTCTACGCACTGGCCAGCTCGATCAGCTCGGCGCAGAAGAGCAGCAGCAGCGCTGGCGGCTCGCTGGCGAGCTTCGAGCAGTTGGTGGAACTGGGCCGCTCCAATCGCCAGCTCGATGCCAATGACCAGGGCGTGGTGCGGGTGGTCGAGTGGCTGTGGGAGTATGCGTTCGACCAGCGCGCCAGCGACATCCATCTGGAGCCGCGCCGCGAGCAGGGCGCCATCCGCTTCCGCATCGATGGCGTGCTGCACACCGTCTACCAGATGCCGATCGGTGTGCTCAACGCGATGATCGCGCGCATCAAGCTGCTCGGCCGCATCGACGTGGTGGAAAAGCGCCGTCCGCAGGACGGCCGCATCAAGACCCGCAACCCGCGTGGCGATGAGATCGAGATGCGTCTCTCGACGCTGCCAACCGCCTTCGGCGAGAAGATGGTGATGCGCATCTTCGATCCGGACACCACCATCAAGAACCTCGGCGACCTGGGTTTTTCCAGCCACGATGCGAAGCGCTGGGAGCAACTCGTCAAGCGCCCGCACGGCATCATCCTGGTCACCGGGCCGACCGGCTCGGGCAAGACCACCACGCTGTACTCGACGCTCAAGCGCCTGGCCACCGAC
Source organism: Corticibacter populi (assembly GCF_004217315.1). GTDB lineage: Bacteria > Pseudomonadota > Gammaproteobacteria > Burkholderiales > Burkholderiaceae_C > Lampropedia > Lampropedia populi. Next base: position 625,941 of record NZ_SGWR01000003.1, read on the forward strand.
GAGGTCAACGTCAGCACCATCGAAGACCCGATCGAGATGATCGAGCCGGCCTTCAACCAGACCCAGGTGCAGCCGCAGATCGACTTCGGCTTTGCCGAGGGCCTGCGCGCGCTGATGCGCCAGGACCCGGACATCATCATGGTCGGCGAGATCCGCGACCTGGAAACCGCCGAGATGGCCATCCAGGCGGCGCTCACCGGGCACCTGGTGTTCTCCACCCTGCACACCAACGACGCGCCTTCGGCCATCACCCGCCTGATGGAACTGGGCGTGCCGGCTTACCTGATCAATGCCACCCTGCTGGGCGTGCTGGCGCAGCGGCTGGTGCGCACGCTGTGCCCGAGCTGCAAGCAGCCGGATCTCCAGTTCGACCTGCACACCCTGGAGGAGGCCGTACGGCCCTGGAAGATCAACCTCGCCGAGAAAAGCTGCTCGGCCTACAAGCCGGTGGGCTGCATCGCCTGCCGCATGAGCGGCTACCGCGGGCGCCTGGGCCTGTATGAGTTGCTCACCGTCAATGAGGCAGTGCGCGACCAGATCCACCAGAAGCTCAGCCTGCCGATCCTGCGCCGCGAGGCGGTGGCCGCCGGCATGCGGCCATTGCGCCTGGGCGGCGCCCAGCGCATCGCCGATGGCACGACCACGCTGGAAGAGATCCTGCTGGCGACGCCCGCGCCCAGCCAGGGTTGAGAACCTGTTGATCTCCTGCGTGCCCCGCGAAAAGATCGTCAACAGGTTCTGATACCACCGCTTCGCTACGCAGTTTGGCGCTGCTGCTCCAACTGCAGCCAGTGCCGGGCCATGGCCTCGCGCGTGGCCACCCAGGCGGGTTGCCGCTGTGCCTGGGCCTGCACATGCTGCAGGATCCGGTCGAGCGCGCGGATGCGCGCCGGGCGCCCCAGAATGCGCGTGTGCAGGCCGATGGTCAAGAGGCGCGGCGCCTGCCGCGCTTCCTCCTGCAGCACCTCGATGGCTTCGATCACATAGCGGGCGAAGTCGTCGGCCTGCACGAAGGCGCCCTGGCCGAAGAAACGCATGTCATTGGTGTCAAAGGCATAGGGCAGGATCACATAGGGACTGCCGTCGCCGCGCCGCATGGTGCAGGGCACCTCGCCGCCATAGTCGTTGCTGTCGTACAGAAAGCCCAGCTCCTGGAGCAGCGTGCGGGTTCGCAGCGACGCTGACGACTTGCAATGCCAGCCAGTTGGACGCCGGCCCCAGTGGCGCCCGATGCTGTCCATGGTGCGAAGAATGGTGGCGCGTTCGGTGGCCTCGTCCATATGCGCGGGCGATTCCCAGCGCCAGCCATGGCCGCACAGCTCCCAGTCATGGGCAAGCGCATCCGCGGTCACCCACGGTGTGTGCTCGAGCGCGCGGCCGCAGACGTTGAGCGTCAGCGGCAGACCGTGCGCGATGAAGCGGCTGGCGATGCGTGCATAACCGGCCCGAGCGCCATATTCGAAGTGAGTCTGCATGCACAGGTCGGGCACGTCGGCGATGGCGTGGGTGACTTCGTGCACCGCCTCGTTGATGGAGTCACCCGCGCCAATGGCCAGCTCGGCCCCTTCCTCGATGTTCAGCACGAACGAGATGGCCAGCCCGCGCCCGCCGGGCCAGCGCCAGTCCAGTTGCTGTGCCTGCGGCGCAAAGCGCCGGAGAAGTTCGGAGTCGGGGTTGGTGGGTGTCATGGTGCGAACCTTTCGGAAACAGCTGCTGAGCGAGGAGCGGTCTGCGGCACAATCGCGCAGGTGCCGCGGCCTTCTCTGGGAAGGCCGTGGGTTGGGAACGGTTTTTGGGGAGATCCATGGGAATGACGGCGCAAGTCGAACAGATGGTGCAGCTGCTCTGCGCAGCGCGCGAACAAGGCCGGCAGGCCGATGCGAGTGGATTGGAGCTGACATTGCAGGGTGCGGATGATGCGTATGCGGTGCAGGACGCCGTGGCGCAGCGGCTCGCCTGGTGGCAGAAGGACGCGGCCCCGATGCATTGGAAGGCCGGTGGCCCCGGCCGCGCTGCGGCGCTGGTGCATGCGCCGCTGCCGCCAGGCGGCGTCTGGCCCAGCCCGGCCGATGCACGGCACTGGCCGGCGCACGTGCATGGCATCGAGGCGGAGATCGCGCTGCGGCTCGGCCAGGCGGTAACGCCCGCGCAGGCGCAGCATCTGGATCATGCGCAGGCCACCGAGCTGGTCGATGCCATGGCGGTGGCCATCGAACTGGTGGATTTCCGCTGGCAGCAGCAGGCCGGTGCGAACGAATGGCTCAAGCTCGCCGATCTGCAGTCCCATGGCGCGCTGGTGCTCGGCCCATGGGTGCCGTTCGAGGCGCGTGACTGGCAGGCCCAGGTCTGCCGTGTGCGCATCGGCTCGCAACCGCTCATCGAGCGGCAAGGGACGCATTCGCTGCAGGATCCGGCCTGGCTGCTGCCGCAATGGCTGGTTCATGCCACGCAGCGTTTTGGCACGCTGGCAGCGGGCACGGTGGTGACCACCGGCACCTGGATCGGCATGCCATGGGCGCAACCGGGCGATCTGGTCGAGGCCAGCTTCGACGGCATTGGCTCCGCTCTGGTGCAGCTGTGAGCAGCAGGGGCTGCCGGGGCTGATCAGAGCGGCGGTCGGCGGGCGCGCCATGGCAAGAGGCTTTCATAGCCGGCCGCCAAGGTCAGCAGCCGGTCTTCGGTACCGAATGGCCCGATGAGCTGCAGGCCAATGGGCAGGCCAGTCGAGAGGCCGGCATGCGGGCCACCATCGGCCGGCGCAGTGGGTACGGACAGGCCCGGCAGGCCGGCTGCGTTGACCCAGCCGGTGAAGGCGGCATGACCACGCGGGCCCACCGCCTGGCCGGCGATCTCGGCGGGCCAGGCCTGCGCGGCCGGCCACGGCAGTGCTGCGGCACTGGGCATGGCGATGCAGTCCCATTGCGCGAACAGGCCGGCGCAGTCCTGCCGCAGCTGCCGCACCTGTGTCCAGATTTCCCAGAGGCGCCGGCCAGGCTGGGCCGCACCTTCGGCAGCCATGGCCTGGTATTTGGCTGAAGCGCCCTCGCGCCATGCCGGATGCTGGGTAAACAGATGGTCCAGGCCGATTTGCGAGACGTACGGCCAGTTGGCATTGATGGCCGTCAGGTCCAGCGGGAGCTCGCCCCGGGTGACGCGGTGGCCGAGTTGCTCCAGTACCGACATGGCAGCGGCGCATTGGCGGGCCACCTGCGGATCGACCGGGCAGTCGTCCAGCGCCGGGACGTAAAGGATGCGCAAGGATTCTGGTGCCGGTGTCGCTGCCTGCATCCCGGCCTGGGCCTGCCGTACCGCCTGGGCGGCCCAGGACTCCCGGTCGGCCGGGTCAGGGCCGCCGAGGACGTGCAGAGCCAGCTGGACGTCCGCCACGTCGCGTGCGAGCAAGCCGATGACCTCGAAGTCGAGCAACAGGCTGGGCAGGCCGGCGCTGCGTGCCACGGTGCCGATGGAGGGTTTGAGTCCGACCAGGCCGCAGTGCGCGGCGGGCCGGCGCGTGGAGCCGCCGCCATCGGTGCCGATGGCCAGCGGCGTGCAGCCTGCCGCCACGCTGGCGGCCGCCCCACCGCTGGAGCCGCCCGGCGTCAGCGCCAGGTCCCATGGGTTGCGGCTGGGGCCGAACAACGGGTTGTCGGTATAGCCTTCCAGCGTGAATTCCGGCACGTTGGTCTTGCCGACGATCAGCGCGCCGGCCTGCCGCAGGCGGGTGACCGCCAGTTCCTCCCCGGGCGGCTGGTAGGTCGCCAGCGCCGGGCAGCCCCAGGTGGTGGGCATGTCGCGGGTGAGGAGGTTGTCCTTGATCGAGACTGGCACGCCGTCGAGTGCCGAGAGCGGCGTGCCGCCGCGCCAGCGCTTGGCGCTGGCGTGCGCTTCGGCCATGGCGGCCCCGGCCCGCAGCGCGGTGAAGGCGCCGATGCGCGGCTGTACCTGGTTGATGCGCGCCAGGCAGGCCTGCAGCACGTCGACCGGCGAGCACTCCTGTGCGCGATAGGCGACCTGCAGCTCTTGCGCGGAGTATTGCCAGAGAGGCGGGAGCGGGCGGGTCATCGCATCGCCTGCGGCAGCCAGGTGGCCAGCGAGGGGAAGGCAATCATCAGCAGCGAGAACAGCAGCAGCACCACCACGTAGGGTGCGGCGCCGATGATCGCGTCGTTGATCGAGCCCTTGTCGGGACGGATGCCGTGCACCACGAACAGGTTCATGCCCACCGGCGGCGTGATCAGGCCCAGCTCGCACATCAGCACGATGAAGATGCCGAACCACACCGGATCGACGCCGAGCGCGCTGACGATGGGGAAGGTGATGGGCACGGTGGCCACCATCAGGCTCATGACGTCCATGAACATGCCGACGATCAGGTAGAAGGCCAGCAGCATCAGCAAGGTGGCGGTGGCCGAGAGGCCGAAGGAGGTGACCCATTCGGTCATCGCCTCGGCCACGCCCGTGAGGCCGATGGTCAGGTTGAGGATGAAGGCCGCGGTCATTATCAGCAGGATCATGCCGCTGGTGCGCGCGGTCTGCATGAAACAGTTCTGCAGCAGCGCCCAGTTGAGGCGGCCCGAGCGCCAGCAGAAGAACAGCGCGCAGGTCAGGCCCAGCGCCGCCGATTCGGTGGCGGTGGCCATGCCGCTGTAGAGGCTGCCCATGACCACGATGAACACCACGCCGGGCGGCACCAGGTCCTTGAGCAGGCGCAGTCGTTCGGCCAGCGGCACCAGCGGCTCGCGCTGGGTGTTGCCGTCCCAGAGCGCCTGGATCAGCACCCACAGCATGAAGAAGCCCGCCAGCAGCAGTCCCGGAATCAGCCCGGCCATGAAGAGCTGGCCGATCGAGGTGTCGGTCAGCGAGCCGTAGACGATCAGGTTGACCGAGGGCGGGATGAGAATGCCCAGGGTGCCTCCGGCGGCGATCGAGCCCAGCGCCGAACTCATGCGGTAGCCGCGCTGGTGCAGCGAAGGCAAGGCCACTGTGCCCACGGTCGCGGCGGTGGCCACCGATGATCCGGAGGTGGCGGCAAACAGCGCACTGCAGCCGATGTTGGCGTGCAGCAGGCCGCCGGGCAGGCGTCCGAACCAGGCGCCGATGGCGCCGAACATGCGGTCGGCGATGCCCGAGCGCAGCAGCAGCTCGCCCATCATCACGAAGAGCGGGATGGCTGTCAGCAGGCTGTCGTTGTGCACGCCCCAGACCACCGGGGCAATGGAGTTTATGAACGGCATGCCATAGGCGGCCAAGCCGCCCAGGATGCCGACGAAGGCCATGGAGGTGGCAATGGGCAGGCCGATGAGCATCATGCCCAGCATGCCGGCGAAGCCCACGATGATATAGGCGGTAAAGCTCATTGGGCACCTCGTTCAGGGTGGATGGGGTGGGCGATGGCCGGTGCGGGCTCATCCTGCTGGCGGGCCTGCAGGTCTTCGAGCTCTTCCTCGACCTCGTCCTGGGTGGATTTGGGCGCCAGCATGGCGTCGATCTTCTTGTACTTGCCCTGCAGCAGCCAGATGGTCGCCAGTACCGCATATGCCGCTGCGGCCAGCGCGAAGATCGCCAGGCACAGCACCCAGATCGACTGAGGGTAGACCAGCGGCGTGGCCCAGGGCGTCTGCGAGACGCTCTTGTAGTCATAGGAATCGAGCAGCGACTCCCAGCCCAGCCAGGCCAGCAGCAGTGCGAACGCCATCATCATCACGGCCGAGAGCCAGTTGATCAGCGTGCGCAGGCGCTTGGGAAAGTGCGCGAAGAAGACGTCCACGCGCACATGGCTGCGCCCGAGCAGCGCCACCGTGAAGGCCAGCGTGCTGCCGATGGCCAGCGCATAGCCGCCCAGCTCGTCGGCACCCTGCATGGAGACGTTGAAGATCTTGCGCATCAGCGTCTCGACGGCGACAACCAGCGACAGCGCGATGAAGATCAGGCCGAACAGGGTCGAGAGGACTTGTTCCAGTTTTTCTTTCATGGTCGATTCCTGTGGATCGATGGCAGGTGCCGCCCGGCCCCGGTCCGCTTGGGCGTGGCCGGGCGGCGGCGGCTTATTCGATGCCGATGACCTTGCCGGCAGTGGCCTTCCAGTCGGCCGAGCAGCTCTTGTTGGCCTTGTCGCAGATCTCGGCCCAGGTCGGTACGGAGATCTTCGCGACGGCTTCGGTCAGCACCTGACGGTCGGCGTCCTGCAGCGGCGAGTCGATCAGGTGGTACTTCTTGCCCATCTCGCAGCTGTCCTTGCCGGCGTTGCAGGCCATGGCATCGGCGGTCAACTCCTCGGAATAGGTCCAGATGTCATCGGTCAGCTTGGTGAAGGCGGCTTGCAGCTTGGCCTGTTCCTCGGCGCTGAGCTTGTTCCACTGGTTGAGGCCGATGCCATAGGCATTCATGGCCATCTGCACGCCCAGGCCATACTGGTGCGTGGCCACTTCCGGCCAGCCCGAGCTGTTGGCCGAGCTGGGGCCGGTGATGGCGCAGTCGACCACACCCAGCGACAGCGCCTGGTGCACTTCGGTGAAGGACAGCGGCACCGGCGAGGCGCCCACGCTTTCCATGAACTTGGCCAGGTTCTGGTCGTAGGTGCGCACCTTCAGGCCCTTGAGGTCGGCCAGCGAAGTGACCGGCTTCTTGCAGAACAGAATCTGCGGGCCGAATGGCCAGGCCCCCAGCAGCTTGATCCGGAACTGCTTCTGCAGGCGCTCGTCGAGCACCGGCAGGTAGGCCTCGTAGACCTTGCGGGCAGTGGCGTAGTCGGGGGCGGCGCCCACCAGGTCGAGGCCGAGCAGCGTGGGCTCATCGCGCGAGTTCTGCGACACGCGCAGCGAGACGATGTCGAAGAGGCCGGCCTTCATCACGCGCAGTTGCTCGGTGTCCTTGATGCCGAGCTGGTCCACCGGCTTGTAGTCGGCATTGATGTTCAGGCCGGTGCGCTGGGCGAACTCCTCGAAGAAGGGGCGCTCGTAGTTCTTCTGGACCAGGCCGGTGGCGGCGGGCTGGCCGATGACCTTGTAGGTGATGGGCGCTTGTGCCAGCGCCTGGCCTGCGGCGGTCATCGAGAACACGGTGGCGGCGATGCCAAGCAGGCGGCGAACAGGGCGGGAGGTGCGGGACATGTGGAAACTCCTGAGGTTGGGGTGGTGGCGGGGGAGAGGAAAAGAGGAAAAGGGGGCGGGGGCTGCGAGTTGCCGGAGAGCCTGGCCGCTCACGGCACGGGCGGGCGCGGCAGCAGGCTGTGCAGGCCGCAGCGCAGCAGCTGGCCGTGGCCGCGCTGCGGATGGAACTGGCCGTCCCAGACGATGGCGCCGCGCGCCAGCGTCAGCGCCGGCCAGGCCTTGAGCTCCATGCCTTCATAGGGTGTGTAGTCCACGTTGTGGTGCAGCGCCTGGTTGCGGATGACGTGGCGGCCTTCCTGCCAGACCACCAGGTCGGCGTCGCTGCCGATGGCGATGCTGCCCTTGCGCGGATGCAGGCCGTAGGCCTTGGCCGGGTTGGTGGATGTGAGTTCGACAAACTGGTTGGCGCTGATGCGCCCGCCGAGCACGCCTTCCGAGTACAAGAGCGGCAGGCGCGTCTCCAGGCCCGGGATGCCATTGGGGATGTGGTCGAACGAGACCTGCTGGCCGCCGGGCTGCTTGCCTTCGGTGCCGTCGAAGCGAAAGGGTGCATGGTCGGAGGAGAACACCGTGAACAGCCCGTTGCGCAGGTTCTGCCAGATCACGTCCTGGTTGGCGCGGTCGCGCGGCGGCGGGCTGCACACGCAGCGCGCGCCATGGTAGCTCTCGTCGATGCCCAGATCCTCGGCGGTCAGGAATAGGTATTGCGGGCAGGTTTCCGCAAAGACCTGCAGGCCCTGCGTGCGGGCCCACTGGATCTGCTCGACCGCCTCGCGTCCCGAGACATGCACGATCAGGATCGGCACGTCGACCAGCTCGGCCAGCGCTATGGCGCGATGGGTGGCTTCGCGTTCGACCAGCATCGGGCGTGCCTGGGCGTGGTAGCGCGGCGCGCTGTGGCCCTGGGCGAGCAGGCGCCGTGTCAGCCACTGGATGCAGTCGGCATTTTCGGCATGCAGCATGGCCAGCGCGCCATGGCGGCGGGCCACCGCCAGCACGTCGAGGATCTGGCCATCGTCCAGCTTCATGTCGTCGTAGGTCATGTAGATCTTGAACGACGTGAAACCCTCGGCAATGAGGGCCGGCAGCTCTTCCTCGAGCACGGCGGGGGTCGGGTCGGTGACGATGAGGTGGAAGGCGTAGTCCACGTGCGCGAGACCCTCGGCGCGCTGCCGGTAGGCCTCCACCGCCGCCCGCAACGAATGGCCGCGCCGCTGGGCCGCAAACGGGATGACAGTGGTGGTGCCGCCGCAGGCGGCGCTGCGCGTGCCGCTGTCGAAATCGTCGGCCATGCGCACCGGGCCGCTGGTGATTTCGTCGAGGTGGCAATGGGCATCGACACCGCCGGGCGTGACCGTGCGACCGGCCGCGTCCAGCTCACGACGCGCCACGCCCAGGCCCAGCCCCAGTTGCACGATGCGGCCATCCTGGATGGCGATGTCGGTCAGGAAGGTGTCGCTGGCCGTGACCGCACGGGCATTGCGCAACACCAGATCGAAAGGCTGAACCATGCTGTCCTTTGTCTTGAGCGAAATCTCTTTTCCTTTTCCTTTTTGTTGACATTACTGTCTACAAAAAAATGGATGATTTTCAGGAAAAGAGATAGAGGATGAGCGGGTTTGTCAGCAAGGAACGTGCCAGAATTGACGGAAAATCACAGCTATTCCTATGAGGCTGGTGATTGATGGTTGGTTGCTGGCATCAAAAGTGCTTTAAATTGTCGACAATGACAAAATGCATTGTTTACGATCTGTTTTGATGCGTGCCTTGCACCGTATTGGGTCGATGATTGCTCCATGTTGGTGCGGAGATCGAGGCGGTACACCATGCATCGGATGCCCACAAAGCCGTGTGCTGTTTCAGCCCGCGGGTGGATGAAGGCAGCAAGAAGCGCCGAACTGAATGAAGCGGAACTGAATCCATGACAAAGGAAACTCGGATGACCCGACCCCTGCGCCTGGGAGTGCTGACGCCCTCCTCGAACACCGCACTGGAGCCCTTGACCAGTGCCATCGTGGCCTCGATTCCCGGCGCCAGCGCGCATTTCTCGCGCTTCAAGGTCACCGAGATCGCGCTGAGCGAACAGGCCCTGGGGCAGTTCGACGACAGCAAGATCCTGGCGGCGGCGGAGCTGCTGGCCGATGCCAAGGTCGACGTGATCGGCTGGAGCGGCACGGCCGCCGGCTGGCTGGGCTTCGAGAAGGATCGGCAACTGGCCGCGCGCATTCAGGCGCACACCGGCATCGTCGCCACCACCGCCATACTGGCCGTCAACGAGTTGCTGCGGCTGCGCGGCATGCAGCGCATCGCCATCGTCTCGCCCTACACGGCGGATGTGCAGCAGCGCATCATCGACAACTACCGGCGCGAGGGCATCGAGGTGGTGGCGCATACGCACGAGAACATCCGCGACAATCACGCCTTTGCACAGGTTCCGCCGCAACGCCTGCTGGCCTGCATGGAGGGCACGGTGCCCGCCGCGCCGCAGGCCGTGGTGACCTATTGCACCAACCTGCACGCCGCCCAGTTGGCGGTGCCTTTCGAAGCCCGGCACGGCATTCCGCTGCTCGATACCGTCAGCACCACGGTCTGGGGCATGCTGCGGGCTGCCGGCGGCGATCCGGCGGGCGTACAGGGCTGGGGGGCGCTGTATGGCTGGAAGTGATTCCATTTCCAGATCAATCGTGCACTTTGTCGGCTTCGCTTGCCTTACGCACGTAATGTCTGCGCTTTGCCTTCGCGTTCACGATCGATCTGGAAATGGAATGAGATGCGCACCGGTGGACCGGGAGGCCGGCTCCGGCAGCGCATCACCGTGGAGCTGGCGCAGTTCCTGCCTGTGTCTCCCATACCCGTGCCACACTGAACAAGACAAGAACGACGACAGGCCTGACCGGCCACAATGCTGATGCCCAAGTCCCATGCAACCCCTTCATCCGATGCCGCCGGTGCGCAAGGCGCGGCAGACGACATCTATGTGAAGATCCACGCGGCGATTCTGGAGCGCCGCCTGCCGCCGGGCACGAAGCTCGGCGAGGACCGGCTGGCGGGCATATTCGGTGTCAGCCGCGCTCGCATCCGCCAGACCCTGGCGCGGCTGGGCTACGACCAGGTGGTCGAGCTGTTTCCCCAGCGCGGCGCATTCGTCGCACGCCCCACGCCCGAGCAGGCCATGCACGTCTTCGAGGCACGCCGCCTCATCGAGCCGGCGGTGATTCGCCGCCTCATCCAGCATCTCTCGGATGAGCACCTGCAAAGCCTGCGCGCGCACGTGGCCCGTGAAATGGATGCCAGGGTACGCGACGACCAGCACGCGGTGATCCGCCTCTCGGGCGAATTCCATACGCTGCTGGCCGAACTGGCTGGCAATTCGGCGCTGATCCAGTCGATGAACCGCCTGTGCACGGTGACCGTGCTGATCATCGCCCTGTACGACTCGCCCACGCGCACCACCTGCCGGGCCGACGAGCATGGTCGGCTGATCGATGCCATCGAACAGCATGACGAGGAGCGGGCATGTGCCCTGATGCTTGAACACCTGGCCCACATCGAAAAAGGCCTGGTGCTGCACCGCGACGGCACCGACGTCGACCTCGACGCCGTCTTTGCGCGATGACGCCGGCCATGCGGATTCTGCTGATCAATCCCAATACCTCCGCCAGCATTTCCGAGCGCATGGCGGTGCCTGCGCGGGCGGCGCTGCTGCCCGGCGAGCATCTGGCAACCTGTACCGCCAGTCAGGGCCCAGCCGTGATCCAGTCGCCGGAGCAGGCCCGGCAGGCCGCGCAGACCGTGCTGCAGCTGGCGCAGGCGCATGGCGGGGCGCATGACGCGCTGATCGTGGGCATGTCGCTCGACAGTGGCCTGCGGATTACACGCGATGCCATGCGGCCGCGGCCGGTCATCGGCATGACCGAGGCGGCCTGCCTGGTGGCCTGTCTGCAGGGTGAACGCTTTGGCGTGCTGACGCTGGGGCAGGACATGGTGCCGCTCTATGCCGCTCACATCGCCGAGCTCGGCCTGGCCGGCCGGCTCATTGGCGTGGCGGCCGCGCAGTGGCCGGACGATTTCGACCCGGCCGAGATGGGGGTGCAGGTCAGCCTGCTACAGGCCCTGGCGCAGGCAGCCCAGCCATTGCTGCAGCAGGGTGCCAGCAGCGTGGTACTGGCCGGGGCGGTGCTGTGTGGCTACGGGCCAGCGCTGGCCGAGCGGCTCGGCCAGCCGGTGCTGGAGGGCACCGCCTGCGCCGTCGGGCTGGCGCGCTGCTGCATCCGGCAGCGCCGGCCGCCGCAAGGGTCATCCGCGTAACGTCCACATAACGTGGACAAGGTCCTCAGGCCTGCCGGGTTTGCCCGGCAGGCTGGCGGCTGGCAGCGCCGATGCTGCCGATCGAGGCCATCATGATGCAGGCGATTGCCAGCCATTGCTGCAGGTCCAGCACCTCATGGAGGAACAGCATGGCGGCCAGCGCCGCCACGGCCGGCTCCATGCTGGCCATGATGCCGAAGGTCTCGCGCGGCAGGCGCTTGAGCGCATACATCTCCAGCGAGATCGGAATGGCGCTGGAGACGATGGCCACGCCCAGGCCGATCAGAAGCACCTGCGGTTGCAGCAGCGCCGTGCCCGCATGGGCCACGCCGACCGGCACCACCACCATGGCGGCGGCCAGCATCCCCAGCGAGACGGTCTGGCCCGCGTGCAGATGGCCGGCGCGCTTGCCGAACACGATGTAGGTGCCCCAGCACACGGCCGCGCCGGCCGCATAGGCGATGCCGACCGGGTCGAGCTGCGCGGCCGATGCATCGCCCAGCGGCAGCAGCAGCAGCAGGCCCAGCACCGCCAGCAGCACCCACAGGTAGTCGAGCCGGCGGCGCGAGTAATACAGTGCCACGGCCAGCGGCCCGGTGAACTCGATGGCCACCGCGACGCCGAAGGGGATGCTGCGGATGGCCATGTAGAACAGCAGGTTCATCACGCCCAGTGTCAGCCCGTAGCGCAGCACGGTGATGGCATCGACGCGGCCCAGCGGCCAGCGCCACGGGCGCCACAGCATCAGCAGCACCAGTGCGGAGAGGCCCACGCGCAGCGCGCTGGTGCCCTGCGCGCCAATCAGCGGGAAGAGCTGCTTGGCATGCGAGGTGCCCAGTGCCAGCGAGGTCACCGCGCCGATGACGGCGAGCACGGGCAACAGGAAAGGATGGTGGCGGATGGAGGCTTGCAGCAACATGGGCGAGAATATATTGCGCAACCATGGATTCAAAAGCTGTTTTTCGAAGGGTTTTGCGCAATTTCCGCTCTATGAACATGCCCAAACAGACACATGCGCTCGACAGCTTTGATCTGGCGATCCTGGACCTGCTGCAGCGCGACAACCGCATGCCGCAACGCGAGATCGCCGAGCGCGTCAACCTCTCGGCGCCGGCCGTGCAGCGGCGCATCCGTCGGCTCGAGGACAGTGGCGTGATCGCCCGGCAGGTGGCGGTGCTCGACCCCGCCAAGGTGGGGCGTCCGCTGATGCTGATGGTGCAGGTGCAGCTCGAGAGCGAAAAACCGGAACTGCGCGCGCCGCTGTACCGCCGCATCGCTGCCGAACCGGCCGTGCAGCAGTGCTATTCGGTCACTGGCGAGACCGATTACCTGCTGGTCATCACCCTGCCGTCAATGGAGGAATACGATGCGCTGGCGCGCCGCCTCTTCGAGGGCGACGACAACGTGCGCCACTTCAAGACCTCGGTGGTGCTGCGCCGCCTCAAGTACGGGCTGCAACTGCCGGTGCTGGAAGAAGACGCCGGGCCACCGCCACCGGCGCGATGAAGGCAGGGCGGGCCGGCCAGCGTGTGCCGGTCCCAGCGCCTCGTCAACAGGCTTTCAGACCGGCTGGCCTTGCAGCGCCGCGTCGATGACCTCGATCCAGTGCCGCACCGGCGTGCGGCCGGCGCCGTCCAGATGGGTCTGGCAGCCGATGTTGGCGGTGACGATGAGGTCGGGCTTGCCGCTCTCGAGCGCGTCGAGCTTGTTGTCGCGCAGCTTCTTCGAGAGTTCCGGCTGGGTGATGGAGTAGGTGCCGGCCGAGCCGCAGCACAGGTGCGCGTCGGGCACGGCGGTGAGGTTGAAACCCAGCCGCGTGAGCACCTGCTGCGCCACGGTGCCGAGTTTCTGCGCATGCTGCAGCGTGCACGGGCAGTGGAAGGCGGCCTTCTGGTCCGATTCGATGCGCAACGACTCGAGGTCCTCGGCGGCCAGCACTTCCAGCAGATCGCGGGCGCGCTCGCTGACGATGCGGGCCTTTTCGGCATATTGGGGGTCGTCGCGCAGGATGTAGCCGTATTCCTTGACGAAGGCGCCGCAGCCGCTGGCGGTCTGGATGATGGCCTCGGCGCCGGCCTGCAACTGCGGCCACCAGGCGTCGATGTTGCGGCGCGCGCGCGCCAGGCCCACCTCCTGGGCATTCATGTGGTAGTCCACGGCGCCGCAGCAAGCGGCCTCGCGCACCGGCTCGATGCTGATGCCCAGCCGGTCGAGCACGCGCGCGGTGCTGCTGTTGGTGTTGGGCGAGAGGCTGGGCTGCACGCAGCCTTCGAGCATCAGCATGCGGCGCGCATGGCGGGGCGCGGGGCGCTGGCCGGGCGGGGCGATCTGGCGCGGCATCTTGCTGCCCAGGCGTGGCGGCAGGATGGGCCGGAGTGCCTGGCCGGTCTTGAACAAGGCCTTGAAGACGGCGGGGCGTGGCAGCACCTGGCGCAGGCCTTCGCGCAGCACGCGCTCGCTGGCCGGGCGCGGCACCCGCGCCTCGATGGCCGAGCGGCCGATGTCCAGCAGCTTGTGGTATTCGACGCCCGACGGGCAGGTGGTCTCGCAGTTGCGGCAGGACAGGCAGCGGTCCAGATGCTCCTGCGTGGTCTCGCTGACGGCGTCGTGTTCGAGGAACTGCTTGATCAGGTAGATGCGGCCGCGCGGGCCGTCGAGCTCGTTGCCCAGCTCCTGGTAGGTCGGGCAGGTGGCGTTGCAGAAGCCGCAGTGCACGCAGGTGCGCAGCACCCGCTCGGCCTCGGCGGCATGCTCCAGGGCCCTGGCGGCTTCACTGAGGTTGGTTTGCATGGGAAATCTCTCGTGGGGAGGTTCTTTGAATGGGGACTCAGAGTTCGGCGTACATGCGGCCGGGGTTGAAGATGCCGCTTGGGTCGAGCTGCTTCTTCAGGTTCTGGTGCAGGCGCAGCACGGCGGGCGTCAACGGGTGCAGCGGTACTTCGGCGTGGCCGGCCGTGAAGCAGCTGGCATGGCCGCCCACGGCCGCTGCGGCGGTGCGAATGGCATCGGCAGGCGCATCGCTGCGCAGCCAGCGCTGCGCGCCGCCCCAGTCGATCAGTTGCGTGCCGGGCATGTCCAGCGGCGCGGCCCAGGCCGGCACGGACAGGCGCCACAGCGGCTGCGCATCGGCGGCAGTGTCGAAGAACGGCAGGCGCTGTTCGCGCAGGGAATCCCACCACGCGGGGTCGATCTCCTCGCCGCCGATGCGTTCCTGCGCGGCCCGCACCGAGCCCTCGTTGCCCTCGAAGCGCAGGCTGAGGAAATCCCCGTCGTGACTGGCGGCGCTGATGGGCAGCGGCTGCTGGCCCCATTCGCGCAGCCGCGCCAGCGCGCGATCGAGCGGGATGGCTTGCCGCACGCTGACGCTGCAGCGCGGCTTGGGCAGCACCTTGAACGAGACCTCGGTGATGACACCCAGGCAACCGAGGCTGCCGGCCAGCAGGCGCGAGACGTCGTAGCCGGCGACGTTCTTCATGACTTCGCCGCCAAAGCGCAACTGCGTGCCCAGGCCGCTGATGAGGCGGGTGCCCAGCACGAAGTCGCGCACCGCGCCGGCCCAGGGCCGGCGTGGGCCCGAAAGCCCGGCGGCGACCATGCCGCCGACGGTGGCGCCGGGGCCGAAGTGTGGCGCTTCGCAGGCCAGCATCTGGCCACCGGCATCGAGCGCGGCCTGCAGCTCGGTCAGCGGCGTGCCGGCACGGGCGGTGATGATCAGCTCGGTCGGGTCGTAGGAGACGATGCCGCGGTGGCCGCGCACGTCCAACACCTGCAGGCGCGCATCCTGCAGCTGGCGCCCCAGGAAAGCCTTGCTGCCGCTGCCGGCGATGGTCAGCGGTGTGCGCGAGGCGATGGCGGCCTGCACCTGCTCGAGCAGTTCGCGGCTGCGGTCCTGGCTGGGTATGGCGGCGAGAGTCGATGGGAGGGTAGCGGCGTGGTTCATCAGAATCGCTCCAGTTCCGGGTGGGGCAACTGGCCGTGGTGCACGTGCATCGCGCCGAACTCGGCGCAGCGGTGCAGCGTGGGAATGTTCTTGCCGGGGTTGAGCAGGCCCTCGGCGTCGAAGGCGGCCTTGACGGCGTGGAAGAAGGTGATTTCGTCGCTGCCGAACTGCGCGCACATCTGGTTGATCTTCTCGCGGCCCACGCCGTGCTCGCCGGTGATGCTGCCGCCCACCTGCACGCACAGTTCCAGGATCTTGCCGCCCAGCGCCTCGGCCCGGGCCAGCTCGCCAGGCGTGTTGGCATCGAAGAGGATCAGCGGGTGCATGTTGCCGTCGCCGGCGTGGAACACGTTGGCCACGCGCAGGCCGTACTCTTCGGAGAGGTCGCTGATGCCCTGCAGCACGCGCGGCAGCTCGCGCCGCGGAATGGTGCCGTCCATGCAGTAATAGTCGGGTGAGATGCGCCCCACCGCCGGAAAGGCGTTCTTGCGGCCGGCCCAGAAACGCGCGCGCTCGGCCTCGTCCCTGGCCTGCTGCACCTGGGTGGCACCGGCCCTGGTCAGCACCTCGCGCACCAGCGCGCAATCCTCGTCCACGTCGGACTCGACGCCGTCGAGCTCGCACAGCAGGATGGCCTCGGCATCGAGCGGGTAGCCGGCGTGGATGAAGTCTTCGGCGGCGTGGATGGAGAGCTTGTCCATCATCTCCAGCCCGCCGGGGATGATGCCGGCGGCGATGATGTCGCCGACCGCGCGGCCGGCCTTTTCGACGTCGTCGAAGCTGGCCATCAGCACCTTGGCCACCACCGGCTTGGGCAGCAGGCGCACGGTCACTTCCGTCACCACGCCCAGCATGCCTTCGGAGCCGGTGAAGAGCGCCAGCAGATCGAAGCCGGGGGCATCCAGGGCGTCGCTGCCGAGCGTGACCGGCTCGGCGTCGATGGTGAGCATCTCCACCTTCAGCACGTTGTGCACCGTCAGCCCGTACTTCAGGCAGTGCACGCCGCCGGCGTTCTCGGCCACGTT
This sequence comes from Corticibacter populi, assembly GCF_004217315.1. GTDB lineage: Bacteria > Pseudomonadota > Gammaproteobacteria > Burkholderiales > Burkholderiaceae_C > Lampropedia > Lampropedia populi. Next base: position 642,323 of record NZ_SGWR01000003.1, read on the forward strand.
GCCGCCGATCGAGCAGGCGATCTGCGAGGACGGGTCTGGCGCGTAATACAGGTCATGGGGCGCGGCGGCCTGCGAGATGGCCAAGTTGCGCACGCCCGGCTGCACGCGGGCAAAGCGGCCTTCGGGATGGATCTCCAGAATGCGCTTGAACTTGGCCATCACCAGCAGCACACCTTTCTCGAGCGGCAGCGCGCCGCCCGAGAGACCGGTGCCGGCGCCGCGTGCGACAACCGGCACCCGGCGCTCCTTGCAAATGCGCAACACTGCGGCGACCTGCTCGATGTGCTCGGGCAGCACCACCAGCAGCGGCGTGGTGCGGTACATCGAGAGGCCGTCGCACTCGTAGGGGCGCAGCTGTTCGGGCTGGTGCAGGATTTTCAGCGCCGGCTCGGCCTCGCGCAGCGCGGCCAGCAGGGCGCCCTTGTCCACGTCGGGCAGGGCGCCATCGACGCGTTCGTCGTACAGGATGTTCATCGTCGGCAGGCCGGCTGGGCGGGACCGGCAGGGTATGGTTGGAATGTCCGCGCATTATGCGATCGGGTTCCATCTGTCTCAAGCAGGTTGTCTAGTGGTCATACCAGTTTATGACTGATGGTTTTCCCTGTGATGACGGATAATCCTTGAATTCAATGCATATTTTCAAGGCATTTCTTGAAGGGGATGGTCTGGTATGACCAGTGAAATGACCAGTGAATCAAGGCCTGCCCAGGCACCTGCCGCAGCCGGTCTCAACCACCGCAAGGTGGCCGATCTCGTGGCAGAGCACATCGAGCGGCTGGTCGTCGACAGCGTGCTCAGGGTGGGACAGGCGCTGCCCTCGGAGCGGCGCCTGATGGACAGGCTCGGCTGCTCGCGCTCGGCCCTGCGCGAGGGCCTGCGCATCCTGCGCGGGCGCGGCATCATCCGCACCGAGCACGGCCGTGGCTCGTTCGTCGCGGCGACCAGTCCGGCGCGCGATGCCGGACCGCTGCTGCACCTTTTCGCATCGCAGCCGCGCACATTGTTCGACCTGCTGGAAGTGCGCGTGCTGCTCGAAGCCGAAGCCGCGCGGCTGGCCGCCTCGCGCGCCACCACGGCCGACATGGTGCTGATCCGGCGCCATTTCGAGGCTTGGCAGGCGGCGCAGGCGCTGCGCACCCAGCCGGGCGAGCCGCCGCTGGAAGCGGCAGAGCAGGCACGCCGCGACCATGCCTTCCACCGCGCGATCGCCGAGGCCGCGCACAACCCGGTGCTGGTGCACACGCTCGAATTCCTCAGCGAGCTGATGCTCGGCAGCGTTTATGCCTCCGTCAGCCACCTCTACAGCCGGCCGCTCTACAAGCAGCAGATCGACCGGCAGCACCTGCGCATCTTCCGCGCCATCGAGCAGCGCAAACCCGATGCCGCCTGGCGCGCCGCGCGCGAGCATGTGCTGTCGGTGCGCGACAACCTGCTCGAGGTCGAGAGCGAGCAGGAACGCATCACCCGCGCGACCATGCGGCTGCGGGGCTGGGGCTGAAGGATTGGCGGCTTTGTGGTTTTGTGGTTGTCAGCCGTGGCATGCGCTGGCCGGTGATGGCATTGCAATGGTGCTGAATACGGCATTGCCGTCAGCGGTCCTGCCGCGAGAAGCGCAAGGGATTTTGGGCGCGCTCCGCTACCCCTGACGCACGGCGCGCCAGCCGCGCGTCGGCGCGGTCGAACAGCAGATACACCACCGGCGTGGTGAACAGGGTCAGCAACTGGCTCATGATCAGGCCGCCCACCATCACGATGCCCAGCGGTTGCCGCAGCTCGGCCCCGGAGCCGCTGGCCAGCATCAGCGGGATGGCGCCGAACAGTGCCGCCAGCGTGGTCATCAGAATGGGGCGAAAGCGCAGCAGCGCGGCGCGGCGGATGGCCTGCACCGGAGGCAGCCCCAGATCCCGCTGGCCGTGCAGCGCGAAGTCCACCATCATGATGCCGTTCTTCTTGACCAGGCCGATCAGCAGCACGATGCCGATGATGGCGATCATGTCCAGCGGCCGGCCGGTCAGCAGCAGTGCCAGCAGCGCCCCGACGGTGGCCGAGGGCAGCGTCGAGAGGATGGTGATGGGGTGGATGGCGCTTTCATAGAGCATGCCCAGCACCAGGTACATCACCACCACCGCCGCCAGGATCAGCCACAGGGTGTTGGCGAGCGAGGCGCTGAAGGCCTGTGTGGCCCCCTGCAGGCTCAGCTCCACCGAGGCGGGCATGTCGATGGCGGCCGGCGCGGCCTCGATGAGGGCGACGGCCTCGCCCAGCGAATGGCCGGGAGCAAGGTTGAAGGACAGGGTGGCCGCCGGAAACTGGCCCTGGTGTTCGATGGCCAGCGGCGCCTGGCGCTGCACGACGCTGACCAGCGCCGACAGCGGCACCGGCGCGCTGGTGCCATCGGTGCTGCCTGTGCTCCCGACGTAGACGCGCGAGAGCGCGTCCAGGCCATCGCCGGGCGGCAGGTCGGCCTCCAGCACCACGCGGTACTGGCTGGCGTGGGTGAACATGGTGCTGATCTGGCGCTGGCCGAAAGCGCTCTGCAACGCATTGGCAATGTCGCCGGCGCTCACGCCCAGGCGCGCGGCGGCGTCGCGGTCGATTTCCAGCCAGGCCTGCAGGCCGCTGTTCTGCAGGTTGCTGGCGACGTCCTGCAGCGCCGGCTGGGCCCGCAGGTGCGCCAGCAGTCGCTCGTTCCACTCCTGCAGCAAGGCTCGCTCGGGCGTGCTGATGGTGAACTGGTACTGCGTGCGGCTGATGCGGTCTTCCAGTCCCAGCTCCTGCACGGGTTGCAGCCAGGCGGTGATGCCCTCGACGCCGGCGGCGCGCTCGCGCAGGCGCCGCTGGATGTCGCTGGCGTTGCTGCTGCGCTGGCCATGCGGCACCAGATTGACCAGCATGCGGCCGCTGCTGAGCGTGGCGTTGTTGCCATCGACGCCAATGTGGGACGAGAGGCTGGCGACATCGGGGTCATCGAGCAGCGCGTTGGCCAGTTGCTGCTGGCGCTCGCCCATGGCAGCGAACGAAATGCTTTGCGGCGCCTCGGTGACGACCTGGGTCACGCCGCTGTCCTGCACCGGAAAGAAGCCCTTGGGCACGGCCAGGTACAGCAGCGCGGTGGCCACCAGCGTTGCCAGCATGACCAGCAGGGTGGCGATGCGATGCCGCAGCACCCAGTCGAGTCCGCGCGCATAGGCGCGGATGGTGCCGTCCAGCCAATCGCCCTGCAAGTGTTCGCCGGCGTGGCCGGGCCGCTCCTCGGCGGCGGCAGCACCGCCGACATCGCCGTCCGCGTTGTCGCCATGCGCCGGCTGGCGGTGCGGCGCGGCGCCGAGCATGCGCGCCGCCATCATCGGCGTGAGCGTCAGCGAGACCAGCAGCGAGATGGCGATGGCCACCGCCAGTGTGACGGCGAACTCGTGGAACAGCCGGCCCACCACGTCGCCCATGAACAGCAGGGGAATCAGCACCGCCACCAGCGAGACGGTCAGCGACACCAGCGTGAAGCCGATTTCCTGCGCGCCCTTGAGGGCGGCCTGCAGCGGCGGGCGGCCCATTTCGCGGTGGCGGGCGATGTTCTCCAGCATCACGATGGCGTCGTCCACCACGAAGCCGGTGGCAATGGTCAGCGCCATCAGGCTGAGGTTGTTGAGCGAGTAGCCCAGCCAGGCCATCACCGCGAAGGTGCCGATCAGCGACAGCGGCACCGCGATGCTGGGGATGATGGTGGCCGGCAGCGTGCGCAGGAACACGAAGGTGACGATGACCACCAGCGCGATGGCGAACAGCATTTCCTTTTGCACGCCACGGATGGAGGCACGGATGCTCTCGGTGCGGTCGGTGAGGACCTGCACGCTCACCGAGGCGGGCAGCGTGGCCGCCAGCTCGGGCAGCATGGCGTGCACGCGGTCGGCCACCTCGATCACGTTGGCGCCGGGCTGGCGCTGGATGTTGAGCAGCAGCGCCGGCTGGGCGGCGCAGCGGGTGGCCCGGCCAGGCTCCGCAGATGCGGCCGCCGTGTCTGTGCCGGCGGCGCGGTGCTGGCAGCCGCTGCCGGCCCAGGCGGCGAGGAAGCGATCCTCCGGGCCATCCTCGATGGTGGCCACGTCGCCCAGGCGCAGTGGCGCCCCGGCGCGCCAGGCCACGATCAGGTCGCGGTATTCGGGCAGGGTGCGCAACTGGTCGTTGGCATCCAGCATGGTCGATCGCGTCGGGCCGTCGAAGCTGCCCTTGGGCTGGTTGACGTTGGCCGCGGCAATGGCGCTGCGCAGGTCTTCGAGGCCCAGGCCGTGCGCGGCCAGCGCCCCCATGTTGGCACGCACGCGCACGGCCGGCCGCTGGCCGCCGGTGACGCTGACCATGCCGACACCGGCGATGCGCGAGATATTCTGCGCCATGCGCGTCTCGACCATGTCCGCCAGTGCCGGCAGCGGGATGGATTCGGCGCTGACCGCCAGTGTCAGGATCGGGGTGTCGGCCGGATTCACCTTGCGGTAGATCGGCGGAGCCGGCAGGTCATCGGGCAGCAGGCTGGAGGCCGTGTTCATGGCGGCCTGCACCTCCTGTTCGGCCACGCCCATGTCGACCTGCAGCGCAAAGCGCAGCGTCAGCACCGAGGCGCCGCCCGAGCTGGTGGAGGACATCTGCTGCAGGCCGGGAATCTGCCCCAGGTTGCGCTCCAGTGGCGCGGTGACGGTGCGGGCCACGACGTCCGGGCTGGCACCGGGATAGAAGGTGAAGACCTGGATGACCGGGTAGTCCACTTGCGGCAGTGCCGCCACCGGCAATTGCCGCCACGACAGCAGACCGGCCACCAGCACGGCCAGCATCAGCAGCGACGTGGCCACCGGACGGAGAATGAAGGGGCGGGAGATCTGCATGTTCAGCCACCTGTCGCGGCGCCGCCGCCGGGCTGGCCGCGACGCGGTGGCTCTGCCGCTGGCGTGGCCTCGCCAGCCGGCGCCTGGTCGGCATTGACCATGGTCACGGCCCGGCCCTCGCGCAGCCGGTCGATGCCTTCGAGCACCACGCTCTGGCCTGCCTCAAGGCCCGCTAGCACTACGGTGCGGCCGTCGCTGGAGGGGCCCAGCTCCAGCACGCGCCGGCTGGCCTTGCCATCCTCGATCACGTACACATAGGTACCAATGCTGCCGAACTGCACCGCATCGGCCGGGATCGTCAGCACGTCCTGCAAGGTCTGCAGCGCCAGCCGGGTGTTGACGAACTGGTTCGGAAACAGCGTGTCGTCGGCGTTCTCGAAGCGTCCCTTCAGGCGCAGCGTGCCGGTGGCGATGTCGATCTGGTTGTCCAGCGTGTCCAGCACGCCGCTGGCGAGCAGGCGGCGGTTGTCGCGGTCCCAGGCCTGCACCAGTGGCGGGGTCGCGCCCGCGTGGGCCTGGCGCACGCTGGTCACCTGCGGCTCGGGCACGGTGAACAGCACCGAGACGGGCTGGGTCTGCACGATGGTGAAGAGACCGTCGGCGTCATTGGCGCCGATCAGGTTGCCGGCATCGACGCGGCGCATGCCCACGCGCCCGGAGATCGGCGCGGTGATGCGGGTGTAGGAGAGTTGCAGCTGGGCCTCGTCGACCTGCGCCTGGTCGGCCTGTCCGGTGCCCTGCAGTTGCTGCACCTGGGCCTGCTGGCGCTCCAGTTCGAGCCGGGCGATCGAGTCCTGCTGGAACAGGCGCTGGTAGCGCGCCAGTTCGTTCTGCGCATTGCGCAGTTGGGCCAGGTTCTGCTGCTGCTGGCCCTTGGCTTGCGCCAGCGCCACCCGATAGGGTTCGGGGTCGATTTCGGCCAGCAGCTGGCCCTGCTTGACGGTCTGGCCTTCCTGCACATGCACCTTGAGCAGCGTGCCCGCCACGCGCGAGCGCACCGTGACGGCATTGAATGGCGTGACGGTGCCGATGGATTGCACCTGCACGGTGAAGTCGCCTTGCTCGACCGGGGCCACCAGCACCGCCACCGGCTGAGCGAAGGGGCTGGGGCCGGCCGGCACCGGCGGCTTGGTGTTGCGCAGCAGGAAGAACCACAGCAGCGCCAGCGCCGCGATGATGACGACGAGCCAGATCAGGAGGCGCTTGCTGCTGCCGTGGGCGGAGGGTGGGGAAACAGGGGCAGGGGAGGGCATGGCGATCGGTGCGGGCAGGAATGGGGTTGTGGAGGGCCGGAGGTGGTCGGAGTCAGGGATGGATGGATGCCGTGCGCGGGACCTGCCAGCCGCCGCCCAGCGCGGCGATGAGCTGCATGCTCGCCTGCAGGCGCTGTGCCTGCAGGTCCAGGGCGTTGCGCTGGCTGCCCAGCGCCAGGTTCTGGGCGGTCGCCACGTCGAGGTAGCTGACCAGGCCGGCCTCGTACTGGTTCTGCACCACGCGCAGGTTCTCGTCGGCGAGCTGCAGCAAGGTCAGCTGGTGCGTGTGCTGGGCCTGCAGCCATTGCGCGGCGGCGAGGGCGTCCTCCACCTCCTGGACGGCCTGCAGCACGCTGGCGCGCCAGGCGGCGGCACGGGCCTGGTAGGCTGCCTCGGCCTGTGCGGTGGCGGCCCGGCGGGCCCCGCCGTCGAACAGGCTGGCCGCCAGCGCCGGACCCAGCGACCAGACCCGCAGCGGCGCATCGATGAAATCGCTCCAGCGGCTGGCCTGCAGGCCGGCGCTGGCGCTGAGGCTGAGATCGGGCAGCCAGGCGGTTTGCGCCAGTCCCAGCTGGGCGTTGGCGGCGGCCAGCTGCCCGGCGGCCGCGGCGATGTCCGGGCGCTGCAGCAGCAGTGCCGAGACGATGCGGGCGGGGATGGCGGGGGGCTCCTGCAGTGGCACATCATGGCTGCCCGGAGCCTGCCACTGGCCGGGGGTGCTGCCGGCGAGCAGTGCCAGCGCGTTGCGTGCGAGCGCCTGCTGGTGCTGGTTGGCGGCGATCTGGGCCTGCACGGATTCGAGCTGGATCTGGGCCTGGATCACATCGGCGCGGGCGACGAAGCCGGAGTCGTACTGGTTGCGCGTCAGCAGCAGCGAGCGCTGGTAGGCGGTGCGGGTTTGCGCCAGCAGGCGTGCGTCCAGCTCCAGGCGGCGCAGGCTTACGTATTGTTCGGCCGCGCTCAGCTGCAGGGCCAGGCGCACGGCGGCCAGCTCGGCGGCAGCGGCATCGGCGCTGGCCTGCGCGGCCTGCTGCCCGAGCGCCAGGCGGCCCCAGACATCGGGCATCCAGCTCGCCGACAGGCCGGCGGCAAAGCGGCTCTGCGGCGCGCCGTCGGCGCTGGCGGAGCGCCCCGAGCTGCCCGACCGGTTGGCCGACGCGGTGCCATCGAGTTGCGGGTAGCGGCTGGCGCGGGCGGCGGCCACGGCGGCCTCGGCCTGGCGCCACTGCGCGGCTGCCTGCTCCAGCGTGGCGTTGCGCAGCGTGACTTCCGCCAGCACGGCGTCCAGCGCGGCATCCTGGTAGACCTGCCACCAGGCGGCGGGTCCGTCCGTGGCCTCGCTGCCTTGCCGCTGCGCTGCGGCGACGGCGGCCGGCGTGGCGGTCTGCCAGCCTTGCTGGTGCAGGTAATGGCCGGGCAGGGCCAGCTCGGGCGCCGGATGGGGCGGCGTGGCCGCGCAGGCGGCCAGCAGGACCGCCAGGGCGCAGCTCCAGGCGGCCGGCAGACGCCGGCCGATGGTGGGAGGCGTTGCCGGCGGGACGGCCGGGCGGGGGGCGAATCGCGTGGACATGGGGAGGGGTCAGGCGGAGTGGGCTTCGGGGTGGGGCCGGGGCGGGTTGTCGGCCTGGTGGGGTGGCTGCCGGCCGTGGCGGCCAAGGCGCTGACGCAGCCGCTCGAGACACAGGTAGACGGCGGGCGTGGTGTAGAGCGTGAGCAACTGGCTGACGGCCAGTCCGCCGATGATGGCGATGCCCAGCGGCCGCCGCATTTCCGAGCCCTCGCCGAAGCCCAGCACCAGCGGCACGGCGCCCAGCAGCGCGGCGAGATTGGTCATCAGAATGGGGCGCAGGCGTTTCTGCGCGGCGGCGGCGATGGCCGCGTGGGCATCGAGGCCGCGCTGGCGCTGCGCCTGCAGCGCGAAGTCGATCAGCAGGATGGCGTTCTTCATGACGATGCCGATCAGCAGGAACAGGGCCAGCAGGGCGATCAGGCTGAACTCGGTCCCCGAGAGGCGCAGCGCCAGCAGCGCGCCCACGCTGGCGGCGGGCAGGGTCGAGAGAATGGTCAGCGGGTGTAGCAGGCTCTCGTACAGCATGCCCAGCACCAGGTACACGGCCACCAGCACGCCAAGGATCAGCCAGGGCTGGCGGGCCAGCGTGGCCTCGATGCTGTTGGGGTCGTTCTGCCGCGCGCCGGTGAAGATGGCAGAAGGCAGCCGCAGCTCGGCCAGCGCGTGGGCGATGGCCACCTGCGCCTGCGGCAGCGTCACGCCGGGGGCCAGGCCATAGTCGATGCCGATGGAGGCGAACTGGTCTTCGTGCTGCACGCGGTCGCGCGCCAGGCCGTAGCCCCAGCTTGCGAAGGCGGTCAGCGGCACGGGGTGGCCGCTCTGGCCGATCACCTGGGTCTGCGCCAGCGCGGTGGGGTCGTTGCCGAACAGCGGATCGAGTTCCATCACCACGCGGTACTGATTGAGGTCGTCGTACAGCGTGGCCACCTGGCGCTGCGAGAACGCGTTGTTGAGCGCCGAGGCAATGCTGCTCATGGTCACGCCCAGCCGCCGGGCGGCCTCGCGGTCGATGTGCAGCTCCACCTGCTGGGCATCCTCCGTGTTGGGCACCCGCACATCGACCAGCTCGGGCAGGCGTTCCATGGCTTCGCCGACCGGCCGGCCCCACTGGTTGAGCAGCGCCAGCGAATCGGACCGCAGTACCAGTTGCTGCTCGCCCTGGCTGAAGCTGCCGGGTCCGCCATCGAGCCGGATGTCCTGCTCCACATTGATGTTGAGCACGCCGCCAGCCTGGGGTGGCGCAGTGCCGCGCAGCCGCGCCGCCACTTCGGCGGCCGAGACGCCCCGCTCGGCCAACGGCTTGAGGCGGATGTCCAGGCGCGAGTTGCTGATGCCGCCGCTGCCGCCGCTGGTGCCGGTGACGTCGGCCACCGCCGGGTCCCGCAGGATGTGCTGGCGGTAGGCCTCGATCTTGGGCTGCATGACCTGGAACGAGAAGCCGTCGTCGCCGCGCACGAAGCCGCTGAGCTGCCCGGTGTCCTGGGTGGGCAGCATGCCCTTGGGGATGCTGATGTAGAGCCACACGGTCAGCGCCACCACGCCGCCGAGCAGCAGCAGCATGAGGGCGGCGTTGCGCAGTGTCCAGGCCAGGGTCTGGGCGTAGGCCAGCTGGAGGTCGGCGAACACGGCCTGGCCGAGGCGGGCGATGCGCCCGGCCGGCGCCGCCGCCCCCCTGGGCAGCGCATGCGCGCACAGCGCCGGTGTCAGCGAGATCGATACCAGCAGCGAGATGACGATGGCTGCTGCCAGCGTCACCGAGAACTCGCCGAACAGCTTCTCGATCACGCCGCCCATGAACAGGATGGCGACGAACACCACCACCAGCGAGACATTCATCGCCAGCAGCGTGAAGCCCACCTCGCCGGCGCCGCGCATGGCGGCGCGCCAGAGGCCGAATCGGCTGCGCCCGGGCGGGCCGAGCCGGCGGTACTGCTCGGCGTGGCGCTGGATGTTCTCCAGCACGACGATGGCGTCGTCCACCACCAGGCCGGCCGCGACGATCAATGCCATCAGGCTGAGGTTGTTGAGCGAGAAGCCCTGCCACCACATCACTGTGAAGGCGCCGATCAGCGACACCGGCAGCGCCAGGGCGGGAATCAGCGCCGTGCGCGCGCTCCCCAGGAAGGCCCATACCACCAGGATCACCAGCAGGCAGGCCAGCACCAGCGTCCACTGCGCCTCGGCCAGCGTGGCGCGGATGCCGGGCGAGCGGTCCATCACCACGGACAGCTGCGCATCGGCCGGCAGCAGCGCGCGCAGCTGCGGCATCTGCGCGTGAATGGCATCGATGGTCTGCACCATGTTGGCGTCGGCGCGGCGGCTGATGTACATCACCACGGCGGCCCGGTCGTTGTGGAAGCCGCCGGTGTAGCGGTTTTCCACCGAGTCGGAGACGGTTGCCACGTCGCCCAGGCGGATGATGGCCCCGTCCTGGTGGTGCACCACCAGCTGCCGGAATTCATCGGCCGTGCGCATGGCGGCCGACAGTCCGATCTGCCAGCGCAGGCCGTCCTCCTCGAGCACGCCCAGCGGCCGCCAGGCGTTGGCCGTGCCGATGGCGCGGCGCACGTCCTCCATCGACAGTCCCAGGTGCGTGAGCGCCGCGCCATCGAGCTGCACCCGCACGGCCGGCAGCGAGGCGCCGTCGATGGTCACATCGCCGACGCCGACGACCTGGGCGATCTTCTGGGCCAGCACGGTCGAGGCGTTGTCGTAGAGCACCGAGGGCGGCAGCACCGGCGAGCTCAGCGCCAGCGCCATGATCGGCGCCTGGGAGGGGTTGATCTTACGGTAGGTCGGGTTGCCCGTCATGCCCGCGGGCAGCTGGCCTCGCGCGGCATTGATGGCCGCCTGCACCTCGCGCGCGGCAGCGTCGATGTTGCGGTCGAGCTCGAAGTGCAGCGCGATGCGGGTGGCGCCCTGGTTGCTGCTGGAGCTGATGCGGGTGACGCCGGCAATGCCGCCGAGCGCACGCTCGAGCGGCGCCGCCACGGTGCTGGCCATGCTCTCGGGGCTGGCGCCGGGCAGGCTGGCGCGCACTTCGATCACCGGGAAATCCACCTGCGGCAGCGGCGCCACCGGCAGCAGCCGCCAGGCCAGCAGGCCCGCCAGTATCACCGCGATTGCCAGCATGACGCTGGCGACGGGGCGGCGGATGAAGAAGCGGGTGATCGGATCCATGGACAAAGGAGCAGGCCGGCGCAATCGACAGCGGGGGAGGCAAGGAAGCTGAGCCATGTGGGCCGGCTCTTGGCGGACCCGGCCCGGCACCGGCGGGATCTGGCGGGACGGGCATGCACCGTGCGGCGCGCGCCATGCATGGCGGCCGGCAGCGAACGGCCCGACCGGCGATTCTATCCGGATGCCAGAATGATTCTCATTTTTTCATTGGATTTGCCGAACAAATACAAAAGACAAAGGGGTTGCCGAGACAAAAGACCAAAAGACCAAAAGACCAAAAGACCAAAAGGCGGAAGGGCGGAAGGGCGGCTGGCCGGGCCTGCCTGCCATCGGCCGGACCATGAAAAAGGTGGATGCGCCCTGCAGCGCATCCACCGGATATGCGGATATGCGGTTCAGCGGCAGAACGCTTCCGTGCTGCCGAGCCTTACTTCTGGATATCGCCCAGGCACAGGTACTTGAGTTCCAGGTACTCGTCGATGCCGTGGTGCGAGCCTTCGCGGCCCAGGCCCGATTGCTTGACGCCGCCGAAAGGCACGTGTTCGGTGGCGATGATGCCGACGTTGATGCCGACCATGCCGTACTCCAGCGCTTCGCCAACGCGGAAGATGCGGCCGACGTCGCGGCTGTAGAAATAGCTGGCCAGGCCGAATTCGGTGGCGTTGGCCGCGTCGATGGCTTCCTGCTCGGTCTGGAAGCGGAACACCGGCGCCAGCGGGCCGAAGGTTTCCTCGCGCGCGACCTTCATGTCGGCGGTGGCGTTGGCAATCACGGTGGGCTCGAAGAACTGGCCTTCGAGGCGTTGGCCGCCGGTCAGCACCTTGCCGCCCTTGGCGACGGCATCGTCGACATGGCTTTGCACCTTGTCCAGCGCGGCCGGCTCGATCAGCGGGCCCTGCACCACGCCGTCCTCGAAGCCATTGCCCACCTTGAAGGCGGCGACCCTGGCGGCGAATTTCTCGACGAAGCGGTCATACACGCCGTCCTGCACGTAGAGGCGGTTGGCGCACACGCAGGTCTGGCCGGCGTTGCGGTACTTGCTGGCAATCGCGCCCTCGACGGCCGAGTCGATGTCGGCATCGTCGAACACGATGAAGGGGGCGTTGCCGCCCAGTTCCAGCGCCAGCTTCTTGATGGTGGGCGCGCACTGCTGCATCAGGATGCGGCCGACCTCGGTGCTGCCGGTGAAGCTCAGGTGCCGCACGGTGTCGTTCTCGCACAGTTCCTTGCCGATGTCGATGCTGCCCTGCGCATCGCTGGTGACGATGTTGAGCACGCCGGCCGGGATGCCGGCGCGCTGCGCGAGTTCGATGGCGGCCAGCGCGGTCAGCGGGGTCAATTCGGCCGGCTTGATGACCACCGTGCAGCCAGCGGCCAGCGCGGGCGCGACCTTGCGGGTGATCATGGCCAGCGGGAAGTTCCACGGCGTGATGGCCGCACACACGCCGATGGGCTGCTTGATGACCAGCAGGCGCCGGTTGTTGTCGAACTGCGGCAGCGTCTCGCCGTTGGTGCGCTTGGCTTCCTCGGCAAACCATTCGACGAAGCTGGCGCCGTAGGCGACTTCGCCCTTGGCCTCGGCAAAAGGCTTGCCCTGCTCGGCCGTCATGATGCGGGCGATGTCCTCCTGGTTCTCCATCAGCAGGCGAAACCACTGGAGCAGGATGGCGTGGCGTTCCTTGCCGGTCTTGCCGCGCCAGGCCGGCAGCGCGGCGTTGGCGGCGTCGATGGCTTGCCGGGCCTCGCTGCGGCCGAGCCGTGCCACATCGGCCAGGTGGGCGCCGGTGGCGGGATCCTCGACCGCGAAGCTGGCGGTGCCCTGGACCCAGTCGCCGTTGATGAAGCTGCCGGTTTTCAGGAGGGATGGATCCTTGAGCAGGGCAAGGGGGGCGTTGGAACTGGACATGGTTGAACCTCGGATGATGGGAATGGAAGGAGGTGGTTTTTCGATTGTGCCAGCCGCTCAGGCCTTCTGCACTGTCACGGTGGCGTCAATGTCAGCGCTGCCGGCGCTGTCGGTGCGGTTGGCCGCATGGCGCTGGCGGCGCGCCTCGCGCAGGTGCACGACGATGCCGGCGATCACCACGACCAGCGCGGCGGCACCGGTGGAGAGCACGATGGGGCGGTACTGGTCGACGAACAGCATCACCACCAGCGAGGCGATGATGAAGACGATGGTGGCATAGGTCAGCCAGGGGAACAGCCACATCTTCAGGCGGATCTCGCGGCCCTGCGCCTCCAGCTTGCGGCGCATCTTCAGTTGCGAGAAAGCCACCACCAGATAGACCAGCAGCGCGATCATGCCGGTGGTGTTCATCAGCAGGTCGAGGATGTCCTTGGGCCGCAGCGATTCGAAGAAGTTGAGGATGGCGATGAGGACCGCCACCGCGCAGGAGGCGATCACCGCATACACCGGCGTGCCATTGGCGCGGGTCTGCTGCAGGAAGGCCGGTGCGTCGCCGCGCCGCGCCAGCGAATACAGCATGCGCGAGCAGGTGTAGTGCGCGGAGATGAAGCAACTGCTCACCGAGGTCAGCACCACGAAGTTCATCACCCACTGCGCGCCGGGTATGCCCAGCAGCTCCAGCGTGCGGCGGTAGGAGCCGTAGCCGGACTGGCCCAGCAGGGGGTCGTTCCAGGGCACCAGGCAGACGATCAGGAAGATCGAGCCGATGTAGAAGAGGCAGATGCGCCAGACCACCGAGTTGGTGGCGCGCACGATCTGCTCGGCCGGGTTCTTGGCTTCCGATGCGGCGATCGTGACGATCTCGGCGCCCAGAAAGGCGAACATCACGCCCAGCAGCGCCACTGCCACCGACTCGATGCCATTGGGCATGAAGCCGCCGTGGGCCGTCAGATTGGCGATGCCACGGCTCTCGCCCCAGGGCCAGAGGTTGAGCACGGCCAGCACGCCCAGCGCGATGAAGCAGGCAATCGCCACCACCTTGATGAGCGCGAACCAGAACTCGAATTCGCCGTAGCTCCTCACCTGCAGGAAGTTCACGATGATGAGCAGCCCCGTCACGATGGCGGTGAATGCGTTGATGCCGATGGCGGGAAACCAGTCATGGAGGATGAGGCCGGCCACATAGGCCTCCCAGGCCATCAGCAGGGTCCAGAACCACCAGTACAGCCAGCCGATGGTGAAGCCCGCCCAGCGGCCGATGGCTTTCTCGGCGTAGGTCGAGAAGGAGCCCGTGTCGGGCGAGGAGGTCGCCATCTCGCCGAGCATGCGCATGATCAGGATGACCAGGATGCCGCCGGCCAGATAGGCCAGGATGGTGGCCGGGCCGGCCTGGGCAATGACGCTGCCCGAGCCGACGAACAGTGCGGCGCCGATGACGCCGGCGATCGACATCATCGTCAGGTGACGGGTCTTGAGGGCGCTGCTGAGCTGGTTGTGGCCGTCGGCCGCGGAGGGGGTGGTGTCAGTCTGCATGGTGGGCTCCTTCAAGGCCGCTGCAGGCAGCGGTTGCGGACTGGTTGTCGAGAGCATGCGCCATCATCGCCGGGGCGAGGCGCAGGCACGGCATGGATTCGCCGGGAATCCAGGGAGTGGCGCATCCGCCGAGGGCGGATGCAGGGCGCGGCAGACTCTGCTGGCGTCTGGCGCGCGGGCAAGAAGGCGCATCGGGCCTGCGCGGCCGGTGCCGAGGCACCGGTGCCGCCGGCCAGTCATCGCGCAGGCAGCGCAGGCGGTGCGGGCCGTTCAGGCCGTTCAGGCCAGTGCGGCCGCCACGCTGTCGGCGATGATGGTCAGGCCCTCGTCGGCGACGGCGTCGGAGACCGTCAGCGGCACCAGGATGCGGATCACATTGCCATAGGTGCCGCAGGAGAGCAGGATCAGGCCGCGCGTGGTGGCTTCGGCGACGATGCGCCGGGTCGTCTCGGCATCGGGGCTGTGGATGTCGCCACCCTTGCCCAGCTCGAAGGCCACCATGGCGCCGAGGCCGCGCACGTCGACGATCTCGGGGTGGCGCTCGGCGATGCGGCGCAGGCCGGCCTGCAGGCGCTCGCCCAGGGCCTGGCTGCGTTCGAGCAGCTTCTCCTGCTCGAACACCTTCAGCACCGCCAGCGCCGCGGCCGTGGCCACAGGGCTGCCGGCATAGGTGCCGCCCAGGCCGCCGGGGGCGGGGGCGTCCATCACTTCGGCGCGGCCGGTGACGGCCGAGATCGGGTAGCCGCCGCCGAGCGATTTGGCGGTGGTCACCAGGTCGGGCGCCACGGGCCATTGCTCGCTGGCGTACCAGGTGCCGGTGCGGCCGGCGCCGGTCTGCACCTCATCGGCGATCAGCAGGATGCCGTGCGCATCGGCGATGGCCTTGAGGCCGCTGATGAATTCGGCCGGCGCGGCATAGAAGCCGCCTTCGCCCTGCACGGGCTCGATGATGAAGGCTGCCACGCGCTCGGCCTCGATGTCGTACTTGAAGAGCGCCCTGACCGATTCCAGCGCATCCTCGGCGCTCACGCCGTGCAGCGGGTTGGGGTACTTGGCGTGGTAGATGTCGCCCGGGAAGGGACCGAAGCCGATCTTGTATGGCGCGACCTTGCCGGTCAGCGCCATGGTCAGGTTGGTGCGGCCATGAAAGCCGCCGCCGAAGGCGATGATGCCGGGCCGCTTGGTGTAGGCACGGGCGACCTTGACGGCGTTCTCCACGGCCTCGGCACCGGTGGTCAGGAACAGGGTTTTCTTGGGCGCCTGGCCGGGCGCCAGCGCGTTGAGCCGCTCGGCCAGCTCGACGTAGGATTCATAGGCGACGACCTGGAAGCAGGTGTGGCTGAACTTCTCGACCTGCTGCTGCACGGCGGCGGTGATCTCCGGGTGCGCATGGCCGGTGTTGAGCACGGCGATGCCGCCGGCGAAATCGATGAAGCGGCGGCCTTCGACGTCCCAGACCTCGGCATTGCGTGCGTGGGAGGCGAAAATCGCATGGGACTGGCCCACGCCGCGCGGCAGGGCGGCCTGGCGGCGCGCCAGCAGCGTGGCGTTATCCTGGGCGGCAGGCTTGGTGATAAAGTTCTCGACTGGGCTGTTCATGGCATCTCCACAATGCCAAGGCTGTGCGCAGGGTATCTGCGCGAAGGTCGGAGCCTTGGCGGCTCGCCGAATGTATGAAATTCACACGGTGGCCGTCCATGTACAGTTGGCCGTGCAGGTCTGCTGCACTGTGCTGCATGTCCGGCCTGTACATGGAAACCCTGATGGTGGTTACCCTGATGCCTGGCATGCGGCTTGCTCATCCATCCCCTTGGCGACCGTTCTCCACAGGCCGGCCATCCGGGTGATGCCCGGCCAGGATGTGTCCCGCGCGCCCTGAAGGGCGCATTTGCATTTTTTTGTCCCCATCATGCTCCAGCTCCAACACGACTCCTCCACGCCGCTGGTCGCCCAGATCATCGCGGGCGTGCGCGCGCTGGTGGCTGAGCACACGCTCAAGCCCGGCACCAAGCTGCCCTCGATCCGGGCGTTCGCGGCGGCGCATGCGGTCAGCGTCTTCACCGTCGTGGAGGCCTACGACCGGCTGGTGGCGCAGGGCGTTCTGACCAGCCGCGCCAATGCCGGCTTCTTCGTCAGCCGCGCGCTCGATGCCGCCGGCCAGGCGCCGGAAGGCGGCGAGCCCCAGCGCCAGAAGCCCGTCTTCGATGCGGCCTGGTACCTGCGGCAGATCTTCGAGAACCGCGACTGGCCGATCCAGCCCGGCTGCGGCTGGCTGCCCGACGACTGGATGTTTGCCGATGGCGTGCGCCGCGGCCTGCGCAAGCTCGCCAGCGAAGGCCTGGCGCTGAGCGGCTATGGCGATCCGAAAGGCCTGCCGGCGCTGCGCACGGTGATCGCGCAGAACCTGGCGCAGGACCAGCTCATCCGCGCCAGTGCCGAGCAGGTGCTGCTCACGCACGGCTCCAGCCATGCGCTGGACCTGGCCGCGCGCACGCTGGTGCAGCCCGGTGACGTGGTGCTGGTCGACGATCCGGGCTACCCGAACGTGATGAGCATGCTGCGCCACCAGGGCGCGCAACTCATCGGCGTGCCGCGCACGCCCGAGGGCTACGACATGGCCGAGCTCGAGCGGTTGCTGGCCATCGTGCGGCCCAAGGCCTTCTTCACCCAGCCGCGCCTGCAAAGCCCGACCTGCACGCGTGCCAGCCTGCCGCAGTTGCACCAGCTGCTGCAATGGGCCGGCCAGTACGATTTCATGCTGGTCGAGAACGACATCTACGCCGACATGGACGCCAGCCACCAGCCCTCGCTGGCCAGCCTCGACCAGCTCCACCGTGTCATCTACATCGGCACCTATTCGAAGACCGTCTCCGCCAATCTGCGCGTGGGCTACCTGCTGGCGCATCCGCAGGCGCTCGAACGGCTGGTCAAGCTCAAGATGCTCTCGGGCCTGACCAGCTCGGAGGTGTCCGAGCAACTGGTCTACAACGTCGTGACGGACGGGCGCTGGCGCAAGCACCTCAAGGCCTTGCGCGAGCGGCTGGCGCAGGCGCATGACGATGTCGGCCAGCGTCTGCAGCAACTGGGCTTCGAACTCTATTGCGAGCCGCGCGAAGGCATGTACCTGTGGGCGCGCCACCCGGCCATTGCCGATGGCATGGTGGCGGTCGACACGGCGGCACGCCAGGGCATTCTGCTCGGACTCGGGCAGCTCTTCTGGGTCGATGCCCAGCCCACCGGCTGGCTGCGCTTCAATGTCGCCTTCAGCCAGAATCCCCTGCTGTGGCAGTGGCTGCCGCGCTGGTTGCAGACGCAGCAGGCCGGTCAGGTCCATGAAGAGGGCGAAGCCGGCGACATGGACGAGAACGGCGGCGAGAGCGGCGGCGAGAACGGTGGTGAAGGGGCATGAGCGGGGCGGTGGCAACCCGCTGGCAGCGCCCGCCGGACTGGAGCCGCGTGGGCGTGCCTGCTGCCGCGCACGGCACGGCGCTGGATTTCCTGGCGGCGCGTTTCGCGCACATCGCCCGCACCGACTGGCAGGAGCGCATCGCCCGCCGGCAGGTGCGCGGCCCGGACGGGGAACCGCTGGCGGCCGGGGCGCCGGTGGCCGGCCTGGGGCATTTGTACTACCAGCGCTGGCTCAGCGACGAGACCCCGATTCCGTTCGAGGCGCGGGTGCTCCACCGGGACGAGCACATCGTGGTGGCCGACAAGCCGCACTTCCTGCCGGTGGCGCCGGCCGGCCTGTACCTGGAGCAGACCCTGCTGCGGCGTCTGCAGCACGCGCTGGGCCTGCCGCAACTGGCGCCACTGCACCGGCTCGACAAGGACACGGCCGGGCTGGTGCTGCTCTCGGCCAATCCTGCCACCAGCAATGCCTATCACCGCTTGTTCCGCGAGCAGCAGGTGCACAAGGAATACGAGGCGGTGGCCGCCCATGACGCGCGTTTCGAGCAGCCCTATTGGCACCGCAGCCGCATGGAGGAGGGCGGGCCGCGCTTTTTCACCATGTGCGAGGTGCCGGGCGAACCCAACAGCGCGACCCTGCTGCAGATCGCCGAGCGCGCCGGCCCGTGGGCGCGCTACCGGCTGCAGCCCGTCAGCGGCAAGAAGCACCAGCTGCGCCTGCACATGGCCGCGCTGGGCGTGCCGATCCGTCACGATCCGTTCTATCCGGAGATCAACGATCCGCCGTCTGGCGACTACAGCCGGCCGCTGCAGCTGCTGGCGCGCCGCCTGCGCTTTCGGGATCCGGTGAGCGGCGCCGAACGGGTGTTCGAGAGCACGAGGGCATTGCAGTGGCCCGTCGATCCGGCTGATCGGTTCGAATAGTTCGGATGGTTCGGATGGTTCGGATTCGTCCCGATCCGCTACCGCGGCAGGAGCAGGGACCACCGGCGTCCCGGCCTCCTGGCTTTCCTGTCGGTCAGTGTGGGCCAGCGGCTGGCTGGGCACCTGCGGCCAGCAGTTGTTCGGCCACTTGCTGGCCCAGCGCCTGGGCCTCGTCCAGCGTGCGCACGGTCGTCTGGTGCTGCGCGAGGATCAGCGCGGCCTGGCCCGCAGGGTCGCCCCAGGCCGCCTGCAGCAGCAGTTGTGCGTCATCCCCATTGCCGGTGTCGCCGGTTTGCCAGCGGGCGTGCGCGGCCAGCGGCACCGAGCAGCTGCCGCCCAGCCTGCGGCTGACGGCGCGTTCGGCCGCGGTGGCCAGCCAGCTGGGCATGTGGGCCAGTGCCTGCAGGGTCTCGATCAGCGCGGTCTGGTCGGCGCGCACCTCGATGCCCAGCGCGCCCTGGCCAGCCGCCGGCAGCATTTGCTCGGTATCGAATTGCATGCGGATGCGTTCGGGCATCTGCAGGCGCTCCAGGCCTGCGGCGGCCAGCACGATGGCGCTGTACTGGCCTTCGTCGAGCTTGCGCAGGCGCGTGTCGAGGTTGCCGCGCAGCGGCTCGATCTGCAGGTCCGGGCGCAGGTGCTGCAGCAGCACCTGGCGGCGCAGGCTGGAGGTACCGACCACGCTGCCCGCGGGCAAGGCCGCCAGGCTGGCGTAGTCGTTGGAGACGAAGGCATCGCGGGGATTGCTACGCTCGAGCACGCAGGCCAGCACAAACCCCTCGGGCAGCTCCATCGGCACATCCTTGAGCGAATGCACGGCAAGCTGGGCGCGGCCTTCGGCCAGCGCCGTCTCCAGTTCCTTGACGAAGAGCCCCTTGCCGCCGACCTTGCTGAGGCTGCGGTCGAGGATCTGGTCGCCCCGGGTGGTCATGCCCAGCAGCCGTACCTGGTGGCCCAGCTGCTGCAGCCGTTGCTGCACATGCTCGGCCTGCCAGAGGGCCAGGCGGCTTTCACGGGTGGCGATGACGAGGGGAGATGGAATCGGATGCGGCATGCAGCGTTGAAGGCGGGGGTGACTGGACTGGAACTGGCGCCATTCTAGGCGCATCGCGATGGGTGGCCGATTTCGCCAGGCGGGCCGGTGGCGCCCTGGTCCGCTACCAGATTTCTTATTTCTTCTGGTGCTATTCGTATTTTGAAAAAGTCGTTCCTGGAATAAGCGCGCAGTGATCTGATACGCCCATCTTCGACGCTTGGCCCCACAGGCCGCACCAATCATTTTCACAGGGAGTTTGCAATGAAGACAATGAAGAACTGGTCCACCATCGTTGCCGCCGCGCTGGCCTTGAGCGCTGGCCTGGCCCATGCCGACCGGCTGGACGACATCAGGGAGAAAGGCGTGCTCACGGTTGCCTCGTTCGACAGCAACCCGCCATTTGGCTTCGTCGATGCCAAGAGCAAGAAGATCGAGGGGCTGGACGTGGACTTTGCCCGGGCGCTGGCCGACAAGCTCGGCGTGAAGCTGGAGGTGGTGCCCACCAACCCCGCCAACCGCGTGCCGTTGCTGGTCTCGAACAAGGTGGATCTGGTGCTGGCCAACTTCACCATCACCGAAGAGCGCGCCAAGCAGGTCGATTTCAGCATCCCGTATTTCGCGTCGGGCCAGCAGTTCATCATCAAGAAGGGCACCAGGCTCGAGAAGCCGGAGGACATCAACCAGTTGCGCGTCGGGGTGGACAAGGGCACGGTCAACGAGGGGGTGATCCGCGACAAGTACCCCGGTGCCACCGTGGTGGCCTATGACGATACGCCGTTCGCCTTTGCCGCCCTGCGCAATGGCAATGTGCAGGCCATCACCCAGGATGGCCCCAAGCTGATCGGCCTGCTGGCCAATGTGCCCGACCGCGACAAGTATGAGGTGCCGCCCTTCACCGTCTCGGACGACCTGATCGGCGTCGGTATTCCCAAGGGCGAGACGGCGCTCAAGCAGTTCGTCGACAGCAGCCTGCAGGAGCTGGAGGACAGCGGCAAGGCCGAGCAGATTTACGACACCTGGTTCGGTCCCGACACCAAGACGCCGCTGGAGCGCCTCTACAAGATCGGTCATGGCAAGATCGAGGCGAAGTGACGCACTGACGATGCACTGACCAGGGCCCGATCAGGCTGAACCGCCTGGCCGGGCTGCCCGGTTTTTCCCCGTCCTGCGCTGCCGTGGCCTTGGTGGCGTCGGGCCGCTGTCCATGATGCGCGGGTGTCGCGCATCGCGGACGCAGGGCCAGCCTCGCCGGTGCCGCGACGCCATCGTGGCAGCAACCGGCGGTGGCGGCACGGTGCGGCGCGTCGGTGCGCGCATTGAATGAGTGGGGCGAAGATGGATGTTTTCGGCGAGTTGCTCGCACCCAAATACCTGCGCTGGCTCTGGGATGGCTTTCTGGTCACCATCGGCCTGTCGCTGTGCGTCTGCGTGGTCTCCACCGTGGGCGGTTTTCTGCTGTGCGTGGCGCGCATGGAGGGGCGCGGCCCGGTCGGCTGGGCCGCGCGCGCCTATCTCTCGGTGTTTCGCAACACGCCGCTGCTGGTGCAGCTGTTCTTCTGGTATTTCGGTGCCGCCAGCTTTCTGCCCGAAGGCTTTCTGCCCTGGCTCAACACGCCGCGCCAGATCGAGTTGCCGGGCCTGGCATTGCGCTGGCCATCGTTCGAATTCATCGCCGGCTTCTTCGGCCTGACGCTGTTCACCACCGCCTTCATCGCCGAGGAATTCCGCGCCGGCGTGCAGGGCGTCGGCGCGGGCCAGTACAGCGCGGCGGCCGCCGTGGGCCTGACGCGCTGGCAGGCCTGGCGCTGGATCATCCTGCCACAGGCCTTGCGCAATGCCTTCTCGCCGCTGGTGGGGCAATACATGCATGCGGTCAAGAACAGCTCGCTGACCATGGCCATCGGCCTGGCCGAGCTGTCCTATGCCTCGCGCCAGGTCGAGACGCAGACCTTCAAGACCTTCCAGGCCTTTGGCATTGCCACGTTGCTGTATCTGCTGCTGATCGTGCTGATCGAGCTGGGCGCGCAGGCCTGGCAGCGGCGCCGGCGCTTTCGCCGCTTGGGCGCGCAGGGAGGGGCAGCATGAACTTCGGTGTCGTCCGGGACAACCTGCCCTATCTGCTGCTGGGCGCCTGGCCCGACGGGCCGCTGGGCGGCGCGGCGCTCACGCTGGTGCTGAGCGCGCTCTCGGGGCTGGCGGCCGCCAGCGTCGGACTGGTGCTGGGCATTGCACTGGCACTGGTGCGGAACCGCTGGCTGCACGCGGCGGTGCTCGCTGTGCTGGCGTTCTTTCGCGCCATCCCGGTGCTGCTGCTGATCTTCTGGGTCTACTTCCTGCTGCCGGTGGCCTTTGGCCTGGACGTGCCCAAACTGTTCACGGTGGTGGTGGCGCTGTCGCTGGTCGGTGGCGCCTATCTGGCGCATTCGGTGTATTCCGGCATCCAGAGCCTGGCGGCGGGCCAGTGGCTGGCCGCTGCCGCGCTGGGCATGACGCGCTGGCAGGTGCTGCGGCTGGTGCTGCTGCCGCAGGCGCTGCCGATGATGGCGCCATCCTTCATCAACCAATGGGTGTCGCTGATCAAGGACACCTCGCTGGCCTATGTGATCGGCGTGGCCGAACTCTCCTTCGTGGCCACCCAGGTCAGCAATCGGGTGATGGTCTATCCGGCCGAGATCTTCTTGGCCGTGGCGCTGATCTATTACCTGTTCTGCGCTTCGCTGGACCTGGGCTCCGGTTGGCTGAGCCGGCGCTATGCCCACATCCCGCAGCTGTGAGAACCTGTTTACGATCTTTTCGCGGGCCACGTCGCCCTCGCAGGCGATGCGATGCAAGGCGCAAACCGCAAACCGCAGTCGGGCCGGTGAACAGGTTCTGAGAGGCGGTTCTGATAACAGGCTCAGTGATTCAGCGCTTTGCGGCGAGCTGCTGGCGGCGGAACAGCCACAGCGCGTAGGCGAAAACAAAGGGCAGCAGCAGTTCGATGCCTTCCTCGTAGCCGCCGATGAAGCGGCCGGCCAGGCCATCGATGTGGGGGCCGCCCCATTCGACCAGGCCATTGATCAGCCGGTCGAGGAACTTGGAGAAGGCCGTCAGCAAAAAGCCGGTCACGAAGACCCTGGCCCAGGCCGGCTGCAGTGCGGCGCGCACACTGCCGCTGGCGCGCACATAGGCGAGCAACTGGCGCAGGCCTACCACCACGGTGGCCAATAGCGCCAGCGTGAAGATGGCTGCCAGCAGCTTGTGCCAGATGGGCGGCAGCGGGTTCATGTAGAAGGAGACCTTGAGCATGGTCGAGTGGGTGATCTCGCTGTGCTGCCAGTCGGCCTCGCGCATGCCGCCGAAAAGCGCCATCACGCCGCAGGTCAGCAGCGGCTTGACGCGCGGATGCCAGGGGTCGAGGCACCAGGCGCCCAGGATGATCCAGGCGGGGGTGCTCAGGCCTTCGATCGGGCCCTGCTCATTGAACAGAATGGAAAATTGCTCGGGTGTGGCAAAGAGCACCGCCAGCATGATCAGCGCCAGCCAGATGCCGATGGCGATGAAGAGGCGGCGCATGGCCTGTGGCGTGTCGGTTTCGATGGGCACCGTTTTCTCCTGCATGAGGACAAGAACAAGGGCGCTATTGTCTGCCAACTTTGGTGATGCGGGTGTCTGCGCTGCCATGCCGGAGGCAGGCCCTGCGCCATGCCTTGCCATAATGCGGGCCCATCCATCACCGATCCGCAGCGGCTTTTCCGCCCCGAAGCCCTGTTCGTCTGCCATGTCCCCCATTCGCTTCACGACCGAGGAACGCCTGCTGCTGTGGCTGGTGGCACTGGGCTTTTTCATGCAGTCGCTCGACGCGACCATCGTCAACACCGCGCTGCCCAGCATTGCCGCCAGCCTGGCCGAGAGCCCGCTGCGCATGCAGTCGGCGGTGGTGGCCTATGCGCTGACCATGGCGGCGCTGATTCCGGCCTCGGGCTGGCTGGCCGACCGCTTCGGCACGCGGCGCATCTTCACGCTGGCGGCGCTGCTGTTCGCGCTCGGTTCGCTGGCCTGCGCGCTCGCGCCCAGCCTGGGCTGGCTGGTGGCCGCGCGCGTGCTGCAGGGGCTGGGCGGGGCGCTACTGCTGCCGGTGGGCCGGCTGGCGGTGCTGCGCAGCCTTCCGCGCGAGAAGTTCCTCGAGGCCATGAGCTTCGTGGCCATTCCCGGCCTGATGGGGCAGCTCCTCGGCCCGGCATTGGGTGGTTGGCTGGTCGAGGCCTTGAGCTGGCACTGGATCTTCCTCATCAACCTGCCGGTCGGTCTGCTGGGGGCCTGGGCCGCCACGCGCTGGATGCCCGACCTGCGCGATGGCACCAGCGGCGCGCTGGACCTGGCCGGCTTCGCGATGCTGACGATGGCGATGGTGTGCATATCGCTCTCGGTCGATGGCCTGGGCGGGCTGGGCTTTCGCCATGTCACCGTGCTGGTGCTGCTGCTGGCGGGCCTGCTGGCGCTGGCGGCCTATTGGCTGCATGCGGCGCGTGCGCCCAGGCCGCTGTTCGCGCCCAGCCTGTTTGCGGTGCAAAGCCTGCGCGTGGGCATGCTGGGCAACCTGTTCGCGCGCATCGGCTCGGGCGCCATGCCCTACATGATCCCGCTCCTGATGCAGTTGAACATGGGCTACAGCCCGGCCCAGGCCGGCATGCTGATGCTGCCGATGGCGCTGGCCAGCATGGCCAGCAAGCCACTGGTGACGCGCCTGATCCACCGGCACGGCTATCGGCGCGTGCTCATTGCCAACACCTTGCTGCTGGGCCTGTTGATCATCGGCTTCGCGCTGATGACGCCCGGACAGCCGCTGTGGTTGCGGGTGGCGCAGATGATGGTGTTCGGCGCCGTCAATTCGATGCAGTTCACCAGCATGAATACCGTCACGCTCAAGGACCTGGGGCCACATCAGGCGAGCGGCGGCAACAGCATGCTGTCGATGGTGCAGATGCTGGGCATGGGGTTTGGCGTGGCGGTGGCGGCGGCGCTGATCGCGGCTTTCCAGCAGTGGCTGGGCACACCCGATCCGCACCAGAGCCTGCAGGCCTTCCGCGGGGCTTTCGTCTGCATTGGCGTGGTGACGATGCTGTCGGCCGGGATATTCTGGCAGCTCGATGCCGACGTGCCGCAGGCTGGTGGGGCGTCCGCGAGCGCGGGCACCAACCGCTGATCGCTGACTGGCGACTGCCGATCGCGGCCGCTTTGACCCATAATGGGCCATCCCGAACGATGGCCTTCCCCGCGCTCCACATTCATCATGCGTAAAACATTCATGGGCGTGCGCCTGCGGCGCTTGCGTGAAGAAAAAGGGCTGACGCAGGCGGCACTGGCGCGGACGCTGGAGCTCTCGCCCAGCTACCTGAACCAGCTCGAGCAAAATCAGCGGCCGATGACGGTGGCGGTGTTGCTGAAGATCAACGCGGTCTTCGGCGAGGACATCCAGCGCTTTGCCGAGGACGATTCCGCCCACCTGATTGCCGAGTTGCGCGAGATCTCCACCGACCTGCCTACCGGCGCCGGCCAGGGCGCCAGCGGCGAGATCGCGCTCGCCGAGATCAAGGAACTGGTGGCCAACATGCCCGGCGTGGCGCGGGCACTGGTCAACCTGCACAACCAGCGGCGCCAGCTGATGGAACAGCTCGAGGCGCTGGCGCAGCAAATGGACGGCGAGCGCCTGGGCGATGGCCCGGCCGCGCGTGGCCCCACCGATGTGGCCGGCAAGGGGCCAGCCGTCGCCAGCCTGCTCCAGGCCCAGCCGCAAGCCTACGAGGAGGTGCGCAACTTCTTCTTCGTCAACAACAACCATTTTGCCCGGCTCGACGATGCCGCCGAGGCCTTTGCACGGCAGTGGCGCCTGCCGGCCGGCGCGG
The DNA here is from genome assembly GCF_004217315.1 of Corticibacter populi. Taxonomy (GTDB): domain Bacteria; phylum Pseudomonadota; class Gammaproteobacteria; order Burkholderiales; family Burkholderiaceae_C; genus Lampropedia; species Lampropedia populi. The sequence continues at coordinate 667,892 of NZ_SGWR01000003.1, forward strand.
GCGCCGAGGCCGCGCTGGTCCAGCACCTGCAGCAGCGCCATGGCGTGCACACCGTGTATCACTCCGAGCTGGCCGGCGCGCGCACGCCGTCAGCGACCCAGGCGCTGGAGGTGGTGCGGCGCTTCGAGCCGGCCAGCCGCACGTTGACGATCCAGGCCAGCCTCACGCCGGGCCAGCGCGCCTTCCAGCTGGCCACGCAATTCGCGCTGCTGGAGATGGACGGGCCCATCCGCCAACTGGTGCACGGCGCGCAACTGGCCTCCGCGCAGGCGCCCAGCCTGGCGCGCATCGGCCTGGCCAACTACGTGGCCGGCGCGCTGCTGCTGCCCTACACCGCCTTCCTGCAGGAGGCGCAGCAGTGCCGTTATGACATCGAATGGCTGTCGCGCCAGTACGGCGTGGGCTTCGAGACCATCTGCCACCGCCTCTCGACGCTGCAGCGCCCGCACCACCGCGGCATTCCGTTCTTCTTCATCCGCGTGGACCGGGCCGGCAACATTTCCAAGCGGCAGTCGGCCACGCATTTCCACTTCTCCAAGATCGGTGGCACCTGCCCGCTGTGGAACGTCTATGAAGCCTTTGCGCAGCCCGGCCGGGTGATGGTGCAGGTCGCGCGCATGCCCGATGGCCGCACCTATCTGTGGGTGGCGCGCACCGTCAGCAGCGAGGGGCCGGGCTGGGGCCGGCCGGGCAAGACCTTTTCGGTGGCGCTGGGCTGCGACATCCGCCACGCCGAGGAGCTGGTGTACTCCAAGGGCCTGAACCTGCACGACCCGGAGGCGGCCGTACCCATCGGCATGGGCTGCAAGGTGTGCGAGCGCGAGGCCTGCATGCAGCGCGCCTTTCCGCCGATCGGCAAGCCGCTGCGCGTCGACGAGAACCAAAGCCAGCTCGAACCCTATCTGGTGCAACTCTGAGAACAGGTTCTGAGAACAGGTTCCGAGAACGGAGCCGTTCAGGGTGCCAGTTCGAGCAGCACCGGCTGGTGATCCGAGACCTGGGTCTGGCCATCGACGCGCAGCGCCGTCAGGTGCGGCAGCAGCGAGCCGCTGGCGAAGAAGAAGTCGCAGGCGACCGGCAGCGGGCCATAGCGCCGGTCGAACAGACGGAAGGTGGGCGCATGCGGCTGGCCCGGATGCAGATGCTGCCACACATCGTGCCAGCCTTCGTCCAGTCCATCGCAGCGTTGCTGGATCAGCGCATGGTCGGCGTCACTCGCCTCGAGGTTGAAGTCGCCGCACAGCAGTGTATGGCGCGCCTGCGCGCGGGCCTGGAAGGGGCTGCCGGCCTCGCCCGGTTGCGGCGGCCGCGCGGCATGTCCGGCATATTCGGCCAGCAATTGCCGCAGCGCAGCGGCCTGGGCACTGCGCTGGCTGCGCGAATAGTATTCCAGGTGCGTGGTCAGCACGCGCAGCGGGCCCAGGCCTGGCGCATCCACCGTCACGCAGGTGCACATGCGCGGCATGCTCTCCACCGCCGGGTCGGGCGGGTAGGGCAGCGCATGGTGTTGCACCTGCAGGGCCGGCAGGCGCGTGGCAATCAGGTTGCCAAAGTGCTGCGGCTGGCCGGCCGCGTCCCAGGTTTGCAGCGCGGCGCCGAAGAAGACCTGAAAGCCCGGCAGCAGCGCGGCGATCTGCGCGGCCTGGTCGATGCCGGCCTCGCCCTGCAGCATGGGCCAGTTGCTGGCGATTTCCTGCAGGCACAGCACGTCGAAGTCGGCCATGTTGCGGGCATGCTCGATGATGCGGCGCGGGCTGACGATGCCGTCAAGGCCACAGCACCACTGGGTGTTCCAGGTGAGGATTTGCATGGCAGCTTGGGGTGGATTCCGGAATGCGGGCTTTCCCGGTCTTACTTGATGCCCGCGCGCATGAAGCTTTGCACGAATTGTCGCTGGAACAGCAGAAAACCCAGCAGCAACGGTGCCGAGGTCATGAGTGTGGCGGCACTGATGATGGCCCAGTCCACGCCCTGTTCGACCGAGGAGAACACCTGCAGGCCCACCGTGAGCGTGCGCGACTGCACGCTGTTGGTGACGATCAGCGGCCACAGGAAGTTGTTCCAGTGGTAGCTCACCGAGACCAGTCCGAAGGCCACGTAGATCGGGCGCGCCAGCGGCACGTAGATGCGCAGCAGGATCTGCAGCGCGCTGGCGCCCTCGACGCGGGCGGCATCGACCAGTTCCTTGGGCACGCCCATGAAGGTCTGGCGCAGCAGGAAGATGGCCAGCGCCGAGGCGAAGTAGGGCAGGCCGATGGCGAAGATGCTGTCGACCAGGCCCAGCCGGGTGATGGTCTGGTAATTCTCGACCAGCAGCAGGTCCGGCATCACGGTCAGCTGCACCAGCACCAGCGCGAAGGCCAGGTCGCGACCGGGAAACGCAAAGCGCGCGAAGGCATAGGCGGCCAGCGTGCTGAGCACCAGTTGCACGGCCAGGACCATGATCACCAGCAGCGTGGTGTTGAGGAAATAGCGCGCGAAGGGCGCGGCCTGCCAGGCATCGCGGAAGTTCTGCAGCGTCAGCGGTGCGCGCCAGTCGAAGCGGGCGGCATATTCGGGCGGATGAAAGGCCGTCCACACTGCGAACAGCAGCGGCAGAATCCACAGCAGCGCCAGCAGCCAGGCCGCGGTGGTGTCGAGCCGGCCCGGCGCATAGAGGCCGCGCGAAGGCCTTGTCGCAGCCGGTGCGGCGCGGGAGGCGGGGGCGTTCATTGGTAGTGGACCTTCTTGTCGACGGTGAAGAACTGCAGCAGCGTCACTCCCACCAGCAGCACCACCAGCACCATGGTCAGCGCGGCGGCGCCAGCGGTGTCCCAGTATTTGAAGCCGACTTCATAGAGGCGGTAGAGCAGCAGCGTCGAGGCGTTGTCCGGTCCGCCACGCGTGAGTACGAACAGGTGATCGACGGTGCGAAAGGCGTTGATGACCGAATTGACCAGCACGAACAGCGTGGTGGGCATCAAGAGCGGCCACTGCACGCGCCAGAAGAAGGTCCAGCGCGGCGTGCCTTCGATGGCGGCGGCCTCGCGCAGGCTGGGATTGAAGGACTGCAGCGCGGCCAGGTAGAAGATCATGAAAAGCCCGGCTTCCTTCCACACCGCCACCAGGATCACGCAGGCCAGCGCGGTGGACGGGTCGCCCAGCCAGTTGTGCGAGCCGAAACCCAGTGCCAGCATCAGGCGCTCGAGCAGGCCATATTGCGGCGTGAAGAAGAACAGCCAGATGTTGGCCACCGCGATCATCGGCAGCACCGTTGGCGTGAAGAAGGCCAGGCGCAGAAAGCCCCGGCCGATCAGTTTCTCGTTGACCCACAGCGCCATCAGCAGTGCCAGGCCGATCGACAGCGGGATGCTGGCCAGCGCATACCAGAGGTTGTTGAAGAGCGCCTTCCAGAAGATCGGGTCGGCGGCCATCACGGCGTAGTTCTCCAGCCCGACCCAGCTGGCCGCGCGCCGGCCCTTGGGGGTGGAGTAGAAGCTGTCGATCAGCGTGGTGATGGTGGGCAGGTGCGTGAAGGCCAGCAGGATCAGCATGGCCGGCAGCAGCAGCAGCCAGGCATACACGGCCGTCAGCGTGCGCTGCGGCGACGATGGAGTCGGGGAAGACATGGAGGGATTCGGGGAAGGGGGTGTGCCGGCGCTGCGCAAGGGCAGCGCCGGCACGAATCCCCTGAGTGCCTGCTCTTACCGATTACTGATAGGGGCGCAGCAGGCGGGTGGCTTCCTGCTGGGCGTCCTGGAGGGCCTGGGCCGGCGTCTTCTTGCCGGTCAGCGCGGCTTGCAGCGCGTCATCGAGCACCTTGGTCACGCGCTGGTTGTCGAAGGTCGAGAACTCGGCCACCGAGATCGGCAGCTGGTCGCGTGCCACCAGGGCGGGCGGGAACTCCTCGCCATATTTCTTCAGCGCCGGCGTGTCGTAGGCGGCCTGCGAGGTGGCGGCATAGCCGGTGTCGATGCTCCACTGGGCGGCGCGTTCGGGCGTGGTGATCCAGCGGATGAACTCGAACGCCGCCTGCTGCTGCTCGGGCGAGGTTTTCTTGAAGATGTAGAAGTTGCCGCCGCCGGTGGGCGAGCCGCCCTTGAGGCGATGGCCGGGGATGGGACCGACGCCGAACTCGAAGCCCGCGTTGTTGCGGATGTTGGTCAGGTTGCCGGTGGTGGTGACGACGATGGCGGCTTTCTTCTCGAAGAAGTCCTTGGGGGTGGTGCCCCACTCGACCACGCCGGCCGGGTGCAGCCCGTCCTTGGCCAGGCCCACCCAGTATTCCAGCGCCTCGATGGCCTTGGGATCGTCGAGGTTGACGGCCGTGCCCTTGTCGTTGGCCAGGATCACGTCATTGGGCGTGGTCAGGGTCTGGAACAGCCAGTAGGGAAAGCCGCTCGACGGAATCTGCACGCCCCAGGTGGTGACGTTGCCATTGGCGTCCTTCTTCGTCAGTTTCTGGGCGTACTCGCGCAATTCCTGCCAGTTGGCGGGGCCGCGCTCCGGGTCCAGTCCGGCTTCCTTGAAGAGTTCCTTGTTCCAGTAGATCACCACGGTGGAGCGCTGGAACGGAATGCCCCAGGTCTTGCCATCGGTCTGGCTGTTCTTCAGGAAGGCCGGGTAGAAGCTGCGGAGCCAGGCGCGGTCCTCGTCGGTCTTGATGAACTCGTCGAAGGGCACGATGGCCTCTTCGTCGATCAGCGTGAACATGTCGGTCGACAGCAGCACCGCCGTCACGGGCGGCGTGCCGGACTTGAAGCCCGTCAGTGCCTTGACCAGGGTTTCCTGGTAATTGCCCGAGTAGATCGGCTTGATCTGCGTGCCGGCATGGGCGCGGCCAAAGTCTTCCGCATAGGCGTCGATCAGCTTGTTGATCGGGCCGCCGACGTTGACGGGGTAGAAGAACGGCACGTCCACGGCGGTCTGGGCTTGTGCGGCCGTCATCGCGAGCGGCCAGGCCAGCGCGGTCGCGGCAGTGGCTGCGAGCGTCTTCAGAAAGGTCTTGCGTTGCATGGTGAACTCCTGTGGGGTCCGGTTGGGGGAAAAGGGGGGGCAATCAGGGCAGGCCAGGGCCTGGCGATGGGGGGCGGCCGCTTCTTGGCTTTTTTGCTTCGTGTCAGGCGGCGGCGCGCTGCGCCAGGGCCGCGTTGGCGGGCAGGCGGGCGTCGCCCGTGTCTGTGGCGGGCACCGCGGTGGCGCCTGTGTCCATGCGCCGGCCCGTGGCGTCGAAGAAGTGCAGGTCGCCCGCAGCGCATTGCAGCGCCAGTTCGTCGCCCACCTGCAGGTTTTGCTGGCCGTCCACGCGCAGAGTCAGCGCCTCGCTGCCGACCTCGCAGCGCAGCACCAGGTCGGCGCCCAGATATTCGAAGCTCAGCACGCGCGCGCGCAGCGCGGCGGTCTGGTCTGCAGGGGCCAGCCGCACGCACTCGGGCCGCACGCCCAGGTGCGCGGCGCCGGCTGGCGCGCCGGTGGCCACGGCGCTGCCGAGGATGTGGCCCTGCGCATCCAGGCGCAGCAGGTTCATGGGTGGCGTGCCGATGAAGCGCGCGGCAAACAGCGAAGCCGGCCGGGCGTAGGCGCGGCGCGGCGCGTCGTTCTGTTCGATGCGGCCCTGGCTCAGCAGCACGACCTGGTCGGCCATGCTCATGGCTTCGGTCTGGTCGTGGGTGACATAGACCACCGTCAGACCCAGGCGCTGCTGCAGCTCGCGCAACTCGTGGCGCATTTCCTGGCGCAACTGCGCATCCAGGTTCGAGAGCGGCTCGTCCATCAGGCACACGCTGGCGCGCGCCACCAGCGCCCGGCCCAGTGCCACGCGCTGCTGTTGCCCGCCCGAGAGCTGGCCCGGCTTGCGCTGCAGCAACTGGGAGAGCCCCAGCAGCGCGGCGGCTTCCTCGACGCGCTGGCGCGCCTCGGCCTTGGGCGTCTTGCGAACGGCCAGCCCGAAGCCGATGTTCTCGGCCACCGACAGGTGCGGAAACAGCGCGTAGTTCTGGAACACCATGGCGATGCCGCGCTGCGAGGGCGGGCGGTGGGTGACGTCCGCGCCGCCGATGAGCACCTGGCCGGCCGTGGCCGTCTCCAGCCCGGCAATGATGCGCAGTGTGGTGGATTTGCCGCAGCCCGAAGGCCCCAGCAGCACGCAGAAGGAGGCGGGCGCGATGCGCAAGTCGATGGCATGCAGCGCCACAGCGTCACCCCAGGCCTTGGAGATGCCGCGCAACTCGATCATGGACATGGGCGTTTGGATTCCTGTTTCACGGTTCTTGGCAAGCCCGCCATCGTAGAAACGCAATGTGTCAGAATCGTGACGTTGGCTGGACGTGCTGGTGGTGTGCTGGTGGTGTCCCGGTGGTGCGCAGGCCGGCAGGCCCTACAATGGCGGTCGCTGAAGGTGCTCGCGCATGCCGCTCTGGCGTGCGCAGTTCAACGGGAAGCAGAACGGCGCGGAGCCCCAGTGGCCGCCGCGCCCAGCCTGCGCTGCCCCCGCAACGGTGAGCGGAGGGGACTGGCAAGCAGTCCCAGCATTCCAATCCACGGCCACTGGCGTCCAGGCGACGCTGGGAAGGCCTGGAATGTCCATCCGCCAGCCCGGATACCGGCCTGCAGCAGTGGTGGTGTGATACCTGTCTCTTTGACTGACGGGCGTGCGCCACTGTTTGGCCGTGACTGACGGGGAGGTCGGTTCGGCGCCTCATCCCATTGTCCTGCCATGTCGCTCCACACGATGCCTCTTGCATGCACGCACCCGCATGCCGTACCTGGCCGCCAGTCCGGCCACGCTCCCTCCAACCTGACGCGCGCCGCCGTGATCCCGTTGATCCTCTCTGCAGGTCTGGGCGCGTCCGGCGCCACCATGGCGCAGAACCCGATGCTCGATGAGGTGGTGGTCACCGCCACCCGCACCGAGCAGCGCCTGATCGACACGCTGGCCGATGTGTCGGTGCTTGACCGCGAGGCGATCGAGCAAAGCGGCGTGACCGGAGTGGCTGATGTGCTCGCGCGCCTGCCGGGCGTCGAGATCTCGCGCAATGGCGGGCCGGGTGCCACCACCAGCGTGTTTCTGCGTGGCGGCAACACCAGCCATACCGCTGTCTTCATCGATGGGGCGCGGGTCGATTCGCAATCGACCGGCGGCGCTCCATGGGAGGCGATGCCGCTGTCGATGATCGAGCGCATCGAGGTGTTGCGTGGCCCGGCCGCCGCCGTGTATGGCTCGGACGCCATTGGCGGGGTGATCCAGATCTTCACGCGCAAGGGCCAGGCCGGCTACCAGCCTTATGTCTCGGTGGGAGCGGGCAACCAGCGCACCTGGGACGTGGCCGGTGGTGTCAGCGGTGCGGCCCATGGCTGGGACTATGCGGTCAGTGCCAGCCATGAGCGCAGCCGCGGCTTCAATGCCCGGCCCGATACACCGACCGCCAACCCGGACGACGACGGCTACCGGCGCAGTTCCGCGCATGCCAAGCTCGGCTACCAGTTCAGCCAGGGGCAGCGCCTGCAGGGTTCGCTGCTGAGCAGTCACGTCAATGCCGGCTACGACACCACGAACCGCACGCGCGACGATCGCGCCAAGAACCGCCTGCACACGCTGAACCTGGCCTGGAATGCGCAGTGGAGCGAGCGCTACGGCAGCACCCTGAGCGTCAGCGATTCGACGGCGCGCTATGAAACCACACCCAATCCCTATCTCACCGATACGCGGATACGCAGCTATCTGTTCCAGAATGAGTATCGCCTGGGCGCACAACTGCTGACGGCGGCACTGGAGCGGCGCGAGGACCATCTGGAAAACGATCCGATCGACCGCAGTCGTCACCAGAACGCACTGGCACTGGGCTATGGCGTGCAACTGGGCGCCCACAGCCTGCAGGCCAATGCGCGCTATGACGACGACAGCGAGTTCGGTGGTGAAACCACCGGTTCGCTGGCCTATGGACTGGCCATCACGCCGAACTGGCGCGCGCGCGCTTCGGTGGGCAAGGCATTCCGCGCACCCACGTTGTACCAGCGTTTCAGCGACTATGGCGTGGCATCGCTGGTGCCGGAGACCAGCCGCAACGTCGAAGCGGGACTGGTCTATTCGGAGGGCAGCAGCCACCTCTCCATCACGGTCTACCGCAATACCGTGCGGAACCTCATCTCTTACGTCAGCAATACCGGCGGTGTCAGTGCCTGTGCTTCGGACAGGGGGTGTTACGCGAATACAGCCCGAGCACGTTACCAGGGCATCACGATTGCCGGCGGCACCGAGCTGGCCGGGGTGCGGCTGCACGGCTCGGTCGATGTGCAGAACCCCAAGGACCTGGACACGAACAAGCAACTGGCGCGCCGTGCCAAGCGCCACGCCATGCTGGGCGCGGACTGGAATGCCGCCGGCTGGCTGCTCGGTGCCGAAATGCAGACCTCGGCTGCGCGTTGGGATGATGCTGCCAACGTCAATCGCCTGGGGGGCTACACGCTCTGGAACCTGACGGTCAGCCGGCCATTGGCCAAGGATTGGCTGCTCACTGCCCGTTTCGACAATCTCACCGATAAGCAGTATGAGCTGGCCCGTACCTATGCCACGGCGGGCCGCACCTTCTATGTCGGCCTGAAGTGGGCGCCGGGCCAGTAAACTCGCGTCCCCCTTGACTTCGCGCTCCCCGGCCATGACCTTGCACTGTCCCGCCCTGCTCATTACCGCCATGGCTTCGGGCCAGGGCAAGACATTGACGGTGGCGGCCTTGGCGCGCCTGCACGCGCGCCAGGGCCGGCGCGTGCGGGTCTTCAAATGCGGGCCGGATTTCCTCGACCCGCTCTGGCACGAACTGGCCAGTGGCGCGCCGGCGCAGACCATCGATCTGTGGATGACCGGCGAGGCCGACATCCGCGCGCGCCTGCACGAAGCCGCCGGGCAGGCCGACCTGATTCTGGTCGAAGGGGTGATGGGCCTCTTCGATGGCAAGCCCAGCGTGGCCGATCTGGCCGAACTGCTGCAGATCCCGGTGCTGCCGGTGCTGCACGCCGGCAGCATGGCGCAGTCGATCGGCGCGGTCGCGCATGGCCTCAGGCACTATCGTGCCGGCCTGCGCTGGGCCGGTGTGCTGGCCAATGGAGTGGCCAGCGCGCACCATGCCGATTTGCTGCGCGAGGCGCTGCTGGAGCAGGGCGACTGGCTGGGCGCCTTGCCGCGCCTGGCCGTGCCCCAATCGGCGGCAGGCGAATCGGAGGATGTGGCGGCGAAGGCACCGGCAGAGAGCAGCCTGCTGCCCGAGCGCCACCTGGGCCTGGTGCCGGCCACCGAGATGCAGGACGCCCTGCAGCGCCTCGATGCCGCGGCCGACGCGCTGGCGCAGACGCCGCTGGGCCAGCTCGACTGGCCCGAGTGGCAGCGCCGCTGGAGCGTGCCTTTCGAGGCCGTGCCGGCACCGGCCGAGCGGCTGCCGCAGCGCCTGCGGGGCCGCAAGATCGCGGTGGCGCGCGACGCCGCCTTTGCCTTCATCTACCCGGCCAATCTCGCCACGCTGGAGGCGCTGGGGGCACGCGTGGTGTTCTTTTCGCCGCTGGCCGGCCACCGCCTGCCGCCCTGCGATGCGGTCTGGCTGCCCGGCGGCTACCCGGAGCTGCACGCCGCGCCACTGAGCGCGAACACGACGCTGCGCGCCGATCTCGCCGCCCATCTGGCGGCCGGCAAGCCGTTGTGGGCCGAGTGCGGTGGCATGCTGGCGCTGTGTGAATCGGTGCAGCACACCAACGGCCAGTGCGAGCCGCTCTGGGGCCTGCTGCCGGGCCAGGCCCGGATGCAGCCGCGCCTGGCTGGCCTCGGCCACCAGCAACTGCAGCTGCCCGCCGTCTGTGGCCGGGGCGCGGCCAGGCAGGCGCCGCTGCGCGGCCACACCTTCCACTATTCCACGCTGGCGAGCGAGGCGCCGGTGGTGGCGCGCACCGCGCGGCCGGTGCCGCGCCGCACGCCCGATGCGGGCGAGGCGCTCTACCAGCTCGGCAGCCTGCGGGCCAGTTACTTCCATGCGTGGTTTCCGTCCAGCCCATTGGCCGTGGCCACGCTGCTGGGAAGTGCTGGCGGGAGTGGGGCCGCATGAATATCCCATCGTCCATGCCTTGCTCCCGCCACACCCTGGTGCTGGGCGGCCAGAAAAGCGGCAAGTCGCGCCATGCCGAGACGCTGGCCGCCCGCTGGCTGGCGCGGGACCGGGCGCACGAGGCGGTGCTGGTGGCCACGGCCCGGCCCTGGGATGCGGAGATGCGCGCGCGCATCGCTCGCCATCAGCAGGACCGCCTGCGCCGCGTGCCGGCCATGCGCACGGTGGAGGAGCCACTGCAACTGGCCGATTGCATTGCCCGCCACAGCCAGCCTCATGTGCTGCTCGTGGTCGACTGCATGGGCATGTGGCTGACCAACTGGCTGATGCCGGCCGACGCGAGCCAGCATGACGGTGGTGATCACGATGGCGATGCCGCGCTGGCGCAACGCCGGGCTGCCTGGCAGGGCGCGTGCGCGGCGCTGCGGCAGGCTCTGGATGCGGCGCCCGGGCCGGTGCTGATGGTCAGCAACGAGATCGGCTGGGGCGTGATCCCGCTCGGTCGCGAGGTACGGGTCTTTGTCGATGCGCTGGGCCTGCTCAACCAGCAGCTGGCGGCACAATGCGTTACCGTGGTGCTGATGGCGGCCGGCCTGCCGCTGATGCTGAAACAGCCGGATACACCGGATGGAGGGCCGTGATGGAAAGTCGTGCAATCGGCCATCGAACATGGGGAGGAGGGGCGGCCATCCGGCGGCTGGCGGCCCTGCTGCAGGCGCTGCTGATGTTGCTGATGTCGGCGGCCATGCCGGTGCGGGCTGCGGATGTGGCGGCGCCGGCGCAAACCGTGGCCGAGGCGGGCGTCACCGTCACCGACGACCGCGGCCGCCCGCAGCACTTCGACCAGGCGCCAATGCGCATCGTCAGCCTGCTGCCGTCGCTGACCGAGAGTGTCTGCGCGCTGGGAGCTTGCGGCCGGCTGGTGGCGGTGGACCGTTATTCCGAGTATCCGCCCGAGGTGCGCCAACTGCCGCAGGCCGGCGGCGGACTGGACCCGAGCATCGAGTCGGTGGTGGCGCAGCGCCCGGATGTGGTGCTGATCTCGGCGGCCTCGCGGGCCACCGAGCGGCTCGAGGCGCTGGGCTTGCGCACCGTGGTGCTCGAGCCCAAGACGCATGCCGACGTCGAGCGCGTGCTGCAACTGCTCGAGGCGCTGCTGCAAGTGCCGGCGCACGAGGGCCGGCACGGCGCTGAGGCTGCGCCCACGGCGGCCGGGCTGTGGCGGCGCATCAACGATGGTGTCGATGCCGCAGCGGCCAGCCTGCCGCCGGCGGCGGCGCAGTGGCGTGTCTATCTGGAAGTCAGCCGCGGCCCGTATGCGGCCGGGCCCGACTCCTTCATCGGCCAGACCCTGCAGCGCCTGGGCGTGCAGAACGTCGTGCCGGCCGAGCTGGGCCCGTTTCCGCGCCTGAGTCCCGAATACGTGCTGCGCGCCGACCCGGATGTGATCCTCATCAGCAACCGCAGCATGCAGGCCGACTACACCTATCCCGGCTGGCACAACATGCGCGCCATCCGCGCGCAGCGCCTGTGCCTGTTCGACGCCGAGGACTCCAACGTGCTGGTGCGCCCCGGCCCACGCATGGATCTGGCCGCGCGCCTGATGGCCGACTGCATTCGCAGCAAGATGCAGGACCGCGACGAATGACGCAGTCGCCCGCCATGCCGCGCCCCGCCGTTGACGCCGATGCCGCGCCCGACAACCAGCAGTTGCGCCGCAGCCGCTGGCTGGTGTTGGCGCTGCTGGTGCTGGCATTGCTGCTGTGCGGCATCGGCCTGGGGGTGGGCAGCCAGGGTCTCGAAAGCGTGCGGACGATGCTGCAGGATGCGGTGGCGCGCCAGATCGTCTGGGACATCCGCCTGCCGCGCACGCTGGGCGCACTGCTGGCCGGCGCGCTGCTGGGACTGGCCGGCTGCGTGGCGCAGGGCCTGTTCCGCAATCCGCTGGCCGATCCCTATCTGCTCGGCAGTGCCTCCGGTGCTTCGCTGGGCGTGGCGCTGGCCATGATGCTCTCGGGTTCGTCGTCGCTGGTGTTGCCCTGGCTGGTGCATCTGGGCATGACCGGCGTGGCCTTCATCGGCTCGGTGCTGGCCGTGCTGCTGACGCTGACGCTGGCGCGCGGCGTGCAAGGGGGCCTGCGCCTGCTGCTCGCCGGCGTGATCGTCGGCGTGGTGCTGGGCGCCTGCAAGGATGTGATCCTGCTGACGCACCAGGACATTCTGCAGGCCATGCAGTCCTACGAACTGGGCAGTACCGGCTTCATCGGCTGGACGGCCTGCGTCATCATGGCGCTGGTGCTGCTGCTGTGCCTGCTGGCGGCCTGGAGCCTGAGTCGCGTGCTCGATGGCCTGGCGCTGGGCGAGGCCACGGCGCGCTCGCTGGGTCTGCCGCTGCCGGCCATGCAGGCGGCGCTGATCGGCGTGCTGTCGCTGGCGACTGCCGCCGCCGTGGCGCAGACCGGCCTGCTGGCCTTCGTTGGTCTCGCCGCGCCGCACCTGGTGCGTTCCATCGTGCGGGTGCGCCACAACCGGCTGGTGCTGCTGTCGGCGCTGATGGGTGGCGTGCTGCTGTGCGCGGCCGATCTGCTCGCGCGTGGCCTGGTGGCGCCGCAGGAACTGCCGGTGGGCGTGCTCACCGCGCTGCTGGGTGGTGGCTACCTGCTGTGGCTGATGCACCGCCAGCGCAGCCGCAGCCCATTGGGGCAGGGGGAAGGCTGATGCGCGCCATGCCAGGTGATAGGCAAAATGATCGGCAAAGTGGTCTGTCCGATGATGCTGGCGCGGGTGCACCGGATGGCACCGCCGCGCTGCAGGCGGTGGACCTGACGGTCTGCCTGGGCGGCCAGCCGGTGCTGCAGGGCGTGAACGTGGTTTTTGCGCGCGGGCGCTGGACCAGCATCGTCGGCCCCAATGGCGCTGGCAAGTCCACCCTGCTCAAGGCGCTGGCGGGCCTGTTGCCGGCCAGTGGCGGCCAGGTGTGGCTGGCCGGCCAGCCACTCGCGGCCATCGGTGCGCGCACCCGTGCGCAGCAGCTGGCCTGGCTGGGCCAGGGCGAGCGCGCACTCGACGAGCTGACGGCCTACGACACCGTGATGCTTGGCCGCATGCCGCACCAGGGCTGGTTGGCCACCACGACGCGCGAGGATGAGTGCATCGTGCGCGAAGCCATGCAGGGCACGCAGACCTGGGCGTTCCGCGGGCGCAGCCTCGCCGAGCTCTCGGGCGGCGAGCGCCAGCGCGTGCTGCTGGCGCGGGCGCTGGCGGTGCGGGCGCCGCTGCTCCTGATGGACGAGCCGCTGGCCAACCTCGATCCACCGCACCAGACCCAGTGGCTGCTGGACATGCGCGCGCTGCTGGCGCGCGGCGTCACGCTGGTGAGCGTGCTGCACGAGGTCTCCATCGCCCTGCAGGCCGACGAGCTGTTGGTGCTCGACGCCGGGCGCGTGCTGCACCATGGCGAAAGCGGCGATGCCGCCACGCGCGCGGCCGTCGAGGCGGTGTTTCGCCACCGCATCGCGGTGCGCGAGGTCGAGGGTCAATGGACGGCGATTCCCAATCTCCATTCCAGCATCCATTCCAACGTGCATTCCAAGACTTGAAGCAGACAGGAGCATTCCCATGCAGATCGAACAACCTCCCGTGGACCGCCAGGCCGACAAGCCCCAGGGCGAACGGCGCGGCCTGATCCTCATCAACACCGGTGATGGCAAGGGCAAGAGCACTTCGGCCTTCGGGCTGGCGCTGCGCGCGCATGGCCGTGGCAAGCCGGTGAAGATCTACCAGTTCCTCAAGGTGCCTTCGGCGCGGTTTGGCGAGCATCGCGCGTTCGAGACGCTGGGCGTGCCCATCGAGGGCCTGGGGGATGGTTTCACCTGGAAGAGCCGCGACATGGAGCATTCGGCCGAACTGGCCCGCCAGGGTTGGCAGCAGGCGCGCGCCGACATCCTCTCGGGCGACCACTTCCTCGTCGTGCTCGACGAGGTCACCTACCCGCTGATCTACGGCTGGCTGCCGCTGGCCGAGGTGGTCGAGACGCTGCAGCAGCGCCCCGCGCACGTGCACGTCATGCTCACCGGCCGGCGCTGCCCCGAGGAGCTGGTTGCCATCGCCGACACCGTCACCGAGATGCACCTGGTCAAGCACGCCTACCAGGCGGGCGTGCCGGCCCAGCGTGGCATCGAGGATTGACGCCCTGAGGGCGCTGCCGTGCTGATGCCGACCCTCCCGGACGAAGGGCACCTGGCGCTGGTCCTGCTGCCGGGCCTGGGCCTGTGGCTGGCCATGGTGCTGGCCCTGCTGCTGGACCGATGGCCGGGCGAGCCGCCCGCCGCCTTGCACCCGGTGGTGTGGATGGGGCGCACGCTGGCCCTGGCGCAGCGCCTGGTTTTTGGCAAGCCGGCCGCCCATGCGGCCAGCCCGGCCCATGCAGCTGTGGTGCCCACCGTACCGGCACGGCCGGCCTGGTTGCTGTTCACGCTTGGCGCACTGGCCTGGCTGCTGCTGGCCGCCGGCTGGATGGCCCTGGCGGTGCTGGCGGCGCGGCTGTTGCAACCCGTGCCATGGTGGGGGCAGGCGCTGCTGCTGGCCGTGCTGCTCAAGCCGATGCTGGCCTGGCGCATGTTGCGGAGCGAAAGCCTGCAGGTCGAGGCGGCACTGCAGCGCTCGCTGGGCGAGGGGCGCCGGCAGCTGGCGCGGCTGGTCAGCCGTGACGTCACCCTGCTCGATGCCGGGCAGGTGCGCGAGAGTGCCGTCGAGACGCTGGCCGAGAATTTCAATGATTCGGTCGTGGCGCCGCTGTTCTGGTTCCTGTTGCTCGGTTTGCCCGGCGCGGTGCTGTACCGCTTTGCCAACACGGCCGATGCCATGTGGGGCTACCCCGGCTGGCGCGGCGGCTATCACTGGCAATGGGCCGGCAAATGGGCCGCACGCGCCGACGACGTGCTGTCGTGGCTACCGGCACGCCTGACGGCGGCCATGCTGCTGCTGGCCAACAGCGGCCTGGGCCACTGGCAGACGCTGCGGCGGCAGGCCGGACTGACACCATCGCCCAATGGCGGCTGGCCGATGGCGGCGATGGCCTTGCTGCTGGGCTGCCGGCTCGGCAAGCCCGGCGTCTATGTGCTCAATGCCGGAGCGGCCGAGCCCGGCCCCGATGCCGTTGCACAGGCCAGCCGCTGTGCCCGGCGCGCGCTGCTGCTCGGGCTGGCCGTGGCCTTGTTGCCGGCACTGCCGATTGGAGCGTGGTCATGACCGGTGGAAGTGCATGGCCGGTGTCCCAGGAGCATGGCGGCACCGATGCGCTGGGCACGGCCGCGCATGATTTCTCGACCAACAGCAATGCCTGCGGCCCGTGTCCCGAGGCCTTGCAGGCCGTGCAGGCGGCCGAAGTGCGCCATTATCCGGACCCGCACTACACCGCTTTGCGCGAGGCGCTGGCTGCCTGGCATGGCGTGGCGCCCTGGCAAATCCTGCTGGCCGCCAGCGCCAGTGAATGCATCCACCGCCTGAGCCTCTGGGCCCTGCGGCGCGGCGCGGAACAGGTGGTGGTGCCCAGCCCTTGTTACGGTGACTACGCCCGCCAGGCGCAGGCGCTGGGGCTGACCGTGGCCTCGGCGCCGGCAACACGGGAGCCGCCGCCGGAGCATGATTTCGGGGCCCTGCGCTGGGCCTGCCAGCCATCCAGCCCGGCCGGACGCGCAGACCCGCAACTCGCACCGTGGCTGGCCGCTGCGGATGCGCAGGCCTGGCGGGCACACACACCGGATGCCCTGCCTGCGCCTTTGCTGCGGGTGCTCGACATGGCCTATGCCCCGCTGGTGCTCGATGGCGGCAGTGGCGCTGGGCTGGATTGGCTGCAGCAGGCCGCGGGCCAGCGGCACGCCTGCTGGCAGCTTTTCTCGCCGAACAAGGCCTTGGGCATGACGGGGGTGCGCGGTGCCTATGCGATTGCGCCATGCCCGCCGCCGGGCCAGTCCAGCTCGGACGCGGGGGCGATGGCAGAGCGCGCGGTGGCCGAGTTGCAGGCGCTTGCGCCGTCCTGGCCGCTGGGCGTGCATGGCGTGGCCATGCTGCAGGCCTGGCAGCGCCCGTCGGTGCAGCAATGGCTGGCGCATAGCCGCCAGATCCTGCTGGGCTGGAAGCGGCAGCAGCAGGCCTGTTGCGAGGCCCTGGGCTGGCAGGTGTGGCCCGGCAGCCTGGCCAATTACTTCGTCGCTGCCGTGCCGCAGGCGGGCAGGCCCGACTGGCCGGCGCTGCTGCAGAGCTTGCGCACGGCGGGTATCAAGCTGCGCGATACCACTTCGATGGGCTTGCCCGGCCATGTGCGGCTGGGCGTGCGGCCGCCGGCCTCGCAGCAGGCCTTGCGGGCCGCCTGGCAAAGCCTGCCCGCAGCCATGCGATGATGCGGGCCCGGGCCCTGCCGGCATGTCTGCCGTAGCCGTCTCGACCGTCCCACCCGTTCCATTCGCCACACCCGCTTGCACAAGCCTGCTCCCATGACCGATCCACACGCCGTCCGCCTGCCATTGCCCACTCCTGGTGCCAGCGGGGCGCTGTGCGTGATGGTGCTGGGCACTTCCAGCGGTGCCGGCAAGAGCTGGCTGGCCACCGCGCTGTGCCGATGGTATGCGCGCCAGGGCTTTCGGGTGGCGCCCTTCAAGGCGCAGAACATGAGCAACAACGCGCGCGTGGTGCCCCGGCCCGATGGGGGTAATGGCGAGATCGGCAGTGCGCAGTATTTCCAGGCGCTGGCGGCGGGTGTCGAACCGGATGTGCGCATGAACCCGCTGCTGCTCAAGCCCGAGGCGGATACGCGCAGCCAGGTCGTGCTGCTGGGCGAGGTCGACGAGCGACTGACGGCCATGCCTTGGCGCGAGCGCAGTGCCCAGGTCTGGCCGGTGATTGCCGATGCACTCGATGCCCTGCGCGCTGAATACGACGTGGTGGTGATCGAGGGCGCCGGCTCGCCCGCCGAGATCAACCTGGCCGCCAGCGACGTGGTCAACATGCGCGTGGCGCGCCACTGCCAGGCGCACTGCCTGCTGGTCGCGGACATCGACCGCGGCGGCGCCTTTGCGCATTTGTATGGCACCTGGGCCTTGCTGGCAGCGCAGGACCGCGTGCTGATCCAGGGCTTCGTGCTCAACAAATTCCGCGGCGATGCGGCGCTGCTGGCACCAGCGCCAGAGATGCTGCAGCAGCTCACCGGCGTGCCGGTGGTAGCCACGATCCCGATGGTGCACGACCACGGTCTGCCCGAAGAGGATGGCGTATTCGATGACCGCAGCAGCGTATGCGCGGTGGCTGGTGCGTCGCATGGTCTGCGCACCATTGCCATCATCGCCTACCCGCGCATCAGCAACCTCGATGAGTTCCAGCCGCTGAAGAACGTGCCGGGCGTGCGGCTGGTGTGGGCGCGCGCGGTGGCGGATGTGGGCGGCGCGGACTGGATCATCCTGCCGGGCTCGAAAGCCACCATCGCCGATTTGCTGTGGTTGCGCGCACAAGGCCTGGATGCCGCGGTGGCGCGTCACGCGCAGGCCGGCCGGCCAGTGCTGGGCATTTGCGGCGGCCTGCAGATGCTGGGCGAGAGCCTGGTCGATCCAGGAGATGTGCAGGGCAATCAGCCAGGGTTGGGGTTGTTGCCGCTGGTGACGGGTTTCGAGCCGGTCAAGACCGTGCGGCGCGTCACACACCGGCTCGGCATGTTGGAGGGGCCCTGGCATGGATTGTCCGGCGTGACCGTCGAAGGTTACGAAATCCACCAGGGCCAGACCATGCCTTATCAGGCCATGGTGCACGCCGGAGCGGGTTTGCAGACGGCCATTGCATCCGTGGCCTGGGCCAATCAGCCAGGCAACGTGCTGGGCTGCTACCTGCATGGGCTGTTCGAGAACGCCAGTGTCATCGAGGCCTTGTTCGGTGCGGACGTGCCTTCTCTGGACGCCGTGTTCGCGCGCATGGCCGAGCAACTGCCTCGATGGTTTGAACCGGATTGACTGCCGCGTTGGGCTTTGGGTTTTGGGTGCGCCGGTTGCCATGCCTGCGCCGCAGGTATCAGTGTGAATCAGTGACAGAAGAGGCGCTGGTTCGCGTTACCGAATGGGCGAAGTGCTCACGCAGCCATTGGTGGGCCGGGTCCCGGTGCACGCGTTCATGCCAGATCATCAGTGTTTCGAAGCCCGGCACATCCAGCGGTGGCTCCACGACCCGCAGCGTGGCGCGGTTGCGCACCAGTCGCGACGGCACCAGCGCGACCAAGTCCGTGTTGGCCAGTGCCGACTCAAGAAAGAGGAAGTGCGGTACCGACAGCACCACGCGCCGGTTCAAGCCGAGTCGCGCGAGCGCGGTATCCGTCACGCCGTGGAAGCCACCGCCGTCCTGTGAGACGATTACATGCTCCAGTTGGCAGAACTGGGCCAGTGTCGGGCGGCGTTTCAGCTTCGGGTGGCCGGCCCGGCCGACCAGCACGTAGCGGTCGGTGAACATGGCGCGGCGGCGCAGGCCGGTGGGAGTTTCTGCGCTGATGAAGAACGCCAGGTCGATCTGGCCCTGCTCGGTCTGTTGCACCAGTGTGGATGGCCGCAGCTCCGTGATGGCCAGGCGCGTGCCTGGCGCGGCGGCCCGCAGCCCGGCCAGCGCAGGCAATACGATGGCCGACTCGACATAGTCCGAAGCAGCGATTCGCCAGGTGTTCGTGGCTTGCTGCGGGGCAAATGGCGTGGAGGGCGCAACCGCCTGCGCCAACGCCTGCAAGGCATCGCGCAACGGCTCGCGCAGTTCGTTGGCGCGTGCGGTGGGCCGCATGCCGCGTGGGCCTGGTAGGAGCAAGGGATCGCCGAAAGCCTCACGCAGCTTGGCCAGTTGCACGCTGACGGTTGGCTGGGACAGATGCAAGCGCGCGGCCGTGCGCGTCACGTTGTGTTCGACCAGCAAGGCGTCCAGCGTGACCAGCAGGTTCAGATCCAGGTGTCTCAAGGAATTTTTCAAAGTAATACCCAGTATCAGAGAAATTCATTTCAACTATATCGTGACAGGCACTATCGTGCAGCCTTTCACTGATGGAGGTTGTGCCATGAATGTCCTACTCGTCTACGCCCATCCCGAGCCTCGCTCCCTCAACGGCGCGCTCAGGGATTTCGCGGTGGTGCGCCTGGAGCGCGCCGGCCATGCGGTGCAGTCATCGGACCTGTATGCGATGCAATGGAAGGCTGCGCTGGATGCGCACGACTACACCGGTCTTGCGCCTGGCGCGCGTCTGGACGTGGTCGAGGATTCGCGGAGGGCATTCGAGCGTGGTACGCAAAGCCCCGACATCACGCGCGAGCAGCACAAGCTGCGCTGGGCGGATGCGGTGATCCTGCAGTTTCCACTGTGGTGGTTTTCGATGCCGGCGATCCTGAAAGGCTGGATCGACCGTGTGTATGCCTGTGGCTTTGCGTACGGAGTGGGAGAGCACTCCGATACCCATTGGGGCGATCGCTATGGCGAAGGCACGTTGGCAGGCAAGCGCGCGATGCTGGTGGTGACCATTGGCGGCTGGGCGCCACATTATGGACCGCGCGGCATCAACGGGCCCATCGACGACGTGCTGTTCCCCATCCAGCATGGCATGCTGTTCTATCCCGGCTTCGACGTGCTACCGCCACATGTGATCTACCGCACCGGCAAGATCGACGATGCCGGATTCGCGGAGGCCTGCGCGGCATTGGGGCAGCGGCTGGATGCGCCTGGAACGACCGCGCCCTTGCCGTTTCGCAAGCAGAATGGCGGCGACTATCGCATTCCGGAGTTGGCATTGCGCGACGAGCTTGCGCCAGGCGAGACGGGTTTCGGCATCCATCTCGACTGGCAGTGGGCGTTTTTCCGGTTGTGGTTGGCATGGACCAAGGCCGCTTTCATGGCCTTTTGGGGCAGTCCCACGCCCAGACTTTGCAGGGAGTCACGCCCCCAGATATGCCTTGCGGATGTCCGGGTTGCCCAGCAGGTTGGCGCCGGTGTCCTCGAGCACCACCTTGCCGGTCTCGAGCACGTAGCCGCGATCGGCGACTTGCAGCGCCTTGTTGGCGTTCTGCTCGACCAGGAACACCGTCACGCCCTCGGCGCGGATGGTCTGGATGATCTCGAAGATCTGCGCGATGATCAGCGGCGCCAGGCCGAGCGTGGGCTCGTCGAGCAGCAGCAGGCGCGGCTTGCTCATCAGCGCGCGGCCGATGGCCAGCATCTGCTGCTCGCCGCCGGACATGGTGCCGGCGCGCTGGTTGGCGCGCTCCTTGAGGCGAGGAAACAGCGCGAAGACGTGTTCGATGCCTTCCCCGATGGCGTCGGCATCGAGAAAAAAGCCGCCCATCTTGAGGTTCTCGACCACCGTCAGGTCCGGGAACACGCGCCGCCCCTCGGGCGAGATGGCGATGCCGTTCTGCATGATCTTGTGCGTGGGCAGGCGCGTGATGTCCCGGCCCTCGAACAGCACGCGGCCCGTGCTGGCGCGCGGGTTGCCGCAGATGGTCATCAGCATGGTGGTCTTGCCCGCGCCATTGCTGCCGATCAGCGTGACGATCTCACCCTGGTTGACGTGGATGGAGACGCCGCCGAGCGCCTGGATGGCGCCGTAGTGGGTGTGGATGTTCTCGAGCTGCAGCATCGGCTGGCTGGCTGCGGGCGTGGCCACGTCCTCGACGCGCGCCGCGATGGTGATGCGTTCCTTGATGATGATGTTCATCATTCTTCTCCCAGGTAGGCCTTGATGACGCGCGGGTCGTTGCGCACCGCGTCCGGCGTGCCGGTCACGATGGGCTTGCCGTGCTCCATCACCAGGATGCGTTCGGAGACGTTCATCACCAGGCTCATGTCGTGCTCGATCAGCAGCACGGCCACGTCGAATTCGCGGCGCAACTGGTCGATCAGGTGCTGCAGTTCGACCTTCTCCTGCGGATTGAGGCCGGCGGCGGGCTCATCGAGCATCAGCAGGCGCGGCTTGGTGATCATGCAGCGGGCGATCTCCAGGCGGCGCTGGTGGCCGTAGGCCAGGTTGCCGGCCTCGCGATTGGCGAAGGCGCGGATGCCCATGAAATCCAGCCACCAGACGGCGCGATCGAGCGCCTCCTTCTCGGCGCGGCGGTAGGAGGGCAGCTTGAAGAGGCCCTTGAGCATGTTGCTCTCGACCTGCGTGTGCTGTGCCACCAGCAGGTTCTCGACCACCGTCAGCTCCTTGAAGAGCCGCACGTTCTGGAAGGTGCGCACCAGGCCGTGGCGCGCCACCTTGTGGCTGGGCAGGCCGGCGATGTCCTTGCCATCCATGTGCACCTGGCCCGAGGTGGGGCGGTAGAAGCCGCCCACGCAGTTGAACACGGTGGTCTTGCCGGCGCCGTTGGGGCCGATGATGGCAAAGATCTCGTTGCGGCCGACCTCGAAGGACACATGGTCGACGGCCAGAAGGCCGCCAAAGCGCATGGTCAGGTCCTTGACCTGCAGCAGCGGGGTGGATGCAGTGTGCTTGTTCGTCTCGGTCATTGCGCAATCTCCACGTGCGGACGCTTGGTGGGCAACAGGCCCTGCGGCCGCCACATCATCATCAGCACCATGACCAGGCCGAACAGCAGCATGCGGTACTCGGCGAATTCGCGCGCGACCTCCGGCAGCACCGTCAGCACGATGGCCGCGAGGATCACGCCGATCTGCGAGCCCATGCCGCCGAGCACCACCACCGCCAGGATCAGTGCCGATTCGATGAAGGTGAACGACTCGGGATTGACCAGGCCCTGGCGCGCCGCGAAGAACGCGCCGCCGAAGCCGGCGAAGGTCGCTCCCAGCGTGAAGGCCGAGAGCTTGATGTTGGTCGGGTTCAGGCCCAGCGAGCGGCAGGCGATCTCGTCCTCGCGCAGCGCCTCCCAGGCGCGGCCGATCGGCATGCGGATCAGGCGGTTGGAGACGTAGAGCGTGATCAGCGCCAGCGACAGCGCCATCAGGTACAGGTAGATCACCATGTGCTGGTTGCTGAAGGCCCAGCCCATCAGCTGGTGGAAGGTCTGGCCGCCTTCCTCGCTGGCGCGGCGCGTCATCTCGTAGCCGAACACGGTGGGCTTGGGAATGCCCGAGATGCCGTCGGGCCCGCCCGTCCACTGCGTCAGGTTGATCAGCAGCAATCGGATGATCTCGCCAAAGCCCAGCGTGACGATGGCCAGGTAGTCGCCGCGCAGGCGCAGCACCGGAAAGCCCAGCACATAGCCGAACAGCCCGGCCATCGCACCCGAGAGCGGCAGCGCTTCCCAGAAGCTCCAGCCGGCCCAGTGGTAGAGCAGGGCATAGGTGTAGGCGCCCACGGCGTAGAAGCCCACGAAGCCTAGGTCGAGCAGGCCGGCGAAGCCCACCACGATGTTCAGGCCCAGGCCGAGCATCACGTAGATCATCACCAGGGTGGCAATGTCCACCTGGCTGCGCGTGCCCACGCCCCAGCCGGGCACGATCTGGCCGAGAAACGGCCAGCTGATCGCCAGCACGATCAGCAGCACGCCGAAGATCTTCTGGCCCTTGGGTGCCAGCGGGGGCGCCTTGGGCAGGCGCAGGCCCCCGAATATCTTGCCAAGCGCGGGCTTGATGAGCTGCAGCACGAAGACGATGGCGCAGCCCAGCGCCACCAGGCCCCAGTGCGATTCGAGCTGGGTCTGCGAGCCCTGGCGGACCAGTTGCAGGCCGAAGACGGGGACGATGATGACGGCGGTCATCAACGCCGCGATGAAGGCATTCTTGATCGTATCGCGCATCAGACTTTCTCCACCTCAGGCTTGCCCAGCAGCCCCGTGGGCCTGAACAGCAGAATCAGCACCAGCAGGCCGAAGGCCACGATGTCCTTGTATTGCGAGGAAATGTAGGCGGCAGCGAAGGTCTCGGCCAGGCCCAGCAGCACGCCACCGAGCATGGCGCCGGGGATCGAGCCGATGCCGCCGAGCACCGCCGCCGTGAAGGCCTTGATGCCGGCGATGAAGCCGATGAACGGATTGAGCTTGCCGATGGTGATGGCGATCAGTACGCCGCCGACGGCTGCCAGCATCGCACCCAGGATGAAGGTGAAGGAGATCACGCGGTTGGTGTCGATGCCCAGCAGCGAGGCCATCTTCATGTCCTGCGAACAGGCGCGCGAGGCGCGGCCCATGCGCGAATTCTT
Source organism: Corticibacter populi (assembly GCF_004217315.1). Classification (GTDB taxonomy): domain Bacteria; phylum Pseudomonadota; class Gammaproteobacteria; order Burkholderiales; family Burkholderiaceae_C; genus Lampropedia; species Lampropedia populi. The sequence goes on from NZ_SGWR01000003.1 coordinate 691,118, forward strand.
GATGAAGAGCGTCAGAGCGATCATCAGTGCCACCGTCACGCCGATGATGAGCATGCGCGAATAGGGGAAGGTGACTTCGAAGTCGCCGATGTGGAACTGCGCGGCACCCGAGATCAGCGAGGGCACGGCCTGGTCGCGCGCGCCCTGGCCCAGCGCCACCCAGTTCTGCAGGAAGATCGACATGCCGATCGCGGAGATCAGCGCCACCAGGCGCGGGCCGCCGCGCACCGGCCGGTAGGCCACCCGCTCGACGGTGAAGCCATAGACGCCGGTGACGGCCATGGCCACGACCAGCATGGCCGCGATGACGAGCGGAATCGGCAATCCGCTCTGGGTGCCGATGGCCGTCAGCGTGACGAGGCCGACATAGGCTCCGATCATGTAGATCTCGCCATGGGCGAAGTTGATCATGCCGATGATGCCGTAGACCATGGTGTAGCCGATGGCGATCAATGCATAAATGGCTCCGAGTGAGAGGCCATTGAAGATCTGTTGGATGATTTGGGGGAGTTCGGACATGGTGGTTTCGGCTCCGAGCATGAGGTGCTGGCGGGTGGCGCCGGCGGCCTGCCGGTCAACGAAACAGCGCTGCGGGACAGTCTGGAATGTGCCGCAGCGCCGGACGAGGGGGCGATTATCAGCGAAGCGCGGCCTCGCCGACAATCGGAAAGCGCATCAGAGCTGCTTCTTGCCGCCGTCCTTGTCCCACTGGAAGACGGCGAACTCGAAGTCCTTCAAGTCGCCCTTGGCGTCGAATTCGACCTTGCCGATGGAGGTGTCGAAGCTGTTGGCGTGCAGGTAGTCGGCCACTTTCTCGGGGTCGTCACCGACCGCCTTGATGCCCGCTGCGATCAGCTCGACGGCGGCGTAGGCGGGCATCTGGAAGGCGCCATCCGGGTCGCGCTTGGCATCATGGAAGGCCTTGACGATGGCGGCATTCTCGGGGCGCTTGGTGAAGTCGGCCGGCAGCGTCACCAGCAGGCCTTCGATGGCCGGGCCGGCAATCGCCACCAGATCCTGGTTGGCCGTGCCCTCGGGGCCCATGAACTGCACGTTCAGACCTTGCTCGCGAGCCTGGCGCAGCAGCAGGCCCAGCTCGGGGTGGTAGCCGCCGAAGTAGACCAGGTCCGGGCTCAGCGTCTTGAGCTTGGTGATGACGGCCGAGTAGTCGCTGTCGCCGACGTTGATGCTCTCGAACAGCGCCACGTTCACGCCCAGCTTCTGCAGCGCGTCACGCACCTGCGTGGCCACGCCGGAGCCATAGGTCTGCTTGTCGTGCAGCACCACCACGCTCTTGGGCTTGAGCGTATCGGCAATGTACTGGGCGGCGAAGGGGCCCTGCTGGTCGTCACGACCGATGGTGCGGAAAAAGAAGTGCGGCTTGGTGGTGTCGGTCACGGCCGGGTTGGTGGCGCCCGGGGTGATGGCGACGATCTGCTCTTCCTCGTAGATCGGCACGGCCGGAATCGTCGTGCCCGAGCAGGCGTGGGCGACGGCGAACTTGGCGCCGGACTTGACCACTTGGTTGGCGGCCGGAACGGATTGCTTGGGCTCGCAGCCATCGTCGATCAGCACCGGCTCGAGCTTGCGGCCATCGATGCCGCCGGCGGCGTTGATGGTGTCGATGGCGGTCAGCGCACCGGCCTGGATCTGGTCACCGTACTGCTTGTTGGGACCCGTCATGGGCTGCGGGATGCCGATCTTGATCGGATCGGCGGCGAAAGCCGCGCCGGCCATACTCAAGGCAGCCAGGGAGAGGAGGGTCGGAACGAAGCGAGTCAGTTTCATGGCATGAACTCCTGTGTTGAAAAACGGGACCGGATGCACCAGAAGGAACCTGTAACAGATGCAGTCAGATGCGGAATGCACAACGGTGGGGCGTATTGTGCGGGGCGCCGTGTGATGTGTCACCGGCTGGATTACCCTGATTGCACCATATTGGTGCAATCATTGTTTCAATTCAATACGCCACAGCTCTTTTGCGCAATAAGCGTGCCATCCCATGCGGATCGCATGGATGCGGCATGGTGCGTCAACTGCAAAAAAACAGGGCCATATGCCCTGTTTGAGTGGCGATGGGTGCAGGTGGGCAGACCATGCGGTGTGCCGCGCCTGCTGCTGCCATGCCGGCGGCTTACTTGGCGATGCTCTTGCTGCCGTCCTTGTGCCAGGTGTAGACGTCGAAGTTGAACGCCTTGAGGTCGCCCTGTTCATTCCACGAGATGGTGCCGATGGGGCTGTCGACCGAGTTGGCCTTGAGCCAGGCGGCGACTTGCTCCGGCTCCTCGCTGCCGGCACCCTTGATGCCTTCGGCGATGGCCTGCACGGCGGCGTAGGAGGTCAGCTGGAAAGCGCCGCTGGCGTTGCGCTGCTTGGCTTCGAAGGCCTTGACGATGGCGGCATTCTTAGGATCGGCCGAGAAGTCGGCCGGCAGCGTCAGCAACAGGCCTTCGACGGCGTCACCGGCAATGGCGTTGATGTCCGGGTTGCCGGCACCTTCGGGGCCCATGAAACGGGCCTTGATGCCTTGCTCGGCCGACTGGCGCAGCAGCAGGCCCAACTCGGGGTGGTAGCCGCCGTAGTAGACGAAATCCGCGCCTTCGGACTTGAGCTTGGTGACCACCGAGGAGTAGTCGCTGTCGCCAGCGTTGATGCCCTCGAAGATCGCCACCGGGATGTTCGCCTTCTGCAGCGCGTCGCGCACGGCCGCGGCGATGCCCTGGCCGTAGGACTGCTTGTCGTGCAGCACGGCTACCTTGGCGGGTTTGATCTTCTCGATGATGAACTGCGCGGCGGCCGGGCCTTGCTGGTCGTCGCGGCCGATGGTGCGGAAGATGAATTCGTAGTCCTTGCCATCGGTCAGGGCCGGCGCGGTGGCCGACGGGGTGACCATCAGCACGCCTTCGTCGTTGTAGACAGGCGCGGCGGCGATGGTGGCGCCCGAGCAGACGCCACCGACCACGAAGCCGATCTTGTCGTTGACCACGCGGTTGGCCGCCACCGGGCCTTGCTTGGGTTCGCAGGCATCGTCGATGTTGACGGTCTCGAACTGTTTGCCCAGCACACCGCCGGCGCCGTTGATCTGCTCGACGGCGGTCAGGATGCCCTCCTTGACCATGTCGCCATATTGGGTGACGGGGCCGGTGGTCGGGCCGACGACCGCGATCTTGATGGTGTCGGCATGGGCTGCGCCAGCGAACAGACCGCAGACGGCCAGTGCGGAAGCAATGTTTTTCAGTCGGAAGAGGGTCATGACAATCTCCTGGGTTTTCGCGGAAAAAAGTAGGGCGACGTGCGGTTCCGGGTACCGGCGGCGCATCGGCACGCCGGGCAGCCCGGATGCACAGCCCATGTGTAACTGGCAAGCATACACGCTTGCACACTGGTCGCAACACTGGCAAACGCTGAATTCGGGCAGGCACGGGCCCATGCCTGCAGGCGTTGCAGGTTCTCTGGCATGAGAGACGCAGGAAAGCACGCTTTTTTTCGTGCATCAATTGTCAATGCATTGATAATCGAAACCCGCGAGGTGCATGGTCCGTGACGGCCTGGGGCGCATGCCCTGGTGGAGCCGCTGCGGCATGAGCCATGCGCGGGCAAGAGCCCTCCGTGGCGGCGCGCACTCGCTGCTTATATACCGACAGCGATGACTGTCCAAGGAAAAGGATGGGGCCGAGGAGATGGATGTTCTTTTGCCCGGGGGTACCGGGCTTGGCGTTGCACTGCGGGCGCTGGATGGATTGGGGGTGGCGGCGCTGGCGCTGGACGGCGGCGGTCACATCCAACAGGCGAATCGGGCGGCCTGCCGGTTGCTGGGTGATGCAGCGGCAGCCCTCCAGGGGCGCTGCCTGCAGGACTGGCTGGTCTTGTCCGATGCCGCTGGCGTTCGCACCTGGAGTGAGACGCGCGCGCTGCTGGCCAGTGGCAGGGCAGTGCCTTTGTGGCAGCAGGAGGCGGTGCCGCAGGTGGTTTCCGTTGCCATCATCTCTGTTGGTGCCGGCGCGGGCCGTCTTGACCTGCTGGTGCTGCAGCCTGCCGAGCCGGACGCCGTCAGTGCGGCAGGCATGGTCGAGCGCCTGTTGCGAATGGCCGTGGAGCACAGCGAACAGCCGGTGGTGGTGCTCGATGAGCGGCGCCGCATCGTGTATGTGAATGCGAGCTTCACCAGCATGTTCGGCTACACGCTGGAGGAAGTCCGGGGCCGCAATCCGGAGAGCACGATGCTCAGCGGGAACCTGCCGCCTGAGGAGTGGGTCAGGCACGCCAGCCTGCCGTGGGGACAGACCCGCTTTCAGGCCGAGATGCAGGTCTGCACCAAGAGCGGCCGGGACATCTGGATTCGCATCGCCACCGCGCCGATGACATGTCCCGGCTGTGAGGATGCCGCGGCAGGTCTGCATGGCTATTCGGTCGACATGCTCACGGACATCACCGAGGAGCGGCAGATCCGGCAACTGAGCGCCGATGTGTTCCAGGCGCTGGTCAGCAACCTCTCGTTCGATGACTGGGGCGAGCGCCTTTGCAAGGCCATCCAGGGCATCGTGCCCGATGTGCTGGTCTCGCTGTTGAGCGTCGACGCCGATCATTGCCTGCAGCCCTGGGCGGTGCAGATGCTGCCTGCGCCTTTTGTGGCAGCTACCACCGGCATGGTGGTCAGCAGCACTGTGGGCAGTTGCGGCGCCGCAGTGGCCCGGCGCGCGCGCGTGCTCTCGCCGGACATCGCCAGCGATCCGCTCTGGAGCGGGCTGGCGCCGCACCTGCTGGAGCACGGTTTGCGGGCCTGCTGGTCGTATCCGGTCAAGCGCCGTGACGGCAGCGTGGCCGGCACGCTGGCTCTTTATTCCCGGCAGTGTGGTGGTCCGAGTGCTTTCCATGAGCGCGTCGTGCGTGCGTGCCTGGATCCGTGCGCGCTGGCCGTCGAGCGCGAGGAGCAGCGCCAGCAGATGGCGCGCCTGGTGCAGTTCGACAGCCTGACCGGCCTGCCCAACCGCAGCCGCCTGCTCCAGCAGGTCGACCAGTGGCTGGCCGCGCCGCGTGGCAGCAAGATGGCCTTTTTCTGCCTCGACGTCGACCGCTTCAAGGATGTCAACGACTTGCTGGGCCATGCGCATGGCGATCGGGTGCTGGTCGAGCTGGCCAATCGCTTGCAAGGCTGCCTGGGTGCTGGCGAATTTGTCTCGCGCACCGAAGGCGATCAGTTCATCGTGGTGCTGGGCGACTGTGATGCGCACGGGGCGGCGCTGCGGGCCGACCAGATTCGCCATGTGCTGGCGCAGCCCATCGAGGTGGCTGAGCAGGAGCTGAACCTCACGGTCAGCATGGGCATCAGCCATTACCCCGATGGAGGTGCCAATCGCGAGGACCTGCTGGCCAATGCCAAAGCCGCCATGTACCGGGCCAAGCGTGCCGGTGGCGACCGCAGCCAGTTCTTCTGTCCGCACCAGGACCGCATGCTGCAGACCCGGCTGCAGCTGGGCGCGGCACTGCGACGTGCCATTGCGCAGCAGACGCTGCGGTTGCACTACCAGCCGCAGGTCCATGCCGGCAGTGGTTTGCTCCACGGCATGGAGGCGCTGGCGCGCTGGCATGACGACAGCGTCGGTGAGGTCTCGCCCGAGGTTTTCATCGAACTGGCCGAGGACCTCGGCCTGATCGAGGCCATCGACCACTGGGCGCTGCGCGAAGCCTGTTTGCAACTGGCGCAATGGCGCGCCGTTGGGCTGGCGATTCCGTCGGTGTCTGTCAATCTCTCGCCACACCATTTCCGCGATGCGGCGTTGCCTGATTTCATCGCCGGCCTGCTATCCGAACATGGCCTGCCGGGCAGCAGCCTGACCGTGGAGATCACCGAAAACTCCATGCTGACCATGGATGTGCAGATGATCGATGTCGCCCGGCGCATCCGCGCGCTTGGGGTGGGGCTGTCGGTGGATGATTTCGGCACCGGTTTCTCCAGCCTGTCGAACCTGGTGGCACTGCCGGTCACCGAGGTCAAGATCGACCGCAGCTTCATCGACCAGAGCCTGGAGACGCCGCGCCTGCAGTCGCTGGTGGCGTCGATCATCGAGATCGGGCGCAAGCTCCGGCTGGTGGTGGTGGCCGAAGGCGTGGAGACTGCAGCGCAGCGCAGTCTGCTGCTGCAGCACCGCTGCCCGGTGCTGCAGGGCTACCTGTTCTCCGCGGCCCTGCCGCCGCATCAGGTGCCCCAGTGGCTGGCCGGCCGGCAGGAGGAGCAGCCGCCTTCGCCATGAACCCCGGTCAATCGGTCAATCGCTCTTCAGTCGGTCTGCCCGGCGGCGCCTGGCGCTGTTTCCCGCTGCACTTCGGCGATCTGGTTGGCGTATGAGACGGCGGCGGTGAAGACCACATCGGTGTGCGAGTTGAGCGCGGTCTCGAACGAGTCCTGCACCACGCCGATGACGAAGCCCACGGCCACGACCTGCATGGCGATCTCTGCGTCGATGCCGAACAGGCTGGTGGCCATCGGGATCAGCAGCAGCGAGCCGCCCGCCACGCCGGAGACGCCGGCGGCGGCCAGCGATGAGACCACGCACAGCAGCAATGCGGTGGGCAGATCCACCGGGATGCCCAGCGTGTGGGTGGTAGCCAGCGCCATCACCGAGATGGTGATGGCTGCGCCCGCCATGTTGATGGTCGCGCCCAGCGGAATGGTGATGGAGTAGATGTCCTTGTCCAGTCCGAGCCGCTCGCACAGCCGCAGGTTGACCGGGATGTTGGCGGCCGAGCTGCGCGTGAAGAAGGCCGTTACGGCGCTCTCGCGCAGGATGATCATCAGCAGCGGGTACGGGTTGCGGCGCAGCTTCACGTAGGCGATCAGCGGGTTGATGACGAAGGTGACGATGAGCATGCAGCCGATCATCACGGCCAGCAGGCGCGCATAGTCGAGCAGGGCGTCAAAGCCCGAGGCGGCGAGGGTGCTGGCCACCAGCCCGAAGATACCGATCGGCGCCAGCGCGATCACCCCCTGCACCACGCCGGTGAAGGCCTTGGAGACATCCTGCAGCATGGTGCGGGTGGCGGGCGCGGCATGGCGCAGCAGCAGGCCCAGCGCCACCGCCCAAGCCAGGATGGCGATGTAGTTGGAGGTGTTCAGGGCCTGCACCGGGCCGATGAAGATATTGACCAACAGATCGTGCAGCACCTCGGTGATGCTGCCCGGCGGATTGCCTTCGGCGGGGCCGATGTCCAGTTCCAGGCTGGTCGGGAACAGGAAGCTCGCCACCACTGCCAGTGCGGCGGCGCAGAAGGTGCTGACCAGGTACATCAGCAGCACCGGCTTGATGTGGGAGGGTTGGCCATACTGGTGTGCCGACAGCGACGACACCACCAGCACCAGCACCAGCACGGGCGCGACGGCCTTGAGCGCCAGCACGAACAGCTCGCCGAGCAGGCTGACCTGCAATGCCGCCTGCGGCGCCAGCCAGGCCAGCGCGATGCCGAGCACCAGACCGATCAGAATGCGCGAGACCAGGTTGGTGCGATGGAACAGTCGGACAAGCGGGTGCAGGAATGAAGACATGAAGAATCTCTGTAACGAAAAGGGATGGGATGCGGCGCAAAGCCGCCGGCCTGGCTGCCGGGCGCAGGGGCTGGCGTTGGCAGGGGCGGAACCCAGGGCACAGGCAGAAGCAGGGATGGCAGGGAGCGGGCCGTGTGCCACATGGACAGGCCGCAGGCCTGCAGGCAACCGGTTTCAGCGGCGCTGCAACACGAAGCGGTGCACGCCCGCGGCATCGGTGGATTGCTCCACCAAGGTGTTGCCGGTCTGCCGGGCGAAAGCGGCGAAATCCTGCAGCGAGCCGGGATCGGTGGCCAGCACAAGCAGCCGCTGGCCGCTTTGCAGGGTGTTCAGTGCCCGCTTGGCGCGCAGGATCGGCTGCGGGCAGCGCAGGCCGGTGGCGTCGACTTCGAGGGCGGCATCGGTCATGAGGTCTGCCCCTCCTCCTTGATGCGCAGCGGCTTGCGCTCGAACACCTCGGGCTCGAAGCCGCGCGAACGCAGCCATTTCTGCAGCGCCAGTCCAGTGCCGCTGCTGGTCCAGCAGCGCACCTGGGCCGGCTCGATCAGCTGGTACTCGGTCAGCTCGGGCGAGAGGCGCACCTCGCCGGTGGCGAGAACATGGTAGGCAATCAGCACCTGGTTCTTGCGCTGGAAGTCCCAGACACCCACCAGCTCGGTGCTTTGCACGTCGAGGTTGGTCTCTTCCTTGACCTCTCGCGCGACACCCTGCTCGGGTGATTCGCCCGCTTCCATGAATCCGGTGATGATGCCGAAGAAGCGGTCTTGCCACAGCGCGTTGTGCGCCAGCAGCACCTTGCCCTGATACTCGACGATGGCCGCCAGCACCGGGGTCGGATTGTTCCAGTGGGTCCAGCCACAGGCCGGGCAGCGCAGGCGCTGCACCGGGCCGCTGTCCTCCATGGCCGTCACCCATTGCAGCGCGGTGGCGCAATGGGTGCAGTATCGGACTTGGTATTCCATGCTTTGTCGGGGAGCGGGGATCAGCCCGCAAAATTCAGACCGGAAAAATCAGGCGGGGAAGACGCCGGTGGAGAGGTAGCGGTCGCCGCGGTCGCAGACCACGAAGACGATGGTGGCACCGTTCACGCGGGCATTGATCTGCAGCGCCACCCACAGCGCGCCGGCGGCCGAAATGCCGCCGAAGATGCCTTCCTCGCGCGCCATGCGGCGGGCCATGTCCTCGGCATCGTCCTGCGTCACCGACACCAGTTCGTCGACCGCGCTGGGATCGTAGATCTTGGGCAGGTACTCCTCGGGCCACTTGCGGATGCCGGGAATGCGCGAGCCCGGCGACGGCTGCGCGCCGATGATCTGCACGCGCGGGTTCTTCTCCTTGAGAAAGCGCGACACCCCGGTGATGGTGCCGGTGGTGCCCATCGCACTGACGAAGTGGGTGATGGTGCCGCCGGTCTGCTGCCACAGCTCGGGGCCGGTGGTCTCGTAGTGGATGCGCGGGTTGTCCTGGTTGGCGAACTGGTTGAGGATCACGCCCTTGCCCTGCGCCGCCATGGCGTCGGCCAGATCGCGAGCGGCCTCCATGCCACCGCTCTTGGGCGTGAGGATCAGTTCGGCACCGAAGGCCTTCATGGTCTGCGCGCGCTCGATGGAGAGGTCCTCGGGCATGATCAGGATCATGCGGTAGCCCTTGATGGCCGCGGCCATCGCCAGCGCGATGCCGGTGTTGCCCGAAGTCGGCTCGATCAGCGTGTCGCCGGGCTGGATGTCGCCGCGCTCCTGGGCGCGCTGGATCATGGAGAGCGCGGGGCGGTCCTTGACCGAGCCGGCCGGGTTGTTGCCCTCGAGCTTGGCGAGGATGGTGTTGCCGCGCGCGCGGCAGACATCGATGTCGATGCGTTGCAGCGCAACCAGCGGTGTGTTGCCAATGGCGTCTTCGATGGTCGAGAATTGCATAGGCGTAAATGTGCCATATAATCGCCTCCCTTGACGCCTGCCCGGGTGGTGAAATTGGTAGACGCAGGGGACTCAAAATCCCCCGCCGCAAGGCGTGCCGGTTCGATTCCGGCCCCGGGCACCATCTTGAAGATCAAATACTTGCGTGATTCGCGTCGCAGGTATTGGCGGCGTGTCCACGCAATGTGTCGCGCATCCGTTCAGGCCGAAGCTGTCTGACGGCCTTCAATTTGGTGGCTATAGTCCTGCATGCCTCTCGGTGATCCTCTTGCTGCCGGGCATCAGCAACCTGGACACATCATCTGTATCTCCAGCAAGGTTTGCGGCCCGTTTGTGCCCATGTCGCTGCGCACCTGGGATCGACCTGGAATTGCGATCTCCGCTCAATCAGCGTTGACAGAGCGTTGCCAGCCCCCTGGAGATTGAAACATCGAACTGCTGCCTGTCCCCTTGCAGTCTCGTTCCAGTGATGCAACAGCGGCCTGCGCGGTTCTTGCCCTGCTGCCTGTGCGGCAGCTGGCGCTCGGGGATCGGGGCATTCCGCCGATGCGTTTCTGGGCTGCCTGTGAGGCATCGGCAGCCCAGAAAAATCCGGATGCGGTTGTGAGGCCTGGCTCCAGGTGTGGAGGCGATATTGCCCTGCGTCATCGCCGCAGTTCTTGCATCGTCCAGCACATGGCATCCAGCGGCAATCCAGGATGCTGGAGAAAGGAGCCCTTGTGGGCCCGCGCCCTGCCAGGCAACAGCGGCCTTCCTGACACCTGTCGAAGCCAGCGCATCAGGCTGGTGCCAGCCACTGGCGCTGGCGCAGCCAGCCGAGGAGCGTGCTGCTGACTTCATCGGCGCGCTCGTGCTGCGTCCAGTGGCCGCAGTCGGCGATGGTGTGGCGCGCCAGATCGGGAACGTACTGCTCCATGCCACGCGTGGTTTCTGGCGGCAGCACGAAATCGCGGTCGGCGCTGACCATCAGCGCCGGAACGCGCACCCGGTCGTCGGTGCCCGCGCCATCGAGCCAGTTCTGGCGCAGATTGCGGTACCAGTTGAGGCCGCCGGTGAAGCCGGTCACGCGGTAGGTGTCGACATAGACCGCCAGTTCCTGCGCATCCAGAAAAGGCTCGCCCCAGAGTGCGGGCTCCTGGCCGAGAATCGTGGCCGGCAAGGCCTGCCAATGCGCCGGTCCTTGCCGGAAGGCCTGCAGCGACAGGGCCGGGCGGCGCATCATGCCCGAGAAGGTCTGGTACACGTCACGGCCGAGCAATTCTTCGGCGGCGCCAGGCTGCTGGAAGAACACCATGTAATTGCCTGGGCCTTTGTGAGCCCTCAGCGTCTCGAGCAGGTCGGTATCGGTGTGCCGGGTGTAGGGCGTGTTCAGCGAGGCGATACCGAGCACCCGGTCGGCATGGTCGCGCGCCAGCGTCCAGGCCAGCGCGCCGCCGAAATCATGGCCGACCACCACCGCGCGCGCTGCGCCCAGTGCGTCGAGAATGCCTGTCACGTCCAGTGCCAGATTGGCCATGCGGTAGTCATGCAAAGCGCCGTGCGTGCCGGTGTGGCCATAGCCGCGCAGGTCCGGCACGATGACCTGGCAGCCCGCCTGTACCAGCGGGGCGATCTGGTGGCGCCACGAATAGGCCAGCTCCGGAAAGCCATGCAGCAGTATCACGGGCAGGCCCGTGCCGGCGACGTGGACCGAGAAGGGCACGCCATTGCTGTGGATGGTTTGCGCGGGCGGCATGTCGGGATAGCGGGGCGGCATGGCGGTGCTCTCCTTGTGATGATTCCCGCGACACTAGCAGCCGCCCATGGTGCTGTCCGCCCGCAGGTGACAGGGGGCAGTGGCGGCGCAAAAAAACGCGGCTGCCATGGCGCCGCGTTGTCGGAGGGGGAGGGGCGAGGGGCGTGGCATGGAGCTGCCGCGTGCCGCGCCCGATGGGAAGGCGCTTACTGCCCGGGCAGTGCGTAGGCGATGATGTAGTCGCCGCGGTCGGGCGATTGGCGCGCGCCCCCGGCGTTGATGATCACATACTGCTTGCCGGTCTTGGGCGAGACGTAGGTCATCGGGCCGGACTGGCTGCCCACCGGCAGGCGGGCCTTCCAGATTTCCTGGCCGGTGGCGCCATCGAAGGCGCGCAGGTAGAAGTCCTGCGTGCCGGCGAAGAACACCAGGCCGGACTGCGTGGCCAGCGAGGGGCCCAGCGTCGGCATGCCGACCGGGATCGGCAGGCCCATGCGAATGCCCAGCGGGCCGGTGTCCTTGACGGTGCCCACAGGCACCTGCCAGGCAATCTGGCGGGTCTTGAGGTCGATGGCGGTCATGGTGCCGAAGGGCGGTTTCTGGCACGGCACGCCCAGTTGCGACAGGAAGCGCTGGCGCATTGCGCCGTATGGCGTGCCTTCCATCGGCACTGCGCCCATCTCGATGCCGCTGGCGTTCTTGGGCATGTTTTCGCGCGGAATCTGGTAGTTGAAGAGGCCCAGGCGCATGTCGTTGACGAACATGTAGCCGGTGGTCTTGTCCACCGAAACGCCGCCCCAGTTCATGCCGCCCAGGGAACCGGGCATCTGCAGCGCCGGATCGAGGCCCGGCGGCGTGTAGACGCCTTCGTGGCGCAGGCTCTTGAACTTGATGCGGCACAGCAACTGGTCGAGCGGCGTGGCACCCCACATGTCGGATTCGACCAGCGTTTCATTGCCGATGGAGGGCATGCCCACCGAGAACGGCTGCGTAGCCGAATAACGCTCGCCTTCGAGCTTGCCCTGCGGCACCGGCAACTCCTGGATCTCGGCCAGCGGCTCGCCGGTGGCGCGGTTGAACATGAAGATTTCGCCCTGCTTGGTGACCTGGACCAGCGCCGGATCGGTGCCGCCGTTGGCGTTGGGCACGTCATAGAGCAGCGGCTGGGCTGGCAGGTCGAAGTCCCACAGGTCGTGGTGGGTGGTCTGGAAGTGCCAGCGCACCCGGCCCGTCCTGGCCTCGACGGCCACGATGGAAGAGGAGTACTTCTCCTCCTCCGGCGTGCGCTGGGCGCCCCAGAAGTCGGGTGTGGAATTGCCGGTGGGCAGGTAGATCAGGTCCAGCTCGGGGTCGAAGGCCATGGCGGCCCAGACGTTGGGCGAGCCGCGCGTATAGGTCTGGCCTTCGGGCGGCAGCCCGGTGATTTCGGGGTTGCCCGAATCCCAGGCCCAGACCAGTTCGCCGCTGTGCACGTCGAAGGCGCGCACCACGCCCGAGGGCTCGTCGGTGGACCAGTTGTCGGCCACGCGGCCGCCGACCACCACCAGGTCATCGGCAATCAGCGGTGTCGAGGTCTGCTGGTACCAGCCGAACGGGATCTCGCCCATGCCGGCCGAAAGATGGACGGTGCCCTGGTTGCCGAAGCCGGCACAGGGCTGGCCGTTGTCGGCGCTGATGGCGATCAGGCGCGCATCCAGCGTCGGCAGCAGCAGGCGGCGCGAGCAGGCGCCCGGCTGGGCGTTGTCGATGTCGACCGACACCCCCGAGACGTGCGGCGAGGGCGGTGCGCCGGCGTCCTCGTAGTAGCCCAGGCCGCGGCAACGCTGCCAGCTCGGCGCCTTGGCCTTGGCGTCGAAGCGCCAGCGTTCGGCGCCGGTGTCCACATCCAGCGCGATGACCTTGGAGTAGGGGGTGCAGACGTACAGCGTGTCGCCGATCTGCAGCGGCGTGTTCTGGTCCTCAGCGCCGGCGCCGGTGCTTTGCGGAATGTCGCCGGTGTGTGCCGTCCAGGCCACCTGCAGGTCCTTGACGTTGTCCTTGTTGATCTGGTCGAGCGCCGCGAAGCGGTCCCCGGCCGTGGTGCCGCCCCAGTGGCGCCATTCGGTCTGCGCCTGTCCCGGGGCCACGGGCGTGGGGGCGGGCACGGCCTGCGTGGCGGCGATGATGGGCGCGGGCATGAAGGCATAGCCGGCCGTGATCACCAGCGCCAGCAGCAGCAGGGCCGAGACGCCCAGCCAGCCGCGTCCCACTGCCGTGGCACCGGCGGCGCGCGCCAGTGACGGCCAGGCCAGCGCCACCAGCAGGCTGAGCACGCCGAAGGCGAACAGGCGCGAGACCAGGGGCCAGAACGTCAGCCCGGCGTCCGCCACGGCCCAGACGATGGTCAGCACCATCACCAGCGCGAACAGCCAGGCGCCCGAAGTGCGGCGTCCGAACATCAGCACGGCCGAGACCAGCAGGCCCAGCCCGCTGAGGACAAAGTACCAACTGCCGCCCAGATAGGCGAGATAGGCGCCCCCGATGCCGAGGAACAGGCCGAACAGCAGCACCAGTGAACTGGCGATCCAGATGGGCCAGCGGCGTGGCGGACTGGTATTGGGATGATGGGTATTCATGATGACAAAGACTCCGGCACAAGGTGTAGGAAAACGCAGGCTGGGTGCGGCCGTCGACTCCGGCCAGTGCCTTGCAGCGCACGATCAGGTGACCCGATTTTCGTTGAATGGGCCAGACATTGCATACTGGCGCGGATGTCTGGCAGGCCGTCAGGGTCATGGCTCCTGGCGCCGAGTGCGGTGCCTCGCCATGGCCAACTGGAACAAATCCATGAAGCGCGGGGCCACGGTGTCGATGTGAAAGCGCCGGCCGGTCTCGCGCGCCGCGCTGGCATAGCGCGCACGCCGGGCCGGGTCGGCACGCAGTGCGCGAATGGCGGCCAGCCAGGCATCGTCGTCATCGGGCAGTAGCAGGCCATTGACATCGTGCTGCACGAGTTCCGGCACGTAGCCCCAGTTCGAGCCGATGACGCAGCCGCCGCGCGCCAGGATTTCCATCAGGCCCCAGTTGGCCACGCCGTGCCGCAGCGGGTAGAGGAAGAGGTCGATCGTGGCCAGCGTGCGGGCAAACTCGGCATAGGGCAGGCGGCCGGGGAATTCCACGACGCTGGCGGCCGGATGGATTTTCAGCAGATGATCGCGAAAGCTGGCGACCGCACCCTTGTAGCGCCGCTGCACCCACTGCTGCTCGTAGCCATAGGTGACGGCGGTGGGATCGCCCAGCGCCAGGAAGCGGACACCCTCTCCATCGCCCTCGCGCACCAGCCGGTCCACCAGCCGCATGAAGGTCTCGAAACCCTTGGCGCTGGAGAGATCGCGCGCGGCAAAGCCGATCGTGAAGTCTTTGTCCGTCCGTTTGCCGGTATGGTTTCCGGCAGGTTTGCGGGCACATTCTTCGCTCTGCGTGCCGGCCTCCTGCGGCTGGATGTCGAAGCCCTCGAACTGTACCGCGATGCGCTCCTGCAGCAGCGGTGGAAACAGGCTGCGCGCATGGGCGCTGGGTACGATGGTCAGGTCGCTGCCGAGCACCTGGTGGAAATGCAGCATCTCCATGTTGCGGTCGGCCATGCGTTGCCCGGCATCGGGCGGGTAGGCGGCGTCCCAGCCGTGTGCGCGGTAGCTCGGGAACTCGATGTAGCTGACGATCGCCGCATCGAGCTCGCCATACAGCCAGTTGGGCGCGCCCCACAGCGAATGGGTGACGAGGCAGTCGATGCGGCCGTGCTGCTTCTCGAAGGCATGCAGCGCCTGCAGCAGGCCGCGGCAGATGCGCGCCGAGCGTTCCACCTTGTCGCTGTAGTAATAGCCCTGCGGCTTGACGATGTTGCCGTCCGGGCGGAATGCCAGCAGGTGCTCGCATTCCGCGGCGTGCCGCTTGGCATGGCCGGGCATGGTCATGAACCAGCTGCGGGCCTGGCCGCTGGCGCGCAGGTGGCGGCACAACAGGCTGTACTGGCTGGGGTAGACGGCGCTGGCGAAGACGATGACGGGTTGGTGTGCGGGCATGGCAGTGGTGTGGGACGGGGCCGGGACGGGCAGTCACCGCTTCCGGATGCGTAGGAAGCGGCAGGGGTGAATCGCCGGGCGTGAGTCGCGGGGTGTGAGCCGCAGGGTGCGCGCCGGCCATCCTCAATTCGGCAGTGGCACTTCCGGCTCGCCATCGCTGATCTGGTACTTGCGCATCTTCTCCCACAGCACCTTGCGGCTGATGCCCAGGTGCTGCGCGGTGTTCTGGCGCTTCCAGTCGTTGGCGTTGAGCGCGGCGATGATGCGGTTGCGCTCCTCCAGGTCCCAGTTGCTGCGGTCGGCCAGCAGCGGCTCATGGCCCGGAGAGGCCGCCAGCGGATGCGCGCCGAGGTTCTGGGCCAGGTCCAGCAGACGCTGGATGGCGCCGCCCTCCGTCCAGCTGCGCGTCTGCCGCGCCGTCACGCCGATGCGTTCGGCCAGGTTGCGCAGCTCGCGCACATTGCCGGGGAAGTACATCTGCGCCACCGCATCGAGGATGAAGAACGGCGGCTCGCCCAGCGCCTGCAGCAGCTCCTCACCCATCACCTGGTGCAGGATGCTGCGGAAGATCGCCAGCTTGTCGGCCTCGCCGCGTTCATCCAGGCTGGGGATGGCCAGCTCGATCACCGCCAGACGGAAGAACAGGTCGGCGCGGAACGCGCCCTCGCGCACCATCTCGCGCAATGGCCGGTTGGTGGCGGCCACGAGCCGGAAATCCAGCCGCACCTGCGAGGCCGAGCCGAGCCGGGCGACGGTGCGCTCCTCCAGCACCCGCAGCAGCTTGACCTGCTGGTAGAGCGGCAGATCAGCGATTTCGTCGAGGAACAGCGTGCCGCCATTGGCCTGCTCGAAGTAGCCCTTGTGCGCCGCCACCGCACCGGTGAACGAGCCCTTGGCGTGGCCGAAGAACAGCGACTCGAACAGCCCGTCCGGAATCGCACCGCAATTGACCACGATGAAAGGGCCCTGCCCGTAGCGGCTGTTGCGCTCGTGCAGCCGCTCGGCAATGCGCTCCTTGCCCACGCCCGTCTCGCCGATGACGAGTACGCTGTGTTCGCAGTCGGCAAAGGTGTCCACGTCGTGCAGCAGGCGCTGCATGCATTCGGCGACCGCGATGATGTCGCCCGAGCGCTGCACCTGCCGGCGGTTGCTTTGCAGCCGCTGCAGGATGCGCACCAGCATGGCGCGCAGCTCCGCGCCCGTGAAGTCGAACGGCAGCACGTGCGAATACTCCGTCGCGTAGCTGCCGGGGCTGACTTCGCGCTGGTTGGCGCTGACCCACAGCACCGGCATGCCGAAGGTGCCTTCGATGCCCTGGCGCGTGAAGCGTGCGCCCTCCAGCACCGACACGCTGACCACGGCGATGGCGTTGCCCAGCTCGCTGGAATCGGCGGGAAGGTTCAGGCTGTCGGCGCGGATCACGTCGACGCCCAGGTTGAGCACGCAGCGCTCGACCCGCTCGGCAATGTCCGCCTGGCCTTCCCAGACATAGATCACCAGTTCGTCGAGATTCACTGCGGGTCTCCTTGTCGTTCTGTCATGTGTTCTCTGTGGGGGTCATCAATAGACCAGTTGGGCGGTGTCGCATTCGATGGCCAGGGCCTTGATGTCCGTGCGGCCCAGTTCGAGGCCGAGCGCATCGTCCAGTATGGTCGTCAACAAACCGCCAACACCGTTGAGCACGGGTTTGAGGGTTTGCAGAACGGGCTTGAGCAGCAGGCAGAGCGCGCCGTTGCAGGCGACGGCGCTGCTGTTCGGATCCATCAGCGAATCGATGGTGGCACTGTTCGGGCTCAATGGATGCAGACTGCCCTGGTGGCTTTGAAGCAGCCGGGTCAGGTTGTGCTTGACGCAGCCATTCCAGTTCAGCAATGAACTGAGCAGGCCCGCGCAGCTTCGGTAGCCGTTGTCAAAAGTGGAGATGCCCAGCAGGTCCAGGAGACTTCCTGGTACGCTGGTATAGGACTGCAGCGCTTGCGTGAACGAGCCCCGGTTCCACCAGGCTGATGGGCAGGCAACAAGCAGGCACGTCGTTGCCACGGCATTGTTGAACTCGAAATTCGAGGTCAGCAGTGGTGGCATATAGCCATCCTGGTCAGGACTTCCAGAGCCTGACAGCACCAGATTCGAGACATTGGCGACGTTATAGAACCCGGCCGAGTCCTTGCTGGCCTCCAAATAGAATTCCGCCATCAGCGCGATCGTGTTCTGGGCGTTGTATGGCGCCCCTTCCCAATCGCCGACCATGGTGGGCGCCGGATCCCGGAACAGACCGCTGAGCAGGTTCAGCAAGCCTGTCACGACGTTGTCGACGGTATCGCCCAATGCCAGCGCGTTGGGCCGTGTTGCGCGTTCGTCGCCCACTTGCATGTCCAGGCCGGTGGTGTCGTCCACGTAGCTCAATGCCGGGATGTGCAGCTTGCCCGAAAGAATGGGGGCATGCAGCAGTTTGACGAGCTGTTCCTCGCCCAGGAAGCTGTCGCAGCGATTGGTGTTCGACATGATGTTGTCCTCGGACATGTTGCCGACGCAGACATTGGCAACCGCCGAGTCAACGGCGATGTCGATGGTCTGGGGGATTCGGCGACACTGGATATCGGTGAGTTCCCCCTGTGCGGATACGACATCGACGGCGATCGGCAGATGGACGCGGATTCCGAGAATGCCCTCCAGGAGCCAGTTCAGGGCCCCGCCCAGCAGATTCTGCGTATCGACGTCGAGGAACAGGCGCACCTGTGCGCTGTAGCCTTTGGTTCCCACAGGGCCGATCGCAATGGTGGGTGGCTCCACAATGCTCGCCTTGGCTTGCACCAGCCCGGCCACGTTGAGATCCGGCACTTCGATCGCATGCCCGTTGGCGGCGATGCCGATCGCTGTCTTGATCAGGTCTCCAAGGCCGATTTGCACGTCCAGTGCGGCATCGAGCGGATCGTCGCGTCCTATGCCGAGAAACGCAAACAGACCGGATGTGTTTTCGCTGCTGCCCAGGGGAATGACGACATTGCCCAGGCCAAGCTGGAGAATGCGGGTGCGCAACGCCTGAAGATCGAGGTTCAGCGCGTCGTCGGTGGCTGCAGCGAGCGAGGCATCCAGAATGTTCAGCAGCGTGATGTTGTCGATGTCCGCGACGCCATCGGGTGTCAGCACGCCCACGCCGCCGATGCCCAGATCCACGCCGAGCAGATCCAGCAGGCCGGACGGCGAGATCCTGGCGCTGGCCAGGCCGTCCGAATCCAGCAGGCGCAGGTCGTCGATGCTGAGACCGACGGCTCCCAACAGACTGCCGAGCAGTGCATCCTCGTCGAAACGCAGCAGTTGCGCCCCGACCTGAAACGCCGCCACCGGTTCGTTGCGCCTGGCCACTGCTTCGGCCACGATGGTGCGGCTCCAGGGGCCAGGCAGAATGGTCGGCGAGGTGCCTTGCACCACGACGTGCGCGGCATTGAGCGGCCCGGCTGCGGTGACTGCAGCGAAATGGCGTGGTTCGGCATGTTCGCCAGGGTTCCAGTTGCCGCAGGTCACGCTCGTCTGGCCATCGTCACGGGTCACGGCGATGGGCCAGTTGTTCTGGATGCTGGTGTTGCCCGCGGCGATGCAGCTGCCGGCGCCGGCGCCACTCTGGTAATCGATGTTCTGCACCGCCTCGATGGCGGCCAGATCGGCGATGCGCTGCAGGTCGCGCTTGGCGTAATACATGTAGCCGATGTCGACGGTGCCAAGGATGGCGACCAGCACGGCCAGGATCAGCGCGAACTGGACCAGGATGGAGCCGCCTTGGCCTGTTGCCGGGCCCTGTCGCAGCTGGCGCAGGACAGGTGCCGAAGGGGCGTATCGATGGGTCATGGCGCTCCTCCTGTGGCCAGCGTGAACGAGACCAGGGCGCTGGCCTGCAGGCTGGCCGGCTCCGTCAGTGCCCAGTGGCCCAACTGGATGGGCCGGGGATCTGCATCGGTGTTGCCGAAAAGCGCTGGCAGCCGGTAGCTGACGTTCAGGCGTGCTTCATCGGTGCCGACGGTCAGCGTGACGGTGGTGTCCTGCAGCGGGTTGCCGGGAATGCCGCTGTGCTGCAGGCTTCTTTTCACCACGTCGTCGGCGGCCGCCTGGATGCTGGCGGGGACGGTGATGTCATGGCCGGGCAGCGCGCCATAAATCAGGTTCTGCACGATGCGCGCGCCATCGCCGGCGGCCCGTGTCACCGATTGCTGCGCCTGCAGCACGCGCCAGTACACCAGCAGGCCCAGCAGCATCAGGGCCATCAAGGCGGCGATGAAGGCGAATTCGATGGCCGCCACGCCGCGCTGGCGTGGCGGCCTCCGGTTGGATGGGGCGGCGTTGCGGGTCATCTCAGAAGCCTCCCCGGTCGACCAGGATGCTGGCGCTGGCCGACAGCGTGGCGGGATTGAGGATGTCCATGTCCAGCAGGCTTAGGCCCGGCACCAGCGGCGCCGAGCCATAGGCGATGCTGAAGTCGAGCTGGACCATGCAGCGTTCGGCGATCGTGGTGCCGCAGGTCAGGGAAGGGGCGCAGCTGGCCGCGTTGCCGACGTGGCAGATGTTGACGCTGATGGTGTCGGTGGTGGGCCGCAGGGCATCAGGCAGCCAGCCCAGGCGGCTGATCACGACGGCTCTGGCCGTGTCCAGACGGGCGTTCCGGTCACTTTGGTAGCGCAGGACTGCGCGGGCGCCATCCTCGGCGGCGAACTGCATCGATTCGCGCACCAGGAACGCCAGTCCATAGCTGATGATGGCATACAGCAGCATGAAGAACACCGGAAAAATGATGGCCCACTCCAGCGCATAGACGCCGCGCTGGCGTCCGCGAGCCGGTCCGCCTCTGGTGCCGCCAGCGCGCTCCCGCACGGCGCGCGGCCACGAAGCGGCCCCCGCCCCTTGCTGTGGAAGGTTTGGCAGTGAAAGGGAAGGGGTGCCCCGCAGGGGCGGCGGATTCTGGCAGGCCATGTGCGACTCGCTTTCTGCCGGGCTCGGGCGCGGCATCAGTCTCCCACGCCGGTGTCGACGCCGGTTTCGTAGTGCTCCGGAATCCTGGTCTCGAAGCTTTGGAGGTAGCGCTGGTAGCTGCGGCTGGCCTGTTCGCCGTCGATGGGGCGCGGCTGGCTGCCCTGGGAGGCGCGCTGCATGGCCAGCAGGTGGTCGGTGGCCCGGCCGACCTGCGTGCGTTCGGAAGGTGCGCGCTGCGTGATGGGGGTGGCCGCGGCGGTGGCATCGCTGTCACCGGCGGCGGGCCAGTGCGTCAGTGCCGCTTCCGCCGCCGTGGTGGAGGGCTCGGCCGGGTCTGCCGGCTGTGCCTGCGCGCCGGTGCCGGCGAGCAACAGCGCAAGGCCCAGGACAAGGCTCGGCGCAAAGCCCTGTGGACGGGACAAGGCGTGGGGGAGCGGGCGGCAGGTGGCATGGGTCATGGTGTTCTCCTTGATCGTCGTGCGTCATTCATTCGTTGCCACGGCGTTTGCACCGCCGCCATCGGCATCGGCGCTGGCCTCCCGGATGGCCGGGGCCACGGGGGCTGCAGGGGCCGCTGCGGCGATCTCGGCCTTGGCCGCACCTGTTGCGCCCGCCACACCCGCCGAGCGGGCCTGCGCGGCCAGTTGCACCTGGGCCAGTTGCTGCTGCAGCACCGGCAGGCTGTTCGGGTCGATCAGCGGCGCGGCGCCCTTGCCCTGCGGGCGCGAGAGCCGCTGCAGCAGCGCGGTGGCTTCTGCCTGATGGCCGCTGGCCAGCCAGAACAGCGCCAGATTGAGCTGCACGCGGGCGTTGTTCGGGGCCAGTTGCGCGGCCTGCTGGATGGGGATGCGGGCGGCATCCAGCCGGCCATCGAGCATGTGCGCATAGGCGATGTCGCTGAGCACGGTGGCATCGATGGGGTTGAGGCGGCGTGCCAGCTCCAGTTGCTGCACGGCCTGTGCGTAATGGCCTTGCGCTGCCAGCAGCAGGCCCAGGCCACGCCGCGCACGGGCGGCGGTGGCGCCTTCGAGCAGGCCGAGATAGGTGGTGCGGGCAGCCTCGGCCTGGCCCGTGTTGCGCAGCGCATCGGCGCGCAGCAGCCGCGCCTCGGGGCGCGGGCCGTACTGCTGCTCGAAGGCATCGGTGTGCGCCAGTGATGCATACCATTGACCGGCCTGCTGCATTTGCACGATCAGGTCGAGGTAGGTCTGTTCGGTGTCCACCCTGGCGGCCTGCTCGGCGGCCTGCAGTTGCTGCTGGGCCTGGGCGGCGGTATTGTGCTCGGGGGCCACGCCATAGCCCTGTGGCGCCCTGGCGGCGCAGCCAGCCAGCAGCAGCACGCTGGATGCTGCCAGCAGGCCCAGGCCGGTGCCGCACCGGGTCGAGCTTGAGGTCGAGTGTGCCGGTCGCATCATCCATTGCCTCCCATCTTCGAAAGCGAGCGGATCACCGCCATGAAGCCGGGGCCGGCGGTGATGACCAGCAGCGCCGGCAGCAGGGTCAGCACCATCACGCCGGTCATCTTCACGGTGATCTTGCCGATCTTCTCCTTGAACGCGGCCTGGCGCTTTTCGCGCAGGCGCATGCTGAATTGCTTGAGCGGCTCCTGCACCGCGCCGCCGTGCCGGTCGACCTGCACCAGCAGGCTGACGACGGCGGTCATGTCGTCGTCGGCGCTGAGGTTGGCCAGGCGCTGGAAGGACTGCTCGCGGCTGCGGCCGCTGGCATAGAGCTGGTTGGCCAGCGCCAGCTCGCCGCCGAGCACGCGCAGCACGCTGCCGAATTCGCTGGCGAGAATCTGCAGGCTCTGGTCGATGCTCAGGCCCACTCCCTGCAACAGGCGCAGCAGGTCGACGAACAGCGGCAACTCCTCCACCACCTGTTCGCGGCGGCGCGAGGCCCTGTTCTGCACATACCATTTCGGCGCCATCAGGCCGATGCCGAAGCCGAAGAATCCCACCATCAAGGCCTTCATGCCACCGGGCTGCAGCACGGCAACGGCCAGCAGCGGCAGCGCGACGGCCAGCACGGCGCGGCTGGCCACATACAGCATGCTGCCATTGCGCGGCGAAATGCCGGCCTGGTCGAGCAGCTTGCGATCCTCCTCGGCCAGCAAGGCGCGGGCAACGCCACTGTCGAGCCAGGCCGGTGGCTGCAGGCCGGTAGCCAGTTCGGGGCCTGCGGCGGCGCCGGCGGGGGCCCGGGCGCTGGCCAGCGGGTTGAGGAGTTGCTGGTCGCGCGCGGCGCCCGAAGGGGTGGCCAGCGCGGCGGCCTTTTGCGCCAGGGCTGCCTGTTCGCGAGCCTGCAGGGTCTGGCCGATGTGCGCGGATGCCCTGGCCGAGCGCCACAGGCGCCACAGCAGCGCAGCGGCCCACAGCGCCACGCCCAGCGCCGCCAGGCCGAGGCTGAGGATGAAAAGCTGCCGGGGCGTCATGGCCGCCGCCTCCAGGCCGATGCGATGCGCCGGTGGGGACGGCGCCATGCGGGGGTGTTCATGGGGTGTGCTCCTGCCATTGCGTGCTCATCGCCTCATTTCAGGCGTGCCAGCCGGTACAGCAAAAAGGCGCCGAAGGCTTCCAGCGCCGCGGCAACCAGGATCATCTTCTGGCCGCTGGGGTCGTTCCACATGCGCAGGAAATAGCCGGCATTGAGCACCATGATCAAGGCACCCACGGCAATCGGCAGCAGTGCCAGCACCCAGGCCGAGAGGCGGATCTCGGCCGACAGCGCATGCAGTTCCTGCTCGGCCGCCTGGCGGTCGCGGATGTAGGCGGCCACCCGCTCGAGCACCAGGTCGGCGCGGCCGCCGTAGCGCACGCTCATGCGGAACACGGCGGCGAGCAGGCCGAACTCCGGCAGGCGCCAGTGGCCTTCGAGCTGTGCCATGGCCTGCCCCAGGTCCGGGTTGGCGCTGAGCATCGCGGTGGCCTGCTGCAGCGCGTCGCCCAGCGGTGCGGGCACATTGCCGACGGCGAGCTGGAAGGCCGCATGCGGCGAGTTGCCGATGGAGATCAGCCGCACCATGTTGTCCAGGAAGCCCGGCAGCTGCTGCAGCAGGCGCTGGCGGCGCGCGCTGGCGCGGCGCCAGATGAAAAAGCCCGTCACCAGCGCATGGATGGCCGTGAGCAGGATGGCCGCCGTCGGCCCGGCGAGGGCCGCGCCGATGATCAGCACTGCCAGCCCGACGGCGGCGAGCAGCAGCACGGTGGTGCTGGAGATGCCCCATGCGCCCAGCCCCAGCACCTCGGTCAGCCGTGCCTGCCAGCCGGCCGGAGCCCCGGTGGCGCTGCCGCGTGGCATGGACGGACCCAGGCCCGGGCCCGGCACCGGTTGCTGGGCCACCCTGGCGCCGCCCGCCGGCGTGGCCATGGCGCGCTGGTGGATGCTGCGCTGCAGGTGGCTGGAGACCGACTGCAGCTGCTGCTGGCGCCGCGCGCGGCCGAACAGCCACACCGCCAGGCCCAGCAGCAGCAGGGCCAGCGCCAGCATCAGCAGCACGGCGGGGTGAATGCGGGTCATCGTCTCAGGGCCTCATGGGTTGCTGTGTGGGGTTTCAACTGCGCGCGGTTTCAGTAACGGGCGCCGCCGGCCTGTTGCTGCATGCGCCACCAGGCCTGCAGCTTGGGCGAATGCGGCGAGATGCCCAGCGACACCCACTGGTCCTGCTCCTGCCCGTCCGCGCCCACGTAGGGCTCGTAGCGGTAGAGCTCCTGCATGGAGATCATGTTGTCGGTCATGCCGGTGACCTCGGTCAGCGAGAGCAGGCGCCGGCGGCCGTTGGAGAGCCGGCCGATCTGCACGATGAAGTCCACCGCGTTGGCGATCTGGCGGCGCAGGCTGACCTCGCTGCCCTGGAAGCCCGCAAAGCCGGCCAGCATCTCGGCGCGATAGAGGCATTCGCGCGGCGAGCTGGCGTGGATGGTGCCCATCGAGCCGTCGTGGCCGGTGTTCATGGCCTGCAGCAATTCGAGCACCTCGCCGCCGCGCACTTCGCCGACGATGATGCGGTCGGGCCGCATGCGCAGGCTGTTGCGCAGCAGGTCGCGGATGCTCACCAGGCCGGTGCCGTCGAAGCCGCCGGGGCGGCTCTCCAGGCGCACCACGTGGCTGTGGTTGAGCGACAGCTCTGCCGTGTCCTCGATGGAGACGATGCGTTCGCTGCCCGGGATGAAGCTTGCCAGCGCGTTGAGCAGCGAGGTCTTGCCCGAGCTGGTGCCGCCGCTGACGAGGATGTTGCAGCGCGACTGCACCGCCATCTCCAGGATGCGGCAGATGTCCTCGTTGAAGGTGCCCAGCTGCACCAGCTCGGCGGGGGTCAGCGGGTCCTTCCTGAACTTGCGGATCGAGACCGAGGGCCCGTCGATCGCCAGCGGCCCGATGATGACGTTGATGCGCCCGCCATCGGGCAGGCGCGCATCGACCATCGGGCTCGATTCGTCCAGGCGCCGGCCCAGCGGCGCGAGGATGCGCCGCACGATGCGCAGCACATGCTCGTCGTCCTTGAAGCGCACGCTCTCGCGCTGCAGCATGCCGCCGCGCGAGACATAGATGTTGGCGTGGCCGTTGATCAGGATGTCCTCGACCGCCGGGTCTTCGAGCAGGTCCTGCAGCGGCCCGAGGCCCGTGAGCTCGCGGGTGAGCGCGCGCGCCACCAGCAGCGCCTCCTGTTCGTTGACGGGCACCGAGTGCAGGCGGATGAAGCTGTCGAGCTCCAGCAGCACGAACTGGGCGATGGCCGCCTGCGACCAGCGGCCGAACTCGGCGCCCAGCTCCTCGATGCGGCTGAGCAGGTGCTCGTGGGCGCGGTCCTTGAGCTCCGCGTACAGCGGGCTGTTCTCGAACGCGCTGGACTGGGCGTTTGCCAGGGGGGGGGAATATGCCTCGGTAGTCATGGGGCGCTCAGCTCCTCAGGCGTTGGATGAATCGGGCCAGGCCACCGGTGCCGCCGCCGGCCGGTGGCGGCGGTCCGGCCTTGTTGTGCTGGCCGTGCTGACTGGCGAGCAGTTGCCCGGCGAGCTGGTCGACTGCCTGCACGTAGGGCTCGCGGCGCAGCGTGGCCGGCAGCAGCCGGCCCTGGTTGATGGCTTGCGCCAGCGCCGCGCGCCGCTCCGGAATCACTGCCAGCAGCGGCAGCTGCAGCTGCCGGGCGATCTGCTGGGCATCGAGCTCGACCCGGGCGTCATGGCGGCTGACGATGAGCTGCACGCGGCCGCGCTCGATCTTCTGCTCGCTCAGCTGGGCCAGCAGCTCCGCGGTCGATACCACGCTGGTCACGCTCTGGTCGCACACCACCCAGACCTGGCTGGCGCGCAGCGCCACGCGGGTCGCCAGACTGGTCTGCAGCACCGCGCCCAGGTCGGCGATCACGTGCGTGAAGTACTGCCGCAGCCGCAGCACCAGCAGATCGACGTCGGCGTAGGAAATCTCGCGCAGCCGGCCCGGCTGGCGCGGCAGGCCCAGCAGGCGCAGCCCGCTGGCGTGGCGGGCCAGGCCGGCCGAGGCCATGCGCCGGTCGAAACGCCGCAGGTTGTGCACCGCCTCGATGAAGTCGAATTCGTTGCCGACATCCAGGTACAGCGAGTCGTCGCCGCTCGGGTTGCCCAGGTCGATCAGCAGCGTCTCCAGCGCGGCGTCGCCCTCGTCAAGGCCGGAGGTGGCATTGGCCGCTGTGCCGGCGCCGGCGATGCGCTGCTGCAGGTACCAGGCCAGGTGCGTGGCCAGCAGGCTGCTGCCCAGCCCGGCGCGCGCAGAGAGGATGGCCGTCAGCGGCGCGCTGTCGTGCCCATCCTGGGCGGTGGCGGGCGTGCGGCGCACCAGCTCCTGCACGGCCTGCTGCGCCGCCTGCGCGTTGCCGTCGAGGTCGATGAAGTCCTGCACGCCGGCGCGCAGGGCCGCCAGCGTGGCCTGCGGGTGCTTCATGCAGCCCACGGCCACCAGCGGCAGGTGCGGGTGCGAGATGCGCAGGCGCTCGACCAGGTGGGTGGCGAGGTCCAGCACCGGTGCCTCGAACTGGATCAGCACGACCTGCGGCAGCAACAGCTGCACCTGTTCGCCCACGTTCTCCTGGAAACGGGCGGTGTGCAGCCGGGCGCCGTCGAGTACGCGGCGCGTCCAGGTCTGCGCCAGCGCGCCCTCGGGCGTGCCGGCATGGACCAGCAGCAGATCGGCATCCAGGTCGGGGCAGGCCGGTGGGCGTACCGCGCTGGCCTGCACCACTTCCAGCGGGCGCGGGCGGGCATCGCCCGTCTGCGCGGGTGCGGCCAGTGGCGATGCCGCCGCCGGCCGGGCGGCGAGCAGGGTTTCCAGCGATGCCAGCGGGCTGGTGGCGGCGCTGTCCGGTGCCGGATGGTTGGGCGCACCGGCCGTTGGGGGCGAGGTGACGGGCTTGTTCATGGCGTGGCGCGATCCATCAGTAGGAGAAGCCGGGCAGCGCAGCATCCGGCTTGAGCGCGCCGGCGACGAACGGCTCCCAAACCTGCGAGGCATTCGGGCGCTCGGACGTGGCGCCGGGCAGCAGCCGCTCGAAGTCGGTGCCGGCAGGCAGCGGGTGCACCAGGCTGGGCGTGACGACGATGGCCAGCTCGGTCTCTTCCTGCGAGTAGCTCATGTTCTTGAAGAAGGCGCCCAGCACCGGCAGGTCGCCCAATACGGGGACTTTGTCTACATAGGAAGAGGTCGAACGGCTGACGAGGCCACCGATGACGAAGCTCTCGCCATCGCCCAGTTCCACCATGGTGTCGGCGCGGCGGGTACGAATCGCTGGAACAGAGACTCCTCCGACAGCAACTCCAGAGCTGAAGTCGAGATCGCTGGCCTCTGGAGCCACTTTCAGCGCAATGCGTTGATTGGAGAGGATGGTGGGTGTGAGCTGCAGCTTGACGCCGAATTCCTTGTACTCGATGGCGATGTTGCCGTCATTGCTGGGCACTGGAACTGGAATTTCACCTCCGGCGAGAAAACTGGCGCTTTGTCCGGAGTGCGCCAGCAAGGTGGGACGTGCCAAAACGCGAGCCAAGCCATTCCCTTCCAGGAAACCCATTTGCACGCCGATGCCTGCGCCATTGAATGCCTTGCCAAATCCGAGTACCAGATTCATGGCGCTTACGACAGAGGCGGATATTTGCCCGCTACCCGAATACTGGTTCGATGTGCCGTTGGCACCAATCCCTGCTGATGCATTTCCGGTGCTGAAACTGCCTGTGGTGTTTGTGCCAGGCTGAAATACCCCGAAGCTGAAGCCGTGGTTATTGCGACCACCGCTGAAGATATTGATGCCCGCTTCTTTGAGTGCCGATTTTTTGAACTCCACCACCTGCACGTCCACCTGCACGGTGTTGCTCCTGACCTCGATCTGCGAACGATCGAGCAAGGCCGTCTCGGGCGGGGCCGCCAGGCGCAGCTCGGCCAGTGCCTGCGCATGTTGCGGCACCGAAGCCAGCTGCCGCTCCAGAATGAGCTGCTGTGCGCGCACCTGCACCTGCCAGCTCTGCGGCAGGCTGCCGGCCCTGGCGGGCCAGACCACCAGCGTGGTGCTGCCTGGCGTCCTGGCCGTCAGCAGCAGCTCCGCGGCGGGGCCGCCGGGATTGCCGGCCGCGCTGCCGTTGCCGGAGGGGGCGGCGCGCAGCACTTTCACGTCCAGCACGTTCGGGTCGCCCACCGCGATGCGGCCCACTGCATGACCGGGTTGCAAGAGGCGCTGGCGGCCCGCCGTCAGCTGCAGCGTCGGGCCGTCGAAGGCTTCACCGGCGTGCGCTGGCGTCTCCGCGACCGGCACGGCCTGCGCACGCAGGTCGGTTTCGGTCAATGGCGCGAGGCTGGCTGGCTGCGCGAGTTCCCGCGCTGCCAGCGTGCCGGGCGACGAGACTGCCAGCGTCAGCGTGACCGCGCCGCCGGCCATCAGCCGCAGGGCATGGCGCAATGCCGGTGGCGTGACTGCCGCGAGCCCGGCGCCCGCCGATGTCGGTACGGATGCCGGTCCTGATGTGGGTCCTGACGCCAGTTTTGATGCCGATGGGGGATGGATGGTGTGGGTCATGCTGGCACTCCTGCGTCGCGCTCGGGTTTTCTTCAATCACTCAGTAACGCACCATCTGCACGTTGGCGCCGTGGTGGATCTCGACGTCCTGCAGGCGGCGCTGCTGGGCCGCCTGCAGCGGTTGCGGCACCTTCGGTGCGGGCAGCAGCGGCGGCGCGGCGCGCTTGCGGTTCTTGTCGTCGCCGCCGGTGGCCAGGTCATCGAAGCGCAGGCCGGCCACCGAGCGGTCGATGCCCTGCAGTGCCTCCCCCTTGGCGAGGCGGCCGGCGGCGGGCTGCAGCACGGCGGGCAGGGCGGCAAACAGCGCCGGGTCGGGCTGCGCCAGGTCGTCCGGGTGGCGCAGCGCCAGCGTGAGCTGGCCGTACTTCTCGGCCAGCGCCAGGCGCTCCACGTCGTCCAGCGGCACGGCCAGCACGGCGGTCTTGGCGTTCTCGGGGCGCTGCGCGGGGTCTTCGCGCGTGGCATTGGCGCGGCGATTGCCGCTGCCCAGGCCGGCGCTGCTCTCCTGCCTGGCCTGCTCCTCTTGCTGCTGCTGGCGCTGGGCGTCGGTCAAGGGCGGGTTTTCCACGCTGGCGCCGCCATAGGCCAGCACGCGGCTGCGGGCCAGCAGCAGGCGCGTCTGGGTGTCGACGGGGGTATCGTCCTTCTTGCCGTCGAGCGTGAAGAACACGTCGACGAAATCACCGGGGCGCACGCGGTGGCCGGCGGCCATGCCTTCATTGACCGCGATCGAGACGGCGCGCTGGCCCGGCTCCAGTTGCAGCGCCAGTCCGTTGAGCAGGTGCTGCTCGAAGAGCGGCGCGCCTGCCGGCAGCGCCAGCGCGGTGGTGTGGCCCAGCAGCGCATCGACCTTGCCGAAACTGCCGGGCACCGCCGCGCCCATGGGCACGACCTTGAGGTCCTCGGCGGCGAGGCGATGCCCGGCGCCAATGGGCTGCGCGGCCACCACCACGTCATGCGTGGGGGCGGGCTCCTGCCGTGGCGTCAGCGTGATGGCGGGTGCGGCCGAGGGCGGTGGCGCCACCGGGCGCTGCGGCTGGCGCCCGAGCATCCAGGCCAGAATGGCGAGCCCGATGGCCAGTGCCACCAGCAGGCCGGCAATGATCTTGGTGAGGTTCATGTCATGTTCTCCTGCATGCGTTTGCCTGGAAGGCTTCCGGCTCGGCCTCCCGCCGGTGCGTTCCTGTCAGGGCCTGTGCGGTACATGCACGGGCGCTGGCAGCAAGGCACAGGCTTCGGATGGGGGATGCGGCGTGTGGTCGATGGCGTCGCTGCGTCATGGCATTCCGCCTTTCCAGAACACCAGCGCGATGGCGGCGATGGCCATGTAACCGGCATATGGAATCGAGCGGCTGCGGTGACGGCTGGTGAAATCGAGTTGCAGCGACGCCGGCGGGGTCAGTCGCCCCAGCGGGGTGATGTGCGCCTGCAGCCACAGCCACACGGGCCGTTGCTGCAGGGCACGCCAGAGCACCACGGCCAGGCCGTGGGCGCCAGCCAGCAGGCTGCCGATGAGCCAGACCGCGAGCAGGGCGGGGGAGAACCCCAGCCACAGCCCGGCGACGGCGGCAAACTTGACATCCCCGGCTCCCATCCACCCCAGCGCATAGAACGGCAGCAGCGCGGCAAACGCCACGACTGCGCCGAGCAAGCCACCCCAGGGCGAAACCTGGAATGGCTGCGCGCTGCTGAACAGCGCTGCCAGGCCCGTTGCCAGGCCGAGCAGCACCATCCAGTTGCGCACCTTGCGCAGACGCAGGTCTGTAGCTGCAATGGCGGCTAGCCATATAAGCCATGCCAAGAACGGAAGTCCAAGAAACATACTTTGAAAGGTCCTCAGCTCGGCTCTTCCACCTCACCTAGGGCATTGCTAATCCATTCAAAAATGCTATTTAGATTGCCTCCGAGGGTCGTGACAGTGGCAATAATCGCCACCGCAATCAACCCCGCAATCAGCCCATACTCAATAGCCGTAGCACCTTCTTCGTCATTCCAGAAGTTCTTGATGATGTCGGTCATGGCATCTTCCTTTCGGTTGAAACACACCCATCGGTCATGAAGCAGCGGCTGGTGATGGGCAAACCGGCCGGCTGCGGGAAACGTGTTCGCTACCAGCCACCTCGCGCCAGCAGCGTGGCGCCGCCTTGCGGCAGTTGCAGTTGGCGTTCGGCGCGCAGTTGCAGGCGCCGGGCCTGGTGCGGGAGCGGGGCGGCCTGCGCCACGGCGCCGGCGGCGGGTATCGGGGATGTCAGCGGGGCGGTGTCGCCGTCAGCGGGTTCCGGAGCCTGGGCGAACAGCACGTCCAGCCACTGGCCATCCACCTCGGGGGGCAGCAGCTGGCCGGTGGTGCGCACCAGCTGCAGTTCGGTGATGCGCTGGTCGTAGGCGGCATCGGCCTCGTCGAGCATCAGGTTCTGCATGTCGAGCTGGGCGTCGAGCACCTGGGCGAGGCTGCCGCGGCCGACTTCCAGCAGGCGCCGGCGGCCCTCGAAGGCGGCGCGCGCTTCCTGCACGGCGTCGGCGAGCTGCGCCTCGCGCTGGCGGCCGGATTCCACGCGGCCCCAGGCGGCCGAGGCGGCCTCCTGCACCTGGCGGCGCACGGCTTCCTGTTGCGCTTCCTGGCTTTGCAGTTCGCTGAGCGCCTTGAGGATGCGGTCGCGCAGCTCGAAGCCGTTGCCGAAGTTCCAGTTCAGTTCCACGCCGTAACGGGTGCCATCGTTGTAGAGCACGCCCTTGGGGTCGTGGCTGCGCGCCACCACGGCGTCCAGCGTGGGCAGGCGCTGGGCCTTGCTGCGATCGACCTCGGCGCGGGCACGCTCGACCTGGCGGGCGATTTCCTGCAGTTCGGTGCTGCTGGCCTCGGCCGCCTGCAGGGCCTGCGCCTCGCCCTGCGGAAACCAGTGGCCGGGCACCTGCAGCGCCGGCAGGCCCTCGGCCCGCGGCGCAAAGCCGTAGTAGCGGGTAAAGCGTGCCAGGGCCTCGGCGCGCCGCGATTCCAGCGCATGCTGCTGGGCGCGCGCGCCGGCCTGGCGGGAGGCGGCCTGGCGCAGGTCGTTGCGGCCGACGGCGCCGAGCTCGGCGCGGCGCTCCTCGATGCGCGCGAGCTGGGCGATGATGCCGGCCGATTCGCCGGCGATACGGGCCTTGGCCTCGAAGCGCTGCAGCTCCAGCAGCGCGGTGAGGGCTTCGAGCAGCACGTTCTGGCGCGTGCCGTGCAGCACCTCGGCCTGCGCGGCCTGCTGGAATTCGGCCGAGCGGATGCCCGCGCCGATGGCGCCGCCGTCGAGCAGGCTCATGCGCACCTCGGCGTTGAGGGCGTTGTAGTTTTCGCGGTTGCCGCTGCGGTCGGCGCTGCCGGAGTTGGTGCCGATCTTCAGGCGGGGCCAGCGCTCGCCGCGTGCCGTGTTCAGGTCGTGGCCGGCCGAATCGAAGGCGGCGCGGGCCTTGAGCACCTCGGGGTGCTCGGTGAGCATGGCGTGCAGCGCGTCAAGCAGGCGCCGCCGTGCGCCGCTGTCCGCCAGGCTGGTGGCGGTGAGCTGCTGCGCCAGTTGCAGGCTGGCCGGGGCGAGCGCGATGGTGCGCGCCCCGGGCGGTGGCGTGCTCGGGATGCTCTGCCCGATGGCGGGCAGGCCGGCGGCCAGCAGGGCCGCAGCCAGCCAGGCCCTGGCGCGGCGGCGGGGTGTCGGGGGCGGGAGTGTGCGGCCGTGCATGCTCATGGCTCCCGGAAGGCTTCGCTCTGGATGCGCAGCACGGGCCGCAGCAGATACCAGATGAACGGCTCGTGGCCCAGCAGCAGGTCGACCTCGGCCTGCATGCCGGTGGTGATGCGGTTGTCGGTGCGGCCCACCCAGGGCTGCGCCAGGCTGGTCTGGATGCGGAAGTACGAGGGCGTGCCGGGCTGGTTGGGGTCCTGGTCGGCATCGGGCGCGACCAGGCGCACCTTGCCGGGCACGGCGCCGTAACGCAGGAAGTCGTAGGCGCTGATCTTGACCTTGGCGTCCTGCCCTTCGTGGACGTAGCCGCGGTCGGAGGGGTTCAGGCGCGCCTCGACGATGATCTCGTCCTTGTCGGGCACGATCTCCAGAATGGGCTCGCCGGGCTTGACGACCCAGCCGGCGCCGCCGCTGCGCAGGCCCTTGACGATGCCGTCGGTGGGCGCCAGCACCACCGTGCGGGTGCGCTGGTTCTGTGCGCGCGCCAGGTCTTCGGCGAGGCTGAGCAGCTCGCGCTCCGCTTCGGCCAGCTCTTCGCTGGCGCGGCGCTGGTAGCCGCCCTGCGTCTCCAGCACCTTGGCCCTGGCCAGTTCGACCTTGGCGTGGTGGCTTGCCAGGCCCTGGCGCGTGGCGGCCAGTTCGGTGCGCACCTGTTCGAGCGCGCGCTGCTTGTCGATGACTTCGAGCTGGCCGATGAGCTGCTCGGCCGCGAGCTGGTTGGCAATGCCGGCTTCTTCCTGGTGCAGGCGCAAGCTGGTCTCCAGCCCCTGGATGCGCGCCTGCGCCTGTGCCACCTCGCCCTGCGCCTGCGCGAGGGCGGCGCGGGCGGCGGCAAGGCTGCCCTGGTGTTCGAGCGCGCGTGCGGCAAAGGCGCCCAGTTCGGCGCGCACGATCTGGCGGTCCAGTTCGGTCGGGAAATCCTCGGCGGCCAGCGGCTCGCCCAGGCTCTCTGCCGTCAGGCGCAGCCTGGCAGCGCGCGCGCTGGCCTGGCGGGCGGTGAGCTGTTCGAGGTTGAGGCTGTTGCCGCCCAGGTCGATCTCCAGTAGCGGCTGGCTGGCGCTGACGGTCTGCCCTTCGCGCACATGCACGGCGGTGACGATGCCGCCTTCGAGATGCTGCACGGACTGCACCCGGTCGGAGGGGATGACCTGGCCGGCGGCGACGACGACGTTCTCCACCGGGTAGAGCAGACCGGTGAGCACCAGCAGCACCAGCGCGGCCACCAGCACGCGGCGGCCGGCGGGCCGCGCCAGCCATGCCGTCCAGCGGCTGCCCGGGTGGGCGCTGGCCGTTGCGCCGTTCTGCGGCGCGGCGCGGCCAGGGGCGTGCAGTACCTGCGGCAGGTCGGCCGTGCGGCGTGGGGCCTGTGGCTTCATGCGGCAAGCTCCCTGGGCAGGGTGTCTGCGTCCGTGTCGGCGTCTGCACCAGCTTCGGCGCTGACGCCGGAATCACCCGTGGCTGCCCGGGCGGTGCCGAAGAGGCGCGGCAGCATTTGCTGCGGGCCGCCTTGCTCGACGTGCCCGTCGCCGCGCACGTGGTAGATGTGCTGCGCCGCCGAGGCCACGCGCAGCGAGTGCGTCACGACGATCACGGTGTGGCGCCGGGCGATCTGGCGCAGCGTCTGCAGCAGGGCTGTTTCGCTGTCGAAGTCGAGGTCGTTGCTGGGCTCGTCGAGGATCAGCACCGAAGGGTTGCGCAGGAACAGCTGCGCCAGCGCGAGCTTGCGCAGTTCCCCGGCCGAGAGGCCCGCCCCGCCTTCGCCCACCACGCTCTGGTAGCCCTGCGGCAGCCGGCTGACGAAGGCATGCGCACCAGCGAGCTGGGTGGCGGTGACGATTTGCTGGTCGGTCGCCTCGGGGTTGACCATGCGCAGGCCGTCGATGATGGGGCCGCTGAACCAGTAGACCTGCTGGGCCAGGCAGCCGACCCACTGGCCGAGCGTGGCGCGGGGAAATTGCGCGAGGTCGTATTCGTCGATGAATACGCGCCCTTCGGTGGGCCGGTAGAGGCCGGCGAGCAGCTTGGCCAGCGTGGACTTGCCCGCGCCGTTGCGCCCCAGGATGGCGTGCAGCCCGCCGGGGCCGATGTCCAGCGACACCTGTTCGAGCGTGGCGCGGCCATCGGGATAGTGGAAGCTGGCCTGGTCGAGCCGCAGCCGGCCCTTGGGGCGCGGCAGCTGCAGGTCCTGGCTGGCCTGTTCGACGGGCTCCTCCAGCACGGCTTGCAGGCGCTGCGTGGCCTCGTTGGAGCGCGCCAGCGACCGCCAGTTGCCCGCCAGTTGCGCAATCGGTGCCAGTGCCTTGCTGGCCAGCAGGTTGACGGCCATCAGGCTGCCGATGCTCATCCATTGCGCGTTGATGGCAATGGCGCCGACGGTGATGACGGCAATGGAGAAGAAGGTCAGCAAGATGTGGCTGGCCTCGCGGGCATTCTCCAGCTCGCCGTTCTTGGCGAAGCTCTCGGCCAGCCAGTGGTCGTAGCCGCTTTGCCAGGTCTGGCGCACGGCGGTGTCGTAGCCCAGCACCTTGAGGGTGGCGCGGGCGTTGCAGACCTCGGCGGTGTTGCGGTCGAGGCTGCGGGCCTGGGCGATCTCCTCGACGCGGCCGCTGCGCACCTCGTCGGCCCACCACCATGCCAGCACGCCGAGGATGAGCATGGCCACCAGGATCACCGGCAGCACCGGCCAGGCGATGATGCCGATGACGATCAGCGCCAGCAGGGCCATCGGCAGGTCCAGCATGGCGCTGGCAAGGCCGCCGGTGATGCTTGCGCGCATCGCACCAACATCGCGGAACAGCTGCAGCCACTGGCTGGCCGGGCGCTGCTCCAGCGCCAGCAGCGGGCGCTGGAGCATCGAGTGCATCAGGGCCTGCGAGACGTCGTGGTCGATGGCGGCACCGGCCTCCCGCAATGCGCGGGCGCGCCGGCGCCGCAGCCACCATTCGATGCCCAGGAAGCACAGCACGCCGGCGACCATGGCGGTGAGGGTGGCGGTGCCGCCGCGCGCGATGACGCGGTTGTAGACCTGCAGCAGGAAGATCGAAGGCAGCAGCCCCAGTAGGCTGATGGGCAGCGACAGCCAGGCGGCGCGGCGCAGGTGCTGCCAGGCACTGTGGCAGGCCGTTGCGATGGCACCCGCATAGACCCCCGCCGCAGCAGCCTCCTGTTCGGAGGGCTGCTGCGGCAACAGACGGCTGGGCAGCAGGTACTTGATCATGGCGCGTCGTGTCGTGGGGTAGAACCAGCTTGTCTCAGAATGTAATACATTGTCAATTTGTATGTTAAATATATCAAAAAAATGTCAACTGAAATAAAAATTTGACATGGATCAAGGAGTCATCTGGATTGCTGTGAATGACTTTCTTGCGGTTGACCGGCGTGGATGTTGTCGCGCACGGCATCCGCTGCGATGCAGAGATTGGCTGCCGGACCGCCGGCGACGAGCACCACATCGCCGGCGCGCATGGTCCGCAGCAGCGAGCAGACCAACTGGTTGAGGTCTTCATACCAATTGACGTGCAGCAGATCCGCCAGTGCGCAGACCAGCCCGCGGCAAACTTCGCCATGCAGCAGGACCCGTCGCGCCGGTGTCTTGCGCACCAGGGCGGCCAGCAGACGCATGGCCGCGTCCGTGCCGTGGTCATCGCCCTGCATGCTGCCCAGCACCACCAGGCGGTGTGGGGCTTGCGGTGCCAGTGTCTCCAGCTGGGCCAGGCCGGCCTGGATCGACAGCAGGTGGCCATGGCCGCTGTGGTCGAGCAGCACCATGCCGTGGCCGAGCCGCTCTGGCTGACCGTTGCCGGGCAGGGGTTGCCAGTAGGCCAGCTGCGGTATGGCTTGTTCGAGCGGCCGATCGAGCGCCCGCAGGGCGGCCAGCACGGCCTGTGCGTCCCGTGCCATGTGCCGGCCATGCGCCTGCAGCGTGATGGCATGGGTTTGCCCGTCGGTCTGGATATGCAGTTGCCGCGCCTCGATACGGAGCTGGCGCAGCCGCGCCTGCGGATGCGTCCCGA
This sequence comes from Corticibacter populi, assembly GCF_004217315.1. Classification (GTDB taxonomy): domain Bacteria; phylum Pseudomonadota; class Gammaproteobacteria; order Burkholderiales; family Burkholderiaceae_C; genus Lampropedia; species Lampropedia populi. Next base: position 727,087 of record NZ_SGWR01000003.1, read on the forward strand.
AGGTGATGCTGCGGCAGCCGCCGGCCTGCGCATCCGGCAGCGCGCCGGCCAGTTCCGGCCGCAGTTCGAAGACCAGCGTGGCGGCCTGCGGCAGCAGGCTGGCGGCCAGGGCCAGCCATGTTGCGGCACCATTCTCCGTTGCCGCCGGCGGGATGGCCAGCAGCGGCGCATCTGCCGCCTGCATCCCTTCCGGGGCCGGCACAGGTTCTGGCAGATTGGTGATGATCAGCACATCGGGGGCAATCAGCGGCAGGTCCGCAGCCAGATCGCGCAGTGGCAGTTCCACCAGCGCGCAGGGGGCCGCTTCACTCCAGTTGATCATCTGGATCGCCGTGTCCTGTGCCAGCAGTGCGGCGGCGCGAGCGGAGGCATCGGCCCCCAGGCAGTGCGCGATCATGCGTGCCGTGGATGTCTTGCCGGCACAGCCGGTGACCGCGATGACCGGGGCGTGGATGCGCTGGCGGGCCGCCGCAGCGAGGGCGCGCAGGCCGGCTGGCAACCGCGGCGCAGGCACATGCAGCAGCGGCCATGGCGCTTGCGGCAGGGCCTGTGGACTGCTGCTGACCAGCAGCGCCGGTTGCAGCGCGGGCAAGGCTGCGGGCGGAACGCCGCAGGCTTCGCCGGCACGGCGTACCAGCACGGCCGCCCCAGGGTGATGGTGTGCCCGTGTCGTGTCGATGCCGCGGCAACCGGCAGGCTGTTGGGGCGGGGCGGTCGCCACCCACTGTCCGCCCAGGTGCCTGGCCAGCGCCTCGGCGCTCCAGTGCATGGGCGGCTGTGCCGGCGGCTCCAGGCTGCCGGTCTGCTGTGTGGCGGGCGTACCAGTGCGCCCGGCCGCCGCGGGCGGTTGCTCCAGCGCCTGCTCCAGCAGTGCCAGCAGTCGTTCACTGGCGAGTTGCGCCAGCAGACGCCTGGCAGTGCCCTCCGCGGTGCGGACGAGCGAGGGCACTTGCGCTGCGCGCGTGCCCATGTCTTCCATCATGTCTTCCGTATCGAGGAAGACGGCCTGTCCCCGCAGGCGGGCGGGCAGATAGATGGCCAGTTCGGGGCGCAGCGTGTTCTGACGCAGTCGCGCCAGCCGCTCCCGCACGAAGGCTCGCCACTGCGTCAGCGTGTGCGGATCGATGCCGTCTTGCAGGGTGCTGCCGCCGAGCTCCTGCACGCATGCGTGCAGGCCCATGGACAGCCAGGTGTCGTTCAGGCATGCTGGGCTGGCCTGCCATTGGCGCATCAGCGGCGCGATGAAGACCAGCGGCGGGGTGCCGGTGTCGTGGCCGCAGGGCGGCTGCGGCGTCGCGCCATGCAGGGCCAGCCGCACCCAAGCCAGTGTGGGGACGTGCTCCGCGGTATTCGGCAGCGTCGGCTGCCGTGCCAGCCAGGACTGCAGCCGTTGCGTCAGCCGCACCGCCTGCGTTTGCAGGCGTGCCGCTTGGTCGAAAGGAATGGCCAGAGCCACGCGGGCATGGCGGATGCATTGCGTGATGGTCAGCAGCGTCATGCTGTCCGTCAGTGGATCCTGTGGATCCTGCCGCTCCTGGGGCTGCATGTCGTCCAGTGCCGTCAGTGCCGCCAGAACGCCTGCCTGGCCCGCCGGATCTGGCGCATGTTGCTGCGCCAGCAGCAACGCGCAGGTGATGCCGAGGTGATCGCGCAGCGCAGGGGCACTGTGCCAGACGCCGCCGGACTGCTGGCGCAGCAGCAGCTGGCGCGCGGCAGACAGGCAGCCGTGCGGCTTTGCGGTGTCCGGCGCGTCAGCCCCCACGAAGGCAGTGCGGCACGCTGCGCCAGGGCTGGCCCATGGGCTATGCGGTACCGGTACGGATATCGGGGCCTGCCCGTCCATGCTGAAGATGCCGCGCAGGTGCAGCAGCAGCGCGGGCGTGGATGCACCACCGAACAAGGGGCGATGGCTGGGCTGAGGCCAGGCCTGAACGACCTTGCCGGACAAGGGCCGCCAGGCTCGCGCGGTACGTGCCAGCAATTGCCGGTGCAGCAGCTCGGCTGTCTCCAGGCCGGCATCGGCCAGCGCCAATGCCGCGTCCATGGCCAGCAAGCAGCTTTGCGCGCCGCTCCTTGGCGGGACGGGCAGCGAGGTGATGTCCTCCACCCAGTCCACCCGCAGCGCCAGCGCATGGCTCTGGCGTGCCCAGGCCCACTGCCGTATGCGGGTGGCGCCTTCGCGCCAGGCCGATTCGGGTGTGGTACCGCGCACATGGAAGACAAGCGCATCCTCGTCATCGGCGGCTACGCTGAAGAACAGCACGCAGCCCGGATAGGGCTCGGGCAGCCGCTCGACGTGACGCGCGACATGATCCCGGCATTGGGCGAGTTGCTGCGACAGGGCGCTCTCGGCCGCGCTTGGCCCGGCACGCCTCGCGTCCATTGGCCAGTTCCTGGGTGCTTGGTCCGCAGGTGATGGCTGACGGGGCCGGGAGCTGGGCGACGGGGCGGACATGGGCGCGGCGACAGGCAGGACTGGCAAGGCGAAGGCGATGCGCGATCAGCGGTAGTCGAACTCGACGCGACGGTTGCGTTGATGGGCATCCTCGCTGGTGCCGAGATCGGCCGGCTGTTCCTTGCCGTAGCTGACGGCTTCGATGCGCGCTGGCGCAACGCCGAGCAGTTGCAGGGCATTGCGCACGGCGTCGGCACGCTTCTGCCCCAGCGCCAGGTTGTATTCGGCGCCGCCGCGCACGTCGGTATGGCCGCGCAGTAGCACCGAACGCTCCGGATGCTGGCGCAGCCATTGCGCATGGCCTTCGATCAGGCTGCGGTCCTGCGTGCGGATGGAGTAAGAGTCATAGTCGAAATACACCAGCTGTGCCAGATGCTGCGGGCCTGGCACACCTTGTGGGGTGGTGGTCACCACGGGCGCCACGCCTGAAGCGGGTGCGGCCGGCTGGCCGAAGGCATAGTGGTGCTCGGCGCGGCTGTTGCCGCCATGCGGGGAGGCACAGGCCGCCAGCAGCAGGGCTGCAAGCACCGGTGCCAGCAAGCGCAGGGATGTTGTTGGCATGGAATTCTCCTTTGGGGAACGGGGCATCGCAGCTGGCCGGATGGGCGCGCGGCGCCGGGATGGCGGACGCGGCCACAGGCCGCGCCCGGGTTCGATCACACCAGTTGGTGCTGCAGCTGCTCCGTCAGCGATGTGCCCAGCGCGCCATCGGCGATGCTATCGGCCAGGCTGCCGATGGACAGGGCGATGGGCTGCAGCTCGGCCGCCGCGGCATCGGCTGCGGTGCTGATTGGCAGCGCCAGCGTCGCGGCCGATGCCTTGGCGCCACCGAGCAGGCCGCCCAGCAGCCCGCCGAGCAGGCCGCTCTCGCCGACCACGGTGTCGAGCAGGCCAGTGACGAGGCCGTCATCGCCGAGCACGCCATCGAGCAGGCCGCCGGAGCCGCCGCCGAGCAGACCCGGGACCAGGCCATCCTCGCCGACCACGGTGTCGAGCAGACCGGTGACGAGGCCGTCATCGCCGAGCACGCCATCGAGCAGGCCGCCAGTGCCGCCGCCGAGCAGACCCGGGACCAGGCCATCCTCGCCGACCACGGTGTCGAGCAGGCCGGTGACGAGGCCGTCATCGCCCAGCACGCCATCGAGCAGACCGCCGGAGCCGCCACCGAGTACGCCACCGAGCAGCCCACCCGCTCCCAGCAGTCCGCCAAGCAAGCCTTCGTCACCCAGCAGACCGGCGAGAAGGTCGCTGTTGCCGCCGAGCAGTCCGGCGACCAGGCCATCCTCGCCGAGCAAGCCACCGACCAGACCTTCGTCACCCAGCAGACCGGCGAGAAGGTCGCTGTTGCCGCCGAGCAATCCGCCGAGCAGACCACCCGTTCCCAGCAGGCCGCCGAGCAGGCCATCGTCGCCCAGCAGGCCAGCGAGCAGGTCGCCATTACTTCCCGCCAATCCGCCAACCAGGCCATCCTCGCCGAGCAGGCCGCCAAGCAGTCCTTCGTTACCCAGCAGGCCGGCCAGCAGGTCGCCATTGCCGCCAAGCAATCCGCCGAGCAGGCCACCTGTTCCCAGCAGGCCGCCGAGCAAGCCGTCGTCGCCCAGCAGGCCGGCGAGCAGATCGCCATGGCCTCCCAGCAGGCCGCCGAGCAGGCCTTCCTCACCCAGCAGGCCGGCGAGCAGACCGCCGTTGCTGCCAAGCAGACCATCGAGCAGACCGTCGACGCTCAGCGAAGTCAGCAAACCATTGAGGCTGGCAATCACCGGCTCCAGGGCGACGTCTTCAACCAGCGTCAGGCCATCGACCAGTTCGGTGAGCACGCCCAGTGGGCCGCCATCCACACTGGTGAGTGCTTCGAGCGCGCCGGTGACGGCCGCCAGCGCGCCTGCGTCGGGATTGAGCAGGGCATCGAGCAGTTGTGTCACGGGTTCGGCCACAGTGCCGCCCAGCAGGTTGTCGACGACATCCTGCGCACTGGTGACCAGACCGGAGCCATCGGTTGCGCCGCCGCCGGGAATGAGGCCGCCGAGCAGGCCGCTGACGAGATCCTGCAGGCCGCCGGCGCCGTTGGTATTGGCCAGACCGGCGATCAGGTCATTGAGGGGGGCAATCACCGGCTCCAGGGCCGTGTCCTCGACCAGCGTCAGGCCGGCGACCAGTTCGGTGAGCACGCCCAGCGGGCCGCCATCGACGGCGGTGAGGTCTTCGAGCACCCCGGTGATGGCCGCCAGTGTCCCCGTATCGGGGTTGAGCAGGTTGTCCAGCAGCTCGCCGACCGGCGCAGCCACAGTGCCGCCCAGCAGGTTGTCGACGACATCCTGCGCACTGGTGACCAGGCCGGAACCATCGGTTGCGCCGCCGCCGGGAATGAGACCGCCGAGCAGGCCGCTGACGAGATCCTGCAGGCCGCCGGCGCCGTTGGTATTGGCCAGACCGGCGATCAGGTCATTGAGGGTGGCAATGACCGGCTCCAGGGCCGTGTCCTCGACCAGCGTCAGGCCGGCGACCAGTTCGGTGAGTACGCCCAGCGGGCCGCCATCGACGGCGGTGAGGTCTTCGAGCACCCCGGTGACGGCCGCCAGTGTCCCCGTATCGGGGTTGAGCAGGTTGTCCAGCAGCTCGCCGACCGGCGCAGCCACAGTGCCGCCCAGCAGGCTGTCGACGACATCCTGCACGCTGGTGACCAGACCGGAGCCATTGTCAGGCGCGGGGCTGGAGCCGCCGCCCAGCAGTCCGCCAAGCAATCCACCCACAGTGGCCAGCAACCCGCCGAGCAAGCCGTTCTCGCCGAGCAGGCCGCCCAGCAGGCCGTTTTCACCCAGCACGCCATCGACAACGTCGCCGATGCCGCCCGGGTTGTTGCCGCTCAGACCCGACAGCAGGTCATTGAGGGTCAGCAGCAGCGGGTTGAGCGCTTCGTCCTGGATCAGGGTCAGGCCATTGACCAGTTCGGTCAATGGACCGAGCGCGCCCGCCTCCGTGTTGCTCAGATCCTCCAGAATGCCAGTGACGGCCGAGAGTGTGCCATCGCCAGGGTTGAGCAGGCTGTCGAGCAGGTTGGTGAGCGGTTCGACCACGGTCCCGCCGGCAACCGTTGCCAGCACGCCGTTGACCGAGGTGATCAGGCCGGAGCCATCATCCGTCGGGTCGGTGGGATCTGTTGGTTCGGTGGGCTCAGTCGGCTCCGTGGGCTCGGTTGGCTCGGTTGGCTCGGTTGGCTCAGTCGGCTCAGTCGGCTCAGTCGGCTCAGTGGGCTCAGTCGGCTCAGTCGGCTCAGTCGGCTCAGTCGGCTCGGTCGGCTCAGTCGGCTCCGTTGGCTCCGTTGGCTCCGTTGGCTCCGTTGGCTCCGTTGGCTCAGTCGGCTCAGTCGGCTCGGTCGGCTCAGTCGGCTCAGTCGGCTCAGTCGGCTCAGTCGGCTCAGTCGGCTCAGTCGGCTCAGTCGGCTCAGTCGGCTCAGTCGGCTCAGTCGGCTCAGTCGG
>NZ_SGWR01000004.1:0-82621 GCF_004217315.1 Corticibacter populi
GATTCCCGTGTGAAAGTAGGTCATCGTCAGGCTCCTATTGAAAACCCCCCTCAGGTCGTCCCTGTGGGGGGTTTCGCTTTGCTGATATGCCGGATAACACCCTACCCAAAGGGCTGAGCCAAGCCGGCGCAACTAAGTGATTCACATCGACAGGGGCAGGTCTGCTGCCTTCAATGTGCGCAGCACAAAGCTGGAGCGGCTGTGGCGGATGCCTTTGATGGTGTAGAGCCGCTCGCGCAGAAAGCGCTCGTAGTCCCGCGTGTCCTTGACCACCACGCGCAGCAGGTAGTCGTAGTCGCCGGACACCAGATGGGCCTCGATCACCTCCGGGATGGTGGCCAGCACCTCGCCGAATTTCTCCAGCGTGTTGTCGGAATGACTGTCCAGGGTGACTTGGATCAGCACCGTGTCGCCGAGGCCCAGGGCCTGCGGGCTCAGGCGCACGCTGTAGCCGGTGATGACGCCGCTTTCCTCCATCTTGCGGATGCGACTCCAACATGGCGTGGCGCTGAGGCCGACGGCCTGGCCGATCTCCTGCAGACTGGCGCGGGAGTTCTTCTGCAATTCGGCCAAAATTCTCTTGTCGACGCGATCCATGAATAAATTTCCTTTATATTTTCTATTTGACAGTAATTATTTCTGCGATTTTGGTATTCCGCAACAAGCAAAGCAGAATCTTCTGTGTGCGTTGGCGCACAATCGGACACATGGAAGCAAGTCGGCCCACCGCCACTTGCCACCGGCAGACCCGTCTGGCGCCCTGTGGCAGACGCGCCGCCGCAGAACCCGACCGGGCCTATGCACTGCCGTTTGCCAGCACACACCGGCGCTGGCATCACCGCATTTGTGACGCTTTTCACAAGCAAAAGGCCTGCCTTCGCGCAGGCTTTTTGTTGGCCGGTTGGCGCTGAGGCCGAGGCCGGCGCTGTGTGGATGGCAGGCCACGTCTGGCGTATCCGGTGCGGTCGGCCACAGCAATTGCTTGCGGAATGACACAGGCTGAATACAATCGCGCCGTTGAGATGAGAGATGGGACGCGTTCGTGGCCGACGGGGCCATTGCAGCGCCTGTTTTCCAGAGGCTGCCCGGTCGCCGCGGCGCGACAGGTGCCTTTTTGTTCAACCGACACTGATACCACCAGCATCCCAAGAGGAGAGAAGAGAATGCGCAATACCATCATTTTGGGAGCCTTGGCTTCCACGGCCCTGCTGCTGGCCGGCTGCGAGACCACCGGCATTCGCATGGGCGATGCTGGCGCCAAGACCGTGGCCACCGGCAGTGCCGCCGGCAGCGCCTCGACCAATGCCAGTGGCGAGCTCGAACGCTGCGCGGCACCGCTGGGCACGATCTCGCTGGTGGAGAACCAGAGCGCGGGTTGGTACACCATCCTGCGCAACGAATACCGTTTGCCACCGACGGCCAATCTGCTGCGTCTGCTGGTACAGCAGTCGAACTGTTTCGTGGTGGTCGAACGCAGTGCCGCCGGCATGGATGCAATGAACCGTGAGCGCGCACTGATGCAAGGCGGAGAAATGCGCGCCGGAAGCAATTTCGGGCGCGGCCAGGTGGTGGCCTCTGACTATGCGCTGTCACCGGAGATCATTTTCAGCTCCGACAACACTGGCGGCATTGCCGGCGCGCTCGGTGGCCTGATCGGCGGCGGCAGCGGCCGTGCGCTGGCCGCTGTCGGGGCCAACACGCAGACACGCCAGGCCTCGGCGATGCTGACGCTGGTCGACAACCGTTCCGGCGTGCAGGTTTCCGCTTCCGAGGGCAGTGCCTCCAAGACCGACATCGGCGGCTTTGGCGCCTTGCTTGGCGGCTCCGCAGGCGGCGGCCTGGGAGGCTATAGTCGCACGCCGCAGGGCAAGCTGATTGCCGCGGCCTTCATGGACGCCTACAACCAGATGGTGCTGTCGCTGCGCGAGTACCGCGCGCAAAGCGTGCAGGGCCAGGGCCTGGGCGGTGGCGGCCGGCTGGGCGTCGATGGTGGCGCTGCGCCGTCGCAGACATACGCCGGCAGCCAGGGCCCGCGCATGACGCTGCGCAAGGCCCAGCAGGTGTTGAACGAGCTCGGCTACGATGCCGGCACGGCTGATGGCAAGATGGGGCAACGCACCGCTACCGCGCTGCGCGAGTTCCAGGACGACCAGGGCTTGCCGGTGACCGGACGTCTCGATCCGGCGACCTCGGCGGCACTGGGCAACCAGTAAGCGCGTGGCTCGCTGCCACGCCAAGAACGGCCTGCGGGCCGTTTTTTTTCGCCGGATCCTGCGCAGGAAGCGGTGGGCCGGGCTCGTGCGCTTGCGGCCGACCGTGGTCGCGGCGGTTGTGACCCGGTGTGGCAGAGGTGATAATTGCCGTCATTCGTTGCAAATTGACAGGCGGTGTTACCGTGGACATTACCCAGCTTCTCGCATTCAGTGTCAAAAACAAGGCGTCGGACCTGCACCTTTCGGCCGGCCTGCCGCCGATGATCCGCGTCAATGGCGATGTACGGCGCATCAATGTGCCGCCGCTCGATCACAAGACGGTGCATGCCATGGTCTATGACATCATGAGCGACGCCCAGCGCAAGACCTACGAGGAATTTCTGGAGGTCGACTTCTCGTTCGAAATCGATGGGTTGGCGCGTTTCCGGGTCAACGCCTTCAACCAGAACCGCGGTGCGGCCGCGGTGTTCCGGACCATTCCGAGCAAGGTGCTGACGCTCGAGCAGCTCAATGCCCCGAAGATCTTTGCCGACCTGGCGCTCAAACCGCGCGGTCTGGTGCTGGTGACCGGTCCGACCGGCTCGGGCAAGTCCACCACGCTGGCGGCCATGATCAACCACCTCAACGAGACCGAATACGGTCACATCCTCACGGTGGAGGACCCGATCGAGTTCGTGCACGAATCGAAGAAGTGCCTGGTCAACCAGCGCGAGGTCGGGCCGATGACACATTCCTTCTCTGCGGCGCTGCGCTCGGCGCTGCGGGAGGACCCGGACGCCATCCTGGTGGGCGAAATGCGCGACCTTGAGACCATTCGCCTGGCCATGACCGCGGCCGAGACGGGCCACTTGGTGTTCGGCACGCTGCATACGTCCAGCGCCGCCAAGACCATCGACCGGATCATCGACGTCTTCCCCGCCGAGGAAAAGGACATGGTGCGTGCCATGCTCTCCGAGTCGCTCGAGGCGGTGATTTCGCAGACCCTGCTGAAGACCAAGGATGGCAGCGGCCGCGTAGCGGCGCACGAGATCATGCTGGGCACGCCGGCTATCCGCAACCTGATCCGCGAGGCCAAGGTGGCGCAAATGTATTCGACCATCCAGACCAGCCAGAGCCAGGGCATGCAGACGCTCGACCAGAATCTGGCCGAGCTGGTGCGGCGCAATGTGATCAGTGCCCGCGATGCGCGCCTGAAGGCCAAGGTGCCGGACAACTTCCCGGTCTGAAGGCGGCTTCGGCATGCGGTGGCCATGGCGCCCGAGACAATTGCCACACCGGCCGGTGCCGGCCGAGCCGGCGTCGGCGCCGGCGGACGGATTGGCGCCCGGTTTTTCCGAGTCGGCGCTGTTTTCCTCGGTGCTGAACATGCACGGGGCGGAGCCCGGCGTGGTGATCCCGTGGCAGGCGCGCAGCGCCGAGCTCGGCGCCAGGCGGCTCGGGCGCGACAAGGGCATCGGCTTGCTGCAGGCGGCCTGGGCACGCCAGGGGCCGTCGCAGCCTTTCGAGCGGCAGCAACTGGCCACGCTGGGCCTTTTCATGGAGTTCGTGACGGTTGCGCCCAACCGCGAGCTGATCCAGCAGGGCGAATATGGCGATTTCATGCTGGTGCTGCTCGGCGGTGTGATGGCGGTCGAGCGCAGCGGGCCGACGGGTGAGCCACTGCGCATGGCCGAGGCGGGCGAGGGCGACCTGCTCGGCGAGATGTCGCTGCTTGACCATGGCATGCGCTTTTCCTCCTGCCTGAGCTTGACCGAATGCGAGCTGGCGGTGCTCACCAGCGAGGGACTGGACGAAATGATGCACAATGAGCCGCATCTGGCGGCGCGCCTGATGCTGATGCTGGCGCGCAAGCTGTCGGTGCGGCTGCGCGTCGTCAGTGCCAAGCTGAATGCGTGAGGCAACAAGGGGCGCCGCGGCGGCGGCGCGGGACCGCCAGATGAACAGGGAGCGAGAGCATGGAGCGAGATCAGGCCAGTAAATTCATCAACGATCTGCTGCGGCTGATGATCAGCCGCAATGGCAGCGACTTGTTCATCACCGCCGACTTTCCGCCGGCCATCAAGGTCGACGGCAAGATATCCAAGGTCTCACCGCAGCCGCTCACCGCAGCGCACACGCATGCGCTGGCGCGCTCGATCATGAGCGACAAGCAGGCCGCCGAGTTCGAGCGCACCAAGGAGGCGAATTTCGCCATCTCGCCGGCGGGCATCGGCCGCTTTCGCGTCAATGTCTTCATCCAGCAGGGTCAGGTCGGCATGGTGCTGCGCGTCATTCCGCTGACGCTGCCGACCATCGACGGGTTGGGCCTGCCGCAGGTGCTCAAGGATGTGGTCATGGCCAAGCGCGGCCTGTGCATCGTGGTGGGTGCGACGGGTTCGGGCAAATCGACCTCGCTGGCGGCCATGGTCGACTGGCGCAACGAGCATTCGTTCGGGCACATCGTCACCATCGAGGACCCAGTCGAGTTCGTGCATGCGCACAAGAACTGCGTGGTGACCCAGCGCGAGGTCGGGCTCGATACCGATTCCTGGGAGGCGGCGCTGAAGAACTCGCTGCGCCAAGCACCCGACGTCATCCTGATGGGCGAGATCCGCGACCGCGAAACCATGGAGCATGCCATCGCCTTCTCCGAAACCGGTCACCTGTGCCTGGCCACCCTGCATGCCAATAGTGCCAACCAGGCGCTCGACCGTGTCATCAACTTCTTCCCCGAGGAGCGGCGCGCACAGCTGCTGATGGATGTGTCGCTGAACCTGCGCGCCATGATCTCGCAGCGCCTCATTCCCAAGCAGGATGGCAAGGGCCGGATCGCCGCCGTGGAGGTGCTGGTCAATACCCCGCGCGTGTCGGACCTGATCTTCAAGGGCGAGGTCGCCGAGCTCAAGGAGACCATGAAGACCAGCCGGAACCAGGGCATGCAGACCTTTGACCAGGCGCTTTTCGATCTCTTCGAGGCCAACGTCATCAGCTACGAGGATGCGCTGCGCAACGCCGATTCGCTCAACGACCTGCGGTTGCACATCAAGCTGCACAGCACGCGGGCGCGTTCGCAGGATCTGGCTGCCGGCACCGAGCACATGGCCATCGTCTGACCGATTACCTTCCGTCCTTCCTCATGAACACGACCACCACCACATCCTCCATCCATCCGCGCAGCTACGAGCCCACGCCACCGCGCCAGCTGGCCTTCATCGGCCTGGGCGTGATGGGCCATCCGATGGCCGGCCACCTGGCCGCCGCAGGCCACACGGTCACGGTCTACAACCGCACCGCCGCCAAGGCGCAGCAGTGGGCTGCGGAGTTTGCCGCGTGTGGTGCCAGCGTGCGTCATGCGGCCACGCCCCGCGAGGCTGCGCAGGGCGCAGACATCGTGCTCGGCTGTGTCGGCAATGACGATGACCTGCGCCAGGTCACGCTCGGTGAGCAGGGCGCCTTCGCTGGCATGAAGGCCGGGGCGATCTATGTGGACCACACCACCGCCTCGGCCGACGTGGCGCGCGAACTCGATTTCCATGCCACCGAACTGGGCCTGCATTTTCTTGATGCGCCGGTCTCGGGCGGCCAGGCCGGTGCACAGAACGGTCAGCTGACGGTGATGTGCGGCGGCCAGCAGACCGTTTTCGATGCCGTCGCGCCCGTGGTGGCGGCCTTCGCGCGCGCCTTCACGCTGATGGGACCGGTGGGCGCCGGCCAACTCACCAAGATGGTCAACCAGATCTGCATCGCCGGTGTCGTGCAAGGCCTCTCGGAGGCCATTGCCTTTGCGCAGAATGCCGGGTTGGACATTCCCACCGTGGTCTCCGTCATCAGCAAGGGCGCAGCGCAGAGCTGGCAGATGGAAAACCGGGCGCTCACCATGGCTCGCAGCGAGTTCGGGTTCGGCTTTGCGGTGGACTGGATGCGCAAGGATCTCGGCCTGGTGCTCGAGGAGTCGCGGCGCAATGGCTCGGCCGTGCCCGTGACGGCGCTGGTCGATCAGTTCTACGGCGAGGTGCAGCAGCTCGGCGGCAACCGCTGGGACACCTCCAGCCTGATCCAGCGCCTGCCGCGCAAGTGATGGCGCAGGCGTCGTCGGCAAGACTAAGCAATCGACAAGATCGACAATCGACAGGACATGGCGATGGCAACAGCCACGGTTTTCGTGCTCAACGGGCCCAATCTGAACCTGCTGGGCACCCGCGAGCCGCACATCTACGGCCACCACACGCTGACTGATGTGGAGGCACTCTGCCAGCAGCATGCCAGCCGGCACGGGCTGGCCTTGCGCTTTCACCAGAGCAATCACGAAGGCACACTGGTGGACTGGATCCACGAGGCCGGCGCGCTGCACCGCGAGAGCCAGCTTGCCGGCGTGGTGCTGAATGCGGCCGCCTATACGCACACCAGCGTGGCGCTGCTCGATGCCATCAAGGCCACCGGCGTGCCGCTGGTCGAACTGCACATCAGCAACGTGCATGCGCGCGAGCCGTTCCGCCAGCACTCCTATCTCTCGGCCGCGGCCAGGGCGGTGATGTGCGGCTTCGGCGTGGCAGGCTATGGTCTGGCAATCGATGCGATTGCGGCTTGGCAGGCGGCCGACGCCTGAAGCGCCACCAGCTGCACCGATGCGGCCAAGGCCGGCCTGATCATCTATGGGCTTGCTGCGTCTATTTCTGATTTTGCTGTGGGCGCCCATCGTGGCGCTGATCGCCTTGGTTGTCGTGGTATGGCTGTGCAGAGGCATGCAGGCACTGTGGCGCATTGGCCCAGGCCAGCCGCGCGACGCCCGTGAGGCCGTGTGGCCACAGGCCGTGGCCGCGGTGGCGGCCACGGCGGCGATGGGCGGTGCCGTCCTGACGTTTCCAGACGAGGCAGGTCTGCGCCATGGCATCGACAAGCTCCTGGGCTACCGCTCAACCCACATCATGCTCGCGCTACGCCAAGACGATGCCGCCACGCAACAGGCGCTGGTGGATGCGCTCCATCCCTTCATGGCCATCAGCGGTCGCAACATTCGCTACCGTGTGGTGAGCCGCCACGGCAGCCATAGCCAGATCGAGGAGGTGCCCAGCTACTACCGGTTCCAGGACAAAGCGATGGCGATTGCCGCCGGCGGCAGCGTCGGTGGCGACCGGCTCGCTGCGGTGCAGGCCGGCTTCGAGGCGCTGGCGCGGTTCCCGACGGTTGACGCCGTTCCGGCCAGTGTACCGGCCACGTTGCGCATCGGTCATGCAGAACTCGCGGTCGAGATGCTGCCGCGCACCGCGCAACTGCAACTGGTTGATGATGGCGGGATCCCGGGGTGGGGGCCGATACAGCCAACGTCATCGTCGGGGCGCTGTCATCTTGAGATGCAGGCGCTGTTTCCCTCTTCGGCATTTCGCATGCTTTTCATGGGCGGTGGCGCGACGTCGGGCGAAGTCGAACTGCAGCCCGCGAAGGCGCTGCGCGATACGCGCTACCGGCTTGCGGGGCTGGCGCTCGTGCCCGGAGAGCGCGGGCGCATGGTCAAGGAACTGGCGACCGACCGCACCCGCATCTATGGCGTGTTGCGGCTGCTGCCTCCGGGCCTTCGCGCGGGAACCATGGATTGCGACCTCGCATTGCCGCGCCTGGCCGATCCGGCGTTGGTGGCGGCCAGCATGCTGGCCGCCTTTCCCGCGCTGGATGGCCGAATCAGCGGCATCCGCGTGGACCGGGACGCCCGGTTTTCACCCTGGTGGCAATGGCGTGGCTGGACGGCGGTACCGCCGCAGGGGCGGGCGGAGGCCGGCCGCGGCGCCTGCGAGTTGGAGGAACGGCGCAGCAGCCAGGCGAAGTTGGCGCTGGTGAAGGCGGATTGTCTGCGCAGTGGTGAACGCCAAACCGACGTTTGCGAGCCGCTGCGTGAGCGCGCCGACTGGATCGAAACCGAACGAGCGCATTGTGAAGGCCGTGCCAAGCGACCCTGACAGCCTGGGGAGGCCGGTTCAGTGTCTTTGCCGTGCCGGGCACGATGCAGAAGGTCGCTGGCTGCTTGCCAGTGACTTCAGGTCGTCGGGCCGCCGAGCTGCTGGAGCGTGCAGGCCTGCCGCAGCCGGCCTGCATCGGCTGGAATGTCAGAACGCCCAGTCTTCGTCGGCGGTGGCTTCGGCCTTGCCGATCACGTAGGATGAGCCCGAACCCGAGAAGAAGTCGTGGTTTTCGTCGGCACTGGGCGAGAGCGCGGCCAGGATGGCGGGGTTCACGTCCGTCATGCTGCTGGGGAACAAGGCTTCGAAGCCCAGGTTCATCAGCGCCTTGTTGGCGTTGTAGTGCAGGAACTTCTTGACGTCCTCGGTCCAGCCGACGGCGTCGTACAGGTCCTCGGTGTACTTGACTTCGTTGTCGTAGAGGTCGTGCAGCAGTTCGTAGGCATAGGCCTTGATCTCTTCCTGGCGCTGCGGGTCGGCCTTGTTGTAGCCCTGCTGGAACTTGTAGCCGATGTAGTAGCCGTGCACGGCCTCGTCACGGATGATGAGGCGGATCAGGTCGGCGGTGTTGGTGAGCTTGGCGCGGCTCGACCAGTACATCGGCAGGTAGAAGCCCGAATAGAACAGGAAGGATTCGAGGAACACGCTGGCGACCTTGCGCATCAGCGGATCGTCGCCGCGGTAGTGGCCGATGACGATCTTGGCCTTGTTCTGCAGGTATTCGTTCTCCAGGCTCCAGCGGAAGGCCTCGTCCACGTCCTTCATCTGACACAGCGTCGAGAAGATCGAGCTGTAGCTCTTGGCGTGCACCGCCTCCATGAAGGAGATGTTGGTGTACACCGCTTCCTCATGGGGCGTGACGGCGTCCTGGATCAGACTGAGCGCGCCCACGGTGTTCTGCACCGTATCGAGCAGGGTCAGGCCGGTGAAGACGCGGATGGTCAGCTGCTGTTCCTGCGGCGTCAGGGTGGCCCAGGATGGAATGTCGTTGGAGAGCGGCACCTTCTCGGGCAGCCAGAAGTTGGAGGTCAGGCGGTTCCACACCTCCAGATCCTTCTCGTCCTCGATACGGTTCCAGTTGATGGCCTGGACCATGTTGGGCAGCAGCGTGGGCTCGTTGAACAGTGGGATGGACATGGCAAGTCTCTTGTTGGGGCAGAACACGAAGCCGCCGGCCGGGCCGGGGCGATGAATGGAATCGGTCAGACGGGGCAGAGCAGGGGCTGCCACTCGGGCTTGCGCGCGATGTAGGCCTGCATGAAGGGACACTCGGGCACCACGCAGTGGCCGCTGGCCTGGATGTCCGCCAGCGCGGTCTTGGCCAGCAGGCTGGCCAGGCCCCGCCCTTCGTACTGCGGCTGCACCTTGGTGTGGGTCAGCGCCACCTCGGTGTCGCCACGCACCACATAGTCGGCAAAGCCGGCGACCCTGCCATCATCGAGCAGCAGGTCGTAGCGGCTGGCGGCTTCGTTCTTGCGCACGGATGGCATGGTGGCTCCTCAACGGGTTGGGCTTTTCAGAAAACGGGCACCATCACAGCGTGCACGAGACGCAGCCCTCGACCTCGGTGCCTTCCAGCGCCGCCTGGCGCAGGCGGATGTAGTAGACGGTCTTGATGCCTTTGCGCCAGGCGTAGATCTGCGCCCGGTTGACGTCGCGGGTGGTGGCGGTGTCGCGGAAGAACAGCGTCAGCGACAGGCCTTGGTCGACGTGCTTGGTGGCGGCGGCGTAGGTGTCGATGATCTTGTCGGGGCCGATCTCGTAGGCATCCTGGTAGTACTCCAGATTGTCCTGGGACAGGTAGGGTGCAGGGTAGTACACGCGGCCGACCTTGCCCTCTTTGCGGATCTCGATCTTGGCCACGATCGGGTGGATGCTCGAGGTCGAGTTGTTGATGTAGGAGATCGAGCCGGTGGGCGGCACGGCCTGCAGGTTCTGGTTGTAGATGCCGTGCTTTTGCACCGAGGCCTTCAAGGCCTTCCAGTCGTCCTGGCTGGGCAGCGCGATGCCGGCCTTCTCGAACAGTTCGCGCACCTTCGGCGTCTTGGGCTCCCACTTCTGGAAGATGTACTTGTCGAAGTACTCGCCGCTGGCGTACTTGGAGTCCTCGAAGCCCTTGAATGTGTGGCCGGTCTCGATGGCGATGCGGTTGGAGGCGCGCAGGGCGTGGTAGGTGATGGTGTAGAAGTACAGGTCGGTGAATTCGATGCCTTCCTCGCTGCCGTAGAACACCTTCTCGCGGGCCAGGTAGCCATGCAGGTTCATCTGGCCCAGCCCGA
Source organism: Corticibacter populi (assembly GCF_004217315.1). Classification (GTDB taxonomy): domain Bacteria; phylum Pseudomonadota; class Gammaproteobacteria; order Burkholderiales; family Burkholderiaceae_C; genus Lampropedia; species Lampropedia populi. Next base: position 10,423 of record NZ_SGWR01000004.1, read on the forward strand.
TGGCGTGGGAGTCGTGATTGCCCTTGGCGATCGAGGGCACGGACTGGATGTCGCTCATCTCCGAGACGGCCGAGAGACCGCGGATGGCCGTCTCCACCGTCTTGGCGAAGTCGGGTGAATCCATGGTCTTGGCGATGTTGAGCGAGCCCAGGTTGCAGGAGATGTCCTTGCCGATGGATTCATAGCCGAGGTCCTCATCGTAGACCGACGGCGCGTTGACCTGCAGGATTTCCGAGCACAGGTTGCTCATGTTGATGCGGCCCTTGATCGGGTTGGCGCGGTTGACCGTGTCCTCGAACATCAGGTAGGGGTAGCCGGACTCGAACTGGATTTCCGCGAGCGTCTGGAAGAATTCGCGCGCATTGATCTTCTTCTTGCGAATGCCGGGGTTGTCGACCATCTCGCGGTATTTCTCGGTGATCGAGATGTCGGCCATCGGCACGCCGTAGATGCGCTCGACGTCATAGGGCGAGAACAGGTACATGTCCTCGTTGTTCTTGGCGAGTTCGAACGTGATGTCCGGGATCACCACGCCCAGCGAGAGCGTCTTGATGCGGATCTTCTCGTCGGCGTTCTCGCGCTTGGTGTCGAGAAAGCGCAGGATGTCCGGGTGGTGTGCGTTGAGGTAGACGGCGCCGGCACCCTGGCGCGCGCCGAGCTGGTTGGCGTAGCTGAAGGCGTCCTCGAGCAGCTTCATGATCGGGATCACGCCCGAGGACTGGTTCTCGATGTGCTTGATCGGCGCGCCATGTTCGCGGATGTTCGAGAGCAGGAAGGCCACGCCACCGCCGCGCTTGGAGAGCTGCAGCGCCGAGTTGATCGAGCGGCCGATCGACTCCATGTTGTCCTCGATGCGCAGCAGAAAGCACGAGACCAGTTCGCCGCGCTGCTTCTTGCCGCAGTTGAGGAAGGTGGGCGTGGCCGGCTGGAAGCGTCCGGAGATGATCTCGTCCATCAGGTCCAGCGCCAGCTGTTCGTTGCCGCGCGCCAGCGACAGCGCCACCATGCAGACGCGGTCTTCATAGCGCTCCAGGTAGCGCTTGCCGTCGAAGGTCTTGAGGGTGTACGAGGTGTAGTACTTGAAGGCGCCGAGAAAGGTGGGAAAGCGGAACTTGTGCGCATACGCCGCGTCCCAGAGCCGATGCAGGAACGCCTTGTTGTACTGCTCCAGCACCCCTCCCTCGTAGTAGCCCTTCTCGACCAGGTATTCCAGCTTCTCATCGAGATTGTGGAAGAACACCGTGTTCTGGTTGACGTGCTGCAGGAAGTATTGGCGCGCCGCCAGGCGGTCCTTGTCGAGTTGGATCTCGCCGTTCGGACCGTACAGGTTCAGCATCGCGTTGAGCGCGTGGTAGTCCAGATTGGCGGTCTCGGGGGTGAACTGGGGCTTGGCGACCGGCTTGGTGGTCTGGGCTGGTGAGGCGGGGCGCAGGGCGTGGACGGTGGCGGAAGGCATGGTGAATGTGGCAATGGGGTTGATCAGTCAGGCACGGGCTGCCAGTGTCGGCAGGCTGCGCCCTCGGGTCGAAAGTCGGTCTGCTCAGCCTGCCATCAAGGGCTGGCCGAGATGGATGCCGGTCTGCGTTGGAATCTCGGGAACGGGCGGTGTGAGGCCCTGCTGCCGCCAGAAATCCAGCACGCCTTCGCGCACCCGGGTCACGTCATCGGGCGTGCCCAGCAACTCGAAGCGGTACAGGAAGGGGACCTGGCACTTTTGTGCAATGATCGTGCCAGCTAGGCAATAGGCTTCGCCGAAATTGGTGTTGCCCGAGGCGATCACACCGCGCAGCAAGGCCCGGTTGGCCGGCACATTGAGAAACTGGATGACCTGCTTGGGCACCGCGCCCTTGACGTTGCCGCCTCCATAGGTGGGCACCAGCAGGACATAAGGCTCGGTCACGACAAAGCTGGCAGCCTCCTCCGCCCGCAGCGGGATGCGCTGCGCCGGCAGGCCCAGCTTCAGGACGAAGCGGTGGGTGTTTTCAGAAGGCGTCGAGAAATAGACCAGCATATGCGCAGCCCTGCCATCAACATGATGATGGAGGCTCAGGCGATGGCGGTCAGCGCGCTGATCTTGTCGGGACGAAAGCCCGACCAATGGTCGTCCCCGGCGATCACCACCGGTGCCTGCTGGTAGCCCAGTGCGCGCACCTTCTCCAGTGCGGCGGCATCCTCGGTCAGGTCCACCACCTCGTAGGCAACGCCTTGGCGGTCCAGTGCGCGGTAGGTGGCCGTGCATTGGACGCAAGAAGGCTTGGTGTAGACCGTGACGTTCATGGTGAATCTCCTTGTGAAAACAACGCTAAACAAGGCTTGCACGCGGCATGGAAGCAGCCGCACGAAGTCCCTTGAAACAGGGACTTGATGGTACCACAAGAGAACCCGGCGGTACGGTGTCAAACGCTACATCTAGTGTCCTGCCGAGTGGTGAACACTATATATGGGGCCTGTCAAAGCCTTGCCAGCCAAGCCCTGGCGGCGCCTGATGCGTCGCCAGGGCCGCCAATACGCGGTTTTTCCGGCTGCGGCCTCCGTTCATGCGGCCTGCCGGCCGGTTCGGTGGAGCTGCCGCCTCCGCAGCCACCTGCTTGCGTGTTTGGCTTATTTCCCGCGTGCGGTGCGACCCGTGGTGCGTGCCGCCGGTTGGGCAGGAACTGCGGCCGCCTTGTTCGCCGCGGACTGTGCGGCCAGGCCGAGCAGATACCGGGTCAGCAGCCCGACCGGGCGGCCGGTCGCACCTTTCGCAGCACCACTTTTCCAGGCCGTGCCGGCGATGTCCAAGTGTGCCCAGGGCCAATCACCAACGAAGCGTTGCAGGAATTTTGCCGCGGTGATCGAGCCGCCATCGCGGCCGGCCACATTGGCCATGTCGGCAAAGTTGCTTTTGAGACCGGTGCCGTACTCATCATCGAGCGGCAGGCGCCAGCCCGGGTCCTGAGTGGCTTCGCCGGCCTGCAGCAGCGCCTCGGCCAGCGCGTCCTCGGTGGCATAGAGGCCGCTGCGAACATGGCCCAGCGCGACCACGCAGGCTCCGGTGAGTGTGGCGATATCGATCACGGTGCGGGGCTTGAAGCGGTCGGCATAGCTGAGCGCATCGCACAGGATCAGTCGCCCTTCGGCATCGGTGTTGAGTATCTCGATGGTCTGCCCGCTCAGGCTGGTAACCACGTCGCCGGGCTTGATGGCCTTGCCGCCGGGCATGTTCTCGGTGGCCGGGATCAGGCCGACGACGTTGATTTTCGGCTGCAGCCGGATCAGGGCCTGGAACACGCCCAGCACGCTGGCGGCACCGCACATGTCGAACTTCATCTCATCCATGCCGGCGGCCGGTTTAATGGAGATGCCGCCGGTATCGAAGGTCACGCCCTTGCCGACCAGCACGACCGGCGCTTCGCCCTTGGCGGCGCCCTGGTAGTGCAACTCGATGAACTGCGGCTCCTGCACCGAGCCCTGCGCGACGGCCAGGAAGGCGCCCATCTTCAGGCGTTCGATCTCGCGCAGCCCGTGGACCTTGACGCGCACGCCCTTGGCCTTGGCCAGGCCGCGCGCCACCTCGGCGAGTGCGGCGGGCGTGGCCAGGTTGGCCGGGCGGTTGCCCCATTCGCGCGCCAGTGCAACGCCCGCGGCAATGCCTTCGGCCGCCTCGAAGGCGGGCTGCACGGCGGCTGCATCGGGCATGCCGATGGTGATGCTTTGCAGCGCCAGCGGCTTGGCCTTGGAGAGCGTGGCGGTGTATTGGTAGGCAGCGTCGGCCAGGCCCAGCACCAGCGCATGCACGGCGGCGTCGCTGAGGCCATCGTGCAGACTCAGCACGATGGCCTTCTGGATGCTCTCCTGGCGCAGGGCGCCGCTGGCAGCCTGCAGGGCCTTGCGCAGCTCGGGGCCAGAGCCTTCCCCGGAGGTGACCAGCACGACGCGGCGCGCGGCAACTTGTGCGACACTGTAGAGTTCCAGCGTCTGGGCAGCCTTGCTGCGGTCGATGTCCTTGGCGGCTTCGGCGGCGGCGATGGCGTCGAGCAGCGCCGCCGCACCACCGGTCTTGGCGGCCCGTGCGGTCTTGCCGACTTTGGCCGCGCCCGCCTGCCTGGGCAGCAGCAGCAGCAGCAGGTCGGCCTTTTCGGCGGCGGCGGTCTGCAGGTTCAGATTCTTGAGTTCGAGCGTTGTCGTCATTGACGCATTCCTTCCGGTTTAAAGCCTAGTCCCGATTTTAGAGACCATGTTATTCGACGCATCCCTGCGCAAGGAGCTGGGCCGCAGTTTCGTCGGCACGCTGATCGTGCTGCTGACGGTGGTCATCACGCTGATGCTGATCCGTACCCTCGGACAGGCCAGCAAGGGCTCGGTCAGTCCCTCCGATATTATGCTGGTGATGGGCTACACGGTGCTGGGCTACCTGCCCATCGTGCTGAGCCTGAGCATGTTCGTGGCCATCATCGGCACGCTCGCGCGCATGTACCAGGACAGCGAGATGGTGATCTGGTTCGCCAGCGGGCTGGGCATTGCCCGCCTGCTGCGTCCGCTGGCGCGCTTTGCCTGGCCGCTGCTGGTGGCCATCGCCGCGCTGTCGCTGCTGGGCTGGCCCTGGTCGCAGGCGCAGATCCTCGAGTTGCGCTACCAGTTCCAGCAGCGCAGCGACATCGACCGTGTCGCGCCCGGCGAATTCCAGGTTTCCTCCAGCGGCGACAGCGTGTTTTTCGTCGACCGTGACAGCAGCACGCTGGAGTCTGCGCGGCAGATCTTCCTGGCCACCGAGGAGGCCGACAAGAGTGCCGTGACCACGGCGCGCCAGGCCCGGCTCGACCACCGGGCCGATGGTCAGACCTGGGCGGTGCTTGAGCAGGGCCAGCGCGTCGAACAGCTGCGCGCCCCCGACCCTGGCGTGCGGGTGAGCGAATTCGAGCGTTACGAGGTGCAACTGCAACGTGATCCGGTCGGCTCGCCGGGGGCCACCGTGCGCTCGACCCCGACCCTGTCGCTGCTGGAGCAGAGCGCCGACAATGCCAACGCCGCAGAACTGGTTTGGCGCCTGGGCCTGGTGTTTGCCGCCATCAACTACGTGGTGCTGGCGTTGGCGCTCACCAGTGCCAATCCACGGTCGAGCCGCATGGGTCACATTGTCACTGCGCTGCTGGTGTTCGTCGTCTACTTCAACCTGTTGACGCTGGGGCAGAGCTGGGTGGGGCGTGGCAAGGTCTCCGCGCCTGCCCTGCTGGCGCTGCTGCACGGCGGCATTCTGCTGCTGGCGCTGGTGTGGCTGATGGCGCGGCACTACCAATGGTCGCCCAGGCGGCTGTTCAAGCGGGGGGTGGCCGCATGAAGATCGTCACGCGCATGCTGCAGCAGGAGATCGCCGCAGCGGTCGCTATGGCTACGGTTGCCTTTCTGGCGCTGCTGATGTTTTTCGACCTGATCAGCGAAAGCCGTTTCGTCAGCCGTACCGGCATCGACTCCTACGGCGTCACCGACGTGTTGGTGCACCTGCTGCTGTCGGCACCGATGCATGTCTATGAACTGCTGCCCATTTGCGTGCTGATCGGTGCGGTGTTCGTGATGGCGCGCTATGCGCAGACCTCGCAGTTCACCATCCTGCGCACTGGCGGCCTGGGGCCGGGCCGGGCGCTGAGCATTCTCCTGGCGCTGGGGCTGGCCTTCACCGCCCTGACTTTCGTGGTGGGCGACTATCTGGCTCCCTGGGGCGAGCGTACCGCGCAGCTGATGCGTGCGCGGCACCTTGGCCAGATCGTCGCAGGTGGCGGCAGCGGCGCCTGGCTGCGCGAGCGCCAGGGCGATGATTCGATCATTCTGAGCGTTTCGGCCATGAAGCCCGATGGCCGCACGGTTGATGGCGTGCGCATCTTCCATTTTGCCGCCGATGGCCGGCTGCAAAGTCAGATCCGCGCGCAAAGCGCCGACCTGGGCGATGGCGCCTGGACCCTGCACCAGGCCAGCGAGGAGGTCTTTCAGGCATCGTCCGCAGAAGAGGCTGGCGCTACGGCAACGGCAACCGCCGGCATCCACGCGATCCGTATCGAGCAGCATCCGCAGATGCAGTGGCCGACGGACATCAGCGCCGAGATGGTCAACGCGGCCATCCTCAAGCCCGACGGCATGTCGACGCTGCAGCTTTTCAACTATGTCGCCCACCTCAAGGCCAACGGCCAGTCGGCCCAGCGCTACGAGCTGGAACTGTGGCGCAAGGTGTTCTACCCGCTGGGTTGCCTGGTGATGATGCTGCTGGCGCTGCCCTTTGCCTATCTGCATTTCCGCTCGGGCGGCATCATGGGCTATGTGTTCATCGGCATTCTCACCGGCATCAGCTACCTGCTGCTCAACAACGTGCTGGGCTACATGGGCAACATCCGCAACTGGTCGCCGCTGCTGACGGCAGCGGTGCCGCCGCTGCTCTACACGCTGCTGGCACTGGGCATTTTCAACCGCATGGTGCGGCGGCAGTGAAGGGCTGCCTTGATCGCGAGCCATTGGAGCCTGCATGACCGTCCCCGTCTTCAGCACCGCCATCACCGCCATCATCTTGCTCGGGCACGGCTCGCGCGATCCCGTCTGGCACGAACCCATGCAGCGCATGGCGCAGGCCATCGCGGCCCGCGAGCCGCAGCGGCCGGTGGCCTGCGCCTACCTCGAACTGAGCGAGCCCGACGTCTTTGCTGCCACCGAGGCCCTGCTGCGCGAGCAGCCGTCCATCCGGCGCGTGGTGCTGTATCCCGTCTTCATCGGCATGGGCCTGCACGCCCGGCAGGACCTGCCGCGGCTGCAGCAGGAACTGGGCGGGCGCTACGCGGGCATCGCCTTCGAGCTGGCGCCGGCGTTGGGCACCGACGAACGCCTGATCGAACTGGTCGCGGCCCTCGCCATCGAAGCGGCGCACTAGGCCGCACCGACGGCGCGTTCTCAAGAGCCCTGTCCGGACGCCTCCCGCAGACCGGCGCGAACGCGGTTGACACAGGTGTAGACCAGCAGCGCTGCCAGCACGGCCATCAGGCCGCTTTGCCACTCGGGCCGCCACCAGCCCAGCGCATAGGCCAATGCCAGCGCACCGAACACGAAGGCGCGGTCGCTCTTGCCCATGGGACCGTCGTAGCGCCGGCTGGCACCCGCCATCAACCCCAGCACGCCCGCATACTCGCTGACGATCGCCAGTATCACCACACCGACCACCAGCGCCGCACCGGCCGGCCCCAGCCCTGGCAGCAGGGCGAACGGCAGGAAGAGGGCGGCATCGGCGAGCACATCGCAGAGTTCGTTGAGATAGGCGCCCAGGCGCGAGCGCTGGCTGAATTCGCGCGCCAGCATGCCGTCGACGGCATTGAGCGCCATGCGCACGAACATCCACAGCGGCACCAGCGCGAACAGCCAAGGCTGCTGTGGCCACCAGGCCAGGCAGGCTCCGAGTGCGATCGACAGCAGCGCCGCCAGCAGCGTGACCTGATTGGCGGTGCCGCCCGCAGCGTGGATGCGGCGCACCAGCGGGCGCAGCAGATTCTGGAACCGGGGTTTGAGCTGGTAGATGGACGGCATGGCACGGCGGTGAAGCGCAGAGGTGGTCAATATAGCGGATGCGCCGCTGCGCACGCTTCTTGCTTGCCCGGTTGGTGTCACCGCAAGCTGGCTGGAAGCCGGTTGCATGCTGATTCAAGCGTGTCCAATCGTCAAGGAATCTCCGGCCACGCCTGCGGGGCGCCGCCGCTCTCGGCATCGATCCGTATTGACCCGGGTAGGCGATGGCGTGTCCATTCGCTAAGGTGTCTGGAGCCCGCTTGGCGGCCTCTTTTTGTTTGATGATCCAAGACGGAGGGAGAGAACCCATGAAACGCACATTCCAGACCTTGCTGTGCGGCATCGCACTGACCATGCCGACACTGGCCGCACAGGCGCAGGACGCCGCCACCGCCACCGCCGCGGCGGCCGCGCAGGCGGCCATCCAGAAGGCGGCGCAGCGCCATGTGGTGGTGCTGGCCACCGGGGGCACCATTGCCGGCGCCGGTGCTTCAGCCATGAACAGCGCCTCCTACACGGCCGCCAAGGTGCCGGTCGAGCAACTGCTGGCGGGCTTGCCCGAGGTGCAGGAAGTGGCCCGCGTGACGGGCGAGCAGGTGTTCCAGATCGCCTCCGAGAGCTTCACCAACGCCGAACTGCTGACGCTGGCCAAGCGGGTCTCCGAACTGGCCAAGCAGGCGGACGTCGACGGCATCGTCGTCACCCACGGCACCGACACGATGGAGGAGACCGGCTTCTTCCTCAACCTCGTGGTGCAGACCGACAAGCCCATCGTGCTGGTCGGCTCGATGCGGCCGGGCACCGCCATCTCCGCCGATGGCGCGCTCAACCTGCTCAATGCCATCGGCGTGGCCGCCAGCGGCGATGCCGCCGGCAAGGGCGCGCTGGTCGTCATGAACGACGAGATCCACACCGCCCGCGATGTCGCCAAGCTCATCAACATCAAGACCGGCGCCTTCGTCAGCCAATGGGGGCCGCTGGGCATGGTTGTCGAAGGCAGGAACTACTGGTTCCGCGCCCCCATCAAGCGCCATACCACCGGCAGCGAGTTCAACATCGACGAGATCAGCGAACTGCCTGCCGTCGAGATCGCCTACAGCTACGGCAACGTCGCGCCCACCGTGGTCGAGGCGCTGGGTGCTTCGGGCGTGAAGGCCATCGTGCATGCCGGCACCGGCAACGGCTCGGTGCCCAACCGCATCGTGCCCAAGCTGACCGAGCTGAGCGAGAAAGGCACCATCATCGTGCGTTCGTCGCGCGTGCCGGCCGGTTTCGTGCTGCGCAATGCCGAGCAACCCGACGACAAGTACGACTGGGTCGTCGCGCATGACCTGAACCCGCAGAAGGCCCGCATCCTGGCTGCCGTGGCGCTGACCAAGACGCAGGACACCAAGGAACTGCAGCGCATCTTCTGGGAATATTGAGCCGATTCGCGCGTGGGTTCACCGGTGTCGATCCACGCGTGTCGGAGGACTGCCGCCATGCCTGCCCGGCTTGGAAGCCATGGCGGCGCGGAGAGTGGCTGGGCGATATACTCCCCGCACCGCCCGCCTTGCCAGGCCGGGATGCCGCCACCAAGGCTCTCCGGGGACTTTTCTGACACCATGACCATCCGCTATCTCACCGGCATCACCCCTTCGGGCATTCCACATCTGGGCAACTACGCGGGGGCTATCCGGCCTTCGGTGCGCTCGCAGCATGTGGCCGATGTCGACAACTTCTACTTCCTGGCCGATCTGCACAGCCTGATCAAGTCGCACGACCCGTTGCAGACGCAGCGCTCGACGCTGGAGATCGCCGCCACCTGGATCGCCTGCGGGCTGGATACCGACAAGGTCACCTTCTATCGCCAGAGCGACATCCCCGAGATTCCGCAGCTGACCTGGCTGCTGACCTGCGTGACCGGCAAGGGCCTGCTCAACCGGGCCCATGCCTACAAGGCGGCAGTGGACAAGAACGTCGCGGCCGGCCTCGATGCCGATGCCGATGTCACCGCCGGTCTCTTCATGTACCCGGTGCTGATGGCCGCCGACATCATGATGTTCAAGGCCCACAAGGTGCCCGTGGGGCGCGACCAGGTCCAGCACATCGAAATGGCGCGCGACATGGCTGCCAGCTTCAACCACCTCTACGGTGCGGGCTGCGAGCTGCTGGTGCCGCCCGAGGCGGCGGTCGACGAGAACGTGGCCACGCTGCCCGGGCTCGATGGTCGCAAGATGAGCAAGAGCTACCGCAACACCATCCCGCTCTTCACGCCGCGTGAGCAGCTGCGCCGACTGATCATGGGCATTGCCACCGATTCGCGCACGCCTGGCGAACCCAAGGACACCGAGGGCTCGGCCATCTTCCTGCTCTACCAGGCCTTTGCCAGCGCGGAACAGACCGCCTCCATGCGGCAGGCCTTTGCCGATGGCATCGCCTGGGGCGATGCCAAGCAGCAACTGTTCGAGCGCATTGATGAGGAAATCGCGCCGATGCGCGCGCACTTCGACGAGCTGATGGCCGCACCCGCGCGCATCGAGGCCATTTTGCGCCACGGTGCCGACAAGGCCCGGGCGGTTGCCGCGCCCTACCTGGCCGAGCTGCGCCACGCGGTGGGCCTGCGCGAGCTGACCCTGCTTGGCGCGGCGCCGGAGACGGCTGCCCAAGATGCACCAGCCGCACCGGCAGCAGTGCCACTCATCAAGCAATACCGCGAGAACGATGGCCGGTTCTATTTCAAGCTCACCTCCGCCAAGGGTGAGGTGCTGTTGCAGAGCAAGGCCTATGCGGCGGGCCGTGACACGGGTGCTGCCGTGAAGCTGCTCAAGGAGTTGGGGGCCGGTGCGCTCGCCGGGTTGGCCGCGCAGCTCGAACCCTATGAGGCCACGCCGGCGCTGACGGATGCCCTGCAGGCGCTGGTGCTGGCAGAGCAGGGCCAGCAGAAGTGATGGGAGCCGATGTGAGCAAGACCGCAGGCCGTGGTCGCGCGGCCGAGGCGCAGCCCCACGAAAGCGGCCCGTTGGGCCCTGGCGACAGCGCCGCGCGGCTGCAGGCCGACTTCACGACGCGCCACCTGCGCGACGCGTTGGGCATGTATGCCACCGGCGTGGCCATCGTTACCACGCTGGATGGCCAGCAAAGCCCGGTGGGCCTGACCATCAGTTCCTTCGCGTCCGTCTCGCTCGAGCCGCCGCTGGTACTCTGGAGCCTGGAGCAGCAATCGGCCAGCATGCCGGCCTTTGCGGCGCAGCAGCACTTTGCCATCAACGTGCTGGCGGCCCACCAGCTGCCGCTGGCGCAGCGCTTTGCCTCGCGCGGAGTGGACCGCTTCAAGGACCTGCCGATCGTGGCCAGCCCGAGCGGCATGCCGCTGTTGCCAGAGGCGCTGGCCTGGTTCGAGTGCCGGCGCCAGGCCGTGCATGTGGCGGGCGACCACCGCATCTTCATCGGCGAGGTGCTGCGCACCGGCTACCAATCCTTGCCGCCGCAAGAGGCGACGCCGCTGCTCTACCACCGTGGCCGCCTGTACCAGCAGCCGCTGAAGCTTTGAACAGAATCTGAGCGGCGGGACTATCGCACCGGCGCGCGCACCCGGCGCATGCGCCGGCGCGGCCACAGCGCCAGCAAGCCCGCCGCCATCAGCGCCAGCAGCAGCGCACCGGGCAGGCGTGCGAGCCAGCCTGCCAGCAGGCGCCAGATGTCGCCCTTCCAGCCGATCTTGGCGGCGCGCGCACTGTACTTGGCAAAACGCAGCGCACCGGTCTGCCCCAGCACCCGCAGGCCGCGCTGGCCGTAGGTGGCGGCCAACTCCACCGCATCGCGGCCCAGGCGCTCGCTCAACTGCACGTTGCCCACCAGCGCGGTGCCGCCAATGCGCTGCAGCGTGCCGCTGTGCCTGCCGTGGATCTTGGCGAAGCGGGCGGCGGAGCGCAGGTCGGTGGCATCGCGCGTGGCCGCCAGGAGGCGCAGCCCGCTGGGGGTGGCCTGCAGCGTGGCGACATCGGCAAAAATCGCCTGCAGCGGCGCCAGCCCGTCGGTATTGCGCTGACGGCGCAGTTGGCGGGCGCTTTGCACCAGGGTCTCGGACAACCAGGCGGGCAGCCGGCCCAGGTGCCGCAGCGTCTTGAGCGTGGTGATGGTGCTCTTGGCGGAGGTGCTGGCGGCCAGGGCCGGCGCCCCGGCGCCAGCGGTGGCGGCGCTGCCCCAGGCACTGCCCAGCTGTGCGGCGCTGGCGGCGAGGCCCAGGGACGAGAGGGCGATCAGCACCGGGTCGGTTTCCTCGTCGCGCGCATAGCGCCAGGCCTGGATGCCCAGGTCGCGCAAGTCGCCGATCACCAGAAAATCGCTGGCAATGCCGGCAATCTGGCCGATGTTCTCGTCGCTGCGGCCATGCAGCACGCCTTCTGCGATCTTGCCGGCCTGGTAGGAGAGGCTGCTGCGCCGGGTCTCGATGGCCTCGTGCAGCTGCTGCGCCTCGGGACGTGTGCGCACGTAATCGTACTGGAGGAAGAAGTCGAGCAACTCGGCCGCTTCGGCATAGCGTTGCCTGGCTACCAGCGCCTCGACCTCGGGCAATGGGTCGGTGCGCGTGAGCGCGAGCACCGCCAGTTGGCCGCGCTGCCACCACACCAGCGCGGCGGCCACTGCCAGCAGCACGAGCAGCAGGCGCAGCAGCCAGAAACCGAGTTTGAACATCAGAACCTGTTCTGGCCCAGCGGTCGCAGTTCGGCATCGCGCAAGGTCACCAGCAGGGCCGTGCCATCGGGGGCGACACGCAATTCGCCCCAGTGGGCCGTTTCGTAAACCTGGGCTGCGCCTTCCTGGAAGAAAAAGGCATGTGGGCCCAGCGCGGGCGCATGGGCCCGGCCGCGCAGGCGCAGGGCGATCAGCCCGCCCGGCGCGGCCGGCGTATCGCCGAGGGCTGCGACACGGGCACGCCGTTGTGCATCCACTCGCAGGTAGGCATAGGTGGCAGGGGAGACCGGCAGCGTCCCCTCGTCACGGCTGCTCCGTTGCTGGTACTGGCTGCGCAGCACCTGCTCCTCGGCGTAGTCGAGCGTCATGTAGTCGCCCTGCATGATCGAGCGCGGATCGACGGGGGCGAGCTCCAGCAGGATGGGCTGGCCGTGCCGCAGGGTGTGTTCATGGCGCAGCACCGTCCAGGCCGCCAGCGCCAGCGCCAGTGCGACGGCGGCAGCCAACGCGTAGCGTGGCCATGCCGGCACAGGGAGACGCCGCTGTGCGGGGGACGGAAAGGAAGGCGTGGCAGAGAGCGTCATTGCAGGTCTCCAGGGGAATGGGCCAACCGGTGCGGGGCCTTGCCAAGCCACCAGGCGGCAGCGAGCATGCCGGTGCCCAGCACCATCAGGCTCAGGGATTTGCCCATCAGGCTCAGCGTCATCTCGTGATAGTAGGCGCCGATCAGCAACAGGCTGGTCAGCAGCAGCACGCCCAGCCAGACGCGCTGCCCGGCCCGGAACAGCACCAGCGTCAGCGCGAGCGCCAGCAGGACATTGGGCATCACCCAGGCCAGCGCCGCCAGGGCCGCGGCCGGCAGCTGCCAGAGGCGCCAGCCGCTGCCGGCGTCGTGGCACAGCCAGGCCAGCGTGGCCAGCCACAGGGCGGCGCAGCTCCAGGGCCGCCAGCGGTACAGCCAGGGCAGGGCGTCGGGTGTCCAATGGTCGAGCCAGATGTTCATGTCCGGCATCGACACTTGCAGCAGCAGGGCACCCGCCGTCAGCAGGCTGACACTGTGCAGCCAGGCCTGCAGCCACCGGGCCTGCGGCCGGCCGGTCCAGCCGGGCCGGCTCAACCAGCCCAGCAGGGCCAGTGCCGTGATGAGCGGCGGCGTCCAGGCCATCGGCCAGCCCATGTTGAGCAGCCAGGCCCAGGCGCATGCCTGGGCCGACAGCAGGCACAGGCAGCGGTGCCAGATGGGCGAGGCAGGCAGGCTGACCAGCAGCGAGATCAGCGCGTAGGCCAGCAGCACGTGCTCGCTGCGCCAGTCGAACGCGAGCGCCAGAGCCACCAGGGTCTGGCCGGCCAGCGACAGCGCAAAGCCGAACTGCTGCGGGAACACCCGGGCTGCGCCATTGCCACGCATCAGCGCCAGGCCGGCGCCGGCGAGCAGCACGCCGGCGTAGCCGGCCCTGGGCTCTTGTACCAGCAGGGCCAGGCCGGCCATGCCGAGCAGGGCGGCCAGCCAGGCGGCCAGGGCCATCAGCAGGCTGAGCCACCAGGGCATCGGCTGTGCCTGGGATGCGTTGGTTGCCAGCGTGGGCGTGATGCCCAGTTGCTGCAGCCGGCTGGCGAGGTTCTGGCTGCGGTCGGCCAGCGGAGCGAGGATACCCATCATGCGTGCGCCTCCTGCTGCCCTTGCCCGCTTTCGCCATCTTCACCATCCTGGCCGCGTTGCTGGCGCCAGAGCTGCAGAACATGTCTGGCGCACATGCTGGAGCCGGCCAGCAGTAACACCGTGAGCAGCAGCAGTCCGCTGGCGTCGAGGCGGTTGAGCAGCATATTGAACAGCCAGCCCATAATGGCATAGAGGGTGGCCGCGTAGACCAGTGCCACGGCCATGGCGTCCAGCTGCCGGCGGGCATAGTGCCACCAGGCCAGTGCCGCGACGCCGCAGAACAGCAGCATTGCGCCATGGCCATGGGTGATGGTGTCGCTCGCCAGGGGCAGCAGCAGGCCGGCGAGCAGGCAGCGTGCCAGCCAGCGCTGCGGTTGGACCATGAGCCAGGTGGGCCGCGTCTCGAAAGCCAGCAGCAGCAGGCCATTGGTGAGCCCCATCCAGATGCCATGGCCCATCATGGCTTGCAGCGGCATGGCCCAGCCGGACACGCTGCCGTCCATTGCCAGCCAGCGCCAGAGCGTCAGGTTCAGCAGCAGTGCCCAGAGCAGCCAGACCGCGCCCGAACGCGCCAGCAGTGCCACCGGCAGCATCAGCGCGGCCCAGACCCCGAACAGTTGCCAGATGTCGGCACCGGTCTGGTATTTCTGGCCAATCAATGCCAGCAGGGCGCCCATGCACAGTGCCACCGCCAGGCAGCCGGCACGCCAGGCCCGACCACCGGGCGTGGTGGCCAGCGTCAGGCCCAATGCGAGCAGCAGTGCGCCAGCGGCCATCGCGAGCTGCGCGAAGCGGCCCAGCGCGTCCCAGTTGTAGGCAAAGAAAAAAATCAGCCCGCTGGCCAGGGCCAAGCAGCCGGCCCACAGCAGCAGTTGCGCAAGGAATTCACGCCAGGTAGCGGGTCCGGGCCGCAGCGGCGCCTGCTGGACCAGCAGGGCCAGCTGCCGCTCGTCCAGACGACCATGGTCGTGCCAGCGCCACAGCGTGTCGAGATCGCGAAAGCTCCACTCCATGATGACTCCCTTGTCCGGAAGTCCCGATTGTGCGGGAGTGCGCCGTGTCCATGCAAACCATGATCCGGGCGGTCGCGTTTCTCGCTACTGTCCGGATCGTTTCCGGATGCCTGTTCAGAGGCTGGCGGCTGTGCCGACGATGATGGTCACGCGCCGGTTTTCGCTGCGCCCGGCTTCGGTGCCATTGTCGGCAATGGGTTGCGTGTCACCCAGACCGCGCACCACGATGCTTTCGGTCGGGATGCCATTGGCGATCATGGCCTTGGCGACCATGGCTGCGCGGCGCTCGGACAGCTCCAGGTTGTAGGCGGCCCGACCCTGGTTGTCGGTGTGGCCGTCGAGCCGCAGGTGGGAGATCTGGATGTCGATCAACAGTGTCGACACCTTGGCGATGACCGCGTTGGCGTCATCGCTGAGTTCGGAAGAGTCGGTGGCGAACAGGATCTTGCCCGACAGGTCGTACTTCATGCCGTTGTCGATGTGCGTGAAGCCATAGTCCTCGAGGGCCTTGACCTGCGCCTGGCTCAGGCCGTGAGGGGCTGGTGGGGTGCTTTGGCAGGCACTGAGCAGGCAGACGGCGAAGGAGAGAAGCCAAAGGGGCAGGGATTTGAACATGGGAAGCTTCGCGATGCGGATGGAAGGAATGGAGCGCAGACGCGCTTGGCGCTGGCGGAGGCACAACGTATGCAGGCGTCCATGGATGGACGGCCAATTGTAAAAGATTGCTAATGCCCCTGCGCTGGCAGCGGATCGGTGTGGGGCACGGCCAGCACCCGGGGATCGATGCGCAGGCCGCTGCGGGCGACCGAATCGAGGTTGATCTCGAAGAATATGGCGTCATCGCGGATATGCAGGCAGAACAGCGTGCCGTCGACGCAGGTGCCGCCCTGCTCGCGGATGGTGAGGATGGGCCGGCCCACCAGGCTTGCGACCAGCCGGGTTCGTTGGGGCGTGGCCAGTGTGCCGATATAGACCGCATGGCACTGCGTCAGCAGCTGCGGGCTGTCGAACGGCAACGTCTGGCTGGCCATGGGCGGAGCACCGGGCAGGGGGACGTCCATCAGCGCCTGTTCATAGCGGCTGGCACCGGTAAGGCACAGCTGCAGGTGCTCGGGCTGGCGCGGCCAGCGCGCATGTCCCAGGATGCCGCCGACGACGTGGCGAATCCGTGCCGACAGGCTGGTGGCGCCTGCGCTGGTGGGGGTGTCGATGGTGGAGGATGCTGCGGCCAGGACGGGCTCAGGACATGCCAGGGCCATGGCGATATGCAGCACGACGATGCCGTGAAGTGCGACGGCCTTGAGCAACTCGATTCCTGCAGAAATGTGATGGAGGTGGGGTCTCCGGGCAGGAGATGGTCGTCGAACAGCCAAAGCGGCTTTCCGCGACAGAATTTTGATGGATTCCTGATTATAAGGATCTGCCTGGCACGCCCTCCTCCAGAACATGCCATGACACGGGCGCTGTCATCGAAATGTCATGAGAATATATGAGAATGTAGTATCAATTTTATTTTCACGGTCCTGTCATGGACCGTCCCTAGACTGCGCCGCATCCGGACGGAGGCCGTTTGCTGTCCCGTGCCGCAATCCAAGGGAGTATTGATGAACAGAAAGCTGCTGTATCCCACAGTCATGGGATTGACCATCGCGCTGGCCGCCTGCGGCAGTGACGACAACGACGATACCACCACGCCTCCGGTGGCATCCCCGCAGAAGAACGTCGTGTTTTTCCTCGGCGACGGCATGGGCATCACCACGCTGACGGCTTCGCGCATCTATGCCGTGGGCGAGGATGGTGAGTTGACCATCGACACGCTGCCCGAGACGGCCTTCGTGCACACCTATTCGCGGGATGGCCAGGTGACCGACAGCGCGCCCTCCATGGCGGCCTACATGACCGGCGTGAAGATGAACAACGAGGTCATCTCCATGTCGGCCGAGACGAGCGCGGTCGATGCCAACGGCAAGGCCTACGTTGATAGCGAGAACACCACCTGTCCGGCCAGCGGCAACGGCCAGGCCGTCGAGACCCTGCTTGAGCAAATGAAGGCGGCCGGCTACGGCACCGGCGTGGTCACCACCACCCGCGTGACGCACGCTACGCCAGCGACGACCTATGCGCACGTGTGTCATCGTGAGGCCCACAATACGATTGCCGCGGCGCTGGTGCCCGGCGGCGAAGGCTACAACGCAAAGCTGGGCGATGGCATCGACGTGGTGCTCGGCGGTGGCATCCGCAACTTCGTGCCCACCGAGGATGGCGGTCGCCGTACCGACAAGCGCAAGCTGCTCGACGAACTCGCGAAGGCCAACTACACGGTGGCCACCGACCGCGCCGGTTTCGACAGCCTGCCCACCACCGGTGGCAAGATCTTCGGCGTGTTCACGCAGAGCGAAATGAGCTATGACCTCGACCGCGACGCGGCCAAGGAGCCCAGCATCGCCGAGATGACCGGCAAGGCCATCGATGCGCTGGCCGCACAGAAGAAGGGTTTCTTCCTGATGGTCGAGGGCGGACGCATCGACCATGCGCTGCACGCCACCAATGCCCGCCGCGCGCTGCAGGACACGGTGGCCTTCGACAATGCCATCAAGCTTGCGCTGGAAAAGCTCGAAGCCATCGACCCCGGTCTGCAGAACACCCTGGTGGTGGTGACGGCCGACCATGATCACACCCTGCAGATGAACGGCTATGCCGCGCGCACCGGCAAGACCGAGGCCGGCAAGCCGGGCGTGCTGGGCCTGGTCAAGTCCTACACCAACCCCGAACAGGACTCCGTCGACGTGGGCGGAGCCAACTACACCATCCTCGGCTTCGGCAACGGCCCCAACCGGCCCGCCGAACGCGCCACCATCACGGCCGAGCAGCTCGAAAGCCCCGACTACAACCAGGAAGCCGTGGTGCCGATGGCCCAGGGTGGCGAAACCCACGGCGGTGGCGACGTGTTCCTGGGCGCCAAGGGGCTGGGCGCCGAGAACTTCCGCGGCACGCTGACCAACACCGACGTGTTCGGCCTGATCAAGACCGCGATCGACCTGCAATGAGCGCAACCACCGCAAGACAAGGACTACCCATCATGACAATCGACTTTCGCAAATCCTCGCTCGCGCTGGCACTGGCAGCGGTGCTGCTGGGCGCGGCTGGTGGCAGCTTCGCGCAGGATGCCGGCACGGCCAAGAACGTGATCTTCTTCCTCGGCGACGGCATGGGGCCGGTGACGGTGACGGCCGCGCGCATCTACAAGGGCGAGAAGGCACTGGCCAACGGGGCTGACCTCGAATCGCCCGAACGGGCCAAGCTGGCCCTCCAGGAGCTGGGCTACGCGGGCCGCGTCAAGACCTATTCCAACGATGGCCAGACCACCGACAGTGCGCCCTCGATGGCCGCCTACATGACCGGCGTGAAGATGAACAACGAGGTCATTTCGATGACCGCCGAGACTCAGGCCTACGCGCCGGACGGCAACCAGTACATCAATGGCGAAAACACCACCTGCCCGGCCGGCAACGGCCAGGCCGCCGAGACGCTGCTGGAGCTCTCCATCGACAAGGGCCGCTCCACCGGTGTGGTCTCCACCACGCGCCTGGGCCACGCCACGCCGGCGGCGACCTATGCGCACGTCTGCAACCGCAATGCCTACAACACCATTGCCGAGCAGTCCGTGCCCGGCTATCCGGAATTCAACAGCCGCCTCAAGGGCGGCCTTGACGTGATGCTCGGCGGCGGCTGGCGCAACTACCTGCCCAAGAGCGTGTATGCCAGCAGCCGGCGCACCGACGAACGCAACCTGGTCGAAGACCTCCAGAAGCTGGGCTACACCTACGTGGACTCGGGTACGGCCCTGAACAGCCTGGATGTCGCCAACACCAGCAAGCTGCTGGGCATTTTCGCCTCCAGCGAAATGGCCTATGAGCTCGATCGCACCAAGCCGGAACTCAAGCTGGATCAACCCAGCCTGGCCGAGATGACGGAGAAAGCCCTGGAAGTGGTCAGTCGCAACGAAAAGGGTTTCTTCCTGATGGTCGAAGGCGGCCGCATCGACCACGCCCTGCACGGCACCAACGCCAAGCGCGCGCTGGAAGACACGCTGGCGCTGGACGCCGCAGTGGAAAAGGCGCTCGAGATCATGGAGCAGAAGGACCCAGGCCTGGCCAACACGCTGATCGTCGTCACCGCCGACCATGACCATGCCATCGCCTTCAACGGTTACACCAAGATCGGCAACCCGATTCTGGGCCTGGCGCGTGGCTATTCCGACGGCAAGATTCTGTCTGCGGCGGATGGCAAGCCCTACACCACGCTGGTGTTCGGCAATGGTGGCCGTGCCAGTGCAGGCGCGGTGGGAGAAGATGGCCAAGCCTACATTTCACCGGCCCGCAGCGCCGAGCGCGAGAACCTGACGAATGTCGATACCACCGCCGACAACTTCCTGCAGGAAGTGGGTATCAACCTGGGCGGCGCTGGCAGCGAAACCCACGGTGGTGGCGATGTGATGCTCTTCGCTGGTGGCGCTGGCGCCCAGCATTTCAAGGGTTCCTACGACAACACCAAGGTGTTCAACAAGGTGCGTGCGGCCGCCGGTCTGTGATCCTGCCTGTCAAGCCCAGCGACATTGCCGGGCAATCGAGGCCAAAGAGGCGCTTCCCTTGACCGGAAGCCGCCTCTTTCCGGCTTTGTCACCAGGCCTTTTTCCTGCTTATCTTCTGCTTCCCGACCATGTCTGCTTTCACTCTGAATGCTCTCCGTCCGGCCTCCGGCTGGCGCGGCACCTTGCTTGCCGCCTTGCTGGCGCTGAGCGTCGGTGCCGTTGCGGCACAGCAGCAGTCTGCTGGCCCGACCCGCACCAGTTTCGCCACGCCGGCGGCCCTGCTCGGTGTGGCGGTGACCGCCGATCATGCCGGCGATGCCGCGACACGGGCCGCGGCCCCCTTGCTGCCCGCACCGGATCAGGACGCGCCCGAACTGCACCTGATGTTGACCTACCACACCATCAATGTCGGCAGCGACGGCGTGCAGCGTGAGGTGCGCTACACCAAGCGCATGCATCGCAAGGACAACAAGGTCTGGCTGGAGAAGGACTTGCCACAGGCGCTGCGCGACAGCATGGCCCATGGCCACGCCAGTGCCAGCGCTGCGGCTGGACCGCACGCCGGCCATGCGCACACGCTGGCGCAGGAAGCGCCGTTGCTGGTCGAACGCCAGGCCGACGAGGTGCCGCCACGCGTGCAGGTCATCATGCGAGACATGCAGCGCATCATCGATGTCGAACGCGGCCACCAGGGCAATGTGGGCTACAACGGTTCGTGGGCCGCCACCTATTGGGTCATCCCGCCATCGTCGCTGCAGCATCTGCAACCGGTGGGCTCTCCCAAGGATGGCATCCAGCTCTATCGCCGCTTCGCCGATGAAAGCATGACCGAAGTGGCCTGGGACATCGAGAAACAGTATCCAAGGCGCGTGCTGCGCCGTGGTCCGCACGACACCACTTATTACCGACTGAGCGCCGAGGAAGTGCCGGCTCCCGAGGTGTTGCCGTGGGAGCAACTGGTTGGCTACGGTTTCGGCGACTACTCCGACCTGCTCGATTGAGTCCGGCCGGCATGGCCGGGATGAGCAGGTGCGCCTGTTGCGTCAGCAGACGTAACCCGTGACAAGGACGCGGTGTCGTCAACTGCGCGACGCGGCGCGCGGCGAGGGATGCCTACACTGCGGCACGGGCAGGCATGCGGCCCGGGACCATAGCGACAGGCATCATCCTCAGGAGACGACACCATGCTCACCCTTTGCGGCTTCTCTGCCAGCAATTACTACAACAAGGTCAAGCTTGCGCTGCTCGAGAAAGGCCTGCCCTTCGATGAGCGGCTGGCCTGGATCGGCGCGACCGACCCGGCCGCCAGCCCGCTGGGCAAAGTGCCCTATCTGTTGACCGAGGATGGTCCGATCAGCGAATCCACCGTCATTCTCGAATACATCGAGCAGCGCTACCCCGACAATCCGCTTGTGCCGGCGGATCCCTATGCCGCCGCCAAGGTGCGCGAACTGGTGCGCTACATCGAGCTGCACCTGGAGCTGGTGGCGCGCAATCTGTTTCCCGAGGCCTTCTTCGGTGGCCGGATCAGCCCCAGCCTCAAGGACAAGCTGCTGCCGCAACTGGAGAAGAATGTGGCGGCGTTTGCCACGCTGCCGCGTTTTGATCCGTACATTGCCGGTGCGCATTTCACGCTCGCCGATTGCGCTGCCGTGGTGCATCTGCCGCTGGTCAGTGCCGCCACGAAGATCATCTACGGCCGCGACCTGCTGGCGACATTGCCGCTGCGAAGCTACCTGGCCCGCATGGCCGAGCGGCCGCATGTGCAGAAAGTCAATGCCGACCGCAAGACGAATACCGAGCAGCTGATGGCGCGTGCCAAGGCCGCAGCCTCCGTCACGGCAACTGCCGCGACCGACGGCCGCTGAGCCGTGGCGCACAGGTTCAGAGGCCTTCGTAGCGCGTCAGGCTGGCGTGGCGCAGGTTGTAGCCGCTCACGCCCATCTCCGAGTCGTTGCGCATGACTTCGAGCGTGCCCTCGGCCCAGACGGCATCAAGCGACTCGAAGCCCTTGATGGGCTTGTCGAGCTTGATGTGGATGATCTGGTTGGCCGGCGGTGGCGGCGTGTGGATGCAGGCGCCGAAGTTGGGCACCAGCAGCAACTCGGTCAGGCCCTCGCGGCCTTCCTCTAGCGCCACCACGTAGCCGGGCAGCCGCACCGACTTGCCGCCCATGTCCGCCACGGTGGGCGCCTCGTCCCAGACCTTGCGCATGCGGTCGTAGAGCTGCTGGGCGCGCGGGTCGCTGTCGTCCCATGATGCGACGCCCTGCTCGATCAGGTCATTGAATTGCCCGCTGGGGTCCCAGTCCTGTGGGACCAGATCGTCCCAACTGATGAGTGCGGGGTTGCCGCCGGCGGCCAGCGCCGGCAGTGCACAGGCGCCAACCAGTGCGGCGGCGGCCACGCGCAGACAGGCGCGGCGGGTGATTTGAGCAAAGAACATGATGATCGGAAGGCGCAAGAGGTGTCGGTTCAGACGGGTGGCGAGAGCCCATCGACCAGCGACAGCCGGTAGGCCCGCCAGCCCGGAATCAGGCTGGCCAGAAAGCCGGTCGACAGCAGTCCCGCCAGTATCCACCATTGCAGTGGTGTCACATCCGTTATGGAGAGCACCAGGCCGAATTGGTTCAACAACCAGGGCGCGGCCAGCAAGCCGGTGGCCACTAGGGCCAGCGCACCTAGCAGCACGCCGATGGTGGTCGAGAGCAGGCCTTCGAGCGCCAGCAGCCAGATGATGTGGCCGGGCCGGGCGCCGACGGCGCGCAGCACGGCCAGCTCGCGGCGGCGTTCGTTGAGGCCGGCCAGCACCACCGCCACCATGCCCAGCAGGCTGACGAAGGCCACCAGGCCGGACATCAGCAGCAGCGACTTCTCGCCCGTGCCGATGACTTTCCACAGCTCGTCCATGGCCACGCCTGGCAGTACGGCCATGAGCGGCTCGGCCCGGTAATTGTTGATCTGGCGCTGCACCGAGAAAACCTGGGCGCGCGATTGTAGGCCCACCAGCGCGGCGGTGATGTTCTTCGGTTGCAGATTCATCGCGCGCACGGCCTCGGCGTCGACGTTCTGGCCAGGCAGGCGCACGCCACTGGTCCAGTCCACGTGCAGCGCCTCCATGGCTTCGAGGCTGATGTGCACGGTGCGGTCCACTGGCGTGCCGGTGGGCGCGAGGATGCCGGCGACGACGAAAGGCTTGTCGTCGTGCTCGACGTTGTTGATCGGGCCGCCGGCCCCGTGCGTGAGGGTGATGCGGTCGCCGAGCCGGTAGCCGAGCTGGCGCGCCACGTCGGCACCGAGCACGGCGTCGAAGAGATCTTCGAAAGGCTTGCCCTGGGCGATGCGCAAGGCCTGGCGGTCGCCGTACTGGAAATGCTCGAAATAGGCCGACGAGGTGCCGAGCACCGGATAGCCGCGGTGCGAGTCGCCCAGCGACATCGGGATGACCCAGCGAACGCCGCGCATCCGGCTGATGTCTTCGACGCTTTGCCAGCGGACATTGTTGGTGGCCGCGCCGATGCGGAACACCGAGTACAGCAGCAGTTGCACCGGGCCGGTGCGGGCGCCGACGATCAGGTCGGTGCCGGAGACGGCAGAGGTGAAGCTCTCGCGCACGTCGGTGCGAATGCGCTCGACGCCCAGCAGCATGAAGGTCGAGAGTGCGATCGAGAAAATGGTCAGGGCCAGCGTGAAGCGCCGGTTCCAGGCGCTTTGCCAGGCCAGGCGGAGCAGGGCGGTCATGCGGGTTCATCCTCGGCGGCATCAATGTGCTCGATGGCCGCGTGGTTGATGGCCGGCAGACTCACCTGCCGCGAAAAGCGGTCAGCCAGGCGCTGGTCGTGGCTGACGAACACCAGCGTGCTGCCGGCTTCCCGGCAGGCCGCCAGCAGCAGGTCCATGAAGGCGTCGCGACGGTTCTCGTCCAGGGCCGAGGTCGGCTCGTCGGCAATGATCACCGGCGGGGCACCGATCAATGCCCGCGCTGCCGCCACGCGCTGCTGCTGGCCCACCGAGAGCGCGCGGGCCGGGCGCTGCCAGCTCGACCGGGGCAGGCCCATGGCGGCCAGCCAATGGCCCGAAGCGGCTGGCAGGCTGCCGTGCTGGGCGATGGCCGCCTGCGCGCGCGAAGTGGAGAAGCGGCAGGGTAGCAGTACGTTGTCCTGCACGCTCAGATAGGGCAGCAGGTTGAACTGCTGGAAGATGTAGCCGAGCATGTCGGCGCGGTAGCGGTCGCGCCGCGCACCGCGCAGCCGCGCCCAGTCCTGCCCGCCGAGCAGGACTTCACCTCGCTGGGGCAGGAACACGCCGGCCAGCAGCGACAGCAGCGTGCTCTTGCCGCTGCCGCTGGGGCCATAGAGGAACACCGTCTCGCCCGGCATCACCGCAAAGTCATCGATGACCAGGCAGGGCGCACTCTGCCCGGGCCAGCGGTATTCCAGTTGGCGCACCTGCAAGATCGCGGTTTGCGTGGGCACGTCCTGCTGCGGCCATGGCGGCGCGCTGCGATTCGATTCCGTCATCGACGGGCCTTTGGGCTCACTTCCATTCCAGTCGGGTCTGACCGGTCTTGAGCGTGCGGCTGAACTGGCCCTGCGGCAGGGCCAGCTGTGCGTTGATGGTGTGGATGGTCGGGAAGGCCTGGGTGAGCGTGACCTCGATCGACTGCAGGGCCGACAGCGTGTCGCAGTGGAAGTGGTAGCTCACCTCCACGTCGGCATGGCCATGCTCATGCCCTTCTTCCTTGGCATGCTCGTGATCATGGTCATGCGCGTGGCCTTCCTCGGCCTTGCCGTGCGCGTCGGCATGGGCGTGTTCATGGTCATGGTCGTCGTCTTCGCCGAGACCTTCGATCTCGGTCTTCTCCAGCTTGCAGCCGGCGGCCGCGTTCGGGGTGAAGAGCGGCTTGCCGCGCAGTGTGGTCAGCGCCGTGGCGATGGCCTGCTTGTCCTGCTCGGTGCTGGCTTCATGTTCGAAGCCCGTGATGTCGGCCTGTGGCGAGGTCAGTTGCACCAGCAGTTCGGCGCCATCGGCGGCAATATCCACTTGCACGACGCCATGCACATGGGCGGCTTGTGCGTGGCTGTCGCCGCTCTGGGCATCATGCTGGTGGCCGTGGCTGTCGGCATGGGCACTGCCGATCATGCCGAAGGCCATCAGCGCGGCGGGCGCGATCAGCGCGGAAAGACGGTGAGAAGGGGTCTGGGTCATGGTGGTGTCTAAAAGAAAAAGTCGGTCCATCTGAAATGATAATAGACGATCATTAATGCGGACGCAACGGACCGGCCATTGGCCGTGACACGGACTCGGGCTTTCATGGTTCTGTCTTGGAACCATGTCAGGTGCGGGCCGATCAGGCCGGTGGGCGGGGCAGGTGATGCCCTGCTCCGGCCAGCTCGAATGTGTCCGGACCGGCGCGGCTCAGCGGGCCAGCGTGGTGGCCAGCTCCGGGGCGGGCACCACCGTGTCGCCGCCCAGTGCCTTGTAGAGCGTCACCTGGTTGGTCAGGCGCGCGAGTCGGTTCGCCGACAGTGCCAGCTCCGCATTGCGGCGGCTTTCCTGGGCGTCCAGCCAGCTCTTGAGGGCGGTCGAGCCGGTGCGGTAGCGCACCTCGTAGCGCTGCTCGGCCTGGCGTGCGGCATCAAGCTGCTCCTCCAGCCAGCGTTGCTGCTGGGCCAGCTGCCGGCGGGTGCCCAGCGCGTCCTCGACCTCCTGCAAGGCGGTCAGCAGCGACTTCTGGAACGCAATGGCGGCTGCCTCGTAGCTGGCTCGGGCGCTGGCGGTGTTCAGCCGCATCTGGGTCTGTTGCAGGAATGGCAGCGACAGGCTGGCCGCGAGCGAGCCCACCGGGTTGGAGAGCAGGTTGCCCAGCGAGGTGCTGGAGCTGCTGGCGCCGGCGGTGAGGCTGATGCCGGGGTAGTAGCTGGCGCGGGTGGTGTCGGCGTCGGCCAGCGTGGCGCGCAGGCGCGCCTCGGCGGCCTGCAGGTCGGGGCGGCGCGCCAGCACCTCGGCCGGAACGCCTACGGGCAGCTCGGGCACGGCGGTGGTTGGCAAGGCTGGCGGCTCGGCCGGCAACAGCGCAGCCAGCGCCTCGTCGGAAGGGGGGACGTTCAGCAGCACCGCCAGCGCATTGCGCGTGGCGACACGGTTCTGGCGCAGGGTGACCAGCGCCGCTTCCTGGCTGGCGACGCTGCGACGCGATTCCTGCACTTCCAGGCCGGAGACCATGCCGGCCGCGTACTGGGCCTGGATGAGCTGCTGCGTGCGGCGCACATAGTCCAGGCTTTGCTCGCCGCTGGCGATCTGCTCGTTCTGGTAGGCCAGTTGCCAGTAAAGCGTGGCCACGCTGGCGATCAGGCTCATGGCGGTGGTCTGCAGATCCTGCTCGGTGGCGGCCAGGCGCCAGTCCGCGGAGTCTTTCTGCGCGGCGATCTTGCCCCACAGATCGAGTTCATAGCTCAGGCTGAGGTTGGCGGCATAGCTGTGGCTGGTGCTGCCGCCATCGAGGTCGCGCCTTGCGCTGGAGGATGCATTGGCGCCCAGGCTGGGAGTGAGGCTGTCGGCGGCCAGGCCGGCACTGTAGCGGGCCTGCTGGATGTTCCAGGCAGCCGCCACCAGGTCGCTGTTGTTCTGCAGCGCCAGGTCGATGAGACGGTTCAGTTCGGCATCGTCGAAATGCGTCCACCAGGCATCTTCCAGGGCCACATGCGCCAGCGCCGCGTTACTGACGGCCGCGCGGTCGTGCGCGGTGTTCGACCAGGCTGCGGGCGTGGCCACGCCGGGGGCGCTGAAATCGCTGCGCAGGCTGGTGCAACCGGCCACCAGCAGCACGGCACAGGCCAGCGCGCCGCGCAGCATTGGCTGCAGGCGTTGCACGCCGATGGCGGGAGGAAGCGGAAGGGAGGTCGGCATGCGGGAAGTCCACGTCAAGAAGGTTTCAGTCACGCGAGAGCGCATCGATCGGGTTCAGGCGCGCGGCGCTGCGCGCCGGCAGGTAGCCGAACACGACGCCGATGAGCGATGAGCACAGGAAGGCCAGCACCATCGAGTCGACCGAGTAGGCCAGCGTGAAGCTGGAGTTGAAGCGGCTGAAGACCTCGCCGAACAGCAGCGCGCTGAGGATGCCCAGAACACCGCCGAGCACGCACACCAGCACCGCCTCGATGAGGAATTGCTGCTGGATGTCGCCCTGGCGCGCACCCACGGCCATGCGCACGCCGATCTCGCCGGTGCGCTCGGTCACCGACACCAGCATGATGTTCATCACGCCGATGCCGCCCACCAGCAGCGAGATGACGGCGATGGAGGCGATCAGCAGCGTCATGGTCTGGGTGGTGCTCTCGACGGTCTGGCGGATGGTGTCGGAGTTCATCAGGAAGAAGTCGACGCGGCCGTGGCGGCGCGTCAGCAGCTCGGTGATACCCGATTCGGCTGCCTGGGTAGAGGCCGTATCGCTGATGCGCGCGGTGATGCCGCTGAGGTAGTTCTGCCCGGTGATGCGGCTCATCACCGTGGTGTAGGGCACGTAGACGTTGACGCTGTCGGCATTGGGACCGAAGGCGTTGGCCTGTGCCTGGAGCACGCCGACCACCTGCACCGGCACGCTGCCGAGGAACAGCACTTGGCCGATCGGACTGCTCCCATCGGCAAAGAAGGTCTTGCGAGCGTTCTCGTCGATCACCGCGACCTGGCGGCGATCGGTGGTGGCCTCGCGGTCGAACAGGCTGCCCGAGGCGAGCTTGAGGCCCTTGACCTGGAAGTACTGCTCACCCACGCCCTGGATCTGGCCGGTCGATTCGACGTTGCCATAGCGCACGGTCTTGGAACTGCTGACGCTGGGGGTGACGCTGTCCACATAGCTTTGCTGCGCCAGTGCGTCGGCATCCCCGGAGACCAGCGTGCGCACGCGTGCCGCGCCGCGGTCGCCAAAGCCGGTGCCGGGGCGGATGTCGATGGTGTTGGTGCCTATCGAGGCGATGTTCTCGAGAACGGCGCGCTGCGAGCCTGCGCCCAGCGCCACCACCGAGACCACCGAGGCGATGCCGATGATGATGCCCAGCATGGTGAGGAAGGTGCGCAGGCGGTGCGCGTTCATCGACAGCAGCGCCATGTGGAAGGCTTCGCGGAAGCGCCCGAAGCCGGCGGCAAAACCGGTGCGGGTGGCGCGCGCGGTCAATGCTGGCTGGCCGTCGGGCGGCGCGGTGGCATCGCTGTCGGGATTGGCGCGGTCGGCAATGATCTCGCCGTCATGGATCTCGATGATGCGCTGGGCATGCTCGGCGATCTTCATGTCGTGCGTCACCAGGATGATGGTGTGCCCCTCGGCATGCAGTTCGCCGAGGATCTTCATCACCTCGGCGCCGGAGGCCGAGTCCAGCGCGCCGGTGGGTTCATCGGCCAGGATCACCAGGCCACCGTTCATCAGCGCGCGGGCGATCGAGACACGCTGCTGCTGGCCGCCCGAGAGCTTGCCGGGAGTATGGCCGGTGCGCCCGCCCAGGCCCAGGCGCTCGAGCAGGTGGTGCGCCCGCGCGGCGCGTCCGGCGGCATTGGTGCCGGCATAGACGGCTGGCACCTCCACATTGCCCTGCGCCGTCAGGTCGCCCAGCAGGTGATAGCGCTGGAAGATGAAGCCGAAGTATTCGCGGCGCAGTTCGGCGAGCTCGTCGGGCGCGAGCTGGCCGGTCTCGCGGCCGGCCACCTGGTAGCTGCCGCTGGTGGGTTTGTCCAGACAGCCGAGGATGTTCATCAGCGTGGACTTGCCCGAGCCGGACTGCCCGACGATGGCCACCATCTCGCCGGCCTGGATGTCCAGGTCGATGTCCTTGAGCACCGCGATGGTGCCCTCGCCAGCGGGGAATTCGCGCCATACCTTGCGCAGCCGCAGCAAGGGGCCGGCGACACCCTGGGCTTGAATCTCGGCCACGGTCAGAACCTCATGCCGCCGGGGCCGCTGGGTTGGCGTGGCGCGCGCGCCGCCGACGTGCCGCCGGCATCGGCCACCACCACGCGATCACCCTCTTCGAGACCGCTGATGACCTGGGCGCTGATATTGTTGTTCAGCCCGATCTGGACGCGGCGCGGCTGCGCCTGCCCGTCGGTGTCGACCACCCGCACCATGTAATCGCCATCCGGCCCGCGGCGACCCAGGGCGGCGGCGGGAATGACCAGCACATCCTCGACCGAGTTCTGCACGATGTAGACCTGCGCGGTCATCGAGATGCGCAGCTCATGGTCGGGATTGGGCACGTCGAAGAGCCCGTTGTAGTAGATCGCGCTGGAGGTGCTGGAGGTCGAGGAGCTGGTGCTGCTGGTGCTGCTGCTGGAGATCGATTCGGGCGCCGGCTCGATCGAGCGCAGCGTGGCGTTGTAGCGCTTCTCGGGCTCGCCCAGGATGGTGAAGTACACCGCCTGGCCGGGCTTGACCTTGGTGACGTCCGCCTCGGAGATTTCCGCCTTGATGGTCATGGTGTCGAGTTGCGCCAGGATGATGATGGTCGGCGTCGATTGGTTGGCGTTGACGGTCTGACCTTCCTTGGTGACCACGGCCACCACCTGTCCGTCCATCGGGGCGACGATGCGGGTGTAGCCCAGGTTGACCTTGGCCGTATCCACCGCGATCTCCTGCTGTGACACCTGGGCCTGCTGCGCCTGCACACTCGCCTGCGCCACCTTGTAGGCCGCCTCGGCGGATTCGAAGTCGGCACGCGCGCCGGCATCGGCGGCCAGCAGCTGCTTTTGCCGCTCATAGCTCAGCTTTGCCTGCGCTAGGTTGGCCTGCTGCGATTGCAGCTGTGCGCGCGCCGTCGCCAGAGCGGCCTCGGCATTGCGCCGGGTGTTCTCCAGCGTGCGTGCATCGATCTCGGCAATCAGGTCGCCCGCCTTGACGTCCTGTCCAAGCTCCACGGCCAGTCGTGTCACTTGGCCTGATACCTGCGCGCCCACGCTGACCTGCTGGAACGCCTCGAGCTTGCCTGAGGCCAGCACGGTCTGCTCGATGTTGCCTCGCGTGACGGCGGCACTGGCGTATCGCGGCGCCTGGGGCGTCGTGAACCAGCGTTGCTTGGCGAAGTAGGCGGCCGCGGCCAGCACCAGCAGGGCCAGCACCCAGAAAACCGTCGTTTTGCTTTTCTTGGACATGGTGGATCGGGAAGAGGATGGAATCGTCGTTCGCGGATGGACAGAGGAGGAGCAAGGTGGCGGTGACTACTGGTTCAAAGCCTCTCCATGCCCGGTTTCGGCGCCTGCAGGTGATCTTTGGGCATGACCGCCGCCAAAGATCGTGGCTGCCGGGGAAAAGATCGTAACCTGCGCCTTACAAGCTCGAGGCCAGATTGTTGCGCGGCTGCCTGCAGCCTGGCGTGGCGCAGGGGTAAAAGCTTTGTAAAGCCAATGTTGCCGGAGGCCATGCATCACTGCCGGACATAAAAACATCCCCATGGGCATCTGCTTGGTGGAAAATCACTCTGTGGGCTGCGGCGGGCGACCGGCCATGGGATCCCGCCGCAGCCATCCTTGCATGGCTGGCCGGCGTGATGTGGCAACCAGGCCGCAACACGGCCCCGGCGCAATTTCCAGGAGGTTTGCGATGTCGCTGTATCAACACATCATGGTGCCCATCGACGGTTCCGAAACATCCCTGCATGCCATCGAGCATGCCAAGGCCATTGGCAAGGCGTTTGGCGGATCGGTGCTGGTGCTGTATGTCATCGATCCCTATCCCTTCACCGGGATCGGCACCGACCTGGCCTATGGCCAGGCGCAGTACGTGGCCGAGACCAGCGAACAGGCTCGCGATGCGCTGGCGCGTGCGCGGCAGGAACTGGAGCAGGCCGGCCTGCAGGTCGAGACCCTATCGCTGGAAGGCTCCATCGTGCAGAACACCATCTCGCAGGTGGTGCAGGAGCGCGGCATCGACCTGGTGGTGATGGCCTCGCATGGCCGCTCCGGGCTGGAAAAATTCCTGCTCGGCAGCACCACCGACCGCGTGCTTGGCTCCGTACAGGTGCCGGTGCTGGTGGTGCGCCGGCCAGACGATGCGGCATCGGCGGACAAGACCGATTGATGGCGGCGCGGCGCTCTATGGCTCTATGACGCCCGCGACGGGCCGCGCAGGCGCTTGAGCGCCGCCAGCACCCCCACGATGCACAGGCCCAGCGCCAGGCCCACCAGCGCGTTGCCGAGGTTGTTGACGAAGAAGTTGCCGGCATTGCCAGTCAGGCTGGCGGCCAGGTCCTGCAGCCCGTGGTGCAGGCTGGCGACGCCATGCACGATGATGCCGCCGCCCACCAGGAACATGGCGGCCGTGCCCAGCACCGACAAAGCCTTCATCAGCCATGGCGCCAGGGCGAGAATGGCGCGGCCACTCGCCCGCGCGGCTGCGCTGGCGCGCTGCGTCAGCCACAGGCCCAGGTCATCGAGCTTGACGATGCCTGCCACTAGGCCGTAGACGAATACCGTCATGGCCAGTGCGACGATGCCAAGCACCACCGCCTGGCGGGTCAGGTCATGGCCCTCGACGACGCCCAGCGTGATGGCGATGATCTCCGCCGAGAGGATGAAATCGGTACGGATGGCACCACGCACCTTGGTTTTCTCGTCGGTCGGCGCCTGCGGCTCGGCATGCCCGGCATGGTCCTGGTGCAGCAGCTTGTGCAGGATCTTCTCGGCCCCCTCATAGCAGAGGAAAGCGCCGCCGAGCATCAGCAGCGGCGTGATGGCCTGCGGCAGCAAGGCGCTGATGAGCAGCGCCAGTGGTACCAGCACCAGCTTGTTGACCAGCGAGCCCTTGGCGACGGCCCAGACCACGGGAATCTCCCGCTGTGCCGAGACGCCAGTGACCTGCTGGGCGTTGAGGGCCAGGTCGTCACCGAGCACGCCGGCGGTCTTCTGCGCCGCCACCTTGCTGAGCACGGCCACATCGTCGGCCATGGCCGCGCTCTTTCTCGCGGCCATCTTGGACATCACCGCCACGTCGTCGAGGATGGTGGCAATGTCGTCGAGCAACATCAACAGACCGGCTGCAGCCATGAATGGTTCTCCTTATCTGGGCGTCGCATCATAGTGCGAAAGCGGGCATGCCGCGACGGCAGATCCGCCCTCACACGCCCCAGACCACATCCTCTTCATTGGCAAGGGCGGTGCGCAGCAGTTGCAGCAGCGGGGCGCTGCGCTGGCGCAGGCTGATGGCTGGGCCGCGTTCGGCGCCGCCATCGGTGTCGGCCTCGGCGCGCGTGGCCGTGGCACCTTCGCTGGCGGCATCGGCGGCTGCTGCGGCCAGGGCGGCCTCTTCCCGGGCCACGGCCTGTTCCAGTGCGGCAATGGCCGCTGGCAACTGCGCGACGGTGACGATGCCCGGAGAGCCTTCCTTGCCGAGGATTTTCAGCAGACGCTTGGCGTCGCTGTCCAGGTACTGGATGGGGGCACTCGAGCGGGCAGTGAATTTGAGCATGGCAGCTTCTCCTCGGCAGAACCGTTGCGGGCAGGGTTCACAAATGGTTGCAGAGCCTGCCCGGCTTTGACCCTATCATCCATGTAACAATCCGCCGGCTCCGGGCCCCGTCCGGCGGGTTGGCGACGGGTCATCACCGACAGGCGCGATTGTCGCTGCTGTCCGGGGCCTTGTCGAATGAAGCATTGGAATGGCCCGGGTGCCGGCGGCAGTGACCACTGCCGCCGGCACCCGGGCACGTCCGATCCCAGGACCCTGAATACAAGAATACCAAGCGCCCAGGCATGGCCTGCACGGAACCTCTGTCTTCCCGTTGCCCATGTGGCGCGTTGCCCGATCATGCTGCCAGATCTGAACGCCTGCTGCCTCATCATTCCCGCCTACAACCCCGGTGACGGCTTGGTTGCGCTGGTGGGGGAGTTGCGCGCCCGGGGCTTTGCCCATCTGGTGGTGATCAACGATGGCTCGGCCGCGGAGTGCGCACCGGTGTTCGACGCCATTCGTGGCGATGTCGAACTGCTCGAGCATGCGCACAACCAGGGCAAGGGTGCGGCCCTCAAGACCGCGTTCGGCGCCGTGCTGCACCGGGGTTTTCGCTATGTCATCACGCTCGATGCCGATGGCCAGCACCTGCCTTTTGACGTCCAGGTGCTGGCGCAGCAGGCACTGGCCTGCGACGATGGCGCCGTGCTGCTGGGTGCGCGCAGCTTCCGCGCGGACGCGCCGCTGCGCAGCCGCATTGGCAACGAGCTGACGCGCTGGGTCTTCGGCAAGCTCTCGGGGCGTCACATCTCCGACACGCAGACCGGCCTGCGTCTGCTGCCGGCCAGCCTGCTGCCGGCGCTGCTGCGCCTGCAGGGCGAGCGCTACGAGTACGAGATGAACATGCTGGCCTATCTGGTCAAGCATCGCGTGCCGGTGCGCGAGGTGCCGATTGCCACCGTCTACATCGATGGCAACGAAAGCTCGCATTTCAGCCCGGTGATCGACTCGATCCGCATCTACTGGGTGCTGCTCAAGGACCTGCTGGTCGCCGGCACCTCGTTCGTGCTGGATCTGGCCTTGTTCGCGGCGCTGCTCCATGCCACCGGCAACATCTTCGTCGCGGTGGTGGTGGCGCGGCTGCTTTCGGCCGTCTACAACTTTGCCGGCAACCGCTTCTTCGTGTTCCGCGGCCGCCACGCCCATGCGTTGCTGCCGCAGTTCGCCGGTTATGCGGCGCTGGCGGTGCTCCTGATGCTGAGCTCGGCCACGCTGGTCGAATTCGTGGTGGAGACCTGGCGCACCCAGCCGGTGGTAACCAAGGCGGCGGTCGACGGGCTGCTCTACGCGGCCTCGTTCCTGATCCGCAAGGCCTGGTTGTTCCGCGTGCGCGAAGACGAGCGAGAATAAGGCTTTTCGGACCCGCTTCCCAAGGGTCTGCGAGGGCATTTCTTGGCACGCGACAAAAGTCTTTTCACCTGCTCCAACTGCGGCGCCACCAGTCCGCGCTGGTTGGGCAAATGCCCGGCCTGCGAGGCTTGGAACACGCTGGTCGAGACCGCTCCGGCGGCCGTGCCCGGCGAGAGCAGGAACCGGCTCAGCGCCAACCATTACGCCGGGCTGGCGGCGGCGCAGCCGGTCATGCCGCTGGCGCACATCGAGGCCACCGAGGTGGCCCGCACGCCCAGCGGTCTGCAGGAGCTCGACCGGGTGCTCGGCGGCGGCGTGGTAGAGGGCTCAGTGGTGCTGATCGGCGGCGACCCGGGCATCGGCAAGTCCACACTGCTGCTGCAGTTGCTCGACCGCCTGCAGCGCCAGGGCCTGCCCACGCTCTACGTCAGCGGCGAAGAAAGTGGCGCCCAGGTGGCGATGCGCGCGCGCCGACTGGGCCTGCCCGACAGCCTGGTGCCCATCCTCACCGAGATCCAGCTTGAGAAAATCCTGGCCTCCGTCGAGGCCGCGCAGCCGGCCGTGGCGGTGATCGATTCGATCCAGACGCTGTACTCGGACCAGCTTAGCTCGGCGCCCGGTTCGGTCGCGCAGGTGCGTGAATGCGCGGCGCACCTCACGCGCCTGGCCAAGGCCACCGGCATCGCCATCGTGCTGGTCGGGCATGTCACCAAGGAGGGCCAGCTGGCCGGCCCGCGCGTGCTCGAGCACATGGTCGACAGCGTCCTGTATTTCGAGGGCGACACGCACAGCAGCTTCCGGCTGGTGCGCGCCATCAAGAACCGTTTTGGCGCCGTCAACGAGATCGGCGTGTTCGCCATGACCGAAACGGGCCTTAAGGGCGTTTCCAATCCCAGCGCGATTTTTCTCAGCCAGCACAGCGAGGCGGTGCCGGGCAGCTGCGTGCTGGTGACGTTGGAGGGTTCGCGGCCGCTGCTGGTGGAAATCCAGGCACTGGTCGATGGCGGTGGGCCCAGTCCGCGGCGTCTCTCGGTGGGCCTGGAGCGCGACCGCCTGGCCATGCTGCTGGCGGTGCTACACCGCCATGCCGGCGTGGCCAGCTACGACCAGGATGTGTTCATCAACGCAGTCGGCGGGGTGCGCATCAACGAACCGGCGGCCGATCTGGCGATTCTGATGGCGATCCAGTCCTCGCTGCGCAACCAGGCTCTGCCCAAGGGTTTCATCGCCTTTGGCGAGGTGGGGCTGGCCGGCGAGGTGCGGCCGGCCGCGCGCGGCCAGGAGCGGCTGCGCGAGGCGGCCAAGCTGGGCTTCACTGTGGCGGTGGTGCCCAAGGCCAATATGCCGAAGAAGCCGATCGCCGGCCTTACCGTCCACCCGGTCGAGCGCATCGAGGAGGCGCTGGCGCTGGTGCGCGGCCTGTGACGACCGGGGGGCGCCCGGCCGGGCCCGGGATCCTTGTTTACGCCTGCGTCAGGTGCAGCGCCAGGGCGCGCCGGAAGGGCTGCACCGTATTGGCCAGGCGCAGGGCGCCATCGCGCAGCAGGCGTGGCACGGAGCGGTCGTCGGTGTAGAGCTGCGCGATGCCGTTGGTGGCCTGGTAAAGCGGCCAGGTTGCCAGGCGGTGCTGCCGCTCATAGGCCTGCAGATGGCGCGGGTCGGCCACGTCGTGGTGGCGGCGCTTGGCCAGCCAAAGCTGGCGCGCCAGCCTCTCCTGGCTTTGCAGACCGAAGTTGAAGCCGTGTGCGGTGATGGGATGCATGCCCACGGCGGCATCGCCGATGAGCGCGTAGCGCGGCGCCACGAAGCGGCGCGCATACGCGCCCACCAGTGGGTAGCTGTGCGGCGTGCCTTCCTTTTGCATGGCGCCCAGGCGGTGCGCGAAGCGCCGCGTGATGTTGGCGGAGAGGGCCGCATCGTCCAGTGCCAGCAGTTCCTGCATCTCGTGCGGCGGCAGCGTCAGCACCACGTTCGAGCGCTCGCCATTGAGCGGCAGCAGTGCCAGCGTCTGGCCGACGTCGAACCACTGCCAGCTGATGTGGTGGTGCGGTGCCTCGTGCGCGAAGCGGCACACCAGCATGGTGCGGCCGAAGTCATGCATGTCGGCGCTGATGCCCATCATGCGGCGGGTCTCGGAGTAGCGGCTGTCGGCGGCGACCACCAGCCGGGCTTGCACCGCCTCGCCGTTGGCGAGTTGCAGCCGGTGCGAAGCGGTGCCGGTATGCACGCCGACCACGCTGGTGCTGCCCAGCAGTGCAACATGCGGGCTGGCCTGCACGGCATCGAACAAGGCCTTGCGGATCAGATGGTTGGGCACGAAGTAGCCCAGCTCGGCCACGCCGATCAGCGTCGCGTCGATCTTCAACGCGTAACGCGAGGCGCCGTTGAAGATGTGCGCATCGCGCAGCTGCGAGATCTCGGCCGGGTCGATGTGCTGCCAGGCGCCCAGCTCCTCCAGGATGCGGCGCGAGGCGTGCGTGAGCGCGATCTCGCGGCCATCGAAGGCGGGTTCGGCCAGCGCATCGAGCGGCTGGCGGTCGATCAGCGCGATCGAGTGGCCGCTTCCCTGCATTGACTGGGCAAAGGCCAGGCCCACCGGGCCGGCTCCGACGATGGCGATATCGACTTGCATGCTGCTGCCTCCTGGCGCGGTGTGGGCGGGACCGTAGGCGCCTTTGGGTGGGAATGGGCTCTGGGCGGGCCCCAAGCCATGCCGCCGATGATAGCGGCGCACGCCGCACCATGACCGTGCGGACAGCAAAAAGCCCTCTGGCCAAGGGTGGCAGAGGGCTTTTGTTTGATGCCGGTCAAGCCGGTTGCGGCATGGCTGGCAGGCGGTGCGGTCCGGTTGCGTGTACTCGTTCACTCGTCCTCGGCGGTGGCCAGCAGGGCCTTGTAGATCACCGCGCCCAGCGCCGCCCCGATGATGGGTGCCACCCAGAACAGCCAGAGCTGGCCGAGTGCGGCGGTTTCGGCGAACAGCGCCACGCCGGTGCTGCGTGCGGGGTTGACCGAGGTGTTGGTCACCGGAATCGAGATCAGGTGGATCAGCGTCAGCGTCAGGCCGATGGCCAGGCCGGCGAATCCGGCGGCGGCGCGGCGCGCGGTGGTGCCGAGGATGACGATCAGGAAGATGGCGGTGAGCACGATTTCGGTGACCAGCGCCGCCGTCAGGCTGTACTTGCCGGGCGAGAGATCGCCATAGCCGTTGCTGGCAAAGCCGCCGACGCTGGCGCCATTGCCGGTGGCAATCACATACAGCACGGCGCCGGCGGCCACGCCACCGAGCACTTGCGCGATGATGTAGCCGGGCAGCTCGGCGTACGAGAAGCGCCCGCCGACGGCCAGACCCACCGAGACGGCCGGGTTGAAGTGGCCGCCCGAAATGGGGCCGAGCGCATAGGCGCCGGTGAGCACCGTCAGGCCGAAGGCCAGCGCGACCCCCAGGAAGCCGATGCCCAGGCCGGTGTCGGCGCCGTTGCTGAGGAATTTGGCTGCCAGCACTGCGCTGCCGCAGCCGCCCAGGACGAGCCAGAAGGTGCCGATGAATTCGGCTGCCAGTTTCTTGGAGGTGCTGTAAGTGGCCATGGTGTGTCGCTCCTTGGTGTCAGATGGATGCCGGATGCAGAACGCGGATGCAGGACCCGGATGCACAATGATGCGCAGCCGCCACCGGCGCAGCCTGTGGCCGTGGACGGCAGCGCATTGTGGGCCGGTGCGGCAGGCACGGAGCGGTGCTTCTGTGAACAATGATCAATAGCGGGCGCCCCGTCCGGCTTTTGCTGGCGATGGCCATGACTTGAAAAAAGATCCCTCGACCGCATCTGTGCGATTTGCGGCTGGGGTTGCCGAGACCTTTTCGAGCCCTTCACCGCCGTTTTCTCCGGTCACTTGACTGCTTGATTGTTGTTTGGACGAATCTCATGAGCACACAAAAACATTCCTTCCAGGCCGAAGTTGCCCAGGTGCTGCACCTGGTGACCCATTCCCTTTACTCGAATCCCGAGATCTTCCTGCGCGAGTTGATATCCAATGCCGCCGATGCCTGCGACAAGCTGCGCTTCGAGGCGCTGGACAACAGCGGGCTGTACGAGAGTGACCCGGAGTTGCGCGTGCGGGTGAGCTTCGACGAGAAGGCCAGGACGCTGACCATCGACGACAACGGCATCGGCATGAGCGTGCAGGAGGCCATCGACAACCTGGGAACCATCGCCAAGAGCGGCACGCGCGAGTTCACCAGCCGCCTCACCGGCGACCAGAAGGCCGATGCGCAGCTGATCGGCCAGTTCGGCGTGGGCTTCTACTCGGCCTTCATCGTCGCCGACAAGGTCACCGTCGAAACCCGCCGCGCCGGCCTGCCGGTCAGCGAAGGTGTGCGCTGGCAGAGCGATGGCACGGGTGACTTCGAGGTCGCCAGCATCGAGCGCGCGCAGCGCGGCACCAGCATCACGCTGCAACTGCGCGAGGATGCCCAGGATTTCCTCAACGGCTGGAAGCTCAAGTCCATCATCAACAAGTATTCCGACCACATCAGCCTGCCGGTGCAGATGGAGAAGGAAGAGTGGAAGGACGGCGAGCAAGAGGGTGAGCCTGGCGGCATGGTCAAGACCGGCGAGTGGGAAACCATCAACCAGGCCAACGCGCTGTGGGCGAGACCGAAGAAGGACATCACGGACGAGCAGTACATCGAGTTCTACAAGAGCCTCAGTCACGACTTCGAGGCGCCGCTGGCCTGGAGCCATAACAAGGTCGAGGGCAGCACCGAATACACGCAGCTGCTCTACATCCCGGCCAAGGCGCCGCAGGACCTGTGGAACCGCGACAAGCACGCCGGCATCAAGCTCTACGTCAAGCGCGTCTTCATCATGAACGAGGCGGATGCGCTGCTGCCCTCATACCTGCGCTTCGTGTTCGGCGTGATCGACTCGGCCGACCTGCCGCTCAACGTCAGCCGCGAACTGCTGCAGGAAAGCCGCGATGTGCGCGCCATCCGCGACGGCAACACGCGCCGCGTGCTGGGCCTGCTCGAGAGCCTGGCCGATGAACAGCGCACCGACGCGCAAAGCCAGGAAGGCAAGATCGACATCGGCTCGGGCGAGGCCACGCCGGCCCCCGAATCGACCGCCGACGTCACCGATGTCGAGGACAAGAACGCCGCCGGCAAGGAGACTGCCACCGCCGCCGGAGCCTCTGCCGAGTTTGCCGACGAGGCGGGCAAGTACGCGCGCTTCTACGCCGAATTCGGCGCCGTGCTCAAGGAGGGTCTGGGCGAGGACTTCGCCAACCGCGAGCGCATCGCCAAGCTGCTGCGCTATGCCTCCACGCAAAGCGACACCGTCAGCGTCAGCCTGGCCGACTACAAGGCCCGCATGAAGGAAGGCCAGAAGGCCATCTACTACCTCACCGCCGACAACCTGGCCGCCGCCAAGAGCAGTCCGCAACTCGAGCTGTTCCGCAAGAAAGGCATCGAAGTGCTCTTGATGACCGACCGCGTCGACGAATGGGCCATGGGCTTTCTGAGCGACTTCGACGGTACGCCGCTGCAATCCATTGCCAAGGGTGCCGTGGACCTGGGCGATCTGCAGGACGAAGCCGAGCGCAAGGCCGCCGAAGAGGCGGCCGAAGCCTTCAAGCCCGTGCTCGAACGCCTCAAGGCCGCGCTGGCCGCCGAGGCCGAGGACGTGCGCGTGACCACGCGCCTGGTCGACTCGCCCGCCTGCCTGGTGGTCAAGGACGGCCAGATCAGCACCCAGCTCGCGCGCCTTCTCAAGCAGGCTGGCCAGGCCGTGCCGGATACCCGCCCGGTGCTGGAGGTCAATCCCGCGCATCCGCTGCTCAAGAAGCTGGAAGCGGCAGACGGCGCCGCCTTCGCCGACCTGGCCCATATCCTGTTCGACCAGGCGCTGCTGGCCGAAGGCGGGCTGCCGGCCGACCCCGCCGCCTACGTCAAGCGCGTCAACGCGCTGCTGGCCTGACCGCCTAGCCAACGGCCTTGGGATACTGTTCACGATCTTTTCGTGGTCCGCGGAAAGATCGTGAACAGGTTCTTCAAGCTGCACCCCGTTGCGCCGCCATTCACCGGTGCAACGGGTGGCCTCGGCCCCGGTACCCCATCATCACCCCTCAAGCGCCAAGCGCTGCAACGGAACACCCCATGAGCATGCCTGCATCCCCCGTCGTTCGCCACCATGTCGGCCCGCGCCTCTCGGAGACCGCCATCTTCAACAACACCGTCTATTTGGCCGGGCAAATCCCCGAGAACAGCCCGGGCCAGGATATCGCCACTCAGACCCGCGAGGTGCTTGGCCACATCGACCGTCTGCTCGCCGAGGCCGGCTCCAGCAAGCGCAGCATCCTGCAATGCCAGATCTACCTGCGGGACGTGGGCGACATCGGTGCCATGAACGCGGTGTGGGACGAATGGGTCGACCCCAGCCACACCCCGCCGCGCGCCACGGTGCAGGCACTGCTGGCCAACCCGGATTACCGCATCGAGGTGGTGGTGGTCGCTGCCGTCGAAGAAGCATAAGCGCGGCGCAGGCACTGGCTGCTTGCTGCAGCAGCGCCGGCAGGCCGTGGCCGATAATCGGATCTTTGCGTCCACCCCGCCTGCATTCATGACTGCGCCGCCCGCTTTGCCACGCCACCCCATCATCGCCATTGCCACCGCACCCGGCCGCGGCGGCATTGGCGTGATTCGCATCTCCGGGCCGCAACTGCGCCCCTGGGCCGAGCATTACCTGGGCCAGCCGCTGCGCGCGCGCCATGCCCACTACCTGCCGTTCCCGGCTGGCGACGGCACGCCGCTCGACCATGGCTTGGCGCTGTACTTCCCGGCTCCCCATTCCTACACCGGCGAGGACGTGCTCGAGCTGCAGGCCCACGGCGGACCCGTGTTGCTGCAGATGCTGCTGGCGCGCTGCCTCGAATCGGCGGCCGAGCGCGATCCCGCCACCGGCGAGCCGCGCCTGCCGAGGCTGCGCCTGGCGGAGCCGGGCGAATTCACCCAGCGCGCCTTCCTCAATGACAAGATGGACCTCGCCCAGGCCGAGGCCGTAGCCGACCTGATCGACGCCAGCACCGAAACCGCCGCGCGCAGTGCCGGTCTGTCGCTCAGCGGCGCCTTCTCGCAGGCCATCGGCTCCTTGCGCGAGCAGCTCATCCACCTGCGCATGCTGGTCGAGGCCACGCTGGACTTCCCCGAAGAGGAAGACGTTGACTTCCTGCAGGAGGCCGACGCCGCCGGCCAGTTGCAGCAACTGCAGGCGCAGCTCGAGAGCGTGCGCCGCCGCGCACGCCAGGGCGCGTTGCTGCGCGAGGGCCTGAAGATCGTCATCGCCGGCCAGCCCAACGCCGGCAAAAGCTCGCTGCTCAATGCCTTGGCCGGTGCGGAACTGGCCATCGTCACGCCCATTGCCGGTACCACCCGCGACAAGGTCGAGCAGACCATCCAGATCGATGGCGTGCCGCTGCACATCGTCGATACCGCCGGTCTGCGCGAGACCGAGGACAC
Organism: Corticibacter populi; assembly: GCF_004217315.1. Taxonomy (GTDB): domain Bacteria; phylum Pseudomonadota; class Gammaproteobacteria; order Burkholderiales; family Burkholderiaceae_C; genus Lampropedia; species Lampropedia populi. The sequence goes on from NZ_SGWR01000004.1 coordinate 51,231, forward strand.
CGTCGAGCGCATCGGCGTAGAGCGCGCCTGGCATGCCCTTGAAGGTGCCGATGCCGTGCTGTTCCTGCACGACCTGACGCAGCGCGAGAGCGCCGCCTACCAGCAGGGCGATGCGCAAATCCGCAGGCATCTCGCCAAGCGCATCGCCCCGGCGACGCCCGTGCTGCATGTCTGGAACAAGCTTGATTGCGTCACGCCCGCGGCGCAGGCAGCGGTAACAGCCGCGCTGCCTGCGGGCGAGGAAAGCCTTTTCATTTCCGCCCAGGCCGGCACCGGCTTGGATGTACTGCGCCAGCGTCTGCTGGAACTGGCCGGCTTTCAGTCCCTGCCCGAAGGCGTCTTCATGGCCCGCGCGCGACACCTGCGCGCGCTGGCCGAGGTGGGCGAACATCTGAACATCGCCAGCGCCATGCTGGAGCAGCCGGAGCGTCCCCTCGATCTGCTCGCCGAGGAACTGCGCCTGGCCCAGACGGCACTCAATGCCATCACCGGCGAGTTCACCTCCGATGACCTGCTGGGGGTGATTTTTTCGAGCTTCTGCATCGGGAAGTGATGTGGGGTCCATGGAGGTCCACCGAAGTCTGCTGATGTGCCTGTAAGCCGCATAAATAAAAGGATTTTTGTCTACTGAGTGATTCGGTGATACAGTCAAAGCCATCGCTATTCGGGTCCATATATGGGTCCAATCTCACCGAATAGCCTGACTATTGACTTTCATGGACCCAAAGGAGGGTCCATGTCTCTCACAGACACCGCGCTCAAGGCGCTCAAGCCGAAGGATGCCTCGTACATCGTCAGCGACGATCGCGGGCTGTACGTCGAGGTGCTGCCGAGTGGCAGCATCGTCTGGCGTTATCGCTATCGGCTGGACGGCAAACGGGAAAAGCTCACACTCGGCAAGTACCCGGCCCTTACCCTGAAGAACGCCCGCCTGAAACGGGACGAGGCAGCCCACCAAGTGGCGATGGGGGAGTCGCCAGCAAAGAAGAAACAGCAGGAGAAAGTGGCCGGCGCAGAAGACGCCACCGTGGCCGAATTCGCCGAACGCTTCTTCAAGGACATCCAGTCACGCGACCGCAAGGACGTGACCATGCCTCGCCGCTACCTGGAGAAGGACATCCTGCCGCACATAGGCAGCAAGCCGGTCCGGGACATTACCGCCGAAGACGTGCGCAGCGTCATCTGGCGCAAGAAAGAGCAAGGCTTCGACGCCGCCGCCGGCCAGGTGCGCGGGCTGCTCAAACGCATGTTCGATTACGCACTGACCTGCGGGCTGATCCAGGCCAACCCGGTCATGGCCCTGCCGATGCGGCACGTCTACCGCGCCGCCGCCCGCGATCGGGCGCTGACGCCGGACGAAATCCGGCAGTTCCTGCGCGCCATGCAGTCCTCCAATATCCGTCGCCAGTTCAAGATCGCCTTCCAGCTGATCCTGATGACACTGGTGCGCAAGTCCGAGCTGATGCTGGCGCAGTGGAAGGACGTGCATCTGGACGAAGGCGAATGGCACATCCCGGTCGAGAACTCCAAGACCGGCAAGCCGCACATCGTCTACCTGTCCACCCAGGCGCAAACGCTGTTCAAGGAACTCAAGCCGCTCGCCAGCAGCAGCGACTGGGTGCTGCCAGGGCGCGGCACCCTGGCCAAGCCCTTCGCCGACAATGCACTGAACCAGGCGCTGAAGGTGTCATTACAGGGGCAGGAGATCCCTGCCTTCACCATCCATGACCTGCGGCGCACCGCATCGACGTTGCTGCACGAGCAGGGCTGGGCTTCGGACGTGGTGGAAAAGGCGCTGAACCACACCATCGGCGGCGTGCGCGGCGTCTACAACAGGGCGGAGTACGCAGAGCAGCGGCGGGAGATGTTGCAGGCGTGGTCGGATTACATCGATGGGCTGGCGCCATCGGCCAATTTGGTGGTGTGAGTCCGGCCGGGGCGCTGGTGGCCTTTTCCCTTTTTGGGTAGGGCCGTTGCCCCTTGATTGCCATTCCCTTGTCTCTGCCTTTTCCTTCGTGGCGGGCATTTATGATCGACGATGATTATCAGACACTGATATAATTGTAAATCAACGTGTCATTGGATTCGCGATCATGAAGCGCTGCATTGTGGGTATCCGACAGCCAGACGGTTTGCCACCGCAGGGAAGCGAAACGCCCAGCATTTGGTTTCCGTCTCTGGCATCACTGGCAGCGGTGCTGTCGGACGACAACCGCCGCCTGCTGCGCCTGATCCATGACAAACAACCCAAGTCCCTGACCGAACTGGCCGAACTTAGCGGCCGCAAGGTGCCGAACCTGTCGCGCACCCTGCGGATGATGTCGGATTACGGCCTGGTTTCGCTGCAGCGCAATGTTCGGGATGTTCAGCCAACCGCGCTGGCGACCGAATTTCTGGTCGTGCTGGATTGATGGCTATGAATACGAGAGGGAATGCGATGGCACGGATGTGGATGGTGCGCGGCGAAGGCGGCAGTCTGTATGACGCCTTTCGTGAGCGTGGTGTGGCGGCTATAGGCTGGAATCAATTGGCGGCCCATGCCAAACCCGGTGTCGGGCGCAAGCAGCTAATCGCCCTGTACCAGTCCGCCGAGCCCCAGGCCAAACAAGGGACAGTGATCTCGGGCGCATCCCAGGTCTGGCGCTTCGTCAACGACATCCAGGATGGTGATTGGATCGTCACCTACTCGCCAGCCAATCGCCTGTATTCGATCGGCAAGGTCACGGGACCAACCGAGCACCATCCCGAGTGGGCGGAGCAAGGCATGCCGCTGGCGCGCAAGGTTCAGTGGCAAGCGCAGGAGCTGCCGCGCGACAGCCTGGGCACGAGCACCAAGAACAGTTTGGGTTCCACGCTAACCCTGTTCGAGGTGCCGTCGAGTGCCGCCGTCGAAGTGCTGGCGGCGTTGAAAGGCAAACCCGTTCCGCCAGTGGAAGATGACGCGGAAGAGGCCATCGCCGACCCGCTGGTCGACATCGAATCTCAGGCGCTGGAACGCATCAAGGATCGGGTCAACGAACTGGACTGGGACGACATGCAGCAGCTGGTTGCCGGCATCTTGCGCGCCATGGGCTACAAGACCCAGGTCTCGCCGCCTGGCTCCGACCGTGGGAAGGACATCGTGGCGTCGCCGGACGGTTTCGGCTTCGAACACCCGCGCATCGTCGTGGAGGTCAAGCACCGCAAAGGGCAGATGGGCAGTCAGGAGATTCGCAGCTTTCTCGGCGGCCGCCATAAGGATGATCGCGGGCTATACGTCAGCACCGGCGGCTTCACCAAGGACGCGCAGTACGAAGCGGACCGGGCATCCATTCCGCTTGCAATGTGGACATTGGATCATGTGGTGCGCGCCCTGATCGAACACTACGACGCCACCGACGCCGAAACCAAACGCATCGTGCCGCTGAAGCGGCTGTACTGGCCTGCTTGACGCCTGCGGAGACACATACTTTGGAATACTTTCTGACCCCTCACCAAAGTCAGTACTTCGCTTGGCAGCTTACCCGCCAGGCAGCCAGCGACAGCGTGGAATCTCTGGCGAGTGCGCTGGTTGACTCCCAGGTGGATTTGAATCCGCACCAGGTCGAAGCCGCGCTCTTTGCCTGCCGCAATCCACTCTCGCGAGGCGTGATCCTGGCGGACGAGGTGGGGCTGGGTAAGACGATCGAAGCGGGGCTGGTCATTTCTCAACGTTGGGCAGAGCGGCGTCGCAAGATGCTCATCATCGTGCCGGCCAACCTGCGCAAGCAATGGCACCAGGAATTGCAGGACAAGTTCAATCTTCAGGGGCTGATCCTCGAAGCGAAGAACTACAACGCCATGCGCAAGGAAAGTGTCACGCAACCCTTTCTGCATGCAGGCGGGCCGGTCATCTGTTCCTACCAGTTCGCCAAAGCCAAGGCTGATGACCTCAAGCGCATCCATTGGGATCTGGTGGTCATGGATGAAGCCCACCGTCTGCGCAATGTCTACAAGAACGGCAACGTCATTGCCCGGACCATTCGCGACGCGTTGGAGCACGTCGATGCCAAAGTCCTGCTGACGGCAACACCGTTGCAAAACACCCTGCTGGAGCTTTACGGCTTGGTGAGCATGATCGACGAGCGTGTATTTGGCGATCTCGACAGTTTCCGAACGCAATTTTCTGGCGTCAGAACCGAACAGTCCAACCGGGCACTGCGAGAGCGTTTGACGCCGCTTTGCAAGCGCACGCTGCGCCGGCAAGTTCAGCAGTACGTGCCGTATACCGCTCGTATCGCCATCGTCGAAGAGTTCACGCCCAGCCAGGAAGAGCAGCAACTTTCCGCATTGGTCGCCGATTACCTGCGTCGCCCGAATCTCAAGGCACTGCCTGAAGGCCAGCGTCAACTGATCTCGTTGGTGCTATGGAAGCTACTGGCCTCGTCCAGCCACGCCATTGCCGGGGCGCTGGAGACTATGGCCAATCGCCTTCAAGGACAACTGGATGAGTTGCCTGATGTCCCTGACCTAACAGAGTCGCTGGATGACGACTACGAAGGACTGGATGAAACCGCCGATGAGTGGAATGGCGCAACCGTCAATGATGCCGATGCCAGCGCCAACGAACGAGCAGCCATTGCCGACGAAGCGGCCGAACTCCGACGCTTCAAGGAATTGGCTACGGGTATTCGACAGAATGCCAAAGGGCAAGCGCTGTTGACTGCACTGGGCAAAGCTTTCGCTGAGCTGGAGCGTTTAGGTGCGGGCAAGAAAGCCATCATCTTCACCGAGTCCAAGCGCACCCAGAACTACCTGCTTTCCCTGTTGGCTGAGACGCCTTACGGCGACGGTATCGTGCTGTTCAATGGCACCAACAGCGATGCCAGGGCTCAAGCCATTTACAAAGACTGGCTGCAACGCCATGAAGGCAGCGACCGCATTACCGGCTCCAAAACCGCAGATACTCGCGCCGCGCTGGTCGAACACTTCAAGGAGCGGGGCACCATCATGATCGCGACGGAGGCGGGTGCGGAAGGCATCAACCTCCAGTTTTGCTCGCTGGTCATCAACTACGACCTGCCGTGGAATCCCCAGCGGATCGAGCAACGTATCGGCCGCTGCCACCGCTACGGGCAAAAGCACGATGTGGTGGTGGTCAACTTCGTCGACCGCAGCAATGAGGCGGATGCGCGCGTCTATGACCTCCTGTCGCAGAAGTTCAAGCTGTTCGAAGGCGTGTTCGGCGCCAGTGACGAAGTGCTGGGGACCATCGGCTCCGGCGTGGATTTCGAACGGCGTATCGCAGAGATTTACCAGAAATGCTCGAAGCCAGAAGAAATCCGCAACCGCTTCGAAGACCTCCAGCGCGAACTTGCCAGCGAGATCGACGAAGCGATGCTCAGAACACGGCAGCTTCTGCTGGAGAATTTCGACGAGGAAGTGCAGGAGAAACTGCGCATCCGCAGCCAGGACAGCCAAGCGGTGCTGAACAAGTACGAGCGCCTGCTGATGGACTTGAGCCGCACGGAGTTGCGGGATCATGCCCGCTTCGATACTGCCGAAGAAATCAATGGCTTTGTCCTGCATAGCCTGCCCGATGGGCTAGGTCACGCCACTGGCAGCAGCGAACAGGCGGCGATGGCGGGGCGCTATGAACTGCCCAGGCGCAGCGGCGATGCGCATCTTTACCGTATGGGCCACCCCTTGGCGGAATGGGCCATTGAGCGCGCCAAGGCGCGAGATCTACAACTCCCCACACGATTGGCGTTCGACTACGCCGCCTACGGCAAAAGGCTCGTCAGCCTTGAAAAATGGCGCGGCCAGAGCGGCTGGCTGAGTGTGACCCTGTTGACCGTCGAAACCCTGAACGATCAAGAGCAGCACCTGGTTGTTTCCGCCTGCACCCAGACGGGGGAAGCGCTGCCAGAGGACGATCCAGAAAAATTGCTGCGCCTGCCTGCGCAAGTCAAAGGCGATGCGCACCTGGAAGCATGTGCCGAACTCGTCGCCAACGTCGAAAGCCGGAAAAGCGTGCTACTGCGTGAGATCAATCAGCGCAATCTGGGCTACTTCGAGCAGGAAGTGCAGAAACTCGATGCTTGGGCAGACGACCTGAAGCTCGGGTTGGAGCAAGAAATCAAAGCCATCGACGGCGAGATCAAGGAGGTGCGCCGCACCGCCGCCGCATCGCCCACGCTGGAAGAAAAACTGGCGCATCAGAAACGCCAACGAGAATTGGAAAACAAGCGCAGCAAACTACGCAGGGAGCTGTTCGCCAGGCAGGATGACATCGAGATGCAACGCAATACGCTGATCGAACAGCTTGAGGAGCAACTGGAACAGCGGGTTCAGGAACAGGTGCTGTTCAACGTGGAGTGGGTGCTGCAATGATGAAAGATATCTCTTCTCTTCCCGATTACGCTGCATTAAAAAAACTTGCGTCTGCACTTTGGCAGCAGGACAACTCCTATCATGGCGCAGCCGTCATGGTGGGTGCAGGCTTTAGCAGAAGCGCTGCCTCGACAGGCGATGCTAGTAAGAAACTGCCGCTCTGGAATCATTTTTCCAGCAAACTTGCCGATGAATTGGGTTCAGGCAGCACCGACCCTCTGCGCTTGGCAGAAGAATATTGCGCCTATTTTGGCAAGCAAGCTCTGAATGACTTGGTCAAAAAAGAAATCAACGATGCTGCGTGGGCACCTAGCGAGTTGCACAAATCCTTACTGGAATTGCCATGGTCAGAAATTCTGACCACCAACTGGGATACGTTGCTGGAGCGTGCATCAGCCAACGTGCACCAACCGATTTACAGTGTGGTTTCCAAGCAAGAGGATCTTTCCAGCGCAAGATCACCAAGAATCGTCAAGCTGCACGGAACGATAGACATAACCAAAGAACTGGTTTTCACCCAAGAGGACTACCGAAAATATCCACAACAGTACGCTGCGTTTGTCAATTTTTCACGTCAAGTTTTCATCGAAAACGAACTGTGCTTGTTAGGCTTCTCCGGTGATGATCCTAACTTTCTCCAGTGGGCTGGATGGGTCCGAGATCATCTGGCCACACATTCAAGACGTATTTACCTCGTTGGAGCCTTGGGGCTGAACTCCGCAAAACGAAAATATCTGGAATCCATCAATGTCGCGCCCATCGACCTGGGTGACTTGGTTACAGATTACGATGAACTCGATATTCGGCATCTGGAAGCGACAAAAATATTCATCCGAGCCTTACAAGATCTTAAGCCTAAACAGATTTGGGAGTGGGATCCAACGCAACTGCATCGTACAACAACGACGGGGGCAGAAAGCACCAAGATTCATCAAGATGCCAGCTATGCGGCTAAGTTGCTGGAGGACAAGCTACCGTCTTTAGAAAAGGATCGGTTGTCTTACCCTGACTGGTTGGTTTGTCCCTATGGACAGCGATTTCAGTTGCAAAGCCACATAACCGATCCTTGGCCAAACCCCAAGAATCTGTCTGCAATGGCAGTAACCTCTAAAGCCAAGCTATTGTACGAAATCACTTGGCATCACCAAGTAACCTTTGAGGTCATGCCATCTTGGCTGGCTAATGAGTTGCTTACTGTATGCGATCCTGACAAGTCATGTGTGCTATCCAAAAGGCAGCAGTTGGAAATTGCGCTTTTGCTGCTGAAAAATACGCGCTGGATGGATAATCCTGACTCCGAAAACATTGCTCAGACGACAAGTGCAATATTGGAAAAAGGAAAAAAATACTGGCCCGAAAGCAGCGATGAGCTTGCTTACCATCGCGCTATCGTGGCGCGCGACCAGTTCGACTATACCGCCTTGGAACAACATGTTGAAAAAATTATCAGTAGCAATCCAGTCTGGAAATTAAGAAAAGCTTCTCTGCTTGCCGAGCTTGGGCAATTTGATAAGGGTAAGGCTCTAGTAGCAGAGGCGTACAAGGAGCTTCTAACCCAGTATCGAAATGATCGCAACTCAATTCATGTACTCTCACGATTAGCCTGGGCGCACTGGTTAATGCGTGGCGTTGATCTTTCGTCATTTGACAAAGAATTCAGAGCCTTCCCGTCCAGCTATCGAGATTCCAAGTGTGACCCATGGGATCACATCGAGCATATTAGGGAGCGAATTTCTAAAGAGCTGGATAAACAGCAGAAAAAAAATGCAATCGAACCACTATTTGAGCCAGGGCGTTATCGAGATAACGCCAATAGCGTAAGTTTCAGCAATGAATTGCATCCCTTGCTTTTGTTGGAAGGCATCTCTGGCATCGTGGGGATGCCCCTACGCTGGAACGGTGTCAGCTTCCTCGTTGATCAAGCCGCTAGGATCGCAGAGCTTGATGGGATTGATAATATTCACCGCTTTGCATTGGCTATTCGTTCGGCGAATAGCGATACTTCAGACGTCTTGAAAAAGGTGTTCTCAAGAATCCATGTTGCATGCTTTTCAGATGACAACGTGAATTATTTGCTGAACCAGTGCACTCTGGCGATCAACTATTGGGCAGCAAATTGGGCTGGGAGGTCTGGATCTGATAGAAGCATTGCAATTGATCGCCTGCGGATTTTTATCGAGGTATTAGCTCGCGTATCAGTGAGAGCCACACCCGAACAGGCAAAGCAAATATTCCGCTTGGCTGTATCTCTTGGCAAGAAACCTGAACTTCATCATTTCTGGCTTTTTGATGCAGTCAAACACCTGTCTGAATTCTCTCTCAAGAGCATTCCCGATTCGCAGCAGCATGATGTTTTGCTCGATGCCTTGTCATTCCCTCTTCAGTCTGAAATAAGCATCAGGGATCACAAAGAGTGGGCCAATCCAGTCGTAAAACACCCAGGGGAAAGAAAGCAAGGCTCTGCTCTTGATCGTCGTATAGATGAAATAATAGACCATATTGCACCATGCTCACCTCAAAGTGCCGCTGCTCTACTGCGTCTTCTTCCGTTGATCGAGAAAGAATTTTTGACAGATGAAGAACTCAAGAAAATTTCGGAGAAAGTATGGGAAAGTGAGCCCGATCTGCACACTCTTCCTGAAACAGGTTTGCTCAAATATGTGCTACTTGAAATTCCCTCACCAGATCCTTCCGCTGTCAAAGCTCTTGTCAGGCGCTATCTATTTGATGCAAAAAGTCCAAACCTAATTAATCGGGAGCTTCTGACGGATATAGCCAATGCTGCGCAAGCAGAAAATGTCAAGGAATTTCCGTCAGTAGATCAGGCTGTCGATTACTTCGAGCAACTGGTTGTTTGGAGGCCGAATAGAGACAACAACGATATGCTCGGGTTTTCGCAAAATGAAAAGCACCAGACCGCTAAATTGGTCAGTGAAGTGTTGGCTCGATCTGTTGTTCCTGCATTGCCTTCTGAAGTATTGACTGAAGAGAGCTTTCAAAAATTGTGTGCTTTTTATTCCGAGGTCGAGGCACCAGAGATTCTAATCGCATTGCCGTACTTTACTGTTGCAAACGAGAGTTTTATTGAGCCTGTGGAAAGGTTGATCAGACAAGGGCTTCAATCGGACGATGCAAACAAATTAGCGTATGCGTCATATGCCCTGTTGACCTGGAGAGACCAGAAGGAATCGCTTGCTATTGACAGATTGATCGTGAGGCTAGTTTATCTGATAGGTTCAAATCGAATGACAGGTTTGTCAGCGCTGCTTTGGACTGCCAATCAGATGTACTGCAAAAAATATCTGTCTGATGAAAGCATAGAGTCATTGGTAGAAATTGTTCCTGTCATATATGACAACGCTGGGTATATAAATATCTCTCCGTCTGGCCGAGAGTCCGTTAGTGTTTCCTTTGTGCGTGCCGCCTGCGTCAGACTGGCAAGGGATATCGTTAGCAATGGCGAGCATCAGAATGATGAACTACTTCGGATCTTGGAAGAGGCGAAGCAGGATGCCCTCCCCGAAGTTAGATTCGCAGAAATGACAAATGTATAGGTTTTTTATGAGCAAGCAAAAACTCGAACTCACTTGGGTCGGGAAGGAGAAGCGGCCAAAGCTGGAGCCGCGTATTCTGCTTGAAGATCCAGAGAAGTCTTATCATGCCAAGCAGCGTGTGTCGGAGAATGACATCTTCGACAATCGGCTAATTTTCGGGGATAACCTGCTGGCGCTGAAGGCGCTGGAGCAGGAGTTTGCGGGCAAGGTGAAGTGCGTATTTATTGACCCCCCTTACAACACAGGGAGTGCCTTCACGCACTACGACGATGGACTAGAGCATTCCATCTGGCTGGGATTGATGCGGGATCGGCTGGAGATTATCAAGCGACTACTGTCGGATGATGGTTCGTTGTGGATCACGATTGATGATAACGAAGCACACTATTTGAAAGTGTTGTGCGATGAGGTGTTTGGTCGGAGGTTTTTTGTCGCCGATGTTTCTTGGCGGACTACTGATAACAGCAACAATAACGCCAAGACTTTCTCACTAGACACGAATCATGTACTAATTTATGGTCGGAGCACGGATTGGGTTCCGAATTTTATTCAAGACGATGCTAAAAGGTCTCACTTCAAGAATCCAGACAATGACCCTCGTGGCCCTTGGTTTGACGGAAATCCCGTAAATAACCCAGCACTCCGACCAAATTTGCAGTTCAATCTAGTCGGCCCTTATGGTGATGTAATAAAACATCCTCCAAATGGTTGGCGTTGGTCAAAGGATACCATTGAAGAAAAAATTAAGGCGGGTGAGATCCGCTTTTCTGAGGACGGAAAAAGGATTATTCGTCGGACTTATCTTCAAGATATGGATAAAGGGTTACCTCCCTCTAATTTTTGGGCATCGCTTGATGATACTGGCCACAATCGGCAAGCGAAGTACGAACTAAAAAATCTCTTTCCCGAAATACCAACTGTGGAGCTTTTTGGCACGCCAAAACCCGAGCGACTTCTGCGAAAAATTCTAGAGCTTGCCACCAATAGTGGCGACCTTGTTCTAGACTCCTTTGCCGGTTCCGGCACCACCGGTGCAGTCGCCCACAAAATGGGCCGCCGCTGGATCATGGTCGAACTCGGCGAACACTGCCATACGCACATCATTCCGCGCCTGAAAAAAGTCATCGACGGCGAAGACCCGGGCGGCATCACCAAGGCTGTGGACTGGCAAGGCGGCGGTGGCTTCCGCTATTACCGTCTCGCCCCCAGCCTGATCGTGGAAGATCGCTGGGGCAATCCGGTCATCAACCCGGAGTACAACGCTGCGCAATTGGCCGAGGCGTTGTGCAAGTTGGAAGGCTTTACCTACGCACCGTCAGAAACCCGCTGGTGGCAGCAGGGGCATTCCAGTGAACGGGACTTTCTCTACGTCACCACACAGAATCTGTCTGCCGCCCAGTTGCAGGCCTTGTCGGATGAGGTGGGCGCGGAACAGAGCCTGCTGGTGTGCTGCGCGGCCTTTCACGGCATCAGCGCAGCGGCGGCGGCTGCGCGCTGGCCGAACCTGACGCTGAAGAAGATTCCGAAGATGGTGCTGGCTCGCTGCGAGTGGGGCCATGACGACTACAGCCTGAATGTGGCGAACTTGCCGTTGGCCGAGCCGTCGCCCACGATACCTGCTGCGAAGGCGGCTAAGTCAGGCAGAAAGCCCAGCGATAGCCGGACGACGGACCTGTTTGGCGACGGGGAGGACGCCTGATGACAAAGAAGAAGTCAGCGTCTCTAGTTCGCTCCTCAGCAGCGGAGTATCTGACCTTTGTCGCAGCCAGCGGCCAGGGCGGCGTCGATGCAGTGTATGCCGATGAAAACGTCTGGGTCAGCCAGAAGATGATGGCGCAGCTCTACGATGTGGAAACGCCCACCATCAATTACCACCTGAAAAAAGTGTTTGCCGACAGCGAGTTGCAGGAAGAGGCAGTTATTAGAAATTTTCGAATAACTGCCGCCGATGGTAAGAGCTACGACACCAAGCACTACAACCTGGCGGCCATCATCGCTGTGGGCTACAAGGTCAATTCCGAGCGTGCGGTGCAGTTCCGCAAGTGGGCCACCGGCATCGTCGAGGAATTCGCCGTCAAGGGCTACACGATGGACGACGAGCGCCTGAAAAGCGGTGGCTCCGTCCTGACGGAGCAGTATTTCGAAGAACAGCTCCAGCGCGTGCGCGAGATACGCCTGTCCGAGCGCAAGTTCTACCAGAAGATCACCGATATCTATGCCACCGCCATTGACTACGATGTGACGGCGCTGGCCACCAAGCGCTTTTTCGCCACCGTGCAGAACAAGCTGCATTGGGCAATCCACGGGCAGACGGCCGCAGAAGTCGTCTACACCCGGGCCGATGCCGAAAAGGCCAACATGGGGCTGACTACCTGGAAAGACGCACCCCAAGGGAAGATCCAGAAATTCGATGTGGTGCTCGCCAAGAATTACCTGAGCGAACACGAAATGGCGCAACTCACCCGCTTGGTCTCCGCCTATCTGGACGTGGCAGAGGACATGGCGTTGCGCAAGATCCCCATGACCATGCAGGACTGGGAAACGCGGTTGAATCGCTTTCTGGAGGCGACAGATCGCGAAGTTCTGCAAGACGCGGGGAAAGTCACGGCGGAAATCGCCAAGGCACACGCCGAAAGCGAATTCGAGAAATACCGCATCGTGCAGGACAGGCTGTTCGAGAGCGATTTTGACCGGATGTTGAAGCAGCTTGAGGTTGATCACCCCAGCCAGGGCAGCGACCAGAACAAGAATGAGGGGAAAGCATGAGTTCGCGTGTTCAGAATCACGTCACTGGCCGCTTGTCGCTGCGGCCGCCGCAAGCAGAATCCCTGGCGCGATTGGTTAGCGCGCTGGAAGCCGCGCCTGAAATGCTGGACAAGGATAGAGACGCTGCTGTCAATCAGGCGATCCTGGCGACCCTGAAAGCCGAGTTTCCGACGCTGGAAGACTTCGAGCGGGACTTCCCCTCGCTGTGCTTCGCCTTGGCCACAGGCGTTGGCAAAACGCGCTTGATGGGCGCTTTTGTCGCCTACCTGCATCTGGCACACGGCATCAATAATTTCTTCGTGCTGGCCCCGAACCTCACCATCTACAACAAGCTGATTGCCGATTTCACGCCAAACACGCCCAAATACGTGTTCAAGGGCATCGGGGAGTTCGCCATCAACGCGCCCAGGGTCATCACGGGCGACAACTACGACCAGCAGAACGTCGCGGGTGGCGAGTTGTTCGGCGAGGTGCGGATCAACATCTTCAATATCTCCAAGATCAATTCCGAGGTGCGCGGCGGCAAGGAGCCACGCATCAAGCGCATGCGCGAGGTGCTGGGCGAAAGCTACTTCAACCACTTGGCCAATCTGCCGGACCTGGTGTTGTTGATGGACGAATCGCATCGCTATCGTGCCCAGGCCGGTATGCGGGCAATCAATGAACTGAATCCGCTGTTAGGGTTGGAGGTGACGGCCACGCCCTTTGTGGAATCCGCCAAGGCCCCCATACCTTTCAAGAATGTGGTGATGGACTATCCCTTGGCACGCGCCATGGAAGATGGCTTCGTCAAGGAGCCGGCCGTCGTCACCCAGCGCAACTTCAAGGCCAGCAACCACGCTGCGGAAGAAATCGAGAAGATCAAGCTGGAGGACGGCGTTCGCCTGCACGAAGCCACCAAGGTCGAGCTATTGACCTATGCCCGGGAGAACGGCGTCAAGGTTGTCAAACCCTTCATTCTGGTGATCGCGCGCGATACGACGCATGCCGGGCAGTTGAAGGCGCAGATTGAAGAGCAGTTGTTCGGTGGTCGTTATCTTGGCAAGGTCATCCAGGTGGACTCCAGCCGCACCGGTGCCGAGGAAGAAAAGATGATCGAGGCGCTGTTGAATGTGGAGAACCCGGAGGAACCCACCGAGATCGTCATCCACGTCAACATGCTCAAGGAAGGCTGGGACGTCACCAATCTCTACACCATCGTGCCGCTGCGTGCCGCCAATGCACGCACGTTGATTGAGCAATCCATCGGGCGTGGTCTGCGCCTGCCGTATGGCAAGCGTACGGGCGTGGCGGCGGTGGATCGCCTCAACATCGTGGCGCACGACAAATTCCAGGAGATTATCGACGAAGCCAACCGTGGTGATTCGCCGATCCGTCTCAAGCAGGTGATCCTGGAAGCCCCCAGCAGCGAGGACAAAAAGGTCAGCGTTCAAGTGCTGCCCAATCTGCTGACCCGCCTGGGACTGCACGACGAGCACGCGCCACATGTCCCGCCGGCGTTGGACACGGTAGATGCCGGTACCGAGGTCGGTGGCGAACAAGTCAAGGCACAAACTCAGCCAGTCTTTACGACCGAAGCAGAATTCAAGGCGGCCCATGTCGTGCGGGAAGTCCTCGCCACCTATGAGGTGAAGCGCGATTTGGCGCCGACCAGCGCGGCCTTGCTGAAGCCGGAAATCCAGCAAGAGATTCGGGCAGAAGTGGAAAAACGCCTGAAGCCCCAACAGGGGCAATTGCTGCAAGGAGCCGACGACCAGGCGCCAGCGCTGGATCTGTCCGCCGTCGTGGCCAAGACCACTGAAATTCTGGTGCAGCAGACCATCGACATCCCGCGTATCGCCGTTGTGCCTACCGGTGAAGTCACCACAGGCTTTCATCCGTTCCGCCTGGGGGCCTTGCCCAACTTCCAGCCAGGGCAGCGCGAGATCGTCGGCCAGACATTGCGCACCAGCGAACAATTCACCCTGAACCGTGAAAGTGGCCTGCGGGAAAACCGCTTTGAAGATTACATCGTCAAGAAGTTGATCGACTTCGACGACATCGACTACTTCACCCAGGCCGACTTGCTCTACGACCTCGCCGGACAAGCCGTCGAGCATTACCAGCAGCAGAACTATTCGGACAGTGAACTGCACGAGATTTTCGATACCTACGGCAAGGAGCTCGCCCGCCTGATTCGCGCCCAGATGATGGAGCATTTCTGGGAAAAAGCCGCAGGCTATGAGGTGCAGGTCAGCAGAGGCTTCACCGAGCTGAAGCCATGCAACTACACCGCGTCAGCGGATGGCGTGATTCACTCCCTGCGCGAAACCGTCACAGACACCAGCCGCATCAAACAGATGCTGTTCGGTGGGTTCACCCGTTGCCTGTACCCCCTGCAGAAGTTCGACTCGGACACCGAACGGCGTTTTGCCTTGCTGCTGGAACGTGACGCCCTCAAATGGTTCAAGCCCGCCAAGGGCCAGTTCCAGATCTACTACAAGCTGGGCAGCGAACAGCCGGAGTACATCCCCGACTTCGTGGCCGAGCTGGATGGAATGATCCTGATGGTCGAAACCAAAGCGCGCGTCGATCTGGCTTCCGCTGAAGTCCAGGCCAAGAGCGCTGCCGCCTCTCGGTGGTGTCGGCACGCCAGTGAACATGCGGCTGAAGTCGGCGGCAAGCCCTGGCGCTACCTCGTGGTTCCCCATGATGAAGTCACTGAAGACAAACGCCTGTCCGACTATCTTCGGTATGAGGTCAAGGACACTACGGAAGGAGGCAGCCCAGCCTGAACTCAAGCGTCGGACGTCATCGCCCCAGGTAGATTGCGGTGATCGACGTCCGTTCGTGCCCAAGTTCCCGGCTGATCCTTTGTCGTGCTTGCAGGTCTTGCAACTGCTGATTGGCGGACAGCATTTCCTGCTGTTGCCCGCCAGCAGCAGGCGCTCGCCATCCCGTCAACACCTCATACCGCATCTGCGCATACTGATGTCGCAGCCCATGCATGTTGCTCAACCCTGCCGCCTTGCATTGCCCGTCGTAGACATGCCGTTGCTGGATGTAGGTCTTATTCGCGGGGATCAGCGAGCCAAACCCTACCAGTCGGTGCGCTTCGTCCAGCACAGTCCGCTGTTCCGGTGTCGTGATCGGCACCTTCCGGTCGCGCCCGCCCTTGGCCCATGACCCCTTGATGGCGATGTGGTCGTTACGGTCGGCATAGCGGGGTTGGAACTTGATGGACTCTTCGCGGCGCAGGCCGAAGGCCGCTTGCAGGCGCAGGCTCATGCGGACGTGCGGATCAGTGATCCGGTCCAGCCTGTCACCGAGTTCCTTGGCCTTGTTTTCGTTGGTCACATAGCGTCGTTCAGGGATACCCAGTTTGGTGTTGTCCGTCGGCAGGATGCCTGCCTTGCCGACTTTCTCGGCCCACCAGCGCAGGTACGCCATGCGGTTCTTCAGTGTGCCGGCCGACAGGGCTTCGGCTTTCCAGCGCTGCAGCAAGGCTTCGACATGCTTGCCCTTCAGCGAGGAGGCCCGCATCTGGCGGAAGCCTGCTTCGCGCAGTTGGCGGGCGACCAGACTCAGTGATCGCTGCCGGTCAGCCTGTGTGGCGTGGCTGCCATCACGGTTGCGCTGGCAAAGTTGGCGCAAGGTATAGGTCAAGTCGTCCATCACGGTGTCGTTTCATCGGTTGTCGGTACTGAGAAGCAAAAGGTCAGTGTTTTTGCCAACTCGCCAAGGCGAGATCCCCGAAGGGCAAGGGCCAGGTGCTCAGTTCACCTGTGGCCTCGAATGAGGCGTCCGCCTTGCTTCCTGTGGGAAGACCGGGCGGAGGAATGGCAAGAGACGACAACGCGATGTGCTGAGATGGGTACCTCCTGTTATGCAGTGTGGAAAAGGTGTCGGCAGCCCGCGCAAGGTCGGGCGAGCAGTGACGAGCGCCTGGAACAGGGGACATGTGTTGCGATGATGGCGGGACGAACCACGCCGAAGATGAGAAAAGCTCTGCCCATGGGTAGGGCGGCACACAGAGCGAGCCTGTGTGTGCCTGGGTTGGTTCCGTCCGGCGAACCGGGTCGGCGCTTGCAAGAACCTGCGCCAGGGTTCCGGTGTTCATACCCACCGGCAGGTCGTTGCTGGGCCAGTGTGTCGGGGCATCGTCATGTGCGCAGCCATCAATGCGATGCTGCGCCAACCCGCATTGCTGCTGCAGTTTGCCGGGCCGTCACTGCGGCGGGCAGTGACGGCCCCCATCTGTCTCACGCCGAGCTCCGTGGTCCCAGCCTTGCAGCAGCGGGCGTGTTGCCCGGGACTGTTGGCAGCATTCCGCTGTCAGCCATGCACCCGATGATCTGCCCGATGGGCAGCGATGGCGTCTTCAACATGCGCCTGATCTGATCCAGATGCCGTTGCGCCACCTCACGCGACGCGGGTTTTGCGGCTTGGCTGCTGGACGATGGAGAAGGAGCAGGCGGCGAGCCATGCTGGCTGTTGCTGATGGCCTGCACGGTTGTCTGCTGCGGAGTGGATTTGCGTGCCGCCCAGAGCTTGAAGACGCCTTCCACGGCCTTCTTGATCAACCCGTAGAGGTAGGCGATGGCGTTGTGCACGCCACCTGATTCGCAGCGCACGTCCCACTCGGCCAGCACCGCCAGGCGTTGCTCCGGAGGCAAGCCCCTGAGACGTGTGGTGAGAACCCGTTGCTGATCCTGTGGCAGTTGCCGGAAGCGGGCCGGCACATCCGGCCCCGATCCTTGCACTTCGGGTGGTGAGCGGTACGTACGTACTTCTTTTAATACTTCTTTTTCTACAGTACGTACTGCTGACGCAGATGCCGGAACGGGTTTCGGAATGTCGCCGCTGGCTTCGGGCACGAGGGCATTGCGCGGAGTTGAACCACCAGGACTGCCTGAATCATGGTCATCGCCCCGGTGTTGCAAGCGCCTGATCCGCTCTTGCATTGTTGCGGGCAGCTTTCCCAACCTGTCTGGATGGCGCATGGCCTCGTCGAGAATGGACTGTGCCAGTTGGCGAATCGTCGCACTGGCATGGCCGAGCGCCCGTTCCAGCAGGGGCAGGTAGTCCTCGTCCTCCATGCAGGCGTCGTCGAACGCGAGGGGCTGATTCCGCACCGCGTAGCGGCTGGCCATCGAGAAGCCGGTCATCGGGTTGCGGCGGTACTCGACCAGCGCAATCCACGTGGACAGTCGCAGGCACAGCACGGCCCTGGACACGGTTTCAAGGGCAGCCCGCTTGCTGCCCGGCGCGCTCGGCAGGTACCCGCGCAGCGCGTCGTAACTGAGAACCACGGTGCCGTCGCTGCCGGCCAGCGCACGGAAAGTCAGCCAAGCGTTGCGTTCCAGTGGTGTCAGCCGCTCATCGAGCAACAGGGCTTTCGGGGTGATGATGTCCGAGGTTTGGTGTGACATGGTGAGGCTCCTATCGGTATCGGCCAACTGGCCAAAGGAGCCGTCATCTCACCCCGGCATCACCGCTGCCGCAGCCATCAATCCGAACTGCGTGCCTGCCGTTTTTTCGGGCTGAAGCAGGGCGCAACATCCTTGGTGTTCCGGGTCAGGAGGTGGGAAAATGAGTCCGTTGCAGCGCATTGGACGCTGGCGAACGTCGATGGCCGGTTTCGCTGCCACTGATCAGGTCGTCTGCTGATGCATCGCATCGGTAACGGGAGAGCGGGAAGTGTCCAGGGAGGGCCATCCGCCGCTACCAAGAGACACGCTTGGTTTTTGGGTCCAAGAATAGGTCCAAGCGCGTTGAGGGTCTTCAAAAACTCCTTTGAAAATCAAAAGTATGCGGCGAAAACGCCGCTTCTGCATCGGGAAGTGAGTTGCCGATTGTGTGTGGCAGTGCGACACAATCGCCGCTCGCGTGACGAGACTATGAACACGCTCTAAGAGGAGTTTTGAGTAGAAACGGTGTTTGGCAGACCAAAATTGGCACGGATCGTGGGTGGAGAAGATGAAGCCGATGTGGGAACCATGCACATCGTGCCGCTGCAACGGCTAGGCTGGCCTGCCTGAAGCCAGAGGAACAGTAAAAAGTGACAAGCACTGAACAACAGATCGAACGCTTCATCGCCACGTTGGCTTCTCTTGGCGGCAGCGCGGGCAATCAACGCCTGCTGGAAGCGCTGGGCTGGCAGGACGGCATCTACCAGCGCGTCAAGCAGCAATTGATCGACGATGGCCGCATCCGCCCTGGACGGGGACGTGGCGGCTCGGTTGCCCTGATTGAAGACGTTTCATTGCCTCCAACTCCCAAGCCGGAACAACCGGAAGCCATCCAACGGAAACCCAGAGAATCCCGCAGGGAAGAAAAGCATGACGCAGCACGGGGCAACGACATGAAACCCATCGAACAACAATTCTTCAACGACCTGGAAAAGAAGCTCTGGACCGCAGCCGACAAACTGCGCTCCAACCTCGACGCCGCCGTGTACAAGCACGTCGTGCTCGGGCTGATCTTCCTCAAATACGTTTCCGATGCCTTCGAGGAACGGCAACGCGAACTGCGCGAGCAGTTCACCAACCCGGATCATGACTACTACATGGACCCGGACGAGTACGGCGGGGCAGGCACCCAGGAGTACGAAGACAACATCGCCGCCGAACTGGAAGTGCGCGACTACTACACCGAGAAGAACGTGTTCTGGGTGCCAGTGGAGGCGCGCTGGCAAACCCTGCGCGACTGCGCGCAGCTGCCGCCCAAGGCGGCGCTGCCGTGGAACAAGCCCGGCAAGGACGAACCGGAGGAAATGCGCTCGGTCGGCTGGCTGATCGACAACGCCATGGACGCCGTCGAGCGCGAAAACGCACGCCTGAAGAACGTGCTCAACAAGGACTTTGCCCGCGTGCAGCTCGACTCCAGCAAGCTGGCCGGGCTGATCAGTCACTTCTCGGATACCGACTTCAGCGCCAAGGAATACAAGGGCCGGCCGCTGGACCTGAAATCCAAGGACATCCTCGGCCACGTCTACGAATACTTCCTCGGCCAGTTCGCCCTGGCCGAAGGCAAGAAGGGCGGCCAGTACTACACGCCCAAGAGCATCGTCACCCTGATCGTGGAAATGCTCCAGCCGTTCAAGGGCCGCGTGTACGACCCGGCCATGGGCTCCGGCGGCTTCTTCGTGCAAAGCGAAGAGTTCATCGAGCAGCACAGTGGCAAACCCACCAACGGCCAAGGCAAAAACGCGACCGGGCAGATCAGCGTCTACGGGCAGGAGAGCAACCCCACCACCTGGCGGCTGGCCGCGATGAACATGGCCATCCGCGGCATCGACTTCAACTTCGGCAGCGGCCCGGCAGACACTCTATTGAACGATCTGCACCCGGATCTGCGCGCCGATTTCGTCATGGCCAACCCGCCCTTCAACATGAAGGAATGGTGGAACGAAAAGCTGGCCGCCGACCCGCGCTGGATTGCCGGCACGCCGCCGCACGGCAACGCCAACTTCGCCTGGCTGCAGCACATGCTCTGGCACCTCGCACCCACCGGCAGCATGGCGCTGCTGCTGGCCAACGGCTCCATGAGTTCCAACACCAACAATGAAGGCGAAATCCGCAAGCGGCTGATCGAGGACGACTACGTGGAATGCATGGTCGCACTGCCTGGCCAGTTGTTCACCAATACCCAGATTCCGGCCTGCATCTGGTTCCTGACCCGCGACAAGCAGAACGGCTTCGCGCTGGACAAGAAAAAGCGCGACCGACGCGGCGAATTCCTGTTCATCGACGCCCGCCAGATGGGCTACATGAAAGACCGCGTGCTGCGCGACTTCACCCTGGGCGACATCCAGAAAATCGCCGATACCTTCCATGCCTGGCAGCAGGGCGAGGGGTACGAGGATGTACCCGGTTTCAGCCATTCCGCCAAGCTGGACGAAATCCGCAAGCATGAGCATGTGCTGACGCCGGGGCGCTATGTGGGCGCGGCAGAGCAGGAAGACGACGGTGAACCCTTTGCCGAGAAGATGCAGCGGCTGACGACGCAATTGGCGGAACAGTTCGCGGAAAGTGCGAAGCTGGAAGCGGAGATCAAGAAAAACTTGGCGGGGTTGGGATATGACTGCTGAGTGGATTGAAACGTCACTTGGCGACGTAGTTACCTTGCAGAGAGGAATTGATCTTCCAGTGCAAGATCGACAACCCGGCAAGTTTCCTGTCGTGGCTTCAACTGGAATAGCTGGATTTCATAACAAAGCTGCAGCCAACGGTCCAGGAGTTGTTATTGGCCGCAGCGGCAGCATTGGTGGCGGCCAGTTCATTAGAGAGGATTTTTGGCCTCTCAATACAACGCTATGGGTCAAGGATTTCCATGGAAATGATCCTCGCTTTTGCTATTACCTTCTCAGGTCAATGGACTTTTCCAGCTTAAATGCAGGAAGTGGAGTCCCGACACTTAACCGTAATCACCTTCATCCTCTACCAGTCCTTCGCCCACCACTTGAAGCGCAGCAGTCGATTGCAAATTGTCTTGGATCAATTGATGACAAAATCGACCTTAGCCGCCGCATCAACCAAACCCTCGAAGCCATGGCGCAAGCCATCTTCAAATCCTGGTTTGTCGATTTCGACCCAGTCAAGGCCAAGATCGCCGCCATCGAACAAGGCCAAGACCCGCTGCGCGCCGCCATGCGCACCATCAGCGGCAAGACCGACACCGAACTCGACCTGATGCCCCGCGAGCACCACGACCAACTCGCCGCCACCGCCGCGCTGTTTCCCGATGCCATGGAAGATTCGGAGTTGGGGGAGATTCCAAAGGGGTGGAAAGTAGGCAAGCTCGAAGACCTGTTAGTGCTACAACGCGGGTTTGACCTACCATCAGCAAGCCGAGAGCCCGGCCCTTATCCGATCATTGCCGCAAGCGGCCCAAGCGGGACCCACAGCGCATCCATGACGAAAGGGCCTGGTGTGATAACGGGACGATCTGGGATTCTGGGAAAAGTTTTTTTAGAGTTGAATGATTTTTGGCCATTAAATACAACTCTTTGGGTTAAAGATTTTCGAGCCGCTAATCCTTGCTACGCATATGAAACATTAAAGCTGCTAGATTTCGCCTCATTCAACGCAGGCTCTGCCGTTCCTACGCTCAATAGAAATCACATTCATACATTGCCTCACTTGGTTCCAGACAAAAAGTGCGTGGTGGCGTATGAGGCACTTGCGCTAATACTGCATCAACAGGTTCGCAGCAAAGAAAAACAATCAACGAAGTTGGCACAACTCCGTGACACCCTCCTCCCCAAACTCATCTCCGGCGAACTATCCGTCTCGCCTGTGACCGATAAGGCAGCGCCATGAGCAAATCCCGCATCAGCATGATCATCGAAACCCTGCGTGACCATCCGGGGAAACGGTTCACCGCGCATGAGTTGGCCGAGGCCTTTATCCAGCGGTATCCGGTGGAAATGGCGGAGAAGAAGGTCAACCCGCGCTATGAAACGCAGGAGCAACTGCTGGCGCAGTTGGCTGCGGAGATCGGTGGCGAACGCACGGTGGAAGCGAAAAAGCGCTGCCCGAATATCGTCACGCAGGACAAGCCACGGCCCCGGTTGTATTGGTGGGAAGCCAACCCACAGCAACAAACCCAGGTGCTGCAGACTCTGGATGAAGCCGCAGTGACGGATGTAGATGTGTCGCTGATTCCGCAAAGCCTCAGTGAGCACGACCTGTACCCATTGTTGATGGAGTTCCTGCACAAAGACCTGAAGCTCTATTGCCAGCGCATCAATGAGAAAACTTCAAAAAACAGTCATGGCAATGGCGGCAATCGTTGGCTGCACCCGGATATCGTGGCTCTGGAGCCACTGGATCAGCATTGGGATGCGGTGGTCAAGGATTGTGTCCGCCACGGCAATGACAGCTCCGTGCGGTTATGGTCGTTTGAAGTCAAGAAGCAACTCACCAGAAACAATGTGCGGGAATGCTTCTTCCAGGCTGTTTCCAATTCGTCCTGGGCCAATTTCGGCTATCTGGTCGCCACCGGCCTGAACAACGATGTGGAAGATGAACTGCAGATGCTGGCCAGCCTGCACGGCGTTGGCGTTTTGTTGCTGGACACGGATTCCTTGTACGACAGCCAGATTTTGATTCCCGCGCGTTTGCGTACCAAGATCGATTGGCAGTCAGTCAACCGCATCGTCAGCGAAAACTCGGATTTCCACCGTTTCGTTGAGCAGGTGGGCATCTACAACCAAACTGGCCGCTTGATAAAAAGCGTCTGGAACAAATAAACAGGGAAGGTGCCAGGTGATCGAGCACTTTGTTTTGCTCAAGGCCAATGAAGGGAAAAAGCAATGAGCATCACTGAACAGCAACTCGAAGCCGCTGCCATCGGCTGGTTTGGCGAACTGGGCTGGCAATACGCCAATGGCCCGGACATTGCGCCGGATGGCGACAACCCTGCCCGCACCGATTACCGCCAGACGGTGCTGCGCGACCACCTGTTGGCCGCCCTTTCGCGCATTAACCCGCACATCCCCGCCGCCGCGCTGGAACAAGCCATCCACGAACTGCTGACGGTGAGCGAGCCCCAGTTGATCGCCCGCAACCGCCGCGTGCATCGACTGCTGCTGTCCGGCATCGCCGTCGAGTTTTCCGTGGGCGACGAGAAGCGCACCGATCTGGTCAACCTGATCGACTTCGCCAATCCGTACAACAATGATTTCCTGCTGGTCAGCCAGTTCACCGTAACCGGCACCAAACAGCCACGCCGCCCGGACCTGGTGGCCTTCGTCAACGGCCTGCCGCTGGCAGTGATCGAGCTGAAGAACCCGGCGAACGAACAGACCGACATCTGGGATGCCTTCAACCAGATACAGACCTACAAGGATGAGATAGGCGACCTGTTCAACACCAACGTGGCGGTGGTGGTCAGCGACGGCTTCACGGCGCGCCTGGGTTCGCTGACGGCCAACCAGGAGCGCATGCAGCCCTGGCGGGCGATTGCCAATGAGGACGACCGGCCGCTGCTGGAGTTCGAACTGGAAACCCTGGTGCGCGGCTTCTTCGAGCCGGCACTGTTTCTCGACTACGTGCGCCATTTCGTGCTGTTCGAGCAGGATGCCGACCAGATCATCAAGAAGATTGCCGGCTACCACCAGTTCCACGCGGTGCGCGAGGCGGTGAACGCCACGGTGATCGCCGCCAGCAACCCCAACAAGGGTTTGCTGGAAGTGCAGGAGCCGCGTGCCACCTATGGCAAGGAAGTGCAGCCCGGCAGCCGCAAGGCCGGCGTGGTGTGGCATACGCAAGGCTCGGGCAAGAGCATCACCATGGCCTGCTACGCGGGCAAGCTGTTGCAGCAGCCGAAGATGAAGAACCCCACGTTGGTGGTGGTGACCGACCGCAACGATCTGGATGGGCAGTTGTATGGCACCTTCTGCGCGGCCGAAGACCTGCTCCGGCAGACGCCGGTGCAGGCGGGCAGCCGCGAGGAACTGCGCGAGATGCTGGCCTCGCGCGAGGCGGGCGGCATCATCTTCACCACGGTGCAGAAGTTCGCGCTGCTGGACGATGAGGAGCAGCACCCGCTGCTGTCGGGCCGCAGCAATATCGTGGTGATTTCCGACGAGGCGCACCGCAGCCAGTACGGCATGAAAGGGCGGCTGGACACCAAGACCGGCAAGTATGTGTTCGGCTACGCCAAGCACATGCGCGATGCGCTGGCCAACGCCACCTTCATTGGCTTCACCGGCACGCCCATCGCGCTGGAAGACAAGGACACGCGGGCGGTGTTCGGCGACTACGTCAGCATTTACGACATCCAGGATGCGGTGGATGATGGCGCCACGGTGCCGATCTACTACGAAAGCCGTTTGGCCAAGCTGGACGTGAACCAGGCCGAGATCGACGCGCTCAATGCCCAGGTGGAGGAGGTCATCGAGGACGAGGAAGACCTTACCGCTCGTGAGAAGACCAAGAGTGATTGGGCTGCACTGACCAAGCTGGTGGGCGCGCAGCCGCGTCTGGAACAGGTTGCTGCCGACTTGGTGCAGCATTTCGAGACACGCACCGCCACGCTGGAAGGCAAGGCAATGATCGTCTGCATGAGCCGCGACATCTGCGCCGAGCTGTATAACGCTATCGTTGCCTTGCGTCCGGATTGGCACGACGCCGACCCGGAAAAAGGTGCGATCAAGGTGGTGATGACCGGCTCAGCGGCGGACAAGCCCTTGCTGCAGCCGCACCTGTACAGCCAGCAGGTGAAGAAACGTCTTGAAAAGCGCTTCAAGGACCCCGCAGACCCGTTGAAACTGGTGATCGTGCGCGATATGTGGCTCACTGGCTTCGACGCGCCCTGCTGCCACACCATGTACGTGGACAAGCCCATGAAGGGCCACAACCTGATGCAGGCCATTGCCCGCGTCAACCGGGTGTTCCGCAACAAGCCCGGTGGATTGGTGGTGGATTACATCGGCATCGCCAACGAGCTGAAAGCGGCGCTCAAGACCTACACCGAATCCAAGGGCAAGGGCGACCCGGCGCACAACGCGGCCGAGGCCCTAGCCGTGCTGCTGGAGAAGTTGGGCATCGTGCGCGGGCTGATGCACGGCTTCGACTACAGTGGGTTCGAAACCGATGCAATGAAGCTGCTGGTGCCGGTGGCCAACCACATCCTGGGGCTGAAAGACGGCAAGCAGCGCTTCCTCGATGCCATGCTGGCCGTGAGCAAGGCGTTTTCCCTGTGCAGCACGCTGGATGAAGCTGCGGCGCTGCGCACGGAGATTGCCTTCTTCGCCGCCGTCAAGGCCGCCATCGTCAAGTTCACCACCGTGGATCGCAAGCGTTCCGACGCGGACAAGAACAGCGCGCTCAAGCAGATCCTGGACAATGCCATCGTGGCCGACGGGGTGGCGGACATCTTCGCCCTGGCGGGGCTGGACAAGCCCAACATCGGCCTGCTGTCGGAAGAATTTCTGGAAGACGTGCGCAACATGCCCAGCCGTAACCTGGCGGTGGAACTGCTGGAGAAGCTGCTGCGCGACGAGATCAAGGCCAAATCGCGCAACAACGTGGTGCAGGAGAAGAAGTACGGCGACCGCCTGCTGGAAACCTTGCGCAAGTACCACAACCGGGCGGTGGAGACGGCGCAGGTCATCGAGGAACTGATCCAGATGGCCAAGGACTTTCAGGCGGCACTGGAACGCGAAGCGGCGCTGGGGCTGAATCCGGACGAAATCGCCTTCTACGACGCCTTGGCCAACAACGAAAGCGCTGTGCGGGAGTTGGGCGACGACACCTTGAAGAAGATAGCCGTCGAGATCACCGAGAAACTGCGTAACAGCACCACGGTGGATTGGCAGGTACGCGAGAGCGTACGCGCCAAACTGCGGATTCTGGTGCGACGCACGCTGAAGAAGTGGAAGTACCCACCGGTGGGTGAGGATGCCGCGATCGAACTGGTGCTGAAGCAGGCGGAGTCACTGTCGAACGCTTGGTCGAAGTGATTGGGGAATAGAGGCAGCGACTACCCAACAGAAAAGCCCTTGCAGCGATGAACTGCAAGGGCCTGATGTATATGGAGGCGCGGCCCGGAGTCGAACCGGGCTAAACGGATTTGCAATCCGGTGCATAACCGCTTTGCTACCGCGCCAGAATCTGCCAGCTGGCAGAACCCGCTATTCTACACAAAACTTGTGCCTTTGCAGGCGTAGGGCTGACCCATGCGGCGTCAGGCTTTCTTCACTTCCTCGCGGTAGACCAAGAGGGGTGGCTTGCCCTCGGCGATGGTGGCTTCCTCGACGACAACCTTCTGTACATTGGTCATCGAAGGCAGTTCGAACATGGTCGACAGCAACGCCTGCTCCAGGATGGAGCGCAGGCCGCGTGCGCCGGTCTTGCGGGCGATGGCCTTGCGGGCGATGGCCTTGAGTGCATCGGGGCGGATTTCCAACTCGACGTTCTCCATGCCGAACAGCTTGGCGTACTGCTTGGCCAGCGCGTTGCGCGGCTCGGTGAGGATGCGCACCAGCGCGGCTTCGTCCAGTTCGGTCAGCGCCGTGACGACGGGCAGGCGGCCGATCAGCTCGGGGATGATGCCGTATTTGATCAGGTCTTCCGGCTCGATCTCGCTGAAGAGTTCCGAGACGCTGCGCTGCTGCTTGGACTTGACGGCTGCGCCGAAGCCGATGCCGGAGGCCTCGGTGCGGTTTTCGATGACTTTTTCCAGCCCGGCGAAGGCGCCGCCGCAGATGAACAGGATGTTGGTGGTGTCGACCTGCAGGAAGTCCTGGTTGGGGTGCTTGCGGCCGCCTTGCGGTGGGATGCTGGCCATGGTGCCCTCGATGAGCTTGAGCAGGGCCTGCTGCACGCCTTCGCCGGAGACGTCGCGGGTGATGGATGGGTTGTCGGCCTTGCGCGAGATCTTGTCGATTTCGTCGATGTAGACGATGCCGCGCTGCGCTTCCTCGACCTTGTAGTCGCAGCTTTGCAGCAGTTTCTGCACGATGTTCTCGACGTCCTCGCCCACGTAGCCGGCTTCGGTCAATGTGGTGGCATCGGCCATCACGAACGGCACGTTGAGCATGCGGGCCATGGTCTGGGCCAGCAGTGTCTTGCCCGAGCCGGTGGGTCCGATCAGCAGGATGTTGCTCTTGGAGAGCTCGACATCGTCCTTGCTGCCGCCGTGGTCCTTGTGCCAGAGGCGCTTGTAGTGGTTGTAGACGGCCACGGCGAGTGCCTGCTTGGCCTTGTCCTGGCCGATGACGTAGTTGTCCAGGTTGGCCTTGAGCTCGGCCGGGGTGGGCAGCTCGGGGCGGGTGTCCTTGGCGGCGATTTCTTCCTTGAGCTCATCGCGCACGATTTCGTTGCACAGGTCGATGCATTCGTCGCAGATGAACACCGACGGGCCGGCAATCAGTTTCTTGACTTCATGCTGACTCTTGCCGCAGAAGGAGCAGTACAGCGTTTTTTCGCCAGAAGTGCCTTTTTTTTCGGCCATGCGGGCAATACCTTTTATCAGGGTGTGTCATGCACGGGAGCCGCGGGCCGCAGTCCATGGCGTCAGTGGCGTGACGGATTCAATCGGAGATGGGGCGTTATAACGCAAAAGAACACGGCATGCATGATCAAAACCGCATGCCGTGTGCCTGTATGGGCTGGGGTGCCACTGCCAGGTGCTGTGCGCAGTGGCTGTCGGCGCGCTCTCCAGCAGGCTTGTTCAGCCGGTCTCAGCTGCGCTTTTCGACCACGGCGTCGATCAGGCCGTAGTCCAGCGCTTCGGGCGCGGTCATGAAGTAGTCGCGCTCGGTGTCGTGCTGGACCTTCTCGTAGCTCTGGCCGGTGCGGTCGGCCAGGATGCGGTTCATCTGTTCCTTGGTGCGCAGGATGTCGCGGGCATGGATCTCGATGTCGGTGGCCTGGCCGCGGGCGCCGCCGAGCACCTGGTGGATCATGATCTTGGAGTTCGGCAGCGAGTAGCGTTTGCCCTTGGCGCCGGCAGCCAGCAGGAAGGCGCCCATGCTGGCGGCAAAGCCCAGGCACATGGTCGAGACTTCCGGCTTGATGAACTGCATGGTGTCATAGATGGACATGCCGGCGGTGACGCTGCCGCCCGGGGAGTTGATGTAGAACGAGATGTCCTTGTCTGGATTCTCGCTCTCGAGGAACAGCAGTTGAGCGACCACGAGGTTGGCGGTCTGGTCATTGACCTCGCCGACGAGGAACACCACGCGCTCCTTCAGCAGGCGCGAATAGATGTCGAACGCGCGCTCGCCACGACCGGATTGCTCGATGACGGTGGGGATCAGCCCCAGGTTCTGGGTGTCCAGAATGCTCATAGTGAAACTCCTATTGGATGGGGCCCGCAGGCTCGCTGGCTACGCTGACATGTGGTGCGGCTGGCTCCTTGGCAAAAACCAGCTAGGCAGCAGGCCATGGCATGCTGCATTATGGCGCAGCCGCCATGGTTTGGGGTGTGTGCACCGGCAGCTCGCCGCCGCCGGTGCGCGACGCCAGCGAACTGCCGCGAGACCGGCATGCGGGCTTGACGCATGGACATGCAAATATGGGCTTGTGCCCTGAAACACAAGCCCATCCGGGAGTTTTTAGTGAGGGTCGCTTTGTCCCCTCAACCGGTCGCCGTTCAGGCGTCGGCAGCGGCACCCATCAGCTCGTCGAAGCCAATGGTCTTCTCGACGGTCTTGGCCTGGCCGAGCACGAACTCGGTGACATTGTTCTCGATCACCACGGCCTCGACGTCACCCAGGCGCTTGGCATCGCTGTAGTACCACTTGATGACGTCCTGCGGTTGCTCGTAGCTGGCGGCCAGTTCTTCCACGTGGGCGCGCACCTGCTCGGGCGTGGCCTGCAGGTTGTTGGCGCGCACCAGCTCGGCCACCACCAGGCCCAGGCGCACGCGGCGCTCGGCCTGCGGGCGGAACACTTCCTCTGGAATCGGGGCCTTGTCGGCATCCTTGATGCCACGTTGGCGCAGCTCTTCGCGGGCGCCTTGCTCCAGGCGGGCGATCTCGCTTTGCACGCTGGCATTGGGCAGGTCCAGTTCGGCCTTGGTCAAGAGCCCGTTGAGCACGGCCTGCTTGTTGCGGGCCTGTACGCGGAACTTGACTTCGCGCTCCAGGTTCTTGCGGATGTCATCGCGCAGGCCGGCCACGGTGGCAGCCTCGACGCCCAGCGACTTGGCGAACTCGTCGTTCACCTCGGGCAGGTGGGCGGCCTCCACTTTCTTGACGGTGACCAGGAAGTCGGCCGTCTTGCCGGCCACGTCCTTGCCATGGTAATCGGCCGGGAAAGCCAGCGGGAAAGTCTTGCTCTCGCCAACCTTCATGCCACGCACGGCATCCTCGAATTCCTTGAGCATCTGGCCTTCGCCCACCAGAAAGGCGAAGTCCTCGGCCTTGCCTCCCTCGAACGGGTCGCCGTCGATCTTGCCCTCGAAGTCCACCGTCACGCGGTCGCCGTCCTGCACCGCCTCCTCCTTGCCGCGCAGGGCGAAGGTGCGGCGTTGCTTGCGCAGGATGTCCACCGTGCGATCGATGGCGGCATCGTCCACGTCCACATTGACGCGTTCGATCTCCAGATCCTTGAGGTCACCGATCTTCACTTCGGGGAACACTTCGAAGACCGCCTCGAAATCGGCAAAGCCTTCGGCGGCGCCATCCTTCTCGCTGATGCGGGGCTGGCCGGCAACGCGCAGCTCGGCCTCGGTGGCGGCCTTGTTGAAGGCTTCGCCCACCTTGTCATTGAGCACTTCGTACTGCACGGCGTTACCGTAGCGCTGCGCCACCACCGACAGCGGCACTTTGCCCGGGCGGAAGCCATCGATCTTGACCGACTTGGCCAAGCGCTTGAGGCGCGCCTGGACTTCACCCTGAATGTCGCCAATGGGCACATTCAGCGTGATCTTGCGTTCGAGCTTTTCCAGCACTTCAACATTCACTGCCATGGGATCAATCCTATCGAGGTCACAGGAGCTGGCAGCGGGCAATGCAGGGACGCACGGCTGCGATGGCCTGTGGAGTTCATCAAATCAAATATCGAATGGTGCGCGGGGGGGGACTCGAACCCCCACACCATCGCTGGCGTCAGGACCTAAACCTGGTGCGTCTACCAATTTCGCCACCCGCGCGGAATTCAGATTCACGTGACCGGCCACCCGTGGATCCGGCCCGCGCACGGCAGACCAGGCACTTTCAGGCCGGTAAACCGAGTGATTCTACAGATGTTTCGTCTGGCAGCGCGAAATTTATCTCCCGGCACTTCGGTGGACCTTTTGCCTGACCATGTGTGCCGCGGTCGTTGTCTCGGGGCCAGCAAGCTTCGCTTGTTCAAGCATTGTTGGTGGCTAACTAACGGCTGCCGGTTGAGCCATCTATCGCATTAGACCGTGGCCGTTGGGGTGAGGACTGGTTTTCCGGTCGCGGACGTGAGTCATATCCACCTTCCAGCTGTTTCTGACTGATCACGAACGGAGCCGCTTGGCCGAGTGTGACTGCCGCGGAAGAGTGGCGAGCGGACTGGCTTCCTGCGGTATGGCGTTGCAGGCATCAAGCCTCTCCACGATTTGGCTGGGTTGGCGATGGACATCGTGTCGTTGCAGCGCAACGGTCATTGCGCGCAGCGTGCCAATAGTTGTTAAAAAAAGTCAAATCAATAAGTAAAAAAATGAAACCATTCGGTTACTGTGATGTAATCCTGACGCTCGTCTATTTGTATCTTTGGTTTCAATTATCACAACTTTGACGATCTCTTGCGCAAGAATCCTGTGCGCCGCTAAGCCCTGCGGCTTGGCGGCCTTGATGGCTATTGATACGAGGCATTGGCCCGCGTGCCGCTGAAGGCGGACGTCTGGGTCATCAGCTCTCGATGGGTGGGCAAGAGAATCTCGAGCACTGAAACACCTGGATCTCAAGTATCAAACGTATCTGGATTTTGTATGACATGTAACGACACTGGTGCAGCGTCTCGGCGCGTCATATCGGGGCTTTCCCGGTATGTGGTCATGAGCTTCATGGCCTTGCTCTTGGTTGTCCTTGGACACGAAGTCTGGGCTCAGAGCTCGCCAGACACGATCACCAACATCGCCACGGTAACTCCTCCGTCGGGAGTGGTTGATCCCGATCCTGATAACAATTCCGATGATGCCGAGGTTTTCGTCCAAAGGCCTGCGCTGAGCATCGTCAAGAGCTCGACGGCGGTGGGCGCGACGGTGGGCTCGACGATCGAGTACAGCTTCCTGGTGACGAACACGGGCAACGTG
>NZ_SGWR01000004.1:82717-543688 GCF_004217315.1 Corticibacter populi
GAGGTGGTCAACACGGCCACGGCCGAAGGCACGCCGCCGGGCGGCGGCACGCCAGTGCCGTCGGATCCGTCGACGGTGACCACGCCGCTGACGGCGGCGCCTGCGCTGAGCATCGTCAAGAGCTCGACGGCGGTGGGCGCGACGGTGGGCTCGACGATCGAGTACAGCTTCCTGGTGACGAACACGGGCAACGTGGACCTGACCGCCGTGGTGGTCAAGGATGCGAAGCTGGGCGCGGACATCGCGGTGGGCGACCTGGCAGCCGGAGCGAGCGCGACGGTGACGGGCAGCTACACGCTGACGGCGGCGGACTTCGCCGCAGGCGAGGTGGTCAACACGGCCACGGCCGAAGGCACGCCGCCGGGCGGCGGCACGCCAGTGCCGTCGGATCCGTCGACGGTGACCACGCCGCTGACGGCGAATGTTATCGATGCGGTCGATGACGGCTTCGGCCCAGTCAACGGTGGCATGGGCGGCAGTGCGGGCAATGCCTATGACAACGACACGCTCAACGGCCAGCCGGTCGACGTGGCGGCGATCGTCGGTACGGTGCTGACGCCGGCAACGCCAGTCAATGGCGGTCCGGTGCCGACGCTGGATGCGGCCACGGGAGTGGTGACGGTGCCGGCGGGCACGCCGGCTGGCGACTACACGATCGTCTACCAGATCTGCGAGGCACTGAACCCGGCGAACTGCGACACGGCCATCATCACGGTAACGGTGGAGGCGCCGAGCATTGACGCAGTCGATGACGGCTTCGGCCCGATCAACGGCGGCATGGGCGGCAGTGCGGGCAATGCCTATGACAACGACACGCTCAACGGCCAGCCGGTCGACGTGGCGGCGATCGTCGGTACGGTGCTGACGCCGGCAACGCCAGTCAATGGCGGTTCGGTGCCGACGCTGGATGCGGCCACGGGAGTGGTGACGGTGCCGGCAGGCACGCCGGCTGGCGACTACACGATCGTCTACCAGATCTGCGAGGCGCTGAACCCGGTGAACTGCGACACGGCCACCATCACGGTGACGGTGGAGGCGCCACTGATCGAGGCGACGGACGATCCGCTGGGCACCTTCGAGGGCACGGGCGGTGATCAGGTGGCAGGCAACGCCTTTGACAACGATCGCATCAATGGTGTGGTGATCGTGCCGTCGCAGGTTACGGGCGAAATACTGACGCCTGCCGCGTCGATCAGCGGCGGCGCGGTGCCGGTGCTTGATCCGGCCACCGGGGTGGTGACGATTCCGGCGGGTACGCCGTCGGGCGACTACACCATCACCTACCGCATCTGCGAAGTGCTGAACCCGACGAACTGCGACACCGCTTCGGTGACGGTGACGGTGGAGGTGAATGCCAACCTGCTGCGCATCACCAAGGCTGCGGGCGTGCGCACGGTGGTGATCGGTGATCTGGTACGCTATACCCTGACGGTGGAGAACGTGGGCACGACGCAGGTACAGAACGCCAACGTGATCGATACGCCGCCGGCCGGCTTCACGTATGTCGAGGGCTCGCTCAATGCCGCCGACGACGATGGCGCGGTGACGGTTTCGGGCCAGTCCCCGCTGCGTTTTGATGGCATTGATCTGGCGGCAGGGCGCACGGCAACCTTGAGCTATCTGATGCGCGTTGGTGCCGGTGTGCGCCCAGGCACGCACCAGAACCAGGCCCAGGCCTATTCGTCCACGGGCGAGCCGATCTCGAACATCGCTACGGCGGCGGTGGAGCTGACGTCCGACCCGCTGTTCGAAGACAGCCTGATCTTCGGCACGGTGTTCGATGATCGCGATGGCGACGGCTGGCAGGACAGTGCGACGCTGAGTGGCGTGGCGGTGCAGGGCGGTTTCGCTCCGGGTGCCTATGTGGCGAATTCGACCATGGTCGACCGCGGCACCGGTCACGAGCCGGAGCCGGACGCCAGTTCGCCATTGCTGCACGGTATTGCGATTGGCGGCATCTCCGCACGCCAGTCGGTGGCCGATCCGGCCGAGCGGCACCAGGTGGTGGTGCGCCAACGCCTGAGCGAGCTGGCCTTCACGGATGACTTCGTGCTGACCAGCGAGCAGGGGGTGACCGTGCGCATGGATGCGGCGGGCAACACCACGGTGGAGAAGTCCGGCGAAGCCGCCAAAGGCTTGAACGCCGCCGCACCAAGTGTCGAACGCCGCGTGGCGGTGACGGAAGGTGGCTATGTGGTGGACTATGTGATCCGCAACGAAGGCATCGATGAGCGCGGCATTCCGGGCGTGCGCATCGCCTCGGTGGAAGGCCTGCTGATCGAGACCGACCAATACGGCCGCTACCACATCGTCGATGTGCATGGTGGCGAGTGGCGGCGCGGTCGCAATTTCATCCTGAAGGTCGATCCGTCCACGCTGCCTGCCGGTGCCGAGTTCACCACCGACAACCCGTTGCTGCGCCGCATCACCCCGGGCGTGCCGGTGCGCTTCGACTGGGGCGTGAAGCTGCCGGTGCAGCCTATTCCTGTTGGTCGTGAGGAGGTCGAGCTGGAACTGGGCGAAGTGCTCTTCGCGCCCGGCAGCGCCGAGCTGCGCGCGGAGTACCAGCCGGTGCTCGGCCAGATTGCCGAGCGCATCACCGGGTACCGCGGCGGTGAGATCCTGATCAGCGCCGCTGGTGATACCGAAGGACTGGCCTTCCAGCGCGCCGAAGCCGTGCGCGATGCCTTGCTGCAGTCGCTCGATGCCGAGGTGGCCAAGGCGCTGCGGGTGAGCCTGCGCACGCAGATCGATGATCCGCACGCCTTCGTGGCGGGCGTCACCGAAGGTGGAGCGCTGCTGGGCACGGTGCTGTTCGATACCGACAAGTCCAGCATACGGCCCGAGTTCGAGCCTCTGCTCGACAAGATCGCCGAGCGCCTGCAGCGCGCCGGCGGCGGCCGGGTGGGCATCGTCGGCCATACCGATGTGCGCGGCTCCCACGCCTACAACACGGCGCTGGGCCTGCGCCGTGCGAAGGCAGTGTATGACGCGCTGGAGCGGCGCCTGAGCCCCGAGCTGCGGACCAAGGTCCGTGTGGACATCAATGACGACCCGGCTGCTCCAGTCGGTGGCGCGCGCCAGTGAGGAGCCGGATGATGAAGAAGCCAATGAAGATGAAGCTGCTCGACTGCGCCCTGATCGGCGTGTTTGCCAGCATGGCGGCTGCGGCCTCCGTGGCCAGGGCGCAGGAGGGGGTACCGCAGCAGGAGCAGGCCTCCGCCCAGCCCGGGCCCGACGTGCAATGCACCGATGGCCGCTGCCAGTCGGCCGAAGGCCTGTTGTTCAAGCTGCGCACGCGCAGCTATGACCAGCCCGCCACCGCAGGCGCCGATGCGCAAGCGGGCAGCCGTGCATTGCAGGCCGATCGCCGCGCCACCATTGCGCTGGACGAGCCGGGCAAGGCCACCGTGCAGGGCAAGTTCGCCATCGACCTGCCCGGCGGCGGCATCATCTGGGCCACCGAAGATCCGACCCTTGGCGAGGCCGAGCTGACGATCTCCGCGCCCAGCATCGTACCGTTCGATGGCAGGCGCATCACCAAGCCGGTGCAGTTCTACCTGCGCAGCAACTATCCGGCCTTCGTGCAGCGCTATGAGCTGAGCATCTACCGCGCGGCCGATGCCGACCTGATCGAACCTCTGGTGCAATTGCCGCTGGCGGTGGCGGCCGTCAGCCAGCTCGAGTGGGATGGCGCGCTGCCCGCGCGCTACCGTTACCGCACCGGTGACGAGCTGGTGTATGTGCTGCGTGCCTACGATGCCGAAGGCAATTTCGACGAAACCTACCCGCGCAGCCTGCAACTGGCCAGCCCCGAAGAGGCCGAGCGCGGTTCGCAATTGCTGCGCGACAGCGCGCAGCAGGCTCTGGGCACATCCCTGACCACGGCCGAAGCCCAGACACAAAGTCTGCTCGCGACCGTCTTCGCCGAAAACGGCCTGCGTCAGCAGAACATCGGCATCTACGGCTCCCGCGTGCGCATTCAGGGTCGCAACATTCCCGATGGACAGCAGCTCTACATCAATGGCGAGAGCTATCCGGTCGATCTCGAGCGCAAGTTCGTCGCCGAATTCCTGATGCCGGTGGGGCATCATGCCTTCCAGATCGGGTTGGGCCAGCCCGGCGGCACGGCCGGGGCGCAGCAAGTTGGCGTCCAACGGAGCGCAGCGGGCGCCGTCGGCATGTACACGCTCAACGTCGACGTGACCGGACGCTACTTCTTTGGCGTCGCCCTGGCCGACCTGACCATCTCGCAGAACAAGCACACCGGCTCGTCCGCGCCGTTTGCCAATGATGCGCGCTATGACGATGACGTCATCAGCGATGGCCGCCTGGCTTTCTACGGCAAGGCCAAGCTGCGCGGCAAGTACCTCATCACCGCGCAGGCGGACACCACGGAGCGGGATGTCAAAAAGCTCTTCAGCGGCTTCACTGACGCCGATCCGCAGGACATCTTCCGCCGTCTCGACCCGGACCTGTACTACCCGACCTATGGGGATGACTCGACCACCTACCGTGATGTCGATACCATGGGCCGCTTCTACCTGCGCGCCGACTGGGACAAGAACCAGGCGCTCTGGGGCAATTACAGCACCGGCATCACCGGCACCGAGTACGCGCAGTACAACCGCTCGCTTTACGGCGCGGCACTGAACTGGCGCACCAACAGCACCAACCGCTGGGGCGACCCGGTCACGCAGGCGCGAGCCTTTGGCTCCGAGGCCCAGACGGCGCCAGGCCGCAGCGAATTCATCGGCACCGGCGGCAGCCTTTACTACCTGCGCCATACCGATGTGCTGCCCGGCTCGGATACCGTCACGCTGGAAGTGCGCGACCGCACCACCGGCCGTGTCCAGACCAGCGTGACGCTGCAGCGCGGTGCTGATTACGAGATCGATGAACTGCAGGGCCGCATCCTGCTCAGCCGCCCCCTGGCGCTCATCACCCGGGAAAACCTTCCGACGCTCACGCGCGACGTGCCACTCGATGGCTTCGAGCAGCGCCTGCTGGTCGACTACGAGTGGGTGCCCGCCGACTTCGATGCCGACGAAATCACGCTGGGCCTGCGCGGCAAGCACTGGTTTGGCGACCATGTCGGTGTGGGTGCCACCTACGTCGATGAGAATCGCGCCGGCGAGGACTACCGCCTGGTCGGAGCCGATGTCACGCTGCAGGCAGGCAAGGGCACTTACGTTAAGATCGAGCACAGCAGGACCGAATCGACCAGCGTGCCGGTGTGGTTTTCCGACAATGGCGGCTTCGACTTCAGCCGCACCAACCCGGATGGCTCTCGCGACGGCAACGCCACCGCTGTCGAAGGGCGTGTCAACCTCAAGGAGATCGGCTGGACCGAACAGGAATGGACCGCCGCAGCCTGGCACCGCAAGGTCGATGAAGGCTACTCTACCGGCCGTCAGGACACGGGCCAGGAAATCACCGAGTACGGTGCCGAGGTGCAGGGCCAGGTTACCGACGATGTGGGCGTGTATGCACGCTACAGCCGCGCCGAGCGGGGTGCCGAATCGCTCACGCAGGCGCAGCTCACCGGCGAGTGGCGCGTCAATGATGCCTCCACCGTGTCCGCCGAGATCCGCCGTGTCGAAGAAGAACGCACCAGCGGTGATGCCACCGGCACGCTCGGCGCGCTCAAGTACTCGCACCGTTTCGGCACCGCGCTGGAGCTGTACGGTATCGCCCAGCTCACGCTGGACGACGATGGCGGCGCCTACGAAGACAACGACGCTTACACGCTGGGTGGCAAATACCTGTTCGGCAACCTGTCGTCAGTGGGGGCCGAGGTCACCAGCGGTGACCGTGGCGATGCCGCGCAACTCAATGCCGAATACCGCCTCAGCCCCGAGCACACGCTCTACGGCGCCTACACCTATTCGACCGACACCACTGCCTACGACTCGCTCTTCAACCCGAACAACCAGACAGGCTGGACACTGGGCCAGCGCTGGCGGCTCTCCAACCAGGTCAACATCTTCAACGAGCGCCAATCCCTCAAGGCACCCGATGAAAGCGGCCTGCAAGACACCTTCGGGCTGGATTTCTACCCCGGCGAGGGATGGCGCCTGGGCGTGACGCTCACCGATGGTGATCTCACCACCGATGGCGGCGGTACGGTCGATCGCCGGGCCGTGAGCATCAGCGCCGGCCGCACTTCGGCGGCCACCGACTGGCAGAGCAAGATCGAATGGCGGCGCGACAGCGGCTTCGAGCGCCGCAAGCAATGGGTGCTGACCAACCGCCTGACCCACAAGATCGACGAAAGTTGGCGCATCGCCGCGCGCTTCAACTACGCCGATACCGATGATCACATCGACCCGACGGCCGATGCCCGTTTCGTCGAAGGCAATTTCGGCTTTGCCTACCGGCCCTGGAACAACCAGCGCTGGGGCCTGTTCGGTCGCTACACCTACCTGTACGACCTGGCCAGCCTCGGCCAGCTCGGCGGCGCGCAGTACGACCAGAAGAGCCATGTGCTGTCCTTCGAAGGCGTGCACAAGCTCGACCAGAACTGGGAACTGGCCGCCAAGCTGGCGCGCCGCGAAGGCAAGGTGCGCTTTGGCCGCGGCGCGGGTGACTGGGCCGACTCGGCCGCCACCTTTGCCGCAGGCCAGATCCGCTACGACCTGCGCCAGCAATGGCACGCCCTGGCAGAGTACCGCGCCCTCAAGGTCAAGGATGGTGGTATCAAGAAGGGCTTCCTGGTCGGGCTGGATCGTGACATCACCAAGAACTTCCGCATCGGCCTGGGCTACAACTTCACCGATTTCAGCGACAAGCTGACGGACTTCGACTACGACCACAAGGGGTGGTTCATCAATCTGGTAGGAACCTACTGATGGTGATTTCGGAATTTTCTTCCGGCCGATCGACCTGGTACTTCAGGGCACTGTTCGCGGGGCTGGCCCTTGCCGCGACCGCGTCGACAGTCGGCGCACAGAACCTGATCATCAACCCGGGCTTCGAAGACCTGCCAGAAGATGAAGTTTCACTCCCCCCCAACTGGGGCAACAACATTGGATACTCCATTGCACCGTGGATCTTGGGCAGCGGTAACCAATCAAACGTCGTGAAGGTCAATGGCATCTTCGATTACGGCACTCGCGGGCCCTGGCTGGACGCCGATCCGGCCACCGGAGCAGGCGTGGTCCAGCATTATCTGGATATTTCTGGCGGGGCCAATGATTTCTATCAGGCTTTTGCGGTACCGACGTGCGGTGGCGCGATTCCCGGAGAAACCCGCGAGGCGACATTCTCCGGCTGGTTCTCTACCCGTGACAATCGTTCCGGCACTGGCGGCATCACCATTCGGGCTGGCGAGGGTCTGACGGGGACCGTTCTTGCCGCCGCCACCGCCAGTCTGTCCGCACCGGTGTCTCCACAGACATCGGCGAGCGTCCCTTGGGTTCAGATCGGAGGTACCGTGGAGGTGCCATCCGGGAGCATGGTGTCGTTCGTGGTGGCGATGGACAACGACGTCAATTTTGACCAGGCGTTTCTGAGTTTCAGCTCCGCATCGTGTGCCACCACGCAATTGACGCTTGCCAAGTCATGGGTCAATGCCTCCATAGGCGATACCGCGACGGTGACCGTCGCCCGTGGTGGCTCGCAAATCGGCAGTTTGCCGGCTGTTGCCGACGCACATACCGAAACCGACGCCAGTGCAACACCGGTGGTGGTGTATGAGGGCGAAGTCCTTGAGTTGGCTGAAGTGGTGGGTGCAGGCAATGCGAGCCAGTACGATACGGTCTTTGCTTGTACCGGTGGCGGCGTGCTCAACGGGACGCAGTTGACGGTTGGCAATGCCAGCGATCCGATCACATGCACGGTGACCAACGAGGGGCCAGATGCGGATCTGCGCGTTCAGAAGACAAGCAATGTCGCTG
Organism: Corticibacter populi; assembly: GCF_004217315.1. GTDB lineage: Bacteria > Pseudomonadota > Gammaproteobacteria > Burkholderiales > Burkholderiaceae_C > Lampropedia > Lampropedia populi. Next base: position 90,616 of record NZ_SGWR01000004.1, read on the forward strand.
CCGTTGGAAGTGGTGGTGAGGTGACATACACCATCCAGGTCACCAATGATGGCCCCTATGCAGCCGATGGCGCTGTGGTGACTGATCCGGAGATCAATGGTTTGAATTGCACGGAGGCTGCTTGCTCGCCAGGCTCCGGGGCCGCATGCCCAGCGAGTCTGACCGTGGCGCAATTGCAAGCAGGCGTGGCCATTCCGGTTCTGCCGGTCGGTGGCGAGATTGATATCACCTTGACTTGCACTGTGCAGTGACCGAGCTGTTTAAGGCTCCGTTTGTTGAGGCCGCCGGAGTCAATGGGTGGTTTTGTTGGGGTATATCAGAGGACATTTCGGTCTTACCCGATACCGCACACCATAATTTTTATGTATCAAGAATGAGTTGAAAATGCACGTCGCAAGCAAAAGACACAAAGACCATTCAGAATTTCATGGCAATGGCCATGTTGTTTCATGGGCCCTGCTGCTTTTGACGGGATTCATGGCACCAACTGCTGCCGTGAATGCCGCGGCCTATGCGAATGGCGGCTCTGGTGCCTACCGGGATGAAATCCTCTGGCTGACATGGGGTGGCGGCACCCTGGGTGTGCACGATCAGAACTTGGGAAACGGCTCGTCATCCTCAGCCACCATGGCAGTGGCTGCGAGCCTTGACCTCGCTGTGACTTGCTCGTTGGCAAATGCCGGAACCGCGTCCAATAGCAATAATTTGAAAAGCTATCGCCCAGGGACATATGCTCTGGATTCATTGGACAATCTTTATTATTACGGCGCAGGTGGGAGCGGTAATCAGCTGATCAGTGGTATTTACACGGCCAACGCGACCAAATCGTTCCGCATCAACTGTTTCGCCACGCTAGGAGGCGCTGCTTATCCGATCCCAGGGGTTGTCATGGCTGATGCCGAATCCATGGCGGGTAACGGAACAGGTGACACGATGGAGGCCCCGCGCGAGTATGTGCAGGCGACGGCCGATGGCATCTGGAATATCGTCGAGATGTATCGCAATCCAGGCCGGACATATTATGCGCGCAAGAGCTCGAGTGGAAGCGGGCAAACCATTCGCTTTGGGCCTGGGGGTGAAGCGTCGCCCAGTGCGCCTGCAGCGGTGACTTTCCTGACGTTCAATCCCTCCGCTTATGCAGGCGCCAACTTGGAGGTTGGGGTGGACGTGTCCATGAAGGGAGGGGGCAATACGGCAGTTGCTGTCGGCCTTTTGGTTCCCAAGGCTGATTTTGGCGACGCGCCGGCGAGTTATGGCAGTGCCGGTCACTTGATACCCTCTCTGACGCCGGTTGCGGACGGGTTGGCGAGCAATGGCGTTTCCGTGGACATCAACCAGAGTTCCTTTCAGCTTGGCAGCTTGCAGCCACCCAGCACCAACTTTCTGGGCAGCGTCGGGCCGGATGGCGAGTCGGCGCCTCAGTACAGCGCCGATGCGACTGGCGACAACAACAATGGCAGCGCGGGTGTGAACGAGGAGAATGCGTGGCCGTCAGCCTATGTCCTGACGGTCTCCCAGGCCAACCAATCGTTGGTCCAGTCGGTTGCTTGCAACGGGACCGGTAGTGTGGCTGGCTGGATTGATTTTGACCGCAATGGCACTTTTGATGCCGATGAGCGGGCTCAGGCGGCTTGCACGGGCGGCGCGGCGGCCCTGCAATGGACGCTGCCCAATGATGTACAGCCGGGCGACAGCTTTGTTCGGCTCCGCTATGCCACTGACGTGGACCAGATACAGTCCCCCATCGGCGTCGCAGACGACGGTGAAGTTGAAGATCACCAGATCAGCGTTGTGCTGCAGACGGATCTTTCGATCAGCAAATCTGTTGTTCCTGAGCAGGCTACTGCCGGAAGCACGGTGACATACACGATAATTGCCAAGAATAACGGACAGGTGGCCGCAGACGGCGCGTTGGTCCAGGATCCGGCGGTGGCCGGGCTTGATTGCAATGCTGCCGTTCCGCTGTGCTCGGCAACGGGGGGCGCGGGCTGTCCGTCGGGCACCATCAGTGTGAATGATCTTCGAGGGTCAGGGCTTGTCGTCAATCCATTCCCGGCCGGTGGAGAGGTCACTATCACATTGGCGTGCACGCTTGAATCATCGACGGGGCCATGAGCGTTCTTTGCCGTGCGCGGATGGCTGTATGGACATGGGCCCCACCTGCTCGGGGCCTGACCTGATTGTTCGCAAAGTGTCCATCGGGACACAGCCGAGGCGGGTCTTTGCCCGGCTGTCTGCAGGATCCAGATACCACAAAGGTTTCCCTGAATGACGGGAATGAAGAAGCATGCGGCGAGTTCGTTGGCGTTGCTGGCGTTACTGGCTCTCCCTGCTAGCGCCCAGGTCAAGCGGACCTTCACCAATCTCAGTTTCGAATCGCCGAACCTGGTCAGCGCGGGTTGCCGCGTCTACATTCCGCAGCAGTTTGTAGAAGGCTGGAACAGCGACCATCCGAACCGGGCGGCACAGACTTCGGGGACCTGTACGGTACCTGCCGGCTTTTCCGGCGCCAGTGGCGCGATCCTGGAACTCTGGCGCGGCCCTCGCAACAACAACAGCGGCGGCGCCGTGACCGGGCGCACGGGCGCACAGTTCGCCGAACTCAATGCCGACGCCGCATCCCGCATTTATCAGGACATTTGCCTGATCAACGGTGAGAACGTCAACTACTTCTTCAGCCATCGTGGCCGTTACAGCGCCTCGGTGCGGGATGTGATGACGATGTTGGTTGGCACCGGTGCCAACAGTGAAATCGTCACGGTCAGTACCACGAACACGGGCGCTTATGATCCTCCCGTCTCTCATCAGGGCTCGGCGCAGGCACCATCACTCTATGGCGGTGGCTGGGTGGACTATCGCGGTCAGTTCACCTATCAGGGCCCTTCAGGCCTGACCAACATCGGCTTCGAAGCCGTCAGTGCGGCAGGTGGTATCCAGCAGGGCAACTTCCTGGACGACATCCAGGTTGAGTTGGCGCCGTTTGTCGACTTTCCGCAGGTCTCCAGTTCCACGCCGGAGAGCAGTACATCGAACGTGCCGACACTGCGTGTCAATGGCACGCTGGCGGCATCGGTCACGGTGGATGTGAAAATCACGGGCGGGACGGCGCAGTTGGGCGTCGACTACCAGTTCGCGTCGGGCGCTGTGGTCATCAATGGTGATACGCTGCGCATCACCATTCCTGCCGGCACCTACAATTGGTCGGGCACCGGCCAGTTCCCGCTGCCGATCCAGGTCATCAACAACACTGCTGTCGATGGCAACCGCAACCTGCAGTTCACCATTCAGCCTGCGCAGGCCAACCAGTACCTGCTGGCATCGAGCAGTTCCTGCGGTGGGTCTGTCAATACGGGGTGGAACTACACCATCGCCGATGACGACGCCAGCGTGGTGGTGACCAAGGAGGTCACGTCAACAAGCCAGGTCGGCGATGATCCTGCGCTGCATGATGTGGTCTACACAATCGAGGTGAACAATCCAAGCGCTACCAATACGGCAACCTACAGTCTGGTTGATCGGCCTGGAATGGATTCGGATGTCTCGATCACCGCGGCCAGCTATACCGTGAACGGGGGGGGTGCCAATGCGCTGTCGCCACTGACGGGCAGTCCCATCGAGTGGACGCTGGCCAGCGGAGTGACGCTGGCCGCTGGTGCCACCAACACCTACCAACTGACTGCGCGCGTGCGCATTGCCAGGGGAGGCAGTGTCGGCAACGACGCCTGCACGGGCGCGGCTGGCAACGGTCTTTTCAATCAGGCTGAAGCCATTGTCGCGGGCGTGACGGGCGCACTGGTGGGTTCTGCCTGCACGCCAACGCCCACACCCGTGTGGGTCACGCTGGCCAAGAGCCTGGAGGGGCGTTCGGTCGCAGGCGACCAGATCGCGGTACGCATTTATGCGGGAGGCATCCAGCGGGCCGAGGTGCAGACAAGCGGCACATCGGTGCCGCAGACGGTCAGCACCGTCGTGCAGGTGTTCCAGCCAGGCAGTTTGATCGGCTTTGGTGATGTCGTCGGCCCCAATGGCAGTTTCGCCAGCGGGGCGCATTCGCCTGCGGCCTATGATGTGGCCATTGCCTGCAGCAACGCGAACACTGGCTCGGCCACGGTGTTGCCCAGCGGAGCAGGCACTGACGAAGGGACGCGCCAGTTCTGGGGACAATTCGGAACGCACGCCGGTGATGACATCAGCTGCATGATCACCAACAAACTGCCGACGGCGGATCTGTCGATCGTGAAGACGGTCAGTTCGTCTGCCGCACCAGTCGGAGGCACGGTGACTTTCAAGCTGGTGGTTGCCAATGCCGGGCCGGCCAATGCGAGCAATGTGGTGGTGAGGGATCCGGCTGTCGATGGACTGGACTGCGTGGCGGCACCTGCCTGCAGCGTGCTTGACGGTGCTGCGGCATGCCCTGCCAGTCCCAGCATCGATGCTTTGCAGGGGGCCACCGGCTTGGTCATCCCGGCTATGAATGCGGGTGGCAGTGTTGAGTTGACGTTGGTCTGCACGGTGACCGCGCCGACGACGCCCTGAGTCCGGCAGCATGCCAATGCAACAGGCCGCCATGCAGGCGGCCTGTTGCATTGGCGCGGTTCTCAGCTCAGGTGCGGGAGTCGCGGTGCCCGGCAATGCCTGCCTCATCTTCCTTCGGCGTCTTGCGCTCGCTCGGACAGACCAGGGCGTGTGGCCGAGCAGGGATCCGGCGGCGCGCGGGCGGGCAGTCTGCCATGGCTCAGCCTGCCCGGGCCGTCTCACCTTCCTGCGGCCGCCGCACCCGGAACCAGGCCGCATACATGGCCGGCAGCGCCAGCAGGGTCAGCACGGTGGCGACCAGCAGCCCGCCCATGATGGAGATGGCCATCGGGCCCCAGAACACGTTGCGCGAGAGCGGGATCATGGCCAGCACGGCGGCGGCGGCTGTCAGCGCAATCGGGCGCAGGCGGTGCATGGCGGCGTCGAGGATGGCATCCCAGGCGGGTACGCCGTCGGCGCGCTCCATCTCGATCTGGTCGATCAGGATCACCGCGTTGCGCTGGATCATGCCCATCAGCGCGATCACGCCCAGCAGCGCCACGAAGCCGAAAGGCTTGCCGCTGATGAGCAGCGCGGCGGCCACCCCGGTAATACCCAACGGGCCGGTGAGGAAGACCAGCATGGCGCGCGCGAAGCTCTTGAGCTGGATCACCAGCAGTGTGAAGACGATGAAAATCATCAGCGGCACGCCGGCGGCGATGGAGGCGGCGCCCTTGGCGCTTTCCTCCACGGCACCGGCCACCTCGATGCGGTAGTCGGTTTCGCCGTTGGCATGCCACTGGCGCTCGAGCTCGCGCAGCCTGGGCAGCACGGCATCGGTGACGGTGGCGCCCTGCACGCCCTCGACCACGTCGCCCTGCACGGTGATGGTGTAGTCACGGCGGCTGCGCCACATCACGCCGGGCTCCCAGGCCATCTCGGCGGTGGCGATCTGCGAGAGCGGGATGCTGCCGCCCAGGGCGGTGTTGATGTAGGCATTGCCCAGGTCGGTGAGGGTTTCGCGCTCGTCCAGTGGCGGGCGCAGCATGATGCTGATGAGCTTGTCGCCCTCGCGGTATTGGCCGATGGCCTCGCCTTCGAGGATCATGTTCATGCCGCGCGCGATGGCCTGGCTGTTCACGCCCAGTGCCAGCGCCTTGTCCTGATCGATCGAGAGGCGCAGTGTCTTGACCGGCTCGTTCCAGTTGTCGTTGACGCCGCGCATGCTGGGATGCTCGGCCAGGATGGCCTTGACGGCGTCGGCGCGCTCGCGCAGCAGTTGCGGATCGGAGCCGACCACGCGGAACTGCACGGGGTAGGGTACGGGCGGCCCCATGGGCAGCAGCTTGACGCGGGTGCGCACTTCGGGGAAGTGCTCGGCCAGGTATTGCGGCAGTGTGTCGAGCAGGGTGTTGCGCTCGGCCAGCGAATGCGGCTGCAGGATGAATTGGGCGACGTTGGTCTGCGGGAATATCTGGTCGAGCGGCAGGTAAAAGCGCGGCACGCCCGAGCCGACCCAGGTGGCGACGTTGTCGATTTCGTCCATGTGCATGAAGGCGCGTTCGGCACGCTCGGCCACGTCTTCGATGGCCTGGAAAGAGGCGCCTTCGGGCAGCCAGACGTCCACCATGATCTCCGGGCGGCTCGAATCGGGGAAGAACTGCTGCTGCACCCGCGTCATGCCGAACAGGCCGGCGAGGAAGAGCAGCAGCGTCAGGCCGATGGTGAGCCAGCGGTGCTGCACGCACCAGTCCACGGCGCGGCGGAAGCGCTGGTAGAAGGGCGTGTCGTAGACGTCATGCATGCCATTCGGTGCGGGGGCGCCCGCACTTGTCCCTGCCCCCACCCTCGCCTCTGCTCCTGGTTGCGGGGACTGCGGGGATGGCACTGGCGGGTCGGGCAGCTCCAGCGAGGCCAGCGTGTCCGGCGGGGCGTTGGGAATCTCGGCGGCATGCGCCGGTTTTTTCAGCAGCAGCACGCCCAGGTAGGGCACGAAGTAAACCGAGACGATCCACGATAGCAGCAGTGCCACCACCGTCACGCCGAAGATCGCAAAGGTGTACTCCCCCGTCATCGACTTGGCGATGCCGATGGGCAGGAAGCCCGCGGCGGTGATCAGCGTGCCCGTCAGCATGGGCTTGGCGGTGATGTCGTAGGCGAAGCAGGCCGAGCGGAACTTGCCGTAGCCTTCCTCCATCTTGCGCACCATCATCTCGACGGCGATGATGGCATCGTCCACCAGCAGGCCCAGCGCGATGATCAGCGAGCCCAGCGAAATCTTGTGCAGGCCGATGCCCCAGTACATCATGGCCAGGAAGGTCAGCGAGAGCACCAGCGGAATGGTGATGGCCACCACCATGCCGGGCCGCACGTCCAGCGTGTAGCGGCGCCATGGCGGGTTGTTGCCGGCACGCTTGTGCAGGCCGAGACTGAGAAAACTCACGGCCAGCACGATGACCACCGCCTCGATCAGCACTTTGACGAAGTCATTGACGGCAGTCGTCACGGCCTTGGGCTGGTCCTGCACATTGGTCAGCTGCATGCCGGCCGGCAGCGTCTGGCCGAGCGCATTGGCCTCGGCATGCAGCGCCTTGCCCAGCGCGACGATGTCACCACCCTTGGCCATCGAAATGCCCAGCGCGATGACCGGCTGGCCCTGGAAGCGCACCTTTACCGAAGGTGGATCGACATAGCCACGCCGGACCTCGGCAATGTCGCCCAGCCGCAGTTGCTGGCCACCAGCGGCGCGGATGGGCATGGCTCGCAAATCCTCGATGGCGCCGAACTGCCCCTCCACGCGGATCAGCACCTGCTCGCCAGGCCCTTGCACGGCACCGGCGGCGGCCACGGCGTTCTGCTGGCCGAGTTGGGCCAGCACCTCGTTCATGTTCAGGCCCAGCTGGGAGAGGCGCCCCTGCGGGGCCTCGATGTAGATGCGTTCGTCCTGCTCGCCGAACAGCTCGATCTTGGCGACGTCCGGCACGCGCAGCAGGCGCTGGCGGACGTCCTCGGCCGCGTCCTTGAGTTCGGCGTAGCTGTAGCCCTCGCCCGAGAGCGCGTAGATCACCCCGTACACATCGCCGAAGTCATCGACGAAGAACGGCCCCTGCACGCCTGACGGCAGCTCGTAGGCCATGTCGCCGATCTTCTTGCGCACCGTGTACCAGAGCTGCGGCACCTCGGCTGGCGGGCTTTGTTCGGCGAGCTGGAAGATGATGAGCGATTCGCCCGGCTTGGAGTAGCTGTCGATCTTGTCGGCATAGGGCACCTCCTGCAACGTGCGCTCGAGCCGGCTGGTGACCTGCTCGGCCACCTGCTCGGCGGTAGCCCCCGGCCAGAAGGTGCGCACCACCATGGCGCGGAAGGTGAAGGGCGGATCCTCGTCCTGCCCGAGCTGGAAATAGGCGAAGAAGCCCAGCACCATCAGCGCCACCAGCAGGTAGCGTGTGAGCGCCGGGTGCTCCAGTGCCCAGCGCGAGATGTTGTGCCGCGAAATGGGCGGGTTGGCACTCATGACGCAGATCCCTCGGCCTTGGCGGGCATGGCGGGGGCAGCTGCATTGCCCGTTGCCGAACCGGGACCGGTGGCATCGCCTGGCGTATCTGGCGGTACCGGGCTGCGGTAGACCGTGACCTTCTCGCCATCCTGCAGCACGTGCACGCCGGCTGTCACCACCTGGTCACCGGGCTGCAGACCGCTGTTGACGATCCAGTCGTTGCGGTCGGCGTCACCGAGTGCCACCGCGCGATGCTTGACTGTGCCGCTGGCCGCGTCATACACCCAGACGGCGTTGCCGCCCTGCGCGTCGCGCCGGATGGCCGTGCTGGGCAGGCGGATCACCTGCGCGGCAGCCGCTGCCTGAGGCCAATCCACCGTCACCGTGGCACCCAGCGGGGGCTGAGGCTCGGTGAGTATCTCCACCTTCACGCCGAAAGTGCGGGTGGCCGCATCGGCACTGCCAGCAATTTCGCGCACGCGCGCGGGCTGGCGGCTGGCCTGATCGGCCCAGGCCCGCACGGTGACCTGCTGGCCCACCTGTACCTGAGCCAGCCGCTGCTCGGGCACCGCAAAGCTCACGTCGCGGGCGCCATCGAAGGCCAGCCGCACCACCGGCGCGCCAGCCGCCACCACCTGGCCGGGCTCGGCCAGCGTGGCGGTGACGATCGCATCGGCATCGGCCACCAGGCGGGTGTAGTCGGCCTGGTTGCCCTGTGTGGCCAACTGGGCGCGAGCCTCTTCCACGCGCGATTCGGCCGCCTTCAACGCGGCAACGCGCCGGTCCAGCTCGGCGGCGCTGATGAAGTTCTGCGCGCGCAGCTCGCGGTAGCGCTGCACATCGGCGGCCTGCAGGTCGCGGTCGGTGGTGGCCGCGCGCCATTGCGCCTGCGCAGCGGCGGCGGCGAGCTGGTAATCGGTCGGGTCGAGTTGTGCCAGCAGTTGGCCCTTGCGCACCGCCTGGCCTTCGGTCACCGGGCGGCTCAGCAGCTTGCCGGCCACCCGAAAGCCCAGCGCCGTCTCGCTGCGCGCGGTGACCACCCCGGCATACTGGATGCTGGCCTGGTGCGCGGCCTCGCCCACCGTCATCAGCTTGACGGCGCGCACCGGTGTGGCCGGAGGCTGGGGTTTGGAGCAGGCCGCCAGCGTCAGCGCCGCGGCCAGCAGTGCCAGGCGGGCAAGCTGGGCCGGATGCCAGCCACCCTGGCGGCAGGCGGTCGGCCGATGGCCTGATGAAGGGGATGGAACAGCAGTGGTTCGCAGCATATGGCGCTCAAGCAGAAAGTCGGGAGGGCAGCCCGTGCCACGATGATGGCACAGGCATGCCCGCATGCGGTTGCCATGGATTCAGCCGGTTCACCGGCATGGCGTCATGATCGGGTGACAGGCGGCGTGCCGCCAAACAAGCAGTGCCATTGTGGCGGATTTTGCGGCAATCAGGGCCAGGCACAGGCATCACTCTGGCGCGCAGATCCTGAGCGGGCCCCGCGCAGGTTCTAATAATGCGCATGGCATCCGAGCACACCGACACCCCTCAGCCCATCGGCCACTACGAGAACTTCCCGGTGGCCTCATGGCTCTGTCCGCCGCATCTGCGCGCGCCCATTGCCGCCATCTACCACTTCGCTCGCACGGCCGATGACTTGGCTGATGAAGGCCAGGCCAGCGCCGCCGAGCGCTTGCGCAGCCTGCACCTGTTTCGGCAATGCCTGTGGCAGCAGGCCACGCCGCAGGCCCAATGGCAAGCATTGTTCGAAGCGCTGCACCGACAGGTGCAGCGCTTCGGACTGCCGATGGACAGCCTGGATGCATTGCTCGATGCCTTCGAGCAGGACGTGCGCAAGACCGCTGCTGGTGAAGGCTATGCCGATCGTGCCGAGCTGCTCGAATACTGCCGGCGCTCGGCCAATCCGGTGGGCCGGCTGCTGCTGCATCTCTACGGCACGCAGGGCGGCGCGGCGCTGCAACAAAGCGATGCGATCTGCACGGCCTTGCAGCTCATCAATTTCTGGCAGGACCTGCGGCAGGACATCCCGCGTGGCCGCTGGTACATCCCCGAGGCGGACCTGCAAGCTTTCGGGATCACCCGCGAGATGCAGCGCCAAGCCATCGCGCAGAACCATCAATCCCCCGCGCTGACGGCGCTGTTGCGCCAGCAGGTGCAGTGGGCGCGGGACTGCATGGCAGAGGGCCTGGCCTTGCCCGCGCAATTGCCCGGCCGAGCCGGCTGGGAGCTGCGCCTGGTGGTCCAGGGCGGCCTGCGGGTGCTCGGGCGCATCGAGCGCGGCGGTTTCGACAGCTATGTGCGGCGTCCCCGCCTGGGCTGGGCCGACTGGCTGGTGGTGGGTGGCAAAAGCCTGACGATGCGGTGGCGTTGACCGAGACCGGGTGCCCAAGTGGCGGGACACGAAAAGGCTGCCTCGCAGGCAGCCATTGCTCAGTCAGGCCCTGTGCAAAGGGGCCGCAGACTGACTCAGTACCAGTGGATATCGGGGTTCTTCTTTTGCCACTCGTCGAGCTGCTTCTCGGCCTCGGCCTTGGCGATGCCCTGGCGCTCCTGGATCTTGCCCAGCAACTGGTCGCGCTTGCCGGCGATCACGTCCAGATCGTCATCGGTGATCTTGCCCCATTGTTCCTTGATCTTGCCCTTGAACTGTTTCCAGTTGCCTTCGATTTGGTCCTTGTTCATGCCAATCTCCTTGGTGGTTGATGAAAGTGCATGGCTCCATGGTAGGGCGCAGCCCGCGGCACGGCTATCGGACGCCTTCGCCATGGCCTGCGGTCATCGGACTACAGTTGTAGGAGAGGGGTGACAGGGCGTATGGAGCAGGTGTGGCCCGATGGTATCGGGATGGCCATGACGCCGAGCGTCGTTTAAGATGGTTTGCACTATCCCATCGTTGGTACATGAAGGAGATCCCATGACTGCAACGAATGCACTCTCCACACAACTTCGTCGGCTTGGGGTGGTCACAATGATGGCCGCTACGTCGCCCGCAGCGGTGTTGGCCCAGTACGCGCCGGTGGATCCCATGCCCGCTGGCCAAGCCGCCATGAGCGTGATGTCGAACAAGTTGTCCGGTGACATCGCCAGCGGCAAGCGGACATCGGGCACGGCCGTTTCCAGCCGCTGTTTTGCAGACTCAGGCCCGGGACCGGAACGCCGCGCCATGGAAGCCGAATACGCCAAGCGCTTGAGTGCCAGCGGCAAGCCGGCTGCGGATGCATGGAAGGCCGAGCATGGCAAGGCTTATCGCGCCAACCTGGTCGCGGCTGGGAAGTGCCCGGCGAGCGTGGTGCAGTAAGCCCATAAAGACCTTGGGCTGCAGGGTCCACGCGGAATGGGGTTTTGCGCGTCGCAGCGACGGAGACTCCAGGGGACGCTGCGGGACTTCACGAGACTACGCGAGTGCCCCAGACGACAAAAACCCGCGCCTCACTGGGAGGAAGGGCGGGTTTCGGGCCTGTGCGAGACGATCTGAGATCGGACGGTGGTCCCTCCGACAGGAATCGAACCTGTATCTAGCGCTTAGGAGGCGCTCGTTCTATCCATTGAACTACGGAGAGCCGGTTGGTGCAGGATGGGGCCTGCGACGCATTGGCAGGTCAGGCACCAACGGCCCGCATTGTAGCGGCTCCTCCATGGCATGGCGGCGGGCGTGGCCTCCGGTTCTCAGGCCGGCAGGCTCAGGCGCTCGCGGGCAGCGCGGTATTCGCGTTCGAGGCGCTCCACGGCGGCGCTGGCACTGGTGATGGCATGGATGGCGCCAATGCCCTGGCCGCAGCCCCAGATGTCGCGCCAGGCCTTGGGCTTGCCGGCGCCGGCACCTTCGGTGGCAAAGTTCATGGTTTTGAGGTCGCCTTCGGGCAGGTTGGCGGGGTCGAGGCCGGCAGCGCGGATGCTGGGCGCCAGGTAGTTGCCATGCACGCCGGTGAACAGGTTGGAGTAGACGATGTCGTCTGAAGTGCGCTCGACGATGGCCTGCTTGTAGTCAGCCGAGGCATTGGCTTCTTCCGTGGCGATGAAGGCCGAGCCGATGTAGGCGAAGTCGGCGCCCATGGCCTGGGCCGCCAGGATGGCGCCACCGGTGGCGATTGCGCCCGAGAGTGCCAGCGGCCCGTCGAACCAATCGCGGATTTCCTGCACCAGCGCGAACGGGCTCTTGGTGCCGGCGTGGCCGCCGGCACCGGCGGCCACGGCGATCAGGCCATCAGCGCCTTTTTCGATGGCTTTGCGGGCGAAACCGTTGTTGATGATGTCGTGCAGAACGATGCCGCCATAGCTGTGGGCGGCATCATTGATTTCGGGGCGCGCACCCAGCGAGGTGATGACGATGGGCACCTTGTATTTGACGATCAGCGCCATGTCGTGTTCGAGCCGGTCATTGCTTTTGTGCACGATCTGGTTGATGGCAAACGGCGCGGCGGGCCGCTCGGGATGCTTGGCGTTGTGCTCGGCCAGGCCTTCGGTGATCTCGCGCAGCCAGTCCTCGAGCACTGGGCCGGGCCGGGCGTTGAGCGCGGGCATCGAGCCGACGATGCCGGCCTTGCACTGCGCCAGCACCAGCTTGGGGTTGCTGATGATGAAGAGCGGCGAGCCGATGACGGGCAGGCGCAACTGGCGCAGGATGTCGGTGGCTTGGTGGGCCATGGGGCGTCTCCTTGAAGGGCGAGGCGGCATCGGCCACCTCTGTTTATGCAACTGGTTGCATAAATCTAGCCCAGCTCCGGCAGGCTGGCAAGCCTGTGCGCGACAGTGCGCGGCTTCCATGGCAGGCCGCGCGGTGACAGGGGGTCAGGGCGCGTCGCTTGCATCGGCCGCATCGGTGGTACCGGCTGCATCGGTCGCGTCGTCATCGGCAGCGATGGCCTGCAACGCCGCTTCGCAGCATTCGACCCACATGCGCTGCTGCGCGATGCCGCTCTGCAGGATGGCGGCGTAGATGCGCTGCTTGCGTGCCGGCAGCGGCCGGGTGGGCTTCCTGTCGGCAAGGGCCAGATAGTGTGCGAGTTGGCGACGGTGCAGCGCCAGGTGTTCCTCGATTTGCCCGGCCAGATTGCCGGGGCCGACCGAGGCTGCCGCGCGCAGGCGCAGCATCAGCGGGTCGCGGGTGACGGGCGGTGGTTCATGCTGGTCGAGCCATCGCCGCAGTTCGCGCTTGCCGGCAGGCAGTACGGTGTAGATCTTCTTGCGGCCACGGCCCGATTCGGCGGGAGTGGAGCTGACCCAGCCGGCTGCTTCCAGACGCGCCAGCTCCCGGTAGATCTGCTGGTGCGTGGCGCTCCAGAAATGGCCGATCGAGCGCTCGAAGCGACTCGACAGTTCCAGGCCGGAGCAGGGATGCTCGAGCAGGGCGGTCAGCAACGCGTGCGGCAGGGACATGGCGGCTGGCGTGCCCCGGCGCCTGGATCACATGTCCACGTAGTTCGGCCCGCCACCGCCTTCGGGCGCGACCCAGACGATGTTCTGGGTCGGGTCCTTGATGTCGCAGGTCTTGCAGTGCACGCAGTTCTGCGCGTTGATCTGCAGGCGCTCGCCGTCCTCGGCGCTGGCGTCGGCGACGAACTCGTACACGCCGGCCGGGCAGTAGCGCGATTCGGGCCCGGCGTACGTGCGCAGGTTGATCTCCACCGGCACCTTGGGGTTCTTGAGCGTCAGGTGCGGCGGCTGGTTCTCGGCATGGTTGGTATTGCTGATGAACACGCTCGAGAGCCTGTCGAAGGTCAGCTTTCCATCGGGCTTGGGGTAGACGATGGGCTTGCACTCGCTGGCGGGCTTGAGGCAGGCATAGTCCGGCTTGGTGCGGTGGATGGTCCAGGGCACGTTGCCGCGCAGCACCAACTGCTCGATGCCGTTCATGATGGAAGCGGTCAGCAGCCCTTTCTTGAACCAGCCCTTGAAGTTGCGCGACTTGTTGAGTTCCTCATGCAGCCAGCTCTGCTCGAAGGCCTGTGGGTAGGCGGCCAGTTCGTCGTGCTGGCGACCGGCGGCAAGGGCCTCGAAGGCGGCTTCGGCGGCCAGCATGCCGGTTTTGATGGCAGCGTGGCTGCCCTTGATGCGGCTGACATTGAGGAAACCCGCCTCACAGCCCACCAGGGCGCCACCGGGGAAGATGGTCTTGGGCAGCGACAGCAGGCCGCCGGCGGCGATGGCGCGCGCGCCGTACGAGAGGCGTTTGCCGGCCTTGATGCCCTGCTCGGCGTTTTCTTCGAGGTAGTAGCGGATGTTCGGGTGGGTCTTCCAGCGCTGGAATTCCTCGAACGGACTCAGGTACGGGTTGCTGTAGTCGAGGCCAACCACGAAGCCCAGCGCGATCCGGTTGCCGTCCATGTGGTAGAGGAAGGCGCCGCCATAGGTCTTGCTGTCCATCGGCCAGCCGGCGGTGTGGATGACCAGGCCCGGCTGGTGGCGCTTGGGATCGACCTCCCACAGTTCCTTGATGCCGATGCCGTAGGTCTGCGGATCGCGCCCCTCGTCGAGGTTGAAGCGGGCAATCAGCTGGCGGCCGAGCTGTCCGCGCGCCCCCTCGGCGAAGATGGTGTACTTGGCGTGCAGCTCCATGCCGAGCTGGAACTCGGCGGTGGGCTCGCCATCCTTGCCGATGCCCATGTTGCCGGTGGCGATGCCCTTGACTGAGCCATCCTCGTTGTAGAGCACCTCGGTGGCGGCAAAGCCGGGGAAGATCTCCACGCCCAGACTTTCTGCCTGCTGGGCCAGCCAGCGCACCACGTTGCCCAGGCTGATGACGTAGTTGCCGTGGTTGTGGAAGTTGGGCGGCACCAGCGGGCCAGGGGTGCGAAAGGCCGATTTCTCGGTCAGGAAGATCACCGCGTCCTCGGTCACCGGCTGGTTCAGCGGCGCGCCCTTGTCCTTCCAGTCGGGGATCAGCTCGGTGAGCGCGCGCGGGTCCATCACCGCACCCGAGAGGATGTGCGCGCCCGGCTCTGAGCCCTTCTCCAGCACCACCACCGAGATATCCTGCCCCCGCTCGGCCGCCAGTTGCTTGAGGCGGATCGCCGTGGCCAGGCCGCCCGGGCCGGCGCCGACGATGACGACGTCGTATTCCATCGATTCGCGCGGGCCGTACTGGGCGAGGATTTCTTCGTTGGTCATGGGCTTCTCTTCTGTGGGGTGTTTCGCATGCTCCGGACTTGTGATTTTTCCCCATGTTCCCATGGGGTTTGCCCGGATGCTGTCGGGTCCGTGACTCTGTCCAGTCCGCGACTGGCGTGGCGCGGCAGCTGGTGACAATCTGGCGGACAGGGCGTGCGCGCATTGTAGAGAGTGCGACGGCGCGCCGCACCCCTCCCGGCGCATTTTGCACTGCGTATTTTCCATGAAACCGATTCGCTTCGAAGGAGCATGAAATGGCTTACATCCTGGACCTGTCGGGTCGTACCGCGCTGGTGACGGGCGCCTCCAGCGGCCTGGGCGCACAGTTTGCGCAAATCCTGGCGGCGGCGGGTGCCACGGTGGTGCTCGCCAGCCGCCGGCGCGCCTCGCTCGAGGTGGTGCAGCAGCGCATCGCCGCTGCCGGTGGGACGGCCTTCGTGGTCGAGCTGGATGTGACCAGTCCGGCCTCGATCGAGGCGGCGGTGGCCGCCGCCGAGGCACAGGCCGGTCCGATCGACGTGCTGGTCAACAATTCCGGCGTCAGCACCACGCAGCGCCTGCAGGACGTCACCGAGCAGGACTGGGACTTCGTGCTCAACACGAACCTCAAAGGCGCCTTCTTCGTGGCCCAGACCGTGGCGCGGCGCATGATCGAGCGCGCGCGAGAAGCCGGCGGCCGCATCGATGGCGCGCGCATCATCAACATCGCCTCGATGGCGGGCCTGAAGGTGCTGCCGCAGATCGGCATCTACGCCATCAGCAAGGCCGGCGTGGTGCAGATGACCAAGGCCATGGCGCTTGAATGGGGCCGCTTTGGCATCAACACCAATGCGCTGTGCCCCGGTTACATCGAGACCGAGATCAACCGCGCCCATTTCCAGAGCGAGGCTGGCCAGAAGCTGGTGCAGATGCTGCCGCGCAAGAAGATCGGGCAGCCCGCCGACCTGGATGCGCTGATCGTTCTGCTGGCCAGTAACAACAGCCATTTCGTCAATGGGGCAACCATCGCCGCGGACGATGGATTTGCAGTGTGATGGCCGTCGGATCGCGGATTGATGGTGGAGTCAGCGCGGTGTGTGCGTGAGCTCCGGGGCGCGGCGGCGGACGGCGATTGCCGGCTATGCCAGCGCATGGCCCATGCGATTGCGCTCCTTTCCTACGTGCGGGCACGGCGCCTGCGCTAAGATAGTTGCATCGGGCCGGCCCCGGCGCCCCGTGTGCGTGGTGCCGGCCCTCCCCTCAACCAACTGCAAGCGAGGTACGACATGGGAGTTTTCAACAAGACAGCCGCCGTGGCCCAGGACGACCTGGAAAAACTGGTTTCCGACCTGCGTGGTCTGATCTCCAGCCGCGATCTGGACGACCTGCCGCAAATCCGCCAATTGCGCGAAAAGCTCGATGACGGCCTGCACAGCGCGCGCCAGGCCGCCGTGCGTGCCGCCCAGGATGCCGCTGCCCGCGCCAAGGATGGCGCCCATGCGGCCAACCGCTATGCCCATGACGAGCCCTGGCAGATCGCCGGCGCTGCCATTGCATTGGGCGCGCTGGTCGGCTATCTGGTCGCCCGTCGCTGAACCCCGCCGGGGCCGGGGCCATCGTCAGGGTGGGGCCCGGCTGAATGAAATGGCATCGAGCCAGCCTTCCGGTATCGCTGGGAGGCTGGCTTCATAATTTGGAAGGGAACGGGCGTGGCAATCAATTGGCAGGCACTCTTGGGTATTGACCGGCTGCGCGAGTCGGCACGCTACTGGGTCGACGAAGGCAGCATCGCCGTGGCCGACCGCGTCGAACTGGCACGGCTGGAATGGCACACGCAGCGCCAGGCCCTGATCTGGACCGTGCTGGCGGCGGCGCTGGGGCTGTTCTTCCTTTCGGGCTTTCTGATCCTCGCCTCGGTGGTGGCGCTGCTGCACTGGAATGGCACCGAACACTGGGTCACGGCCTTCGTCAGCGTGTTGCTGGCCTGGGCACTGCTGGGGGTGGCCACGCTGCTGGTCGTCTTCAAGGTCTCCAAGCGGCTGGCACAGCCCTTTGCGCTGACCCGCAAGGTGCTGGCCGAGGATCTGGCCGAACTCAAGGAGCGCCTATGAACGCGCAGGCCCGCAACCCGGATGCGCTGCGACCCAGCCAGCGCCGCGTGCTCGATGCCCTGGAGCAGGCCAAGGCACATGTGGGCGCGCCCGAGCGCGAAGTACTCCAGCGCATCATCGAGCAGCGCCAGCGCATTGCCAGCCGCGACGCCGCACTGGCCGAGCAACGCCGCCTGCGCGGCACACAGCAGAGGCCGGCGCCGCGCAACGTCTCGCAGCTGGTCGAGCAAACCGTCTATAGCCATCCGCTCGTCGCCTGCGGCCGCGCGGTGGCGCTGCGCCACCCGATCGCCACCGGCCTGGCGCTGGGTGCCGGCCTGGTGCTGGGCGGGCCGCGCCGGCTGCTGCGCCTGGCAACCATCCTGCTGCCGCTGGCGCTGCGGCTGGCCCGTCGTTGAGCCTGATGCATCGCTGAGCTGCCCGGCGCCCGGTGCAATCGCTCCGTGCGGCGGAGGCCTGCCGGACCGGTGTTTTGGTAGCGCCGCCATCGGCACCGTGCGCCAATTTGGCATACACTGGTTCGGCCATCGGGCCGCCATTGCCAATCTCCCACGTCCAACAATGAACAATGGGAAGGGCCCGGGCAAGGAGTCCATGCCATATGAATGCCCCCGCTTCACTGCCGCAGTTCCAGCCTGACGAGGCGCTGCAGCACATCACCCGGCAATGGGATGCGGACATTGTCCGCCAGCTCACCGACTACATCGCCATCCCCGCCAAGTCGCCCATGTTCGAGGCCGACTGGCAGGCGTTGGGCTGGATCGACAAGGTGGTGCAGAACGCCGCCGACTGGGTGCGCGCGCAGAAGGTGCCGGGGCTGGCGCTGGAAATCATCCGCCTGCCCGGACGCACCCCGGTGCTGTTCTTCGAGGTCGCAGCCACGCAGCCGGCGGCCGGCCAGACCGTGCTGATGTATGGCCATCTCGACAAGCAACCCGAATTCTCCGGCTGGCGCAGCGACCTCGGGCCCTGGACGCCCAAGTACGAGGATGGCCGGCTCTATGGCCGTGGCGGCGCCGATGACGGCTATGCCGTCTACGCCAGCATCGCCGCGGTGCAGGAACTGCAGCGCCAGAAGCTGCCGCATCCGCGCATCGTCGGCCTGATCGAGACCTCCGAGGAAAGCGGCTCGGTCGATTTGCTGCCCTACATCGACGCGCTGCGGCCGCGCATCGGCGATGTAGGGCTGGTGATCTGCCTGGACTCGGGCGCCGGCAATTACGACCAGCTCTGGCTCACGACCAGCCTGCGCGGCAATATCACCGGCACCCTCAAGGTCGAGATTCTCACCGAGGGCGTGCATTCGGGCGACGCCTCGGGCGTCGTGCCTTCGTCGTTCCGCATCATGCGGCAGGTGCTCGACCGGCTCGAGGACAGCGCCAATGGCCGCCTGCTGCCCCAGGTGTTCCACTGCGAGGTGCCTCCCGAGCGCATCGCGCAGGCCCGCGCCACCGCGGCAACCCTGGGGGATTCGCTCTACGCCCGTTTTCCGTGGGCGCACTACGATTGCCAGGGCGGCACGCAGTTTGCCCTGCCGACCACCACCGACCCGACCGAGGCGCTGCTGCGCCGCACCTGGCAACCCACACTCAGCGTCACCGGCGCCGAGGGTCTGCCGCCGCTGGCGAGCGCCGGCAATGTGCTGCGGCCTTTCACGGCCTTCAAGCTCAGCCTGCGCACGCCGCCGCTGGTCGATGCCGCCGCCTGCGTGGCCGAGATGAAGGCCTTGCTCGAGGACAATGCGCCCTACCAGGCGCGCGTGACCTTCGAGGACGTGCACAGCTCCGACGGCTGGAACGCACCGGCCATGGACGGCTGGTTCCAGCGCGCGCTCAATGATGCCAGCCGCGCGCAGTTCGGCGCCGATTGTGGCTACATCGGCCAGGGCGGCACCATTCCGCTGATGGGCCTGCTCAGCCAGGGCTTCCCGAAGGCGCAGATGATGGTTTGCGGCGTGCTCGGCCCCAAGAGCAATGCGCACGGCCCCAATGAATTCCTGCACGTGCCCTATGCCAAGCGGCTGACGGCGGCGGTGGCGCAGGTGATCGCCAGCATGCCGGCTACCGGATCAGAGCCGGTGCCGCAGGCCGGAGCCGAGGCAGCCCGCGGGCATGCCTGAGGCGGAGCCGGCGTCGATCCTGCTGACGGGCTTTGCGCCGTTCGATGGCGCAGCGCTGAATTCCAGTTGGGAGATCGCCCGGGCGCTCGACGGCGTGGTGCTGCAAGGCCACCGCATTGCGGCCGCGCAGTTGCCGGTGGCCTTTGGCGATGCGCTGGAATTGCTGTTCACGCAGTTGCGGCGGCAACGTCCGCAATTGGTGCTTTGCCTCGGGCTGGCCGGCGGGCGCGCCGCCATGGCCATCGAGCGTATCGGCATCAATCTCATCGATGCACCCATCCCCGACAACCAGGGCTGCCAGCCGGTCGATGTGCCGGTGGTGCCGGGTGGCCCGGCCGCGTACTTCACAAGCCTGCCCGTCAAGCGCATGCTCCGGGCCATGCGCGCCGCCGGAGTGCCGGTGGAGCTTTCCCAGAGTGCCGGCACCTATGTCTGCAACCAGGTGCTGTATGGCTTGTTGCATGGCTTGCAGACCCTCGATGGTGGCTGTTGGCACGGTGTGCGCTGCGGCTTTGTGCACGTGCCGTGGCTGCCGGGGCAAGGCAGCCCGGCATTGCCGCTCGAAGACATGGTGCGGGCCTTGCGCGTGGCCTTGCTGTCGGCGCTCGAATGCGATGGCTGTGGCGGTGCGGCCATCACCGCGGGCGCGCTTCATTGAGCCCGGCGGCTGACGCCTGAGGCCCGAGGATTATTGGTTGTAATCGGCCTGCCAGCGCTGCAGCAGCATCTCCACGCGGGCCTTGGCCGCCGGCAGCGGCACGCAGCGCCACTCGCCATGCGCCGGCAGGTCCGCCGGGCGTTCGCCGCCCACCACCACGCCTTCTGCGCAGCGCGTGGTGATCCAGACCCACAGTCCCTGCCGGCAGGCCTGCTGCAATGCGGCTTCGAGCCGGTGGTGCAGCGTGCCGTTGCCGGTGGCTGCCACCACCGCGCCGGCAAAACCGGCCTGCACCAGCGCATCGATGGCGCGTGGCTCGAAGCCGGCATGACTGGTGACCCAGGCTACGGCTGGCGCGGGCGGCCCATCCGTATCAGTCCAGGCCAGCAGGTGCTGGTGGTGACCGCCGCCATGCCAGTCCGGGGTGTCCTGGCTGCCTGGCTGCGAAAGTGGCACCATGCCTGGCGCCGCCAGCCGCAGCTGGCCAGCCTCGATCCAGCCCAGTGGGCCGTATTCACCGGAGCTGAAGGAGGCCAGGCGGTAAGGGTGGGCCTTTCGCACATGGCCGGCGTGGTGCAGCACGCCGGTATTGACAGCCATCACCCCGCCGGGCGTGCCGTCCGCGAGGGCCAGTGCGCAGGCGTCGCGCAGGTTCTGCGGGCCGTCGGCATCGGGTGCGGTGGCAGGGCGCATGGCGCTGACGAGAATCACCGGCTTGGCGCTGGCGGGCAGCACACGGTGCAGGAACCAGGCGGTTTCCTCCAGCGTGTCAGTGCCATGGGTGAGGATCACGGCGCGCACATCCGGCTGGCGCAGATGCTGCGCGATGCGCCTTGCCATCTGCAGCCAGTCGGCCGGCTCCATGTCCTTGCTGTCCCGTTGCAGGATCTGCTCGGCCACCAGCGATGCCTGGTGTGCCTGCAACTGCTCCCGCAGTTGCGGCACGGCGGCGAGCAGGGCTTCAATGGGCAATTGCGCGGCCCGGTAGTGCAGGTTGTCGCCCCCGGCGCTGGCTACGCCGGCAATGGTGCCGCCAGTGCCAAGGATGACCAGGGTCCGGGCGCGGTTCATGGCTGGACGGTAGTGTCGTGGGCCGCGCCACGCTGCAGCAGATGGGCATGCACGGCTCCGGCCCGCAGGTTGCGCAGCAGTTGCCAGCCCTGGGCCGCCAGTGCGGTGGCATCTTGGCGCTGGCCGCTTTCCAGGTAGACGAGTCCCTCCGGTGCCAGCACGCCGGCTGCCAATGCCAGGGCCTGGCTTTCCAGTCCGGCGGCGAAGGGTGGGTCGAGGAACACCAGGTCCCAGCCTTCCGGCCGGCCGGCCGGAGGCTGCGCCAGGGCCAGCAGGCCGTCGCCTGCCTGCACGCGCAGATTGCCGGCCTTCAGGCGCCCGGCATTGGCCTTGAGCTGGGCTGCGACGGCGCGATCCTGTTCGACGAGCAGCACCTCGGCGGCGTGGCGCGAGGCGGCCTCGAAGCCGAGCGCGCCGCTGCCGGCAAAGGCGTCGAGGCAGTGCCAGCCGGTGAGGTCCTGACCCAGCCAGTTGAAGAGCGTCTCGCGCACGCGGTCGGGTGTGGGGCGCAGGCCGGGGCGGTTGGCCACCGGCAGGCGCGAGCGCCGCCATTGGCCGCCGATGATGCGCACCTCGCCGGGCGCCCCTGCGGCATGGGCCGGAGGGTGTGGGGCGTGGCCGGAGGAGCGGCCGCCACGGGCTGCGTTCACGGACGGACTCCGCTACCGACGATGACCGTGGCCATGGCGTCCGGGCGCAGCACCTTTTGCACGGCGCGGCGGATGTCCTCGACGCTGATGGCGGCAACCTTGTCGCTCCAGGTGTCGAGGTAGTCGAGCGGCAGGTCGTTCCAGGCGATGTTGGCCACATTGCCCTGCAACTTGGCGTTGCTGTCGATGCGCAGCGCGAAGCCGCCGATCAGGTTGGCCTTGGCGTCCTGCAGTTCCTTGTCGGTCGGGCCGTTGGCGACGAAGTCGCCGAGCACCTGCCGCACCAGCGCCACAGCCGCGTCGGCCTGGTCGGCGCGCGTTTGCAGGCTGATGGTGAAGGCGCCGGCGTGCAGGCCTGGATTGAAGCTGCTGTAGACGCCATAGACCAGGCCGCGCTTCTCGCGCACTTCTTCCATCAGCCGCGAGCCAAAGCCGCTGCCGCCAAGAATGTGGTCGGCCACCAGCAGCGGCAGGAAGTCCGGATCGTCGCGGCGAATGCCGGGCTGGCCGATCAGTACCTGGGCCTGCTCGGCCGGGAACGGGATCTTTTGCTCGCTGGCCTGCTGCAGCGGCGCCACTTCGGGCACGGCGGGCAGGGCCGGGCAGGCGGCGCCTGGTGTCTGCGGCAGCCCGGCCAGCAGGGTGGCGACCAGCCGGTCCGCCTGCGCGCGGTCGACCTGGCCGACCACGGTGGCCTTGGCGCGGCAGGGCAGCACGTGCTGTTCGTAGAAGCGCTGCATGTCCTGCACCTGGATGTGCTGCAGGCTTTGTGGGGTGGTCAGGTAGCCATAGGGGTGCGTGCCGTAGACGGCTTTCTGGTAGGCTTGCGAGGCGATCACGCCGGGGCGTGTCTGCGCTTCGGCGAGGGAGGCGCTCCAGCGCTCGCGGTCGCGCTGCCAGACGGCGGCGGGCCAGGCGCTTTGGCTGATCTGGCGCGCCGCCAGCGCCGTGGCCGGCTCCAGCAGTGCGGGCTCGGTCAGGCTGCGCAGGCTGAGGCTGAAGCGGTCGTTGCCGGCGTTGGCGGAAAATGCCGCGCCCAGGTCCGCCCAGGCCTGGCCGAGCTGGTCTTCATCGAGCGCGGGCTGCTGGCCATGGCGCAGCACGCCCTTGGTGAGCATGGCGGCGGTGGCATCGGCCAGACCGGCCTGCGCGGCCGGGTCGCGGCGGGAGCCGGCGTCGAAGTCGATCTGCACGTCCACCATCGGCAGGCTCGGGCTGGTCACCAGCCAGACCTGCGCGCCGCTGGGCTGCTGCCAGTGCTCGATGGGCAGCAGGCGCTCGTCGGCCATGGCCGAAGCCAGCGGCAAGGCCAGCAGCAGCGCGGCCAGCGAGTGCGTCCAGCGGCGGACCAGACGGCACGGACGGCGCTCGAGAGTGGGGGAGGCTGTGGTGGGCAGGGCAGGGAACATGGCAGGGGATGGCGTGCGGGGAAGGGCGGAAAGCGCGGTGCGGCGGGTCATTGCTGCGAACCTCCTGCGGCAGGCTGGACCGGGCGGGCTGTCGGGGCCGGGCGGTTGGTGCCGGTTGCCGCCACCGGGGCGGCCTGCGGCAGCAGTTCTGCCACCGTCAGCGCATCGTCGCCAAAGTACTTCTGGGCCACCGCCTGCACCTGCCCGGGTGTGACCTCGCGCAGCAGGGCCAGCAGGCGGTCGGTGGCATCGAGCGGCCAGCCCTGGACCCAGTTGCTGCCCAGCTCGCTGGCCTGCGCGTACATGGAATCCTGGCCATAGACGGTGATGGCCGACCATTGCGTGACGACGCGCTGCAGTTCCTGGGCGCTGATGCCGTGCGCGGCGATCTCGGCAACGGCCTGGCGCAGGCCGGCTTCGAGCTCCTGGTTGCTGCGGCCGGCGGCCGGAATGCCGCTGAGCACGAACAGGCCGTTGCCGCTGCGCCCGCTCAAGCCGGCGCTGCTGTCGGCGCTGTCGGCGATGCGGCCCGCGCCGCGCGTGAGCGCACGGTCCAGGCGTGCGCCGTCATAGCCGCTGAGCACGGCCGAGAGTGCGGTCAGTGCCAGCGCCTCGCGGTCGGCCTCGCTGGGCTGCTCGATGTTGGCGAGCGGCGGTACCTTGAAGGCCATCAGCAGCACCGGCTGTTCGGCACGGTCCCGCAGCACCAGGCGGCGCGGGCCCTGCTGCGGGGGCTCGGCGGTGGGCTTGCGCGTTGGCAGCGGCGCGGCGGCTGCCGGGCCATAGTAGCGCTCGGCGAGTGCCAGCACGGCGCGCGGCTCGACGTTGCCGACCACCACCACGGCGGCATTGGCCGGCACGTACCAGCGGTGGTAGAAGGCGCGCACATCGTCGGCGGTGAAGTGCTCGATGTCGTCCATCCAGCCGATGATGGGGCGGCGCTCCTGCGAGGCCAGGTAGGTCACCGCCATCAACTGCTCATAGAGTTTGGCGCGGGGCTGGTCGTCGGTGCGCATGCGGCGCTCTTCCTTGACGACCTCGACCTCGCGCAGGAATTCTTCGTCGGGCCACCGGTTGTGCTGGAAGCGGTCGGCCTCCAGCGCCATCACGTCTTCGAGCCGGCTGGCGGGCACCTGCTGGTAGTAGCCGGTGTAGTCGCGGCTGGTGAAGGCGTTGTCCTGGCCGCCGAGCTCGGCGACGCGGCGTGAGAATTCGCCCGGCGCCAGCTTCTCGGTGCCCTTGAACATCATGTGCTCGAGCATGTGGGCGATGCCGCTGGTGCCATCCACCTCGTCGATGGCGCCGGCGCGCACCCACAGCATGTGGATGGCGGTGGGGGCGCGCCGGTCGGGCTTGACGATGACTTCCAGCCCGTTGGGCAGACGGTAGTGGGCCAGGCGCTCGTCTTCGCGCAGCACCTCGGGGGCGCTGGCCGGAGCGTGCGCGGCAGGGCTGGGGGCCACGGAGGTGTCGGCCGCTGGCTGGCTGGCGCAGCCGGCCAGCAGGGCCGCGCAGCAAAGGGAAGAACTCCAGAGCAATGTCAAACGTTTCATACAATCCCGTGATCAATGGCAGGCGCCGCCAGCGCGCTTGTGCGCATGGCCCCGCCTGAAACTCCATGCGCCCCCACGGGCGCAACTTGCATTATGTTCAGTTTTTTCAAGAAAAGATCCCCATCGGCCGCACCACCGCCAGACCCCACTGGTGCGCCCGATGCTACCGGCCCGGAGGCCGCCGCGGCCCCGGCCGCGCCCGCTCCAGCTCCCGAGGCGCCTGCCGCTGCGCCCGAGGAAACCGGTGGCGTGATGGCCTGGCTGCGCAAGCCCTTTGGCCGCAGGAGCGAGCCGCAGGAATCGCTGCCGGACGCTCCTGCGGAGGATGCTGTCGAGGTTCCGGCGGCATGGCCACCTGTCCCTGCTGATGACGGGGTCAAAGCACCGGTTCAGGCAGCACCGGTAGCACCGGCGGAGCTGCCCGCCGAGCCTGTCCCGGCTGCCGCGCCAGCGCCGCAACTCGCGCCGGTGCCTGCCGCCGCTCCTGTTGCTTCCGTCGCACCTGTGCGGCCCACGCCGCAGAAGCCCGTCGCCTCCGCGGTTCCTGCCGCACCCGCCGAGCCGGAGGTCGAGTCCGCGCCGGCGGCCGCGCCCGAACGCGAACGCAAGAACTGGATGGACAAGCTGCGTGCCGGCCTGCGCAAGACCGGCACCAGCATCTCCACCGTCTTCACCGGCACCAAGATCGACGAAGATTTGTATGAGGAGCTGGAAGCGGCGCTGTTGATGGCCGATGCCGGCGTCAAGGCCACCAGCTTTCTGCTCGAAGACCTGCGCCAGCGCGTCAAGGCCGCCAAGGCCGCCGAGCCGGCCCAGGTCAAGGGCCTGCTGGTCGAGGCCATCACCGAACTGCTGCGGCCGCTGGAAAAAGGCCTGGTGATCGGCGAGCACGAACCCACCGTCATCATGGTCGCCGGCGTCAACGGCGCGGGCAAAACCACCTCGATCGGCAAGCTCACGCGCCACCTGGCCGAAGCAGATGCCTCCGTGCTGCTGGCCGCCGCCGACACCTTCCGCGCTGCCGCGCGCGAACAGCTGGGCGTCTGGGCCACCCGCAACACGGTGGAGATCATCGGCCAGCAGGGCGGCGATCCGGCTGCCGTCAGCTTCGATGCCGTCACCGCCGGCAAGGCGCGTGGCAAGGACGTGGTGCTGGTCGATACCGCCGGGCGCCTGCCCACGCAACTGCACCTGATGGAGGAGCTGCGCAAGATCAAGCGCGTCATCACCAAGGCCGATGCCAGCGCGCCGCACGAAGTGCTTCTGGTGATCGACGGCAACACCGGCCAGAACGCGCTGGCGCAGGTCAAGGCCTTCGATGATGCATTGGAGCTCACCGGCCTGATCGTCACCAAGCTCGACGGCACCGCCAAGGGCGGCGTGCTGGCCGCCATTGCGCAGGAGCGTCCGGTGCCGGTGTACTTCATCGGCGTGGGCGAGAAGCTTGAAGACCTGCAGACCTTCAATGCGCGCGAGTTCGCGCAGGCCCTGTTGGGCTGACTGGCCAACGCGGCCCCAATGCAGCCTATTACCACCACGGATACCCATGACTGAACTGACCCTCATCCGCCCCGACGACTGGCATCTGCACCTGCGCGACGGCGCGGCCCTCCACACCACCGTGGCGCATGCGGCGGCGCAGTTCGGCCGCGCCATCGTCATGCCCAATCTGCGCCCGCCGGTCACCGACGTGGCGGCGGCGCTGGCCTACCGCCAGCGCATCCTCGACGCGCTGGCCGAAGTTGTGCCGGCCGATGCCGCCGCGGCCCGTTTCGAGCCGTTGATGACGCTGTATCTCACCGATCGCATGACGCCCGCGACCATCCGCGCCGCGCGTGCCGCCGGTGTGGTGGCCTGCAAGCTTTACCCGGCCGGAGCGACGACCAACAGCGATGCGGGCGTGACTGCCATGCGCAACATCTATCCGGCGCTCGAAGCCATGCAGGAGGTCGGCATGGTGCTGCTGGTGCATGGCGAAGTCACCGACCCGAGTGTCGACCTGTTCGACCGCGAGGCGGTGTTCATCGAGCAGCAGCTGATGCCGCTGCGCCGCGATTTCCCGCTGCTCAAGATCGTCATGGAGCACATCACCACGAAAGAGGCGGCGCAGTATGTGGGCGAGGCCGATGACTTCCTGGCGGCCACCATCACCGCGCACCACTTGCTCTACAACCGCAACGCGCTGTTCCTGGGCGGCATCCGCCCGCATTATTACTGCCTGCCGGTGCTCAAGCGCGAGACGCACCGCCAGGCGCTGGTGGCCGCGGCCACTTCGGGAAGCCCCCGTTTCTTCCTCGGCACCGACAGTGCCCCGCATGCCGCGCCGCTCAAGGAGGCTGCCGTGGGCTGTGCAGGCTGTTATACGGCGCCGGCGGCCATCGAACTGTATGCCGAGGCCTTCGACAATGCCGGTGCGCTGGACAGGCTCGAAGGTTTTGCGGCCTTTCATGGTGCCGATTTCTATGGCCTGCCGCGCAACCGAGGAACGGTGACGCTGCGCAAGAGCAGCTGGCAGATGCCCGAGTCCTACCCTTACGCCGAGACGGTGCTCAAGCCCCTGCGCGCGGGCGAGACCATGGCCTGGCAGCTGCAGGCAGCCGCCTGATCGATTGTCGCCGGGCCTGCTGGGTCAATCCGAGGGGCAGGAGGTCAAAAAAACCACCCGGCGTCTTGCCCCTGTATTTTTTGTCCTCTTGCGTGACCCATGAAAAGATCGTGAACAAGTTGCTCAGGCCTGCTCGCGGCGCGCCCGGGCCTTGGCCATGATGGCCGCCAGCAGCGCCGCCTTGTCGGGCGCGGCGGCGGCGTTGGCGCCTGCGGAGGCTCCCGGCGCATCCCGGGCGACTGGTGACCGATCGGCCATGCTGCCATCGGCCGCTTTGGCCTCCGCATGGACGATGGTGCCGGTGGCCTCTGGTGCGGGCTTTGCGCGGCGCTGGTGCAGGGGCGCGGGGCGTGTGCCGATGCGCAGGCCCAGCCGCTGGGCGCGCCGCGCATAGCGCTGGCGGGCCGTGTCGGCCTGCTGCGGGCTCCAGGCCTGCCAGCCGGTGGCGGCGCCTGTCACGGGCTCCATGCGGATGCAGTCCACCGGGCACACCGGCACGCACAGGGCACAGCCGGTGCAATGCGCGTCGATCACGCTGTGCATGGTCTTGTTGGCGCCGACGATGGCATCCGTGGGACAGGCCTTGAGGCACAGTGTGCAGCCAATGCACCAGTCCTCGTCGATGAGGGCCAGCTCGCGCGGGCCTTCGCGTCCGTTGTCCGGATTGAGGGGCATGGGCGCACGGCCGGCGATGTTGGCCAGCCGGTCTGCGCCGGCCTGGCCGCCGGGCGGGCATTGGTTGGTGGCGGTGCCCTCGAACGCGATGGCGTTTGCGTAGGCGCGGCAATCCGGGTAGCCGCAGCGCGTGCACTGGGTTTGCGGCAGGGCGTCGTCGAGCCGCTCGGCCAGTGCCGCGGCACTGGTGATGGACCGGGCGGTCTCAGGCGGCGTTGGACTGGTCGGGAGAAGCAGGCTTGGTGCTGGCACGGGCTTTGGGGGCGACCGCTCGCCTCGCCGGCTGGCGGGGCGTGGTGCGGCTGGTGGTTTTTGTGGCTGTCTTGCGGCCAGCGGGGGCGGCAGTTGGCGTGGCGTCGGCCCCTGCGTTGGCCGTCGGCGCCTGGGGTTTGCCGGGTGGCAGGGCCACCACGTTGCTGGCTTGGCTGGTTTGAGGGGCCTGGCTGGTGTCAGGCGAGTCGCCCGAAGCCGCCTTTTTTACCACAGCTGCTGAAGCCTTGGCCGGGCGCCGGGCCTTTGCCGCAGGAGTGGCCGCTGGCGCTGGCGCCGCGTTGGATGCGGCCTTCACGGCTGTCTTGGGGCTGGGACGACTGCGCTTTGCCTTGGCGGGTGCCGAAGGGGCCGGCACGGATGCCGGGACTGCGGAGGTCGTGCTGGCGGGGAAGAGTTCGGCCGTCTGTGGTTGGACGCTGGCGGCCACGGCTGGAGCTGGTTGCGCGGCAGACGTGGCAGGTGCGGTTGGCGGTTCTGCGGCGCTGGGGGCTGCGGGCGTGGCGGATGCCGGCGCGCTGGCCTGAAATGGTTCGGCATCGTCACTGGTGACGGCAGCGGTGACCTGTGGCGCGGCTGCCCGAGGCTGGAAGCGCAGGATGAAATCGCGGATCTGCGGGTAGACGAGCTTGCGCCAGCGGCTGCCGCTGAAGATGCCGTAGTGGCCGGCCCCGGCGACTTCGACATGCGCGCGCATGTCATCCGGGATGTTCTTGCACAGGGTGTGGGCGGCGCGGGTCTGGCCGCTGCCGGAGATGTCGTCGAGTTCGCCTTCGACGGTGATCAGCGCGGTGGTGCGGATGTCGGCGGGTTTGACGCGCTCGGGCTGGCCAGCGGGGTTTTTCACATCCCAGGTGCCCTTGACCAGCTTGTAGTCCTGGAACACCGTCTGGATGGTCTCCAGATAGTAGTTGGCATCCATGTCGAGCACGGCGTTGTACTCGTCATAGAACTTGCGGTGGTGATCGGTGGCGTCGTCGTCGCCCTTGATGAGGTTGCGAAAGTAGTCGTAGTAGCTGCTGGCGTGGCGGTCCGGGTTCATCGCGACGAAGCCGGTGTACTGCAGAAAGCCGGGGTACACCTCGCGACCCTCGCCCGGGAAGCCGTAGGGCACGCGGTAGATCAGGTTGTTCTCGAACCACTCGAAGCTGCGCGTGACGGCCAGATTGTTGACCGAGGTGGGCGATTTGCGCGCATCGATGGGGCCGCCCATCATGGTCATGGTCAGCGGCGTCTGCTCGCCCCGGCTGGCCATCAGCGAGATGGCGGCCAGCACCGGCACGGTGGGCTGACAGACGCTGATGACATGGCAGTGGCCGTACTTCTCCTGCAGGTAGCGGATGAAGTCCTGCACGTCGTTGACGTAGTCGTCGAGATGGAAGTCGCCCTCGGAGAGGGGCACCATGCGGGCATTCTTCCAGTCGGTGATGTAGACCTTGTGGCCCGAGAGCATGGTGCGCACCGTCTCGCGCAGCAGCGTCGCGTAGTGGCCTGAGAGCGGCGCGACGATCAGCACCACCGGCTGCTCCAGCAGCGCCTCCAGCGTCTGGGTGTTGTCGGAGAAGCGCTTGAAGCGGCGCAGTTCGCAGAATGGCCGTTCCATCTCGACGCGCTCGTGGATGGTCACGTCCACGCCATCGACGCTCACGGTCTCGATGCCGAAGGCGGGCTTTTCGTAGTCCTTGCCGAGCCGGTAGATCAGGTCGTAGGCGGCCGAGATGCGCAGCGCCAGCGGCGTGTCCGAGAGTGGCCAAGACGGGTTGGCAAACAGTTTGGAGGCGGCTTTGGCGAAATCGGCGAACGGCTCGGTGATCGAGCGCTGTGCCTCATAGATCTGGTAGAGCATGGTGTGCGGCCTTATGCTTTGTTGCAGCGCACAATATAGCAGCCGCTCCGATTTTTGCCTATCCATGAAAACCTCAAGGCTTTGAACAGCTGTCAACAGGCGGCTGAAGAACCCTGCAGGCCAATTCCTGCTGTTCCCGGAGATCGGATGATTTCCCAGGAGCCGGGATTCTTCTTCGATGTGCGCCTCTTCTGATGCTCTTGGGGCGGTTTCCCCTTCTTTTTCCTGCCCTCGGCCGTGCTGCGGGCGCACTGGTGCCATCAGTGCTCGCATACGCGTGAAGTTGCAGGCTGCCAAGTTGGGCATGAACAGTTGATCGACTCGCTCAAGTCAGCACATCACCATCCGACAGCGCTGGCTTGGGCCTGGCTCGCAGCAAGAGCGTATGGCCTCCCAAGGCGGCGAAGCGGACTTGCGTCTATGGGGCGAGTTCTTTCACGGGAACTTACGCGTCAAATAACGAGGCTACATCCATTATCTGCTCGCGCAACCAGATGCAAGCGGCCTCGCGCTGGGTGCGCTCATGCCATAGCAGGTAAAACTGCATGGGATCCAGCTCGGCCGGGGCTTCCACCACCACCAGCCCCATCAGTTCCGCGAAGTAGTAGCCGTAGTGGCTGCTGGCGGTGAACACCAGGTCGGAGTCGGCAACCAGGTAGGTCGCCAGACCGAATTCCGGCACCGTCACGGCAATGTTTCTGCGCGCGCCCACGCGCGCCAGCGCACCATCGACGGGGCCGAGCCTGCTGGAGATGAACAGGTCCGGCGCGACGTGCTGGAGCGCCAGGTAGTCCTCCAATGTCAACGCTTCGCGGTCGGCAAACGCATGGCCAGGGCGCATCAGGCACACCATGCGGTCTTCCAGCAGCTTGCGGCAGCGCAGATGCTCCGGGGGATTGAGCCAATTGCCAATGATGGCGTCAAGCCGCCCTTCGGCCAGATCAGCAGAGAAGCCGCCGCTGGGATCAACCGTGCCCAGCCGCAGGCGAATGTGCGGGGCGCGTTGGCGCAGTTGACTGGCCAGGCGCGGCAGAAACAGGGTTTGCACGCAATCGGCGCTGGCGATATTGAAGGTCTGTTGCGCGGTGTCGGGATCGAAAGGGGCTCTCGCTTCCAGCAGTTGGGTGAGCGCCAGCAGGCGGCCATGCAAATCCTCATGGATGTGCTGCGCCTTTTGTGTGAGCACCATCTGGTTGCCATCGCGCACCAGCAAGGCATCGCCCAGCTGCTGGCGCAGCCGACGCAACACCACGCTGATAGCCGATTGCGTCTGCCCAAGGGTATCCGCCGTGCGAGAGACGCTGCGCGTGCGAAGCAGTGTGTCAAGCACCTGCAGGGACTGCAGGCTCAGGGTGCCGAGTTCTTTCATGATGGTGGCATACAGGCAATTAGCTTGCCAGTGTCACGATGAAACGGGTTGCATTCAAAGAGAAAGCGTGAATCGGCCGATGCTCATGCAGCGAAGATGCGGATGATGCCTTCGCAGTTGTCGCCGCCACAAAGGCACCGCAATGGGGCAAAAAGCTGTTGCGCACAGTTTTGAGGCATGGCAAAGCGGTATTTGCACCAGATGGGCAGCTTTTGCATACGGAACCTGTGTTGCGCACATAACAGCCATAACAAGGTGCCCATGTGCAAACGCGCAATCGACTTCTAGACTCCGCTCATCCTTTCAACAAACAGGCACACACCATGAGCTACCACCATGAGCACGCCGCCCGCTGGCAGGGTCGGCACGAAGGCAAGGACACTTTGCGCACAGAGGTCTGGCAGGCGCTGGAGCGTGCGCAGGTCAACGTCGGGCCGGTGGCCAGCCGCATTCCCAACTTCGTGGGCGCCGATGCTGCGGCGCAACGCCTCGCGCAAACGGCGTTCTGGCAAGACGCCCGCATCGTCAAGTGCAACCCCGATCCACCGCAGATTCCGGTGCGGCTGCGCGCCTTGTACGACGGCAAGGTTCTCTACACGCCGGTGCCGGAGCTGGTGCAGGGCTTCCCGTTCGTGCGGCTCGACCCTGCACAGCTCAAAGCGCGAGACATCTCTTTCGAGCTGGCGGCCACCTCGCAAGGCGCCTTGCAAGTGGGCGAGCCCGTGCAGTTCGAGGACATGGAGGCCATGGATGTGGTCGTGGTCGGTTGCGTCGCCGTCACCGCACAAGGCGGGCGCACCGGCAAAGGCGGCGGTTTCGCCGACCTGGAACTGGGCATCTTCCGCGAGTTGGGAACTTTGCCCGCGCACGCGCAAATCGTCACCACCGTGCACGAGGTGCAAGTGGTGCCCGACGCGCAGATCGAAATGCTGGCGCACGATTCGGCGCTGCACTGGATTTTCACGCCCGAACGCAGCATCGAGACGCACTCGCCCTACCCGCAGCCCGGCGGCGTGGCCTGGGACGTGGTGCAGGACGATCAGATCCGCGACATCCCTTTTCTGCTGGAACTCAAACGCCGCCTCACCGCCGCCTGAGCACCCAGCCTTTTAGCCACCCTACCTGGAGTCCCGCCATGCAAACCCTGTCTCGCCGCCAATTCCACCACCTCTCACTGGCCAGCGCACTGGGCCTTGGCCTGGGTGGCATGCGCCGCGCGCTGGCCGCCAACCCCAACAAAACCACCAAGGTCGCGCTGTTGTTGTCAGGCAGCATTGCCGATGGCGGCTGGGGCCAGTTGGCGCATGAAGGCATCGTCGCGTTGCAAAGCACACCCGGCTTTCAAGCAGTGTTTACCGAAAACATCGGCCAGGCCGAGATTCCCCAGGCCACGCGCGGCTATGCGGATGATGGCTACGACCTCATCATCGGCCACGGCTATGAGTACGGCAGCGCCTTGCTGGAGATCGCGCCCGAGTATCCGGATACCAAGTTCTTCGTCTCCTCCTTCCTGCCCGAGCCAAGCGTGCCGTCCAACATCCAGTATGCGGATCTGGCGTATTACGATGCCTCGTACTGCGCGGGCGCCCTGGCGGCGCTGATTTCCGAGAAGCGCGCCGCAGTCGGCTTTGTGGGTGGTGGCGACAACCCCACCCAGCAACGCATGCTGCGCGCCTTCGTCGCTGGTGCCGAGCGCACCGTGCCGGGCATCAAGGCTGCGGGCATCATCACGGGTGAATACGGCAACGCCGCCAGAGGTCGCCAGGCCGCAGCAACCTTGATTGGCAACGGTGCAGACGTGATCTGGCATGCCGCCAACGAAACCGGCATTGGCGCCTTGCAAGCCGCTGCCGCCGCCAACGTCAAGGCGCTGGGCTGCTATGCCGACCAAACCGCCATCGCACCCGCAGTCGTTGGCACCAGTTTGCGCATCGAACTGGGCGAGATGGTCAAAACCATTGCCAAAAGCGTGGCCGACGGCAGCTTTGGCGGTGGCGGCGAGTGGCACCCCGCGGTGGACGTGATCTGGTCGCCGGTGGCAGGCGCAGCGGGAGACCACAACCCCAAAATCATCAGCGCCGATGCCTGGCAACAGTTTCGCGCCATCTGGGCCGATGTGGCCAGTGGCAAGCTGAAGGTGGCTGGCATTCTGGATGCCTGAGCATGGCGCTGCATTCATCCGCGCAGCACGCGCAAGCCGCGCTGGCTGGCACACCAGCCTCAAGCACTGCCGACGTGCAAATGGCAGCACCGTGGCTGCACATGCGCGGCATCGTCAAACGCTTTCCCGGCGTACTGGCCAACGATGATGCGCACCTGGCCGTGCGTCGCGGCGAAATCCACGCCCTGCTGGGCGAAAACGGCGCGGGCAAAAGCACGCTGATGCAAATCCTCTACGGCCTCTACCAGGCCGATGCGGGCGAGATCACGCTGGATGGCCAGCCGCTCACAGTGGGCAGCCCGGCCGATGCCATGGCCCACGGCATTGGCATGGTGCACCAGGAGTTCATGCTGGTGCGGCTCTTCACCGTCGCCGAGAACGTGGCGCTGGCCGATCGCCAAAGCCGCACGCTGGACTTGGCCGCAGTCGCCGCCCGCATCACCGAGGTATCGCAGCAGTACGGCCTGCAAATCGATCCGCAAGCGCGCATCGAGCAGTTGCCCATCGGAGTGCAGCAGCGCGTGGAGATCGTCAAGCTGCTGTGCCGGGATGCGCGCATTCTGATTCTCGACGAGCCCACG
The DNA here is from genome assembly GCF_004217315.1 of Corticibacter populi. Classification (GTDB taxonomy): domain Bacteria; phylum Pseudomonadota; class Gammaproteobacteria; order Burkholderiales; family Burkholderiaceae_C; genus Lampropedia; species Lampropedia populi. Next base: position 124,797 of record NZ_SGWR01000004.1, read on the forward strand.
GCCGTGCTGACCGCGGGTGAGAAAGACCGGCTTTTTGCGGTGCTGCGCCGCCTGGCTTCTGACGGCTGCGCCATCATCATCGTCACCCACAAGCTGCATGAAATCCTCGAAATCGCCGAGCGCGTGACCGTCATGCGCGCCGGCAAAACCGTAGGCTGCGTGCCCACCGCGGGCAGCAGCGAAGCCGCTCTGGCGAGGCTGATGGTGGGGCGCGACGTGACCTTTACCGCGCCACGTCCGGTGCAAACCCCAGGCCCGGTGGTCTTGCAGGTGGAGGATTTGAGCACCACCGATGAACGCGGCCAGCAAGCCCTGCGGCAAGCCGGTTTTTGCCTGCGTGCAGGGGAGATTCTCGGCATCGCGGGGGTCGATGGCAACGGCCAATCGGAGTTGGCCGAGGCTTTGGTGGGCGCGCGCCCAAGCAGCGGCAGCGTGCGCCTGCACGGGCGTGAAATGCGCGGGCTGGATACGGCTTCGCGCCGCGCCTTGGGCATGGCCTACATTCCGGCGGATCGGCGCCGTGCAGGCGCAGTCATGGAGCTTTCGGTGCGCGAGAACGCCTTGCTGGGCATGCAAAACCTGCTGAGCCACCTGGCCGGGCTGTGGCGCGACGAAGCGCGCATCAGCGCCCATGCGCAACGCCTGGTGGAGACGTTCGGGGTGCGCACGGCCAGCCTCTCTTTTCCGGCGGGCAAACTCTCCGGCGGCAATCTGCAAAAACTCATTCTGGGGCGGGAGCTGATGCTCAAGCCCCAATTGCTGGTGGTGGAGCAGCCCACGCGCGGGCTGGACGTGGGCGCCATCGAAGTCGTCTGGCAAGCGCTGCTGGCCGAACGCCAAAAAGGCACGGCAATCGTGCTGGTCTCGGCCGAGCTGGACGAAATCCTGACGCTCAGCGACCGCGTGGCCGTTCTGTATGGCGGGCGCATCGCCGGTCTGTTTGACAACGACGGCAGCGCCGCGCTGCGCGAGTCCATCGGGCTTTGCATGGCAGGCGTGGGCGCCAGCGCCAGCCAAGCGGACGCCGCTGCAAACCAAGCGGCATTGCCGGAGCAGGAGTGCCATGCTGCGCATTGAAAAACGCCTGGCGCCTGCCAGCTCCAAAACAGCCATTGCCGGTGCCGCAGCGCTGGCCGTCATCGCGGCTTTGCTGGTCTGCGCAGTGCTGTTCGCGCTGCAAGGCGCGAACCCGTTGCAAGCCTATGCCAGCCTCTTTTCTGGTGGCTTTGGTGATTGGCGCGGCATCGGCTACACGCTCAACAAAGCCGCACCGCTGGCGCTGATCGCGTTGGGCACCATCGTGGCCTGGCGCTGCGGCTTTGCCTATCTGGGTTTTGAAGGCTGTTTCGTCATCGGTGCGGCAGCGGCTACCGCCGTTGCTCTGGCCGTAGTTCCTGATCGTTGGCTGGCTGGCGTGCCATTCGCCGTGTTTCTACCCATCTGCATCGCGGCAGCCATGTTGGCCGGGGCGCTTTGGGCAGCCTCCACCGGCTGGCTGCGGGCGCGCTTTGGTGGCAGCGAGGTGCTGATGTCGCTGATGGGCAATTACATCGCCTTGTTGCTGGTGCAATACCTGGTCTCAGGTCCGATGCGTGCGCCCGGCGGGCTGCCGCAATCCGCCCGCATTCCGCAGGAGACCTGGTTGCCCTTGGTCATCGAAGGCACGCGTGCCCATGCGGGCATTGGCCTCGCCCTGTTGGCTGCGCTGCTGGTGTGGGTGTTGCTGCGCAAAACACCGCTGGGCTATGAAATGGTGGTGGCCGGGCTGAACCCGCTGGCTGCGCGCAACAGCGGCATTGCGGTGGGCCGACGGGTGTTGCAGGCCTCGCTGCTGGCGGGCGCGCTGGCGGCACTGGCGGGTTTGGTGCAGGTGCTGGGCGTGCAATACCGGCTGCTTGATGGCATGAGTGGCGGCATCGGCTTCATCGGCATCGTCGTGGCCTTGCTGGCCAGGCTGCATCCGCTGTGGGTGTTGCCGGTGGCGCTGCTGTATGGCGGCATGTCCGTCGGCGCGGACAGCATGCAACGCGCCACCGGTGTGCCGACCTCCATCACATTCATTCTGCAGGCGCTGACGGTGCTGTTCGTTCTGGCCAGCCCGTGGTTGCTGCGCTACCGGGTGGTGTGGCAAAGCCCCCGCGCCGCTGCGGGAAGACCTCTTGGAGAGCGCAATGGATAGTCTTTCCATCCTGGATGCGGCATTTCTCAGCACCTGGCTGGCTGCGGCCATCCGCCTGGCAGGGCCGGTGCTGTTGGCGGCGCTGGGCGAGGTGTTTGCCGAGCGCTCTGGCGTGCTCAACATCGGCATCGAGGGCTTGCTGCTGATTGGTGCTCTGGCCGCCTATCTGGCCTGCGGGCTCAGCGGCTCATCCTGGCTGGGCGTGTTCGCGGCCATTGTGAGTGGCTGGTTGGCCAGCCTGCTGCTGTCGTGGCTGTACGTGACGGTGCAGGCCAGCCAGGTGGTGGTGGGCATTGTGTTCAACCTGTTGGCACTGGGCGCGTGCAGCCTGGTTTTTCGCACCACGGGCGAAGTCACGGGTGGCCAATCCGTCGCCATGTTTCCCGCTTTGCAAATCCCGGGGCTGTCGGAATTGCCATGGGTGGGGCCTGCCTTGTTTGGGCAGCCGGTCTTGCTATACGTCACGCTGTTACTGGTGCTGGTGGCAAGCATGGTGCTGCAACGCAGCCGCTTCGGCTTGTCGTTGCGTGCGGTAGGCGAGAACCCGCGCGCGGCGGATGCTGCCGGCATCAGTGTGAAACGCATGCGCCATGCAGGGGTGTGGATATCCGGCGGCGCAGCCGGCATGGCAGGCGCTTACCTGATGCTGTGCGAAGTGGGCGTTTACCGCGACTCGATCGTCAGCGGGCAGGGCTTCATCGCCTTGGCCATCGTCATTCTGGGCCGCTGGACGCCCTGGAAAGTCATGCTGGCCGCGCTGGTGTTCGGCCTGGCCGATGCCTTGCAACTGTCCTTGCAGTTGCTGGGCTGGGGCTTGCCGCCACAGCTCTTGCTGGCGCTGCCCTACGCGCTGACGCTGCTGGCCATCTCCGGCATGTTTGGCGGCAAATCCGTGCAGCCTGCGGCTTTGTTGATGCCGCATCAGCGTTAGCAAGAAGGTTCCAATGGTGCGTCGTGGGTGGCTGAGGCGCTGAACGAAGCCCTGTCCGAGCACAACATCCAGGTTACTGCCTGCTGCGAGGGCCAGGCGGTGGGCCAGGAAAACAACGTGGGCGTGTTCGACATCCAGCAAATCAAGGGGCTGAAGTTTGAAGGGGTGTTCTTTGTTGGCATTGGCGAGCTTGCCGCACTGCAACCATCGCTCTTCGATAAATACCTGTACGTGGGCACTGCGCGCGCAGCCACTGGCCTGGGGGGTGACCTGCGACGGTGCCGTGCCGCCCGCAATCGAGAGCCTGTGCGCCCACTTTGGCCAGGATTGGCAAGTGCCTGAATCGCTCCAGGCGGCCACAGAGCAATGGGAATGGATGGATGGCCTTCGACCAAACGACAAGAAATTCCCTGCAGCGCTTCAACCTTCCTCCTGCAGTTTTTTCATCTACCCGGAGGCGCCGCGACGACCAGCCGGATGCCGAGGTTGCTCGGTGGCGCTCCGACCGAGCAGGCGCCCGAGCGCGCATCGCGGATGAAGTCGGGGATGAAGCTCGGGTGCTGGCCCGCCACGGCGCGGATGCCGCAGTTCTCGCTCAGTGCCAGCGGCGCGGCGCCGTCGGCCAGCGCGGTGCGTGTGTAGCAGGTGTCGGTCCACTCCCAGACGTTGCCGCCCAGATCCTCGATGCCGTATGCGTTGCGGCCGAAGTGGCCCAGCGGCTGCGGCGCAGGCTCGACGCTGGCGCGTGCCATCTCGCGCGCGTATTGCTGCAGCCAGTATTGCGCGGGGTTGTCGGGTCGGTATTCGTCCAGCGGGGCGGCTTCCTCGAAGGCATCGCCGGCCAGAAGCACCCATTCCTCGTAGCGTGGCAGGCGATAGGGCAAGCCGGTTTCCGCCGCGAGCCATTGCGCGTAGGCCTGGGCGTCCACCCAGCTCACGCCGGTGACGGGCAACTGCGCCGAGGCGCTGGCGCCGCGCCGGTCCTGACCATCGGCCGGCTTGCAGTGCTGGGCGGCGACGCAGCGCGCGTAGTCGGCCTGGCTGACCAGCTGGCGCATCACGCGCAGCGGCTGCTCGATCCGTGCCTGCTGCCAAGGTGGGGCGGCCGGAAAGCCGGCGCGTGTGAATTCGCCCACGGCCAGGAAGCGCACGGTGCCGGCCGGCACCATGACCAGGTTTGCGGATGGCTCGGTGGCCGGATCGGCGGAGGAGTCGCCGCGGCAGGCTGTCAGGGCCGTGGCACAGGCTGCGGCGCTGACCAGCATGCCGGCCAGTGCACGCGCCCGCGCCGCACTGGCTGGGCAGGGGCCGCGCGAACGGTGCGGGAGGTGCGAGGCCCCGGGCGTTGTCTCGCGGGGCAGGATGGGTGTCGAAAGGGAAGGGGGCGGGCGCATGGACGGATTGCACCAGCGGCGCGCGGCCCGGTCTTTGCGGTGCGACAACATCCGCGCGGTCTTGTTCGGGGAGGTGACGCCGTGGAGGTGCACGGCGCTTTCGGGCCGGATGCAGGGCCATGCCACCGGCATCGGTTGTCAAAAGTAAGACAATCGGGGGTTTCGCCGTGTCTGCCGGTTCTGCTGCTCCATGACTGATTCCTCCTCCCCTCCCCACGCGCTGATCCAGCTCGATGCCGTCAGCAAGCGTTTTGCCTTGCCCGATGGCCGCGTCTTCGAGGCCGTGCGCGCGGTGTCGCTGGACATTGCGGCTGGCCAGATTTTCGGCCTGATCGGCCAGAGCGGCGCGGGCAAATCGACGCTGCTGCGCCTGATCAACCTGCTCGAGCGCCCCGATGCCGGGCAGGTGCGCGTCGATGGCCGCGACCTGATGGCACTCTCCAAGCGCGAGTTGCGCGCCACGCGCCAGGAGATCGGCATGATCTTCCAGCAGTTCAACCTGTTGCAGAACGCCACTGTTTCCGAGAACGTGGCGTTCCCGCTGGAACTGCATGGCCGGCGCAGCAAGGCCGAGATCGCCGCGCGCGTGCGCGAGTGCCTGGACCTGGTGGGGCTGGCCGACAAGGCCGGCAGCTACCCGGCCCAGCTCTCGGGCGGGCAGAAGCAGCGCGTGGCGATTGCCCGCGCGCTGGCGCCGCGCCCCAAGGTGCTGCTGTGCGACGAGCCGACCTCGGCGCTCGATACCGAAACCACCCGCTCGGTGCTGCAGACGCTGCGCGAGATCAATGCGCGGCTGGGCGTGACCATCGTCATCGTCACCCATGAGCTCTCGGTGGTGCAGGCACTGTGCCAGCGCGTGGCCATCGTCGAGGCCGGACGCATCGCCGAGCAATTCGATGTGGACGACCTGCAGACGCCGCGCCGCAGCGCGCTGGGCCGCGAACTGGCCGAGGAACAGCTCAGCGTGCAGATCCTGCGCGAGCACGCCGCGCGCATTGCCGCCGCGGCGCGCGCGGGCGTGCCACTGGCGGCTGCTGCCGCCGATCCTGCCATCGATGCCTGATGCTCCGCCCGCCGCTCGCATTCACCCCCATCCCTTGCACCATTTGCCATGTCTGACAACCTGATCGCCCTGCTGCCCGAACTGTGGGTGGCCATTGGACAAACCTTTCTCATGCTGGGCATCGGCCTGGCTGCCGCCATCGTGCTGGGCGGACCGCTGGGGGTGCTGCTGTTCCTGCTCAGCCCGGGCCAGTCGCTGGCCCACCGGCCGGCCTATCTGGTGCTGAGCTGGATCGTCAACACGGTGCGCTCGTTCCCGTTCATCATCCTGCTGGTGGCGCTGGTGCCGTTCACGCGGGTGGTCACCGGCACCTCGATCGGGCCGCTGGCGGCGGCCGTGCCGCTGTCGGTCGCGGCCATCCCGTACTTTGCGCGGCTGGTCGAGCAAAGCATCCGTGAGGTGCCGCGCGGCGTCATCGAGGCCGCGCATGCCATGGGCGCCTCCGAGCTGCAGATCGTCTGGCGCGTGCTGGTGCGCGAGGCGCGCTCGGGCCTGGTGCTGGCGCTGACGGTGCTGGCCGTGAGCTTCCTGTCGTACTCGGCCATTGCCGGGGTGGTCGGCGGTGGCGGCATCGGCGACCTGGCGATCCGCTACGGCTACTACCGCTTCCAGACCGATGTGATGCTGCTGACGGTGGCCTTGCTGATCGTGCTGGTGCAGATCATCCAGTTCGGCGGCAACGCGCTGGCGAGCCGGCTGGACAAGCGCTGAGCGGGGTGCGGGTCTGCGCTTTTGCCTGCGGTTGTCGGCCTGGGGCGCCGTCCATGCGTTGAGGATGGATGGGCCTGCAGGTGTCCGTTTTCCCTTTTTGCTTTTTTGAGGAGTTTCCCATGTCCCTTCTTCGTCGCCATCTCGTTCTGGCCGCTGCGGCCGCCAGCCTGGGTCTGGCCAGCCTTGCCGCGCAGGCTGCCGATCCGGCCAAGCCGAATCTGACACTGGGCGCCACCGCCGGCTACAACTACGATGTGCTCAAGAAGGCCATCGCACCGCAGCTCGAAAAAGAGGGCTACAAGGTCCGGCTGGTCGAATTCAACGACTACGTGCAGCCCAACCTGGCCCTGGCGCAGGGCTCGCTCGACGCCAACCTGTTCCAGCACATCACCTATCTGAACCGCTTCAAGGCCGACCAGAAGCTCGACCTGGTGGATCTGGTGCAAAGCACCACGGCGCCGATGGGCATCTATTCCGAAAGCCGCAAGAGCCTGGCCGAGTTGCAGGACGGGGACCGCGTGACGCTGCCCAACGACCCGAGCAACCTGGCGCGCGCGCTGCAGCTGCTGGTGCAGCAGGACCTGATCACGGTCAAGGCCGACATCGATCCGCTGCGGGTGAGCGAGCGTGATGTGGTCGAGAACCCGAAGAAGCTGCGCTTCCAGCCCATCGAGGCCGCGCAGCTGCCACGCACGCTGGGCGATGCGGCCATTGCCATCGTGCCGGGCAACTTCGCCACGGCCGCCGGGTTGGCTTTCACCAGCGCGCTGGCGCTGGAACAACCCCCGGTGGCCTACCAGCAGGTGGTGGCCGTGCGCCAGGGCGACGAAGCCAAACCCTGGGCCCAGGACCTGAAGAAGGCCTTCCAGTCGCCGTTCTTCAAGCAAGTGCTGGACGCCGAGTTCCCGGGCTATACGCGGCCGGCCGGTCTGTGAGCTTCTGAACAAGCCCTTACGCAGAAACGGCAACGGCGGCCTGCATGGCCGCCGTTTTTCATGGCAGCAGAGGTATCGGTGGGACGCTCACCCGGCCTTCGGTTCGAGCATCCGCGCCACATAGCGCGCGATCACATCCACCTCCAGATTCACTGCGCTGCCTACCCGCAGCAGGCGCAGCGTGGTGTGCTCGACGGTGTGGGCGATCAGGTTGATGCTGAATTCGCAGCCATCCGGCAGATCCTCGACGGTGTTGACCGTAAGGCTGACGCCCTGCACCGTGATCGAGCCCTTGTAGGCCAGGTAGCGGCCCAGTTCGGCGGGGGCGAGGATGCGCAGTTCATGGCTTTCGCCCACCGGCGCGAAGTGGCTGACGGTGCCGATACCATCGACGTGGCCGGAGACGATGTGGCCGCCGAGCCGGTCAGCGGCGCGCAGGGCTTTCTCCAGGTTGACCTCGCCGGGCTGGTCGAGACCGGCCGTCAGGCGCAGCGATTCGGCCGAAATCTCGATGGTGAAGATGCTCTCTTCCAGCGCCAGGCCGGTCACCGTCATGCAGGCGCCATTGAGCGCGATGCTGTCGCCCAGCGCCACGTCGTCGAGATAGCCTTCGGGCGTGGCGATGTGCAGGCGCTTGCCATGCGCGGCACTCTCGCCCAGGTTTTCGACGGTCTGAATCCGGCCCACGGCCGTGATGATGCCGGTGAACATGCGTGCAATCCTCTGCTTTCCGGTGGTTTGATCGGGTTCCGAATGGCTGCTGCCAGTCTCCCCAGACCGCCATGATAAGCACCTGGCGGCGGCGCGCCGGCAAGCTGTGGAACAATGCCCCGCTCAACATGGATTTGGCACGAGGCCTGCGCCCGCGGTGGTTGGACAGGCTCTCAGGAAAGGAGCACATGAGCAAGAGCATCAAACTGGTGGCCGGCGTGGCCTTGCTGGGGCTGGCCTATGGCGCCACGGCCTGGTACATGGGTGGGCGCATCGAGGCGCAACTGCGCGATGGTCATGAGCATCTGACCGAATACCTGGGCATGCCGGTGACGCTGGCCGATTACCAGCGCGGGCTGTTGCATTCGGTCGCCCGCACGCAGGTGGTGCTGCCGCCCGAGTGGGGCGGCGCCACCATCACCTTGCGCCACCAGATCGAGCATGGCCCGCTGCCGGGCCTGCGGCGTCTGGGCCTGGCCTCCATCGAATCGCAGCCGGAACTCTCCGATGCCACGCGTGCGCTTTTGCAGCCGTCGATCGGCACGGCCGCGCCGGTTTCCATGCACACCCGGATCGGCTGGAGCGGCGATGGCGAGCTGGAGCTTGCCAGCCTGGATATCCGCCTCAAGAACCCGGACGATGCGGGCGAAGCGCAGCTCTTGCCGCTGCAGTACCGGATGCGCTTTGGTGCGGACCTCGCCAGCCTCGATGCCAGCCTGCAATGGCCGGGCATGCAAACCCGCGCCCCCAATGGCGAGCGGTTCCAGTTGCAGGGGCTCAGCGGCACCGACCAGTATGTGCTGCAGCCGGGCACCCGCTATACCTTCCTGGGGCGCAGTGATTACCGGCTCGAACGCCTGCTGTATGTCGCCATGGCCACTGCCACCGCCGAGGATCTGCCCGGCCATCTGCCAGACGATCCCGATCAGCGCAGCACCGCTGGACTGGCGCTGCGCGATGTCCAGTTGCAGATGGAGGCCACGGAAGAGGGCGGCCTGATGGACATGCTCCTGCGCATGAGTGCGCAGGAGCTGCAGCTCGATGGCGAGGCCTTCGCTCCGCTGCAGTGGGACATGTCACTGCGCAAGACGCACGTGCCGACCTACGAACAGTTCTATGCGGCCTTCTCGTCGCTGTTGCAGAGCGAGGACCCGGTCGCGGCTTTCGGGCGGCTCGATGCCCAGGAGCAGGAGCGCTTCCGGCAGCAGGCGGCGGCATTGTTCGCACATGGCCTGGAGCTGCGCCTCGATGAGCTGAGCTTTCGCCTGCCCGAGGGCGTGGTGCGTGCCGATGCCAGCGTGAGCGCGCCCACGCTCACTGCCAATGACCTCAGCTTTCTGCCTTTCAGCCTGCTCGCCAAGCTGCAGTTTCAGGCGCACCTGTCGGTGCCCGAGGCGGCGCTGGTGCGCCTGGGCCTCTACGACGCCGAATCCTTGCAGGCGCTGGTCGATCAGGGCGTGGCCGAGCGCGAGGGAGATGCGCTGAAGACGGCCATTTCCTATCTGCGTGGCCTCAGCACCATCAATGGCCAACCGGTCGACCCGGCGGCGCTCGGCGGGCTGCTGCCGTATTGATGCATTGACGTGTGGAGGGGTGGTCGCGTGCGTGAGCCCGCGTGCGGCCTTGAGCCTGGGTCGTCAGCGCCGCACGCGCGTCAGCGCCAGCATGGCCAGGCCGCCGGCGACCAGGCCCCAGAAAGCCGCGCCGATGCCGGCCACACTCAGGCCCGAGGCGGTCACCAGGAAGGCGATCACGGCCGGCTCGCGGCTGGCTTCGTCCTTGAGGGCCGTCAGCAGGCTGCTGGCGATGGTGCCCAGCAGCGCGATGCCGGCAATGGCCATGATCAATTCTCGCGGGAAAGCCGAGAACAGCGCCACGACCGCGCCGCCGAGCAGCCCGATGGCCAGGTAGAACAGGCCGGCGGCCATGGCGGCAACGTAACGCCGGGCCGGGTCATCATGGGCCTCGCGCCCCATGCTGATGGCCGCCGAGATGGCCGCGAGGTTGATCGCATAGGCGCCGAACGGCGCCAGCAGCAGGTTGACCATGCCGATGAAGCCGATGACCGGCGAGACCGGCAGCGCATAGCCCGAGGCACGGGCCACCACCACACCGGGTATGTTCTGCGAGGTCATGGTGACGATGAAGAGCGGCAGTGCGATGCTGAAGAGGGCGCTGACGGAGAAGGCCGGCATGGTGAACACCGGCCGGGCCAGTTGCCACTGCAGGTTCTCGGTGTGCAGCAGGCCGCTGGCGGCCGCCACCAGCACGCCGGTGGCCAGCGTGGCGATCACGGCATAGCGCGCAAACCACATGCGCCCGGCAAAATAGGCCACCAGCATTGCCAGCACCAGCACCGGCTGCGTCTCGATGGCCAGGAAGGCATCGAGACCAAAGCGCAGCAGTACCCCCGCGAGCATGCCCGAGGCCAGGGCCATCGGAATGCGGTTCATGGCCTTCTCGAACCAGCCGGTCAGGCCGGCCACCGCGATCAGCAGCGCCGAGATGACGAAGGCACCGATCACCTCCGGCATCGGCAGCCCCAGCGCGCTGCCCATCAGCATGGCCGCGCCGGGCGTGGACCAGGCCGTCACCACCGGCATGCGCAGCCGCAGCGAAGGCAGGAAGCAGGTCACGCCCATGCCCAACCCCAGTGCCCACAGCCACGAACCCATCTCTGCTGCGCTGGCACCCAGTGCCTGCGCGGCCTGGAAGACGATCACCGCTGAACTGGTGTAGCCCACCAACACGGTGATGAAGCCGGCCACGATGGCCGAGAGTGAAACATCGTGCAGGATGGAGCGACGGCCCGGCAGCGCGGGGGGAATAACAGGCGTTGGAGACATGCTTGGCTTTCTGGGACGGCGGCATTATGCGCCGCGGTCGTGGCGGGCATCTGCTGATCGGCTCAAGCGGATGGTCGACACACGGGATGGGCCAGGCCGTTGATCCGCTGGATTGGGGCGCCTGGTTGCAGTGGTCGGTCCACTGATTCAATTCCTGAATCACTGAATCCGATCTTCGCATTGGACGGGGACAGGCCTGCGCGGGCCTAATGGCTTCTCAACGCCGGTCGTGCATGGACCGGTCCGAATGACAATAACTGGACGAGACACCAATGCGCCACACCACCGCCGAGCTGCGAACCGCCCTGAATGGCATCTCGGGTATTCTGGTCACCCCCTTCGACGGCGATGACACGCTGGTGCCCGACCGGCTCGCTCCCATCGTCGATCGCGCCATCGAGGCAGGTGTTCACGTGCTGGTGGCCAACGGCAACACCAGCGAATTCTATGGACTGACGACCCGGGAAGCCGAGCAAATGGTGCAGGCGGTTGCTGGGCATATTGCCGGCCGTGTGCCGCTGCTTGCCGGCGTCGGCCGCAGCTTGCATGATGCGCTGACCTTGGCGCGCGCCTCGCAGGATGCGGGTGCGAGTGCGTTGATGGTTCATCAGCCGCCCGATCCGTTCGTCGCCCCGCGGGGCGTGGTTTCCTATGTGCAGCGCATCGCGCAAGAGGTCGGCGACCTGCCGCTGGTGCTGTACCTGCGTGACGATGGCATCGGCCTGGACGCCATCACCGAGCTGTGCGCCATTCCGCAGGTCATTGGCGTGAAGTGGGCTTCCCCCACGCCGCTGCGATTGGCGCAAGCCATGGCCCGCACCCGTGATCATGACATCGCCTGGGTCGGCGGGCTGGCCGAACACTGGGCGCCGCCGTTCTACGCGGTCGGTTCGCGCGGCTTCACCTCTGGCCTGATCAATGTGCGGCCGGCCCATTCGGTGGCGATTCACTCGGCACTGGAGGCCGGCGACTATCCCAGGGCCATGCAGCTCATTCGCGGCATGGCTGAATTCGAGGCTTTGCGCGCCGAGGAGCGCAACGGCACCAATGTCACCGTTGTCAAACGCGCCCTGCAGCTGCAGGGCAACGACTGTGGTGCTGTGCGTGCTCCGGGTGCCTGGCCCCTGTCTGACAAGGCGGAGGACACGCTGCGCCGCCTGTTGGAAGAGTGGGATCTGGCCTGAGCCAGAGCCCTACTGTGGTGGCGCATTCCCCGGGGCGCCACGAGAAGATCAATAAAACCTAATCAAACGGAGACTTTCATGCCAGTATTCCAGCCGAAAGGCCTGGGCTCGCGTCTTGCTGCCCGCTTCGCCACCGCCGTCGTGTTCTGCTCCGCATCCTTGGCAGGTGCCGCGGGCTTCCCTGACAACCAGCCCATCACCATCATTGTTCCGTATGCGCCCGGGGGTTCCTCGGATGCGATTGCACGTCGGCTTTCGCAGCCACTGGCCGAGGAGTTGAATGCCACCGTCGTCGTCGAGAACAAGGCCGGAGGCAATGGCGCCATTGGTGCTTCCCAATTGGCGCGCGCCAAGCCCGACGGCCACACGCTCATGATCGGCGCCCTGGGCGTGCTGGCCATCAACGAGGGCCTCTACGAGAATCTCGGCTATCTGCCGCGCCGCGATTTCGACATGCTGACCATTGCCGTGCGCACGCCCAATGCGTTCGTGGTGCCGCAGTCCTCGGCCATCCAGACCCTGCCCCAGTTTCTGGAGCAGCTCAAGGCTCAGCAAGGGGGGATGCCGATTGCCACGGCCGGCTCGGGCTCCAGCGAGCATCTGACATTGGCGCTGTTCCTGAAGAACAGCGGGGCTGAAGCCATCCATGTCCCCTACAAGGGGGGAGGGCCCGCCATCGCCGACACCCTGGCAGGTCATGTCCATGGCCTGGTCTCCAACCTGGGAGCGGTGACGCCCTATATCCAGTCCGGCCGCCTGCGCCTGATCACCGTCACGGGCGATCAGCGCACGGCGCTGTTCCCGGATGTGCCGGTGCCTCAGGAAGCGGGAGTATCCGGCATGGAGGTCTATTCCTGGCAAGGCATTGCCGCGCCAAAAGGGTTGCCGGTCGAAGTCAAGGATAAGCTGGCCGCCGCGCTGCACAAGGTGCTGACCACCGATGCATTCCGCCAGCAGATGACCGAGCTGGGCTTTGATGTGGTTGCCAACGATGCGCAAACCGCCACCTCCTTCCAGATCGAAGAAGCCGAACGCTGGAAGCAGGTGATCCGGGAAGGCAATATTCAGGTTGATTGACGATGTCCAATCCAGAGAAGCGGGTTGCCCGGCTCTATGCCACGGAAGAGTTCAGAAGCCTCGCGCGCCAGCGCCTGCCCAAGGGCCTGTTCGAGTATGTGGATCGCGGTGCCGGCGATGAGCGGGCACGCGGTTGGACGCAGGCCAGCCTGGATCGTTGGCGCTTCGTGCCGCGGCTACTGTGTGATGTTTCGCAACGTTCGCAGGACGTGGAGCTTTTCGGCCAGCGCTATTCGGCCCCGCTGGCCATCAGCCCAACGGCAGCGGCCGGACTGCTGTGGTTCGAGGGCGAAATCGCACTGGCACGGGCGGCCCGCACGGCCGGCTTGCCCTTCACCCTGTCAACCTCTTCCATTACCAGCATGGAGCGTGTCGCCGAGGCCGCCGGTCCTGGCATGTGGTTCCAGCTCTACATGTGGCCCGACCGCCGCCTGTCCTACGGGCTGGTCGACCGTGTGAGGGAGGCCGGTTACGGCGCGCTGATCCTGACGGTGGACACGCCGGTGCTGCCGCTGCGGCCTTACAACCTGCGCAACGGCTTTGGCGTGCCGATTCGCATGACGCCGCGCAACGTCGTGGATGTCGCGTGTCATCCGCGCTGGGCACTGGGCACACTTGTGCCGCATCTGTTGCGCCATGGCATGCCGCGTTATGAAAACTACCCGCAGGGCGCGCAGGCGAGTCTGGGTGTCAAGGCCAAATCCTTCGCCAATCCCAAGAACGACAGTTGCACCTGGGACGATCTGCACGCATTGAGGCGTTACTGGAAGGGGCCTTTGCTGGTCAAGGGCATCCTGAGCCCGGAGGATGCGCGCCTGGCCCTGCAGCATGGCGCCGACGGCGTAGTGCTCTCCAACCATGCCGGCCGCAATCTGGACAGCCTGGTTGCGCCACTGGATGTTCTGCCGCAGGTAGCCGACAGCGTCGGGCACAAACTGACTGTGCTGGTCGACAGTGGATTCGCCAGTGGCAGCGACGCCGTCAAGGCGCTGGCGCTGGGTGCCAAGGCGGTGATGCTCGGCCGCGCGCCACTGTACGGCCTGGGCGCCGGCGGCGAGGCGGGAGCGGCCAGGGTCTTGCGGATGTTCTGTGAAGACATCGAACGCACGCTGGCGTTGGTGGGCTGCCGCCATCCGGGGGAACTCTCGCGAGCCCACCTGCACGACGCGGCTTGTGCTGCGGGGCTCAATCCAGCGCGCTCAAGCCCATGAAGAGAGCCCGCATGCGTTCCAGCGATGGATTGGCGATCGCTTCGCGACGCCGCCACACCATATGCATTTCCCCACGCACATGATCGGGCAGGGCCAAGTCACGCACGACCAGATTGTTCAGGCGCAGCAGTGCGGTGGAAGCGGGCACCAGCGCCAGTCCAATGCCTGCATTGGCCAGGGCCAGCATGGAATGGGTGTGGCGCACATGCTGAATGAAGCGTGGTGTCACGCCGGCTTCATGAAACAAGGCCTGCAGCATTTCATGGAAGTAGCGGCCGTCGCCGGCCGAATACATGATGAAGGGCTCGCCGTGCAGGTCCTGCAGTTGCAAGCGGCGGCGGCGTGCCAACGGGTGTGCACGCGGCAGCACCAGCCGCATCGGCTCACGCATCACGCAGCGCATCTCCAGTCCGTGCAGGTCGGCGGGCAGGCGGATCAGGCCGAGATCAATGCGCCCGCCACGCAGCGCTTCGAGTTGTTCGACGGTGACCATCTCGCGCAGTTCGAGATCGACGTTGGGCAACTGGTGCTGTGCTGCTGCCACGGCGCGAGGCAGGAAATCGAAGTTCGCTCCGGCCGAGTAACCCAGCACCACCCGGCCCGCCTCGCCCTGCACGGCGCGCCGGGCCTTTCCGGCCGCTGCGGCACAACGGTGCAGGATGTCCTGTGCCTCGGGCAGGAAGGCCTGTCCAGCCGCAGTCAGGCGCACGCTGCGCCGGGTGCGCTCCAGCAGCGCGGTTCCCAGCGCATGTTCGAGTTGCCGGATCTGCCGGCTCAAGGGCGGTTGCGTCATGTTCAAACGTTCCGCTGCCCGGCCGAAATGAAGCTCGGCGGCAACCTCGACAAAACAACGCAACTGGCTCAGCTGAAACATGAGTCGGGCGGCACGCCATCAATGTTGGAAAACTCGGACGAGCATTATCCGTCCAGCCAGTGCGGCCGTCCAACTCGATCCCGCCAACCTTTTTCAAAGACATCCAAAGGAGTACCCCAATGAGCATCCTCCCGCATGCGCCGGCAGATACGCCGGACACCGACATCGACAGGCTCGCCGAAGCGGCTGGTGCCGCGGCCCGCGCGTGGCGTGGTGGTCCGGCCGCCGGACGCGCCGCGCTGTTGCGTGAACTGGCCCAGGGCCTCGAGGAGGAACGGGGCCACCTGGTGGCATTGGCCGATGAAGAAACCCATCTGGGCACGGCGCGCCTTGATGGCGAACTCGACCGCACGGCCTTCCAGCTCCGGGGTTTTGCCCAGCAGCTCGATGAGAACCAAGTCGGTGTGGCGCTCGGTGAAGCCGCGGTCGCCGGCGTGCCACCGCAGGGCCGGCCTGCGCTCACTCGCGTGCAGGTGCCACTGGGTCCGGTCGCGGTGTTCGCCGCCAGCAACTTCCCCTTTGCGTTCTCCGTTCTGGGGGGCGACACGGCCTCTGCACTGGCGGCGGGCTGTCCGGTGGTGGTCAAAGCCCATCCCGGCCATCCCCGCCTGTCGCGTGCCACGGCGGCCATTGCTGAACGGGCGACCCGCAAACTGGGTTTGGCCTCGGGAGTGTTCGGCATGATCGAGGGTGCCTCGATCACCCCTGGTGTGCGGTTGGTCCGCCACCCGGAGATATCGGCGGTGGCCTTCACAGGCTCCTTCAAGGGCGGTGTTGCGCTGAATGCCGAAGCCCAGGCCCGCTCTCGACCCATCCCCTTCTTCGGTGAGCTTGGCTCCATCAATCCCGTCATCGCATTGCCGGCCGCGCTGCAACAGGATGGTTCCGGGCTGGCCAGCCAGCTGGCGGCATCCATCGTCAATGGATGCGGTCAATTCTGTACCAGCCCGGGTGTCATTGTGATACTGGACAGCGATGGCGCCAGTGACGCGTTCGTGCGGGACCTGACGGCTGCCCTTGACGCGGCACGTCCCCATGCCATGCTGAACATGGCGTTGCGCGATGGCTTCGAGCATGGCGTTGCGCGATTCGAGCGCCACCTTGCAGTCAGCCGCCTGACGACGGCGGTGGCCGCCGAAAGCGCCGGTCCCAGGGCCTATCTGGGACAGGTGTCCGCCAGTCAGTTCCTGGCGGACCCGGCACTGCATGAAGAAGTGTTCGGTCCGGCCGCATTGCTGGTGCGTGCGGCAGACGATGACGAGATGATCAGCGTGCTGCGCGCCGTGGGAGGCAGCCTGACGGTGACGCTTTGGGGCGCAGATGCACCCACCGATGCGAATTGCCGCCTGCTGCAGGCCGCCGTATCCATTGCCGGACGTGTGTTGTTCAGGGGCGTGCCGACTGGCGTCGCGGTGTGCGCGGCGCAGCAGCATGGCGGTCCCTGGCCGGCTTCGACCCGGCCCGAAAGCACATCGGTGGGATTCGCTGCCGTCGAACGCTTCCTGCGCCCGGTGGCGCTGCAGGATGCGCCCGCCTGGGCTCTCCAGCCAATGCCTGCCGCGATCGCCAATAACTAGCGAGCGGCGTGTTTTGCTGGTTCTCGAGCGGGACCTGGAGAGTCTGCGGCACCGCACTCGGTGCCGGGTGGCATTTTCATCCCTGTGGATCTGAAGATGGCGTTGTACCATCCGCTGCTGGTTCGCCGCATCCATTGGATATATGCGGGAGGCACGGGCATGGGGTCTTGTCGCGCCCTTTCGGCAGCGTGACGCCCTGTTTTGGAAGACCTACGGGAATCGCCTTTCATGACAACTTCTTTGGAACGCCTGGAGCAATGCCTTGTGCGCATCCATGGCGACAGCGAGCGCGCACGGCGCATCTTCACCCACCTCTACGAGGACAGCGCCCGAGAGGAAGCGCAGGCGGCGGATGCACGGGCTAGGCATGGCCGCTCGTTGGGGCCGCTGGATGGACGCATCGTCAGCGTCAAGGATTTGCTGGATGTCGCAGGCACGGTGACGACGGCCGGCTCCAGGCTGCTGGCGCAGGCCCCTGCGGCCAGGCAGGATGCGGCGGTGGTCGCGCGCCTGCGGGCGGCCGGCTGCGTGGTGATCGGCAAGACCAACATGACCGAGTTCGCCTTCTCGGGGATTGGCATCAACCCGCATTTCGGCACGCCTGGCAACGCCCGGGACGCGACGCGCATCCCGGGAGGCTCCTCGTCCGGCGCCGGGGTGGCCGTGGCGCTGGGCCTGTGCGAGATCGCTGTGGGCTCCGACACGGGCGGCTCGGTCCGCATTCCGGCTGCGCTCAATGGCGTTACCGGGTTCAAGCCCAGCGTGCAGCGGGTCCCCAGGGAGGGGGCGTTTCCGCTCTCGTTTAGTCTCGACAGCATCGGTCCGCTGGCCGCCAGCGTGGCAGATTGCGCGATGGCCGATGCGGTCATGGCCGGCCTGTCCCCGGATCAGGCGGAGCTGCCCGAGCGCCGCGTCAGGGGCTTGCGCATTGCCGTGCCGCGCGGGCTGCTGTTCTCGGAGGCGGATGCGCAGGTGCTCCAGGCATTCGAGCAAGCGCTGGAGGTGTTGCGGCGCCAGGGCGCCCAGATTGACGATGTGGCCTGGGACGAATGGCTGAGCGCGCCCTTCCAGATCCAGCGCAAGGGCACGCTGATTGCCGCGGAGGCGGCGGCGATCCATCAGCCGTACCTGCCGGACCGTGCGGCCGAGTACGATCCGTTGGTGCTCGCACGCATCGAACGCGGCATGGCGCTGGATGCGGCCAGCTACATCCGGATCCTGCAGCAGCGCGTGCAGCTGCAGCGTGCGTTCGATCGACGCATGACGGGGTACGACCTGGTCATGCTGCCCACCGTGGTGTTCACGGCGCCGAGCATCGCGAGCCTGGCCGATGAAGAGGCCTTCATGAAGGCCAATGCGCTGGCCTTGCGCAATACCTCGGTGTTCAACTTCCACGACCTGCCTGCGCTCTCCCTGCCGGCGCCTCGGGACGCGCAGGAATTGCCGGTGGGCCTGATGTTTGCGGGTGCCCGCCTGGCCGATCGTGCCGTGCTGGCGCTGGGCCTGGCCATCGAGCGCGCCCTGCATGCCGCGTGATTGGATTAGGCGCGCATCCGGCGAGCGAGGTCATTAAAATGGCGGGTTTGCGTTTGCCTGGACAGCCCGGACCCACTTGTGACCTACGAAAACGAAACCCGCCGCCGGCGCACCTTCGCCATCATCTCCCACCCGGATGCGGGTAAGACCACGCTGACGGAAA
Organism: Corticibacter populi; assembly: GCF_004217315.1. Classification (GTDB taxonomy): domain Bacteria; phylum Pseudomonadota; class Gammaproteobacteria; order Burkholderiales; family Burkholderiaceae_C; genus Lampropedia; species Lampropedia populi. The sequence goes on from NZ_SGWR01000004.1 coordinate 143,189, forward strand.
AGCTGCTGCTGTTCTCCGGCGCGATCCAGATCGCCGGGGCCGTCAAGGGCCGCAAGGCCAGCCGCCATGCCACCAGCGACTGGATGGAGATCGAGAAGCAGCGCGGTATCTCGGTGGCCTCCAGCGTGATGCAGATGAGCTACCGCGACCATGTCATCAACCTCCTCGACACGCCCGGCCACAAGGACTTCTCGGAAGACACCTACCGCGTGCTCACGGCGGTGGATTCGGCCCTGATGGTGATCGACGCGGCCAACGGTGTCGAATCGCAGACCCGCCGGCTGATCGAGGTGTGCCGCCAGCGCGATACGCCCATCATCACCTTCGTCAACAAGATGGACCGCGAGGTGCGGGACCCGCTGGACATCCTCGACGAGGTCGAGCGCGAACTGAAAATGCCCTGCTGCCCCATCACCTGGCCGGTGGGGCAGGGCAAGGGCTTTGGCGGCATCATCAACCTGCAGACGCAGAGCATGACCGTGTTCCAGCCCGGCAGCGACAAGCGTCCGCAGGACTTCGAGGTCATCCCGCTGGCCGAAAGCGACCGCTTGCGGGCGCGCTTCGGCCAGGCCTTCGACGATGCGCTCGAAGCGATGGAGCTGGCGCAGGGCGCTTCGGCCGAGTGGGACCACGAGGCCTTCCTCGCCGGCAAGCTCACGCCGGTGTTCTTCGGCTCCGGCGTCAACAACTTCGGGGTGATGGAAGTGCTGGACGCGGTGGTCGATATGTCGCCGCCGCCGGGTGATCGCACCAGCCGCCTGATCGGCAGGAATGGTGAGGTGACCGAGACCACCATCCACCCGGCTGATAAGGCTTTCTCCGGCGTGGTCTTCAAGGTGCAGGCCAACATGGATGCCAACCACCGCGACCGTATCGCCTTCGTGCGCGTGGCGTCAGGCAAGTACACGCCCGGCATGAAACTCAAGGTGCAGCGCAGCGGCAAGGAACTGCGCCCGACCAGCGTGGTGACCTTCATGAGCCAGCGCCGCGAGGCGGTGGAAGAAGCCTATGCCGGTGACATCATCGGTTTCACCACGCATGGCGGCGTGCAGCTGGGCGACACCATCACCGATGGCGCCAACCTGCAATTCACTGGCCTGCCGTTCTTCGCACCGGAGATGTTCGCGACCGTGGTGCTGAAGAATCCACTCAGAACCAAGCAGTTGCAGCAGGGTTTGATGCAGTTAGGCGAAGAAGGCGCCATCCAGGTCTTCAAGCCCGATGCCGGCGGCAACATGCTGCTGGGCGCCGTTGGCCAGCTGCAGTTCGAGGTGGTGCAGCACCGCCTGAAGACGGAGTACGACGCCGAAGTCCGTCTGGAGCCCAGCCAGTACACCAGCGCGCGCTGGATCAGCGCCGAGACGCCCGATGAGCTCAAGAAGTTCGAGGCGGCCTACCCGCTGCGCATGGCGCATGATGCCGCCAATGCGCTGGCCTACATGTGCACCTCGCCGTATGACGTGCGGCTGGCGCAGGAGCGCTTCCCGAAGATCATCTTCCACCCGCTGCGCGAACACGCCGGGCTGGAGCTGCAAAGAGGGTGATGCCTGCCCCGCATGCGATGCCCTGCGCATGCGGCCTCCGGAAACGGGAGGAGTGCGATTCTGGCAACAAAAAAGGGCCGTGAGGCCCTTTTCATGAATCGGTCCGAAGCTTGAAGCTGCTGGCCGATGGAATATGGAGCGGGAAACCGGTCTCGAACCGGCGACCTCAACCTTGGCAAGGTTGCGCTCTACCAACTGAGCTATTCCCGCGTGGTTTCCTGGGAGTTGCGAAACATTCGCTTGTCTTCGGAAGACCGAGATTCTAGCGCAATTTTCGGCGGCGATGGAAAACCATCCAAAAAATTTGTGCCTTTCTCGATCAACCTGTCGCAGGCCCCCTCGGACTCAATGCGAGACGATGTCCACCATCGAGGAGCCGGCGCTGAGGTCGCTGCCGGTGCGCTGGCCGGCAGCGGCGGCGTTGGCGGTCGCCACATCTTCTTCCGAGAGCGGCGTGGGCTGGCGCACCAGCGCATGCTGCAGCACCTGATCGAACCACTTGACTGGAATGATCTCCAGGCCATTGCGCACCACGTCAGGGATTTCCTGCAAGTCCTTGACGTTTTCCTCCGGGATCAGCACGGTCTTGATGCCGCCGCGCAGCGCAGCCAACAGCTTTTCCTTGAGGCCCCCGATGGCGGTGACTTCGCCGCGCAGCGTGATCTCGCCGGTCATGGCCACATCGGCGCGCACCGCAATGCCGGTCAGTGCCGAGACGAAGGCGGTGGCCATGGCCGCGCCGGCGCTCGGGCCGTCCTTGGGGGTGGCGCCATCGGGCACGTGGATGTGGATGTCCTTCTTCTCGAAGTCCACGGGCTGGATGCCCAACTGCAGCGCGCGGCTGCGCACCACCGTGCGTGCGGCCTCGACCGATTCCTTCATCACGTCGCCGAGTGAGCCGGTGCGCGTGACCAGGCCCTTGCCGGGCATGGTGGCCGCCTCGATGGTCAGCAGGTCGCCGCCCACTTCCGTCCAGGCCAGGCCGACCACCTGGCCGACCTTGTTGTCCTGCTCGGCGCGGCCGTAGTTGAACTTGCGCACGCCGAGGAAGTCGGCCAGGTTGGCGCTTGACACCTTCACCGGGGTTTGCATCCGGCCAAGCTGGATGCCCTTGACGGCTTTGCGGCAGATGCGCGAGATCTCGCGCTCGAGCGAGCGCACGCCCGCCTCGCGGGTGTAGTAGCGCACGATATCGCGGATGGCATCCTCGCCGACTTCCAGCTCTCCGGCCTGCACGCCGTTGTTCTGGACCTGCTTGGGCAGCAGGTACTTGAGTGCGATGTTGACTTTCTCGTCCTCGGTGTAGCCCGAGAGGCGGATGACCTCCATGCGGTCGAGCAGCGCTGGCGGAATGTTCATGCTGTTGGAGGTGGCCACGAACATCACGTCGCTGAGGTCGAAATCGACCTCGGCGTAGTGGTCGGAGAAATGGCTGTTCTGTTCGGGGTCGAGCACCTCCAGCAGCGCGCTGGAGGGGTCGCCGCGGAAGTCGGCGCCGAGCTTGTCGATCTCGTCGAGCAGGAAGAGCGGGTTGCGCGTGCCCACCTTGGTGAGGTTCTGCAGGATCTTGCCGGGCATGGCGCCGATGTAGGTGCGGCGATGCCCGCGGATCTCGGCCTCGTCGCGCATGCCGCCGAGCGCCATGCGCACGTACTTGCGGCCGGTGGCCTTGGCGATGGACTGGCCCAGCGAGGTCTTGCCGACGCCGGGAGGCCCGACCAGGCACAGGATGGGCGACTTGACCTTGTCGACGCGCTGCTGCACGGCCAGGTGCTCAAGGATGCGTTCCTTGACCTTCTCCAGCCCGTAGTGGTCCTCGTTGAGGATGTCCTCGGCAGCCAGCAGGTCCTTCTTGATCTTGGTCTTCTTGCTCCAGGGCAGGCCGACCAGCACGTCCAGGTAGTTGCGCACCACCGAGGCTTCGGCGGACATGGGCGACATCATCTTGAGCTTCTTGAGCTCGGCATCGGCCTTCTTGCGGGCCTCGGCTGGCATCTTGGCGGCCCGGATCTTCTTCTCCAGCTCCTCGATGTCGGCGCCGTCCTCGCCCTCGCCCAGCTCCTTCTGGATGGCCTTGACCTGCTCGTTGAGGTAGAAGTCGCGCTGGTTTTTCTCCATCTGGCGCTTGACGCGGCCGCGGATGCGCTTGTCGATCTGCAGGATGTCGACCTCGGCGGTGAGCTGCTCAAGCAGCGATTCCAGGCGCTGGCCCACGTCCAGCGTCTGCAGCAGCTCCTGCTTTTCTTCCAGCTTGGTGGGCAGGTGCGCCATGATGGTGTCGGCCAGCTGGCCGGCGTCGCCGATGCCGGCGATGGAGGTGGCAATATCTTGCGGAATCTTCTTGTTGAGCTTGGCGTATTGCTCGAACTGCTGCATCACGGCGCGGCGCAATGCCTCGAGTTCCGGGGGCGAAAGGGCTGCCGGCGGAATCTCCAGCGGCGTCACGGTCGCCTCGAAGTGCGATTCGGTCTCCACCACCGATTCGAGCATGGCGCGCTCGCGCCCCTCGACCAGCACCTTGACGGTGCCGTCGGGCAGCTTGAGCATCTGCACGATGGCGGCGATGCAGCCGATCTCGAACAAGTCGTCGGTCTTTGGGTCGTCCTGCGAGGCCGATTTCTGCGACACCAGCACGATGCGGCGGTCCTGCTCCATGGCCAGTTCCAGCGCCTTGATGCTCTTGGCGCGGCCCACGAACAGCGGAATCACCATGCTGGGAAACACCACCACGTCGCGCAGTGGCAGCAGGGGCAGCGTCAGAGGGGCGGCAGTGGCGGAGGTGGTTTGTTCTGTCATGTGAATATGCTTTCGAGTGTCGCTGCGCAGATGGGGGCAATGCCCTGGCTTTCAAGCGGCCCGGCGTGGCGCCGGATGCCATTTCCGCTGGATGTCGTTTCAGTATAGGAGCTGGCTGGCTGAGCCAGGGCCGGCCCGTGCTTTGGCCCCTGGCTCAGCCGGGCTGCTGCGCGGCCTGGCACTTGACCTGGATGAGCTCGCGCGCGGCCAGCGTATCGCCAAAGCGCAGCGCGCTCAGGCAGCCGCCCCAGACGCAGCCGCTGTCGAGCGCGAGCACATTGCAGCGGTCTTGCACGCCCAGCGTCGACCAATGACCGAAGGCGATGGTGGTGCCCCGGCTGGCGCGGCCGGGCACCTCGAACCACGGCATCAGGCCGGGCGGAGCCTGATCGGCGCCTTCGGCGCTGTCGAAGTCCATGCGGCCCTCGGCGCTGCAAAAGCGCAGGCGCGTGAATGCGTTGACGATGACACGCAGGCGATCCGGACCCTGCAGTGTGTCGCGCCAGCGGCGTGGCTTGTTGCCATACATGCTGTGCATGAAGGCCGCGCAATCCGGGCCGGCCAGCGTGTCCTCGACCTCCTGTGCCAGCGCCAGCGCCTGCGCGGCGTTCCAGGCCGGCAGCAGGCCGGCATGCACCATCAGCAGCGACTCCGCGCCGATCATGTGCTGGCGCACCAGCGGCTGGCGGCGCAGCCAGTCGATCAGGACGGGGCAGTCGGGCGCGCTCAGGACATCGTCCAGCGTATCGCGCCGGCCGGCCTTGCGTGCGCCATGAAAGCGTGCCAGCAGGTGCAGGTCGTGATTGCCCAGGATGACGGCAATGGCGCCATCGGCGCGCATGCAGCGCTGCAAAACCTGCAGCGATTGTGGGCCGCGATTGACGAGGTCGCCCAGCAGAAAGACCTGGTCGCGGCTGGGCGAGAAATCAATGGTTTCGAGCAGACGCCCCAGGGCGGCATCGCAACCCTGTACGTCACCAATGCAATAAATGCTCATGGGGCAGGCTGGTGTGATTCAATGATGGATCACCATTATCCCGTGCCGGACGGTCGATGCGTGCAAGACACCGTGGCATCGTGGATATGCGACATTGAAAAACGTGGTGATTTCAAGGGATATGAATAAATGGCCGTGATCGAATGAGGAAATCACACCCAAACGCAGGCCTTGTATATAATCGGCTGCCATATGATGATGCATGGTGATATTGTGCAATCGTGCGATTGATCACACGATTGGCTGCATTAACTGGATTGCATCAGCATCTTTGATCATCCAACAGGAATTGAGTATGTCGCAACTGAACGAGCTATTGCTGCAGCGCCAGCAACTGGACCAACAAATCAATGAACTGCGCCAGCAGGAACGTGCCGATGCACTGGCCACCATCCACAAGCTGGTGCAGCAGTTCGAGCTGACGGCCCAGGATATCTTTGGCGGCAAGTCCGCCAGCCGTGTCTCGGCTGGTGCCAGCAAGAAGGTCGCGGCCAAATACCTCAACAAGGAAACCGGTGAAACCTGGACCGGCCGCGGCAAACCACCGCGCTGGATTCAGGGTCAGGACCGTGAAAAGTTCCTGATTGGCTGATTGGCTGATCGCTGCCTGCGAGGGCAGGGAAGATCTGGAGACGCAAGTCGACGGGTTTTGAAGAAATCCGACGCCCTGATCAGGGCGTCGGATTTTTTATGCGCCATATCAGTGCATCAGCCCAAGAACCTGGGGACAGGCATGGCATTGGGCACGGCCACGCGAAGACTTTAAAATAACGGATTTTGCGTCGATGCAGTGCCCGCGCGGGTCCGTTCATCGGTGCGGGTGGCGCATGGTGGACCATAATCATTGCGGGATTTCGGCGGAATCGGTGGAGCAGACCGAGGATTGGCAGGCGTTCTTGCAGCATCGGTTGTCGCAGCAGCAACGACTCGCGCAGCGTTATGAACAGGCGGGCCGCTTCGTCTGGATCAAGCGCGCCGCGCCATTGCGCAGTCCATGGCGCTATTGGGCGCAGGGCGCGCTGGCACGCGTGCTGGGTTTTGCCTGGTTGCGGCCGGTGTCGACACGCATGGGCGGGCCGGCCTCGCTGGCCGTGGAAGTGCGGCGCCTGCGCCAACTCGCCAGTGCCGGCGTGCGGGTGCCACATGTGCTGGCCGTGCAGGTGGATGGCTTCGTCATGGATGAGTTGGGCACGCACAGCATCATGGATGTGCTCGATGCCAGCCTGGCCAGTGGTGCGACCGAACGCATCCTGCCGGCTTGGCGATCGGGTCTGGAGGCATTGGGCGCACTGCACGACACGGGCAATTGCCTGAGCCAGGCGTTCTGCCGCAACATGGTGATAGGCGATGCGGGCCAGATCGGCTTCATCGATTTCGAGGATGACCCGCAGGCCGTGCTGCCATTGGCCCTGTGCCAGGTGCGCGATGTGATGTGCTATGCGCAATCGGGGGCGCTGCAGTTGCTGGTCAGCGGCGGCATGACCGAGGCACAATCGATCTGGCACGCCTGGTTGCAGCAACGCCCCGTGCCCGTGCAGGCAGAGGTGGCGCGGGCGGTGCGCCGCCTTGGCTGGTTGCGCCATCTGCCCGCCGACCGCCGCTGGGGGCATGACACGCAGCGTGTCAAGGCCGCCTATTTGTTGCTCAGCGGTGCCGATGTGACTGGGCAGACGCCCTAGGCTTCCAATTCTCGACGAACCCCATCATGTCCCTGTTCGATTCCACCTCACTGATTCTGCTGGCCATCGCCGGCCTGGGCATCGTCAGCCACAACACCTCGGTGGCCGTGGCCATGCTGTGCCTGCTGCTGATCCGGCTCACGCCGCTGCATGTCTACTTTCCGCTGGTGCAAAAGCACGGCCTGACGGTGGGCATCATCATTCTGCTGGTGGCGGTGATGACTCCGATTGCCAGCGGCAAGATCGGCCCGGCCGAGTTGCTGCGCTCCTTCATGCATTGGAAACCGCTGCTGGCGGTCATCGTCGGCGTGGTGGTGGCCTGGCTGGGCGGCCGCGGGGTCACGCTCATGGGCAGCAATCCGGCCATCGTGCCGGGGCTGATGGTTGGTACGGTGCTGGGCGTGGCGTTTTTCAAGGGCGTGCCGGTGGGCCCGTTGATTGCCGCGGGCCTGCTCTCGCTGTTGCTGGGCAAGTCCTGAGCGAACCGGGCGCGCGGCTGCGGCTTGGTTGAAATCACCGGCAATACCGGCGAGAATGCCGGGTTGCGCCTCGGTGCCCGGGAATCCCTGGTGCGCAGAGCGCGCCTTCGGGCCTTTCTCGATGTCTTTTCCGATGTGGTGCGGGTGTCCGTGCCATCAACCTCCCAATTTGCCGACCATGCTCAAACTCAAATCCCTTCTGCTCGTTCCTGCGGCCGTTCTGGTGGTCGCCTGTGGCAAGTCCGACAACGCACCTGCGCAGCAGCCGGCTCCCAGCCAGCCCGCGCCGGTGGCCGAGGCCCCGGCGCCCGCGCTGCCTGCGAAGATCGTGGTCGGCCTGGACGACAACTTTCCGCCGATGGGTTTCCGTGACGAGAAGAACGAACTGGTCGGCTTCGACATCGACATGGCACGCGAAGCGGCCAAGCGCATGAACATCGAGGCCGAGTTCAAGCCGATTGACTGGAGCGCCAAGGAGGCCGAGCTCAACAGCCGGCGCGTGGATGTGCTGTGGAACGGCCTGACCATCACCGAAGAGCGCAGGAAGAACATCGGCTTTACCGCGCCCTACATGGAGAACCACCAGATCATCATCGTGACGGCGGCTTCGCCGATCGACGGCAAGGCCGATCTGGCCGGCAAGGTCGTTGGCGCGCAGGAAGGCTCGAGTGCCGTCGATGCGATCCAGAAGGACGAGGCCACGGCCGCCAGTTTCAAGGAACTCAAGACCTTCGGCGACAACATCACCGCGCTGATGGACCTGGGTACCGGCCGTCTGGACGCCGTGGTGGTCGACGAGGTGGTGGGCCGCTACTACGTGGCCAAGCGCGCCAGCGAGTTCCGCGTGCTGGAAGACAACTTTGGCACCGAGGATTACGGTGTTGGCACGCGCTTGGATGACAAGGCCCTGCTGGGCAAGCTCGACGAGACGCTGGGCGCGATGAAGCAGGACGGCACGGCGCAGCAGATCTCCGAGCAATGGTTCGGCGCCAACGTCATCAAGTAAGCCGGCGCGCGCTGGCGTTGCCGATACCACCTGCGGCCTGCAACCGCCCGACCGGAGCCGGTTGGGGCCGCCTCCCCGTTGCATGATCTTTTTTCCCCCTGAAGCGGCGCCGCTGGCGCGCCGCAGGCCCTGCCCATGAACTACGTCCTCTCGATGCTGCCGGCGCTGTGGCAGGGCCTGCAGGTGACGCTGACGCTGTTCGCCATCACGCTGTCGCTGGCGATTCCGCTCGGGCTGGTGCTGGCGCTGGCGCGCATCTCGCGCTTCTGGTGGCTCAGCGGCCTGGTCAATGGCTACATCTGGCTGATGCGCGGCACGCCGCTGTTGCTGCAGATCTTCTTCATCTACTTCGCGTTGCCGGGCATCGGCATCACGCTGCCGGACTTTCCCACCGCGGTGGTGGCCTTCGTGCTGAATTACGCGGCCTATTTTGCGGAAATCTTCCGCTCCGGCATCCAGGCCGTCGACCGCGGTCAGTATGAGGGCGCCAAGGTGCTGGGGATGAGCTATCCGCAGACCATGCGCCGCATCGTGCTGCCGCAGATGGTGCGTCACATCCTGCCGCCGATGAGCAACGAGACCATCACGCTGGTCAAGGACACCTCGCTCATCTATGTGCTCGCGCTCAACGACCTGCTGCGCGCAGCGCGCATGGTCGTGCAGCGCGACTTCAATACCACCGCCTTCGTGGTGGCAGCCGTTTTCTACCTGCTGATGACGCTGGTGCTGACCTGGCTGTTCCAGCGCCTGGAGCGACACTATGCCCGCTATGACCAGTAATGTGCCGGTCGCCGGTGCCGACCTGCAGCCGCGCTGGATGGTGCAGGCGCAGCAGATCGGCAAGTCCTTCGGACCGCACCGCGTGCTCGACGGTGTCTCGCTTGACCTCGCGCATGGCGAGGTAGTGGCGGTGATCGGACCGTCCGGCTCGGGCAAAAGCACTTTTCTGCGCTGTCTCAATCACCTGGAGACCATCGACGAGGGCAGCATAACCATCGACGGCGAGGCGCTGGCCGTGCAGGACGCCAGCGGCCGCAGCCAGTATGTGGCCGACCGCGAGGTGCGCCGCATCTGCCGCAAGATGGGCATGGTGTTCCAGTCTTTCAACCTGTTTCCGCACATGACGGTGCTGGAGAACATCATCGAGGCGCCAATGACCGTCAAGGGGCTGCGCCGCGAAGCGGTCATCCCCAAGGCCGAGGCGCTGCTGGCCAAGGTGGGCCTGCTGGCCAAGCGCGACAGCTATCCGGGTCGTCTCTCCGGCGGCCAGAAACAGCGTGTGGCGATTGCCCGCGCGCTGGCGATGGAGCCCGAGATCATGCTGTTCGACGAGCCGACCTCGGCGCTCGACCCGGAACTCACCGGCGAGGTGCTGCGCACCATGCGCGAGCTGGCCCACGAGCACATGACCATGCTGGTGGTCACGCACGAGATGGGCTTTGCCCGCGAGGTGGCCAACCGCGTGGTCTTCATGGACCAGGGCCGGCTGATCGAATCGGCGCCGGCCGCGCAGTTCTTTGCCCATCCACAGCACGAACGCACCCAGGCCTTTCTGCGGCAGATGCTCTGATATCCCGATGTCTGGTGCTCAGACGTCCTGATTGCGCATGGCCATGGTGCGCAGCGCCGCCGGGCGTTCGAAGCAGCGGGCATGCCAGGCGCGGGCAGTCGGGAAGTCCGTGCCAGCGAACACTGGCAGGCGCTGCAGCACTGCCGCCACATTGAGGTCCGCCACCGTGAAGGCGGGCCCCAGCAGGTAGTCCCGGCCTTGCAGCTGCTGTTCGAGCACGGCCAACCTTGCCCGCACCGTGGCCAGGCCCTGCACCGCCAGGGTGTCGTTGCGCCGCTCGGCTGGCAGCAGGCTGGTGTGCTGGAACCACTGGCGCGCCGGTGGCTCGGCTTCGGTGGCTGCCCACAGCGTCCATTGCAGCGCCTGCGCCTGCTGGGCCATGTCCTCGGGCCAGAGCGTGCCCTGGCCATGGCGGCGCGCCAGATGCAGCGTGATGGCCAGCGACTCGAACAGCACGATCCCGTCGTCATCGATCACGGGCACCGTGCCATTGGGATTGAGGCTCAGGTATTCGGGCTGCTTGATCTGCTCCGAGCGGAAGTGCAGCGGGATGTGCTCATAGCGCAGGTTCAGTTCGTGCGCGGCCCACAATGGGCGCATGGCGCGCGAGGCGGCGATGCCGTAGATCTTCAGTGTCATGGTGGTCGAGAGGAGAGTGGTGATTGGTGCTTGGATGGGGATGGGAAGAGCTGGAATGCCCCGGTGTGTTACACCAGTGCCGCCAGGCGGTTGAGGTAGTGCTGCGGCGGCCGGGCCGGCTGACCCAGCAGGCGCGGCGTGGCATCGGTGACGGGGGCTGCTTCGCCCCGTGCAATCAGTTCGGCGAACTGGCGCTTGACATGGCGCAGGAATGGCGTGGGCTGGCTCGATTGCAGTTGGTGCGCATATTCGGCGTTCGTCAGTGGACGGTAGCGGATGCAACGGCCCAGCCGTTCGCTCAGGTGGGCGGCGATGTCGGTGAAATCCATGGCGGACGGGCCGCTCATGACGATGGGCTGGCGGGCCGGCAGGGCCTGCACGGCCAGAAGGTGCGCGGCCATGTCGGCAATGTCCTCGATGTCGGTGAAGGCCACCGCCGCATTGCCATAGGGAGAGGTGATTTCATCGCCATGTTCGAGCGGTCCGGCCAGGCCGCTGAGCAGGGCCTGGGTCCAGGCGTTGGGCCGGATGATGGCCACCTCGCCGGGATGGCCGGCGAGCCTGGATTCAATGCGGTGGTGCAGGGCGCCGGCCAGCGTGCGTGAGGGCGGCGTCATGGTCCAGTGCGAGCCGGAGAGCTTGACGATGCGCGGCACGCGCAGCGCGGCCGCGGCCTCGATCAGCCCGATCTGCAGCTGGTCCATCGTCTCGCCGATCGGGCTGAGCAGGAACACGGCATCGACCCCCTGCAGCGGCCGGTGGAGCGTCTGCGGGCTGGCCAGATCCGCCGTGAACCAGCTCAGGCGGTCCAGGCTGTCGGTCTGCTCGAACACCGGGCGGCGGCTGATGGCGCGCACGTGGTGGCCCAGCTGCAGCAGGCGCGGCAGCAGCAGCCGGCCGAGCTTGCCGGTGGCACCGGTGATGGCGATGGTCCTGGCCGGTGCGGCTGCAACCGGTGGATGCGAGATGGAAAGCAGGTTGGGGTACATGGCAGGATGGGGGCAGGGGGGCCTGTTTCGCGGATGGACAGCCGGATTCAGGTCATGGTGGAATGTGCAGGGGAAAAGTCATCTATTCCGCATGGCAAAATTGCATACAACATATAATTTGCCATGGACATCGTTGGCGCAGCGGCAGCCTTGCCGCACTTGATTGCGTCGCATTTCAGAATGAAAAGACCATGGACTCTTCCATCAAGCCACGCCGTCTGGGTGACATGCATTCGCCATTGACGGAGCTGGTCACGCAGGCGCTGCGGGAAAAGATTCTCAACGGCGAGTTCAAGCCGGGCGACCGGCTTGTCGAGGGACATCTGTCGGAGCTGCTGGGGGTCTCGCGCATGCCGATCCGCGAGGTGCTGCGCACCCTGGCGGCCGAGGGTATCGTCACCATCGAGCCGCGCCGCGGCGCCAGCGTCACCAAGTACACGCCCGAGCAGATTGAGGAAATGGTGGAGGTGCGCGCCACACTGGAGGCGCTCAATGCCAAGCTGGCGGCGCGCCGCCACGACCCCGATCAGATCGCCAAACTGCAACGTCTGCTCGATGCCGGCTCCAAGCTGGGCAAGGACGCCGATACGATGGCGATCCTCCGCGACAACGCCGAATTCCACGAGGCCATCACCCGGGTGGCCGCCAATTCGGTGCTCGGCGAGATCATCCGCTCGCTGCGTGCGCGCACGGCGCTGATCTTTGCCAATTCGAGCCAGTTCCGCATCCGTGAGAACTGGGAAGAGCATGCCGCCATCCTGCGCGCGGTGATCTCCGGCGATGCCGAGCTGGCGGCTCTGCTGGCGGCGCGGCATGTCTATAACGCAGCCCGCAGTGCCGAGGCGCTGCCCGCACTGCCTGGCGAGGCGCCGTTGCAGCCGGCAGAGGCCGGCGCCTCCCTGCCGGTGGAGAGCCTGGCCAAGGGCTGAGAACCTGTTCACAATCTTTTCGCGGATCAGGCTGCCCCGGCAGGCGCGTGCTGCGGTGTTACAAATCCTCGCCGGGCCACCAACCCGGCTGCGGTTTGCGCCTTGCAACCACGATTTTTCAGACACAACGGCAAGCGCGCCAAGACTTTGAACACGCTCTGGGACGCGTTGGGCGCGTGCCTGTTCGGGCGCGGGGCCGATGCCGGTCTTTTGATGATTTGCGCGCATCATCATCCATCCACGCCCTGTCTGGCCCGGCGGTTCAATGACCGGCAGGTCGCTGCAGCCCTTGCTGCAGTTTCTTCCAGGCCAGGCCGGCCAGCGCCACGTCCTGCAGCCCGACCCCCACCGATTTGTAGATGATGATGTCGTCCGGGGACTGGCGCGGCTGCAGTTCGCCCGTGAGCACTTGCGCGAGCTCGCCGAGTTTGTTCTCGATGCGTAGTTCGGGCGCGGCCATGCGCAAGTCGCCGGCTTCCTGCAGGCTTTGCGGCTTCCATTCGACGATGATGCTGCGCGCCCGCGCCAGGGCGGTGTCATCGAGTTCCCGGGTGTGCGGCAGGCTCGAGCCGATGGCGGCGACGAACGCGCCCGGCTTGAGCAGGGTGCCATCGAAGAGCGGCGCGGTGGCGCGCGAGGCGGTCACGACCACATCGGCGTCCTGCACGGCCTCGGCGGCGGTGCAGGCACGCAGCTTGACCTGGCGCGCCTCGCTTTCCTGCTGCAGATGCGCCAGCTGCTCGGCGGACAGATGGGGATCGAAGATGCGGATTTCGCGCAGCGGGAAGGCCTCGCGCAGCTGGCGCAGGTGCGAGAGGCCCTGCTGGCCGGCTCCCAGCACGGCGAGCGTCATGTCCGGATGGACATGGGCCAGCCGGCGCGCCGCGAGCACGGAGCAGGCGGCGGTGCGCAGCCGCGTGATGGCGGCCGCGTCGAAACTCGCCAGCGCCTGCCCGGTCTCGCTGGAGAACAGCAGGATGACGAAGGAGAACTGCCCCTGGATGGTGGTGTAGACCTTGGCGCCGACCACCTGCTGATCCGGAATCACTGCGCCCAGCGTGGAGAGCTTGATGCCCTGCGCCTCGGTACGCACGCGTGCCTGCATGGCCGCACGGGCATGGCCGAAATCCTGCCAGGCCTGCAGCAGGGTCTGCTGGGCGTCGGCAGGCGTGATCAGGGCATCGATGGTGGCGTCGGAGATGTGTTGCATGGTGGGCTTGGAACGGATTCAGGGAAATGCGGGGAGGCGGCGTTGCGCGCATCTGCATTCGCGTTGGTGTGTGTGGCGCAGGTGGCGCGTGCGGCCGTGCGGCGTCATGTCAGCACCACCTTGATCAGAATGCCGACGGCGCTGAAGGCCGAGAGGCCCAGCAGCAGAGGCCGGGCCTTGCCCGCCAGGCGTCGGCCGATCGGGCTGGAGATGGCAAAGCCCAGCAGCATCCAGGGCAGCAGCAGGCCGGCGAGCGCGAGGCCGTGCAGGTCGAAACGGCCGATGCCCACCAGGATGAGCACCGAGAAGGCGGCGCCGAAGCTGAAGATGCAGCCCATGGTGGCGCGTACCCTGGCCGGCGCCTGGTTCTGCATCAGGATGGCAAAGGGGGCGGCGCCGGCCGAGGTGACGGTGCCCATGATGCCGGACATCACGCCTGCGGCGCCGAGGCTGGTCGCGTCCTGCACGATCTTCCAGCCGCCCAGGCTCATGGCCACCGCCGCCAGAATCATCAGCGCGAAGGCGACCGACAGCGCGTTCGGGCTGAGCAGCACCATCAGCAGCGCCGCCAGCAGGGTGCCGGCGATGCGGCCGGCGGTGCCGATGCCGACCGCCTTCCAGTCGACACTGGCGAATTCGCGCCAGGCGCTGAGCGTCGAGAGCAGGCAGCCGAGCACCAGCAGCGGGCCGGGTACCAGCTCGGGAAAGAACAGACCGGCAATCGGCGCCGTGAACATCGCGAAGCCGATGCCGCCAATGCCCTGCAGGCAGGAGGCGATCGCAATGACGAGACCCATGCCCAGGTAGCTCCAGGTGCCCAGGCTGCCCGGCAGCCAGCTTTGCAGCAGTGCCCACATCGCGCGTCAGCCTCCGAGGTAGACCGCCTTGATGCGCGTGTAGAAGTCCATCACGTTGGCGCCGCCCTGTTCCTTGGCGGCCTGGTTGCTCGAGTGCTTGAAGCCGCCGAACGGCGCATTGAGCGAGACGCCGCCAGTCGGGCTGTTGACCTTGACGATGCCGTGCTGGGTGCGCTGTGCGAAGGCGATCACCTTCTGCAGGTCGTTGGTGACCAGCGAGACCGCCAGGCCATATTCGGTGTCGTCGGCCAGGGTTGTGGCCTCGTCGAAATCATCGAACGGGCAGATGGCCACCACCGGGCCGAAGATCTCCTCCTTCATCAGGCGGCTTTGCGGCGTCACGCCATCGATCACGGCTGGGCTGATGAAGTACCCATGCGCCAACGCCGGATCGCTTTCGCGCAGCGAAGCACCGCCGGTGACCACACGCGCGCCTTCGGCGCGGGCGATGTCGATGTAGTTCAGCACCTTCTCGTACTGCTGGGCGGTGGCCACCGGCCCCATGCCCACGCCTTCGGCCGTGCCGCGGCCCACCCGTATGCCACGCGCCGTCTCGGCCAGCTTCTCCACCATGGCTGCGTACAGTGGCCGCGCCACCAGCACGCGGCTGGTGCCGGTGCAGGCCTGGCCGGTCAGGCCGAAAGCGCCGCGGCGGATGATGGCCGCGGCCTTGTCCAGGTCGGCGTCGCCCAGCACGATGGTGGCGTTCTTGCCGCCCATCTCCAGTTGGCAGCGGGTGTCGGTCGACAGTGCGGCGGCAATCTGCCGACCCACCTGGTAGGAGCCGGTGAAGGTGAGGGCGTCGATGCCGCGGCTGGCGGTGATCGCCTGGCCCACGCTGGCGCCGCGGCCATGCACCAGCGCCAGCAGGCCGGCGGGCAACCCGGCGTCGAGCAGCACTTCCACGAGGCGCTGGCCCATCAGCGGAGTCACTTCGGACGGCTTGAAGATCACGCCATTGCCTGCCGCCAGCGCCGGCGCGATCTTGCGCGCCGCCATCGAGAGCGGGAAGTTCCAGGGCGTGATCACCGCCACCACGCCCACCGGCTGGCGCAGCGACAGCACCATCTGGCCGGCCTCGCTGGCGTAGGTCTCGCCGCCCAGCCGCAGCGCTTCGCCGGCGTAGAGGCGGAAGTTGGCGGCAATGCGGCGCGATTCATTGAGGGCCTCGCCCAGCGTCTTGCCTTCCTCGCGGGTCAGCTCGGCGGCAATGGCCTCGGCGCGCGCCGACATCAGGTCGGCCGCCTTGAAGAGCACATTGGCGCGCACTTCCGGCGAAGCGGCCGCCCAGGCCGGCCAGGCCTGGCCGACGGCGGCCACGGCGACCTGCACGTCCTCGGCGCCGGAGTCTGGAAACAGGCCGATCAGATCGCGTTCATCGGCGGGGTTGCGGTCTTCGAAGCGGGCGCCGCCCAGCGCGGGTTGCCATTGGCCGGCAATGTGGTTGTGGAAAGTGGTGGTCATGTTGGTGCGATCGGTGCGGATGAAGGGTGCGGATGAAGAGGTCGGGCGGGCGGTGCGCAGCCGTGTTGCCCGGGAGCGGGCAGGTCTTGCCAGGCGTCACCAGGAGACGCTGACGTCGCCCTTGACGAAGGTCTGGCAGGCCATGCGGTAGCCCTGGCTCAGATCGTCATCGCTCAGGTGCTTCTTCTCCTTGGGCTTGACCGCGTCGGTGTTTTCCAGTCCCCGCTCGATGCGGCACTTGCAGGTGCCGCAAAGGCCGCCGCCGCACTTGAACGGGATGCCGCCCTTCTCGCGCAGCGAGACGCGCAGCAGGTTGCTGTTCTCGGGCGCCTCGACGGCCTTGCCGTCATTGCTGATGAATGTCACGGTGACCATCTTCAGTGCCCTCCGCCCGTGGCGCCGGGCAGCGCCGCGGGGACCAGCCGGATGTCCATGTCGCCGAAATGCGTCAGCTCGCCGAGCGCGCCGCGGGCCGCCTCGAGCGTCTCGAACTTCTCCAGGAACTTGGAGGGCACCAGGTTGACCACCGGCGGCAGCCCCTCGTCGACCACGCGGACCTTGACCGGGCGATCGATGGTGGCAATGACGAACTGCGCGCGCTTGCGCCCATAGAAAACATAGTCGTAGCACTCGACGGCCTCGATGCCGTCCACGGCCTCGGTGCGGTACTGGCCGTCCTTGCTGGTCAGGATGACGTACATGGCGGGACTCCTCGAAAAAACAAAGCGATGAATGAGAGCGCGGCGACCGTCAGGCGCCGGGCGGGTCTTCCTGGACCAGCTCGACGTCGTGCTGGATCCACAACTGGCAGGCCAGGCGATAGCCTTGGTCGAGCTTGTCGCCCAGCTGCTTCTTTTCCTTCCAGTTGGGCGTGCCCAGGTTCTCGGCGCCGGCCAGGACCTTGCAGGTGCATTTGGCACACTTGCCCATCCCGCAGCCGTAGCTCAGGTGGGGGAATGGAAATTGCTTGATTCCTGCCCGGACCACCAGATTGGTGTTGGGCCGCACCTCACCTTCGTAGGCGCTCCCGTTCTTGTGAAAGATGACTGTTGGCATAGCGATACCTTGGATCGATTTATGCATACTGTATACCAAGAAGACAAATTCAAACAAGAAATTGTTATCTTTGGCTTCTTTTTAAGTATACTGTATACATAGAGGTTGGCGGAAGCATCCTCTATGCCGGGTTGTGCAGGCGCTGGCTCGCCATGAGCCTCAGTGTCCGTGCCGCCGATCGTTCACTGAACCTGATGGAGTTGAGATATGTCCGAGTTGTTGAGCCGCGATGAACTGCGCACCGCCCTGGAAAAGGCCATCCAAGGCAAGAGCGCGAACAAGGCCCCTTTCAGCGTGGCCTGGGCCAGTGGCCAGCTCAGCCGAGCGCACCTGGCGCGCTGGGCCGAGAACCATTACCACTATGTCGGCCCCTTTGCCGATTACCTAGGCTACGTCTATGCCCGCATGCCCGAGCACTTCACCGAGGCCAAGGATTTCCTGCTGGCCAACATGTATGAGGAAGAGATCGGCGGCGATCGCCACACCGACCTGCTGATCCGCTTTGCCGAAGCCTGTGGCACCACGGCCGAGCGTGTCAGGAACCCTGACAACATGAACGCCACCACCCGCGCGCTGCAGAGCTGGTGCTATTGCGTGGCCATGCGCGAAGACCCGATCGTCGCGGTGGCCGGCCTGGTGGTGGGGCTGGAGTCGCAGGTGCCGTCGATCTACCGCCGCCAGACCCCGACGCTGCGCGAGAAGTACGGCTTCACCGACGAGGAAGTCGAATTCTTCGACCTGCACATCGTCTCCGACGAAATCCACGGCGAGCGCGGCTACCAGATCGTGCTCGAACACGCGACCACCGTGGAACTGCAGCAGAAGTGCCTGAAGATCTGCGAGATCGGCGCCCAGATGCGCCTGCTCTATACGACCGCGCTTTACTACGACTACGTGCAACAGGAGCTGCCGCTGGACCAGCTCAAGATGGCGGCCTGATGGTCAGGCGCCTCGGGTGGGCGGCAGCGGGTGTGCAACGCGCCGCCGCTTGGAAGCGGGCCGGCGCCGGTATTTTTGCAGCCGGTCCGCTACCCAGGGCGCGCCGCACCACCCCGGCCCGGCCATCCTGCGCATGGGCAGGTAGGTCGATGAACCACGCCAGAGACCTGCGCAGCGGCATGGCAATCACGAATTGAACAAGGACAGGGAAGATGAGAACCACAGTGAAACTGGATGTCGCCGAGGCCCGCGCCATGGTGGCGGCAGCCGTTGGCAGGGCACACGAGATCGGTGTGCTGGAGACGGTGTGCGTCGTGGACGAAGGCGGTTTTCCGCTGGTGCTCGAGCGCATGGATGGCGCGCGTGTGACCGGCCCGCAGATCTCGTGGAACAAGGCCTTCACGGCCGCCACGCACAAGCGCTCCACGCACCTGTTCAACACGCCGCCCAATGGTCCGGCTTTGCCGGGCAACGAGGCATTCGGCATTCAGTGGAGCTTCGAAGGCAAGTTCGCAGTGTTTGTCGGGGGCTTCCCGGTGGTCGTCAATGGCGAAGTGGTTGGCGGCGTGGGCCTGAGCGGCGGCAATGGCGAGCAGGATACGCAGTGCGGCGTCGCGGCCTTGCAGGCCCTGCAGGCCTTGTTGCAGGAGCAGGGCGCGAAGGTGCTGACCGAGGCTGACATCAAGGTCTGAGGTCGGGGCGCAACATCGAGATGGGGCTTTTCGGCCCGGTCGATGGCGCGCTCCCGCCCTGTGCCTGGCATGCGTGCCAATCCTGGTGGGGTATGGCGGCTTGGCACCCGGTAGAAAGGGGTGGCTTGAGGTGGCTCAGCCACCTTTTTTCATGTGTGCTGGGGTGTGGCGTGTGCCTGGCGCCATCGGAGCGTGAACAGGTTCGGAAGGATTGCGCACGCGAGGCGCCATATGGCCTGCACTAACTTGATGCGCACCACCTTGGGTCACGCCGATGGCATTTCTGCGAGGCGGTGCATTGAAACAGGGATGACGTTGTCTTTTTGTATTTTGTATCCCTTTTAATGAGTCTGTAGTATCGCGTTGAAAGCATGGAAAAACTGCAACCAATTGACTTACATCATATTTTTTTGAGTGTATTGGGTGTAACGAAAGTTGGTAGGGTTCTTGCTTATAGATCGCCCACCAATGTTGGAATACTGTATACCAACGAATTTGGCTTCCCTACCCAACCCCCTGAAGGAGTCTCACGATGGATGCAAGCGCAACCTTGACTGCTGCGCACTGGATGTATTTGCTGGGCGTGGCAGTGATTGTTGTCACGATGATTTTCCGTGCCAATGTCGTCGTGCCATCAATCATCGCCACCGTTCTGGTGACGTTCGCCTGGACCGGGGACCCCATCGGGGCTCTGGGCAGTGTCTTCAATGCCAGCTTTGTCGCAGCCAAGGAGCTGTTCAATATTTTCCTGGTGATCGCGCTGATGACCGCCTTGCTCAACGCGCTCAAGGAGCTGCGCTCTGACATCCGCATGGTCGAGCCGCTGCGCAAGGTGATGAAAAACGGCCACATTTCCTACTTCCTGCTGGCCATTGCGACGTACTTCATCTCGCTGTTCTTCTGGCCGACGCCGGCGGTGCCGCTGGTCTCCGCCGTGCTGCTGCCTGCGGCGATCGCGGCGGGCATGCCGCCGCTGGCGGGCGCCGTGGCCATTGCCATTGCCGGCCAGGGCATGGCGCTGTCGTCGGACTACGTGATCGGGGTGGCGCCGGGCATCAGTGCCGGGGCCGCCGGCGGCGTGGCCTCGGTGGTGGCCGACCAGGCCCTGGTCCTGTCGCTGATCACCGGGCTCATTGCCCTGGTGTTCGCGTACTTCACGCTGCGCCGCCAGTTTCAGCCCGCCAACAACCTGTTGCTGGTGCGCTGGCAGAACCAGGGCAGCAATCACGAGGCCAAGGCCATCGAGCATGAAAAGCCCGAGGAACTGGAGGAGGGCACCCAGCACAAGGCCTACATCGCCGACGCGGTGCAGTATGACGGCGCGTTCTCCGACTCGGGCCTGGATCATCTGGTGCATGACCAGCCCAGGCGCCTGCAGAAGTGGTCCAAACTTTTTGCGGTGCTGACGCCAGTGGTGTTCCTGCTGGTCATGGCCGTGATGATCCTGCCCAAGCTCGTCTCCGGCATGCCTGATCTCAAGGGCGGCGACGCCGCCGCGCTGGTCGGTGGTGCCGCAGCGGTGCTGATGATTCTGGCAACCCTCGCCGCGCGTGGTGCGGTCGAGATGCTCAATGCCAGTGCCGACCACATCACCGACGGCTTTGTGTTCGCCTTCAAGGCCATGGGCTCGGTGCTGCCCATTGCCGGCTTCTTCTACCTGGGTGCCGGAGAGACGGCCGCGGCCATCCTGGGATTGCCAGCCGAGGAATCGCGCAGCCTGCTGTTCGAGCTGGTGCAGAACGCCGAGGCATGGATCCCGCAAAGCCAGATCCTGGTGGCGTTTGGTGTGCTGGTCGTCGGCATGATCACCGGCATCGACGGCTCGGGCTTCTCGGGTCTGCCGCTGACCGGTGCGCTCTCCGGCGCACTGGCCCCGTCGGTCGGCATGCAGCCGGAAACCCTGGCGGCCATCGGGCAGATGGGCGCGGTCTGGACGGGCGGCGGCACGCTGATCGCCTGGTCTTCGCTGATCGCGGTCGCCGGCTTTGCACGGGTGCCGGTCCAGGACGCGGTGCGCGCGCTGACCCTCCCGGTATTCCTCGGGCTGGCCAGTGCCACGGTCGGCGCCGTGCTGCTGTGGGGCTGAGCGTGAAGATCGGCCGCTGCCCGGCGGCTGATCGCGCCTGGGCACCACGCTTGGGCGCGGTGGCCTGATACCCGTTCCCTTTCCTTCAGTCTTCACCTTTTGATTCGAGATGGACGCACCAACGGATCGAGACCCTGTGTCCGCGCAGGGCGTGCACGGCCAGCACAGCATGGTGGCCACCGGGCATCCGGCGGCGGCCCGCGCGGCCCATGCGATGCTGCAGAGCGGCGGCAGTGCGGTGGACGCCGCGATTGCGGCCGATGCCATTCTGGGCGTGGTCGAGCCGATGGCCACCGGCATCGGCGGCGATGTGCTGGCCATGCTGGTCGAGCCGGACGGCACGGCCATCACCTACAACGGCACCGGACGCGCGCCGCGCGCCTGGCGCGATGAATTGCTGGCGGCGCTGCCACAGCAGAAGATTCCCGAGCGCCATGCCCTGACGCTGACCACCCCGGGGGCCGTGCGCGGCTGGTTCGACTTGCACGCCCGCTATGGGCGCCTGCCGTTCGCGCAGTTGCTGCAGCCGGCCATCGCCATGGCGCGGGCGGGCTTTGCGGTCGCGCCCATTGCGGCGCGGGAATGGGCCCTGTTCGCGCCGGTGCTGCATGGCGATGCGGTGAGCGCACGCCTTTATCGCGCCGAACAACCACCGCAGGCCGGCGAGAGGTTCAGCAATCCCGAACTGGCGACGGTGCTGGAAGACATTGCCTGCGGCGGTGCCGATGCCTTTTACCGGGGGCGGCCCGCACAGGCCGCGCAGCAGGCCAGCGAGCGCCATGGTGGCATCCTCACGGCGCAGGACTTTGCCGAGCACACCGGCTTCTTCGCGCCGCCGCTGCGTGCGGAATTTCGCGGCCTGACGGTACTGGCCTGCCCACCCAACACGCATGGCATGGCGGTGCTCGAAGCGCTCAGGGAGCTGGAGCCGCAAACCCTGCTCCGGGACGAGCCGCGCACCGTGCTGTGCACCGTGCAGGCCATGCGCCGCGCCATGCGCCGTGCCCGCGAGGAGGTGGCCGACCCGGCCGGCACGGTCTGCACGGCGATCATCGACCAGGATGGCCTGGGCATCAGCCTGATGAGCAGCGTTTTCAAGCGCTTTGGCTCCGGCATCTCGGCCGATGGCTGCGGCTTCGTGCTGCAAAACCGTGGCTTCGGCTTTGGCCGTCCGGGCACGCGCAATGCGCCCGGTGCGGCCAAACGCCCGTATCACACAGTGGTGCCGGGTGGCACGCTGCGGGACGGCCGCCTGCATGCCTGCTTCGGCGTGGTCGGCGGCGCCATGCAGCCGCAGGGGCAAGTCCAGATCCTGGAGCGCCTGGCGGCATTCGGCCAGGGCTTGCAGGAGGCGCTGGACGCGCCGCGCTGGCGCCTCGAATCCGACACCGCGCTGGCCATCGAGGCGGGCACGCCGCCGGAGGTGACCGCCTTGCTGCGCGCCAGCGGCTTTGTCGACCCGGTCGGTGAAGGTGAGCTGGGCGGGCGCAGCGATTTTGGTGGCGCGCAATTTGCCATGCGCCTAGCAGACGGCAGCCTGCTGGGCGCCTCCGACAAGCGCAAGGACGGCATGGCGCTGGGCGGCTAAAGCTGGCTGCGACCGCATGGCCACGCTGCCACAACCCGTTTTTATCAATCGATCCAGGAGTTTCAACAAGATGGAAGATCTCGACGCTTTCCAGGTCAAGGTGATCGCGACCCACGAGGTGGCGCAGGACACGCTGGCCGTGGTGCTGGAGAAGCCGGCCGGCTTCGACTACGAGGCGGGCCAGTTCGTCAGCGTCACGATTCCCGGCTTCACGCCCACCGATGAGGATGATGGCGAGCGCATGCTGTCGTTGGCCAGCGCGCCGCACGAGCCGCACCTGCTGCTGGCGATGCGCATGCGCGATAGCGCCTTCAAACGCCACATCGCCCAACTGCGCCCGGGCGACGCGCTCACCATCAGCCCGGCGATGGGCGACTTCGTGCTGCCGCAGGATTGGCAGCGGCCGCTGGTCATGGTGGCTGGCGGCATTGGCATCACGCCGTTCCTGGGCATGCTCCGGCACCTGGGCCAGCGCGCCGCTGTGGCGCCGCTGCCACGGCCGGTCACCCTCCTGTACGGCAACCGCAATCCGGCCTCGGCGGCATTCCGCGAGGAACTGCAGGCGTTGCGCCAGACACTGCCGGGCTGCCGCGTCGTGCATGTCTTCAGCGAAGTCCCGGCCGATGCCGGTGCCGGCGCTGGCGGCGATGACGGGTCGGTCTTCAGCGGACTGATCACGCCGGAGCTGATCCGCCAGGTGCTGCCCGATTGCCGCGACTGCCACTTCTTCGTGGTGGGCCCCGACGTGATGGTGGCCACGCTGCAGGACCACCTCGATGCCTGCGAGGTGCCGCCCGAGCAGGTCACGCTGGAGTTTTTCGCCGGCTACTGAGCGTATCCACGGAGCGCGTATTCCACAGAGCGCGCATTGGCCCTTGCGCGGGCACGGCCCGCACCCCGCACCCGTTTCCAACGGTATTTCCACCGCATTCCGATTGCCTGTCAGCAGGGGCAAGGCCCGAGCCTTGTCTGCCGACGCCCCGATTGCAGCCCATCCGCACCCCGGTTGCCGTGGCGCGGCCCTGCAAAGCCCCCGTGTGAGTGTTTTCCCAACTCTTTTTTGAAAGTAGCCCGACCATGAAGAAATCGATCAGCCAAACCGCTGCCCTCTCCTTCGTTGCCGCCCTGGCGCTGGTGCCCCTGGCCAGTGTGGCCCAATCCTCCGTCACCCTCTATGGCCGGGTCGACCTGGGCCTGCGCTATGACTCCAGCGAGGATGCCAGCGGCCAGAAATATGGCACCCGCATGGCCACTGGCACCAACAGCGCGCTGGGTTTCAAGGGCTCCGAGGACCTGGGCGGCAACACCAAGGTCTTCTTCCAGCTCGAGCACCGTCTCAATGCCGCCGATGGGAGTGCCGCCAACCCGGATTCGTTCTTCACCGAGATCGCGGTGCTGGGCATTTCGGGCGACTGGGGCACGCTGCGCATGGGCCGCTCCGATGGTCCGTTCTGGTACGGGCCCGGCGCCGATGCGTTCTATGGCGACTATGTGGGCGGCCGCGGCGAGCGCCGCGCCGGCGCCGACGACAAGTTCAATTCCGGCGTGATGTACTGGACGCCGGAGCTGGCGGGCTTCCAGGTGCTGGTGGGAACCACGCTGACCGACCGCGCCTCCATCAACGGCGTCAAGCCCAAGCACCCTTTGGCTGCCACGCTGCTGTACAAGGCGGGCGCCTTCAGCGGCTCGCTCGGCTACGTCAAGCGTTTCAACGAGGATGCGGCCATCGGCGGCAGCGCCAGCTACGACTTCGGCGTGTTGCAGGCGTTCCTGAGTGCCGCGCACAACGATGGCGAAGGCCTTGCCGGCATCTCCACCGGCGAGCGGACCACGGCGACCATCGGCGCCGGCATCCCCGTCAGCGCCGTCGCCTCGGTGCGCGTCAAGTACAACTACGATGACAACCAGGACATCAAGACCCAGCACGCCGGTCTTGGCTACTGGTACAGCCTGAGCAAGCGCACCAAGCTCTACACCACCGCCAGCTACCAGAAGACCGAGCACCTCAAGTCCACGCGCGCGCTCGATATCGGCCTGCTGCACGACTTCTGAGCGGCCCAACCCTGATGCATGACCGGGGCGGGCAGGCGCCATGGGCGGGGATCACCGCTGCCGGCGGTGCCTGCCTGTCTTGGTCTGTGCTCTTCAGCGCGTCTTTCCCGAAGTGACTTTCCACGAATCATGACTCTCAGCCGTTTCATCCCCGACCGGTTCATCCTGACCATGCTGGGCGTGGTGGCGCTGGCCTCGCTGTGGCCCGCCCAGGGGCGGATGGAGGCGGCACTGGCCACCGTCACCAATCTGGCCATTGCGCTGCTGTTCTTCCTGCACGGCGCCAAGCTCTCCCGCCAGGCCATTGTGGCCGGCATGGGGCACTGGCGCCTGCATCTGCTGGTGTTCGGCTGCACCTTCGTGCTGTTCCCGCTGCTGGGCCTGCTGCTCAAACCCCTGTTGCAGCCGCTGGTGGGCACGCCGCTTTACCTGGGCATGCTGTACTTGTGTGCGCTGCCGGCCACCGTGCAGTCGGCGATTGCCTTCACCTCGCTGGCGCGCGGCAATGTCCCGGCTGCCATCTGCAGTGCCGCCGCCTCCAGCCTGCTGGGCATCTTCCTGACGCCGCTGCTGGTGTCCTGGCTGCTGGGCGGGCAAGGGGAGGTGGCTGGCAGCACCTTCGACGCCATCGAGAAAATCACGCTGCAACTGCTGGTGCCTTTCATCGCCGGCCAGCTTGCCAGGCGCTGGATCGGTGCCTGGGTGGCGCGCAACAAGCATTGGCTTCGGTATGTGGACCAGGCCTCGATCCTGCTGGTGATCTACTCGGCCTTCGGCCGCGCCGTCAATGAAGGGCTGTGGTCGCAGATTCCGCTGCGCGCGCTGCTGATGCTGCTGCTCTGTTGCGCCCTGCTGCTGGTGCTGGTGCTGGCGTTGGTGTGGCTGCTCTCGGGCCTGCTGGGCTTTGACACCGAAGATCGCATCACCATCCTGTTCGCCGGCTCCAAGAAAAGCCTGGCCACGGGAGTGCCGATGGCGCAGGTGCTGTTTCCGGCCGCCGCCATTGGCGCCATGATTCTGCCGGTGATGCTGTTTCACCAGATCCAGTTGATGGCTTGCGCGGCCCTGGCCCAGCGGTTTTCCCGGCGGCCGCAGTAGCGGGTAGCAGGTCGAGCAGGTGGCGGCAGGTTTTCAGTCGCACATGCGGCCATCGCGCATGTGCAGCCGCCGGTCGCACTGCGCTGCCAGGTGTTCATCGTGCGTCACCATCAGGCAGGCGCTGCGCTGGCCATGGGTGGCGTCCTGGTTGAATTCGCGCAGCAATGCAAAGGCCTGTTGTGCGGCCTGGCTGTCGAGGTTGCCGGTGGGTTCGTCGGCCAGCAGCAGCCGGGGCGCCAATAGCAAGGCACGGGCGATCGCCACGCGCTGCTGCTGGCCGCCCGAGAGCTCGCCGGGCTTTTTGTGGGCCTGGTCATGCAGGCCCACACGCCGCAGCAGCTCCCGGGCCCTGGCGGTGTCGGTGTCGCTGGCGGCGCCGCGCTCGATGCTGGCGGGCATGAGCACGTTCTCCAGCGCACTGAAGGCCGGCAGCAGGTGGTGGAACTGGAACACGAATCCGATGCTGCGCCCGCGCAACCGGGTGCGGGCCGTTTCCGGGAGCTGCGCGGTGTCCATCCCGTCGAGGCGGATTTCGCCGGCGGTCGGCGGCTCGAGCAGGCCGATCAGGTTCAGCAGCGAGCTCTTGCCCGAGCCCGACGGGCCTACCAGCGCGCAGAATTCCCCCGCCTCGATGGTCAGGTCGATGCCGTGCAGCACCTCGGTCTCGACCGGCGTGCCGATGTGGTGCGACTTGCGCACGCCGCGCAAGGCCAGCAGCGGCGCTGGATGAGGGGCAGCGGCATGCGCGGACATGGCCGGTTCAGTCCAGCGGTGGCAGCGCCGCCTTCAGGCGGGCCGTGGCCTCGGCCGGGTCGGGCGCCTGGGTGATGGCGCGCACCACCACGATGCGGCGTGCCCCGGCCTCGATCACCTCGCCGATGTTGTTCAGGTTGATGTCGCCGATGGCAAACCAGGGCTTGGCCGGCGCCAGCTCGCGCGCGGCGTCAGCCACCTCGCGCACGGCCTGAAGGCCGGCGGCCGGGCGGCCAGGCTTGGTGGGCGTTGGCCAGACCGGGCCGATGCAGTAGTAGTCGGCCTCGCTCTGCATGGCGCGCCGGGCCTGGCCGATGTCGTGCGTCGACTGGCCCAGCAGCGCTCCTTCGGCGAGCAGGCCGCGTGCAGCCGGCAGCGGCAGGTCGCCCTGGCCCAGATGCAGGATGTCGGCGCCGGCCAGCCGGGCGATGTCGGCACGGTCGTTGGCGGAGAACAAGGCGCCATGCCGGCGCGCGCTCTCGCGCAGCACGGCAAAGTAGTCGAGTTCCTTGGCCGCCTCCATGCCCTTGTCGCGCAGCTGGATGATGTCGACCCCGGCGGCATAGACGGCGTCGGCAAAGGCCTCGAAGTCCCTGAGCGAGGCGCCGCGGCTGTCGGTGCAAAGGTAGAGGCGGGCGCGCTGCAGACATGCGGCGGCTTGCGGGGACGGGGCAAATGGCATGGCAATCGATGGTGGCTGATCGGTGGTGCTGGTGTAGACTTGCGGGCAATTGTAGGCGGCACGTGAAGGCCGCCCTGCATCCGTTCCAAGTACCGTTCCAAGCACGGGAGCCGGCCATACCGGCTGAGAGGGCAATGCCGCCGCGTCGCACTGGCGCGCGGCAGGTTGCCGACCGTTGAACCTGATCCGGCTCGCACCGGCGTAGGAAGCCACATGACGACGTCCGTTCCCATTCTCGTGCCGCGTTCGCGCCTGCCTGTCCCTTCGGGGCTGGCAGAGGCGCTGCCATGCGCGGCGGCCTGTCGTCCCCCAGTCCCACCCGCCCCGAGCCCGGAGGTAGCTGCCATGTCCGACTCTCACGCCACCCTGTCCATTCTGCTCAACGGCAAGCCCACGCAGACCACCGCTGCCACGCTGCTGCAGCTGATCGCCGAGATGAGCGGCCATGCACTCAATGAGCAGGGCCAGGCCGTCGACGGCACGCGGCTGGGCATTGCCGTGGCGGTTGCCGGGCTGGTTGTACCGCGCGGGCAGTGGCATTGCACCGCCATCAAGGCCGGTCAGCAGATCGAGGTCGTCACCGCCAAGCAGGGCGGTTGAGCGTCGCACTTCATTCACACACCAAAGAGAATTCAAGGAGCCATTCATGAGCCAGGACACCCCCATCCAGACCGCTGCCAGCGTCGATCAGCCGCTGGTGATCGGCGGGCGCAGCTTCCAGTCGCGCCTGATCACCGGCACCGGCGGCGCCACCGACCTGAACCTGCTGGAGCAGGCGCTGCTCGCCTCCGGCACCGAGATGACCACCGTGGCGTTGCGCCGGCTCGATCCGCGCGGCGATGGCGCGGCCGTGTACGCGCTGATCGAACGCCTGAAGCTGCAGGTGCTGCCAAACACCGCGGCCTGCTTCTCGGCACGCGAGGCCGTCACCACCGCCGAGCTGGCGCGCGAGGCGCTGGAGACCAACTGGATCAAGCTCGAGGTCATCGCCGACGACAAGACCTTGCTGCCCGACGTGGTGCAGACGCTGGAGGCGGCGCGCCAGCTCGTGGCCAGGGATTTCGTCGTGCTTGCCTATACCAATGACGATCCGATCGTCGCGCGCCAGCTCGAGGACCTGGGCTGCGCCGCGGTGATGCCGCTGGGCGCGCCCATTGGCACCGGCCTGGGCATTCTCAATCCGCACAACATCGAGGCCATCGTGACCCGCGCCCAGGTGCCGATCGTGCTCGATGCCGGCCTGGGCACCGCATCCGACGCGGCGCTGGCGATGGAGCTGGGCTGCTCGGCCGTGCTGCTGGCCACCGCCGTCAACCGTGCGCAGCACCCGGTGGTGATGGCCGAAGCCTTCCGCCATGCCGTCGCGGGTGGCCGCCTGGCCGCGCTGGGTGGCCGCGTGCCGCGCCGCCGCCATGCGCTGGCCTCGTCGTCGATGGAAGGGCGGGCCTATCTGTGATGCCGATGCGAATGTCCGGTTGCCCATGGATGACGCCATGACTTGTACGCCGCTGGTCGCCGTCAGTGGCCAGCTCGATGCTCTGGAGCAGGCCCGCTACGCGCGGCACCTGGGCCTGCCCGGCTTCGGCACCGAGGCGCAGCTGCGCCTGAAAAATGCGCGCGTGCTGGTGCTGGGCGCCGGTGGCCTGGGCTCTGCCGTGCTGCCGTATCTGGCGGCTGCCGGCGTTGGCACCATCGGCATCGTCGATGACGACGTGGTCGAGCTCTCGAACCTGCAGCGCCAGGTGCTGCACGGCAGCGCGCAGCTGGGCCGGTCCAAGGCCGCTTCGGCGAGCGAGCGCCTGCAGGACCTCAACCCGCATGTGCGCGTCGTCGCGCACCGCGAGCGGCTCGTGCCGGCCAATGCGCTGGCGCTTTTCGGTGACTACGACCTGGTCATTGATGGCACCGACAACTTCGCCACCCGCTATCTCGTCAGCGATGCCGCGGCCATTCTCGGCATGCCCTGCGTGTGGGGCAGCATCCTGCAGTTCGAGGGGCAGCTCAGCGTGTTCTGGCGCGGCCACGGCCCAACCTACCGCGACGTCTTTCCCGAGCCGCCAGAGCCGGGCGAGGTGCCCTCCTGCGCGCAGGCCGGTGTGCTGGGCGTGCTGCCGGGGCAGATCGGCACGCTGATGGCGGCCGAGGCCATCAAGCTCATCACCGGCATCGGCGAGCCGCTGCTCGGGCGCCTGTTGCTCTTCGATGCGCTGGGCACGCGCTGGCGCGAAATGCGCGTCGGCGTCGATCCCGCACAAGCGGCGGTGACACAGCTGGCAGCCGACTACCAGGCCCTGTGCGGGCTGAGCCCAGAGCCCCGGGGCCTGCCCGCCATCTCCGCCGCGGCCCTTGCCGAGCGCCTGCAGGCCGGCACGCACCTGTGGCTGCTGGACGTGCGCCAGCCCGAGGAGCATGCCCGCGCGCACATCGAGGGCGCACGGCTGGTGCCGCTGCCGGAGCTGGCGCAGCAGGCAACCACCTGGCCGATCCAGCCGGGTGATGCCATCGTCGTCTACTGCCAGAGCGGCCCGCGTGCCCGGCAGGCCGCCGCCTGGCTGGCGCAGCAGGGCTATGCCGATCTGCAGGTGCTCGAAGGCGGCATGGGCGCGTGGCAGCAGCACCTGGCGCAGTGTGCTGCCGGGCACTGACGTTTCTGGATCAGGGTTCCCCTAGGAAATCGAGACTGTGCGGGAGATCGCCCGCGCTGTCTGGAGCAATGCAGGCAGCATGGTCTCGCGCATGACTTCGGCGCTGGTGCGGTTGGCCTGGCCGCTGACGTTGATGGCCGCCATCACCCGGCCTGATTGGCTGAGAATGGGCGCGGCCATGGAGATCAGGCCTTCTTCCAGTTCCTGGTCGACCAGGCACCAGCCCTGCTGACGCACGGCTTCGATGCGCGCCTCGATCTCATCGAGCTGCGTGGCGGTCTGGCGCGTCAGCGGTTGGATGTCCGAGCGACGCAGGACGTCGCGCAGTTCTTCCGGCGGCAGGCCCGCCAGCAGCACCCGCCCCAGCGACGAGCAGTAGGCCGGCAGGCGCGAGCCGACGCCCAGAGAGATGCGCATGATCTTCTTCTGCGTGGGCACGCGCATGACGTAGACCGCATCGGTGCCATCGAGCACGGCAATGGAACTGGACTCGTGGACCTGCTTGACGAGTTCGCCGATGAAGGGTTCGGCCAGATTCCAGATCGGCATCGACGACAGGTAGGCAAAGCCCAGGTCGAGGATGCGCGGCGTGAGCCGGAACAGCTTGCCGTCGGTGGCAACGTACCCCAATGTCTGCAGCGTCAGCAGGATGCGGCGCGCCCCCGCGCGCGTCAGCCCGGCGCGCGCGGCAACCTCGCTGAGCGTCTGCTGCGGCGCCTCGGCGCTGAAGGAGCGGATCACCGCCAGCCCGCGCGCAAACGACTGCACGTAGCTGTCGCCGGGTTGGGGTAAATCCTTAGAAGAATGGGGTGGGTGCGTCATTGTGGTGATTATAAAAACAGCCTAGAATTCTTTACACGAACAAATGTTCGTAATTAGAACTTTGTGGGGTTGATCGGATACCTGCCGCTTTCGAAGCGCTTGTTCCTCATCATGGCATGGGCCGTGTTGTCGGCCGCTGTGCCAGCGGCGAAAGAGGAAGAACAGGCCCCGGGCGGCGGCAGCTGGTCAGTCCCGAGCCTGGAGACCTTCACCATGATCGACAAGATCGTTCCATCCGTCGAAGCGGCGCTGGCCGACGTGCGCGATGGCGCCACCGTGCTGATCGGCGGCTTTGGCACTGCCGGCATTCCCGATGCGCTGATCGACGGCCTGATCGCGCAGGGCGCGCGCGAGCTGACGGTGGTCAACAACAACGCCGGCAATGGCGATCAGGGCCTGGCGGCACTGCTCAAGGCCGGCCAGGTGCGCAAGATCATCTGCAGTTTTCCGCGCCAGGCGGATTCCCATGTGTTCGATGCGCTCTACCGAAGCGGCCGCATCGAGCTGGAACTGGTGCCGCAGGGCAATCTGGCCGAGCGCATCCGCGCCGCTGGCGCGGGCATCGGCGCCTTCTTCTGTCCCACCGCCTATGGCACCGAGCTGGCCAAGGGCAAGGAGACGCGCGAGATCAACGGGCGCCAGTACGTGCTGGAGTATCCGATCCATGGCGATGTGGCACTGATCAAGGCCGAGCAGGGCGACCGCTGGGGCAATCTGACCTATCGCATGTCCGCGCGCAATTTCGGCCCGGTGATGGCGACGGCAG
Source organism: Corticibacter populi (assembly GCF_004217315.1). Classification (GTDB taxonomy): domain Bacteria; phylum Pseudomonadota; class Gammaproteobacteria; order Burkholderiales; family Burkholderiaceae_C; genus Lampropedia; species Lampropedia populi. The sequence continues at coordinate 174,527 of NZ_SGWR01000004.1, forward strand.
CGCGCACCACCATCGCCACCGTGCATGAGGTGGTGCCACTGGGCGCGCTGGACCCCGAGCACGTCATCACTCCCGGCATCCACGTCAGCCGCGTCGTGCCGATTGCCCGTTCCGCCACGCGTGCCGCTGGCGTCAAGGCGGCGTGATGCGACTGCCGTACCGAGGAGAACAACCATGAGCACCGAACCCCGTTACCAGCGCCGCAGCAAGGACGAGCTGGCGCGCCGCGTCGCGCAGGACATTCACGATGGCGCCTACGTCAACCTGGGCATTGGCATGCCCACGCTGGTGGCCAACCACATCCCCGCCGGGCGCGAGGTCATCCTGCACAGCGAGAACGGCATCCTGGGCATGGGCCCGGCGCCAGCGCCCGGGCATGAGGACTACGACCTGATCAACGCCGGCAAGCAGCCCGTCACGCTGCTGCCGGGCGGCAGCTTCTTCCACCATGCCGACAGCTTCGCGATGATGCGCGGCGGCCACCTCGATATCTGCGTGCTGGGGGCCTTCCAGGTCTCGGCCACTGGTGATCTGGCCAACTGGAGCACTGGCGAGCCCGGGGCGATCCCGGCTGTCGGCGGCGCGATGGACCTGGCCATCGGTGCCAAGCAGACCTGGGTGATGATGGACTTGCGCACCAAGACCGGCGTCAGCAAGGTGGTCGAGCGCTGCAGCTACCCGCTCACCGGCATCGCGTGCGTCAAGCGCATTTACACCGACCTGGCCACGCTGGCCTGCACGCCACAGGGCCTGCAACTGGTCGATACCGTGGCGGGGCTGGAACGGGCCGAACTCGAGGCGATCGTCGGTTTGCCGATTCAGCCTGTCGAGCCCATCTGAACGCCTTCATCGCCAACCTCGAGGAGACAAGCATGTCGCAAGCCCAGGCGTTCATCTGCGACGCCATCCGCACCCCATTCGGCCGCTACGGCGGCAGCCTCGCCAGCGTGCGTCCCGACGATCTGGCCGCCCACACCCTCAAGGCCTTGCTGCAGCGCAATCCGGCGCTGGATCCGGCCTGCATCGATGACGTGCTGCTGGGCTGCGCCAACCAGGCCGGCGAGGACAACCGCAACGTCGCACGCATGGCGCTGCTGCTCGCCGGCCTGCCCGAGCGCGTGCCCGGCGGCACCCTCAACCGCCTGTGCGGATCGGGCCTGGATGCCATTGGCACGGCCGCGCGCGCCATCAAGTCCGGGGAGGCCGAACTGCTGGTGGCCGGCGGCGTCGAGAGCATGAGCCGCGCGCCCTTCGTGCTGCCCAAGGCCGAGTCGGCCTTTGCCCGTGCCAACGCCATTCACGACACCACCATCGGCTGGCGCTTCATCAACCCGGCGATGCGGGCGCAGCATGGCGTCGATTCGATGCCGGAAACCGCCGAGAACGTCGCCACCGACTACCGCATCGGCCGCGAGGACCAGGACCGCTTTGCGCTGGCCAGCCAGCACAAGGCCGCCGAGGCCCAGCAGGCCGGCCTGTTCGATGCCGAGATCGTCCCGGTGAGCCTGCCGCAGAAAAAGGGCGATCCCGTCGTCTTTGCACGCGACGAGCACCTGCGTGCCACCACGCTGGAGACGCTGGCGCGCCTCAAGGGCGTGGTGCGGCCCGATGGCACGGTCACCGCCGGCAATGCCAGCGGCGTCAACGACGGCGCGGGTGCGCTGCTGCTGGCCAGCGAAGCCGCTGCCGTGCGCCATGGCCTGACGCCCCGCGCCCGCGTGGTTGCCACCGCCACGGCCGGCGTGCCGCCCCGGATCATGGGCATCGGCCCGGCGCCGGCCGTACAGAAGCTGCTGGCGCAAACCGGCCTGACGCTGGAGCGGATCGACCTGATCGAACTCAACGAAGCCTTTGCCGCGCAGGCCCTGGCGGTGTTGCGCCTGCTGGAGATCGCCGATGACGACCCGCGCGTCAACCCCTATGGCGGAGCCATCGCGCTGGGCCATCCGCTGGGCGCGAGCGGCGCGCGGCTGGCCACCACCGCCATCCACCAACTGCACCGCGGCGGTGGCCGCTACGCCATCTGCACCATGTGCATCGGCGTGGGCCAGGGCATTGCGATGCTGCTTGAAAAAGTCTGATCGTCAGCAGGTTCTTCGCGCGTCTTCAAAGTCCCGCTACGCAGCGGCATGGCGGTGCCATGCCCTTCGGCTTGCACCTGAAAGGCCGCATGCAGCGGCGGCAAGCGCGTCGAGACTTTGAACACGCCCTTGGGGCCCCGATCTTTGGTTCCGTTCGCACTGGGAGTGATTGAGCATGAGCACGACACAACTGAACACCGCTGCGGGTTCGTTCCGCATCGACCTGCAAGGCCCGGACGGGGCGCCGGTGCTGGTGTTTTCGAATTCGCTGGGCACGACGCTGGACATGTGGGCGCAGCAGGCGCAGGCCTTGCGCGAGCGCTACCGCGTGTTGCGCTACGACACCCGCGGCCACGGCGGCAGCGTCTGCAGCCCGGGGCCTTACCGTTTTGCGCAGCTTGGCCGGGATGTGCTGGCCATTCTGGATGCCCTGGAGATCAGCCACGCGCATTTTTGTGGCATTTCCATGGGCGGGCTGACCGGGCTGTGGCTGGGCGTGCATGCTGGCGCGCGCCTGCGCAGCATCGCCGTGTGCAACAGCGCTGCCAGGATCGGCGATGCGCCGGCCTGGCTGGCGCGCGCGGCGATGGTGCGCGAGCAGGGACCGCAGGGCATGCGGGCGCTGGCCGATTCGGCGCCGGCGCGCTGGTTCACCGAGGCGTTCTTGGCGACGCAGCCGGCCGTCGTGCGGCAGGCGCAGGACTGGATTGCCAGCATCGCCCCCGAAGGCTATGCGAGCTGCTGCGAGGCGCTGGCGAGCGAGGACCTGCGCGCTGCCATTGCGGGCATCGCCACCCCCACGCTGCTGGTTGCCGGCACGCACGATCCGGTGACGACCGTCGCCGATGCCGAGGCCATGCAGGCGGCCATCACCGGGGCGGAGCTGGCCTGCGTGCCGGCGTCGCACCTCTCGAACCTGGAAGCGCCAGCCGCCTTCCTCGCGGCGCTGAGCGGTTTCCTGGACCGGCAGCCGCAAGTGGCGTGAACGCGACTTCCTGCCACAGGCCTGCCGCCTCCAACCAGAACAAGCCCCCGGCAGCAGACCCAACCGATAGGAGACACTCCATGCCATCCTCGACCAATCCCCGCTGGAAGCAGCGCCCGCCCGGCTCCACCTGGGGCGACTTTGGCGCGGACGACCGGCTCGGCCGCCTGAACCTGCTGACGCCGGAGAAGGTCCGCCAGGGCGCCGCGCAGGTGCGCGAGGGCCTGCGCTTTTCGCTGAGCCTGCCGCTGGACTATCCCGGCGGCCATGCGCTCAACCCCAACCGCAAGCCGCCGGTGTTGCGTCCGCTTCAGCGCAAGGGGAGGGTCAACTTCAACTGCCTGCTGCAGGACCTGGAGCCGGGGTACACCGACGTGCTGTCGGACGACATGGTGATTCTCTCGCTGCAATATTCCACGCAATGGGACGGTCTGGCCCATGTCGGGGCCCTGTTCGATGCCAACGGCGACGGCGTGGCCGAGCCGCTCTACTACAACGGATTCGCACCCGGTGTGGACGTCGTCGGCCCTGCCGATGTGGGTGGAACCGGTGTGCCAACGCAGCGGGAGGCCGCCGTCAGCACCAGCTCTGCCGGGGCGCTGGGCATCGATGGCATGGCCGGCAATGGCGTGCAAGGCCGTGGCGTGATGCTGGACCTGCGGGCCCACCATGGCGACGCGCGCACGCTGATCGGCTACGAACAGCTGATGCGCGTGATCGAGGCTGACCGGGTCGAGATCGAGGCCGGCGACCTGCTGTGCCTGCACACCGGTTTTGCCCAGCGGGTGCTGGAGATGCAAAAGCAGCCCGATCCGGATGTCCTCAACCGCAGTTGCGCCGTGCTCGATGGGCGCGACGAGCGTCTGCTGCAATGGATCAGCGACAGCCAGGTCGCCGCCATTGCCGCCGACAACTATGCGGTGGAAGCCTATCCGGCCCGCCCCGGGGCGGCCTGCTGCGCGGCGCTGCCGCTGCACGAACACTGCCTGTTCCGGCTGGGCGTGCACCTGGGCGAGCTGTGGCACCTGACGCCGCTGGCGCAATGGTTGCGCGCACACGGCCGCAGCCACTTCCTGCTGACGGCGCCGCCGCTGAACCTGCCGGGTGCCATCGCCTCGCCGGTGACGCCCGTGGCCACGGTCTAGACCTTGTTGGCGCCTCCCCGCTGACAACACCTTCCAGGAGCAACCCCCATGCCCTTCATGATCGAGACCTTCGACAAGCCCGGCCACCAGGCGGTGCGCCAGCAGCACCGGGCCGCACATCTGGCCTTTTTGGATGTGAACAAGGAGTTGCTGCTTGCCTGCGGCGCCAAGCTGCACGACGACGGCAGCGACCTGGGCGGCGGCCTGTATGTCGTGGCACTGGAGAGCCGCGCGGCGGCCCAGGCCTTCATAGAGGCCGACCCGTTCTTTCAGGCCGGCCTCTTCGAGACCGTGCGCATCACGCGCTGGCGCAAGGCCTATGTGGCCGGCACCTGCCACCTGTGACCCCGTGACCTCCGCTTCTGTCCCCGCAGTTTCCCGACCGAGAGATTCCAGATGCCGTCTTCCACTGCTTCCCCCGAACCGTCCACGCTTTCGCGCGCCCGGGTGCTGATCACCGGCGGTGGTGCCGGCATCGGTGCCGCCACGGCCGAGCGCTGTCGTGCCGACGGTTATGAGCCCGTCATCATCGATCGCGTGGTCGACCATGTGCCCGGTGGCATCCGGGCCGACTTGAGCGACCCCGAAGATACCGAACGCGCCCTGCAGCTGGCCCTGCAGGATGGCCCGATCACCCGCCTGGTCAACAACGTCGGGGTGGTCGTGCCCAATGACGCCGCCTCGCAGACCCTGGCGGAGTTCGACCTGGCGCTGTCGGTGAACCTGCGCTGCGCCTTCCAGTGCATGCAGGCGCTGCTGCCGGGCATGAAGCAGGCCGGGTTCGGCCGCATCGTCAACATGTCCTCGCGCGCCGCGCTGGGCAAGGAGCTGCGCACCGCCTACGCCGCCACCAAGGCTGGCCTGAACGGCATGACGCGCGTGTGGGCGCTGGAGCTGGGGCCGTTCGGCATCACGGCCAACGCGGTCGGCCCCGGGCCGATCCGTACCGCACTGTTCGACAAGGCCAACCCGCCGGGCGCGCCGCGCACGCAGAAGATCGTCGATGCCATTCCCGTCAAGCGCATCGGCACGCCGCAGGATGTGGCGCACGCCGTCTCTTACCTGCTCGACGCGCGCAGCGGCTTCGTGACCGGGCAGGTGCTTTATGTCTGCGGCGGCATGACCGTGGGAGTCGCCAGCGTCTGAGGCCCGACGCCGAGCGTCCCATTTTCCATGGGGGCCCGGCCTGCGGGGCGATCCCTTTTCCCATCCATCGTTCAAGAACCGATACCCAACCATATCTGACAGGAGACCGGCAACCATGTCGAAAATCACCGCTTTCTTTACGGAGCTGATGCGCAAGTATCTGCCCGATCCCTTTGTTTTCGCGATCATGCTCACGCTGCTGACGATGGCGCTGGCCTTTGCCGTGGAGCAGCGCCCGGTCAATCTGGTGGTGGAGGACTGGGGCAAGGGCTTCTGGAGCCTGCTGGGCTTCACCACGCAGATGGCGGTGATTCTGGTCATGGGCTACGTGCTGGCCGCCGCGCCGGTGGTCAACCGGTTCCTGGACAAGATCGCCAGCCGCGTGCACACGCCGCGCCAGGCCATCATCGTGGCGACCGTGGTGGGCTGCGTCGGCAGCTACCTGAACTGGGGCTTCGGCCTGGTGATCGGCGGCATCATGGCGCGCAAGCTGGCCCTGCAGGTCAAGGGCGTGCACTACCCGCTGATCATTGCCTCGGCCTACACCGGCTTCACCATGTACAGCCTGGGCTTCTCGGCCACCATCCCGGTGCTGATCTCCACCAAGGGCCACAGCTTCGAGGGCGCGATGGGCCTGATTCCGCTGACGCAGACCATCTTCTCCGCACCCATTCTGCTGACCAGCCTGGCGGTGCTGATCGCGCTGCCGCTGCTCAATGCCGCGATGCATCCCAAGCAGGGCGAGAAGATCGTGGAGCTCGATCCTGCCGTGGCCGCCCGTGAGGACAAGCCCGCCGCCGGCGCCGGCGATCTGCTGGGCGACGAGAAGACCCTGGCCTGGCGCCTCAACAACAGCCGCCTGCTGAGCCTGCTCATCGGCCTGTGCGGCATGGCCTATGTGGCGCTGCACTTCTACAAGGGCGGCAACCTGGACCTGAACATGATCAACTTCTTCATCCTGTTCCTGGGCGTGTTGCTGCTCAAGACGCCGATGCAGTATGTCGAGAAGGTCAACGAAGGCGTCAGGACCATTGGCGGCATCATCCTGCAGTTCCCGTTCTATGCGGGCATCATGGCCATCATGCATGGCTCGGGGCTGGTGGAGTCGATCGCGCACATCTTCGTCAACATCTCCAGCGTCAACACGCTGCCGCTGTGGGGCCTGGTCAGTTCCTTCGTGATCAACTTCTTCGCCCCGTCGGGCGGCGGCCACTGGGTGCTGCAGGGGCCGTTCATGATCGATGCGGCGCACACGCTGGGCACTTCGCAAGCCATAACGGCCATGTCCGTGATGCTTGGCAACGGCTGGAACGACCTGGTGCAGCCGTTCTGGATCCTGCCGGCGCTGGCCCTCTCGAAGCTCAAGCTCAAGGACATCATGGGCTACACCGTGGTCTCGATGCTGCTGGTGGGCGTGATCTATGCCATCACCATGGTGATCTGGCCTTTGCTGTAAGAGCCTGTTCACGAAAAGATCGTCAACAGGTTCTGAAGGCCGGCGCGCCATCTTCCATCCCCTTTGTTTCTTGTTCGTTGTTGTTCCTTGTTGTTCCGATAGGAGTTGCATACATGCTGTACTTGGTTGAAATGATCGTCCAGATCCCCCACACCCTCGATCCGGCCCTGGTGGCCAAAATCAAGCAGAAGGAGAAGGAATACTCGCAGAAGCTGCAGCGCGAGGGCAAGTGGCGCCATATCTGGCGCGTGGTCGGCGAGTACGCCAACGTCAGCGTCTTCGACGTGGCAAGCAACGACGAGCTTCATGCGCTGCTCAGCGCACTGCCGCTGTTCCCCTACATGCAAATCTCTGTGAAGCCGCTGGCCAACCACCCATCGTCCATCGTGCAGGAGTAACTGTTCACGAGCTGAGCTGGTTCCCGGAACCGGCACGGCCTCGGGCCCAAGGCGCCGCACAAGAGCGCCTGGGCCGGGTGGCAGGCACAGCCACCGCCCGCCGATGAAAGTCCGTTCGTGCCGGAGCCGCCAGAGTGCGGGCCGGGCACGACCGTTTTCACCACCACCAGAAAAGAGGAGACAAACCATGTGGTCATTCAAATCCCATTTGCCAGCACGGTCCCGCCGGGGCTTTCTGCACAAGGCGCTGCGCGCGTTGACGGCGGGCGCAGCCTTGCTGGCCAGCTTGCCTGACGCGGCGCAGGCGCAGGACTTTCCGACCAAGCCCATCACGCTGATCGTGCCTTTCTCGGCCGGTGGCACCACCGACATCCTGGCACGCGTCATGGCGCAGTACCTGGGTCGCGAACTGGGCCAGAGCGTGGTGGTCGACAACCGCGCCGGCGCGGGCGGCAACATCGGCGCCCAGGCTGCGGCACGCGCCCCGGCCGATGGCTACACGCTGTTCATGGGCACGGTGGGCACCCACGCCATCAATGAAAGCCTCTACAGGACGCTGCCCTACGATCCGGTCAAGGACTTCCAGCCACTCTCGCGCGTGGCGCTGGTGCCCAACCTGTTGGTGGCCAACCCGCAGCAGCCCTACAGGACGGTGGCCGAGCTGATTGCCCACGCCAAGGCCCATCCGGGCGAGATCAACTTCGGCTCGTCCGGCAGCGGCAGCTCGATCCATCTCTCGGGCGAACTGTTCAAGCAGCTCGCCGGCGTGGACATGCAGCACATTCCCTATCGCGGCAGCGCACCGGCGGTCGCCGATCTGCTGGCGGGCCAGGTCCAGATCATGTTCGACAACATGCCCTCGGCCATTCCGCATGTGCGCTCGGGCCGGCTGGTGCCGCTGGCGGTGACGACCGCCGAGCGCTCCGCCGAGTTGCCGCAGGTGCCCACCATCGCCGAAGCGGGTGTGCCCGGCTATGAGGCCACCTCCTGGTTCGGTCTGTTCGTGACGGCCGGCACGCCCGAGCCCGTGGTGCAGCGCCTGCACGCGGCCATCGTCAAGGGGCTGGGCGACCCCAGTGTCGTCGGCAAGTTCGCCGAGCAGGGCGCACTGGCCCATCCCGAATCGCCTGAGGCGTTTGCCGCCTTCATCGATGCCGAGGCGCGCAAGTGGAAGGGCGTCGTCGAGGCCTCCGGCGCCAGCGTCGATTGATCCGGTCTTGATCCGGCTGGCCCCTGCGGGCGGATGCCGGCACTCAGGCCGGCTTCGGCAACGCTGCCCGGGCCTGCCGTGCCAGCGCTACATGGACGCACAGGCTGGCATAGGCATCGTCGGCGGCATAGCTTTGCTGCGCCGCCGAAAGCGTGCGGGCGGCCCAGTTCGAGGTGGTGATCTTGCGCGACTTGGGCAGGTAGCGCCCCAGCACGATGGCCACCGCCGTCTGCAGGCCGACCGGCTGCCGGTAGCCGAACTGCCGCAGGGCCCTGGCGAGGTCCACGCTGCCGCGCAGCACCACGCCCAGCTTGCGCTCGAGTGGCGCGCGGTCCGAATCCAGTCCGAAGCCGACCTTGACCAGACTGGCCGAGGCAATCAGCTCGGCCAGCAGCGCCTGGCTGACGGCGGCTTCGGGCCGGAACAGAAAGGCCGCATCGGCGGTGGCGATCTGCACCAGGTGCGGGCCGTTGGCGGGCCGGCCGGCGACGAACTGTGGTTTGCTCTCGGTGTCGAAGCCCAGCTGCGTGGCTTGCACAATGGCGCTGCGCGCGCGTTCGACGTCGCTCGCGGTCTGCACCACGCAGATCTGCGCCGGCGCCAGGCCGGCGAAGCGTGGCAGGGCGCGCATGGCTTCCTTGCTGGGGCGGGCGCGTTCGATGCCGGAGGCTTGCTGGTTCATGTGTTTGCGGGTGGGCTCGACACTAGCTGCGGATGGCCTGCACCGGCGCCAGGCGCGCGGCGCGGCGCGCCGGCAGCCAGGCCGCCACCAGACCCACCAGCAGTGCCATCGCGGCGGCGTCCAGTGCAGTGGCGACCGGCAGGCTGGCGCCATGGAAGATGCTGTCGCTGGCGGCGAAATGCGCGGCCACGGCCAGCATCAGCGCGGCCAGCGCAATGCCGGCCAGCGCACCGCCCAGGCCGAGCAGCGCTCCTTGCAGCAGGAACACCGCCATCATGCGGCGGGCGCTGGCGCCCATGGCGCGCAGGATGCCGATCTCCTTTTGCTTTTGCACCACGCTGACCACCAGCACGCTGGCGATGCCCAGTGCGACGACGAGGACGATGAAGCTGCGGATCAGGTCGTTGGAGGAGGCCTGGCTGCGCAGTGCGCGCAGCAGCTGGCTGTTGGTGGTCATCCAGCTCTCCACCGTCAGGCCGCTGCGCTGGCGCAGGCGCGTGGCAATGGGTTCGGCGGAGAAGATGTCGGTCACGGCCACGTCGATGCTGGAGGCGCCGCCGGCGATGTCCAGCAGCGACTGGGCCATCTTCATGGAGGTGAAGACCCAGCGGCGGTTGAGGTCGCGCACGCCCATGTCGAAGAGACCGGTGATGAGCAGCATGTCATTGCGGCCGTCGGCGGTGCGCAGGAACACCTTGTCGCCCACCGTGGCGCCGAGGTCGTCGGCCAGGTCGGTGCCGATGATGGCGTGGTTGCCCGCCAGCGCGAACGGGCCGCGCACCATGTACTGGTCGACTTTGACGATGCGCCGGTAGCGTTCGGGCTCCACCCCCATGATGGCCACCGAGCGGCTGGCGCGTCCGCGCACCGCGAAAGCCGGTCCGCTCGCCAGCGGCGAGGCGGCCGCCACGCCGGGCAGGGATTCGGCCAGCGCCAGCATCTGCGGCCACTGGTCGATGGCGCGCAGGCGCTGGGTGCGTGGCTCGATCACGCTGCTCGCTGCCGCGGCCGGCGCATCGGGAGCCTGCGGCAGCGCGCGCTGGTTGGCCTCTTCGAGCGGTCGCATCACCACATGTGCCTGGCTGCCGAGCACGCGCTCGATCATGCTGGCCTCGAGCTGGGCCATCAGCACCGAGAGGAACACGATGATGGCCACGCCGGCGGTGATGCCCGCGAGGATCAGCGCGGTCTGCACGCGGCCCTCGCGCAGAAAGCGCAGCGCCACCATCGGCACGAAAGGCAGGCGCAGCATTGCCTATGTTCTTTCATTTGGCGGCCGTCGTGGCCGCAGCCACTGGCCGGCCCGCGCGTTCGCCTGCGGCGGCACGACCCATTCGCCTTCCTGCAGGCCGGCGGTGATTTCCACCGCGCCGATGCCCTGCAGCCCGGTCTGCACCGGCACCCGCACGGCGCGGCCGCCACGCAGCGCCAGCACCCAGGGCGCGGCGCTGCCGGCATCGTGCAGCAGTTCGGCCGGCAGCACCAGCGCGTCCTCGCGCCGGCCGATGATGATCTCCACCGAGGCGGTCATGTCCGGCCGCAGGAAAGCGGGCGGCGTTGGCACGCGCAGGCGCAGCTCGACGGTGCCGCGCTGCGCATCGACGGCCGGCGAGATGTGATAGAGCTCCGCGTCGAAGGGCTGCTGGGCAAAGGCATCGGTGATGGCGCGCGCGGGCATGCCCTCGTGCAGCAGGCGCAGGTTCTTCTCGTCGAGCGTGGCGTAGATGCGGGTCTCGCCCAGCGCGGCCAGACTCAGCAGCGCAGTGCCGGCCTGCGCGACGTCGCCGGGTTCGGCCTCGCGGGTGAGCACCAATGCATCGACGGGCGCTGTCAGCGTCAGCAGCGCGCGCTCGGCACGGGCCTGCTCCAGCGCCGCCTCGGCCTGGCGTCGTTGCGCCAGCGCCAGTGCATGGCGTGCGCCGCCGGGCTGGGTGGCCTCCCACTGCGTGCGGGTGCTGGCCAGCTGGGCCTGGGCATTGCGCAGCGTGCGCTCGGCGGCATCCAGGCTCGATGGCGCGTAGAAGCGCTGCGCAACCAGCTCGCGGGTGCGCTGGTGTTCGCGCTCGGCCAGCTGCAGGTCGGCCTCGGCCTGCCGCAGTGCCTGCAGCGCCACCGGCTCGCTCAGCCGCAGCAGTTCATCGAGCTCCAGCCGGGCCTGCTCCAACCGCGTCTGCGCCAGTGCCAGCGCGGCCTCGGCATCGGTGGCGCGCAGCTGCACCACCGGCTCGCCGGCGCGCACACGGTCGCCCTCGCGCACCGGGATGGCATCGACGATGGCCACCACCTGGCTGCCGATGGCCATGCGCGCCGGCGTGGTGATGCGACCGGTGGCCACCACGCTTTGCACCAGCGGCTGGCGCTGCACCTGCACGGCTTCGACGCTGCGGCCGTTCCATTGCCAGAATGCCGCCAGCGCGGCCAGCAGCAATATGGCAGCGAGCCAGAGCCAGCGGGTTTGGGTGATGGGAATGGGCATGGACCGTGTCAAAGCGGGACGGCCTTCGCAAGCTGGGCTGGACCGATGGTGCGTGCAGTCGCGATACCAGATGCAGGTGGTTCACCGGCCCGGCGAGCAGGGGCAAAGATCCATTATAGGAGCCCATAGCAAAGCCGTTGGCTGCCTAGAACAGGCTGCCGCGCCAGACGACCCTACCGATGACGTCGGCGGTATCGCGATGCACTTCTATGGCCTTGAAGATCGGGTTGTCACTCATCAGCCGCAGGCGTCCGTCCAGTTCGTTCTGGATGCGTTTGATGAGTAGGGTGTTCTGGCTGCGCAGGGCGTAGATGTCCCCATCGATGATGTTTCTCTCGGTGATGTTCACGAGCACTGTGTCGCCATGGAGGATGGTGGGGGCCATGCTGTTGCCCGCCATGTATAGCCCTGCGACGCTATCGGCGCTCATGCCGTGCTGGCCGAGCCAGAAACGGCAGAAACCCAGGCCCGCGACGTTCTTCGGCGACATGGGGATTGCGTTGTCACCCGCGTTGTCGGCGACTGGTTTGCGATCGGCATACAAAGGCAAGCGCGTAAGGCTGCGGATGCTCTCGTCCAGATCCAACTCCAGAGCCTGTGTCGGGGCTTCCGGCTGAGGGTCGCCCTGGCCCGTCATCAGCCATTCAAGGCTGACCTGGGCTGCTTGCGCCAGCGCGATCAGCACTTTTCTCGTGGGCTGCCCACCAGCCAGATAACGCTGAAAACCACTCTGGGATACCCCCGCACTCTTTGCCAGCGAGTTGACGCTGCCCATCTTGTCGGCCAGCAAACGCAACCGGGCAATGAAATTCTCGTCCGCGTCATCGATTGTGTGCTCGGCGGTGAATGCTTGTGTGCCGGAATTCTTTATGGAAGTCACTCTCATGCCTTATAAGGTTATAAAAAAACTGTATAGGGATCATGTTTGCTTATCAAACGTGTTAAAGCATAATTTAATCTCTTTGTTAGAGCATGTTATACGTTATAGAGTTTATTTTATCTCTATAAGGTTTTTCTGCAAGTGGTTTTTTGTATGCACAGCCAGCGTCTCAGTCAGTTCGGGGTCGGATGGGTTGTTGAGTGGTCTGGCAACCCCCTTGAACGGCTCCGGGCCTGACGTGGCCCGGCTGTATCTCTTCTATTGATTTGGAGCAACACGATGATCCCCATGTTACCGGGACAAGCGCCTAAAAAGCCGAACCTGCTGGTGCAGGTCCTATTGCTGACATTGCCGGCACTCGCATGGGCGCAGGCTGAAGGTGATGTGCCGGTCGATGAGGCCATTGAGCTGGAGGCGGTGAAGATCACGGCCGAGCGGCGTGAGACGGCGTTGCAGAAGACGCCGGTGTCGGTGGGCGTCATCGGCGGGCAGGCGCTGGAGAAAACGGGTTTTCAGCATTTGTTCGACATCGAGAAGAACGTGGCCGGGGTGTCCTTTTTCAAAGGGGCGTCAAACCAGCAGTCTTCCATCATCATCCGCGGGGTCGGCACCACCAATCAGGGCTATACCCAGGCGGTGGGCGTCTATGTGGACGACGTGCCGCTGGCGCGTTCGGTGGCGGCGGGGCAGTGGGATTTGCCGGACCTGGAGCGTATCGAGGTGCTGCGCGGTCCGCAGGGCACCCTGTACGGGCAGAACTCCACGGCTGGCGCGGTAAGAATCATTTCCCGTAACCCGACGGATGAAAAAGTCGGCTGGGTGTCCGCAGGGCTGGGCAATTATTCGTCCCGCGAGGCGCGGGGCTACTTTGCCGGACCGCTCAAGGAAGGCTTGCTGGCGGGCAGCGTGGCATTCTCGTACCGCAAGCGCGACGGCTACGGCACCAACCTGTCCACGGGCGATGACATCTACGGCGCCGATGTGGCGCAGGGCCGCGCCAAGCTGCGCTTGACGCCGGGCGGCGGCTGGGATGCGGTGCTGGCGATCGACGGGCTATTGGATAAATCCGACAACGGCACCAATGCCACGCCGCTCAATTACGGCAATACCGCGCCGCGCGACACCTGGGCCGTCCAGGACCTGACCCAGAGCAAGCTCAAGCGCGGCGGCGCCAATCTGCAGATCAGCAAGGCCATCAGCGACGATCTGCGCCTGCGCTCCATCACTTCGTACCGCGCCTACAAGCACGACCCCGATTACATGGACATCGGCGGCCTGCCCAGGTACAGCAACACGTGGCATCAGACCGTCGAGCAGGACGTGTTCTTCCAGGAGTTCCAGTTGCAGGGGGACTGGGGCGACAGGCTGTCCTATACGGCGGGCGTGCTGTACCAGAGCGAGAACTGGCAGAACAACAACTGGAGTTACCGCGGCCTGGCCGATGGCGTGACCATCAACCGCCAGCTGGCCAAGACCGAGTACGACACCAGCGACGTCGCGCTGTATGGCCAGTTCGACTATCGCCTGACGGACAAGTGGAGCCTGACCGCCGGGGCGCGTTACTGGCGCACGTCGCAGACCTATGACGGCAGCGCCTACAACCTGGATGAGAACCTTCAGGAAGTCAGCGAGCGATTCTCCGTCAGCGGCCTGAAGAAGACTTCCTCCGGCGTCACGCCGCGCCTGACGCTGGGTTATCAGTGGACGCCCGAAACCTACACCTACGCGAGCTATACCAAGGGCGCCAAGTTCGGGGGGCACAACCGCAGCGCGTCAACCGCGCAGGTGGCATCAGTGGCCGCCAACCCTGAGAAGGTGACGGCCTATGAACTGGGCGTGAAGAATTCCGCCTTCAACAACCGGCTGCAGGTCAATGCCGCCATCTTCTACAACGACTACAAGGATTATCTGGCGTCCGTCTCGAATCCAACGATCAATGGGGTGCTTTACAACGGCTCGGTGCTGACCAACGCGGCCAAGGCCGAAACCTATGGCGCCGACATCGAACTGCGCGCCAGATTGACGCGCAGGCTCGACTGGAATGTCGCGCTGTCATACGTACATACGGAATTCAAGGATTTCGGCTATGGCGGGGAAAGCTATGTCGGCAATCACCTGACCTATGCGCCCGAATACTCGGTCGTGACGGGGCTGAGCTATGTACAGCCACTCGCCAACGGCGATGAATTGAGCATTTACGGCTCTGTGCAGCACACGGCCAAGCAGTATTCGGACGAGGGCAATACCGAACGCGGCACCATTCCCCGCCGCACCAATGTGGACATCGGCGCGGATTACCGCTTCGCCGGTGGCCACTGGACGGCTGGCGTGAAGGTGCGCAACCTGCTGGACAAGGACCAGATTCTGCTCAAGAGCTACATCCCCGTGTACGGCATCGAATCGTCTGCCTACGACGCGCCGCGCACCATCGTCGCGACGCTGCGGTACGACTTCTGAAGTCGCAGAAGCCGCGCACACCCGTCCATTGAAAGCCTGGATAGGGGGCCGTGCGAAGCCCCTTGTTGCCAGCGCCTGACATTTGAATATTTCTTTTTACCTTTGTCCGGGAAACCAAATGAACCAATATTTCCAAGGCCGGCAGCCCTTGCGGCTAAACCTGTTCGCGCAGGCGATGTTGCTGGCATTTCCTGCGATTGCGCTGGCGCAGGCGCAGGCCGACAACGATGAGGCGCTGGAGCTGGAGGCGGTGAAGATCACGGCTGAGCGGCGCGAGACGGTGGTGCAGAAGACGCCGCTGACGATTGGCGTCATCGGTGCGGACGAGCTGGACAAGACCCAGTTCCAGCACCTGTTCGACATCGAAAAGAGCGTCGCGGGCGTGACTTTCTACAAGGGCGCAGCGAACCAGCAGTCGAACATCATCATCCGCGGCGTCGGCACGACGAACATGGGCTACACGTCGGCAGTCAGCGTGTATGTGGATGATGTGCCGCTGATCCGTGGCGGCGCTGCTGGTCAGTGGGATCTGCCGGACATCGAACGCATCGAGGTATTGAAGGGACCGCAAGGAACGCTTTATGGACAGAACGCGTCTGCCGGCGCGGTGCGCATCATTTCCCGGGATCCCAATGACGAGAAGATTGGCTGGATTTCCGCCGGGTTGGGGAATTACTCGGCGTTTGAGACACGGGGCTACTTCTCTGGCCCGCTAAAAGAAGGTGTGCTTGCAGGCAGTTTGGCGTTTTCGCACAAGCAGCACGATGGCTATGGCAAGAACCTGACGACGGGCGAAGACATCTACACGCAGGATGCGACACTGGGGCGTGCCAAGTTGCGCTTGACGCCAGGTGGTGGATGGGATGCTGTGCTGGCCGCGGATGCATTGTTGGATGAGTCCGACAACGGCACCAAGAGTCCGCAAAACTATGGCAACAGCAGCAATGTACGCGACAGCTATTCCTTAAAGGACCTGAACGGCAAGCTCAGGCGGGGAGGTTTGAATCTGCGGGTGAGCAAGGAGTTGAACGGGGGAGCGATCGTACGCTCCACGACGGGCTGGCGCTACTGGAATCACGATCCTAGTCCGATGGAGCATGGTGGTCTGCCGCGCATCAGCCAAGATAACGAAAACATCTGGCATCAGCGGATTTTCTACCAGGACGTGCAACTGGTCGGGGACTGGGGTGAGCGGCTTTCCTACACGGCGGGCCTGAACTTCACCAGGGAATATTTCGAGAATGACGTCTTCAGCCAGACCAGCGCCGATGGCGTCAACATCAACCGCGCCAGGCGCGTGACGATTTTCGACACCGATGACATCGCCGCCTATGGCCAGTTCGACTATCGCCTCACTGACCGGCTGACGCTGACCGCGGGTGCGCGCTATTGGCGTAGCGAACAGGAGTACGACGGCGCGTCCTATACGCTGGATGCCGACCGGCAGGTGGTTGCCCAGTCGGTGGGCGTGAGCGGCCTGAAAAAACGCTCCAGCGGCGTGACGCCCCGGCTCACGCTGGGCTACCAGTGGACACCCGATGTGTATGCCTATGGCAGCTATACCGAGGGGGCCAAGTTCGGTGGCTACAACCGCAGCGCGTCCACGCAGCAGGTGGCCGTGGTGGCCGCCGACCCGGAAAAGGTCAACGCCTATGAGCTGGGCATCAAGACCAGCAGCTTCGACCGCCGCTTGCAGGTCAACGGCACCCTGTTCTACAACGAGTACAAGGATTACCTGTCCACCATCGGCAATCCCGTACTCAATGGCGTGCAGTACCAGGGTTCGGTACTCACCAATGCGGGCAAGGCGGTGACTTATGGCGCCGAGCTGGAAGTGCGCGCCCGCCTCACGCGCGCGCTCAACTGGAATTTCAACCTGGCCTATCTGGAGTCTGAGTTCAAGGACTTCCTGAACCCTTCCGGCAGCGCCGCTGGCGACTACACCGGCAACAAGCTGCCGTTTGCGCCCAAGTACACGCTGTCCACGGGGCTGAGCTACACGCTGCCGTTCGCCAATGGCGGCGAGCTCGATCTGTTCGGGTCGGTCCAGTACATCTCAGAGCAGGAAATCGACGCGGCCAACACCAATGGCCAGGAAGTGCCCAGCCGCACGAATGTGGATATCGGCGCGAACTACCGCCTGCCTGGCGGCAAGTGGACGGCGACCCTGCGTGTGCGCAACTTGTTCGACCGCGACCAGATTCTGCTCAAAACCTACACGCCGCTGTACGGCATCGAGTCGGCCGCCTATGACATTCCGCGCACCTTCATCGTCGGCCTGCGCTACGACTTCTGATGCCGCGCCATACAAGGAGCACACCTATGAGAAAGTTCATTTATGGCCTGTGGCTGGCGTTTCTGTCGGTCTCGTGGGCGCACGCATCGGCATCGATCGATTTCGTGGTCGAGAACGTCGGCTTCTTCAAGCCGGAATCCGTCGTGCACGACCCGAAGAACGACGTCTACCTGGTATCGAACATCAACGGCTCCGAGCCTGACCCGGCAGGCAAGGGCTTCATATCCCGCATTTCCCCGGAAGACGGCAAGGTGCTGGAGCTGAAATGGATCAGGGATGTTCAGCATCCTTCGGGCTTGGCTGTTGCCGGCGACGTGCTCTACGTATCGGACCGCCGCGAAGATGGCCGCCGGGTGGTGCGCCTGTTCAATGTGGATACCGGCCAGGCACTGGGTGTTGCGGTCCATCCGCCTGGCATCGGCTCGAATAGTCTGGCAGTTCTGCCCAATGGTGAACTGTTGGGCACGAACAGCGCCTGGAAGTGGGCGCTGCTGGGCAGCGAGGAAGAGCTGCGCAACAGGGGCGTGGCGGGTACCTGGCGGCAATGGGATGGCCATTTGTGGTTGCCAACGGGGGGGGATGCGGTCTACCGCATTGGCAAGGATTTGGCGGTGACTCCCTTCATCGCCAGCCCCGACCTGCGCCATCCGAATGGCATCACGACGCTGCCAAACGGCAACGCGCTGGTGGTCAGCAGCACGGGCGGCATCTTCTATGAGCTCACGCCCGATGGCCGGCAGACCAATGTGCGCACCTTGCCGCATCTGGGCTTTTTCGATGGCATTGGCGTAGCGCCCGACGGTGCCGTGTTGGTCTCGCACGACAAGGGCGTTTACCGGATCGAAGAGGACGGCCGCGCCATTCCCGTGTTCGACCTCAACACGCACGTGGCCGATTTCAGCTTCGACCGCAAGCGCAATCGCATTCTGTTGCCGCTGATCTACGCCCATAAGTTGGTCGTGGCGCCAATCCCGTCGCAAGGAGGGGCGCAATGAAGGGCAAGAAGCTATTTGCATGGTTGCTGGCTGCGCTTCCTTTGCTGGCAACGGCCGACCAGCGCATCGTGCTCGAAGACGTGGGTTTTGCCTTCCCCGAGTCCGTCATCCACGATGCGCAGCGCGATGTGTATCTGGTCTCCAACGTCAATGGCCGCGCCATCGACGTCGATGACAACGGTTTCATTTCGAGAATCTCGCCGGAAGGCAGAGTCATCGACCTGAAATGGATCGACGGCCAGCGGGATGGCATCACGCTGCATGCGCCCAAGGGGCTGGCGATTGTCGGGAACGTCCTGTACGTCGCCGACCACGGGGATGCCGAGGGCAATGTGGTGCGCCTGTTCGACCTGGACAGCGGCGCACCGGTCGGTGAAGTGAAGATTCCCAGATCGTATTTCCTCAACAGCCTGGCGGCCCTGCCGTCCGGCGACGTGCTGGTGACCGACAGCGCCTGGCAGTTGACCCTGACGACGGACGATGCGACGCAGCCACTGGCACCCGGCGCGCGCAGGCACCATGACCAATCGACCTGGAGCCCCACCGGCCAGGATGCGATCTACCGCATCGGGCCGGACCGCAAGGTCAGCGTGTTCGCGCGCTCGCCCGAACTGGCGCAGCCCAATGGCATCCGCCTGCTGGAGTCGGGCAATTTGCTGGTGGGATCGAGCTCGGCCAGCCATGTCTATGAGCTGGACCCGTCCGGCAAGAAAATCAGCGTGCGCTACTTCCCGGCGCGCGGCTTCGATGGCGTGGGCAAGACGCCGGACGGGCGGATTCTGGCGTCCGGCGGTGGCAAGCTCAACGTGCTCTGGCCGGGCGGCAAGGTGGATACCCATCCGGGCATCGACAGCCATGTGACCGACCTCAACTTCGACCTGACGCGCGGCCGCCTGCTGCTTCCGCAGGGGCCTGCCAATGCGCTGGTGATCGAACCCTTGCCCGCGAAGGCCGACCAATGACGGCGCTCGACACCCTCTGGTACACCCGCTGCGGCGTGCCCACCAGCTTTGGCGTGGCCATGCACCATGACTGGATTGCGCAGCGGCTGGCGCAGGACGGCACGCGCATCCAGTCGCTCAAGGAGTCGCCCGATCCGGCGGTGCGGGCCTCGCATTTCGACCATTCGCTGCCCAATTCGGTGCGCTACGGCGGCGCCAGTCCGGCCATCTGGGCGCGCTCCACCGGGCGTGAGACGCGGCTGATCGGCCTGGCCGTCACGCGCGCCAGCCAATTGATCGTGGCGGCGCCCGAGTCGCCGCTGCGCTCCGTGGCCGAGCTCAAGGGGCGGCGCTTTGGCGTGGCACGCTGGCACAACCAGCCGATCGACTTCATCCGCGCCACCACGCTGCGCAACCTGGAGAACGCGCTGCGCCTGCATGGGCTGGCGCTGGACGACGTGGAACTGGTGGACTACCCGGTGGGCGCGCGCTTTGCTGACGAAGCCGTGCACCGCGTTCCCGGCACGCAGGCGTTCGGGCCGCGCAAGTTGCCAGGCAGAAATGGCGAGTTGCTGGCGCTGATCCGCGGTGAGGTGGATGCGATCTACCTGCATGGCGCGCATGCCGCTTCGCTGGCCGAGGCGCTGCAACTGACACATCTAGCCGACATTGGCAGCCAGCCGGTGCCTGCGCCGCATTGGTCACACAACGACAACCCGCTGCTGCTGACGGTGGATGCGCACCTGCTGGACGCGCATCCGCAGACGGCTGCCAGCCTGGTCGAGCAGATTCTGCGCGCCGAGCAGTGGGGCCGCGCGCACCCGCTGGAGCTGCGTCAGATTGCCGCGCGCGAGGTGAACACGAGCGAATACTGGATCTGGAAGAGCTATGGCGACGAGGGTTTGCAACTCAGCACGAGTCTGGCGGCCGAGTCATTGGCCGCCGTGCAGGATTTTGCCGATTTCCTGCTGCAGCGCGGCTTCATCGGCACCCGCGTGGACGTGGCCGCCTGGGCCGACCCGCGCCCGCTGGAGCAGGCACGCGAGCGTCTTGCGGCGGCCAACCCCTGACCATCATCCCAACGAACCCAATCCCATGCCCAACGAAACCATACGCATCTTCCATTCCCACCTGAGCGAGCGGGACTTCACCGGCGAACCGATTGCCGACGAGGTGCTGGACGCCATCGTCGAATCCGGCCGCCGTACGCCCACGCACCGCCACGGGCAGCAGATTTCGCTGGTCGTGGTGCGCAACCCCGACACCCTCGGCAGGCTCTGGCAAGCGATTGCCGAAGGCATCGCCAAGGACCAGCAGGAAGCCCGCGAGCGCCTGGGCCTGCCTGCCGATGCCGCGCCCGTCGTGCCACGCCTGCATCCGGCGTCCAAAGCCCCCGTGTTCATCCTGATCGCGGTCGATTTCCACAAGACCTCGGTCGCCGTGCAGGCGGGCGGGCGCGAGCAGCATGTGCAGGAGAGTCTGGAAGGCTGGACGGTGGGGGCCGTGGATGCGGGCATCACTCTGGGCACGCTGAGCGCGGCGGCGCGCTCGTTCGGGCTGGGCGCGGTGGCGATTGGTGCCATCCGCCACGACCCGCAGCCCATCATCGATCTGCTGGGCCTGCCGAAGTGGACCTATCCGGTCGTCGGCATTTCCATCGGCGCCGTCAACCGCCCCGAAAAGCTGGTGCGCAAACCGCGCCTGCCGCTGTCCACCTACCGCCACGACGAGCGCTACGACCCCGAGGCGCTGACGCCGGAAATCCTCGCCGCGTTCGACGAGGAACTGCTGGCCTACTGGCGGGAAATCGGCAAACCGGGCACCACCTGGACCGAGCGCGTGCAGCCCTACAGCACCTCGGTGCACCCGGAAACCAAGATCGTGGCCGCCCGCCAGGGTTTCACCAACATCGAATGACCAACAAAAGAGCAGCACAGAGGACGACCACCGTATGACCGCCTTGCAACAACTCCAGCACAACGTAGAACAATCCTTTCGCTGGTCCGCGCCACAACCGGCCAACTGGGTGCCGCCCACGCCGGGTGTTGACCATGACGTGGTCATCCTCGGTGGCGGCCAGACCGGCGTGGCGATTGCCTATGGCCTGCGCCGTCAAGGCGTCAACAACACACTGGTGATCGACCAGGCGCAGCCGGGCGAAGCGGGCATCTGGACCAACATCGCCCGAATGAACCTGCTGCGCACCAGCAAATTTCTGGCCGGGCCGGAGTTCGGCAACCCCGCCCTGAGTTTTCGCGCCTGGTTCGAGACCCAGTTCGGCGCGCAGGCGTTCGACGCGCTGCAACGTATTCGCCGCGAGGACTGGGCCGCCTACCTGGCCTGGTACCAAAAGACCGTGAAGGTCGAGGTGCAGTACGAGACCCGCCTGCTGCGCATCGAGCCCGTTGCGCACGCGGCGACCAATGGCTTGCTGCGCCTGCACCTGCAGCAGCAGGGCGAACCGCGCACCGTGGTGACGCGCAAGCTGGTGCTGGCCACCGGGTTTGGCGGTGCGGGCGAGAACCACATTCCAGCGTTGTTCCACAGCCTGCCCAAGCATCTGTGGGCGCACACCAGCGAAGCCATCGATTTCGCCGCGCTCAAGGGCAAGCGACTGGCCATCGTCGGAGCCGGGCCATCGGCCTTCGATGCGGCCGGTGTCGCGCTGGAGCAGGGCGCGGGCGCGGTGCATTTGTTCAGCCGGCGTGCTGCCATCACGCACCAGCCCAACAGCCCCAAAGGGGAAACATCGCCCCAGCCGCCCGATGCCGTGCCCGCTCCGCCCAAGGCGCCGCCGGGGCGCAACTATCCGGGCGCGTTCACGCATTTCCACAAGCTGCCGGACGCCGTGCGCTGGCAATACCACTTCAAGGGCAAGGGCGCGCCCGCCTCCACGCCGGAGGATTCCATCCAGCGCGCCACGGCTTTCGACAACTTCCACATCCACTTGAACGCGCCGTGGAACAGCGCCAGCGCCGATGCGAGTGCCGTGCGGGTGGTGATTGACGGCGAGGCATTCGCCTTCGACTACGTGATCGCGGGCACCGGCTTTCGTGTTGACCTGTCTGCCCGGCCAGAGCTGCAAGGCGTTGCCGAGCACATCGCGTTGTGGGGCGACCGCTATACACCGCCTCCGGGCGAGGAGTACCCACAGGCGGCGCTGTTCCCCTATCTGGGCGAGGGCTTCGAGTTCCTGGAAAAGCAGCCCGGCGCCACCCCCTGGGTGCGCCACATCTATGGCTACAACTGGGCGGCGGCGCTGAGCAGCGGCAAGAACCTCAGCGACGTGCCCAGCATGCCGGAGTTGGACCGCATCATCGGCGGCATCACGCGCAGCCTGTTTCTGGAAGACCTGCCGCACCACGCCGAGCGCATCGCCGGCCCCGGCCCGGCAAAAGCCGCATCAGACCCACATGCCGTCTATGCGCAGGCCATCTGGCCCAAACGGCGCGCGGCCGCCACGTCCACTTCCCACATCGTGCAAGGAACGGTATGAGCCAGAGCATCCCCACGATCGAGACCGCGTTGGCCGCTACCCGCGTGCTGGCGGCCACCTTTGCTAAGGGTGCTGCCGAGGCCGACCGGCAGGCGAGCCTGCCGGTCGACAACTTCAAGGCGTTGCACGCTGCCGGCGTGCTCTCGCTGGTGATCCGCAAGGATCAGGGTGGCCTGGGCGGTGGGCTGGAAGCGGCCATCGATGCCGTCAGCACCGTGGCGCAGGGCGAGCCTGCCACAGCGCTGATCCTGGCCATGCACTACATCCAGCACGGCCAGATCGCTTTCGACCAGGGCTTCTGGCCCACGGCGGTGGCGGATGTGCTGATTCGCAGCTCGCTGGAGCGCGGCGCGCTGATCAACGCTGCCTATGTGGATGCCACCAAGGGCTCGCTCTCGCATGGTGCGTTGCCGGAGACCGTGGCGCGCCAGCAGGGTGGGCAATGGTTGCTGAGTGGCCACAAGAAATACGTGACCGGCATTGATGCGCTGAGCTGGATTCGCGTCGCCGGCGTGACCGACGAGCCGCAGCCGCGCGTCGGCTACTTCCTCGTGCCCGCCGATGCGCCGGGCATCCGCGTCGAGCGCACCTGGGACACGCTGGGCATGCGCGCCACCAGCAGCCAGGACGTGATTTTCGACAATGTGCCGCTGCCGCTGGAGCACTTCTTCGGCGCCGTGCCGGTGGGTGCGCCGCGCCAGCATGGCCCGCTGGATGCGGTGTGGTATCTGGCGCTGGTCGCGGCGGTCTACCACGGCGTGGCGCAGGCCGCGCGCAATGCCTTCATCGACTTCACCACCGGCTTCATCCCCGGCAGTTTGGGCGCGCCGCTGGCCAGCCTGCCGCGCTTTCAGGACGCGCTGGGCGAGATCGAGGCGGCGCAGCGCGTCTCGCATCGCCTGTTGTTCGGCCTGGGGCGCGACTATGACGAACTGGTCGCGCGCGAAGACCGCAAGCAGATCGAGGAGCGTCTCAACGGCGATGCCGACGTGGCCCGACTGGTGGTGCTGCGCAACAGCGCACAGGTCACCGCACTGGCGCTGGAGCTGGCGGGCAATCAGGGCTTGTCGCGCAACAACGCGCTGGAGCGCCACCACCGCGACGCTCTCTCGGCCAAGGCGCACGGCCCCAATGCCAGCCTGCTGAAAGCAGCGTTGGTGCGGTATGGGCTGAAACAGCAGGGCAAGGAATGGCCTCCGGCCGCTCCTGCCGTTCCTGCGGCACCGGCGGCGCAGACCGCTCAACTGAGCGGGACAGCTGTAGCATGAGGGGTGCTTGATGGCGCTGGCAGGCATTGACGCGGCGGGCACTGCGCCCGTTGTCGCTCCCCGGCATGGCTTTGTCACCTTTTGCGTGGGCAGCGGTGTTTTTGCCGCTGGCGCAGCGGCGCAACGCACCGCGATCGGCTGGCTGGCCTGGGATTTGACGCAGTCGGTCGCCGGTGTCGGTGCCTTCGTGCTGGTGGATCTGCTGGCCACCCTGTGGGTGGCACCACTGGCCGGGGCCGTCACCGACCGCACGCAGCCGTATCGCTTGCTGCTGCGCACCGGCGGCGGCTCCTGCCTGCTGGCCTTGGTCCTGTGCGCACTGACCGTGCAGGAAGCGCGCAACCTCTATCTGATCTGGGGCATCGTGCTGCTCGATGCCAGCCTGCGCGGCTTGGGCCAGCCCGCGCAGATGCTGGCGCCGGGCATGCTCAGCGCGCCTGGGCGGCTGTCGCGGGCGGTCGCCACCTCGGGCATCAGCATGGCGCTGTCCCTCAGCATCGGCCCGGCGCTGGCGGGGCTGTGCATGCATTACCTGGACAGTGTGGCACTGGTGTTCGCGCTGAACGCCGTGTCGTTTCTGGGCCTGTTCGTGGTGTTGCGCAAGCTGCGCCCCTGGCTGGACCAGCGCCCGCCCGCCCGCGCGTTGAATTTCTGGCAGGACATGCAGGAAGGCTTTGGCTATGCGCTGCGCACGCGGCCCATCCGCCAGGTCTTGCTGATGGCGCTGCTGTTCTCGCTGCTGGCCCGGCCTTTCGGCGAACTGCTGCCGGCCTTCGTGGGCGACGTTTTCCACGGCGGGCCGGGCCTGCTGTCCGCATTGATGGTGGCCAAGGGCCTGGGTGCGGTGCTCGGTGCGGTGCTGATGCTGCGCGCCCATGACACTGCGCAGTTGTTTCGCTCCCTGTGCGTGGCCAGCCTCGGCATCGTGCTGGCGCTGCTGGTGTTCGTGGCCGCCCGGGAGTCGACCGTGATTCTGGCGGTCATCGCTCTGGCGGGCCTGTTCCATGTGACCTGCAACATCTGCATGCAGTCGCTGTGCCAGTTGCACAGCGCGCCGCCCTTGCGCGGCCGTGTCATGGCGTTGTATGGCCTGGTATTTCGGGTCGCGCCAACCGCCGGCGCTTTTGCCATTGCGCAGTGGGCATGGCTGGTGCCCTTGGGAAGGCTGATTGGCAGCCTGGCCGTGGGTTATGCCTTGCTGGTGTTGGGCGTCTGGCTGTTGGAAAAGAAAAAGACGGACTTGGTGTGATGAACCGCAAATTACCTCAAAAGACGCTCACCGAGCGTCTACCCGGCATCGTGATCGTGCTGCTGTTGCACGCCGGTCTGGCGTGGGCGGTGCTCAGCGGCCTGGGCCGCAAGGTGGTCGAGCAGATCATCCCGGCCGAGCCACTGGAAGTGGTGCTGCTGGCCGAGCCTGAGCCGGTGGTCATCGAGCCGCCACCACTGCCAGAGCCACCCCCGCCACCGCCTGAGCCACCGCCGCCAGCGCCACCCCCACCGCCCAAACCGCCCCCACCGGCGCCCAAGCCCGCCTACGTGCCGCCGCCCGAAGTGCCCGTGGCCGCGCCCGTCGCGCCCACCCTCACCGCCGTGCAAAACACCGCGCCCGAGCCCGCCCCGGCGCCCGCAGCCCCGCCACCACCACCGCCCGCGCCCCCGGCACCACCGGCTGCGCCCGCACAAGTGGCCATCGGCGTGGCCTGCCCCAACCACGTCGCCGTGCGCTCCAGCGTGCCGTATCCCAGCCGCGCCGAGCGCCGCGGCATCGAAGGCCGTGTGGTCGCCGAATTCACCGTCAGCCCAGGCGGTGCGCTGCAGAACGTGCGCATCGCCAGCAGCAGCGACGCCGTCTTCGACGACGTCGTCCTGCAGGCCGTGCAGCGCTTCAAGTGCAACGGCCAGGGCAGCCCCGTGCGCGTGCGCGTGCCGTTCGAATTCAACCTCCGCTGATCCGTCCCTTGCATTGATGCCATGAAACCTTCCACGTCCACCCCATCCCTCTTGCCGCAACGCCTGCTGGCAGCCGCACTGCTGGCCAGCCTGCTGGCCGCACCGCTGGCACAAGCCCAGGACAACCCAGCCCCACCGCCGCCACCGGAGGCGAGCGCCACAGCGCCATCGCCCACCGAGCCAGGCGCTACCGCCGAAGCCACGCCAGCGACCACAGGCACGAGCGCATCCGCACCCGCAGCTACAGCCACAGCCGTGCCAACAGCGGCCACTGCGGCGCCAGCCGCCGCCCCAGGCAGCACCCAGAGCATCGAAGTCGAGAACCCGTACGGCCTCAAAGCCATCTGGGAGCAAGGCGACCTGGTGGCCAAGATCACCCTGTTCATCCTGGTGCTCATGTCGGCCGCCAGTTGGTACGTCATCCTCGCCAAGCTGATCGAGCAAAGCCGCCTGCAGGCCAGGGCGCGCCATCTCAAGCGCAGCTTCTGGCAGCAGGCCGAGCACAGTGGTCTGCCCCTGGCCAGCAGCCAGCTCAAGCGCAGCAGCGAATTCCGCTTCATAGCCGACGCCGGCCTGATCGCCCAGCAGCAATACGCCGGCGCCCTCACCCAGGAAGTGGACCGCAACAGCTGGCTGAGCCAATCCATCGGTGAAGCCATCGACGCCATTGGCGAGCGCCTGCAAGGCGGCCTGGCGGTACTGGCCACCGTCGGCTCCACCGCCCCGTTCGTGGGCCTGTTCGGCACCGTCTGGGGCATCTACCACGCGCTGACGGCCATCGGCATCGCCGGGCAAGCCAGCATCGACAAAGTCGCCGGCCCGGTCGGCGAAGCCCTGATCATGACCGCCATCGGCCTGGCCGTGGCCGTACCGGCCGTGCTTGGCTACAACTGGCTGATCCGCCGCAACAAGGCCGCGCTGGACGAAGTCAAGGGCTTTGGCACCGAGCTGCACACCGTGCTGCTGGGCGGCAAAGCCGCCAACACCTTGACGGGGGGCCACTGAGATGGCGATGAACGTCGGCCAGGACAGCGGCGACCACCTGGTCTCGGCCATCAACACCACGCCGCTGGTGGACGTCATGCTGGTGCTGCTGATCATCTTTCTGATCACCATCCCCGTGGCCACGCAGACCGTGCCGGTGGCACTGCCGGTGCAGAACCAGCAACGCTACGACACCCAGCCCGAGACCATCAGCCTCTCGGTGACCAAAGACGGCAACGTCTACTGGGATGCCCGCTTGATTGGCCAGCAAGCCCTGCTGGAGCGGCTCAAAGGCCTCGCGCAGCAGGAGCCGCAGCCGCCCATCCAGATCCACGGCGATGAAGCTGCCAGCTACGCACCGATCGGCCAGGTGGTGCTGGCCGCGCAGCGTGCGGGCATCCGCAAGCTCAGCTTCATCACCGAGCCGCCAGCCCACCCGTGAGCAGCCACCATGGCCCTGAAGAGAAACCACAAAGCCGCGCAGCCTGAAGTGATGATGGACATCAACACCACGCCGCTGATCGACGTGATGCTGGTGCTGTTGATCATGTTGATCATCACGATTCCCGTGCAGTTGCACTCGGTGGACCTGAACCTGCCGGTGGCCAGCGAGACGCCACCGCCACCGCAGGAGGAGCCGCAGGTGGTGCGCATAGCGATCACGCAGGACAGCGCCATCGAGTGGGACGAGCAGCCGGTGGACCTGGAGCAACTCGAACAACGGCTGCAGGGCGCGGCGGCGCAGAGCCAGCCGCCGGAGCTGCACATCCGCGCTGACGGCCAGGCGGTCTACCGCCAGGTGGTGGCGGTGATGGGCGCGGTGCAGCGCCATGGCCTGACCAAGGTCGGGATCGTCGGGTTGGAGCAGTTCGAGCAGTGACAAGGCCATAGCGAAAGCCGCGATTCATGACAAACCCATTGCAAGCATTGTGGTACACCCGTTGCGGCGTGCCCACCGGATTCGGTCTGGCCAAGCAGGCCGGTTTCATCGACGAGGCGTTTGCCCGCCAGGGCACGCGCTTGCAGTCCATCAAGGAGTCGGACGACCCGCGCGTGCGCGAATCCCACTTCGACCACAGCCTGCAAAACTCGGTGCGTTACGGCGGCAACGGCCCGGCCGTGTGGGCGCGCGCCAGCGGCAGCCCGACGCGGCTGATTGGCGTCTCCACCAACGGCGACCATCCGCTGCTGCTGGCCAGCGAGGAAAGCGGCATCAAAAGTATCCGGGATTTGAAGGGCCGGCGCTTTGGCCTGCCGCGCTGGTTCAACCAGTCCATCGATTTTGCCGGGGCGTCGGCGCTGCGCACGCTGGAGTCGGCCTTGCGGCTGGAAGGGCTGGAGGTGGGCGACGTGGAGATCGTGGACTACCCCGTGGCGTCCAACATCACCAGCTACGCAGTCAGCCGCATCGAGGGCACGGAGACCTTCAAGCCGCGCGAACTGCCGGACCGGCCCAAACTGGTGCCGGACCTGCTGCGCGGCAAGATCGACGCCATGGCCTCGCTGGGCCGCTCGGGCCTGAACCTGGTGCGCGAATTCAGCCTGACGCAGGTGTTCGACCTGGCCGATCATCCCGACCCGCTGGCGCGCGCCAACAACAACAGCCCGCTGACGCTGGCGGTGGACCAGCACCTGCTGGACAGGCATTACGACTCCGTGGTGACGCTGGTGCAGCAGATTCTGAAGGCCGAGCGCTGGGCCAGGGAGCACCGGCAGGAGGCGCGCACGCTGATTGCCCGGGAAGTGCATGCCAGCGAATACTGGATCTGGAACCACTACGAGACCGCGCAGGGCGGCCTGGGCATCGACACCCACCTGGAGCCGCTGGCGCTGGCGGCCTTGCAGGACTACGCGGATTTTCTGCTGCGCTGGAAGTTCGTGCCCGCCCGGGTGGACGTGAACGAATGGCTGGACCCCCGGCCCCTGGCGGACGCCCGCCAGGCACTGGCCGCAACCGCAAGCTGAGAGAACAACAGACATGACGACGAATACCGATGAATTTGCGCCCCTGCTGGCCAGCGCCCGGGAACTGGCGCGGCGCTTTGCCGGGCAGGCCGACGCCATCGACCGCAGCGGGCAACTGCCGGTTGCCCACTTCCAGGCCCTGTTCGACGCGGGCCTGCTGGCGCTGAACATCCGCAAGGAGCAGGGCGGCCACGGCGCCGGGCTGGCCGTGTCGGAGGCGGTGGTGCGCACGATTGCCGAGGGCGAGCCATCCACCGCGCTGGTGCTGGCGATGCACTACATCCAGCACGGCGCGATTGCAGCGGGCGCCGAGGGCGGCTGGCCGGAACATCTGGCGCGCACGGTGGCCGATGCCGCTTTGCGGGGCGTGGCGCTCGTCAACGCCTCGAAGGTGGACGCGGGCTTCGGCTCGCTGAGCCACGGCGGGCCGCCGGGCGCCGCCCCAGGCGTTCCCGGCGTCCCCGCTGCCGAGGGCCGAACCGTAGCGCGCCGCACGGACGATGGCTGGAGCATCTCCGGCCACAAGAAATACGTGACCGGCAGCCGCCTGCTGCGCTGGGTGAACGTGGCGCTGGTGACGGACGAAACCCCGCCGCGCGCGGGCAATGCGCTGATTCCGTTGGACGCCGAGGGCGTCTCCATCGTCGATGTCTGGAACCCGTTGGGCCTGCGCGGCACCGGCAGCCATGACGTGGTGTTCGACAACGTGCGCCTGCCCCACGACCATTTCTTTGCCAGGCCGGTTGCGGCGGACGGCAGCGCCGCGCCGCCGGTGCGCGGCGGCGGCTGGTATCTGCTGCTGGTGGGCTCGGTGTACCTGGGCGTTGCGCAGGCGGCGCGCAACAGCATCGTGGCCTTTGCCAATGCCTTCAGCCCCGGCAGCCTGGGCGCGGCCGTGGCGACCCTGCCGAGGTTCCAGGAGCAGATCGGCCGCATCGAGGCCAGCCTGGCGGCGGCGCGGCATCTGCTCCAGTCCGTGGCGCGGGCCTACGACGCATCGGCGGGCATCGCGCAGGACGACTACGAGCAGATTGACCGCGATGCCTCGGCGGCGCGCATCAGCGCCATCAACACGGCCATTGCCGTGACCGGCCTGGCGCTGGAACTGGCCGGGCACGAGGGGCTGACGGCATCGGCGGACATCGTGCGGCACCACCGCAATGCCTTGCAGGGTCGCGGGCATGGACCGAAGGAAAGCGCAGTCCATCTGCGGCTGGGGCAGCAGGCGCTGCGCGGCGCCGCGTTTCTCGATGCGTCATCACGGCAGCTTCCAGCATGATCAAGCGTGTGTGTTTTTTTGGGCTGGGTTTTTTGCTGCATGCGCTGCCATGGGCTCATGCAGAGCTTGCGAGCGATGCGGCCGGACCATCGCACGCGCTGGCGCTGCTGGGCGCGCCACGGTACGCGGCCGATTTCAGCCATTTCGACTACGTCAACCCGGATGCGCCCAAAGGCGGCACGCTGGTGTTGCCCAATCTCGATCCGGCGGTGACGTACTTCGACAAGCTCAATCCGTTCAGCCTGCGCGGCGTGGCGGCGCCGGGCATGCTGAACCTGGTGTTCGAGACCTTGCTGCTGCCCAGTGCCGATGAGCACAACGTGTCCTACGGCTTGCTGGCCGAGTCGGTGCAGGCGGCCGCGGATGGGCGTTCGGTGCGCTTTACCCTGCATGCGGCTGCGCGTTTCTCCAATGGCGATGCGGTCACCGCCGAGGACGTGCGCTATGCGCTGGAAACCCTCAAAGGACCCCAGGCATCGCCGGTGTACCAGAGCTATTTCGCCGAGATCAGCCATGCCGAGGTGATCGACCGGCGCACGGTGCGCCTGCATTTCACCCGGCCGGGCGTCGATCTGGTCTACCGCGCCGGCACGCTGCCGGTGTTCTCGCGCCGATGGGGAGAGGCGGCTTTCGAGCGCGACAACGTGGCGCTGACGCCGCCGATTGCCAGCGGCCCTTATGTGGTGACCAGCGCGGACAAGGACCGTGGCCGCGTGGTCTACCAACGCAATGCGGATTACTGGGGTGCGCAGTTGCCGGTGCGCCGCGGCACCTACAACTTCGACCGCGTGGTGGTCAAGCTCTACAAGGATTACGTGACCATGCTCGAAGCCGTCAAGGCCGGCGAGGTGGACGTTAACGTCGGCGGGCCGTCAACCTACTGGGCGCGCATGTACTTCGGCCGCCGCGTCGATGCCGGGCAACTGCTGCGCCGCGAGTTCGAGCACCACAACCCCGTCGGCATCAAGGCCTTCGCCTTCAACCTGCGCAAGCCGAAGTTTCAGGACCGGCGCGTGCGCCAGGCGCTGGCGCTGGCCTACGACTTCGACTGGCTCAACCGCATGGTGTATTACGGCCTGTACCGGCGCCAGCACAGCTATTTCCCCGGCGGGCAGTGGGGCGCTGGCGCAGACGCCCCGACGTCGCAGGAACTGGCGCTGCTGGAGCCGTGGCGCGCGCAGTTGCCTGTCGAGGTGTTTGAGCCGATCGCCGATACGGCACCGGTGGATCTGCACGAGCGGTTGGTGCAGGCGCAGGCGCTGCTCAACGAAGCGGGCTGGCACTACCGCGACGGTGCGCTGCGCAACGCGCAGGGCGAGCCGTTCGAGATCGAGTTCTTCATCAACACGCGCGTGCCCATCGTCTACCTGGATGCCTACATGCGCGCGATCGCCAAACTGGGTTTTGTGGTGCGGCAGCGGCAGATGGACAACATCGTGCAGCAGCATCGGCGCCAACGCTTCGATTTCGACGTGCTGGAGTGGAATACCGCAGGCACTTTCATCCCCGGTGCCGAGTTGCGCAACCAGTTCAGCAGCGCGGCGGCGGACAACCCTGGCGCGCAGAACCTGCCGGGCATCGCATCGCCCGTGGTGGATGCCCTGGTCGAGCAGATTCTGGCCGCCGGCACCGCGCCGCAGCGCCAAGCCGCCACGCGGGCGCTGGACCGGGTGCTGCGCGCGGAATCCACCGTGGTGCTACAGCACAGCGCGCCAACCCACCGCGTCGCCTACGACCACCGGCTGGCCCAGCCGCAGCAATTGCCGCGCTACTACGCCGCCTACGACTGGATTCTGCAGACCTGGTGGGAGCACCCACAGGCGCAGGCACAGGCCGCGCAGTGACGGACGGGGACAACCATGCCTTCCTACATTCTCAAGCGGCTGCTGGCGATGATTCCGACGTTGTTCGGCGTCGTCACCCTGTCGTTTCTCGTCACCCAGTTCGTGCCGGGTGGGCCGATCGAGCAGATCATGCTGGAGTTGCAGGGCGGCGGCGCGCAGAGCGAGGCCGCGGCCACCGGCCCCGGCAGCTACGATGCCAGCTCCGGCATCAGCCCGCAGCAGATCGACGCCCTGCGCCAGCAATACGGTTTTGACAAGCCGCTGGGCCAGCGCTACCTGGAGATGCTGGCCAAGTACGCCCGGCTGGATCTGGGTATGAGCCATTTCCACCAGGAGCGGGTGCGCGATCTGCTGCTCTCGCGCCTGCCGGTGTCGCTGTCACTGGCGTTGTGGACGGTGTTGATCGCCTATCTGGTGTCGATTCCGCTGGGTATTGCCAAGGCCGTGCATGCCGGCTCGCGCTTCGATCTCGCCACCAGCCTGGTGGTGATCGTCGGGTATTCGATTCCCGGCTTCGTCATGGGCATTCTGTTGCTGCTGCTGTTTGGCGGTGGCGTGCTGCCGCCGCTGTTTCCGCTGCGCGGGCTGACCTCCGATGACTGGGAGACACTGAGCCTGGCGGGCAAGCTGCTGGATTACCTCTGGCACATGGCGCTGCCGGTGGCGTCGATGGCGGTGGGCAGCTTTGCCATCGCCACCATGCTGACGAAGAACACTTTCATGGATGAGTTTCGCCGCCAGTACGTGCTGACGGCGCGGGCCAAGGGCCTGTCCAGCAACGCGGTGCTGTACCGGCATGTGCTCAGAAACGCCATGCTGCCGCTGGTGACGGGGTTCTCCAACGTCTTCGTGGCCCTGCTGTTCTCCGGCAGCCTGTTGATCGAGACCATGTTCTCGCTCAATGGCGTCGGCCTGCTGTCGTTCGAGGCCATCATGCGGCGCGACTACCCGGTGGTGCTGGGCAGCATCTATCTGTTCACCATCGTCGGCCTGCTGATCAAGCTGGCGGTGGACATCGGCTACACATTCATTGATCCGCGCATCAAGTTCGATGCCTTGGAGGGCTGAAATGGCCACGCATTCCCGTTCCATCTCTCCCTGGCGCCGGGTCTGGCTGCGCTTCAAGCGCCAGCGGCTGGGCTATTGGAGCCTGATCGCGCTGGCTGCCATGCTGGTGCTGAGCCTGGCGGGCGAGCTGCTTTCCAATGAACGGCCGCTGCTGGTGGTGCACCAGGGGCATTGGTACTTTCCGCTGGTCAACGATTACTCGGAGCGGCAGTTTGGCGGCGCCCTCGATACCGAGGCCGACTGGCTGGATCCGCAGGTGCTGCAACTCGTGCGTGGCGATGGCGGCCAGGTGCTGCGCGCGCCCAACCCGTATTCCCACGACAGCCTGAACTACTTCTCCGCGCAGCCGCACCCGGCGCCGCCTTCGGCGGACAACGTGTTGGGCACCGACACCATCGGCCGCGACGTGTTGGCGCGGCTGCTGTACGGCTTTCGGGTGTCGTTCGTGTTCGGCATCCTGCTGGCCATCGTCGGCACGGTGATCGGCACACTGTTCGGGCTGGTGATGGGCTATTTTGGCGGCCGCGTCGATTTCTTTGGTCAGCGCCTGCTGGAAATCTGGTCGGCCATGCCAGAGCTTTATTTGCTCATCATCTTCGCATCCATGTTCAAGCCCAGTATGCTGCTGCTGGTGGTGCTGCTGTCGCTGTTCAGTTGGATCGGCCTGTCCGACTACGTACGTGCCGAGTTCCTGCGCAACCGGCAGGCCGAGTACGTGCGCGCGGCGCGGGTGATGGGGCTGTCGCATGCGCAGATCATCTGGCGCCACATCATGCCCAACAGCCTGACGCCGGTGATCACTTTTTTGCCGTTTCGCATTAGCGGCGCCATCGTCGTGCTCACCAGCCTGGATTTTCTGGGCATCGGCGTGCCGCCGCCCACGCCCAGCTTGGGCGAGTTGCTGGCGCAGGGCAAGGCCAACCTCTACGCCTGGTGGATTCTGGTGCCGACCTTCGGCGTGCTGACGCTCACCCTGCTGCTGCTGACGCTGGTGGGCGATGCGCTACGCAATGCGTTCGATCTGCGCGACCGCTCTGCGGGGGCCGCCTTATGAGTACCAATCACGCCAAAGCCTTGCTGGAGATCGACCAGCTTTCCATCCAATTCGGCGAGAAGACGGCGGTCGATGCGTTGTCGCTGTCATTGCAGGCGGGCGAGCGGCTGGCGCTGGTGGGTGAATCGGGCTCCGGCAAGAGCGTGACGGCACTGGCCATTTTGCGGCTGCTGAACGCGGCGCGGGTGCAGGGGCAGATCCGCTTTGCTGGCGATAACCTCAACGCCAAATCCGAGCGGCAGATGCAGGCCATCCGCGGCGCCGACATCTCCATGGTGTTCCAGGAGCCGATGACGGCGCTCAACCCGGTCTATACCATCGGGCGGCAGATCGCCGAATCCATCAGCCTGCACCAGGGCGTGCACCCGCGCGCGGCGCGCCCGCGCGTGATCGAACTGCTGGAGCAGGTCGGCATCGACGATGCGGCCCGGCGCAGCTACGCCTACCCGCACCAGCTCTCCGGCGGGCAGCGCCAGCGTGCCGTCATCGCCATGGCGCTGGCCTGCCGGCCGCGCCTGCTGCTGGCCGACGAGCCGACCACCGCGCTGGACGTGACGCTGCGCCGGCAGATCATCGACCTGCTGCTGGATGTGCAGAAGCAGCAGGCGAACGGCCAGAACATGGCGATCCTGCTGATTACCCACGACTTGGGGCTGGTGCGGCATTTCGCCCAGCGCGTGGCGGTGATGGAGCATGGCCGGCTGGTCGAGGTCGCGCCAGTCGAAGCGCTGTTCACCGCGCCGCAGCACCCCTACACCCGCAAACTGCTGGCCAGCACGCCCCGACGCGAGGTGCGGCCCGTGGCCGCCGATGCGCCCGTGCTGCTGCAGGCGCGCGGCGTGGCGGTGGACTATCCGGTGCCTGGCAAGGGCTTGGCGGCATTGGTGCGCCCGGCCACCCGGCTGCGCGCGCTCGATGGCATCGATCTGGACTTGCGGGCGGGTGAGACCTTGGGCATCGTTGGCGAATCCGGCTCGGGCAAATCGACGCTGGCTGCGGCGCTGCTGGGCCTGCAACGCACCAGTGCGGGCGAGATCCGTGTGTTCGGCCGCCCGCGCAGTGATTACGCGCGGCGCGAGCGACGGGCGTTGAGCGCCCGCATCCAGGCGGTATTTCAGGACCCGTTCAGCTCACTCTCGCCGCGCCAGACCGTCGAGCAGATTGTCGGCGAAGGCGTGGCGCTGCACCAGCGGCACTTCGATGCCGACGCACGCTGCCAACTGGTTTTGCAGGCGCTGGCGGAGGTGGGCCTGCCCGCCGATGCTGCAGGGCGCTTTCCGCACGAATTCTCCGGCGGCCAGCGCCAGCGCATCGCCATTGCCCGCGCCCTGATTTTGCAACCGGCTATCGTCATCCTGGACGAGCCGACCTCCGCGCTGGACGTCTCCATTCAGCAGCAGATTCTGCAGTTGCTGACGGACTTGCAGCAGCGCCACGGCTTTGCCTACGTGCTCATCAGCCACGACATTGCGGTGGTGCGCGCGTTGGCGCACCGCGTCCTGGTCACCTGCCATGGCCGGATCGTGGAGCATGGCGAGGTCTCTGCCATTCTTACAGCACCATCGCATGGCTACACGAAGAAGCTGATCGAGTCAGTCTGAGTGCGCCGTACCTCTTTGGCGCGCACCAGCACAGAGTCCTGGCAGATCGCCGCACTGGATGTGCGCACGTCTGGCGCCCTGTGGCCGGGCGCGGCAAGGCGGGCATGTCAGTCGCCGTACGGCAGCGCGCTGATCTCGTGCAGCAGCGCCACCAGCTGGGTGGCGGCATTGTCGACCAGCAGCCGGCCCTTCTCGGCGCTGGCGGCGCGGGCATCGCCGGCGGCACCCTCGGGGTTGTAGTCCTGCATCATCCAGCCCATCTTGGCGCTTTTGCCATTGCCGAGGATGGGATAGCGGCGGGCTCGCTCCTCGGAACTGGAGGCGAAGACGCGGGCCTGCTCCGTATGCACCAGCTCGGGGTGCAGGTGCAGCAGCACCGAGGTTTCCAGCGCGCCGGCATGGATGCCAAAGCGCTGCTCGTGCGCGGAGAACAGCGCCTCGATGTGCGGTGGCTGCGGCAGCTGGTACCAGCTGCTGCTGTAGGTCAGCATGCCATGCCTGCGGCGCAGCTGGCGCGCGACCATGTCCATCACGCTGACCTGGCCGCCGTGGCTGTTGAAGATCAGCAGGCGCCGGATGCCGCTGCGCGCCACGCTGGCGCCGATCTCGCTCCACAGCGCGATGATGGTGGCCGGCTCCAGCGTCAGCGTGCCGGGAAAGTCGGCGTGTTCGGGACTGAAGCCGATGGCCTGCGTGGGCAGGAAGAGGGCAGGGGCTCGCTCGGCCGGTGGCAGTGCCTCGAGCTGCGCGATGGCGCGGCCGACGATGCCATCGGTGATCTGCGCATCGACGCCCAGCGGCAGGTGCGGGCCATGCTGCTCGGTGGCGCCCACCGGCAGCACGGCGACGCTGCGAGCGAGCAGGGCGCTGCCGGCGCGTTCGGCGAAGTCGCGCGTGCCCAGCGCGCTCCAGCGCAGGCTGGGCCAGGCGTTGGGTGTCTCGGAGGGGGCGATGGCTTGGCTCATGCGGCGATTATGCCGTCTGGGCCGGCGCACCTTGCCGGCAGGAGACCCGGCTGAAGTCCGGCCTGAAGGCTTGACAGGAACCAATGCCGGCTTTGGCGCTCATAATCTGCGCTGGCGTGGCGCGGCCTTGAAAACCTGTTCAAAGACCGTTGGCCACGCCCTTGTTCGTGCACGGTGGTGCATGTGATTTTTGGGTGGCTTTTTGCGGTGGCAGGTGCCATTGGTTCCGGGTTGATCTGACGTGTTCGCATCGATTGTTTCTTCAATGGCCCGGCGGGCCTGCATGGGCCGCTTGAGCACCTGGCTCCAGCGGCAGGCGGCGCTGCTGTGTGCGGTGCTGCTGGCCGCCTGGGCTTGCGGTGCGGCAGCGCAAATCCGCTTCTCCACCGACGCATCGGGGGCTCCGGCGGCCTCTGCGCAGGTGCAGACCCCGCATGTGCGCGCCGAGCTGGTGGTGCATGCGCCAGAGGGCCTGCAGCCGGGCGAGCCGGTCTGGCTGGGCCTGTTGATCGAGCATGCGCCGGGCTGGCACACCTACTGGAAGAACCCGGGCGATTCCGGCATGGCCACCGAACTGCAGTGGCAGCTGCCGCCGGGTCTCGAAGCCGGCGCGATCGACTGGCCCACGCCGCGCAAGCTGCGCATCGGCACACTGGCCAACTACGGCTATGAGGGCACGGTGCTGCTGCCGGTGCCGGTCACGGTGGCGCCCGGCGGCGTGCAGGTGGGCGAGGCGCTGGGACTGGGCCGGGGCGCGGCCGTGCCCATCACGCTGCATGCCAGCTGGCTGGTGTGCAAGCTCGAATGCATTCCGGAGCAGGGCAGTTTCCACATCCAGGTGCCGGTGCAGGGCACGACCGGCCTGCACGCCGCCGGGTTCCAGCAGGCCTGGCAGCAGCGGCCCGAGGCGCTGGCCGCCGAAGGCTCCAGTGCGGCTGCCGAGGGCGATCGGCTGCGGCTGCGCATTGCCGGCCTGCCCGCCGCGCTGCAGGGACACAAGCTGGAACTGTTTGCCGAAACCCCTTTTACGCTGGCCCATGGCGCGCGCGATGGCCAGGAATGGCAACAGCACTGGGAAGAAGGCGCTGATGCCGCCGCAGGCGTGTGGATCGCCGAGGTGCCGCTCGCTCCTGACCGCGAGGCCAGCGGTGCCAGCCTGCCGTTGGTGCTCACCCGCATGACGGCCGAGGAAGGTGGCGACTGGCATCCGGCCGGGGGCGAGCTGACGCAGGGCTGGCGCGTGCAGGTGCCGGTCACCGCCGGCTGGCAGGGCGCTGCGCGCGCGCAGCCTTCGGCGGCACTGCTGCAGGCGCTGGCGGACAACCAGGCCCGCGCCGATGCCGGTGCGGCGGTGGCGACCGGTACGCCGGTGACTGTCGGCTGGAGTACCGCGAGCGCCGGGAGCACCGTGCAGTGGGCCTGGATGCTGGTGCTGGCGCTGCTGGGCGGCGCGGCGCTCAATCTGATGCCCTGCGTGTTCCCGGTGCTGGCGATCAAGGCCTTGTCGATCGTGCGCCATGGCGGCGACCGACGCCTGCAGCGCCGCAGCGCGCTGGCCTACGGCGCCGGGGTGGTGGTCTCGTTCGCGTTGCTGGGCGCGCTGATGTTGGCGTTGCGCCTGGCCGGCACCCAACTGGGTTGGGGCTTTCAACTGCAGTCACCCTGGTTCGTGGCCGGCATGGCGCTGCTGTTCACGTTGATGGGGCTGGCGCTGGCCGGTGTGTTCGAACTGCGCGTGTGGCTGCCGTCGGCACTCGGCGATGCCAGGCCACGTTCGCCACTGGTGCATGCGGCGCTCTCGGGTGTGCTGGCGGTGCTGATCGCCTCGCCCTGTACCGGACCGTTCATGGGCGCGGCGCTGGGCGCTACGCTGGGCCTGCCGGCCTGGGCTGCGCTGGGCATTTTCCTGGCGCTCGGGCTGGGCATGGCGCTGCCCTTCGTGGCGCTGGTGTGGTTTCCCGACTGGCTGGCACGCCTGCCGCGCCCGGGCGCCTGGATGGAGGGCTTTCAACGTGCCATGGCCTTCCCGATGTTCGCCACCGTGGCCTGGCTGCTGTGGGTGCTGGCGCAACAGGTTGGCATCGATGGCATGGCGGCCTGGCTGTTCGTGCTGTGGGCGCTGAGCTTTGCGCTGTGGCTGTGGGGCCACCGGCCCCGGTCCGCCGCCCTGGTATTGAAGGGCGCATGGGCTTTGGTGCTGTTGGCGCCGCTGGCCGTGCTGGCGTTGGGCGCGCTGCGTTTTGCGGCTGCGACGGCCGCGCCGCCTGCAGCGCCGCAGCTCTCGCAGGCCGAGACCGGTGCCGGCTGGCAGGAATGGTCGCCTGAAGTCCAGCAACAGGCACTGGACCAGGGGCTCCCGGTGTTCGTCGACTTCACCGCCAGCTGGTGCATCACCTGCCAGTACAACAAGGCCACCACGCTGGCCGACGAGGGGGTGCTGGCCGATTTTGCCGCTGCCGGGGTGCGACTGCTGCGCGCCGACTGGACGCGCCAGAATCCCGCCATCACCGAGGCGCTGCGTGCGCTGGGCCGCAGCGGCGTGCCCACCTACGCACTGCATGTGCCGGGCCGGCCGGTGGTGGTGATGGCCGAACTGCTCGACCGCGCCGAGCTGCGCACGCAACTGCAGGCCTTGCCGCCGCGCTGAAGCGGCGCCGAGGCACCGCCGCCAAGGAGGCGGGGCGTGGCGGGGCTTTGGCGGCAGGCGGACGATCCCGGGTGACAATAGCGCCCATGACATTCCCACGCCTGCACAACGACACCTTCCTGCGTGCCTGCCGCCGCCAGGCCACCGACTACACCCCTTTGTGGATGATGCGCCAGGCCGGGCGCTATTTGCCCGAGTATCGCGCCACGCGCGGGCGGGCCGGCAGCTTCATGGGCTTGGCCACCAACGTGGATTTCGCCACCGAGGTCACGCTGCAGCCGCTCGAGCGCTATCCGCTCGATGCCGCCATCCTGTTCTCCGACATCCTCACCGTGCCCGATGCCATGGGCCTGGGCCTGCACTTCATCGAGGGCGAGGGCCCGCGCTTCGAGCGCCGCGCCGATGACGAGGCCAGCATCGCTGCGCTGGCCGTGCCCGACCTGGAGCGGCTGCGCTACGTGTTCGACGCCGTCACCTCGATCCGCCATGCGCTGGGCGGCCGCGTGCCGCTGATCGGCTTCTCCGGCAGCCCCTGGACGCTGGCCTGCTACATGGTCGAGGGTGGCAGCAGCTCGGACTACCGCAAGGTCAAGACGCTGATGTATGCCCGGCCGGAGCTGATGCACCGGCTGCTGGCCGTCAACGCCGATGCCGTCGCCGCTTACCTGAACGCGCAGATCGATGCTGGCGCGCAGGCCGTGATGATCTTCGACAGCTGGGGCGGGGTGCTGGCCGACAGCCACTTCCGCGCCTTCAGCCTGGCCTACACCGAACGGGTGCTGGGGCAGCTCAAGCGCAGCGGCGCCGACGGCAGCGACGTGCCGCGCATCGTTTTCACCAAGGGCGGGGCACTGTGGCTGGGCGCCATGGGTGGGCTCGACTGCGAAGTACTGGGGCTGGACTGGACGGCCAATCTCGGCCGCGCCCGCGCGGCCGTGGGCGGCAGCGCGGGCCAGCCGGGCAAGGCCCTGCAGGGCAACCTGGACCCGAACGTGCTGTTTGCGCCGCCGGCGGTGATCGAGCAGGAAGTGCAGCGCGTGCTCGACGATTTCGGCGTGCCGCACACCGATGCCGGCACCGTCGGGCCCGCGCACATCTTCAACCTGGGCCATGGTATCAGCCAGTTCACGCCGCCTGAGAACGTGGCGGTGTTCGTCGACGCGGTGCACCGGCTCTCGCACCAGATGCGCCAGCGCGCCGGGTAAGCGGCCATGACCTTCGCGCAGCAGCAGGACAAGGGCAGCGCCAGCGCCTCGCCAGCCATGCTGGTGCCCGATTTCTGGGCCGAGGCCAGCCTGCACGGCCACAAGGGCCGCAAGCCGGTCACGGTGCGGCGCCACGGCTGGTCCAACACCAGCGCGGCGGAGGCGCAAGCCCACGCCCAGGCCCGTGCCGAAGCCGCGCTGCAGCGCATCCTGGCGGGCGAGACGCTGCCGCGGGGGGAGGCCCGGCAGGCCTATAACGGCGCCGACGGCATGCCGATCCGCGAGGAAGTGCTGGCGCGTCATGGCGAGCAGGTCATCACCCGCAACGCCTATGGCGCGCAGTGCCTGAATTCCCCCAATGTGCTGTTTGCCGATGTCGATGTGGTGCCGCGCCGGGCGCCCGGGCTGGCCTGGGTCTTCTCCGGCCTGTTTTTGCTGGTGTTGCTCGGCTTGCAGCTGTTCGCCGGATTCGCGCCGGGCGTGACCTTGCTGCTGGCGGTCTTGCTGGCCTTGCTGGGCACGTTCTGGGTGGCGCGGCCCCTGTTGCGCGGCTGGGTGGCGCGGCGCGATGCGCCCGAGCAGGCCATGCGCGCACGCCTGACGCATTTTGCCGGGACGCATCCGCTCTGGAACCTGCGCCTCTACCGGACGCCGGCGGGCTTTCGGGTCGTCGCCACGCACCGGCCGTTCCGCGCCGATGAGGACGAGGTGCGGCGTTTCTTCGACGCCGTGCAGGCCGATCCGGTCTATGTGCGCATGTGCCTGAACCAGCATTGCTTTCGCGCGCGCCTGACGGCCAAACCCTGGCGCATCGGCATGGATGCGCATCTGAAGCCGCGACCCGGCGTCTGGCCGGTGGCGGCCGAGCGACTGCCCGAGCGCCAGGCCTGGGTCGAGCGCTATGAGGCCCTGGCCAAGGATTTTGCGGCCTGCCACTATCTCGAATCGATCGGCTCGGGGCATGTCGACAACCAGGTCATGCCGGTGGTGGAACTGCACGACCGCCTGACGCGGGCGCATTGGCAGCAGGCCTCGCTGGCATGACGCGAGACCATCAGACAGCCACGCTGCCGCACCGTTTATGCACAGCCACCAGATGCCGCGGCAATGCTGGCAAGGTCTGGCCGGTCGATGCGCCACGGAATGCCGATGATTTCAAAAATTCCACGCAAGTCATTGATTTTCAATGACGGATTGGATTGCCTATTTGCGTGGCACTGCAATGA
The DNA here is from genome assembly GCF_004217315.1 of Corticibacter populi. Classification (GTDB taxonomy): domain Bacteria; phylum Pseudomonadota; class Gammaproteobacteria; order Burkholderiales; family Burkholderiaceae_C; genus Lampropedia; species Lampropedia populi. Next base: position 216,230 of record NZ_SGWR01000004.1, read on the forward strand.
AAGCCTTGATATGACGCGCCCTGTGGCAGACATGCACAGTGTTTTCCACAAACTTATCCACAGGTTTTGTGGGTTAGTGGAAAAAAAGGCCTTAAATCAATGATTTGTGCCATCAATCGTGAAGAATTCTGAGTTTGGTCTGCAAGTTCGGGTGGGCTGCCCGGGCCTGTGGGAGGGGGCTTGCTCACAGCATGACAAGGGCTGTCACGCACCCCGGGGCGAGATCGGTATCTGCGGAACAAGTAATTGATTCATAAGCATATTGCCATGGATTGTGTGTGACGGATGGTGTCATATACCACAAAATTGGAAGCATCAAGGAAAAATTCTGGATGGATATTCACAAAGTTATCCACAGCCTGTCGTCTTCCCTGTCGCAGCGAGCCGGGGCCTGAGCGATGACGCACTGTGTGCAGGTGGCGCTGGAGGCGCCGTTTCATAGCGGCATTGGCCATTTGCTGAGCTATACCGCCGAGCAGCCACTGCCGCCGGGCACGCTGGTGCGTGTGCCGCTGGGCAGCCGGGAAGTGCTCGGCATCGTCTGGGATGAAGCCGCCCCGGACGACGCTGCGGCTGCCATCGATGCCGCGAGTCTGCGCCCGGTGGCCCAGGTGCTCGATGGCCAGGCGCCGCTGGCATCCGAGTGGCGCCGCCTGATGGAATTCGCCGCCCGCTATTACCAGCGCAGCCTGGGTGAAGTGGCCTTGATGGCATTGCCGGCTGCATTGCAGGACCAGGGGCTGGCGCAATGGCACAAGCGCCTGCAGAAGATCGCCAGGGATCCGGCTGAACCTGCCGCCAAACCCAAGGCCCGGCGCCGCCCCAGGGCCGTTGCCAGCGCGGAGCCTGCGCTGGCGCAGGAGGCTGCCGTAGACAACGCGCCGGCGGAGCGGGTCGCCGCATTGCAGCCGGCACCGCGGCCGGTGCTCACCGCCCAGCAGCAGGCCGTGCTCGATGCCCTGCAGCAGGGCGGCGGCACCTATCTGCTGCACGGCGTGACCGGCAGCGGCAAGAGCGAGGTCTATCTGCGCCAGGCCGAGGCACTGCTGCGTCAGGACCCGCAGGCGCAGGTGCTGTTCATGGTGCCCGAGATCAACCTCACACCGCAGTGGCAGCAGTTGCTGCAGCAGCGCTTCGGACCGTGGCTGGGGCCCGATTGCGTGGCCGTGCTGCACAGCGGCCTGACCCCGGTGCAGCGCCTCAACCACTGGCTGGCGGTGCACCAGGGCCGCGTACGGCTGGTGCTGGGCACGCGCATGGCCGTGCTGGCGAGCTTTGCGCAACTGCGTCTGATCGTCGTCGACGAGGAGCACGATGCCAGCTACAAGCAGCAGGACGGCGCGCGCTACCATGCGCGGGATCTGGCGGTCTGGCGGGGCAAGCAGCTGGGAGTGCCGGTCGTGCTGGGGTCGGCCACGCCCTCGCTCGAGAGCTGGTGGAACAGCCGCCCGGCCAGCGCCGAGGCGCCTGCCGGACACTACCGGCGCCTGTCCATGCCCGAACGCGTCGGCCAGGGCCAGCTGGCCGCGCTGCGCATGGTCGATATGCGCCAGCTGCCGCGCGAGACGGTGCTGGCGCCCAGCCTGCTGCAAGCCATGGAGGAGCGGCTGGTGCAGGGCGAGCAGTGCATGGTGCTGCTTAACCGGCGCGGCTATGCGCCGGTGCTGTGCTGCGGCGCCTGCGGCTGGAAGAGCGACTGCCCGCATTGCTCGGCCCACCAGGTGCTGCACAAGGCCGATCGCAGCCTGCGCTGCCACCACTGTGGCTACGCCAGCCGCATTCCGCGCCACTGCCCGCAGTGCGGCAGCACCGACCTGGCGCCGCTCGGGCGGGGCACCGAGCAGCTCGAGGAAATGCTGCAGCAGGCACTCGACGCCATGGCACTGCCTGATGGCCGTGCGCCGCTGGTGCTGCGCATCGATGCCGATTCGACCCGCCACAAAGGGGCGCTGCAGCAAAGCCTGGCACAGGTGCACAGTGGCGCCGTCGATGTGCTGGTGGGCACGCAGATGATTGCCAAGGGGCACGACTTCCGGCGCATTGGCCTGGTGGCCGTGGCCCAGCCCGATGGCGCGCTGTATTCCAGCGATTTCCGTGCGCCCGAGCGCCTGTTCGCGCTGCTGATGCAGGCGGCCGGCCGGGCCGGACGCGATGCCGGCTACATGCGCGATGGCGCTTCCAGCCCCGAGCTGTGGGTGCAGACCCGCGAGCCCGGCCACCCGCTGTTTGCGGCACTGGCACGGCACGACTACGAGGGCTTTGCCTGTCAGCAGCTGCACGACCGCCAGCAGGCCGGCATGCCGCCCTTCACGCACCAGGCACTGCTGCGCGCCGATGCGCGCAGTCAGGAAACCGCGCAGGCCTTCTTGCGCATGGTGCAGCAGCAGGCCCGCGCACAGGCACTGCCGGGCCACGATTGGGTGACGGTGTACCCGCCGGTGCCGTTGGGTGTGCAGCGCGTGGCCAATGCCGAGCGCGCCCAGATGCTGCTGGAAAGCCCTTCGCGCGGTGCGCTGCAGGCCTTTTTGCAAGCCCTGCAGCCGTTGCTGCAGGCGGCCCGCAGCGAGGCCGGCCGGGGTTTGCTGCGCTGGCTGGTGGATGTGGATCCGTTGCAGATCTGAGAGCGTGTTCGAAGTCTCGGCGTGTTTGCCGCCATGCGTGAAAAACTGCAGCTGCGTGGTGAGACTTTGAACACGCTCTGGGAACAGTCCCTATGGGCCAAGCGAGAAGGTACGCTGAGCCGGCGTTTACTGCGGCTGGCGGCGCTCCGCGCCACTGGCCAGCCGCTGCAGCGCGGCCTGGTCGCGCACCGCCACGCGCTTGCGGCCGTTTTCGACGATGCCGCGCTCCTGCCAGGCGCTGAGCAGGCGGCTGACGGTATGCAGCGTGGTGCCGGTCATCTCGGCGATGTCCTGGCGGGTGATCGGAAAGCCGATGGCGATGCGCCCGTCTTCCTGTGGCTGCCCCGATTGGGCCACCAGGCGCAGCAGCGTGTGAGCCACGCGCTGCTCGACCTCCTCGGTGGCCAGTTCCTCGATGCGCGTGTGCGCGCCCTGCAGGCGCTGGCCGACGGTTTGCAGTGCCTGCCCGGCCAGGCGCGGATGCAGCGCGAGCATGCGCTCCCACGCCCCGCAAGGCCAGGCCAGCGCCAGGCTGTCCTCGATGGCGCTGGCGGTGGCCGGATAGTCCGGGCGGTTGAGCAGCCGGGCGATGCCCAGCAGGTCGCCAGGGCGGACAAAGCGCACCACCACCTGCTCGCCCTGCGGCGTCGTCTTGACGACCTTGAGCGTGCCGCCCAGCAACAAAAAGAAATGCGTGGCGGTCTCGGCCTGCTGGAAGAGGGCTTCGCCGGCGGCCAGGCGGCGCACCTGCGCGTGCAGCAGCAGTGCCTGTAGTGTCTCATCAGGTGCCTGCGCAAACAGGTCGAAGCGGCGTATCAGGGCCAGGCTCAGCGGCGGTGTCACGGAAAGGCTCCCTCGGTGCAAGCTGGGACAGAGGCTGCGGACGGATTGGCTTGATCTGGCGCAAGTGCGGGCCAAGCATTGAACCGGCGCGCCCTTGGCCAGTGCACTTGTTTGTGATGGCACAAAGAGCGCCCGCAGCCGATCGGGCTCAATGCAGACATTCCCAACCCCTTTTGCAAAACAGAACGAGAGGATGTGCCATGAAAGCCCGATTGTCCGTGATTCCCGCAGCGCTTTGTGCGGCTTTTGCCTTCATGCCGCTGCATGCCGAGACCACCAAGGATCTCGAGCGCGTCAAGGTCAGCCTGGTGGCGCCGCCGCTGGTGCATGCGCACGAGCAGGCCACCGAGGCCGCGCCCCGGGTCGTGCAGTTTCGCATGGAGATCGTCGAGAAGAAGGTGGTGATCGACGACCAGGGCACCACGCTGCAGGCCATGACCTTCAATGGCACGCTGCCGGGCCCCACCATGGTGGTGCACGAGGGAGATTACGTGGAGCTGACGCTGGTCAACCCCGCCACCAACGTGATGGCGCACAACGTCGATTTCCATGCCGCCACCGGTGCGCTGGGCGGCGCCAAGCTGACCAATGTGAACCCCGGTGAAGAAGCCGTGCTGCGCTTCAAGGCCGACCGGCCCGGCGTGTTCGTCTACCACTGCGCGCCCGAGGGCATGGTGCCCTGGCACGTGGTTTCTGGCATGCATGGCACCATCATGATCCTGCCGCGTGAGGGCCTCAAGGACGGCAACGGCCAGCCGCTGCATTACGACCGGGTCTACACCATCGGCGAATTCGACTTCTATGTGCCCAAGGACGAGAACGGCAAGTACAAGGACTTTGCCTCGCTGCCCGAGAGTTTTCCCGACACCATCGAGGTCATGGAAACGCTCACGCCCTCGCATGTGGTGTTCAACGGCCGGGTGGGAGCCATTGCCGGCGAGAACGCCCTGCCTGCCAAGGTCGGCGAGAGCGTGCTGTTCATCCATTCGCAGGCCAACCGCGACACCCGCCCGCACCTGATCGGCGGCCACGCCGACTGGGTCTGGGAGCATGGCAAGTTCAACAACATGCCCTGGCGCGACCTGGAGACCTGGTTCATCCGTGGTGGCTCGGCCGGTGCGGCCTTCTACACCTTCAAGCAGCCGGGCGTGTATGCCTACGTCAATCACAACTTGATCGAAGCCTTCTACAAGGGCGCGGCCGGGCATGTGAAGGTCGAGGGCGACTGGAACGACGACTACATGAAGCAGATCAAGGCCCCCGGCCCGATCATCAGCACGCCTTGGTGAGCACCGGCGCCCGGACCAGGGGGACCAGGCGCCGCAGAGAGTGAGGAGTGGAGCCGGCAGGTCCGCGGCGAGGAGCCGCGGGCTCGCCGGCTTTTCTGTTGCCGGCCTCTGCCGGGGCGGCGAATCAGGCGGTCTTGAGGCCCAGCCGCCTGGCCAGCTTGTGCAGATTGCTGGCGTCGAGCTGCAGGCTGCGCGCCGCCTCGGCCCAGTTGCCGCCGCTGGCGGCCAGCGCGGCCGTGATGGCCTGGCGCTGGCACGCCGCGACGCCCTGGCGCAGCGGGACAATCGGCGCGGTCAAGGGCGACGGGGCAGGGGAGGGGCCGGCGCCATGATGGTCCGGCGCCGCGTGATGGCCGCCTTGCGGGGCGGCCAGCCCCGGTTCAAGGTCCATCCATTCCGCCTGCAGCGAGACGATGTCGGTGCGCCGGGCGCCGCGGCTCAGGGCCTTGAGGGCGGCGCGGCTGATGACGTGTTCGAGCTCGCGCACATTGCCGGGCCATGGGTAGGCCAGCAGGGCCTGTTCGGCCTGTGGACTCAGGCGCAGGCTGCGCAGGCCCAGCCGCGCACGGTTGAGTTCCAGAAAGCGCCCGGCCAGCAGCAGGATGTCGCGGCCGCGCTCGCGCAGCGGTGGGATGGGCACCGGGTAGACCGAGAGCCGGTGGTAGAGGTCGGCGCGGAAAAGGCCGCTTCTGACCTGCTCGCGCAGGTTGCGGTTGGTCGCGGCGATGATGCGCACCCGTACGCGGCGCGGCCGGTCTTCGCCCAGGCGCTGGATCTCGCCGCTTTGCAGCGTGCGTAGCAGCTTGGCCTGCACCACCAGAGGCAGTTCGCCGACCTCGTCGAGGAACAGCGTGCCGCCGTTGGCCGCTTCGAAGCGGCCGGGCCGTGCGCTGGTGGCCCCCGAGAACGCGCCCCTGGCATGGCCGAACAGTTCGCTCTCGGCCAGCGATTCGGGCAGCGCGGCGCAGTTCACATGCACCAGCGGCTTGTCGCGGTGGCGCGAGAGCTGGTGCAGGCGGTGCGCAAACAGCTCTTTGCCCACACCGGTCTCGCCCAGCAGCAGCACCGGCAGTTCGGCGTCGGCCACCACCGCCAGTTCGTGCAGCAGTTCGGTGACGAGCGGGCTCTGCCCGAGGATTTCGGCGCTGTCGTGCGCGCCATCGGCCGGCCCGGCCGGGGCGGCAGTGGTGCCGCGCAGCGCGCGTGCCTCGCCCTCGAGCCGGCCGACGCGCACAGCCACTTCCACCACCCGGGCGAGGTGTTCCAGCGCGGTCTGCGCAGCCGCATCGAAGGTGCCGATCTGCAGCGCGTCCAGTGTCAGCGCGCCCCATGCCTCGCCGTCCACCTGCAGTGCAATGCCCATGCAGTCATGCACGGCCAGCGGCTCGCCGGCATGTCCTTCGATCAAACCGTCATAGGGATCGGGCAGCAGGCTGTCGTGGTGAAAGCAGGTGGTGCCCCGGCGCGCCAGGATGGCCGCCAGTCGCGGGTGCTCGCCAGCGGCAAAGCGTCGCCCCAGCGCGTCGCCGACCAGGCCCGCCACCGCCACCGGCCGCAGGTGGTCCTGCTCCAGCTTCAGCAGGGCCACCGCACCGCAGCGAAAGTGCGCCTGCAGCGCGTCGACCAGGCGCTGCAGGCGCACGGCGGCTGGCAGTTCCCCGATCAGATCATCCAACAGGGATTGGAGCAGCGTGTTCATGGTTTGAATGACCATCAAATGGTGAAAATTACCTCAATGAATCAGGTCTTTTATACCATGAGTGTATTCAAGTCGTTGAGGTATAAGGGTGCGACGGCTGGCACATGGCTTGCACTTCCTGGGCTGTATCGACATGCAGACAGGAAAAAAGGAAACCACCATGGGGCACTACCGCAAACTCTGGTTCACGCTGATCGGCGTACTGGCCGTCACGTTCGGAATACTGGGCTTCTATGGCGCCGAGGTGTACCGCAGTGCACCGCCGATTCCGCAACAGGTGCAGACGGCCGATGGCCGCCTGTTGTTCAGCCGGGACGGCATCCTCGACGGCCAGACCGCCTGGCAGTCCGTGGGCGGCATGCAGCTGGGCTCGATCTGGGGCCACGGCGCCTACCAGGCGCCGGACTGGACGGCCGACTGGCTGCATCGCGAGCTGCTGGCCTGGCTGGACCTGGCCGCCGGGCAACTGCATGGCCAGCCCTATGCCGCGCTGGATGCGTCGCGGCAGGCCATGCTGCGGGCGCAATTGCAGGCGGAGTACCGCGCCAATGGCATCGATGCGCAGGGCGTACTCACCGTCTCGCCGCGCCGCGCCCGGGCCATGGCACAGACGGCTGACTACTACAGCCGGTTGTTCTCCGATGCGCCCGAGTTGCAGCCAAGCCGTGCCCATTTCGCGATGAAGGAAAATACCTTGCCGAGCCAGATGCGCCGCCAGGACCTGACGCAGTTCTTCTTTTGGACCGCCTGGGCAGCGGCCACCAACCGCCCCGGCACCGAGGCCACCTATACCAACAACTGGCCGCATGAGCCGCTGATCGGCAACGTGCCCACGTCCGAGAACATCATCTGGTCCATCGTCAGCGTGGTGCTGCTGCTGGCCGGCATCGGCCTGCTGGTCTGGGCCTGGGCCTTCCTTGGCAGGCATGACGATGCGCTGCCGGCTCCGGCCGCGCAGGATCCGCTCTCCCGCGCGCCGCTGACGCCATCACAACGCGCGCTGGGCAAGTATCTGTTCGTGGTGGTGGCCTTGTTCGCCTTCCAGGTGCTGCTGGGCGGTTTCACGGCGCATTACACCGTCGAGGGCCAGCATTTCTACGGCGTGGACGTCTCGCAGTGGTTTCCGTATGCGCTGGTGCGCACCTGGCACATCCAGGCGGCGATCTTCTGGATTGCCACCGGCTTCCTGGCCTTTGGCCTGTACTTCGCGCCGGTGCTCAATGGCAACAAGGACCCGAAGTTCCAGAAACTGGGTGTCGAGGTGCTGTTCTGGGCATTGATCGTGGTGGTGGTCGGCTCGTTCGCCGGCAACTGGCTGGCGATCGCGCAGATCATGCCCGCGCACCTGAACTTCTGGCTGGGCCATCAGGGCTATGAGTACATCGATCTGGGCCGCCTCTGGCAGATCGCGCTCTTCATCGGACTGCTGCTGTGGCTGGTGCTGATGCTGCGCGGCATCCTGCCGGCTTTCAAGGTCAAGGGCACCGACAAGAACCTGCTGGCGCTGCTGAGCTTCGCGGTGGTTGCTGTCGGGCTGTTCTACGCCTCGGGGCTCTTCTACGGCGAGCGTACCCACATCTCGGTGATGGAGTACTGGCGCTGGTGGGTGGTGCACCTGTGGGTCGAGGGCTTCTTCGAAGTGTTCGCAACCACCGCGCTGGCCTTCGTGTTCTCCACGCTGGGGCTGGTGTCCTACCGCATGGCCACGGCCGCCAGCCTGGCCTCGGCCTCGCTCTTCATGCTCGGCGGCATTCCCGGCACCTTCCACCACCTGTACTTTGCCGGCACCACCACGCCGGTGATGGCGGTAGGTGCTTCGTTCAGCGCGCTTGAAGTGGTGCCGTTGATCGTGCTGGGTCACGAAGCCTGGGAGAACTGGAGCCTGCAGCGCCGCGCCGTCTGGATGCAGCGGCTGCGCTGGCCGCTGATGTGTTTTGTCGCCGTGGCGTTCTGGAACATGCTGGGCGCTGGCGTGTTCGGCTTCATGATCAATCCGCCGATCTCGCTCTATTACCTCCAGGGCCTGAACACCACGCCGGTGCACGCCCATGCCGCGCTGTTCGGGGTCTATGGCTTCCTGGCACTGGGCTTTACACTGCTGGTGCTGCGCTACCTGCGGCCCCAATCCGTGTTGAACGACAAGCTGATGAGAACCGCCTTCTGGTGCATGAATGCCGGCCTGGTGCTGATGATCGCCACCAGCCTGCTGCCGATCGGCCTGTTCCAGTTCCATGCCAGTGTCAGCGAAGGTCTTTGGTATGCGCGCAGCGAGGCATTCATGCAGATGCCGCTGCTGCAGACGCTGCGCTGGGTGCGCACCTTGGGCGACCTGGTGTTCATTGCCGGCGCGCTGTCGATCGGCTGGCAGGTGGTACTGGCGCTTTGGAGCAAGGCACCGGCAAGCCTTGATCCGGTTCCGGCTCCTGAGGCGCATGGATGAACGTGAACAGGCACAAGAAGTCCTTGCCGCAGCCGTCCGTCCCTGATGGAGCATGGCGTCGCGGGCGGCCACTGCCCCTGCCGGTGGTGATGGCCGCGCAAGACCCGATCCTCCATTCGATCGAGGAGCCCGGGGGGCGCGAACGCAGGGCCTGGGCGCTGCGCTGGCTGGGCGCCGCGCCCCACCGGTTGATGTTCTTCGTCGGCGCTGCCAACCTGCTGTTGGCCATGTTGTGGTGGAGCTGGTGGCTGGCGGCGGCACGCTGGCCAGCCGTGCTGCCGCTTCCAATGACGCCCCAGCCGCCCGGCTGGCTGCATGCCTTCACCATGCAATTCCAGGTTCTGCCCAGTTTCTTCTTCGGCTTTCTGCTCACCGTGTTTCCGCGCTGGATGGGGTTGCAGGAGTTGCGGCCCTGGCAGTACCTGCCGGTCGGCCTGGGCATGTTCGGTGGCCAGGCGCTGGTGCTGCTCGGCGCCGCGGGCCTGCCGGGTGCCGGCGCGCTGATCGCCCTGGGGCTGGCCGCCACGCTGCTGGGCTGGGGCACGGGTCTGGTCTGGCTGGGGCGCTGGCTGCGCGAGGCCGGGCAGATCAACTGGCATGCGCGCTCCTGTTTCGCCGCCATGCTGCTGGGCTGGCTGGCCATCGCCGTGTTCGCTGCAGGCCTGTGGCTCGGACACCCGGTCTGGGTGCAGGCCAGTCTGAAGGTTGGCGCCTTCGGTCTGCTGCTGCCGGTGTACCTGTCGGTGGCGCATCGCATGTTTCCGTTCTTTGCCGGCAACGTCGTGCCCGGCTATGTGCCCTGGCGCCCCCTCTGGTGGCTGGCGGCGGTGTGGCTGCTGGCGCTGGCACACCTCGTTCCTGAGCTCGCCGGCAGGCCCGCCTGGCTGGCTTGGCGACGGCTGCCCGATGCCGCCATGCTGGCACTGGCGTTGCTCACGCTCTGGAAATGGTGGCCGCGCCGCGTGGCACCTGGTTTGTTGAAGGTGCTTTTCATCGGCCTGCTGTGGTGGCCCGTCACGTTCGTATTGCTCCTGCTGCAAAGCTGGTGCTATGCGGCGCATGGCACGCTGTTGCTGGGCCGCGCACCGGCGCATGCGCTCTTCATCGGCTTGTTCGGCAGCCTGCTGGTGGCCATGGTCACGCGCGTCACGCAGGGGCACTCGGGGGGACGGCTCTATATGCCATGGGTGGCATGGTTCGCCTTTATCGGCATCCAGCTGGTGGCAGTGCTGCGCATCGGCGCCGAACTGGCGCCGGACCCGCATGTCTGGCTGGTATCTGCGGCTCTGGGCTGGCTGCTGGCGTTGGCGCCCTGGGTGGCGCGCATTGGCAGCATGTACCTGCGGCCGCGTGTCGATGGCAAGCCGGGTTGACGGGGGACGATGACGATGATCGCGCATTACCTGCTCATCAAGCATGCGCACATGGGCCTGGCACTGCTCAGTGGTGCGCTGTTCGCGTTGCGTGGCGGCGCGCTGCTGCTGGGCATGGCCTGGCCGCGCCGGCGCAGCGTGCGTGCGCTCAGTTATGCGGTCGACACCGCGCTGCTGCTGGCCGCTTTCACGCTGGTGACCATGCTGCCGGCGGGCTATTTCGCCAATGGCTGGCTGCTGGCCAAGCTGGTGCTGCTGCCGTTCTACATCGGGCTGGGGTTTGCGGCGCTGCGCACGCGCCGGCGCGGCATGCGGGCGCTGTTGCTGGTCTTGGCGCTTCTGGTGTTTGCGCAGATCTACGGGATCGCCCGCGCGCACCATCCGCTGGGTTGGCTGGTGATGTTGTGAGCGTTGCCTCGGCAGGAATGGCCGACGCCTTCAGTTCGATGCGAATCGGCCGATCGCTGGCCAGCGCCAGTGCAGGTACAGCCAGGCCGCCAACCCCACCAGCATGAAGCTGGCCGACGCCAGTGCCAGCAGCATGGTCGAGTGCATCACCAGCGGCACCACCAGACCGGCCACCAAGCCATTGGCTGCCGAGGCAACGCAAGCCTGCATCGACGAGGCCATGCCGCGGCGCAGCGGGTTCAGGTCCAGTACCAGGATGGTCACCACCGGCATCATCACTGCCCAGCCTATCGAATAGAGCCCCAGCGGCAGGATGGAGAGCCACACCTTGGGCGTGAGAAACGCCGTGGCCGTCAGGTTGATCAGCGTTGCCACTGCCATCAGCACGAAGCCATGGCGAATCTGCCATTTCAGCGGCACCCTGCCAGCCATGCGGCCGCTGAGCACGGCGCCGCTCATGATGCCGCCGATGGTGCAGAAGAACAGCCAGAAGAACTGCGTGGGCGCCAGGCCCAGGTGGGTGCCCAGAAACTCCGGCGCGGCCAGGATGTAGACGAACATGCCGTTGAAGGGAATGCCGCTGGCCAGCGCCAGAAGCACGAAGCGGGCGCTGCCGCCGAGCGCCAGATAGCCCTGCAGCAGGGGTTTTGGCCGGAATGGCTGGCGCTCGCTGCGAGGCAGCGTCTCGGGCAGGTAGATCAGGTTGAGCAGCCAGAGCCCGCCGCCGAGCAGCGCCATGAACCAGAAGATGCTGTGCCAGCCCAGCAGCGCGAACAGCCAGCCGCCGATCACCGGCGCAATCGCCGGCGCGAGGCCGAAATACAGCGTCACATGGCTCATCACCCGCTGCGCCTGGGCGGGCGGGAACAAATCCCGGATGATGGCGCGAGAGACCACCATGCTGGCGCCGGCGGAGAGACCCTGCACGGCCCGGAACGCGATGAGCTGCTCGATGGACTGCGCCATCGCGCAGCCCACCGAGGCGAGCGCGAACACTGCCACGCCCACCAGCACCACCGGGCGGCGTCCGTAGCTGTCGGCCAGCGCGCCATGGAACAGGTTCATGAAGGCGAATGCCAGCAGATAGGCCGAGAGCGTCTGCTGCATCTGCACCGGAGAGGCTGAGAGCGACTGCGCGATACCGGAGAACGCCGGCAGAAAGGTGTCGATCGAGAAGGGGCCCAGCACGCTCAGCAGTGCCAGCAAAGCCGGCAGCGCCCAGCTTGGGCCACTCCACTGGATCTGGTTGTGCGGAGGGGACATTCAGAAACGACAGATAAGCGCTCGCCGCGGCCATGGGTACGACGATTGCGGGGGTGTGGGTGCCTGGCCATGGGAGGGCGTTGGCGGTTTCCCGCTGGCATGGGAACGGACCATGCTCCATGGAGCATGGCTATTCCGCGGGCAGGAGGCTCTCCCATGCGGGAAGGCGCCATTGTGCCCGAGGCGCGGGAAAGGAGTTTGTCTCTTTGGCAGCACTGGCTGCCGGAGTCTGGACTGTCTGCCATGGTTGGAACCCTCCGTATCCCATGCACATCGGGTACGGATCAGGCTTGCGGAGGCATGAATCTGCGGATGCATGGTGTGAGTCACTGCTGTCAGAACCTGTTCACGATCTTTTCTTGGGCCACGCAGGGGGTCAAAAATGCAGTGGGCAACGCCGCCCGATGCATTTTTGACCTCCTGCCCTTCGGGTTGCTCTGGCAAGCGCGCGCTGCGGTGTGACAAATCCTCGCCGAGCCACCGGCCCGACGGTGGTTTGCGCCTTGCATCGCATCGCCTGCGAGGGAGACGCGGCCCGCGAAAAGATCGTGAACAGGTTCTCACAGCGTGATGCAAACCCTTGCAATGGCAGGAGGATGCAGTGATCGCGGCAATGCCAGTGGGCCGGGATCTGGCCGTTGTTGTGCACCCGCAACGAAATCGCGTGGAATCCCTGTCCGATTGCAAATACTCTTTGCCATCGTCAGGAGGGTCTGTTGGAATACAACCTAACTTCCCCACCAGGAGGTTGGCTCGGGGAACCGGCGGGACTATCAGCTGGTGCAGCAATGACCCAAGACCCCCCGTACCGGAGCCCTATGTTTAACCTTGGAGTATCCGCAATGAAAAAATCTCTGATCGCTCTGGCCGCTGTTGCAGCTTCTGGCGCTGCCCTGGCCCAATCTTCCGTGACCCTGTATGGTGTTGCTGACGTCGCTGTTGGTTACCAAACCAAGAACAACGACAGCCAAGCCCGCGCATTCGCCAGCGAAGCCCTGAACAACGGCACCAGCCGTCTCGGTTTCCGCGGTGTGGAAGACCTGGGTAATGGCCTGAAGGCTTCCTTCAACTTCGAGCAAGCTGTCAACCTCGCCAACGGTAGCGCTTCGTCTGGCTATGCCCGCGCCGCCTGGGTGGCCCTGAGTGGCGACTTCGGTTCTATCCGCGCTGGCCGCAGCACTTCGCCTGCCAACCATGCTCGTGGCGCTTGGGAAGTTCTGGGTGACCCCAACTACTCCGTGGTTGCCAACCAGTTCGGCTACGCCGGTTCTGGCTCGCGTAACGATGCCCAACTGCTGTACATCACCCCTTCGTTCGGTGGTTTCACTGGTCAAGCCGCTTACATCTTCGAAGACAACCGTGATGGCAACAACGCCAAGTACGAACTGGCTTTGATCTACAAGAACGGCCCTCTGGCTGCTGCCATCAACTACGCTGACGCCGATGACGTCAACGGCTCCGGTACCGATGCCAATGGTCTGGATCTGGGCGTGAGCTACGACTTCGGTTCGTTCAAGGTCGCCGGTTCCTACCATGACGGCACGTTCTACGAACGCTCTGGCTTCAGCGGCCAAGACTACAAGGGCTTCAGCCTGGGTGCCAGCGTGCCGTTCGGTGCTTTCAGCCTGGGTCTGGAAGTCGCTTACGAAGACAAGTCGGACACCACCGACGCAGTGGTTGAAGCCAAGTACGCCCTGTCCAAGCGCACCTTCGTGTATGGTGTCTATGGCTACAACGAAAAGTCTACGGGCAAGAACGGCCTGAACGCTCGTCCGAGCGACTGGGGCAAGGACAACTTCGGCCTGGGCATTCGCCACAACTTCTAATCCGTGTGTAGTTGCACCAGCAACTAGCCATACTGCTTAGCAGACAAAGCGCCACCGTCAAGGTGGCGCTTTTTTTCGTCTGCTGTGTCTGCAGCGGGTCGTCGGCACTGCGCTGCATGCCTATTCGGCCCGGTCCACACAGAGGCATCCGGGTGATGTTTCACACGACGTCTGGTTCGTGAATCGGCAATGCCGCGGAGTCGACGAGAAAATGTTGCAACACGTGTCAACCGGTAGCATGGCTCGCGCGTCTTCACAAACGCTCTGGCAACATGTCGGGCATGAAAATCCTTGAGCACCGCATGTAAATCCCTGTTGCGTGGCTACCACTGATGCACAATCTGAAACCATCTTCGAAAACGTCAGTCGAACGGAATTGTTTTTTGGCGAATAATCAATCAGGCATCGCGTGAGTGCGTTCAGACATTGGATTTGTGCATGACCAAACAGGATTTTCTGGGTGTTGATACCGGCGCATCGGTGACCGGTTGCGGTACGGATGGTATGGATTGGCGCGCCACGCGTCGCGGCGCGTTGGGCGCATTGCTGGCTGCAGGTGCGGTGCCCGCGGCCCTGGCGCAGGGTTTGCGGGTGGAGATCTCCGGCTTCGAAGGGCGGCAGTATCCGATCGCGAACGTGCCGTTCAAGGGCGAGGTGCAGGCGCCGCAGAAGATCTCCGCGATCGTACGGGCTGACTTGGAGCGCAGCGGCGTGTTTCGCGGCGTCGATGCCAGCGGCGTGGCACTCGATGAGCTGTCCCGTCCGGATCTGGCTGTGTGGCGCCAGCGTGCCGCTGAATGGCTCAATACCGGCAGCATCAACCGCACGGCTGATGGCCGCTTCGATGTACGTTTCCGCCTGTGGGATGTGGTGCGTGGCGAAGACCTGGGTGGTCAGAGTTATGTGGTTCCGGCCGCAGACCTGCGGCTCGCGGCGCACCGCATTGCCGACTTCATTTACGAGAAGGTCACGGGTGAGCCGGGCGTGTTCTCGACTCGTCTGGCCTATGTGACCAAGGGGCAGCGCTATTCGCTGTGGGTCTCGGATGCCGATGGCGAGAATGCGCAGGCGGCGCTGACCAGCCCCGAACCGATCATTTCCCCCGCCTGGTCGCCCAATGGTGCACAGCTCGCCTACGTGTCGTTCGAGTCGCGCAAGCCCGTGGTCTATGTGCACGAGGTGGCGACCGGCCAGCGCCGGCTGGTTGCCAATTTCCGCGGTTCCAACAGCGCTCCGACCTGGTCTCCCGATGGGCGCCGCTTGGCGGTGACTCTTACGCGCGATGGCAGTTCACAGCTCTACACCATCGCGGCCACCGGCGGCGAGCCGGCGCGCATCATGCAAAGTGGTGGCATCGATACCGAGCCTTGTTTCTCGTCTGATGGCCAGTTCATCTACTTCGTCAGTGACCGGGGTGGCTCGCCGCAGATTTACCGTGTGCCCAGCAGCGGTGGCGGCGCGCAGCGCGTGACTTTCAGTGGCAGCTACAACATCTCGCCGGCACTCAGTCCCGATGGGGCTTACTTGGCCTATATCTCGCGCACCGGTGGCGGCTACCAGCTGCATCTGATGGACCTGGCTTCCGGCACGGTGACAGCCCTGACGAACACCTCGGCCGACGAAAGCCCGAGTTTTGCGCCCAACAGCCGGCTGATCCTCTACGCCACCCGCGAAGGCGGCCGCAGTGTGCTGGTGACCACGACGCTCGACGGACGCCACAAGGTCAAATTGTCCGGCCAGGGCGGAGAGATCCGTGAGCCGGACTGGGGTCCGATCCAGCGCTGAGCACCCCATGCCGGTGCAGGCGCACATGTCCATTTTTTTGAGGTTTTCTTTTACGCTAGTTAGCGGTTTGAGGAGTTCGTGATGTTGAAAAAGGCGCTTTCCTATTCCATGCTTGTGACAGCCATCGTGCTGGCAGGCTGTTCTTCCAAGGTCAAGCTCGACGACCAGGCCAATGCCGGGACGACTGGTACGGCCGCCTATGATCCATCCAGCGGTGCTGGTCAGAGCACGATCTCGGGCATTGACCTGACGACGTCGAACATCGAAGGCGAGGGCCCGGCCAACGTCGCCCATACCCTGTACTTCGATTTCGACAGTTACGCCATCAAGCCCGAGTATCAGGCCACGCTGCAGTCCCATGCGGATTTCCTGCGCGCCAACCGCAGCCGCACGGTGACGCTGGAAGGCCATACCGACGAACGCGGTGGTCGTGAATATAATTTGGCACTGGGCCAGAAGCGTGCCGAGGCGGTGCGCCAGGCACTGGACCTGCTGGGTGTGCCGGCCGGCCAGGTCGAGGCCATCAGCTATGGCAAGGAGAAGCCCAAGGTCCAGGGCTTCAACGAAGATGCCTACGCGCAGAACCGTCGCGTAGAGATCCGCTACAACAACTGATATGACCATGCAACGACCCGCACTGCCATTCCTCCGTTCTTCCCGCAAGGGTTTGCTGACCGTGGCGGCAAGCGCCAGCCTGCTTCTGCCGGGCGCAGCACACGCCTTGTTCGAGGATGGTGATGCCAGGCGCGCCATTCTGGAGTTGCGCGGTCGGGTCGATCAGTTGCAGCTCGTGGATCAGAACCATTCCTCCGAAATCCAGCAAATGCGCTCCAGCCTGCTGGAGCTGCAAAGCCAGATCAGCAGCCTGCGCAGCGAGATCGCCTCGCTGCGCGGTGAGAAGGAAGAACTGACCCGCGAGCTCCAGCAGTTCCGCGATGGGGTCGATGGCCGCCTCAAGCAGTTCGAGCCAGCACAGGTGCAGGTCGATGGTGCCGAGTTCTCCGCGCAGCCCGCCGAGCAGCAAGCTTATGAGGCTGCGCTCGATCTGTTGCGCAATGGTGACTACGCCAGATCGCGGGATGCCTTCACCGGGTTCTTGAAAGATTACCCGCAAAGTGGCTATGCGCCATCGGCGCGCTTCTGGTTGGGCAATTCCTACTACGCCACGCGCCAGTACCAGCAGGCTATCGACACCTTCAATGCCATGCTGCGCCAGGCGCCGCAGCACGAGCGCGCGCCCGAGGCGGCGCTGTCGATCGCCAATAGCCAGATCGAACTCAAGAACGTGACGGCGGCCAAGCAGACCCTGCAGAATCTGATCAACGTCTATCCGAATTCGGATGCGGCAGGCTCAGCCCGTGAGCGGCTGGCGCGCCTGCGCTGATGATTAATCGGAACTGAGCCAGAGCCAGAACCAGCGGCCATCGCCACGTGCGAATGGCCGTTGGTTTTTCTTTTTGTCCATCCTCTGACGCGTTTGCAGCAACAGCCCGATTGAAGCAACCCCATGCCATCCAACGAAACCCATGCCCAACGCCGTTTTGGCGGCATGCAGCGCCTTTATGGCGTCGAAGGAGCAGCTCGCATTGCGCAGGCTCGCGTCGCCGTGGTGGGCATTGGCGGTGTTGGATCCTGGGTGGCCGAGGCATTGGCGCGCAGTGGCATTGGCGCGTTGACGCTGGTCGATCTGGACAATGTGGCCGAGTCGAACATCAACCGTCAGATCCATGCCCATACCGAGAGCATCGGCATGCCCAAGGTGCTGGCCATGCAGCAGCGCATTGCTCTGATCCATCCCGGTTGCGAGGTTCAGGGCATAGAGGATTTTGTCGAGGAAGACAATGTGCAGCACTTGCTGGGCGGCGATGGGATTGATGCGGTTGTTGATGCCTGCGACCAAGTACGCGCCAAGGCCGCCATTGCTAGCGCCATGGTGGCGCTGAAGCGACCCTTCATCACCGTGGGCGCGGCAGGCGGCCGCACCCACGCCGAGCAGGTGGAGGTACAGGACCTCGGCCTGCTCTCCCATGACCCTTTGCTGGCGCAACTGCGCTACCGCCTGCGCCGCTACCATGGCTTTCCAAGCCAGGGCGCACGCATGCATGTGCCCTGCGTCTTTAGCAGGGAGGCCGTGCGCCAGGCCGATGCCAGTTGCGCCGCCACCCAGCAGGAGGGCAGCCTGAACTGCGCGGGCTACGGCTCATCGGTGGCCGTGACCGCCACCTTTGGCATGGTTGCCGCCGGCTGGATTCTGAATCGCTTGGCACTGGCGCCAGAGCCGCGCCGATAAGCTGCTATAATGCGCGGCTTCACGCAATTCTGATCATTGAGTTGCGGCAGCGTCGGGTCTTTAGCTCAGCTGGTAGAGCAGCGGACTTTTAATCCGTTGGTCGCGGGTTCGAATCCCGCAGGACCCACCAAAGAACAGTAGTAAAATCAAACACTTGACGTGAAAGCGTTGAGTGTTTTTTTGCGACCCGCTCCATGTAGCCGCTGTGTAGCCGACGGAAAGCAGAATCTCCACGAAACCTGTATCCCAAGAGCAAGGTTGCGCGGTAACGGTTTCTCTATACAGCAGGACCCAGCCAGCGCTCACCTGCCGGGATTTCATGCGGTGGGTTGCCGCACGCAGCGTTCGGCATCATCTATCGCCATCGATGCAGGCGGTGCGCTGCAGAGCGCCTGCATCGAGCGCTTCATCAGCAAGCTTCGACAGGAGTGTTTGGACGGACAATCGTTCGAAACATTGGTACAGACACATCAGGAGATCGCCCAAAGGCAGCACGATTTCAACGATGTGCGTCCCCACAGTTCACTGTGGCACACCCCGCGCGCGAGCTTCGCCTCCTGACATCGCCTGCGCTGGTGATGTCAGAAGGTCTAGAAAACCTTGGGTTCGCTATCTCACCACTGGTATGGTTGAAGCCGTCAAGTCAAAAGATCCTGCTCAAAACCCCGGACGATTCACAATGCTGCGCCGCTTCTCGAGGTGGCCGAGAAAAATCACCAGCGGCCACAACAGCGTCAAATAGATCGCTGCAGCCAACACGATGGGCGTGGGGTTGTAGAGCATCGACTGTGCGGTACGCGCCGCATAGAGCATGTCTGGGACCGAGACAACGCTCGCGAGCGTGGTGAGCTTGACGACCTCGATCATGTTGCTCACCAGATCGGGGAACACGTTGCGCAAGGCCTGAGGAATTTCCACCCAGATCAGGCTCTGCAGGCGGCTCATCCCTGTGGATCGGGCTGCTTCCCGCTGACCGGGCGCAACGCTCTCGAGACCGGCGCGAAAAATCTCACCGAAGTAACTCGAGTTGTTGAGCATGAAGCCGACGGCAACGCAGCCAAGCGGCGACAGCTCAACGCCCAGGTAAGGCAGGCCGGTGTAGAGAAAGATCAACAGCACCAGCGGCGGGAATGCCCGGAAAAAATCGATGTAAACCACCAGCACACCGCGTACCAAGCGACTTTTGGAGACGAAGCCGGCCACAGCAAGCAGCAAGCCACTTGCCAGGCCAAGTGGAATCACCCACAGTGACAGCGCCAGCGTGGTCCACAGGCCGTTGATGACATACGGCGTAACTTCTTTAAGCACGTCGATGTTGAAGAACGTTTGAATGATGTTGTTCATGGTGCCCGTTCTTCAGCTTCAGTGCATACCTGCGCCATGGCGGCGTTCGATGTATCGGCCCGCGATTACCACGGGAAGAAAAATCATGAGATAACCGAGGGCTCCCAGCATCAGCGGTGTTGGGTTGCCGGCGAAGCTCGTGGCGGAGGTCGCTTCGTTCAGAATCTCATTCAGGGCTGCCACCGAACCGTAGGCTGTGCCCTTGGTGATGGCGATCACACGATTGGTCAGCGGAGCAACCATCAGGCGGCAGGCCTGAGGCAATGTGACGTAAAGCATCGTCTGCGTGTGTGACAGGCCTGTCGAGCGCGCCGCTTCTTGAATGCCAGGAGGCTGCGCCTGGATGCCAGCCCAGTAGACTTCCTCCGAGAACGCTGCCAGCACCAGAGTCAAGGCCAGCCAGGTTGCCACGAACGCACTCATCGAGATGCCAACAAACGGCATCGCATAGTAGAAAAGAATGATCAATACCAAGGGCGGTAGCGCCCGCAGAATGTCTACCGACATTCTGATCGCCAGGCGCAATGTGCGCGAGGGAAAGGTCCGCAGATAAGCCAGCAGCAGACCCAGAGCAAGCCCGGCAACGACGATGGCCGCCCCTAGCTCAATGGTGACCATGGCGCCGCGCAGGATTTGCGGCAGATACTGGCGCGCAACGTCCGCGTTGAAGAATGTGAAAACGAGTTGATCAAGTTGCATGAGCAGGCCTCGCCGGGGTTTAGATACGGCGTTCGCCGATGCCCCCGACAAACGCCGCTGTGCGCGCTTGTGCCGGACTGCCAAAAACCTGGTCTGGATGGCCTTGCTCGACGATGACGCCATCTTCCATGAACACCACATGGTCAGAGGCCGCCTTCGCAAAGCCCATCTCATGCGTCACGACCACCATCGTCATCCCATCGTTGCGCAGCTCTCGCATGACTTCCAACACGCCCCCCACCATCTCCGGATCTAGCGCACTGGTCGGTTCATCAAAAAGTACCAAGGCCGGTCGCATCGCTATGGAGCGCGCGATGCCCACGCGCTGCTGCTGCCCGCCCGAGAGCTGCGCGGGGCGCGCATCGGCCTTGTGCTCCATCCCGACTTTTCTAAGCGCATCGATGGCGACTTTTTCGGCTTGGGCGCGCGGCATCTTCTTCACCTTGGTGAGCGCAAGGGCAACGTTACTCAGCACCGTCAAGTGTGGATAAAGGTTGAATGCTTGGAACACCATGCCCACCCGCTCACGCAGTTTGTTGAGATTCGAGCGTGGGTCATAGATGTCCTTGCCCTCAACAAGAACCTGACCGCTGCTCGCATTCTCCATGCGATTGCAGCAGCGCAGCAGCGTGCTCTTGCCGGAGCCGGAAGGACCGATGATGGACACCAGCTGGCCGGCTCGCACGTCCATGTCAATCCCTTTCAGAACGACATTAGACCCATAGTGCTTGAAGAGCTGGCGCACTTGCAGCAGCGAAGAAGAGGAAGTTGCGGACATCGGTTCGGGCAGTGAATATCTGGGGCTACAGGGCGCGATTAGTTGCAGTTCAGCTCGACGGGCGTTGCGTCATAGCCGTTGAGGCCTTCGACGCCATGGCCAGGCGGGGAGACCATGGTGGCGGAGTTGGGCAAAGGCTCGGAGTTAAACCATTTGGTGTAGAGCGCAGCCAGGGAACCATCTTTCTTCATGCACTTGAGCACCATGCTGACTTGGTCGCGACCGGCCTTATCGTCCAGGCGAAAAGGAATCGACCAGACCGAGCCTGTTTCAATGACAGCGGTCGATTTGATCGAGCCGTTGCTCTTGATCGCCCAGGCCGATGGCGTCAGCCCTGCCAGGTTGCCGTCAGCGCGTCCGGAGATCACAGCCTGTACGGCATCCGCATTGGTGCCATACACGGCAATTTCGTAGCCATACTGCTCTTGGTGGGCACGCGCCCACTCTTCCGGGCCGGAGCCCTTGTTGACTGCCAGCGTCTTGCCTCTGAAGTCTTCGAGAGAGTTCAGATCGTTCCGACTCTTCTTCACCACAATGGTGAAATTGTTGTTCATGTAGCCTTCGGTCAGAAGGACGGTCTTGGCGCGCTCGGCAGAAACTGTTGTTGGCGCCATCAGAAAATCGAACTTGCCTGCATTCAGCGCAGGAATCAGGGCGGAGTACTGTGCACCTTCAATCTCCAGGGGACGGCCGAGGCGTCTGGCGATTTCCTCGCCGAGCTCGACGTTAAAGCCCTGGTAACCACCACTGAGCTTGGGAAACGCATGCGGAGGGAAGTTCGGATCAATGCCGGTGCGCAGTGGCGTTTGGGCCATTGCGCTACCAATCAGGCAAGCCAGTGTGATAGGTGCAACAAAGAATCGAGTCAGGCGAGACATGGGCTAGTTCCTCTAAGCTAGGGTTAAGGGTCTGGGAGGGGGAGAGATGGGCGCTTCTGCACGCAGATCAGGCCGGAAAACCGCCAGCACGCGTCGCGCAAGTGCGTCGACAGAGTCGGTAATCACCACGTCAAAGGCATCACGGCACGTGTTCGGCAGCGCGAGTGGCAGCTCGGTACAAGCCAGCACCACGGCACGCGCGTGTTGTTCTGCCAGCGACGCGACAGCACGAGATGCCGGTGCCAATGCCTCGTTGGTGCGGCTTGCTTTGACCAGCTCGATCGCGCTCACACAGTCTTCAAAAGACTGGCTCTGTGGCACCAGAACGTCATAGCCGCGCGCTTTGAGGGCCGGCTGATAAAGATCCAGCGCCAAAGTTGCCGGAGTGGCAAGTAGGCCAATGGGGCCATCAACGACTCCTTGACTCGCCAAGTCATCAAGCACCGCATCGACGATATGCAGAATCGGTACATGGCTGTTGGCGGCCAGCTGCGGGTACCACAGATGCGCGGTGTTGCACGGAATTGCGATGCAATCGGCCCCTGCATCGACCAGTAACGCGATCCCTTGCATCATGTCCGGCAAAGGGCTTTTGCCGCCGTGCAGCATGGCGGCGGTGCGATCCGGAATTCTCGGATCACTGCGCAGCAGCACAGAAATGTGCTCCTGATCACAACCAGCTGGCGTCATTTCGATCAGCCGTTTGAGAAAGTGCGCGCCAGCCAACGGGCCCATACCTCCTAGTACGCCCAGACATTGGGGTGCTTGGGCACCGTTCATGGCTTGGCCTTCCCATTCACGGCATCAATGGCAGCAACAATGGCTGCCGCGCAAGGATCAATCACCGGGACATCAAGCGCCGACTCAAGCTGCCCGCGCAATGCGGACATGCCGGCGCAGCCAAGCAATATGGCATCAGCATGCAGCTTGTCGCGCAGTGTCCTGCCGGCAGCAAGCATGCGCTCGAAGGCCTGTACGTGATCACCGGATGCGGCTACCGAAATATTCAGTGCACGTTCACCCACTACGCGGTGTCCGATGCCTATGCGCTCCCAGTACGCAAGATGGCGTGGAATCGCAGCATCTGCGACAGCCACCACCCCAACACGCTCTCCCGCCTGCAGGGCGCAGCGCATGCCTGCCTCCCCCATGCCGATGACGGGGATTGCACACTGGCTGCGGACCGCCTCCAAGCCAGGATCGCTGAAACAGGCGATGACCGCAGCGTCGTACGCACCCAAAAAGTTGCCGACAACGCGCGCGCCCACGCGATGCCTTGCGTCTTCAAAATCGGCTTGTGTCACGATCCCCTCGGGTCCATCGCTGCAAGTAACACCGACTATTTCAGCCATGCGCTCGGGCATGGCGCAACGCATTGCATGCACCACCGACTGCGTGACGCTCTCGCTGCTGTTTGGGTTGAGCGCCAGGATGCGCGGCACCACATTCATTGCGGACCTCTCACTTCCAGCAGCGCCTTGAGTACTGATCCACGCACATGCGTAGCCGCCGTATTTGCTGCGGATGCGTTTGGCAACTCCGGTTTGCTGCGCCGCAGAAACTGCCCGGTGCCGCGCTCGACCAGCAATTGCCCATCCTGAACGACTACCCGGCCCCGGTTGATGACCGTGGTCGGCCAGCCCTGCATCGTTCGCCCTTCGTAGGGCGTATAGCCAGTGTTGTCGTGCAGCATGCTGGCCTTGATCGTGGTGCGGCGTTCTGGATCCCAAATGGCGATGTCGGCATCGGCGCCTGCCACCAGTTCACCCTTGCGGCCAGACAGGCCATATAACGCGGCGTGGTTGCCTGCCGTCAATGCGACGAATTGATGGATATCCATGCGTCCCGTCATCACGCCTTCGCTGAACAGCAATGGCATGCGCAATTCGATGCCTGGAACACCGTTTGCCATCTCTTTGAAGGTGGTGGCATCGCCGTTGGGAAGCTTGCCTGAAGCGTCGAAGCGGTAGGGGGCGTGGTCGGAGGAATACGTCGCCAGCGTTCCATCGAGCAAGCCGCGCCAGACTTCCTGCTGCGACGCGGCGTCGCGTGCGGGTGGCGAGCAGCAGAACATGGCGCCCTCCAACCCGGGACGATCCATATCCTTGGCGTCAAGGAACAGGTACTGTGGGCAGCTTTCGGCAAGAACCCGGGCTCCCAGGCGCTGCGCGCCGCGCAGCAACTGCACCGTCTCGGCTCCGGCAACATGCACGATCATCACCGGTACGTCCAGCAAGCGAGACATCGCGATAGCGCGATTGGTGGCTTCGCTTTCCGCGATTGGGTCATGCGCCACACCATGGAACTTGGGCGCTGTGTGCCCCTGCTCCAGCAGGCGTTGCGTGATCCAGCGGATCATGTCGTGATTCTCCGCGTGCAGCATCACCAGAGCTTGCTCGTGCCGCGCCAGTGCCAGAATATCCAGCAGCTGGTAGTCGTCAAGGCGCATCTTCTCGTAAGTCATATAGACTTTGAGCGAGGTAATGCCATCACGGATGGCCTGCGGCAAATCGGTCTGCATGGTCTCCTCATCTGGATTTGCCACGATGAGATGAAAGCCATAGTCGATCACCGCTTTTTCGGCTGCCCGCGCGTGGTAGTCAGCCAGAACTTCCGGGATGCTTGCATTGCGATGTTGCGCCGCGAACGGAATGATCGTGGTCGTACCACCAAACGCCGCAGAAACGGTTGCGCTGTAAAAGTCGTCCGCGCACATCATGCCCATCCCGGAGCGCTGCTCGACGTGACAGTGGCTATCAATGCCGCCTGGCAGTACCCAATGCCCGTTTGCGTCGATTTCGCGTTTTCCTGCGCCAAGCTGAGGTGCAATGCGCGCTATGCGCCCGTCGCATACGCCAACGTCACTCATCTCCACGCGGCCTTGTGTCACGACGCGGCCGCCGCGTATGACCAGATCATATTGGGGGACGTTCATTTGACCGGTGCTCCAGCGCCGGTGCGCTCCGTGATCAGCTTGTAATGCTCCGGCCGGCGATGCTTGGCGAAATTGAACACATGTTCACGGAACATCTCACCCAGCGACAGGTCCACGTTGGCGGTAATTACTTCATCTTCTTCCGATACCGCGCGTGCCACGATCTCGCCTGTAGGAGCGACGATCACCGAACTGCCGATCATGTGATGACCGTCCTCACTGCCACACTTGGCTGCCGCAGCCACCCAGAGACCGTTTTGATAGGCGTTGGCTTGCAGAGAAATCAAATGCGTGGTCGTGCGAAGATGCACCGGCTCATTCCAGTGGATGTTCAAGGACGGAGTGTTGTAGCCCAGCACCACCACCTCAGCGCTTTGCAGTGCCATGACGCGGTAAGTCTCTGGCCAGCGACGGTCATTGCACAGGCACATTCCCATGCGCACTTCGGTGTCTCCTAGCGGCACGTTATGCACCCTGAAACCCAAATCACCTACTTCAAAGTACTTCTTCTCCAAATGCTGAAATGGTGCCTCGGGCTTATGGTCAGAGTGACCTGGCAAATGGATCTTGCGGTACTTGCCAGCGATGCTGCCATCAGGCCGCACGATCACTGCGGAGTTGTAGGGCGTGCCTTCTGGCGTGAGCTCGGCATAGCCAAGATAGAACCCCACACCCAAATCGCGCGCGGTATCAAAAAGTGGACTGGTCTCCGTACTGGGCAGCGTTTGCTCAAAAAAGCGCGCCTGTGCTTCTGCATCTCCCATCCAGTAACGCGGAAAAAATGTTGTCAACGCCAGCTCCGGGAAAACGACAAACTGCGCGCCCCGATTTTTTCCCTCCTTCAGCATTTCCACCAAACGAGCCACCACCGACGCTCGGGAGTCATCCAGATTTACTGCGCCCATCTGAGCCACAGCCATCACGAAGCTACGCTTTCCAGTCATCTCATGTTTCCATATCAATTAGGGGTGCAGGAATGATTGCGCAACAGGACAGAAAAATCGATAACGCTTTTATTCCCAGCTATTGCCGTTTTGTTAACACCTGCAGTGGATGCACTGAATCCGAACATTTTTCGCACCAAACAAGGGCATTTATGGTCTCCATGCACGTCAGATGGCACCGAAGTTGTGCTCAGTCAAGGATGGGATATCTCCATGGCCGGACTATGCGAAGCATCGCCCGCGAATCTAAGAGCCTGTTCAAAGGCGTGGATGTCGGAGACACTCTTGCCTTGCCACCGTTATGCGCGAGTTGGAGTTAGAGTCACTGCATGAAGTTGAGACATCTGGAAGTGTTCTGGGCGGTCATGTCAACCGGCTCGGTCAGTGACGCCGCTCGGCTGCTGCACGTCTCTGTGCCGGCAGTGAGTCGGGTACTCGGCCATCTGGAAGTGCAGCTTGGGTTTCCCCTGTTTGATCGAATCAAGGGGCGTCTTTATCCGACCGAGGAATCAAAGCGACTTTTCAAGTCGGTCGATGACATCTACGGGCGTATACGTGATATCGACCGGCTCGCGCAAGACCTTTTGCAACGTCGTAAAGGCCTGCTCAGCATTGTTGCAAGCAATAGCATTGGCCATGAGCTAGTGCCTATCGCACTGGCAAAGCTGCGCTTGAGGTTTCCCGATTTGCACGTGCGCTTCGTACTGCTAGGGCACGAAGCGCTGCGCGACTGCATACTTGAAGGCCACGCCGATCTTGGCATATCGACGCTGCCGATGGAACACCCTCAACTCACGACGCGCCTGATAGCACGCAGTGAGTTGATGTGCATCTGTCCTTGGAGTCATCCCCTCGCGCAAGCCAGCGCCGTTAGTGCGCAGGAGCTGGCGCAGCACCTCAACATTGGTTACGTACCGAAAACACCAATGGCCCAACGCCTGGCCTCTTTTTTCGATCAGCATGGATCTGCGTTGCAGACCACCATTGAAGTCGGGACCCCCCATAGCGCCTGCGCATTGGTACAAGCCGGCGCAGGCGTAGCATTGGTAGAGCAATTCTCCCTGCAAAGCTGGCCAAGAGCTGCATTCAGGGTAATCCCTCTTGAGGGGGCAACGCCAATTCTCGCCGACTTGATTTATCTTCGCGGCGCACCGCTAAGTCGTCCCGCTGACGTGTTTGTGGAATATCTGACGGAGGTACTGGATATACGCGCCCTGATCCCCAATGCACCCAAACTTTCCATGCAGATGCTCTTGGATTGACTGAGTTGCGGGCCAAATCGTGCCATCAATCTTAACGACAAATATTTCTTAGCTCTGCGCCGCCTTATCTGACAGCCGACTATATACCTCGCTACCCAGCTATTGACCCTGTACCCGACTCAGCACCGCCCTGAAGCAGAAACTTCTGGCTCCTCTGATATCGCCGTTGCTGTCTGCATGCAGCAACGGCGGGCGAATTCGGCAGGTGTCGCCCACCCCAGCGCAGAGTGGGGGCGACTCTCGTTGTAGTCCCTGCGCCAAACCCCGATCTTGGCCTGCGCGTCGGCCAATGACAAGAACCAATGTGCATTCAGGCACTCCTGGCGCAACCGGCCATTGAAGCTCTCCACAGCCGCGTTGTCGGTCGGCCTGCCCGGTCGGCTGAAGTCGAGCTCCACACCACGCTCATAGGCCCATCTGTCCATCGCCTTGGAGATGAATTCGCTGCCGTTGTCGGTCCTGATCGTAGCCGGCAGGCCGCGCTGCGCAGTGATGCGATTGAGCGTGCGCACAACGTCTTCTCCCTTGAGGCTCTGCCCGACATCAATGGCCAGGCACTCGCGCGTGTACAGCTCAACAACCGTCAACATGCGCAGCTTGCGCCCGTCGAACAGCGCGTCGGCCACGAAATCCATGCTCCAGATCTCGTTGCATCCGAAACGCTGTATCAATTCGGGCACCACCGCCCGGCGCGGCGAAGGCCTCAAAGCTTTTTTCGACCATCGCCTGCAGCATCGTCTTGTCCAGGCTCAGGTTGGCCACGATCTGCTTGAGCTTGCGCTTCTCTTCTTCGAACTGGCCCAGCCGACGCAGCTCCGATGGTCCAACGCCTGCGTACTTCTTGTGCCACACATAGAAGGTTGCATCGCTGATGCCCATCTTGCGGCACACCTGCTCGACGCTGATGCCCAGTTCCGCCTGCTTGGGCGCAAAGGCCATCTGATCCTCAGTGAACATGTTCTTCCTCATGACATGCTCCTGGCCCGATCCGGGCCTTCAATCATGCCGGTCGTTCTGTTACCGAACGCTTCGAAATCATGGGACAGGGTCAACTCTCACACACTGTGAATAAAGCGGACCACCCGCTTGAGCATGTCGAAATCCAGATCTTCTTCGAGTTTGGGATTGCGCAGTGCCCTGACCGACAGGCCTGCAAGCAGTGCTGCCACGATTTCGAGGCGCGAGCGGGTCTCGCGGCTGTCATCTCCGACAAGTTCTTGGAGCGCCGTGTGGAATTCGGCATCGTTGCGATGCACCACTGCGGCGATGGCGGGGTTGCGCGCCGCTTCGGCCAGGATTTCAATGGTTAGCGAAGCGCGCTTGAGATCTTTGTGGATGGAGACGGCGTGGCTGAGTTGGTCGATGAACAAGTCCATGACATCTTGCCCAGGGTTGGCCGCGGCAGCGCTTTGCAGCACGCTGATCTCGCTGCGGTCGCGCTCGACGATCGCGGCGACGATGTCTTCCTTGCTTTTGAAGTAGTGGTAGATGTGGCCCGAGCTCATCTCTGCCGCTTCGGAGATTCTGGCCATGCTGCTGCGATGAAATCCCCTGACGCGAAAACACTCCGCGGCAGCATCGAGGATTTGCGCCTTGCGCTTACGGGCAATTTCCGATTCTTCTTTGTTCATGGGTGTAGATCCTGAGGGCCTGCTGCGGAGTGCGCCTGCCGACCGCGTTTGCCGCGTACCAAAGTCTTGTCTTAGGTATGGGTTGCGTGGACCGGACCGAACAGCCGGGCTTGCGGGGCAGAACCCAAAACTTTACCTGACTGCCCTACCCGCGTGACGCACTCAGACAATGTGTCGTGTGGCCGACACAGGCGGCAGCGGGGAATCATACTCAAGGATATCCCTCGACGGAGATTGGTTAGTCGCGCGGCTTTTCCTGCGGCGGCGCAAGGCAACGGACTCGTCATTGAGTTGGGTCGGTCAATCAACCTATATAATCTCGCGTGGCTTGCTCAAGCTTCGCAAGCTTCTTGCTTGGAAATAGTTTGGTCAACCAACAACTCTAAGTCTGGCCAATGGGTGGCAAGACCCTCGCAACGATTGCGCCGGTAACCGCGCAACCCGAAAGATCAAGGAATTTCCCGTGAAAGAGTCCAAACCTCCATTGCGCTGCAAAGGGTTGGCGTGCTTGTTCGGCACGCTGCTGTTGTTGACCGCGTGCAGCGGCGAGCGTGCCGAGAGTTCTGCCCCGCCGCAGGCGCCCCCTCCAGAGGTCGGGGTCATGACGCTGCATACTCAGCCGGTCACTCTCTCGACAGAGTTGCCTGGTCGCACTGCAGCCTATCTGATTGCGGAGGTGCGCCCTCAGGTCGGCGGCATCCTGCGTGAGCGCTTGTTCGAGGAAGGTTCGGACGTGAAAGCGGGACAGGTGCTCTACCAGATCGACCCGACGTCGTATCGCGCCACGCTGGCACGGGCCGAGGCCAGCCTGGAATCGGCCAAACTGCTGGCCGACCGTTACGACCGCCTGATTCAGAACCGAGCCATCAGCCAGCAGGAGCGCGACGATGCCCGCTCGCAGTACCTGCAGGCCAAGGCGACGGCGGATACGGCGCGCATCGACGTGGGCTACACCCGCATCACCGCCCCAATCTCCGGGCGTATCGGGCGCTCATCCGTCACGCAAGGTGCGTTGGTGACGGCCAATCAGGCCGAGGCACTGGCCACCATCCAGCAGTTGGATCCGATCTACGTGGACATCGTCCAGCCTTCCGGCGCCATGCTGCAGTTGCGCGAAGACCTCGCCAGCGGGCGCCTGCAAGCCGCCGGCGATGGCAGGGCGCCCGTGCAATTGGAACTGGAAAACGGCCGCAGCTACGCGCATCCAGGCACGTTGCAGTTCTCCGAAGTCAGCGTGGATCCCGGTACCGGCTCGGTGACTTTGAGAGCCGTGTTCCCCAATCCGGATGGCGTGTTGTTGCCGGGCATGTTCGTGCGTGCCAAGTTGCAGGAAGGTGTGCGCGAGCAGGGCTTGCTGGTGCCGCAGCGCGCCGTCTCGCGCGACAACCGCGGTCAGCCCTCGGTGTTCGTCGTCAACGCGCAGGGGCAAGTGTCGCAGCGGCCCATTCAGACCGAGCGCACCGTGGGCGGCGACTGGTTGGTCAGCGATGGATTGCAGGCCGGTGAGCAAGTCATCGTCGATGGCATCCAGCGCGTGCGCGATGGCGCGCAGGTCAAGGCCGTGCCGGTGCAAGCTGCACCGGCGCCCGCTGCTGGTGCAGCACCGGCCGCTCCAGCAGCGCCTGAAGCCAACCAGTAAGAGGTCAGGTCATGGCACGCTTTTTCATTGACAGACCGATTTTTGCCTGGGTCATCGCGATTGTGCTGATGCTGGCCGGTGCGCTGGCGATTCGCTCGCTGCCCGTCAACCAGTATCCCAACATCGCGCCACCGGCCATCCAGATTTCCGGCTCCTACCCCGGAGCCTCCGCGCAGACGGTGCAGGATACGGTGGTGCAGGTGATCGAGCAGCAGCTCAATGGCCTGGATGGTCTGCGCTACGTCAGCTCGGCCAGCAACGCCGATGGCAGCTTTTCCATCACGGTGACCTTCAACCAGGGCACCGACCCCGACATTGCCCAGGTGCAGACGCAGAACAAG
Organism: Corticibacter populi; assembly: GCF_004217315.1. Taxonomy (GTDB): domain Bacteria; phylum Pseudomonadota; class Gammaproteobacteria; order Burkholderiales; family Burkholderiaceae_C; genus Lampropedia; species Lampropedia populi. The sequence continues at coordinate 246,518 of NZ_SGWR01000004.1, forward strand.
CTCTCGCTGGCCGAGCCGCTGCTGCCTGCCGAAGTGCAGTCACAAGGCATCCGGGTCGTGAAGTACCAGATCAACTTCCTGCTGGTGCTCGGTTTGATTTCCACCGACGGCAGCATGACGGCGCCGCAATTGGGCGACTACATCGTCTCGAACCTGCAGGACACGCTCTCGCGCACCGAAGGCGTGGGCGACTTCATGGTGCTGGGCTCGCAGAACGCCATGCGCATCTGGCTCGATCCCTCCAAATTGACCAGCTACAGCCTGACCCCGCTGGACGTGAGCACTGCCATCCAGCAACAGAACGTGCAGGTTTCCGCTGGCCAGTTGGGCGGCCTGCCGACGCGCCAGGGCGTGCAGCTCAACGCCACGGTGCTGGGCAAGACGCGCTTTGAAACGCCGGAGCAGTTCGCCAACATTCTGCTCAAGGTCAACAGCGATGGCTCGCAGGTGCGCCTGCGCGACGTGGCCACGGTGGAGATTGGCGCCGAGAGTTTCTCGATTACCTCCAAGTTCAACAACCAGCCCTCGGCTGGTATTGCGATTCGCCTGGCGACCGGTGCCAACGCCTTGCAAACCATCGCCAACATCCGCGCCGAGCTGGACCAGCTTGAGCAGAGCTTCCCGCCCAACATGGAGGTCGTGTACCCCTATGACACCGGGCCGGTCATCAGCGAATCCATCTCCGGTGTGGTGAGTACGCTGATTGAAGCCATCGTGCTGGTGTTCTTCGTGATGTTCCTGTTCCTGCAGAACTTCCGCGCCACGCTGATCCCGACGATGGCGGTGCCGGTGGTGCTGCTGGGCACGTTCGCGGTGATGTCGGCCTTGGGCTTCACCATCAACATCCTGACCATGTTCGGGCTGGTGCTGGCCATCGGCCTGCTGGTGGACGATGCCATCGTGGTGGTCGAGAACGTCGAGCGGCTGATGGCCGAAGAAGGCCTCTCGCCCAAGGAGGCGACCTACAAATCCATGGAGCAGATCACCGGTGCGCTGGTCGGCATCGGGCTGGTGATCTCGGCCGTGTTCGTGCCGATGGCGTTCTTCGGCGGCTCCACAGGCGTGATTTACCGGCAGTTCTCCATCACCATCGTCACGGCGATGTCGCTGTCGGTGCTGGTAGCCATCATCTTCACGCCGGCGCTGTGCGCGACGATTCTCAAGCCCGTCAAGCACGACCACCACGAAAAACGCGGCTTCTTCGGCTGGTTCAACCGGTGGTTCGACCGCAATGCCGACCGCTATCAGGGCGGGGTGGCACGCCTGGTCGGGGCACGCAAGCGCGGCATGGTGGCGTTTTTGATCATCGTTGCCGGGCTGGCCTGGCTGTTTCCGCAACTGCCATCGTCTTTCCTGCCGGATGAGGACCAGGGCACGATGCTGGTGCAGGTGCAAATGCCGCCCAACACTCCGGCGGAGCGCACGCAGGCGGTGCTCGATGAAGTCTCCAGCTATCTGGTCAACGAGCAGTCCGATGCGGTGGCTTCCGTCATGGTGGTCAACGGTTTCAACTTTGCCGGGCGCAGCCAGGGCTCGGGCATGGCCTTCGTCAGCCTGAAACCGTGGGCGGATCGCAGCAAGAGCGTGTTCGAGCTGGCGGGTCAATCCATGGGGCGCTTCTCGCAGATCAAGGAAGGCACGGTGATTGCCATCGTGCCGCCTTCGGTGTCGGAGCTGGGCAATGCCACCGGCTTCAACCTGTTTCTGGAAAACCGTGGCGGCCTCTCGCATGAGGAGTTGATGGCGGCGCGCAACCAGTTTCTGGGCATGGCGGCGCAGCATCCGGCGCTGACCGGCGTGCGGCCCAACGGCATGAACGACGAGCCGCAGTTCCAGGTGCTGATCGACGACGAGCGGGTGCGCACGCTGGGCCTGAGCCTGGCGGACGTCAACAGCACGATGTCGGCGGCCTGGGGTTCTTCGTACGTGAACGACTTCATCGACCGCGGCCGCGTCAAGAAGGTCTACATCCAGGGCGAGGCCGATGCGCGCATCGCGCCGGAGGACTTTGGCAAATGGTATGTGCGCAACGACCAGGGCCAGATGGTGTCCTTCGATGCCTTCGCCAGCAGTGAGTGGACGTACGGCTCGCCCAAGCTGGAGCGCTACAACGGCGTGGCGGCGGTGGAGCTGCTGGGCCAACCCGCGCCAGGTTACAGCTCGGGCGAGGCGATGGCCGCCGTCGAGGAGATCGCGGCGCAACTGCCGCCCGGCCTGACCGTGGCGTGGACCGGCCTGTCTTACGAGGAGCGCCAATCCGGCTCGCAAGCGCCGGCGCTGTATGCCTTGTCGCTGCTGATCGTGTTCCTGTGCTTGGCCGCGTTGTATGAGAGCTGGTCGATTCCCTTCTCCGTCATGCTGGTCGTGCCGCTGGGGGTGATCGGCACTGTGCTGGCCACCATGATGCGCGGGCTGGAGAACGACGTGTTCTTCCAGGTCGGCTTGCTGACGACTGTCGGCTTGTCGGCCAAGAACGCCATTCTGATCGTCGAGTTTGCGCGCGATCTGTATGAGAAACAGGGCAAAACGGTGATCGAGGCCGCCGTGGATGCCGCGCGCCTGCGCCTGCGGCCCATCATCATGACCTCGCTGGCCTTCACCGCCGGGGTGATTCCGCTGGCCATTGCCAGTGGCGCGAGCTCGGGGGCCAAGCACGCCATCGGCACTGGCGTGATCGGCGGCATGGTCTCGGCCACGGTGCTGGCCATCTTCTTCGTGCCGCTGTTCTTCGTGGTGGTTGTACGCCTGTTTGATCGCAAGGCCCGCGCCACGCCCGATCAGCCAGGCCCAGGCACTGCGTCGGCAAACCCATCTGCCCAGCCTGTTGGAGGTCAAGCATGAACCATCTGAATTTTCGCCCGAGCGTGATCGGGCGCCACGTTGCGGCTGCGCTGGGCGCACTGGTGTTGGCCGGTTGCAGCTCGCTCGCGCCGCAGTATGAACGTTCTACCGAGTCGGTCACCGCGCCGCAATGGCCGGTCAGTGCCAACCAGCCCGCAGCAGCGGATGGTGCCGTGCCTGCCGCACAGTTGCCGTGGCGTGATTTCTACACCGAGCCGCGTCTGCAGCAGGTGATTGCCACGGCGTTGGCGCACAACCGCGATCTGCGGCTGGCCGCGCTCAACATCGAGCGCGCCCGTGCGCAGTACCGCATCCAGCGCGCCGGTTTGCTGCCAGAGGTGGGTGCCTCGGGCGGGCAGAGCGCGCAACGTGTGCCGGCCTCCGTGTCTGGCACTGGCGACAGCATGATCAGCCGCTCCTACAGTGCGCAGGTCGGCATCAGTTCGTATGAAATCGACGTGTTTGGCCGCATCCGCGATTTGCAGGAGCAGGCCTTGCAAACCTATCTGGCGAGCGAGGAAACCCGCCGCGCCACGCAGATCAGTTTGATCGGCGAGGTCGCCGGGGCTTACCTGACGCTGGCTGCCGATCTGGATTTGCAGCGTGTCGCGCAGCAAACCCTGGCCAGCCGCCAGGACTCTTACGAATTGCAAACCGAACGCGCCGAGGTCGGCACCGCCTCCGAGCTGGAAATGCGCCAGGCCGAAGGTGAGCTGGAGGATGCCCGCGCGCAGGTGCTCACGATCGAACAGCAACTCTTGCTGGATCGCAATGCACTGGAGTTGCTCACCGGCAGCCCGCTGCCAGACGCCTTGCTGCCCGAACCCGGCAGTTTGCTGCGCTTGCTGCCGGTGCAAAACATTCCGGTCGGCTTGCCCGCCGATCTGCTGCAAAACCGCCCGGACATCCGCGCCGCCGAGCGCACGCTGGTAGGCGCCCACGCCAACATTGGCGCGGCGCGGGCGGCATTCTTCCCCAGCATCAGCCTGACCGGCACGCTCGGGCGCGCCAGCGGTGACCTGGAAGGGTTGTTCGGCAGCGGCGGCGGCCTGGGTTGGACCTTCGTGCCGCAGATCAACCTGCCCATCTTCACTGGCGGGCGCCTGCAGGCGCAACTGGATACCGCCGAGGTGGATCGGGAAATCGCCCTAACGCAGTACGAAAAGTCCATTCAGGTGGCTTTCCGTGAAGTGGCCGATGTGCTGGCGCAGCGCAGCGTGGTCGACCGCCAGTTGGCGACGCAGCAGCGCCGGGTGGACGCGACCAGCGCCACCTCGGAGCTGGTCGACTTGCGCTACGAAGGCGGTGTTTCCAGCTACCTCGAAGTGCTCGATGCGCAGCGCAACCTGTTTGCCGCCCAGCAAGCCCAGATTCAGGCCGAACTGGCGCAGCAGGCCAGCCTAGTCACGCTCTACAAGGTCTTGGGCGGCGGCTGGTCGGTGCAGGACCAGCAAAGCGCCGATGCGGCGGCCCAGGCCCGTGCCGATGTCCGCGCCGCCAGCGCCAGCGTGCTCGACGCCCGGCAACTGTGGCAGCGTCAGTGATATGGTTCGACGCACCCGGCGTGAATCGATGGCCACGAGGGAGGGCATTCTGAATGCCGCCGAGTGGAGCTTTCGCACGCATGGTGTCAGCGCCACCACGATGGCGGCCATTGCCGCACGCGCAGGTTGTACGCGGGGAGCCGTATATTGGCATTTCCCCGACCAGCAGGCGTTGCTGCAGGCCGTTATCGCCCGTGGCCTGCCGTTGCTCAGCCCCCGGCTGACAGAGGAACTGGCGACGCGTCAGCGCGATTGGTTGGGTGTGCTGCAGGCAACGTTGCGGCGCTTTCTCGACGACGTCGAGGCCGACCCGCACGCGTTGAGCGTGCTGGAAATCGTCCTGCATCGCTGCGAATTCACCGGCTCGCTCGGCCAGGCGTGCCTGACCGTCTGCGCACAGGAAGAAGCGCAGGTGTTACAGGCGTTCGAGCAGTTTTTCGACCAGGCGCAGCGCCAGGGCGAGTTGCGACCGGAACGTTCGCCCGCCACCTGTGCCAGCCTATTGCTGCTGATGGTGCTCGGCATCTGGAAAGCGCGTTTTCTGCACAATCCGCTACGGCCTTTCACACCAGACGCGCACGGTGCCTTGCAGATGGTGTTCGAGGTCTGGCGCGGCGCTGCTGCTGCCGCGCCAGAGGCCGGTGGACCTCGGCGCTGCGAACTCTATGCTCCACCCCGGCGACGCTGAAACTGGTCTACCGTCGCCCGGCCTGCCATTGCAGGCGGGAGCGGCCCGCGTGCAGTTAGTCGTCCGGAGCCATGGCTGCCGGCATGGGGGCCCTTTTCGGAGATCATTCCGCCTGTCTTCTCTGCCTGTCTTTTCTGTGCGATTGCCCGGGTTTCCTGATCGGACCGGACATGGAGCAAAAGCGCATGATTTCGCAAGCCACTCGCCTGATCAACACCGTGTACGGCGCCACTGTTCCCAAGATCACGGTGGTGCTGCGTAAGGCCATTGGCCTGGCCTACCTGGCCATGGGGGGCGGCAGGATGGGGGCGAGCAGCCTGCTGGCATGGCCGACCGCCCGCTTCGACGTGATGGGGCCGGACGTGGCGGTGGAGTTGATGCACGGGCGGGAGATCGCGGCAGCCTCCAACCCGGTGGAAAAGCGCAAACAGATCCACTAACGGGTGCGGGACGCCTCGAGTGCCTGGCGGGCCGCAGAGCTCGGCCTGATCGATGATGTCATCGATCCTACGGATACGCGGCGCCTGATTGTGACGCTTCTGGAACGGCAGGGACAACCGCTGCGCCCGGCATTCAAGCACCGCATCGACCCGTGACGCGCGTCTTTGGGCACAATGGCTGCGTCTTTGTACATTTGTGATGGAGCCGACCGATGCCCATGTATTGCGATGACCAGCCTGCGGGCCTGTCCGGCGCGACGGGTCAAATAGCGCGGCGTGACTGGCTGCGCGCCGCCGTCAGCCTGGTTGCGGCGCCGTTGATGGCCGGCCGCGTTGCCGCATCGTCGGCATCATCGGACGCAGTGCCGATGGAGGTCTGGTTGGATCCGAGCTGTGGTTGCTGCAAGGACTGGATCGCACACATGGTCGCCAATGGCTTTGCGCCGACGGTCCATGAGACGGGCAACCATGCCGTGCGCGAGCGGCTGGGCATGCCGGTGCGCTATGGCTCGTGCCATACCGCGCTGGTGGGCGGCTATGTGCTCGAAGGGCATGTGCCGGCGCAGGATGTGCGGCGCCTGCTGCAGTCGCGCATCCAGGCGCTGGGTCTGGCGGTTCCGGGCATGGTGGTGGGCTCGCCCGGCATGGATGGGGCGGTCTATGAGGGGCGCAGCGATCCCTACGAAGTGCTGCTCGTCCTCAAGGGTGGCGAAAGCCGCGTGTACCGCGCCTACCGCTGAGAACGGGCCCTGAGGGCGCAGGCGAGGGCCAAGGCGGTGGCTGGAGTTGGGTCCTCCCGCTCAGCCAATGTCCTTGCTGATGGCCTGGTAGCGCTCCTGCAGTTCGTGGCGCAGCTGGCGGCGCTGCTGGGCCTGGTGGTAGCGGCGCTTCTCGTCCGGTGTCTGCGGCGACAGGCCGGGCACCGTGATGGGCTTGCCGCCGTCATCGACGGCCACCATGGTGAAGAAGCAGCTGTTGGTGTGACGCACCATGCGCTTCTGGATGTCTTCGGTGATGACCTTGATGCCGACTTCCATCGAGGTGCGGCCGGAATAGTTGACCGAGGCGAGAAAGGTCACCAGTTCGCCCACGTGGATGGGCTGGCGAAACACCACCTGGTCGACGGACATGGTGACCACGTAAGTGCCGGCATAGCGGCTGGCGCAGGCATAGGCGACTTCGTCAAGGTATTTGAGCAGGGTGCCACCATGCACGTTGCCTGAGAAGTTGGCCATGTCGGGCGTCATCAGCACGGTCATGGTCAGTTGGTGGTTGCCGGGTTCCATTACGGGCATGTCGATCTTCCGGGGGTTGTTCTGTGATGGAGACGCATTGTGCCCGCAGGCGCCCGGTTCTTCAGGGCGCTTTGCGCCAAGCAGGCTTGGCCGAGCGGGTTATTGCAGGGCATGCACATTCGATGCCAGCTTGCGCACCCATCCCTGTCATGGCATGCCATGACAGGGATGGGTGCGCAGGACCGCCTGCGCGGGCGGGGCAACGCGGCGGTGTTTGATGCAGCGCAGCCAGCAGGGCTGCATAAAATGGTATAAAGTTTTCATGGGTGCACCGCACCCGATCTGGCATCCGGTCCTTGTATGGCAACCCACTCCCGAAAGATTTTCCTCGCATTGCTGGCGCTCGTTGTCGGCGTGGCTGCCGCATTCCTGCTGTGGCCCACAAAACAGGAGGCGCCGGCGTCGAGTTTCGTGTTGCTCGATGGTTCGCGTCAGACCTCGGACGATATGCGTGGCAAGGTCACGCTGGTGAATTTCTGGGCCACCAGCTGTGTGACCTGCGTGGCCGAGATGCCGGAACTGGTGTCGACCTACCAGAAGTTCTCCGCACGCGGCTTCGACACGCTGGCCGTGGCGATGTCCTACGACCCGCCCAGCTACGTGGTCAACTTCGCGCAATCGCGCCAGTTGCCCTTCAAGGTGGCGCTGGACAACACCGGCGAGCTGGCCAAGGCTTGGGGCGATGTGCAGATCACCCCGACGACTTTCCTGGTCGACAAGCAGGGTCACATCGTCAAGCGCTATGTCGGGCAACCTGACTTCGGTGAGTTGCACGAGTTGATTGAAAGGCTGCTGGCGCAGCCTGTCGCCTGATCCGGCATGGACCCCATCCCGCAGATATCGATCCGCCTGGCGCAAAGCCCGGCGGACTTCGAGCAGGCCCGTGAGCTGTTTGCCGAATATGCCGCGAGCCTGGACATCGATCTCTCCTTCCAGAACTTCGAGGCGGAGCTGGGCAGCCTGCCGGGTGACTACGCCGAGCCTGCCGGTTGCATTCTGCTGGCGGACATCGATGGTGTGCTCGCGGGCTGCTGCGCCATGCGGCCGTTGATGGCCTCGGCATATTCGAACGCCTGTGAGATGAAGCGCCTCTACGTGCGCAAGCTGTTTCGCGGCTTTGGCCTGGGGCGGCGTCTGGCCGAGAACATCATGGAGATGGCGGTCCTTGCGGGCTACTCCTGGATGCTGCTCGATACCATCGACGAAATGGAGTCGGCCCGCGCACTCTACGAGGATCTGGGGTTCGTCGAAATCGAACCCTATTACTTCAACCCGCATCCGGGTGCCACTTACCTGCGCGCGCCGCTGAACAACTGAGCGGCAGCCGAAGCGGATGAGGTCGAAGCGGCAGCTTTCAGAACCTGTTGACGCTCTGTTCGCGGGTCACGTTGCCCCGGCATGCGATGCGAGGCAAGGCGCAAACCGCAGTCGGGCCGGGACAACCCGAAGGGCAGGAGGTCAAAAACGCACCAGGCGTCTTGCCCACTGCATTTTTGACCTCCTGCGTGACCCGCGTTCTCAGGCACCGCTGGCCGGCGTGAACTGCAGCCAGTGCATCCACAGCGGCAGCGTCAGCATCGACAGCAGGGTTTGCAGCGTGATCAGCGCGGCCATCAGCCGTGCATCGCCGCCCATCTGGCGCGCCATGATGTAGGCGTTTGGCGCGGTCGGCAGGGCCGCATAAAAGCAGGCGGCAGTGGTCACCATCGGATGCACTCCCAGCCACAGGCACAGCAGCCAGGTCAGGGCCGGCAAGCCCATCAACTTGAGGGCGATGGTCCATGCCATGGCTTGCGGGTGCGCCCCCTCGGGCCGGAAATCGAGGCCGCCGCCCACGCAGATCAGCCCCAGACCCATGGCCACGCCGGCCAGGATCTCCAGCGCATTGGCCAGCGGCGTCGCCAGCCCCAGGCCACTGATGTTCCACAAGGCCCCGGCGACGGTGGCCACGATGATGGGGTTTTGCGCCAGCATGCGGGCAATGCGCTGAGGCGATACCTGCTGGTCGCCCCACCAGGCCAGCGCGATCACCGCGATCACATTGACGGCAGGCAGGCAGATGGCCAGTGCCAGCATGACGAGCGAGGCGATCTCCGGAGGAAAGATCAGGGCCGCCACGGCCAGTCCGTAGTAGGTGCTCGGCCGTGTGGCGCCCTGGATCACCGAAGAGCGCGCCGGGTTCGGCAGGCGCCGCGCCAGGCGCAGGCCGGCGAGCGTGACGACCAGGATCAGCGCAGTGGGCAGCAGCGTGACCAGCGCCAGCGTGCTGACCGCATTCGCGCCCAGTTGCAGCTGCGCAGTGCGCAGGAACAGCAGGGCCGGGAATGCGATGTAGAAACTGAACCATTCCAGCGCCGGGAAGAGCCCTGCCGGTGCCCTGGGATGGCGCTTGATGGCCACGCCCACGGCGATGACCAGAAAAACCGGCAGCACGTATCCGAACATATCGATGCGGTTCCCGTTGGTCGTGTTGACAGGCCTCAGACGGCGCTGCCCAGCAGCAGCACGACGGCGCGCGCTTCCATGGCCTGGCCGCTGCCGACCGGGCCGAGCTTTTCCGCCGTCTTGGCCTTGATGTTGACCTGCCCTGGCGCCAGGCCCAGGCTGGTGGCCAGGTGCTCCCGCATGGCTTCCATGTGCGGTGCCAGCTTGGGGGCCTGGGCAGTGATGGTGCTGTCGATGTTGCCGATCTGCCAGCCGCGCGCCGCCACACGCCGCCATGCCTCCTGCAGCAGCATGGTGGAGTCCGCGCCCTTGAATTGCGGATCGGTGTCGGGGAAATGGCGGCCGATGTCACCGAGGCCGGCAGCGCCCAGCAGCGCATCGGTGACGGCGTGCAGCAGCACGTCGGCATCGGAGTGGCCCAGCAGGCCCATGTGGTAGGGGATTTCGATGCCGCCGAGAATCAGCGGTCGGCCGGGAACCAGGGCGTGAACGTCCCAGCCTTCGCCGATACGGATGCGTGGTGCTGTCTGCATGGTGTTCAGTGTGCTCTCGTGTCAATCATTGATATGGCTGAAGGTCGTCAGGCGGGCGTCCTGCGATTGGCGTGCGCGCAGGACGGCCTCGGCCAGCGCGAAGTCGTCCGGATAGGTGACCTTGAAGTTCTGCGCATGCGAGGCCACCAGCAGAGGCTGGTGGCCCAGTGCCTCGATGGCGCTGGCCTCGTCGGTGATGCTGCTGAGGTCCGGCAGGTCCAGTGCCGTCTGCAGCAGGCCGAGGCGGAACATCTGTGGAGTTTGCGCCAGCCATTTGCCGGCGCGGCTGATGGTGGTGGCCACCCGTGGTGCGGCGGCATCGTTGCCGGCGGGCACCGTCTGCTGCTTGAGCGTGTCGGGCAGCGGCAAGGCCAGCAGGCCGCCGACGGTATCGCGCCGGCACTGGGCGATCAGGCGCTCGATCAATGCGCTGGTGACGAGGCAGCGCGCCGCATCATGCACCAGCACCCAGTCATGCGCCTGCGCACCCAGTTCGCGCAGTGCCAGCAGGCCGCCGCGCACCGACTCGGCCCGCGTGGCGCCACCCACCGGACGAGCCAACAGGCGCGGCATGCCGGTGCGATCGACCTGCGTGTCGAAGTCGCGGTCATCGGGGGCCAGCACGACCAGCAGGCGCTCGATTTCAGCGACGTCCGAGAGTGCGCGCAGCGTGTGCGTGATCAGGCTTTCGCCCAGCAGGGGCCAGTATTGCTTGGCCGGACGGGGCAGACCCTCGCGGCGCTGCGCCTGCGCGGGAATGGCGCGCAGCCCGAGACCCGCGGCCGGCACCACGGCCCAGATGCGGATGGTGTCGGAGGCTGGCTGAGGCGGGGCGGCATGCATGGTGCAGGATTGTAGAGTCCGCACAGAGGCCATTGCCGCGTGAATGCCGCGTGGCTGGCCGCGGCCATGAAAAAGGCCCCGCAGGGCCTTGGATGGTGAGCGGCGATGCCTGCCTGGCTGCACTCAGTCGGGTGCCGAGGTGCGGATCAGGTAGTCGAAGGCGCTCAGCGCGGACTTGGCGCCTTCGCCGGCGGCGATGACGATCTGCTTGTAAGGCACATTCGTGCAATCGCCGGCACCGAACACGCCGGGCACATTGGTCTTGCCATGCGCGTCGATGACGATCTCGCCCATCGGGGTGGTCAGGTCAACGGTGCCCTTGAGCCAGCCGGTGTTGGGCAGCAGGCCGATCTGCACGAAGATGCCTTCGAGTTCCAGATGCTTGCTCTCGCCGCTGACACGGTCCTTGTAGCTCAGGCCGTTGACCTTGCCGCCCGCGCCCGTCACCTCGGTGGTCTGCGCGTTGAGCAGCACATCGACGTTGGGCAGGCTGTGGAGCTTGCGCTGCAGCACCTCGTCGGCACGCATCTTGTCGGCGAATTCCAGCAGCGTCACATGGGACACCACGCCGGCCAGGTCGATGGCGGCTTCGACGCCGGAGTTGCCGCCGCCGATCACGGCCACGCGCTTGCCCTTGAAGAGCGGACCGTCACAGTGCGGGCAATAGGTCACGCCCTTGGTGCGATACTCCTCTTCGCCGGGCACGTTCATCGAGCGCCAGCGCGCGCCGGTGGCGAGGATCACGGTTCTGGACTTCAGGGTGGCGCCGCTTTCGGTCTGCACCTCGATCAGGCCGCCGGCCTGCGCGGCGGGCACCAGGGCCTTGACCTGCTGCAGGTTCATGATGTCCACGTCGTAGTCGCGCACATGGCGTTCGAGGTCGGCGGCAAAGCGCGGGCCGTCGGTCTTGGATACCGAGATGTAGTTCTCGATGTCCATGGTGTCGAGCACCTGGCCGCCAAAGCGCTCGGCCACCACGCCGGTGCGGATGCCCTTGCGCGCCGCATAGATGGCAGCGGCCGCGCCGGCCGGGCCACCACCGACGATCAGCACATCGAAGGGGTCCTTGGCGCTGATGGCTTGGGCGGCATCGGCGGCGGCGCTGGTATCGATGCGCGCGACGATTTCGCCGAGCTCCATGCGGCCTTGGCCGAAGTGCTCACCGTTGAGGTAGACGGTGGGCACGCCCATGATTTCCTTGGCCTCGATCTCGCCCTGATACAGCGCACCGTCGATGGCGGTGTGCGTGATGCTGGGATTGAGTACCGTCATCAGGTTGAGCGCCTGGATGACGTCGGGACAGTTGTGGCAGGTGATCGAGTAATAGGTCTCGAAGTGGAACGGGCCGGCCAGCCGCTTGATGCGGTCCTGCAGTTCCTGGGGCTCCTTCGAGGGGTGGCCGCCCACCTGCAGCAGTGCCAGCACCAGCGAGGTGAACTCGTGGCCCAGCGGTACGCCGGCGAACACCAGGCCGGAGTTGGTGCCGGGGTTGGTGATCAGGAACGAGGGACGGCGCGCATCGCTGCCGTCGGTGCGTACGCTGATCTTGTCGCTGAGCGCGTCGATGTCGCTCAGTAGCTCGAGCATGTCGCGCGATCCCTCGCTGTCATCCAGCGAAGCGACCAGTTCGACCGGCTTGGTCAGGCGCTCCAGATAGGCTTTCAATTGGGTTTTGAGGGTATCGTCCAACATGGTCGGAATGTCCTTTGCGTTTGGCGTTTTTTGGCGTTTCCAGCGCCCGTCATGTCGATACATGAGGGCATTTCGGGCCAAAAAAAGCCCGAGCACCCGCTGAGGCGCCCGGGCGTTGGAGAGGCCGATGGCCTCTTGTTTCTAGGTCTGCTGTTTCAGCACCTGTTCAGGTGTGATGGGCAATCAGATCTTGCCGACCAAGTCCAGCGAGGGAGCCAGCGTCTTCTCGCCTTCCTTCCACTTGGCGGGGCAGACTTCGCCCGGGTGCGAGGCGACGTACTGGGCGGCCTTGATCTTGCGCAGCAGGTCGTTGGCGTCACGGCCGATGCCTTCGGCGGTCACTTCGATGGCCTGGATCACGCCTTGCGGGTCGACGATGAAGGTGGCACGGTCAGCCAGACCCTGGCCTTCGCGCAGCACGCCGAAGTTGTTGGCCAGCGTGAAGGTCTGGTCGCCAACCATGAAGTACTTGATCTTGCCGATGGTCTCGGACGAATCGTGCCAGGCCTTGTGGGTGAAGTGGGTGTCGGTGGAGACGGAATAGACTTCCACGCCCAGCTTTTGCAGTTCTTCGTAGTGGTCGGCCACGTCGCCCAGTTCAGTCGGGCAAACGAAGGTGAAGTCGGCCGGATAGAAGAAGAACACGGCCCACTTGCCCTTGACGTCCTTCTCGGTGATGTCGACGAACTTGCCATCGTGGAAAGCGGTGGCCTTGAACGGCAGGATTTCGGTATTGACTTGTGCAACCATTGCGGACTCCTATGACGGTTGGTGGATTAATCAGGCGATGGGTAGAAGTTTACGGCACTCACGCGATAAATCAAATTGAATGATTCGATTGTCGTCATAGTTTTTGACGATTCTGTGACGCTGGCATGCTGGTCATGCCAGTGACGCAAGCAACGCAAATAGCGCAAGTAATGCAAATAGCGCAAGTGGTGCAGGTGATGCCTGGATCCGCTGGTTGCACGGCCGGCGCCCCGCGCCCCGACTCGGTGCCGGCCAGAGGCGCGTTCAGTGGCCCACGAAAAGATCGTAAGCAGGTTCTCAGGGCCGCCTCATCTGGCAATCGCTGGGCTGGGCCAGCTCCGCACCGGTGAAGACCGCATCGGTGCGAAAGCCGTAATCCGTGCCTTCCCAGGCCACGGTGACCTTTTGCCCGTCCACCGGGGCAATGGTGTTGACCACCTGCGGCAGCAGCAGCTGGTGATCCTGGGCGCGCATTTCCACCGGACCGATGATGGAGTCGTAACGAAGACCTTCGAGCGCGCGCGCCACGGCCACGCTGTCGGTCTGGCCGGCCTTGTCGATGGCGGCGGCCAGCAGGCGTGGCGTGAGGTCCATGCGCGGCGAGAGGAATTCCTTGCCCATGCGCTGCCGGTAGCGCTGCGCCAGCGCGTCCACCTGCGGCTGGTCGGCCTGGCCGGGATGCCATTCCGCCACCCAGGTCAGGTCGCCCTTGCGGATCTGCGACATGGTGGTGACCGTGCCGGGCATGGCGCCGGCGCTGTGGTTGAAGTAGCGCAACTGCAGGCCTGAGTCGCCCGCGGCCTTGAGCAGCAGGCTCAGGTCCGGCCCCCAGTTTCCGGTGATGACGGCATCGGCGCCGGCCTGGCGCAGGCCGGCGACATAGGGTGCAAAGTCCTTGACCTGCCCGATCGCATGGAAGATCTCGCCGGTGAACTGGATGTCGGGCCGGGCCTGGCCCACCATCTGCCGGCCATAGGCGGCCCACTGGCGCCCGTGGGCATAGTCCTGGTTGAGCAGATAGATCTTCCGGATCTCCGGCAGATCGGCAATGGTGCCTGCCAGAGCCTTCATCTTCATGGCGGTGTTGGCCTCGGTCTGGAAGTGCCAGAAGCTGCAGGTCTTGCCGGTGAGTTCCGGGTCGATGGACGAGTGGTTGAGTACCAGCACTTCCCTGCCGGGGTTGCGCTGGTTCCAGCGATTGGCCGACTGCACCAGGGCCGTGACCACCGACGAGCCCGAACCGCCGGTGACGATGGCGCGCGCGCCTTGGTCAATGGCGGCTTGCAGGGCGCTTTGGCTCTCCTGCGCCGAGAGCTTGCTGTCGAACTTCAGCAGTTCCAGCTCGGTGCCGCCCAGCACGCCGCCCTGCGCATTGATGTCTTCCACCGCGAACTGGATGTGGTTGAGCATCAGTTCGCCCACGGCGGAGAAGGGGCCCGATAGCGGGTCGATGTAGGCGATCCGGTAGGTGTCGGCGGCATGGCTGCTGCCATGCGCCAGCAAAGCGGCGAGTCCGGCGGCGGCGATGGCACCGATCGCGCGGGAAGGGGGGCTGAACATGGTTTTGTCTCCTTGGTTGTGGTGGTGAGCGAGGCGGGCCGCCTGTTCCGGCGGCTTCATCGAAATTGGCTTTGGCCTTGGGTTGGCGGCGCCATGGTTTCCTCCACATGGCGCCAGGGGCATCTATCCGCCCGGTGCGGACGGTGGCGTGGCAGGTGCGCGCGGGCGCAGTCCCAGCAGTTGCATGGCCAGCCGCGTCAGCTCGGCGGTCACGGCCTCGGGGCCCAGGCGGCCATCGGGCCGGTACCAGCTGTAGAGAAAGCCCGGCAGGCTGCAGGCTGCCAGCGCGGTCAGCCGGGTTTCACCGAAGGCCAGGTCACCATCGGCGCGGGCCTGCTCCAGCAGCGGACAGAGCCGGTCATAGAAGCGGTTGGCGAGCTGCCGCACGGCCGCCTGGTATTCGGTGCGGTAGGCCTGGGGCTCCTTGTACGGAAAGAACGCGGCCGGGTAGTGCGCAATGGTGGCGCGAATCAGCCGCGCCAGGCCCTCCTGCACCTTCTGTACTGCCGGGCGCGGGTCGCCATCGGCAAAGTCCAGCGCCGAGAAACAGGCCACCGCCGGGTGCCAGGACAGCGTCTCGAAGAGCGCCTGCTTGTCATGGAAGTAGTAGTAGACGAAGGGCTTGGTGACGCCCAGTTCGGCGGCGATCTGCGCGATGGTGGTGTTGGCGTAGCCCTGCGCCGCGAAGAGCCGGGTGGCCGCCTGCAGGATGCGTTCGCGCTGCGCATCGGTGGCGGCGCTGACGTGGCGCTGGCGGCCGGTGTCCGGCGGCACATCGGGCCGCGGCGGTGGCGTGATGGCCGCTTTCCGGCCGCTGCGCTGCCGGCGCGCGCCGGTCGGATTCGGTGGTGTCGCAGAGGTTATACCCATGGGTAGGAATACTGGTGCAAGATGCACCGCATGGCAAGCCGCCGGGCGTTCCGCGCGGCCAACGACAAACCCAAAACTGACGCCATGGAGACAAGATGACTGATATTGCCGGCCTGCCCGAGCGGCCCCAGCAGCCTTTGCACGAGTACCTGCGCGAGCATGCGCGCCACCGACCGGACCACCCGGCCTGCATCTGGTATGGCCGCGCCATCAGCTGGGCCGAACTGGATGGCGCCAGCGATGCCTTTGCCGCGCGCCTGCAGCAGCTGGGGGTGGCCAAGGGCGAGCCGGTGGTGTTGTTCCTGGGCAATTGCCCGGAATACCTGGTGGCGCATTTCGGCATCCAGAAGATCGGCGCCATCGTCTGCCCCAGCGGGCCGCTCAACAAGGAGCATGAACTGGCCTACCAGGTCGGCGACCTGCAGGCGCGCGTGATCGTTGCGGCCGCGCCCTTGCTGCCGGTGGTGCAGAAGATCCGTGCGGACAGTTCGCTCGAACACGTGTTCGCGGTCCACTATGGTGACTGGCTGCCCGAGAGGCCGACGCTGGACCTGCCCGCCGAGTTGGTGCAGGCCCGCGCGCAGCCGCGCAGCGTGCCAGCCAATTGCGAGGATTTCTTCGCGCTGCTGGCTTCTGGCGCCCGTCCACAACGAGTGGCGCTGTCGCTCGATGACGTGGCACTGATGACCTATACCTCCGGCACCACCGGCCTGCCCAAGGGCGCGATGCTCAGCTATGGCAACGCGCTCTTCAAGACGCGGGTGACGGCCGATTGCAATGGCGTGCAGCCCGCCGACGTGCTGCTGTCGGTGGCGCCGCTCTACCACATCGCCGGCATGCTGATGGGGGTGAACGTGCCGGTACTCACTGGTGCCACCAGCGTGCTGCTGCACCGGTTCGATCCGCGCGCCGTACTGCAGGCCATCGAACGCTACCGGGTGAGTTGGTGGTACAGCATTGCGCCGATGAACGTGGCCTGCATGCAGCAGCCCGACATCGGCAGCTTCAACCTCGACAGCCTCAGAATGAACCCGGTGACCAGCTTCGGCATCGCCTTCACCGAGTCGCTGGCGCGGCAATGGCAGTCGTTCGCGCCGAACTGCACCTCGCAGGAGGCCGCCTATGGCCTCTCCGAGACGCACACCTGCGACACCTACACGCCCGCCGGCGGGGCACGCTGGGGCACCCAGGGCATTGCCTCGCCGGGGGTGACGATCCGCATTCTCGATCCGGACACCGGTGCCGAGCTGCCGGCCGACGAGGTCGGCGAAATCGTGCTGCGCAGCCCCGGCGTCTTCCAGGGCTACTGGAACAAGCCCGATGCCACCGCCGCGACGCTGCGCGATGGCTGGGTGCACACCGGCGACATGGGCCGGCTCGACGCCGATGGCTACCTCACGTTCATCGGCCGCTTCAAGGAGATGATCAAGGTCTCGGGCTACAGCGTGTTCCCGGAGGAGGTCGAGACCATCCTCATCAAACATCCGGCGGTGGCGCAGGTGGCGGTGATCGCAGCGCCCGATGCCGAGAAGGGCGAGGTGGTCAAGGCCTTCGTCGTTCGCAAGCCTGGCATCGACGTCTCGCCCGACGACATCGTGGCCTGGTCGCGCCAGAACATGGCGAACTACAAGGCACCGCGCCACGTACGCTTCATCGACGCATTGCCGGCCACCGGCGCCGGCAAGGTGCTGCGGCGCCTGCTCAAGGACCTGGATTGAAAGCGGTGCAAGCATGTTCAAACGCGTACTGATTGCCAACCGGGGGGAGATCGCGCTGCGCCTGCTGCGCGCCCTGCAGGATTTGGACATTGCCACCGTGGTGGTGTATGCCGGGGACGATGCCCAGGCCCTGCATGTGCGGCTGGCCGACACCGCCGTGGCGCTCGATGCCAGCGGCCCGCAGGCCTACCTGGATGGTGCCGCGCTGCTGGCCGTCGCGCAGGCGCAGGATTGCGATGCCATCCACCCCGGCTACGGTTTTCTGAGCGAACGTGCCGATTTCGCGCAGGCCTGCGCCGATGCCGGCGTTGCCTTCATCGGGCCGACGCCGGCGCAGCTGGCGCTGTTCGGCGACAAGGCCGCAGCGCGCGCGCTGGCCGAGCGCTGCGGCGTGCCGGTGATGCCCGGCAGCTGCGGCGCCGTCACGCTGGCCGAGGCCCAGGCCTTCCTTGCCGCCCAGGCGGAAGATGGCGCCGGAGTGATGGTCAAGGCCATCGGCGGTGGGGGTGGGCGCGGCATGCGGGCCGTGCTGCGCGCCGAGGAATTGCCAGAGGCCTTCGCGCGCTGCAGCTCCGAGGCGAAGGCCGCGTTCGGTGTCGAAGGAGTCTACGTCGAACGCCTGATGACGCGGGCACGCCACATCGAGATCCAGGTGTTGGGCGATGGCCGGGCCGCCGCCAGCCTGGGCGAGCGCGAATGCACGCTGCAGCGGCGCTTCCAGAAGCTGGTCGAGATCGCGCCCAGTCCGTCACTGAGCGATGCGCTGGCGCAGACCATCACCGATGCGGCGCTGCGCATGGCACGCGAGGTTGGTTATCGCGGCCTGGGCACGTTCGAGTTCCTGGTCGATGAAAGCTCCGGCGCGCTGCCCTTCGTCTTCATCGAGGCCAATCCCCGCCTGCAGGTCGAACACACCGTCACCGAGGCCGTCACCGGCCTTGATCTGGTGCAGTTGCAGATCGCCGTGGCTGCCGGCGAGCCGCTGGCTGCGCTGGGCATCGTCGACGGTGGCCGCGCCGCCCAGCGTGGCTTTGCCATCCAGTGGCGCATCAATGCCGAAACGCTGGATGCCGAGGGTCTGGCGCGGCCGGCCAGTGGCACCCTGACGCGTTTCGAGCTGCCCGCCGGCCCCGGCGTGCGGATCGACACGCACGGCTATGCGGGTCTGGCGCCATCGCCGCACTACGACACGCTGTTGGCCAAACTGATCGTGCACAGCCCCTCGCCACAGTTCGCCGATGCACAGCGGCGCGCCCAGCGCGCGCTG
Source organism: Corticibacter populi (assembly GCF_004217315.1). Lineage (GTDB taxonomy): Bacteria > Pseudomonadota > Gammaproteobacteria > Burkholderiales > Burkholderiaceae_C > Lampropedia > Lampropedia populi. The sequence goes on from NZ_SGWR01000004.1 coordinate 265,004, forward strand.
GCCGAATGCCGCATTGCCGGCCTGGCCACCAACCTGGCGCTGCTGCAGGCCATCGGCGCGCGGCCCGAGTTCAGCGCCCAGGCCGTGCACACGCGGTTCGTCGAGGAGCATCTGCCGGCACTGCTGGCCGCGGCGCAGGCGCTGCAGAGCCGGCAGCCAGCGGATGATGCCGTGGCACCGGCCGGCATGGACCCGCATGCCGGTGCGTCTGCCGACCCGTTTGCCGATGCCGGGCCGGCGGTGCTGCGCGCGCCGATGGCGGCCCGGCTGGTGCAGTTCGACGTGGCTGTTGGCGACAGGGTGCCGGCCGGCGCACAACTGGGCGTGCTCGAGGCCATGAAGATGGAGCATCTGCTGCATGCCCCGCAGGCCGGCCGCGTGCTGGCGCTGCTGGCCGGGCCGGGCGACTACCTCGCCGAAGGCCAGCCGCTGCTGCGGCTCGAACCAGTGGATGCCGAGGCCGTGCCGCAGGACGAGCAGGCCGCGCTGGACCTGGATGCAATCCGCCCCGACCTGCAGCGCGTCATCGACCGGCACGCCTTTACCCTCGACCCGCAGCGGGACAAGGCGGTGGCCAAGCGCCACGCGCAGGGCGGCCGCACGGCGCGCGAGAACATTGCCGACCTGTGCGAGCTGGAGGGGGACCCGGACGGCTTCATCGAGTACGGCCAGCTGGCCATTGCCGCGCAGACGCGCCGGCGCTCTCTGGAGGATCTGATCGCCAGCACCCCGGCCGATGGCATCGTCACTGGCATCGGCAGCGTCAACAAACGCTGGTTCGGCGCCGAGGCCGCGCGCTGTGTGGTCATGGCCTACGACTACACGGTGCTGGCCGGCACCCAGGGCCTGCGCAACCACCAGAAGCAGGACCGCATGCTGGCTGTGGCGCACCAGCTGCGCATTCCGCTGGTGCTGTTCGCCGAGGGCGGCGGCGGGCGCCCGGGCGATACCGACATGCCGATCGTCGCCGGTCTCAACAACCACACCTTCAGCCAGTATGCGGCGCTGTCGGGCAAGGTGCCGGTGGTCGGCATCGTGCATGGCCGCTGTTTTGCCGGCAACGCCGCGCTGCTTGGCTGCAGCGACGTCATCATTGCCACCCGCGCCAGCAACATCGGCATGAGCGGCCCGGCCATGATCGAGGGCGGCGGCCTGGGCAGCTTCACGCCCGAGCAGATCGGCCCGAGCGAGGTGCAGTCGGCCAACGGCGTGATCGACGTGCTGGTCGAGGACGAGGCCGAAGCGGTGGCCGTGGCGCGCCAGTACCTTTCCTACTTCCAGGGCACCCTGGCGCAGTGGGATTGCGCCGACCAGCGCCGGCTGCGCCACCTCATCCCGGAAAACCGCCTGCGGGTCTATGACGTGCGCGCCGTCATGCAGCATCTGTTCGACGCCGGTTCGGTGCTGGAGCTGCGCCGGGGCTTTGGCGCCGGCATCATCACCGCACTGGCGCGCATCGAAGGACGTCCGGTGGGCATTCTGGCCAACAACCCGCAGCACCTGGGCGGCGCCATCGACGTCGAGGCGGCCGACAAGTCGGCGCGCTTCATGCAGCTGTGCAACGCGCACGGCCTGCCCATCGTCTCGCTGTGCGACACGCCCGGCTTCATGGTCGGCCCCGACATCGAGGCACGCGCGCAGGTGCGCCATGTCTGCCGCATGTTCATGGCGGCCTCGCACCTGGCGGTGCCGTACTTCACGGTGGTGCTGCGCAAAGGCTATGGCCTGGGCGCGCAGGCCATGGCCGCCGGCGGTTTCGACGCGCCGGTGTTCACCATCTCCTGGCCTACCGGCGAGTTCGGCGCCATGGGTTTGGAGGGTGCGGTGCGGCTGGGCTTTCGCAAGGAGCTGGAGGCGGCTGCGCCGGGCGCCGAGCGCGATGCGCTGTTCGCCCAACTGGTGGCGCAGCAATACGCCAATGGCGAGGCCATGAACATGGCGCAAACACTGGAAATCGACGCCGTGATCGACCCCGCCCACACGCGCAACTGGCTGCTGCGCGGGCTGGAGTCGGCCTCCCGCACGGTGGCCGTGCCGCAGGCCTACGTGGATACCTGGTGAGGCAGAAACGCGCCGGGCACCATGGCGCCTGGCGCGTCTGGAACGGACCCTGAAGGGGTTTATGGCGGTGATTTGCAGCCCCTGGCGTTTGCCGTCATCATGCGGTTTTCCCCCCGCATCCCTCTTCCGTGACCCGCAAGGAGGCCGCCGATGACCCGCCTGACCGCCAAAGACTTCCCCCAGGAACTGCTGGAGCTCTACGACTTCTATGTGCATGGGCGCATCAGCCGGCGCGAATTTCTCGACCGTGCCGGCCTGTATGCCGTGGCCGGCACCAGCGCGGCCGCGATTCTGGCCGCGCTGAGCCCCAACTACGCGCTGGCCAATCAGGTCGAATTCACCGACCCGGGCATCGTGCCCGAGTACATCCAGTATCCATCGCCCCAGGGCCATGGCCAGGTGCGCGCCTATCTGGTGCGGCCCGCCGGGGCCAGCGGACCGGTGCCGGGTGTGGTGGTGGTGCACGAGAACCGCGGCCTCAATCCCTATATCGAGGATGTCGCGCGGCGTGTGGCCAAGGCCGGTTTCGTGGCGCTGGCGCCGGACGGGCTCAGCTCGGTGGGCGGCTATCCCGGCAATGACGACAAGGGACGCGAGCTGCAGCAGACGGTGGATCCTGAGAAGCTGATGAATGATTTCTTCGCCGCCATCGAATACCTGCGGGCCAGTACGCTGACGACTGGCAAGGTCGGCATCACCGGCTTCTGCTATGGCGGCGGCGTTTGCAACGCGGCATCGGTGGCCTACCCGGAACTGGCTGCGGCCGTGCCGTTCTATGGCCGCCAGGCCAGCCCCGGGGACGTGCCCCGCATCCAGGCGCCCGTGCTGTTCCACTTCGCCGAGACCGACCCCAACGTCAACGCCAGCTGGCCGGCCTACGAGGCGGCGCTCAAGGCCGCCGGCAAGACCTACGAGGCATACATCTACCCGGGCACCAACCATGGCTTCCACAATGATTCGACGCCGCGCTACGACGAGGCCGCCGCCAAGCTGGCATGGCAGCGAACGCTGGATTGGTTTGATCGCCATCTGGCCTGATGCCAGGCTTTCGAAGCCGGTATTTACAGGCGATCAGGAAAACCATACAATGCGCGGTTTTCCGGTTTTGCCGCCTTGCTTGCAGAGTCAGCTTTGCAGATGGGGTGGCAGGGGATACCGCCAACCCTATCTGGCGAGGTGAGGCCGCTCGAGAAGGCATGCGAACAGCACCTGCCTGCGGCCGCAAATAAAGGGAAATCTCAACATGGCACGCGTATGTGATGTCACGGGCAAGCGCCCGCAAGTGGGTAACAACGTCTCCCACGCCAACAACAAGACCAAGCGCCGCTTTCTGCCGAACCTGCAGTACAAGCGCTTCTGGGTCGAGAGCGAAAACCGCTGGGTGCGCCTGCGCGTCTCCAGCGCAGCTCTGCGTTTGATCGACAAGAATGGCATCGAGGCTGTGCTCGCCGACCTGCGCGCACGTGGCCAAGCCTGATTCTGCACAGTAAGGAGTAATTACCATGGCATCCAAAGGCGGCCGCGAAAAGATCAAGCTCGAATCCACTGCTGGCACCGGGCACTTCTACACCACCAGCAAGAACAAGAAGACGACACCCGACAAGCTGTCGTTCTCGAAGTTCGACCCCAAGGCTCGCAAGCACGTCGAGTACAAGGAAGTCAAGCTCAAGTGAGTCCAGTCCCGCGCCCTGCGAGGTGCGGTGAAAACAAAAAGGCCAGCCGTTGCGCTGGCCTTTTTGCTGCCTGTTGCCGGTTTGCCGGTTCGTTGGTGCGCCAATCCTGGCTGGCGCAGGCGTTCGGCCAAGACTGCCTGGCCAGCCATGAAAAATGAAAAAGGCACCCGCGCAAACGAGTGCCTTTTCGAGGGCGAGAAAGGAAGGGGCCTAGTCCTCTGCCGCCCCGTCGTTTACTCGGCCGGCAGCGGGTTGCGCAGGCGGATGTGCAGCTCGCGCAACTGCTTTTCGTCCACCGGCGAAGGGGCTTGCGTGAGCAGGTCCTGGGCGCGCTGGGTTTTGGGGAAGGCGATCACGTCGCGGATCGAGTCGGCACCGGTCATCAGCGTGATCAGCCGGTCGAGCCCGAAGGCCAGGCCGCCATGCGGGGGGGCGCCATACTGCAGCGCGTCGAGCAGGTAGCCGAACTTGGCGCGGGCATCCTCGGGGCTGATCTTGAGCGCATCGAACACCTTGCTCTGCACGTCGGCGCGGTGGATACGCACCGAGCCGCCGCCGAGTTCCCAGCCGTTGAGCACCATGTCGTAGGCCTTGGCCAGGCAACGGCCCGGGTCGGTGACCATCAGCTCCTCGTGGCCGTCCTTGGGGGCGGTGAAGGGGTGGTGCACGGCGGCCCAGCGGTCGTTTTCGTCGTCGTACTCGAACATCGGGAAGTCCACCACCCACAGCGGCGCCCAGCGGTTTTCGAACAGGCCATGGCTCTTGCCGAATTCGCTGTGCCCGATCTTCAGGCGCAGCGCGCCGATGGCGTCGTTGACGATCTTTTCCTTGTCGGCGCCGAAGAAGAGCAGGTCGCCATCCTGCGCGCCGGTGCGCGTGAGGATCTCGGCAATGGCCGCGTCGTGCAGGTTCTTGACGATGGGTGACTGCAGGCCATCGCGGCCCTTGGCCACTTCATTGACCTTGATCCAGGCCAGGCCCTTCGCGCCGTAGATCTTGACGAATTCGGTGTAGTGGTCGATGTCGCCACGGCTGATCGCGGCGCCGCCGGGCACGCGCAACGCCACCACGCGGCCGCCCTTGGTGGTGGCTGGGGTCGAGAAGACCTTGAAGTCCACGTCCTTCATCACCTCGGTCAGCTCGGTGAACTCGAGCTTGACGCGCAGGTCGGGCTTGTCGGAACCGAAGCGGAACGCCGCTTCCTGGTAGGTCATGGTCGGGAAGGCGCCGAGCTCGACGTCGAGCTGCGTCTTGAAGACCTGCACGATCATGTCCTCGAAGATGGCGCGGATTTCCTCCTCGTTCAGGAACGAGGTTTCGCAGTCGATCTGCGTGAACTCGGGCTGGCGGTCGGCGCGCAGGTCCTCGTCGCGGAAGCACTTGGTGATCTGGTAGTAGCGGTCGTAGCCGGCCACCATCAGCATCTGCTTGTAGAGCTGGGGCGACTGCGGCAGCGCGTAGAACTGGCCGTCGTGCACGCGGCTGGGAACCAGATAGTCGCGCGCGCCTTCGGGCGTGCTCTTGCCCAGCATCGGCGTCTCGATGTCGACGAAGCCCTGCGAGTCGAGGTAGTTGCGCACCTGGATGGAGACCTTGTAGCGCAGCATCAGGTTCTTCTGCATGTAGGGACGGCGCAGGTCCAGCACGCGGTTCGTGAGGCGCACGGTCTCCGACAGGTTGTCGTCGTCGAGCTGGAACGGCGGCGTCACAGACGGGTTGAGGACGACGAGCTCATGGCACAGCACCTCGATCTTGCCGCTGGTGAGACTGTCGTTGGTGGTGCCTTCGGGGCGTGCGCGCACCAGGCCCTTGATCTGCAGGCAGAACTCGTTGCGGATGGTCTCGGCCGTGGCGAACATCTCGGGGCGGTCGGGGTCGCAGACCACCTGCACATAGCCTTCGCGGTCGCGCAGGTCGATGAAGATCACGCCGCCATGGTCGCGGCGGCGGTTGACCCAGCCGCACAGGGTGACGGTCTGGCCGGTCAGGGCTTCTGTGACCAGGCCACAGTATTCGGTGCGCATTGCCATTTGGTTGGTCCGTTTCTGGCTTTGGAGAGCCGCATTGTCTGCCGCCGGTGGCTGGCGGCGATGAAGTGAGTGGTGTGGGGCTGGGACGGTGAGTGGCTCAGGTTGCAGCCGCGCTGCCGGTCTTTTCGCCAGTTCCGGTGCTGCTGGCAGCCTCGCTGGCTGCAGGTGCCGCAGCGCCGCTCGATGCACCTTTGTCATCGCCACCGCCGCTGCTGCTGGCGACCGGCGCGCCGGGCTTGCTGCCGCTGTTCTTGAAGTCGGTGGCATACCAGCCCGTGCCCTTGAGCTGGAAGCTCGGGGCCGAGAGCTGTTTGGCAAAGGTGCTGGCAGCACAGGCGGGGCAAACCGTCAGCGGAGCGTCGGAGATTTTTTGCAGGACGTCCTTGCGGAAGCCGCAGTCGTTGCACAGATAAGCGTAGATGGGCATGACGAACCTGTCACACAGAGAAAAACGCGGGAAAACTGGCAATTATAGAGTGCCGTGGCTCTGGCACCGCTCGGACCGCCCTCTGGCCGCACCGACCAGTGACCGTGTGACGGGACAGGGGCTCACAGGCGAGCTTCTCAACCCCGCGCCTGCTCGGCGCGTCGGCGCCGCTCGCGCGCGGCCATCATATAGCTGGCCACGGTAACGAACACCGCCACCACGACGATCACCACGGTGGCCAGGGCGTTGACGGTGGGGTCCAGCCCCAGGCGGGCACGCGAGAAGATCATCAGCGGCATGGTGGTCGAGCCCGGCCCGGAGAGGAAGGCGGCGATCACCACGTCGTCCAGCGAGAGGGTGAAGGTCAGCAGCCAGGCGGCCATCAGCGCCTGGCCGATGTTGGGCAGCGTCACCAGAAAGAACACTTGCGCGGGCCGGGCGCCCAGGTCCTGCGCGGCTTCTTCCAGTTGCGGGTTGAGGTCGCGCAGGCGCGCAACGATGACCACGGTGGCATAGGCCAGGCCGATGAGCACATGGCCGATCCAGATGGTCAGCAGGCCGCGCTCGGGGTAGCCGAAGGCGCGCTGCAGCGATACCAGCAGCAGCAGCAGGGACAGGCCCACCAGCACTTCCGGCATGACCAGCGGCGCCCGCAGCAGCGCCGAATAGAACGAACGCCCGAGGTGCCGGCGCATGTGGTGCAGCGACACGGCCGCCAGCGTGCCCAGTATCGTCGCGGCAGTGGCCGAGCAGGCGGCGAGCTGCAGCGAGCGCAGCAGGCCCCGCTGCAGGTCGGTATCGGCCCAGAGCTTCTCGTACCAGCGCAGGCTGAAGCCGGCCCAGACATTGGGCACCGGCGAATCGGTGAAGCTGAACACCACCAGCGCCACGATGGGCAGATACAGGAACGCGAACACCAGCAGCAGCCACAGCCGCCCCAGCGCCTTCTCTCCGCCTCCGGCCTGCATCAGCGTCTCCCTTCCCGCAGTTCGGCCCGATCCTGGCTGTAGTTGAACAGCGCCAGCGGGATCAGGATCAGCAGCATCATGATGACGGCCACCGTGCTGGCCATGGGCCAGTCGTTGCTGGCAAAGAACTCGTCCCACAGCACGCGGCCGATCATCAGGGTGTTGGGCCCGCCCAGCAGTTCCGGAATCACGTATTCGCCCACGCATGGAATGAACACCAGCATGGCGCCGGCCATGATGCCGCTGCGCGACATCGGCACCGTCACGCGCCAGAACGATTGCCACGGCGTGGCGCCCAGATCCTGCGCGGCTTCGAGCAGGCGCCCGTCCATCTTCGAGAGGGTGGCGTAGAGCGGCAGCACCATGAATGGCAGGTAGGTGTAGACCATGCCCAGCATCAGCGAGAAGGGGCTGTAGAGCAGCTCGGTGGGCGAATTGACCAAGCCCCACTGGGCCAGCCAGCGGCTGATGCCCGACTCCACCAGGAACTGGCCGATCCAGCCGGTCCGGGCGTCCAGCAGGCCCTTCCAGGCGTAGACGCGCAGCAGGAAGCTGGTCCAGAACGGCAGCATCACCCCCATCAGCAGCAGGGGCTGCAGGCTGCTGCGCGCGCGGGCCATGAAGTACGCGAACGGATAGCCCAGCAGCAGGCACAGCAGTGTGGTCAGCAGCGCGTACCAGGCCGAGCGCAGGTAGGAGGAGATGTACAGGTCGTCCTGCAGCAGGAGCAGGTAGGTGCTCCATTGGCCGCTCCACTGCCACCGGCCATCGACCTGGGCGACGAGCGGCTCCAGCCGCACGCCGTCGAACTGCTGCAGGCTGATCTGCAGCACCAGCACGAAAGGCATGAGGAAAAACAGCAGCAGCCACAGCAGCGGCAGCCCGGTCACCAGGCTTCGCCCCCAGTGCTTCATCGCGTCACCTCCGTGGGCAAATCGGTGCGTGTCATGGGAATGGCCGTGGGGCAGGGTTGACGCTCAGCGGGTAAGCACGATCTGTGCCCCGGCCGGCCAGACGGCACGCACCTGGTCGCCGATGGCATAGTCGATGCAGCCCTGGCGCTCGTCATTTTCCACGCTCACTTTCATGGTGCTGCCGCTGGGCAGGCGCAGGTGGAACATGGTGCTGTCGCCAAAGTAGGAGTAGGCGCTCACCGTGCCCAGCGTCTGGTTGCCCTGCGCGGGGTCGAGCGGCAGGCGGTCCAGGTCGATCTTCTCCGGGCGCACCGCCACCGTTACCTGCTCGCCGGCATGGGCCTGTGGCGGTTGCGCCAGCACATGCACCATGTCGGCGCAATGCACCTCCCACTGGCCGGACGAGCCCTCTGCCAGCTTGCCGTCCATCAGGTTGACGTTGCCGACGAAATCGGCCACGAAGCGCGAGCCAGGGTTCTCGTAGACCTGCGCGGGCGGCCCCACCTGCAGCAGCGCGCCCTGGCTCATCACCGCGATGCGCGAGGCCATCATCATCGCTTCTTCCTGGTCGTGCGTGACCAGCACGCAGGTCACGCCGATCTGCCCGATGATGTTGACGAGCTCGATCTGGGTCTGCTCGCGCAGCTTCTTGTCGAGCGCGCCCAGCGGCTCGTCGAGCAGCAGCAGTTGCGGGCGCTTGGCCAGGCTGCGCGCCAGCGCCACGCGCTGCTGCTGGCCGCCCGAGAGCTGGTGCGGCTTGCGCCTGGCCAGCTCCTGCAGTTGCACCAGCCGCAGCATGGCCTCGACCCGCTCGGCCACCTGCTCGCGCGGCAGCTTCTCGCGCCGCAGGCCGAAGGCGATGTTGTCCCAGACGTTCAGGTGCGGGAACAGCGCGTAGCTCTGGAACATCATGTTGACCGGCCGCTCGTAGGGCGGCACATCGGTCAGGTCCTGGCCGTCGAGCCACACCCGGCCGGAGCTGGGGCGCTCGAAGCCGGCGAGCATGCGCAGCAAGGTGCTCTTGCCGGAGCCGGACGAGCCCAGCAGGGCGAAGATCTCGCCCTTGGCCACTTCCAGGCCCACCTGGTTGACGGCACGGAAATCACCGAATTCCTTGGTGATCGCGTCGATCTTCAAAAATGCTTGGGTGTTCATCACCGTGGCCAGCCTGCGGTCTCGGACGGTCTCTGGGACGCTCTCGGCCGCTCAGCGGTTGGCCTTGAAGTTGGTGAAAGTGCGGGTGATCAGGCGCAGCGTGGCCTGGTCGGGGGTGTCCGGCGCAATCATGCTCGCCAGTGCTTCGGCGTCGGGGAACACCGCCTTGTCGCCGGCCAGTGCCGGGTTGACGTAGGGCAGCGATTCCTTGTTCGGGTTGGCGTAGAACACCGCGTTGGTCAACTCGGCACTGACCTTGGGTTCGAGGATGTAGTTGATCCACTTGTGGGCGTTGTCGACATGCTTGGCATCCTTGGGGATGGCCATGGTGTCGAAGAACAGCAGGCCGCCCATCTTGGGCAGCAGCACTTCCAGGTTCTGCGGCGTCGGCGTCTCTGCGGACTTGTCCTTGGCGATCATGATGTCGCCCGACCAGCCGATCACGGCGCAGAGCTGGCCGCGCGCCATCTGGTCGATGTAGTCCGAGCCGGAGCCGGCAAAGCGGGTCACATGGGGACGCACGGCCTTGAGCATCTTGGCCACTTCGGCGTAGTCGGCCGCATCGGTGCTGCGTGGGTCCTTGCCAATGTACTTGAGCGCGATCGGAATGATCTCGGATGCGGTATCCAGGTAGGAGATGCCGCAGTTCTTGAGCTTGGACGCATAGTCGGGGTTGAACACCAGATCCCAGGCGTTGTCCGGCAGCGGCGTCTCGCCCAGGGCCTTTTTCACCTCATCGGTGTTGATGCCCACGGTGGTATAGCCCCACATCCAGTCCACCAGGTGTTCGTTGCCGGGATCGACCTTGGCCAGTTGCGCCTGGATGGCCGGATCGAGGTTCTTCAGGTTGGGGATCTTGGACTTGTCGAGTTTCTGCAGCAGGCCGCCCTGGATCTGCAGCTTGGCGAAGTGCGAGCCCGGCACCACGATGTCGTAGCCCGACATGCCCGCCACCAGCTTGGCGTGCAGGGCTTCGTTGCTGTCGAAATTGTCGTAGCGCACTTTGATGCCGGTTTCCTTTTCGAAATTGGCAATGGTGTCGTCGGCAATGTAGTCGCCCCAGTTGTAGATGTTGAGCACCGGCGGCTCCTGGGCGTGTGCCGCCTGCGCGCCCAGGCCGGTGGCTAGCAGCAGCACCGTGGACGCGGCATACAAACGTTGAGACAAGCGCTGAGCCAGGGGATGCGCCAAGGAATGTGCCAAACGCCATTGCATAAGCCGGACCTCCGATCAGTGGGGAAAAACGATGTGCGCCGATTATCCATAGCGCAAGGCCTCCAGAGGCCAATAGGGCATAGAAAATCAGGAGAAATCGCGGCTGCGCGACAGTGGCACGGCGCGGGAGGCGGTGCAGGCACCACAAGCGTGCATGTCATGGCCCATCGTGCAGGGCGTGCGGGCCACTCCGCGGCGAGAGTCGGGCGGCCCGACGCAGGCCGCTGTCAGCCGAAGATCCGCCAGCGCAGGTACAACTGCAGTGCGATGACGCCCAGGACAAAGCCGATGCCCACGTAGACCAGCGCGTGGAGGATGCGGTTGGTGCGCTTTTGTTCCTCGATGATGCGCTTGAGTTCGGCGCCATGGTCCTTGCCCTGCTGCGCCAGAAACCCTTGCAACAGCCGGGGCAGGGCGGGGAAGATCTGTGCATAGCGCGGCGCCTCGTTGCGCAATTCCTCGAGGAATCGCCGCGGCCCGGTCTGCTGGTTCATCCATTTCTCGAGGAAGGGCTTGGCCGTGCTCCAGAGATCGAGGTTGGGGTCGAGCTGGCGGCCCAGGCCCTCGATGTTGAGCAGGGTCTTTTGCAGCAGCACCAGCTGTGGCTGGATCTCCACCTGGAAGCGCCGCGAGGTCTGGAACAGGCGCATCAGCACCATGCCCAGCGAGATCTCCTTGAGCGGGCGGTCGAAGTACGGCTCGCAGACCGTGCGGATGGCCGCCTCCAGCTCGGCCACCCGGGTGTCGGCCGGCACCCAGCCGCTCTCGACGTGCAACTCGGCAATGCGCTTGTAGTCACGGCGGAAGAAGGCGGTGAAATTCTGCGCCAGGTATTCCTTGTCGAAATCGGTCAGGGAGCCGACGATGCCGAAATCCAGCGAGATGAAGCGCCCGAAGCTGCGTGGCTCCACGCTCACCTGTATGTTGCCCGGGTGCATGTCGCCGTGGAAGAAGCCGTCGCGGAACACCTGCGTGAAGAAGATCGTCACGCCGTCGCGGGCAAGCTGGCCCAGGTCCACGCCCTGCTCGCGCAGCCGCTCGATCTGGTTGATGGGGATGCCGTTCATGCGCTGCATCACCATCACCTCGGTGTGGCAGAAATCCCAGAACACCTCCGGGATCAGCACCAGGTCCAGGCCCTCCATGTTGCGGCGCAGCTGCGCGGCGTTGGCGGCCTCGCGCATCAGGTCCAGCTCGTCGTGCAGGTAGGTGTCGAATTCGCCGACCACCTCGCGCGGCTTGAGGCGCTTGCCCTCGGCCGAGGCGCGCTCGAGCCAGCCGGCCATCATGTGCATCAGCGCCAGGTCCTTCTCGATCACGCCGAGCATGCCTGGCCGCAGCACCTTGACGGCCACCTCGTGGTGCTGGCCGTGCTTGTCGACCAGCGCGGCGAAATGCACCTGCGCGATCGAGGCGCTGGCGACCGGCTCGCGGTCGAAGCGGGTGAAGACGGTGTCGATGGGGCGTCGGAAGGCCCGCTCGATGATGGCCACCGCCACGGCCGAGTCGAAAGGCGGCACCTGATCCTGCAGGCGCGCGAGCTCGTCGGCAATGTCCGGCGGCAGCAGGTCGCGCCGGGTCGAGAGCACCTGGCCGAACTTCACGAAGATCGGTCCGAGGCGCTCGAGTGCCTCGCGCAGCCGCACGCCGCGCGGCGCAGAGAGGTCGCGCCCGACCGAGAGCAGGCGCGCCAGCGCCGCCACGCCGCGATGGCGGAAGCTGGTCAGCACCAGTTCGTCGAGACCGTAGCGGAACACCACCCACAGAATGGCGATGCCGCGCAGAATGTTCTTCATGGCAGACGGGGCTCGGCTCGCACCTCAGGGTGCATCGTGCGGATGGTTCGGGCGCGGCGGCTCGGAGGAAGCTGCCGGCGCAGCAGCAGGGCCACCGCCCTGGGAATCGCTGCCGGGCTGGTCCGGCTTGCGGGCCAGCCCGGAGGCGGCGCTGGTTGCCGACTGCACGAAGCGGCGCAGTTCGTTGGCCACCTTGCGGGCCACCTGCGCCACCTTGTGCGCAGGCACGTCACCGATCAGGCGCGCGAGGTCTTCCTCCAGATCCCAGCGCACGTTGTCGATGACCCAGTTGAGCTCGCTGGCCAGATGCACGTCGCCTGCGATGCGGATGGGAGGTTTCTCGCCCTGCATGGCGGTCTTGGCCAGTTGCGTCACCGATTTCTCGGCGATCTCCAGCAGCAGGTCATTGGCGCCATGGTTCTCGTCCAGATCCAACAGACCAGCGGGCGTCAGGCGCACCTGCAGGTGGAACTGGCGCCAGCTCACGTAGACCGACTTGCCCTGCTGCGTGGCCAGACGGCGCATGGCCTCCGGCTCCTGCTGCAGCACGTGGTTGACCAGCAGCACCATGCGGTGCTGGACTTCATGCACCAGCCATTGAGGCGGCGACAGCGTCTTGCCCAGTTCGGCCAGGGCGTTGCGCAGAAAGGAAAAAGGGGACTGTGTTGCCATAGTCCCCATTGTCCTTGAATTTTTGGCCGGGCCTGCGATTAAGGCCTTGGTGTACTGTAGGAGGTCAGCGCATTGGCTTGCCCGACCCCGCCCCAGACCGGCGCAAGCCTCATTGCAGGGCCTGCAGACCTGCGACCAGCCAGCCGGAGCCGCCGTTCCTGGGCTTGGTCATGTTCCAGACCTCGCGGAACGGCGCCGGGCCGGCCGCGGCATTCTCCTGGATCATGCCGGAGAACTCGACGCTGGCCATGTAGACATCGTCCAGTTCCTCGATGCCCAGCAGCTGCGCATCGAGCGTGATCACTTCGGTGTGGTTGGGCTGGCCGCCATTGTGGGCATCGCGCTCGGCCAGTTGCTGGCGGATCTCGGCGAGCATTTCATCGGTCATCATGGCGCGCAGGGCCACCAGGTCGCCCTCGTCCCAGGCCTTCTGCAGGCTCACGAAGTTGCGCTTGGCCGCATCGAGGAACCCGTTGGTGTCGAAGCCCTGCGGTACGCCCCAGCTTTGCGAGCCGGCCAGCGCCGAGCCGATCATCGAGCCACCGGCGTGGCCGTGGTCGAAGGGGCGGGCCGATGCGTCATTGCCGACATTGCGCGGGTTGTAGGAGTTGGCCGAGCGCTGGAACTGGCTGCCTTGATTGCCCTGGCCGCTGTTGCCGCCGAAGGCGCCGGCGCCTTGTGGCGCCAGGCGTTGGCGCGAGCGCATGAAGTAGCCGATCACCGTCATGGCGATCAGGCCCAGCAGGATCACCATCAGCAGGGTGCCGAATTCCTCGCCAAAGCCCAGGGCGCTGGCCAGCCAGGCCAGGCCCAGGCCCGCGGCGAGACCGCCGAGCAGGCCCATCATCGGGCTGCGTGGGCGCGCCTGCGTGTTGGCGCCGGCGCGCTGCTGGCTGGCGGCCGGCGGCGTGGCCTGGCGCTGGGTCACATTGCTGGACTGGCGGCCGATCGAGCTGCCGCCACCCATGCGGCGGGCATCGGCGTCAACGTGCACGGACATCAGGAACATCAGGAACAGCGCCGAAAAAAACGTGCTCCACTTTTTCATCGTCATGGTTTTATCTCCGGGTAGTTTTGCAGGATGGGGCCATTGTGCAAAAAGCCAAAAAACCACTTGCCATTGCCGAGTTTGCAAACATGACGCGGCCAGCAAAAAGGCACCGCGGGGGTGCCTGGTGAGAGCGCGCCGGCAGGGTTCTCAGCGTTGCCGGGACGGGGCGGGAGCTGTCATCAGCACTTGATGCCGACGTGCAGCGCGGCAATGCCGGCGGTTAGGTTGTGGTAATCGACATGCCCGAAGCCGGCTTGGTGCATCAGCGCCTTGAGTTCCTGCTGGCCGGGGTGCATGCGGATCGACTCGGCCAGATAGCGGTAGCTGTCGGCGTCGCCGGCAATGGCCTGACCGAGGCGCGGCAGCACGCTGAAGGAGTACCAGTCGTAGGCCTTCTCCAGCGGCTTGGCGACCTTGGAGAACTCCAGCACCAGCAGCTTCCCGCCGGGTTTGAGGACGCGCCGCATCTCGGCGAGCGCACGTTCCTTGTGCGTCATGTTGCGCAGGCCGAAGGCCACGCTGACGACATCGAAGTAGTTGTCCGCAAAAGGCAGGGCCTCGGCGTCGCATACCGTGGTCGGGAGGATGACGCCCTTGTCGAGCAGGCGGTCACGCCCGGTGCGCAGCATGGCTTCGTTGATGTCGGTGTGCACCACCGTACCGGCGGAGCCAACTTTCTTGGCAAAGGCCAGCGCCAGGTCGCCGGTGCCGCCGGCGATGTCCAGCGCCTTCTGCCCTTCGCGCAGGTTGGCCACCAGCACGGTATAGGCCTTCCAGGCGCGGTGCAGCCCGGCCGACATCAGGTCGTTCATCAGGTCGTATTTGGGTGCGACGGAATCGAAGACCTGGCGCACGCGGCCGGCCTTTTGCTGCTCGTCAACGGTTTCGTAGCCGAAGTGTGTGGTGCTCATGGGGCCAATGGTAAGGGATTTGTCCGTGCCTTGTCCGTGTCCGGACCTGACTGGCAGGCGTGCGGCGGTGTGGTTGTGGTGTAGCGTCACTGGTTGAAGATCCAGCCGCCGTCCTCGCGCCGCGCCGCGCCGCTTCGCACGAGGTCGGCCAGCAGGTCGTCGAGCCAGCCATCGGGGTCGGTGGCGGCCCCACCGGCCGCGGCAGCAGCATTTCCGCCCATCAACAGCCGCAGTCGCCCGAAGTAGGGCAATTGCGCCACCCATTGGCCAAGCGCGTCGCGGTGGATGCGCTGCCACTCCAGCAGCTTGAACTTGAGCAGGGCCTTGGCGGCGTAGTGGGCGTGGCGGGCCGGGTTTTGCGCGAAGGCGTCCAGGCGGCGATGCGCGGTGGCGAGTGCGGCCGCGACCTCGGTGAAAGGCGCGCCATGGCCGGGGATGATGTGCAGCGGCTGCAGGCGCTCGATGGCGTCCAGCGTGGCCGCCATGACGTCGAAGGCCTGCACGCCGTCGAGCTCGGGGAAGATCACGCCAAAGCCGTGCTGCCACAGCGCATCGGCGGAGATGAGCGTGCGCGAGGCGGGCTCGAACAGCACCACCATGTCCGGGTCGTGGCCCGGTGCGGCATGCACCTGCCAGTGGGCATCGCCCAGCGGCAGTTCATCGCCGCCCTGCAGCGTGGCGGTGAAGCCAAAGCGCGGGCATTGCTGACCGGTGGCGGCAAAACTCAGCGCGGTCTCGTCCCAGTCGGCGACAGCCGCTGCGCTGGCGGCCGGAATCCGTGTGGCGCAACCCGGCCAATGCTGTTGCAGCGCCAGATTGCCGCCGCAGTGGTCGCTGTGCAGGTGGGTGTTGACGATGGCGTGCAGGGGCGCTTCCTGCAGGGCTTGCTGCACCAGCGCCAAGGTTTGCGCCGCGTGGCTGGCGTAGCCGGTATCGATCAGCGCGTTGCCGTGGCGGCCGCGCAGCAGGATGTTGTTGGACGAGAGCCAGCCGCGCTCGAAGACGATGGGCGGATGGGCTGGCATGGGGGCAGGCGCTTGGAGACGGCGGCCTTCAGGCGGGTTGCGCCACCGGGGCTTCCAGAAAGTTCTTGAGCATGGCGTGGCCATGCTCGGTGAGGATGCTCTCCGGATGGAACTGCACGCCCTCGATGGGCAGGTGCCGGTGGCGCACCCCCATGATCTCGCCATCGTCGGTCCAGGCGGTGATCTCCAGCGCTTCGGGCAGGCTGGCGCGTTCGATCGACAGCGAATGGTAGCGATTGACGGTGAACTGGCGCGGCAGATTGGCAAACACGCCCTGCTGGATGGTGGTGATGCGGCTGGTCTTGCCGTGCATCAGCTCCTGCGCACGGATGATGGTGCCGCCGAAGGCCGCACCGATGCTCTGGTGGCCCAGGCACACGCCGAGGATCGGCAGGCGGCCGGCGAAGTGGCGGATCGCCGCGATGGAGATGCCCGCCTCGGCCGGCGAGCAGGGGCCGGGCGAGATGACCAGGCGATCGGGGGCGAGCGTCTCGATCTGTTCGAGCGTGATCTCGTCGTTGCGATGGACCTCGACATCGGCACCGAGCTCGCCGAAGTACTGCACGATGTTATAGGTGAAGCTGTCGTAGTTGTCGATCATCAGGACCCGCATGGGCGCTCTCCTGGTTGGGCGATGGATGGCGATGCCGTGGCGGCGGCTTTGGGCCGGGGTCAGCGCGGCTGGCTGCTGGTGTTGGTGATCAGCGTGCGGATGTCGGTGGGCCAGGCGAAATCGGCCTGCGGCTCCTCGAACACCTGTTGCTGGCCCTGGTGCAGCAGCCAGACGCGGATGCTGTCCGATTCGGGCTCCAGGGCGATGGCCACGGCCTCCTCGCCGCCCATGTGGGCGCGGTTGCCGGTGACAAACAGTACGCCGTGCTCGGCCTGCAGCGGCGCGGCCACCTGCAGGTTCAGCAGGGCCACCGGGTAGGCGGTGCCCAGCAGTTGCTGCAGGCGTGCGCGCAGGCCTGCCTCCTGCAGGTAGGGCACGTCGTGCGGGTAGGCGCCGACATGGCTTTGCAGCGCGACCCAGTCGATGGCAGGGCTGTGCACGGCGTTTCGCGGTGCCTGCTGCGTCTGTTGCCCGGAAGCTGGACCGGCTGCCGTGGTGGCACCGGTGCCGGTATCCGGCTCGGCCGGACCCGAGCCGCTCTGGCAGCCGGCGAGCGCGGCAGTCAGGACCAACACCAGGGCCGCTGTGCGGCCCGTGGGGCGATGGGCGCGATGGAGGGGGAGGGAATACGGGTGCATGGCGTGCTCCTGGGTGGGATCGGGGAGGCTCATGTCTGGGTTGCTCCGGCGCGCAGGCGGGCGAATTCCTCATGCTCGAAGGCAATGTAGGCTTCCATCATGCTGCGGTAGATGGCCTCGATGACATCGGGGTTGCCGCCTTCGGCGGCTGCGCGTTCGCGCACGCGTGCGACGATGAATTCGATGCGTTTCTCGTCGCGCACCTGGTTCTCGCTGGCCTTGATGCGGGCGGCCTGCGTCATGTAGCCGCCGCGCTCGACCAGCAGCGGCACCAGGATGTCGTCGAGCGCGTCCACGCGCGCGCGCACCTCCTGCATGCTGCTGCAATGGGCGGTCTTCTCGATGGCCTTGGTGGTCTTGCTGCTGCTCATGATTCGAATCCTTCCTCGACGAGTTCGGCCGCGCGCAGCAGCGCGCGGGCCTTGTGCTCGGTCTCGCGCCATTCCATCTCGGGCACCGAGTCGGCCACCACGCCGGCGGCGGCCTGCACGTACAGGGTCTGGCCCTTGATGACGCCGGTGCGGATGGCGATGGCCACGTCCATGTCGCCGGCATAGCTGATGTAGCCGCAGGCGCCGCCATAGAGGCCGCGCTTGACGGGTTCGAGCTGGTCGATCAGTTCCATGGCATGCACCTTGGGGGCGCCGGTGAGCGTGCCGGCCGGGAAGGTGGCGCGCAGCACGTCCATGCTGTCCATGCCGGGCTGCAGGATGCCCTCGACATTGCTGACGATGTGCATCACGTGGCTGTAGCGCTCGACCACGAAGGCCTCGGTGACCTTGACCGAGCCGACCTCGGCGATGCGGCCGATGTCGTTGCGTGCCAGGTCGATCAGCATGACGTGCTCGGCGCGCTCCTTCGGGTCATGGATCAGCTCTTCCTCGGCGGCCTTGTCGGCCTCGGGCGTGGCGCCGCGCGGGCGCGTGCCGGCCAGTGGCCGGATGGTGACCTTCTCGCCGGCCGGGGTGTGTTCCTGCCGTACCAGGATCTCGGGGCTGGAGCCGACCACGTGGAAGTCGCTGCCGGCCTCGTCCGCACCGCTGAAGTTGTAGAAGTACATGTACGGGCTCGGGTTGAGCGTGCGCAGCGAGCGGTACAGCGACAGCGGGCTTTGCGTGAAAGGCCGCTCGATGCGCTGGCCGACCTGTACCTGCATGAAATCGCCGGCGAAGATCAGCTCCTTGGCGCGCTCGACCGACTGCAGGTAGTCGGCCTTGGCGAAGTGCCGCACCGGAGCATGGCTGGCGCTGGGATGGATGGCGGGCGCGACGACCGGCTGGCGCAGCCGCTCGCGCAGTTCGTCCAGGCGTTCGCAGGCGCGTGCATGGGCGTTCGGCGCGGCCGGGTCGGCATAGACCAGCAGGTACAGGCGACCCGAGAGGTTGTCGATCACCGCCACTTCGTCGGTGTGCAGCAGCAGGATGTCGGGCAGGTGCAGGTCGTCGGGCGGGCAGCTGTGTTCGAGCTTCTTCTCGATGTGCCGCACCGTGTCGTAGCCGAAATAGCCGGCCAGGCCGCCGGCAAAGCGCGGCATGCCTGGGCGCAGCGCGACCTTGAAACGCCGCTGGTAGGCGGCGATGACCTCCAGCGGATTGCCCGCATGGGTCTCGGCCACCTCGCCATCGGTGACGATTTCGGTGCGGGCGGCGGCGCCGAAGCCACTGGCGCGCAGCCATGTGCGCGCGGGCAGGCCGATGAAGCTGTAGCGGCCGAAGCGCTCGCCGCCCACCACCGATTCGAGCAGGAAGCTGTTCCTGCCGCCATCCTGTGCATGGGCCAGCTTGAGGTAGAGCGAGAGCGGGGTTTCGAGGTCGGCGAAGGCCTGGGCCATCACGGGGATGCGGTTGTAGCCTTCACGCGCGAGGCGTTGGAATTCGGGTTCGGTGATCACGAGGGGCTTTCCTGAGGCCCGGGGCCGGCGCCGGCCCCGCAGGTTTATCCGGGGGTGAGCCATTCGCAGCCGCGGCGGGCGGGCTCTCGAAGGGCAAGCGGGTGCGCGCATGGGTTGGGGCGCGCGGGAGGGCGGTCAGCGTGGCGGCTTGCGCCAGGGCCAAGCCTCCTGGCATGCGCTGCCTGCGTGCGGGACGCTCGATTCGCTGGGGATAAACATGCGCGCTAGTGTAGCAAATGGCTGGCCTGTCAAGGCGCTACCAGCGGCACTTCGGGCTCGCCGGGATTGAGCGCCTCGGTCAGCGGCGGGCCGGGGGGCACGGCGGCTGAGGCAGGGCTGTCGGCCAGGTAGCTCTCCAGCAGCGAGAAGAAGCGTTTGTAGAGGCTGGGTTTGGTGAGGGTGACGCTGCCGACCTTGATCAGCGAGTCATCCTCGGACTTGATGGGCACCGACAGCGAGCCGAGCACGCTCACGCCCAGCGACGCGGAGGAGTTGGTCTTGCGCAGCGCATAGAGCTGCTGCACGGCGCTGACGAACACCGAGCTGGTCTGGTCCGGGTTGGACACGCAGGTGACGTTGAATTCCACCTCGTAGTGGTGGTCGCGGGTTTGCTGGAAGTGCTTGCGTGCGGCCACCGTGGTGGGCGTGGCGGCCGTGATCAGGTAGGCCTGGCTGAGCAGGGCGCGCCGAGCCGCTTCGCAGGCCGCTTCGGGGCCGCTTTCATAACTGCGCGAGAAAGTACTCGAATCGGCGAAGGCGGTTTCGGCGACGTTGAACGAACCGGGCTCGCCCGGTTGCGTGGCGCAGCCGCCCGCCAGCAGGGCGCTGGCTGCCACCATGGGGTAAAGCGCAAGCCTCAGGGAACGCATGGTATGCACGACAAACTTCACATGGGCGGGGCCTGGCGCTTGCCGGGCCCCTTGGTTGATTCGGGTTGATGGAGGGAGGTCGTCCGGTGGTTTCTGGTTCGGATGCGGACGCCGGGGGGCGTTGCTGCTTCGGACTGCCTCTTTCGAAACCGGTTCCATCATAGAGGTTTCCCGCATGAGCGGTTGTGAGAAAAAGTCCAATGCGGTGTGCTGGCAGGGCCTCTGCGCGTGCCGTGGGCCAGACGCATTTTGATTCTTGTGTGCAGCGGGCCCGATACTCCGCTTCCTGCGTGCCAACGGTGGAAAGGCAGGTCAGGCAGGTCAGGCAGGTCGCCCGCAGGTTCTGACGACGCGCCGGTGTTCTGGAACAATACCCTGCCTCGCAGCGCGGCGCTGTGATCGCGGCATTGACCATCTGCCGTTCTCGCTGTCTTCGCCGTGCCCACCGCTCCCTGTAAACAGGTTTTGAGAGTTCTCGACGTCCATGTCCGCTTCCACACTGACCGAAAGCGCCCCATTGCGCAGTGATGCCCGGGTCATCAGCCTGGTCGGGCTGGTGCATGCCAGCAGCCATTTCAGCCAGCTGGTGCTGCCGCCGCTGCTGCCTTGGCTGCACGGGGAATTCGGCATCGGGTATGCCGCGCTGGGCTCGGTGCTGACGGTGTTCTTCGTGGTCTCCTGCGTGGTGCAGGCGCTCTCGGGCTTCGTGGTCGACCGTCATGGCGCCCGTCCGGTGCTGTATGGCGGCATGGCGCTGATGGCGCTGGGCATCGTGGGTTTTGCCCTGGCACAATCGTTCTGGATGCTGGTGGCGGCCGCCATCGTCACCGGCATGGGCAATGGCGTCTTCCACCCGGCCGATTTCACGCTGCTCAATCGCAAGGTCAGCCCGGCCCGGCTCGGCCATGCCTACAGCGTGCATGGCATCACCGGCAGCCTGGGCTGGGCGGCGGCACCGGCGCTGGTGGTGCCGCTGGCGCAACTCTGGGGCTGGCGCCTGGCCTTGCTGGCGGCCGCCGGGGTGGTGGTGGCCATCCTGCTGGTGGCGTGCAGGGGCCGTGGGGTGTTGGCTGATGAGTTGGCCGAGGCCCCGGCGCGTGCGCCGGCCGCGTCTGCTCTGGCTGCGGCCGAGGCGCCACTGGCGTTCCTGCGCCTGCCGGCGGTGTGGGTCTGCATGGGGTTCTTTTTTCTCTACGCGGTGGTGCTCAGCGTCGTGCAGACTTTTGCGGCGCCGGCGGCGGAGCGGCTGCACGCCATGCCGCAGACTTGGCTGGGCCTGTGCGTGACGCTCTACATGGTGGCGCTGGCGGTGGGGATGGTGGCGGGCGGCTTCCTGGTGCAGCGCGACTGGCCGGCCGAGCGCATCGTCGGCACGGGCTTCGGGGTGGCCGCCATGTTTGCGGTGGCCATGGCGCTGGCGCCGCTGCCGGCGGCCAGCGTGCCGTTGGTCTTCGTGCTGATGGGTCTGGTCAGCGGGCTGGCCGGGCCCTCGCGCGACATGCTGGTCAAGCAATCGACGCCGCTGCATGCCAGCGGCCGCGTCTATGGCGTGGTGTATGCGGGGCTGGACATCGGCCAGGCGCTGGCACCGCTGGTGTTCGGCTGGGTGATGGATCATGGGCACCATCAGGTCATCTGGCTGGGTCTGGCGGCCGTGCAACTGAGCCTGATCGGCAGCGCCGCGGCGGTGGCGGGCCTGCGGCGAGTGCCACAGGCCTGAATGCGGAGACGCCGCACGCCGCTGCATATGATGTTAGTCTTGCTGACGCTGACGCTGACGCTGACGCTGACGCTGCCGCTGCCGCCGGGCGCGGCCTGAACAACATCTGGAGTCGCCATGCTGGGCTACATCCTCAAACGCCTTCTGCTGATGATTCCCACGCTGCTGGGGGTGCTGCTGTTCACCTTCGTGATCGTGCAGTTCGTGCCGGGCGGGCCGGTCGAACAGTATCTGGCCGAGTCGCGCGCGGGCCCGGGCGGCGCCGAGACGGGCGGCTTCAGCTACCGCGGCGGCGAGGGAGTGGATGCGCGGCGGCTCGAGGAAATCAAGGCGCTCTATGGCTTCGACAAGCCCGCGCACGAGCGCTTCCTGCAGATGCTCGGGCAGTTCGCGCGCTTCGATCTGGGCCGCAGCTTCATGCACAACAAGGACGTCTGGCAGCTCATCAAGGAAAAGCTGCCGGTCTCCATCAGCCTGGGCCTCTGGACCTTCTTCATCAGTTACCTGATCGCGGTGCCGCTGGGGGTGGCCAAGGCGGTGCGCGCCGGCAGCCGCTTCGATTTCGTCACCACGTTGCTGGTGCTGGTCGGCTATGCAGTGCCGGGATTCGTGCTGGGGGTGATCCTGCTGGTGGTCTTCGGCGGCCAGCTCGAATGGTTCCCGCTGCGCGGCCTGACTTCGCCCGGTTGGGAAGAGATGGGCTGGGGCCAGCGTGTCGCCGACTACCTCTGGCACATTGCGCTGCCGGTGACGGCGATGGTCGCCGGCAGCTTTGCCGTGACCACACTGCTGACCAAGAACGCGGTGCTCGAGGAAATCCGCAAGCAGTACGTGCTGACTGCCTACGCCAAAGGGCTGGACCAGCGCCAGGTACTGTGGGGACATGTGTTCCGCAACGCGCTGATCCCGATTGTCACGGGCTTTCCGGCCGCCTTCATCGGCGCCTTCTTCGCCGGTTCACTGCTGATCGAGACGCTCTTCACGCTCGATGGCCTGGGCCTGCTGGGCTATGAGAGCATCATCCGCCGCGACTATCCCGTCGTACTTGGAACGCTCCACCTTTTCACGCTGATAGGCCTTCTCACCAAGCTGGTCAGCGATCTCTGCTACGTGTGGGTGGACCCGCGCGTGAAATTCGATGGATGAAACCATGATGAGTGCACTCCCCCCGCTGGACGCTTTTCCGATCACCCGCAAATGGCCGGCGCGGCATCCGGATCACATCCAGCTCTATTCGCTGGCCACGCCCAATGGCGTCAAGGTCTCGATCGCGCTGGAGGAGCTGGGCCTGCCTTATGAGGCGCACAAGGTCGATTTCGCCACCAACGACCAGCTCAGCCCCGAGTTCCTGTCGCTGAACCCGAACAACAAGATCCCGGCCATCATCGACCCCGCCGGCCCTGGTGGGCGGCCGCTGGGCCTGTTCGAGACCGGCGCCATCCTGATCTATCTGGCCGACAAGACGGGCCGACTGCTGCCGGCCGATGTGGCGCTGCGCTACCAGGGCATCCAGTGGCTCATGTGGCAGATGGGGGGTGTCGGGCCGATGTTCGGCCAGCTCGGCTTCTTCCACCGGTTCGCCGGCAAGGACTGGGAAGACAAGCGTCCGCTGAGTCGCTACGTGGCCGAGAGCCGCCGCCTGCTGGGCGTGCTCGACGGTCACCTGCAGGGGCGCGACTGGATGCTGGGCCAGGGTGAGGACGCCTACTCGATCGCCGACATCGCCATCTTCCCGTGGGTGCGCAACCTGGTGGGCTTCTATGGTGCCGGTGACCTGGTGGGTTTTGGCGATTTCGCCAACGTGCAGCACGTGCTCGATGCCTTCGTCGTCCGTCCGGCCGTGCAGCGCGGCCTCGCCGTGCCACGTTGATTGGTGCGGTGCATCATGCGGTCGCGCAGCCCATACAATGTGCCGCATACCAACTTCGGGCGGGAGCAGGCATGAGTGGCATTCATTTCATTGGCGGTGAAAAGGGCGGCGTGGGCAAGTCGGTGGTTGCGCGCATTCTGGCGCAGTACCTGATCGATCATCAGTTGCCGTTCGCCGCATTCGATTCGGACCGTTCGCACGGCGCCTTGCTGCGCTATTACGGCGACTATGCCGAATCGGTGGTCATCGACCGCTACGAAAGCCTTGATGGTGTGATCGAGGCCGCCGCGGCGGGCCCCGCGCAGCGCGTGCTGGTCGATCTGGCGGCGCAGACCTATGGGCAGTTCTGGCAATGGTTTTCCGATTCCGGGGTGGCCGAACTGACGGAGGAGCTGGGCATTGCGCTGAACTACTGGCACGTGATGGACGCCAGCAGCGATTCGCTGCGTCTGCTCGGGCAATTGCTCGACGAGCGCGACGAGCGCCTGCAACTGGTGGTGGTGCTCAACGAGATCCGTGGCGACAAGTTCGAGCTGCTGGCGCACAGCGGCCTGCGCGAGCGGGCCGAGGCCGCCGGTGCGCGCTTCATGCGCCTGCACCGCCTGCCCGATGCCACCATGCAGAAGATCGACGGTGGCGGCTACAGTTTCTGGGCCGCGGCCAATGCCAGCGGCAAGGGCTTGGGACTGCTCGAGCGCCAGCGCCTCAAGGTCTGGTTGCAGCGGGCCTATGCGGAGATCGATCAACTGGGCGTCTGAGAGTCTGTTTTCGATCGTTCCGCGCGCCACGTTGCCCCGGCAGGCGCACGCTGCGGTTTCTGCATTGCCTCGTCGGGCCCGGCGGGCCGACGGCGGTTTGCCCCTTGCATCGTATCGTCTGGCGGGGCAACGTGACCCATGAAAAGATCATGAACAGGTTCTGATACGGCTCCCGCGCCGCTTTGCTACGGGTTCAGCGGGTTCGCTTGCAGCAGCGGCAGCGGATCGTAGGCACCGCCGCTGCCATAGATGCCGTAATGCAGGTGGGGTGGCGTGCCGCGGGCATTGCCGCTGTCGCCCACCGTGCCCAGCGGTTGGCCGGTGTGGACCACCGTGCCGGCCGTGATGCCTTCGGCCCAGTCCTGTAGGTGGGCGTAGTAGTGCCGTTGCCGGGCCGGGCCCAGCACCCAGACCTGGCGCCCGCCCAGGCCGCTCTCCCGCACCGAAACCACGATGCCCGGCGTGGCGCTGACGACCGGCGTCCCGCGCGGTGCGAAGATGTCCACGCCCTCATGTTTTCGGCCGCCACTGCGCGGTGCGCCATAGGTGTCCGCGATGCGGCCTGCGGCGACGCCTTGTACCGGCACAGGCAGGTGACTCGGTGGCGGCAGCCGGCCAAGCGTCCAGAACATGCGGGGCGCAGCCATGAACGGTTGCTGCCAGGCCCAGGCGGCCAGCAGTGCGATGCCGAGCAAGGCAGCCAGCCAGCCGGCGAGGCGCCGAAGCAGGGCTGGCAGTGATACGGTGGGGAGGGTCATCATCTCCTGTGCGAGTCGCCGGCCCCGTGCAGGTTCCTGCCGCCGGCCGGATCAGGCCTGGGCGGCTTCGGTCTCCGGCTCGTCCCAGCCCAGCAGCATGTCCTCGCGACCAGCCTCGCGGATGTGGGTGGGCAGGCCCATGCGGTTCATCAGGTTGATGAAGGGCTGGCAGGGCAGTTCCTCGACATTGACCATCCTGCGCACATCCCAGGTGCCCTGGGCGATCAGCAGCGCCGCGGCGGCGGCCGGCACGCCGGCGGTGTAGGAGATGCCCTGGCTGCCCACTTCGGCAAAGGCCTCGACGTGATCGGCGACGTTGTAGATGAAGATCTCGCGCGGCTGGCCGTTTTGGCTGCCCTTGACGAGGTTGCCGATGCAGGTCTTGCCCACGTAGCCCGGCGCCAGCGAGGCGGGGTCGGGCAGCACTGCCTTGACGAGCTGCAGCGGCACGACTTCCTGGCCGTTGTCCAGGCGCACCGGTTTCTCCGAGAGCAGGCCGATGTTGCGCAGCACGTTGAAGACGTTGATGTAGTGCTCGCCAAAGCCCATCCAGAAGCGGATGTTGGGCACGTCGAGGTGCTGCGAGAGCGAGTGCAGCTCGTCGTGGCCGGTCAGGTAGGCGGTCTGCGTGCCGACCACCGGCAGCTCGTCGGTGCGCTGGACCTCGAACATCCTGTTGGATTTCCACTGGCCATCCTGCCAGGACCAGACCTGGCCGGTGAACTCGCGGAAGTTGATCTCCGGGTTGAAATTGGTGGCGAAGTAGCGCCCGTGGCTGCCGGCGTTGATGTCGATGATGTCGATGGAGTCGACCTTGTCGAAGTACTCCTGCACGGCCAGCGCGGCATAAGCGTTGACGACGCCGGGGTCGAAGCCGCAGCCGAGGATGGCGGTCACGCCCTGTTCGGCGCAGCGGCCCTTGCGCTTCCACTCGTGGTTGGCGTACCAGGGGGGCGCCTCGCAGATCTTGTCCGCATCTTCGTGGATGGCGGTGTCGATGTAGGCGGCGCCGGTGGCGATGCAGGCTTCCAGCACCGACATGTTGACGAAGGCGTGGCCGAGGTTGATGACGATCTGGCTGCCGGTCTGCTCGATCAGCCGCTGCGCCGCGGCCGTGTCCATGGCGTCGAGCTGGTGGGCCTTGAGCACACCCCTGGGGTTCTGCAGCGAGCCCTTTTCATGGATGCTGTCGATGATGGCCAGGCACTTCTTGATGTTGCGCGAGGCGATGTGGATGTCGCCCAGCAGGGCGTTGTGCTGCGCGCACTTATGTGCCGCTACCTGCCCAACCCCACCAGCCCCGATGATCAATACGTTTTTCTTCATTTCGCACAAAACCTCCATTGACAAGATGCCGTCCGTGGACGGCGGACAATCCTGCTGCCGGGTGTGGCATCAGGACAGACTGCCGACGTAGTCGTCGTAACCGAAGGCGCGCACCACTTCCTCGCGGCCATCGAGGCGCCGGACCACGATGGCGGGCATGTCGACGCCGTTGAACCAGTTCTTCTTGACCATGGTGTAGCCGGCCGCATCCTCGATGGAGAGGCGGTCGCCCACCTGCAGCGGTCGCGTGAAGCGGAAGGTGCCGAACAGGTCTCCGGCCAGACAGGTCTTGCCGCCGACGATGGTCTCGTGCTCGCCCGTGTTGGGTTCGATGCGGGCGCTGTAGTCGTAGATCAGCAGATCCAGCATGTGCGCCTCGATGGAGCTGTCGACCACCGCCAGCGGCTTGCCGTTGAAGCCCACGTCCAGCACCGTCACTTCCAGCGTTGCCGCGCCGGCCACCGAGGCTTCGCCGGGTTCGAGGTACACCTGCACGCCGTGCCGCCCGGCAAACCTCCGCAGGCGCTCTGCCAGTTGCTCCAGCGGGTAGCCGGGTTCGCTGAAATGGATGCCGCCACCCAGGCTGATCCATTGCACCTGGGCGAGCAGATGGCCAAAGCGTTGTTCGATGTGGCCGAGCATCTCGTCGAAATGCTCGAAGCGCCTGTTCTCGCAGTTGTTGTGGAACATCAGGCCCGAGAGCTGGCCGATGACGGCGGCGATCTTGTCCGGATCGCTCTCGCCCAGGCGGCTGTTGGGGCGGGCCGGGTCGGCCAGCAGGTAGGGCGAATTGCTCACGCCCGGGTTGACGCGCAAGCCCACTGGTTTGCCGGCGGCGCGGGCCTTGTCGCCAAAGCGCTGCAGCTGCGCCAGCGAATTGAAGATGATCTTGTCACCGTGCGTCAGCACCGCGTCGATCTCATGGTCGGCCCAGGCCACGCTGTAGGCGTGGGTCTCGCCGCCGAACTTCTCCCGGCCCAGCCGCACCTCGTTCAGCGATGACGAGGTGCTGCCGTCCAGGTATTGCCGCATCAGCGGGAATACCGACCAGGTTGCAAAGCACTTGAGCGCCAGCAGTGCCTTCGCGCCCGAGAGCGTGCGCAGCCGCGCAATGCGCTGCATGTTGACCAGCAGCTTTTGCTCGTCGATCAGGTAATACGGTGTTTGCAGGGGGACGGCGGGAGAACGGTTCAATGCAGTGGCTCCGTGGCGATGCGGGGAGAGTGACGGTCGGGGTTGAACAAAGAACCCATGCTTCCCGGCAGTGGCTGGCTGGGCTTGCGCCGGGTGCTTGGTGGGAGAAAACCTGCGCTGCCCAGCGGGTCAGCGCATCGGAGAGGCGGGGGCGTTGGGGCCGGTCGGCTGGATCGGTGCGGCCGATGGCCGCAAATGACCGCGACGGGCCGCGCGTGCGTCGGCCGTTCGCCGGCAGACGGCGATTACCAGATGATCTGGGCCCTGCTGAAGGCCCGGCAGCCGCGAATGACGTGGTGCGCCAGCGTGTCCTGGCGCTCCCAGCGGTAGGAGGAGTTCAAGGCAAAAATCATGGCGATTCACCGACCTCGTGAAGAGAAACAGGGGAGTGACCAACCAGATGCTGCACGGGCGCTATCGCTGGCAGCTTATTTTGGATTGAGGGAGCGATTGTAGCAGCCCTGATTCCCGGCGCCTCTATCGCCCGCGATCGCTCGCCTTCACCCGCGCGGCGTATGCGGTGGCGCAACTGGTGGGAGGGGATGTCAGCGCCACAGGCTGGCCGCCAGCAGTGCCGCCACGACCCACATCATCAGGGCGACCAGGCCATCGAGCCACAGCCAGGCCCGGCTGCCTTGCAGGCGGCGGCCCAGCCACCAGCCGGCCAGGCCCAGCAGGCTGAACCAGACCGCCGAGCCGGCAATCGCCCCCCAGCCGAACACGCCGGCCATTTGCCCGTAGGCGAGCGAGGCCGTGCCGATCAGCGCGGCGGTGTCCAGCCAGGCGTGGGGGTTGAGCCAGGAAAACGCCAGCGCATGGCCGACGGCTTGCCTCCGCGTGTAATGTGCCGGCTGCGCAGGTGCTCCTGCTCCTCCTGCCGCGGCGACTGGCGACGTAAGGCCCGCGCGCCAATGCGATGCAAAGCGCTTGGCGGCTCGCCAGCCATAGGCCAGCAGGAACAGCGTGCCCGCGCCGATCAGCGCGCCGTGCAGCCTCTCCGGCAGTGGCCCGAGGTGGCCCAGGCCGTGCACGCCGATCAGGATCATGGCCATGTCGCCCAGCGCGCAGATCAGCACCGTCAGCAGCAGGTGCTGGCGGCCAAGGCCCATGCGCAGCACATGGGCATTCTGCGGGCCGATGGCCATGATCAGCGACAGGCTCAGCAGCATGCCGGAGAGGAAGACGGGGAGCATGTTCATGGCACACACGGAGGCTGAAGGAGGCGAAAGCCGAAGCGGCAGGGCGGAACGCTGCGGATTGTCGTGACTCCCGGCGTTTGTTGAAGATAATTCAATAAAAATCAATTGACTTGAGAAAAACCAAATACCGACATGTTCGACGCCCGCCAGACCGATGCCTTTCTTGCCGTGGCCCAGTGCGGCAGCTTCGCGCGCGCGGCCCAGGCGCTGGCGATTTCACTGCCCGCGGTGTCGCTGCGCATCCGCGGGCTGGAGACGGCGCTGGGCCGACGCCTGCTGGTGCGTGGCAAGCAGGTGGTGCCGACCCCTGCCGGGCAGGTGCTGCTGGCGCATCTCCGGCAGGTGCAGTCGATGGAGGCCGACCTGCAGCGGCATCTGCAAGGCGGGGCCGACGGCACCGGCAGCTGGCACAGCATGGCCATCGCGGTCAATGGCGATTCACTGGCGAGCTGGTTCCTGCCGGGGGTGGAGGCGGCGCTGCAACGGCATCGCATCGTGCTGGACATCACGCTGGACGATCAGGATTTCACCCATGCGGCGCTCAAATCGGGCGAGGTGACGGGCTGCATCAGCACGCTGGCACAGCCGCTGCGGGGCTGCTGCGCCGTGCCGCTGGGCGCGATGCGCTACCACTGCGTGGCGAGCCGGACGCTGCTGGAGCGCCTGCGCGATCCGGGCACGGGGCGGGTTTCGCTGGGGCGGCTGCTGGCGGTGCCCGCCATCATCTTCAATCGCAAGGATGGCCTGCAGGATGCTTTTCTGCAGCAGCAGTTCGGGGTGGTGCAGCCGCAGTATCCGCGCCACTTCGTGCCCTCCACCGAGGCCTATGAAAGCGCCATCGCGCTGGGGCTGGGCTGGGGCATGGTGAGTCGGCAGCAGTTGCAGCGTCGCGCCGGGCACCAGCCTGCGCTGGAAGAGGTGATCGCAGAGGCCGGACTGGACGTGCTGCTCTACTGGCACCATTGGGAGCGCGAATCACTCACCGCGCAGCGGCTGACCCTCGCCATCGTGGCGGCGGCCCGCCAGCACCTGCGGCCGTTGCCATGGGAGCGCGCATCAGGGCTTTAACACACCCAGGCCCAGCAACACGAACACCAGTACGCCCAGGGCGAGGCGATACAGCACGAAGGGCAGGTAGCTGTGGTGCGAGATCCAGCGCAGGAACACCACGATCACGCCATAGCCGCTGCCAAAGGCCACCAGCGTGGCCAGCAGCGTCGGGAAGGCGCTCACATCCGGCTGGCCCCAGCTCCTGACGAGCTGGTAGAAGCCAGAGGCCAGCACCGCCGGGATGGCCAGCAGAAAGGAGTAGCGCGCCGCCGCCTCGCGCGTGTAGCCCAGCAGCAGCCCCCCGGTGATGGTGCCGCCCGAGCGCGAGACGCCGGGAATCAGCGCCATGGCCTGCGCCAGGCCGAACAGCAGCGCATGGCGGCCATTGAGCTGCTGCAGCGGCCGCGTCCTGGCGCCGATGCGGTCGGCGAGCGCCAGCGCCAGCGCGAAGACCACCAGCATGGTCGCCGTCAGATACAGGTTGCGCAGCGAGCCCTCGATGGCCTGTTTGAAGAGCAGGCCCAGCACCACGATGGGGACGGTGCCGAGGATGATGTACCAGCCCATGCGCGCATCCGTCCCGGGCGCCTCGTGCCGTCGCCCCAGCGAGCCGCACCATGCCTGCGCGATGCGCCACAGATCCTTGCGGAAGTAGATCAGCACCGCCGCCTCGGTGCCCAACTGGGTGATGGCCGTGAAGGCCGCGCCCGGGTCGCCCCCGGAGGGCAGCAGCGGGCCGATGATGCGCAGGTGCGCGCTCGAGGAAATGGGCAGGAACTCGGTCAGGCCTTGCACCAGCCCGAGGATGATGGCTTCGATCCAGCTCATGGTGGCGGAGTATGGTGGTAGGGGGCGGAGAGACGGATGGGAGGCAGCACCGGATCGGGCGCCCTGGCGGGGCTTGCTGGCGAAGCCAGCTCTGGCGTTGTGCGCGTTCCGGCAGGACTTTAGCGCAGAAATGCCGCCGAACCGGACACCGTTCTCCCCGATGTGGCCCGCCGCCCCGATGATCGGGCAGCATGTTTTATGATGTCAAACCCATTCGGGCGTGATGGCACTGCACCGGTGGTGCTGGCGCGACCTTTGTCCGCCTGTGGTGATCCCGGCATTCAGAACCTGTTCGCAGCCCCTCCATGGTCAACGAAAACCGCCGCATCCAGTCCGTCGAGCGGGCCCTGTCATTGCTGGAGGCGCTCGCGCAAGCCGGCGGCGCGGCGCGGCTGGCCGATCTGGCCGTGCGCCTGGAGCTCGACAAGGGCACCACGCATGGCCTGCTCAACACCATGGCGGCGATGGGCTATGTGGCGCGTCACGGCACCTTGTATGCGCTGGGGTTGCGGCTGCGCGACGTGGCGCAGCCGCTCGCCGATGCCGACGCGCGCCTGCGGGCCGCATTCGGACCGGCGCTCCGGGCCCTGGCCGAGCGCAGCGGCGAGACCTGCTATCTGGCCGTGCCCTGCGGTACGCGCGACTACCTCTACATCGATGCGCTCGAAGGCTCCGGCAGCCTGCGCGTGGCCAGCCCGCGCGGACGCCGCGAAGGCCTGACCACTTCGGCCATCGGCCGGGTCTTTCTTGCGCACGAGCCGGCACTGGTGCGCAGCCTGCGGCGCGCCGGCCTGCTGCCCGGCGGGCTGGAGACGGCGCTGGTTCAGATTGCCGGGCAGGGCTACGCGCTGGACCTGCAGGAGGCCGAGCCCGGCCTGCATTGCCTGGCGATGCCGTTGCGCCAGCAGGGGCGTGTCGTGGCGGCGCTGGGCCTGGCGGGGCCCGCGCAGCGCCTGCGCGAAGCGGCGCTGCACCGGCTGGCACGCAACGCCATGCGTGATTTTTTTGACATTGTCAAAATTTAGCAGGCAATCGGCCGCTGCCCCTTCCCGTCGGCGGGCGTGGCGGGAATCATCCGGGATTCTTTCCACACCATCAGGAGTCCCCGCATGTCCCGTATCTCTCCACTTTCCGATGCCGCTGTCTGGCAGATCATCGAACGCGCCCGCGCGCAGGCGCAGCAACAGGGTTTCGCCGTATGCATCGGCGTGGTCGATGATGCCGGCCTGCTGCGCGGCTTTCTGCGCATGGATGACGCGGTGCCGGGGGCTATCGACGTGTCCATCAAGAAGGCGCGCATGGCCGCGCTGTTTCGCACCGACAGCGCCGAGATCGGTGCCGCAGCGCAGCCGGGCGGCGCCATCTACACCCTCGAGGCCACCAATGGCGGCCTGATCAGCTTTGGCGGCGGCATCGTGCTGCGCGGCGGCGATGAGCGGCCGCTTGGCGCCGTCGGCGTGGCCGGTGCCACGCTCGCGGCCGACCAGTCGCTGGCCCTGCACGCGGCGGGCCGCGCATGAGTGGCCCGCCGCCCACCCATCCCGGCGTCTGGGCGCTGGCGGTCACGGCCTTTGCCATCGGCGTGGCCGAGTTCATCGTGGTCGGCGTGCTGCCGGCCATCGCCGGGGATCTGGACGTGCCGCTGGCGCATGCCGGCTCGCTGGTGGGCCTGTATGCGCTGGCGCTGGCCCTGGGCACGCCGGTGGTCGTGCTGGCGCTGGCGCGCTGGCCTCGCAAGCCGCTGCTGCTGGGATTGGTGGCGGTCTTTCTGGCAGGCAACCTGCTCTCGGCGGTGGCCGGCAGCCATGCGATGTTGCTGGCCGGGCGCATCGTCACGGCGGTCGCGCATGGCAGTTTCTTCGCCATTGGCGCGACAGTGGCTGCCCGGCTCGCGTCCAAGGGGCAGGCCAGCGCGGCCATTGCCCTGATGTTCGCAGGCCTGACGCTGGCAATGGTGATCGGCGTGCCGCTGGGCAGCCTGATCGGCAACGCCCTGGGCTGGCGGCTGCCGTTCCATGCGGTGGCGGTGCTGGCGGCGCTGGCGCTGCTCGCCATCTGGCGGTGGGTGCCGCAACTGCCCGCGCCGGCGGCGGTGCCGGCCGGAGCGCAACTGGCGGCACTGGCCAGTGCTCCGATCCTGGCCATGATGGCCACCACCGTGCTGGGTTTTGGCGCCAGCTTTGCGGCCTTCACGTTCATCACGCCGATCTTGACGGAGGTCACCGGTTTCAGCCCGCATGCGGCCAGTTTGCTGCTGGTGGTGTTCGGCGCAGCGACGCTGGTTGGCAACCTGGCCGGTGGCCGGCTGGCGACGGGCCTGGGCTGGGCGGCGGCGCTGCGGCACATGCTGGCGGCGTTGCTGCTGTGCCTGGTGGCGCTGGCAGTACTGATGCCCTACCGCTTGCCGATGCTGGTGCTGCTGTTCGTCTGGGGAATACTGGCCTTCGGCATGTCGCCGGGCTTTCAGGCCGGCATGCTGGAGACGGCCGGCCGCTGGACGCCGGGGGCCGTGGACTTTGCCTCGGCGCTGAACATTTCGGCCTTCAACCTGGGCATCACCCTGGGCGAGACGATGGGCAGCGCCTGGGTGGCGCGCGGCCATCTGGCGCAGACGCCGTGGGCCGGGGTGCTGCTGGTGCTGCTGGCGCAATGGCCGCTGGCCTGGCTGGCGCGCGCCAACGCCCGCGCTGCAGGGCCGCTGCGCTAGGCGAGCGCCGCGGTGTGACAAATCCTGGCCGTGCCAGCGGTCCGATGGCGGTTTGCACCTTGCATCGCATCGCCTGCCGGGACAACCGAGATCCACGGAAGGATCGTGAACGGGTTCTCAGGTCTGTCTTGTATGCACCTGGGCTTGTGTGCCGGTGCCCAGATGCGCGTGGATGCGGTCGATTTGCTGGGCCAGTGCGATGTCGCGCTGGCTCAGGCCGCCGGCGTCGTGCGTGGTCAGCGTGATGTCCACGCGGTTGTAGACGTTGCGCCACTCCGGGTGGTGGTCGCTCTTCTCGGCATGCAGGGCGATCTGCGTCATGAAGGCAAAGGCCTCGGTGAAGTCACGCAGCACGAAGCGGCGGTGGATCAGCCCTCCGCGCTCGGCGGCGTACTGCCACTCGGGGATGGCCGATAGCGCGGCCTCGCGTTCCAGGTCGGTCAGGCGTTTCATGGCGGGTCCTCAGTAGGCGGGGTTGCCGTGGCCGCGTCATTCGGCCTCCAGTATGCCCGGGTTGATCGGGTGTCTTTCGAGCGACTCGAGCAAGGCCTTGAAGTTTCCTTTGCCAAAGTCCTTGCCGCCCTGGCGCTGGATGAATGCGAAGAATACCGGTCCGAGCCGTTGTTCCGAGAAAATCTGCAGCAGCAGGCGTGATGGACGCCTTGCCCAAGCCCAAGCCATGAGCGGGCAGGACTGCAGGACCTGCTTCGTGCTCGATCGCGACAAGCACACCGCGGCCGCTTTGAACGTGGCATGCTCAGGGTCCTTCTTGTTCCTGTGCTCCGTCAGCGCTACGAAGGCGCCTCGGTGCGCGCGAAGACCAAGCCATCGACCCGGCTGGCGCCGGCGGCCTGCAGGCGCATCGCCAGTGCCTGCAGGGTGGCGCCGGTGGTCATCACGTCGTCGACCAGGAGAATCCCCTGGCCGTGCAGTGGCGGCGTATCCTCGGCAAGGACAAACGCCTGTCGCAGGTTGCGCAGGCGGGCCGCCCGGCCCTGGCCAACCTGGGGCGCGGCGCCCGGCTGCCGCAGAACCAGTCGGACATCGAGCTTGTGGCGCTGGCCGCTGCGCCGCGCCAGCGCTTTGGCCAGCTCCCAGGCCTGGTTGTAGCCACGCTCCTGCAGGCGGGCGCGGGCCAGCGGCACCGGCACGATGCGATCGGCCGCGCGCACCAGGGCGCGCGCATCCGCCTGCTGCAGGCAGATGTCGGCCATGGTGCGGGCCCAAGCCGGCTGGTGCTGGAACTTGAACTGGCCGATGGCCGCCTGCCACGGATAGGCATAGTCCACCGCGGCAAAGCAATGCGCCAGAGCCGGTGGGTGGCGCAGGCAGGCGCCGCAGTGTTGTCCCGGCACCGGTGTGGGCAGTGCGCAGCGCGGGCAGCGTGGGCGGGCGCCGCCAAAGCTGTGCAGGCAATCGGCACACACGCCGCAAACGCCGGCAGGCCGGCTCCAGCTCGGCCAAGTGCGGCAGAAGGCGCACTGGAAAGGCAGCAGGCGGGTCAACGCGGACAGCATGGCGGCATGATAAGGGCGGTAGGGCTGCGCCGATTTTCCTGCCGTGTCCTGCCAGCAGGGCTTTGCCAATGTTCTTATACTGCGATGCCTGCGGGCGTCGAGACACGCGGGCTGCCGTCCCGGTCGCCGCCCTGCGCGCCCTGCCCAGGGCCTCAATGGGCGCCTGCCTGTTGCGTCCCAGGCGTTGCCTCTCATTTTGGTTCGCTTCCCCAGCGCCTGCGCTGCCCATTTGCCCGTCGCCATGCCTGCCTCTGCCTCCCACACCGACGTTCCGCCCAGCCTCGATCCGGTGGCACTGGCGCGCTGGCAGGCCCGGCCGCTGGCGGCCAGTCCCTGGCTGCACGAGGAAGTGGGGCGGCGCATGCAGGAGCGGCTGGCGTGGATAGTCAAGCAGCCCGCAAGCTGGTGCGACTGGGAGCCCGTGCGCGGCGGCGTGCAGGCGCATGCGCTGGTGGCGGCGCACTATCCCAAGGCGCGCCAGTTCATCGTGCACGGGCAGCCCGCCAACCAGCGCCTGGCCCAGTCGCTCTGGCAGCCCTCGGTTGTCTCGCGCTGGCTGCGCAGCGTGCCGGCCGTGTCGTTCGCGACGCCCGCGCAACAATCGGTGCAGATGCTCTGGGCCAACATGCACCTGCACCAGGCTATCAGCCCGCCGCAGACCATCCAGGCCTGGGCTGGCTTGCTGGAGCCGCAGGGCTTTCTGATGTTCTCCTGCCTGGGGCCGGATACCGCCATAGAGTTGCGCCAGATCTACGCCCGGCGCGGCTGGCCGCCGCCAGCGCAGGAGTACACCGACATGCACGACCTGGGCGACATGCTGGTGCAACAGGGCTTTGCCGAGCCGGTCATGGACATGGAGCACATCCGCCTGCAATTCCCGGATGCCGTGCGCCTGCTGGCCGAACTGCGCGAACTGGGCCGCAACTTCCACCCCGGCCGCTTTGGCGGGTTGCGTGGGCGGCAGTGGCAGCGCACGCTGATGGAAGACATCGCCGGCCTGGCCGATGCGAGCGGCGCGATCACGCTGACCTTCGAGGTGATCTACGGCCATGCCATCAAGGCGCCGCCGCGCATGGCCATGGCCGAGCAGACCCGCATCAGCCTCGACGATATGCGCGCGACCTTGCAAAAGCGGCCTTGAATGGCAACCGCTGAATGGCGGCGCATCGAGCGGCCTCCAGACGGGCTGGCGGACCTGCCGGGAAACTGTATTCCTCCCGGGGGAATGCCGAATCCGGCAAAATGACGGGTTGACTGCGGCTTGACAAGGGTGGCGATGGGCTTGGTCCACGCCTATCGAGCCTGGCCCGACGGCTTCGCCGCCAGCCAGGAACCAGGATCCGTCCAGACCCGCCCACCGATTTCCAGACCCTCCGACCGTTCTTCAGGCCTTGCGTTTCTTGCGGCATTTTCCCGATGCGTGATCCATCCTCCAAGGGCGAACCCCAGCACCCGCATGGTCAGGTGCTGGGCATGGCTGTGCATGCATTGCCGGCGGCTACGCCGCAGGCGCTGGATGCGCTGGCGCGCGAGCGGCAGGACCGCCATGCGCGCTGGAAGATGCTGGGCATTCTGCTGGTGTGCGCCGCGCCGGTGCTGGCCTCGTACATCACCTACTTCGTGATTCGGCCGCTCGAGCGCGGCATCCATGGCCGGCTGATCGAGCCGCCGCGCGCCATGCCCGATGTGCTGCGGCCGCTGGCCGGCCAGTGGCTGCTGGTGAGTGTCTCGGGCGGTGCCTGCCGGGCACAGTGCCAGAACAACCTGTATTTCCAGCGCCAGTTGCATGACGCGCTGGGTGCGGAAGGCTTGCGGCTGGACTGGGCCTGGCTGATCACCGACGAGCAGCCCATCGAGGCGCGCTGGCAGGCGGCGCTGCAGGAACCAGGTGCGCAGGCGCTGCATGTGCCGGGGCAGGTGCTGACGCCATGGCTGGAGCCGGCCCCCCATCACCGCCTGCCAGACCACCTGTACCTGCTCGATCCGGATGGCAACTGGGTGATGCGCCTGCCGCCGGGCATCGACCTGGAGAATGCCGCTGACATCCGCCAGGATCTGGCGCGTCTCATCCAGGCCGAGCCGTTGGCTCGCCGCCCTGGCGCTGCCACGGACATTGCGGAGTGATGCACGCATGAATGCCGAGGTCGCCCTCTACGACTGGTCGCCACTGCTCAACATGTTGCTGGTGGGCGGACTGATCGCGCTTGTGCCGCTGGCCTGGGTGTGGCGGCGCAATCGCCAGCGCGGCACGCGCGGCTTGCTGCAGGCCCTGACGGTGCTGACCCTGTTCCTGACTTTCGACCTGGTGCTGTTCGGCGCCTTCACGCGCCTGACCGACTCGGGCCTGGGCTGTCCGGATTGGCCGGGCTGCTACGGCAGCGCCAGTCCGATTGGCGCGCGTGCGCACATCAGCGCGGCGCAGGAGGCCGTGCCGATGGGGCCGGTGACGCACAGCAAGGCCTGGATCGAGATGATCCACCGTTACCTGGCCACCACGGTGGGCGCGCTGATCGTGGTGCTGACGGTGGCTGCCTGGTGGTACTGGCGCCGCCGGCGCCGCATTGCGGAGGCCTATGCCTGGCAGGTCGCACCGCCGAACGCAGGCAAGCTGATGCCCGGCGGCTGGCCGGCCACGCCCAGTCCGCTGTGGCCCACGCTGACGCTCTTTTGGGTGTGCCTGCAGGGCGCCTTCGGCGCCTGGACGGTGACGATGAAGCTGTTTCCGGCCATCGTCACGCTGCATCTGTTCGGCGGCATCGTGCTGCTGATGCTGCTGTGCCTGCAGGCGGTGCAGTGGCGCCATTGCAATGAGCGGTTGACGCCGCTGGGCGTGCCCGCCGGCCTCAAGCGCCTGATGGCAGTGGCGTGCGTGGCGCTGCTGGCGCAGATCGCGCTGGGCGGCTGGGTCAGCACCAACTACGCGGTGCTCGCCTGCAGCACCTTTCCGGACTGCAACGGCGCCTGGTGGCCCGAGATGCATTTCGCGCAGGGTTTCGAGATCTGGCGCGCGCTGGGCTACCAGGGCAATGGCCGCCCGCTCGATTTTCCGGCTCTGGTGGCCATCCACTACACGCACCGCCTGTTCGCAGTGCTGGTGACACTGCTGCTGGGCCTGCTGATCGCGCAATTGTTCCAGCGCGGCCAGGAACTGCGCCGCGCCGCGCGCTGGCTGCTGGCGCTGCTGGCGCTGCAACTGCTGACGGGCCTCTCGAATGTGGTGCTGGGCTGGCCATTGCTGGCCGCCGTGCTGCACACCGGTGGCGCGGCCGCACTGGCGCTGGTGATGACCTGGCTGCTGGCGCGCACGCGCGGCAATACCCGGCACGCCGTCTCCACCCCCTTGTTCACCGCATCCAACTGGGCTCACCAGGTGGATACGACTGCTGTAAGAGAACGTTCCTATGACTGACGCCACCTTGCCGGCGGCCCGGCGCTCGCGCTGGTCCCAATTCTGGGTGCTGACCAAACCCCGGGTTGTGCAACTGATCGTCTTCTGTGCCTTCATCGGCATGGTGCTGGCCATTCCCGGCCTGCCCGATGCGGCCGCCAGCGTGCGCATCCTGGTGGCCTGCTTCGGCATCTGGCTGGTGGCCTCGGCGGCGGCGGCCTTCAACTGCCTGGTCGAGAAGAACATCGATGTGCGCATGAAGCGCACGGCCTGGCGCCCCACCGCGCGCGGCGAGCTGCCCGACTGGCAGGCACTGCTGTTCTCGGGCCTGCTGTGCGGCGCCGGCTGCCTGCTGCTGTGGCTCTACGTCAATCCGCTGACGATGTGGCTGACGCTGGCCACCTTCGTCGGCTATGCGGTGATCTACACCGTGGTGCTCAAGCCGTTGACGCCGCAGAACATCGTCATCGGCGGAGCCTCTGGCGCGATGCCGCCGGTACTGGGCTGGGCGGCCATGCGCGGTGACCTGGCGCCCGAGGCCTGGCTGCTGTTCCTGATTATCTTCGTCTGGACGCCGCCGCACTTCTGGGCGCTGGCACTCTACCGCATCGACGACTACCGGCGCTCGGGCCTGCCGATGCTGCCGGTCACGCACGGCCGCGAGTTCGCCAGCCTGCACGTGTTCCTCTACACGCTGATCCTGCTGGCAGCTTGCCTGCTGCCGGTGGTCTATGGCATGAGTTCGTGGCTGTATTTCTTTGTCGCGCTGTTTCTCAGTGGCGGCTTCTGCTGGTATGGTTTCCGGCTCTGGCGCAATTATTCGGACGCGCTGGCGCGCCGTACCTTCCGTTGGTCGCTGTGGCATCTGAGCGGCATTTTTGCCGCGCTGCTGGTGGACCACTACCTGTTCTGAGGAGGCATTCGCAATGGTGAAGATGGTGCAGATGGGGCGCCGGCAGCTGCTGGCGCTGACCCTCGCGGGTGCTGCCGCGCTCGGGCTGGCTGCGTGCAGGCAGGAGCCGGCCAAGCCAAGCTTCCATTCCGTCGACATCAGCGGTGCCAGCTATGCCAAGGACTGGCACATGCCCGATGCCAACGGGCAGCCGCGCAGCCTGGCCGATTTCGCCGGCAAGGCCGTCTATGTGTTCTTCGGCTTCGCCCAGTGCCCGGACGTGTGCCCGACCACCATGCTGGAGATGGCCGAAGTCAAGCAGGCCTTGGGTGCGGATGGCGACAGGCTGCAGATCGTCTTCGTGACCGTGGACCCCGAGCGCGACACGCCGGAGATCATGCGCGCCTACATTGGCAGCTTCGACCCCGATGCCGTGGCGCTGGTCGGCAGCCCCGAGCAGGTGGCGGCCATGGCCAAGGACTTCAAGGTGTTTTACCAGAAGGTGCCCGGCCCTTCCGAGAGCACCTACACCATCGACCATTCGGCCGGCGGCTACCTGTACGATCCGCAAGGCCAGCTGCGCCTCTATGTCAAGTACGGCACGCCGATGGACCAGCTGACCGCCGACATCCGCACGTTGCTGCAGGGCCATTGAACGCATTGAGCACGGCTCCGCGCGCCCGGGGGCATCAGCGGGGCTCAGAACTTGTTCACGACCGCGGGCCGATGCTCACGAGTCGATGCGGATGTGCTGCTCGCGGATGATGGTGCCCAGCGCCTCGGTGTCGGCGGCGATACGGTCGCGCAGCGCTTTGGCGCTGGTGTCGCCT
The DNA here is from genome assembly GCF_004217315.1 of Corticibacter populi. Lineage (GTDB taxonomy): Bacteria > Pseudomonadota > Gammaproteobacteria > Burkholderiales > Burkholderiaceae_C > Lampropedia > Lampropedia populi. The sequence goes on from NZ_SGWR01000004.1 coordinate 304,950, forward strand.
ACCACCCAGCCCTGTTCCAGCAGCTTTTGCCGCGCCTCGGGGATGGCCAATGCTTCTGTCACGGCCTCGCGCAGGCGCGCCTGGATCTCCGGCGGCAGCGTGGCGGGGGCCGCCACCGCATTCCAGACCTCCAGGTCCAGTCCCTTCGCGCCGAGCTCCTGCAGGCTGGGCAAATTGCCGGTGAGCGCGCTGCGCGTCGCCGAGGTGATGCCGATCAGCGCCACGCGGCCGGCCTTCTGCTGGGCCAGCGCCATGGCCGGCGGCAGCAGCGACATCTGGATCTCGCCGCTGATGACCGCTTGCAGCGCCTGTGGATTGCCCTGGTAGGGTACATGCAGCGGCGCGATGCCGGTGCGGCTTTTGAGCAGTTCCATGCCCAGGTGGGCTACCGTGCCCAGCCCCGGCGAACCATAGTTCCAGCGGTCGCCCGCCTGCCGGGCCTTGTCAAGAAACTGGGCGGGCTCCAGGCCTTGCGCCAGCTGTGCGTTGGCGGTCAGCACATAGGGGGCCGAGCCGATCAGCGCGATCGGGGCCAGGTCCGTCAGCGGATCGAAACCCAGCTTTGGGTTGAGCAGCCGGGCAATCGTCATGTTGCCGTTGATCATCACGCTGATCGTGTGCTGGTCGCTGGCTCGCGCCAATGCCGCCGCGGCGATGTTGCCGCCGGCACCGCTGCGGTTCTCCACGATGACCGGTTGCGCGCTAAGGACCGGGGCCAGGTATTCGACCAGCAGGCGTGCCGTCAGGTCCGGCGAGGAGCCGCCGGGAAAGCCCACCAGCACCTTGACGGGCTGGCTGGGCCAGGCCGCAGCGGCACCGGCAGCCTGGCCCAGCCGGGCCAGGGGCAGTGTCGCCAGGCCAGCGAGGGCCTGGCGCAGGAGCTGGCGTCGATCGGTGCGGAAGGGCGTGAAACGGGTCATGGTGAGTGTGGTGGTGTCAAGCCGGCGCCAGTGTGCCAGCGCCGGCGGCAAAAAGAAAGGCTGCTTGCGCAGCCTGGTCGGGATATCCGGCGCCGGAGTGGCGGATACCGGGGGCATCATGCCGCAGCCGGCTCGGCGGTCATGGCCTTTCTCATTTTCTTCATGGCGGCCGCCTCGATCTGGCGGATGCGCTCGGCGCTGACGCCGTATTCGCTCGCCAGCTCGTGCAGCGTCATGCCGCCACTGCCGTCGTCATTGACGTTGAGCCAGCGTTCCTGGACGATGCGGCGGCTGCGGTCGTCGAGCGTGTCCAGCGCTTTCTCGATGCCGGTGCTGGCCAGTGCGTCGCGCTCGCGGCTCTCCAGCACGGCCGTGGGCTCCTGCGAGTGGTCGCTGAGGTAGGCAATCGGCGCCAGATAGGCGCTGTCGTCATCGCTGGGCGTCGGGTCCAGCAGCACGTCGCCGCCGGCCAGGCGCGTTTCCATCTCGATGACTTCCTCGCGCTTGACCTTGAGCTGGTCGGCCATCTGGTCGATCTCGGCGTCGGTCAGGGCGCTGCGGTAGCTCTCGCCGTCGGTCATGGCGTGTTCGGCCTTGAGCTCGTTCTTGAGCGAGCGCAGGTTGAAGAACAGCTTGCGCTGCGCCTTGGTGGTTGCCACCTTGACCATGCGCCAGTTCTTCAGGATGTACTCGTGGATTTCCGCCTTGATCCAGTGCAGCGCATAGCTGACCAGGCGCACACCCTGGTCCGGATCGAAGCGGCGCACGGCCTTCATCAGGCCGATGTTGCCTTCCTGGATCAGGTCGCCCTGCGGCAGGCCGTAGCCAAGGTATTGCCTTGAAACGGCGACGACCACCCGCAGATGGGACATCACCAGCCGGCCGGCGGCTTCCACGTCATTGTGGTCGCGCAGGCGCCGGGCGTAGGCCTGCTCTTCCTCGGGGGTGAGCATGGGCATGCGGTTGACAGCGGAGATGTACGCATCCAGGTTGCCGAGAGCGGGCAGGGCGGGCCATTGGCTGGCCGTGGCTGCGGCCAGCGCCGTGGTTTGCGTTGTCGATGTCATGTATGGGGTTCCTTTCCATGCCGTCGGCTTTGGCGCCAGCATGCATGTGTGATATTAGCACTCCTGTTGGAGGGCATGCCAAGGCAAAGGTTCCCGGGTGCCGTCGCGCCCCGGCCGGTTGGCCGGGCAGCGCTGCACTGACGGCGGCAGCGCCCGCCTGGCAACGGTTCAGTGCGAGCGGATCATCGTGCCGTAGGGCGTGTCGGTGAGGATTTCCAGCAGCATCGCGTGCGGCACGCGTCCGTCGATGATGTGCACCGAGTTGACGCCGCTCTTGGCGGCGTCCAGGGCGCCGGAGATCTTGGGCAGCATGCCGCCGGAGATGGTCCCGTCGGCAAACAGCGCGTCGATCTCGCGCGCCGAGAGATTGGTCAGCAGCTTGCCGTCCTGATCGAGCACGCCGGGTGTGTTGGTCAGCAGCATCAGCTTCTCGGCCTTGAGCACCGAGGCGAGCTTGCTGGCCACCACGTCCGCGTTGATGTTGTAGCTCTCGTTCTGCTCACCATAGCCAAGCGGGCTGATGACGGGGATGAAGGCGTCGTCCTGCAGTGCCTTGACGACGCTCGGGTCGATGCTGAGGATGTCGCCGACCTGGCCGATGTCGTGCAGGACGCTCGGGTCCTTGTGGTCGGCCATCTTGAGCTTCTGGGCGCGGATGAAGGCGCCGTCGCGGCCCGTCAGGCCCACTGCCTTGCCACCGGCCTGGTTGATCAGGCCGACGATGTCCTGCTGCACTTCGCCGGCCAGCACCCATTCGACCACCTCCATGGTCTCGGCGTCGGTCACGCGCATGCCCTGGATGAACTGGCCGGTCTTGCCCAGGCGCTTGAGAGCCGACTCGATCTGCGGGCCGCCGCCGTGCACCACCACCGGATTGATCCCCACCAGCTTGAGCAGCACCACATCTTCGGCAAAGGCCGCCTGCAGGTCCGGCTGCGTCATGGCATTGCCGCCGTACTTGATGACCATGGTCTTGCCGTGGAACTTGCGGATGTAGGGCAGGGCCTGCGAGAGGATGTCGGCCTTGTCGCGTGGCGTGATCTTGGGCGTGTCGGTCATGGCTGTGCGAGAGTTTGCAAGGGTTGTCGAAGGCGGAGAAAGTGCTGACTGGCGCGATTGTGCACGAAGATCGGCAGCCGCCGCATCAGCGCGGCTGCGCGGCGCGGGCCTCGATCAGCTGCGCGGCCAGCTCGGCGAAGCCCTGGCCGCGCGGCTGCGTGCTCACGTAGCGGGGCAGGTGCTGCATGCGTGGCGCAAAGCGCGCGATGTTGGCCACGCCGACGCTGTGGATGAAGTGCTCGAACATGCGCTCGTCATTGGTCGAATCGCCGATGTAGACCCATTGTGCGAGCTGCTCGTCCAGTTCCTGGCCACGCAGCGTCCGCAGGATCCAGTGCGCGCCCTGCCATTTGTCGTGCTCGCCATACCAGCCATTGATGTGGATCGAACTGACGGTCGCGTGCATTCCGGCCGCACGCATGATGGCCACGACTTGCTCGATGGCTGCGGTCGGCAGGGTGTGGAATTCGCTGTGGTCGATGGCGATGTCGCACTCGCGCCCGGCCGAATCGGCTGCCAGCCGTGCCTCGGGCACGTGTTGCAGGATCTGCGCCGCCACGGCCTGCATGCGGATATGGTTGCGGGCGCGGGTGTCGGCATCCTGCTGGTAGATCTTCTCGGGGTGGCTTGCCCCCGGCGTACGGACGAAGGCCACTGCACCATTTTCGGCCACCAGTGCGTCAAGCGGCCATGCGGCGGCGAACGGGGCGCTCCAGCCGGCCGGCCGGCCGGTGATGGCGATCAGCGCAAAGCCTTGCGCCCTGAGGGCGCCCAGCGCCTCCAGCGCGGCTGGCTCGATGCGGCCGTCGGCCGTGAGCGTGTCGTCGATGTCGGTCATCACGCCGCGCACCATGGCGCGCTGGGTCATTGGCCAGCCCGAGAGGGGCTGCAGGAACAAGGCCGGGGGCAGGGTGCTGCTTGCCATGGGATGCAGAATGGATTGTGTAAGAATGCACCAAACTGGCGCAACAAGCGACGAAACGCCCCTAAAAAGGGCGATGGTGCATGTAGAGCCGGGTGGCATGCACCTTGCTTGTGTTTATTGGTGAAAAAAACCGGTTTTCACATATAGTAAGGGACATCGCGTTTGTCATGTAGCAACAAAAATTGCGATCCGGTACAAATGTGATCCCGGCCGTTCGGCCGGGTCAATACGTCCTTGTTTGCCTATCTGGTAAGGAGCTGAAATGAAGAAACATCTGTTTGCGCTGACGCTGATGGCAGCGGCCACCGCGGTCTGTGCGCAATCGAACACGCTGGACAAGATCAAGAACACCGGTGAAATCACACTTGGTGTGCGCGAGTCCTCTGGGCTGGGCTACACCCTGGGCAATGGCAAGTATGTCGGTTTCCATACCGAAATGGCCGAGAACATCGTCAAGGACCTGGAAAAGGACGTTGGCAAGGCGATCAAGATCAACTACCAGCCGGTGACCTCGCAGAACCGCATCCCCCTGGTGACCAATGGCACCGTGGATCTGGAGTGCGGCTCCACCACCAACAACACCGCCCGCCAGAAGGACGTGGACTTCGCCTACACGACCTATGTGGAGGAAGTGCGCATCGCCACCAAGGCCAATTCCGGCATCAACTCGGTGGCCGATCTCAATGGCAAGACCCTGGCCGTGACGACCGGCACCACTTCGGTGCAGACGCTGCGCAAGCACCGCCGTGCCGAGGGTGTGAACTTCCGTGAAGTGATGGGCAAGGACCACGCCGACAGCTTCCTGCTGCTGGAGACCGGCCGTGCCGATGCTTTCATCATGGACGGCTCCATCCTGGCTGCCAACATCTCCAAGGCCCGCAACCCGGCCGACTACAAGATCGTCGGCGAAGTGCTGTCGGTCGAGCCGATCGCCTGCATGCTGCGCAAGAACGACGAGGCCTTCAAGGACGCCGTCAACAAGAGCATCGTGCGCCAGATCGGTGATGGCACACTGGAAAACCTGTGGGACAAGTGGTTCCTGAAGCCGACGCCGCCGGCCAACACGGTGGTGGGTCTGCCTTTGTCCGATAGTACCCGTGCTGCCTGGGCCAACCCCAACAGCAAGCCGATGGAAGACTACACCATCGAGTAAGACCGGGCTTGCCCCCTTGACCTGGGGGCGCCCTTCGCTGACGCTCCGCTGGAACCGGATGGTTCATCCGTACCACGGGGCGTTTTTTGATACTTCCACATGACACTGGGACCGTTGCAGTGAGGAGAAAAGAATGAATTGGGATTGGCAAGTTTTCTGCCAGGACAACATCACCCAGGAAGTTGTGGCCGGCTGCTTTGGCAAGGGAGGCGATGTCACCTACCTTGACTGGATGCTTTCTGCCTGGGGTTGGACGGTCTCGGTTTCCGTGCTGGCACTGGCGTTGGCGCTGGTGGCAGGCTCCATCATCGGCGTGATCCGCACTCTGCCGGACAGTCCGTGGCTGGTGCGTTTTGGCAATGCGTGGGTGGAGCTGTTTCGCAACATCCCGCTGCTGGTACAGATTTTCCTGTGGTACCACGTGGTGCCCAGCGTGATTCCCGCGTTCCGCGGGGTTTCGGGTTTTATCCTGGTGGTGTTCGCCCTGGGCTTCTTCACTTCGGCGCGGATCGCCGAGCAGGTGCGCGCGGGCATCCAGGCGCTGCCGCGCGGCCAGCGCTACGCCGGCATGGCGCTGGGCTTCACGACCTGGCAGTACTACCGCTATGTGCTGCTGCCGATGGCCTATCGCATCATCATTCCGCCGCTGACGAGCGAGTCGATGAACATCTTCAAGAACTCGTCGGTGGCCTTTGCCGTCTCGATCGCCGAGCTGACCATGTTCGCCATGCAGGCGCAGGAGGAAACCTCGCGCGGCATCGAGATCTACCTGGCAGTCACCGGCCTCTACGTCTTCTCGGCCTTCATGATCAACCGCATCATGGCGTTCATCGAAAAGAAAACGCGCATCCCTGGCTTCATTGTCAGTGGCGCGGCGGGAGGGCATTGACATGCAGTTCGACTGGTCTTTCTTCACCTGGGACATCTTCAGCAACTATGTCCTCAAGGGTCTGTATTTCAGTGTCTACCTCACGGTGATCGCCACGCTCGGCGGCATCCTGTTCGGCACGCTGCTGGCGATGATGCGGCTGTCGGGCAGCAAGTGGCTGGAGATCCCTGCCACCATCTACGTCAACGGCATGCGCAGCATCCCGCTGGTGATGGTGATCCTCTGGTTCTTCCTGCTGGTGCCGCTGATCATCGGCCGCTCGGTGGGTACCGAGGTCTCGGCCATCATCACCTTCGTGGCCTTCGAGGCGGCCTATTTCAGCGAGATCATGCGCGCGGGCATCCAGTCCATCTCGCGCGGCCAGGTCTACGCCGGGCGGGCGCTGGGCATGACATATGGGCAGAACATGCGGCTTGTGATCCTGCCGCAGGCCTTCCGCAACATGCTGCCGGTGCTGCTGACGCAGACCATCATCCTGTTCCAGGACACCTCGCTGGTCTACGCCATCGGAGCCTACGACATGCTCAAGGGCTTCGAGACCGCCGGCAAGAACTTCGGCCGCCCGATCGAGGCCTACGTGGGCGCGGCCGTGGTCTATTTCATCATCTGTTATTCGCTGTCGTGGGTGGTCAAGCGCCTCCACCAGAAGATTGCCATCATTCGCTAAGGGAGTTGCACCATCATGATTGAACTGAAGAATGTCTCCAAGTGGTACGGTGACGTGCAGGTCCTCAACGAGTGCTCGACCCGCATCGAAAAGGGCGAGGTGGTGGTGGTGGCCGGGCCTTCGGGTTCGGGCAAGTCCACGCTGATCAAGACCATCAATGCGCTCGAGCCTTTCCAGAAGGGCGAGATCTGGGTCGATGGCGTGCCGGTGCACGACCCCAAGACCAACCTGCCCAAGCTGCGCAGCCGCGTCGGCATGGTGTTCCAGCACTTCGAGCTGTTTCCGCACCTGACGGTGACGGAGAACTTGACCATCGCGCAGATCAAGGTGCTCGGCCGCCGTGCCGACGAGGCCAAGACCCGCGGCCTGAAAATGCTCGACCGCGTGGGCCTGATGGCGCACAAGGACAAGTTTCCGGGCCAGCTCTCGGGCGGCCAGCAGCAGCGCGTGGCGATTGCCCGGGCGCTGTCGATGGACCCGATCGTCATGCTGTTCGACGAGCCGACTTCGGCGCTGGACCCGGAAATGGTCGGCGAGGTGCTGGACGTGATGGTGGGTCTGGCCAACGAAGGCATGACCATGATGTGCGTGACCCATGAAATGGGCTTTGCGCGCAAGGTCGGCAGCCGCGTGATCTTCATGGACGTGGGTGGCAAGATCCTCGAGGATTGCACCACCGAGGAATTCTTCGGCAACCCGGATGCGCGCCAGCCGCGCACCAAGGATTTCCTGCACAAGATCCTGTCGCACTGATCGGGTGCACGGATGGTGGCGTGCGCCACGCCACAGAAAAAGCGCCCGGGGCTCAAGGCACCGGGCGCTTTTTCATGCCGGACGCTGCGTCCTCAGAACAGATTCTCAGCGCTGCCGCAGCAGGCGCGCCGCATCCAGCGCGAAGTAGGTCAGGATGCCGTCGGTGCCAGCGCGTTTGAAGGCCAGCAGGCTCTCCATCATGACCGCATCGTGGTCCAGCCAGCCGTTTTGCACGGCGGCCTTGATCATCGCGTATTCGCCGCTGACCTGGTAGGCGAAGGTGGGCACGCCGAAGGCGTCCTTGACGCGGCGCACCACATCCAGATACGGCAGGCCGGGCTTGACCATCACCATGTCGGCACCTTCGGCCAGGTCGAGGGCGACTTCGCGCAGCGCCTCGTCGCTGTTGGCCGGGTCCATCTGGTAGGTCTTCTTGTCGCTCTTGCCGAGGTTGCCGGAGCTGCCCACGGCGTTGCGGAACGGGCCGTAGAAGGCGCTGGCGTACTTGGCCGCATAGGACATGATGCGCGTGTGGATGTGGCCATGCGCTTCCAGCGCGCGGCGAATGGCGCCGATGCGTCCGTCCATCATGTCGCTGGGCGAGAGGATGTCCACCCCCGCCTCGGCGTGCGAGAGCGACTGGCGGATCAGTGCCTCGATGGTTTCGTCGTTGAGGATGTAGCCGCTCTCGTCGATCAGGCCATCCTGGCCATGCGTGGTGTAGGGGTCGAGGGCCTGGTCGGTCATCACGCCCAACTCTGGCAGGCGCGATTTGAGGGCCCGCACGGCGCGCTGGATGATGCCGTCCTCGGCCCAGGCGGCGGCGCCATCGGCGGTCTTGGCTGCGGGATCGGGCACACCGAAGAGATCGATCACCGGCACGCCGAGTTCCAGTGCTTCCTCGCCGACCTTGAGCAGCTCGTCGATCGAGAGGCGTTCGACGCCCGGCATCGAGGGCACGGGCAGGCGGCCCTGTTCCTCGTGCACGAATACCGGCAGGATCAGGTCACCAGCCGTGAGCACGTTTTCGCGCATCAGGCGGCGGGAGAAATCGTCACGGCGCATGCGGCGCGGACGGGCGAGGGGATAGGGGGAATCAATGATTTGCATACGGGGAAGGCAGGAATGGCGGGGCAGACGCTGGCGGGGCCGCGCGCCGATAGGGTGAACTGTACTCTATGCCCCATGCCCCGGTGCCACGCCGCTTCGGCACACGGGCGGTGGGGCTGATGTCGGTCAAGCAATGGTGCTTGGAGCAGCTGTATCAGCGAATGGGCGGAGGGCCCTGGCCGTCCGCTTCGGCGGCGATCCAGGCGGCAGCCTTCTCTGCCATCATCAGCACGGCCGCAGCGGTGCCGCCACCAGTGAGCACCGGCATGGCCGAGGCATCGACCACGCGCAGGCCCTGGGTGCCGCGCACGCGCAGGCGCAGATCGAGGGCGGCATCGACATCGCTGGCGGCGCCCATGCGCGCGGAGCCGACCAGGTGGCCAGCGCCGCGCGCCGTGGCGGCCAGGGTATCGGGCAGTATTCCCGCATGGGTGGCGGCATCGACGTCGGTGTTTCGGGCATCTGCGGACGACTGCCAGCACGGGCGCCAGGCCTGCAGCGCCGGCTGGCGGGCCATGCGTTGCACCAGTTGAATGGCCGCTGCCGTCAGGCGCCGGTCCTCGGGGCTGGCCGGGCCATCGAGCGAGATCCGCGGCGCCGCGTCGTGCGCCCGGCCGGTGATGGCCACAGAGCCCCGGCTGGTGGGGTGCAGTGCATGGGCATGGAAGGTGAGGGAGGGGCGGGCTCCGTCCGGGCCGCCGGGATCGACGCTCGGTGGCGGCAGCGGACTGACCAGAAAGCCGATGTCGGCAGGCCCGGCCGATGCCGCACTGCATGCAAAGCCGCCCAGCGGCGTGGGTGCGCAGCTCCATGGACCCTGGCGCTGCAGGGCGAAGCGGGTGGCATCCTGCCAGCGCAGCCGCGCGGGCCGGTGGGTGTGGGCATCGTTGGCATGGCGTCGCGGTGCCGCTGCACCATCCGCCCCGGCGCCGCCATGGAGCTGGTAGTGCAGCGGCACCAGCCAGTGGTCCTGCAGATGGGCGCCGACGGCGGGCAGGTCCACACGCGGCGCGATCTGGTGCTGCGCCAGCAGCCGGGCCGGGCCGATGCCTGAGCGCTGCAGCAGCAGCGGGGTCTGGAGGGCGCCGGCGCAGAGGATGACTTCGCGGCTGGCGCGCACCTGCAGCATTTCCTGGCCGGTCCATACCGCGACTCCGGTGCAGCGCAAGGGCTGCATGGCATCGTCGAAGCACAGCTCGGCGGCATGGGCGCCGTTCCAGATTTCCACGTTCGGGCGGCCGTAGCAGGCCGGGCGCAGAAAGGCCCTGGCGCTGTTCCAGCGCAGGCCCCGGTGCTGGTTGAGGGCAAACAGTCCCACGCCGTGGAGGCGGCCGCGGTTGAAATCCCCGATCCTGGGCAGGCCGGCCTGCTCGGCGGCGCCGAGGACGGCCCGCAGTTGCGGCATGGCCGGAAGGGTCGCGCCAGCAGGGTCATGGGCGGCCTGCACCTTCCACTCTCCTCCGGCATGCCGATGGGCGAGGGCGGCAGCGTAGTCCAGTGCCTGCGGCTGGGGCGCTGCCCTGGTCTTGTGGCGCAGGCGCTGTGCTTCGGTCTGCCGCGCATGCCAGGCATTGGCCGGTCCGTCATGGTCCTCGTGCTGCATGAAGAAGGGCAGCACATGTTCCCAGCGCCAGCCGTCGTCGCCGGTCAGCGCGGCCCAGCGCGCATAGTCGCTGGCGTCACCGCGCAGGTACAGCATGCGGCCGATGCTGCTGCTGCCGCCCAGGCCCTTGCCGGCATGGATGGCACCCGATGAGCCGCTGGCGTAGCGCCAGTCGGTGCGCGGGTTGCCCAGGCAGTGCGGCTGGCCGCCGGGCAGATGGATCCACAGGTAGTCGTCACGCCGGCCGGCCTCGACCAGCAGTACGCGCCGGTGCGCGTTGGCGCTCAGGCGGTTGGCCAGCAGGGCGCCGGCGGTGCCGGCGCCGACGATGACATAGTCGAATTGGGGTCCAGCGGATGTGTCGCTCATTCAAGCAGCCTGTCAAAAAGCCCGGTTGGCACGAGCCGACATGGTGCATAGGCTGGCGGCGCGGCACCAGCGGATTAACCAGTGGATGCCGGTGCCTGCGAACCCTGCCGCATGGATCGGTGGCAGCGTATCGGGGATTGCGCGGATTCTTCCCGCACACATCCCTGGCTACACTGGTCCATCGGAGACAGCACATGAAGATTCTGCTTGCGGAAGACGACACGGAGCTCGGCGATGGCGTGGCGGCCAGTCTGCGCCGCGAGCTCTATGCCGTCGACTGGGTCACCGACGGACAGGCCGCCAGCGCCGCCCTGAAGACCGCGCAGTACGACCTGGTGATTCTCGACATCGGTTTGCCCAGGCTCAGCGGCTTGCAGGTGCTGCGCGAGATGCGCAGCAGGCCGCCTTCGCACGCGCAGGCCGAGCATCTCAAGACCGTGCCGGTGATGATTGCCACCGCAATGGATGCGGTCAACGACCGTGTCGACGGGCTCGATGCCGGCGCGGACGACTACCTGGTCAAGCCATTCGCGCTGGGCGAGTTGCACGCGCGCGTACGTGCGCTGATCCGCCGCCGCCATGCGGCCAGCAGCAACCAGCTCGTGCACGGGCCGCTGTGCTTCGACCTGGCCTCGCGCCAGGCCAGTGCCCATGGCGTGCCGCTGGAGCTGTCGGTGCGCGAGGCCTGCATCCTCGAATTGCTGCTGCTGCGCACCGGCCGCGCCGTCACCAAGGAGCAGCTGCTCGAGGCCTTGTGTGCCTGGGATGGCGACATCTCTCTCAATGCGATCGAGGTCTATGTGCACAGGCTGCGCAAGAAGCTCGAGCCTGCCGGCATCCAGGTGCGCACCTTCCGTGGGCTGGGCTACTGCATCCACAAGCTGCCCGCATCGGCCGGCCAGTTCGATGCGGCGGCATGAACTTCTCGGCGCGATTGCTCGAATGGCTGTTCGCGCCATTCATCTTCCTGTGGGTGGCCGGGGTGGCGGTGGCGTTCTGGAATGCGCGGGCCACCGTCGATACCGCGCTCGATGACCGGCTCGAGGTGGCCACGCTGATCCTCGCCGAGGAATGGCAAAGGCAGGGCGCGCTGGCGGGCGACATCGGCGAACATTTTCCATCACCGACGGCGCGCCACTGGCTGGCCGTGCACAGCCGCCATCCGATCCAGTATGCGATCTACGCCGACGGGGGCGATCCGCAGCATGCGGCCGGCACGCCGCTGACGGGCAGCCCGGCGCTGCAGGCACTGCGCGGCAGACTTCACGAGACGCCTGTGGCCCTGGACGAACTCAGGCCCGGCCTGCAAGGTGCTGCCACCCTGAAGGGTCACAATGCGGAGCTCGATGATGGCCAGATGCGGGTGATGCAGCTGCGCATTCCGGTGGCGTCCCACGCCGAACCTGGCCGGTTCGCGCAGCACCTGCTGGTGGTGGCACAGTCGCGCGAGCGCCATGCGGGCCTGCTGCGCACCATCATGCTGCATGAGGCGCTGGCGCAGACGGCCATCCTGATCGTGGCGATCTGCCTGATGTGGTTCAGCTTCAACCATGTCGTGCGGCCCGTCGCCAGGCTCCAGGCCCATCTGGATGCGCGGCGCGCGGACGACCTCAGCCCCTTGCCGCGCGAGCACGCGCCCGAGGAAATCGCGCCGCTGGTGACGGCCGTCAATGACCTGATGCAGCGCCTGCAGGCCTCGCTGCTGGCGCAGAAGCGTTTCATCGCCAATGCCGCCCACCAGCTGCGCACGCCGATTGCCGCCTTGCGCATGCATGGCGAGCTGCTCCAGCAACTGCCCGACGGCCCAGAGCGCACGCAGGCGCTGGGCCGCCTGGTGGCGACGGGCGAGCGTGCCAGCCGCCTGGCCATCCAGCTGCTGACGCTGGCGCGTGCCGAGAGCGCGGCCACCACGGGAGAGGCGCGCCCGGTGGACCTGAACCGCCTGTGCGAGGAGATCGCCCACGACGTGGTGGAGACCGCGCTGGCACGGGAGATCGACTTCGGCCTCGTGCTCGCACCGCAGCCGGTGTGCGTCACCGGCGACGCCACGCTGTTGGGCGAGCTGGTGCGCAATCTGGTGGACAACGCCTTCAAGTACGCGCCGGCCGGAGGCACGGTGCAGCTGACCGTGCTCGCCGGGCCGCCGCAGGTGGTCGTCGAGGATTCCGGCCCCGGCGTGCCCGAGGCCGAACGCGAGCGCGTGTTCGCGCCCTTCACCCGCGTGGCGCATGCCGATGGCGCCACCGGCCAGGGTGTTGGCGGCACCGGGCTGGGCCTGGCCATCGTGCGCGAGGTGGCCGGCGCACATGGGGCTGCGGTGCGCATCGGCACCAGCGAGTGGGGGGGCGCGAGCTTCACCGTCAGTTTCGCGCAAGCTTCAGTCAGAGCAGCGTAAGCCGGTCTCTCTATAAAAGATGTTGCGGGCCACGCCCTGGCTCCGGCAGACGACCACATCAACAAGGAGACATCACCATGGCAAACGCAATTGCGGGGGACGCCAAGCGTCCGATGACCCGCGAGGAGAAAAAGGTCATCTTCGCCTCGTCACTGGGGACGGTGTTCGAGTGGTACGACTTCTACCTGTACGGCTCGCTGGCGGTCATCATTGCCAAGCAGTTCTTCAGCGGCCTGGACCCGACGGCCGCCTACATTTTTGCGTTGCTGGCCTTTGCCGCCGGCTTTCTGGTTCGGCCCTTCGGCGCGCTGGTGTTCGGCCGCCTGGGCGACATGATCGGCCGCAAGTACACCTTTCTGATCACCATCCTGATCATGGGCGGTGCGACCTTCATCGTCGGCCTGCTGCCCAGCTATGCATCGATCGGCATCATCGCGCCGATCCTGCTGATCATCCTGCGCATGCTGCAGGGCCTGGCGCTCGGTGGTGAATATGGCGGCGCTGCCACTTACGTGGCCGAGCATTCGCCCCATGGCCGGCGCGGCTTCTACACGAGCTGGATCCAGACCACTGCGACGCTCGGGCTGTTCCTCTCGCTGATCGTGATCCTGCTGTGCCGCGAGTTCACCGGCGAGCAGTTCGAGGTCTGGGGCTGGCGCATTCCGTTCCTGTTGTCGATTCTGCTGCTGGCCATCTCGGTGTGGATCCGCCTGTCGATGAACGAATCGCCCGCGTTCCAGAGGATGAAGGCCGAGGGCAAGGTATCCAAGGCGCCGCTGACCGAGGCCTTCGGCCAGTGGAGCAACCTGAAGATCGTGATCCTGGCACTGCTGGGGCTGACGGCCGGGCAGGCGGTGGTCTGGTACACGGGGCAGTTCTATGCGCTGTTCTTCCTCACCAGCATCGCCAAGGTCGACGCCAAGACCGCCAACATCATGATCGCGCTGGCGCTGCTCATCGGCACGCCCTTCTTCATCTTCTTCGGCTGGCTCTCCGACAAGATCGGCCGCAAGATCATCATCATGGGCGGCTGCCTGATTGCCGCGCTGACCTACTTCACCATCTTCCCGGCGCTGATGCACTATGCCAACCCGGCACTGGAGGCGGCGCAGCAGCGCGCGCACGTGGCCGTGAGCGCCGCGCCGGGCGACTGCTCCTTCCAGGGCAGCCCGATCGCACGCGAGATCGATTTCACGACTTCCTGCGACATTGCCAAGCGCACGCTGGCGCAGGCCTTCATCCCGTATGAGAACAGGCAGCTGGCCGCAGGCGCGGCCGCGACGGTGACGATTGGCGACAAGGTCATCACCGCCCCGGTGGGGACGCTCAATGCGCGCCGCGACGGCTTCGACGAAGCCAGCCGCGCCGCCATCGCCAGCTTCAAGGCGGAAGTTTCGGCCACCGCCAGGGAGGCGGGCCTGACCACCGGCGCCGACCTGAACCAGATGAACAAGCCGATGGTGGTGCTGCTGCTCTTCATCCTGGTGCTGTTCGTGACCATGGTGTACGGCCCGATCGCGGCCATGCTGGTGGAGCTGTTCCCGACCCGCATCCGCTACACCTCGATGAGCCTGCCTTACCACATCGGCAACGGCTGGTTCGGCGGCCTGTTGCCCACCACCGCATTCGCCATGATCGCGGCCAGCGGCGACATCTACTACGGCCTGTGGTATCCGGTCGTCATCGCGCTGGGCACCTTCGTGATCGGCGTGCTGCTCGTGCGCGAGACCAAGGACGTGGACATTTACGCAAGGGACTGACGCATGTGGAAATACATCCTGGGATTCATCATCTTCGCCGTCATCGTCATGTACGTGCTGCTGACCCTCGATAGCGGCAGCGTCACGCCTACCGGCGGACATTGAGCGTGCAGGAGCAGGTGGGCGCCGGCGGGCCCACCTGCTCCGAGCGCCCAAAAGACAAGGGCATTGCGCTGGCAATGCCCTTGTCTTGTCCGTCCGGTCGAACCGCGCCGGTCGCGCTCAGGCCTTCCAGCCGTCCTTGAGTCCGCAGGCGCGGTTGAACACCAGCTGGCCCGTGGCCAGCGGCGTGCTGCGGTCGCGCACGAAGTAGCCCAGGCGCTCGAACTGCCAGGGCGCGGGCGCCTCGTCCTCGGCCTGCAGCGCGGCCAGCAGACCGGCCTCGACATAGCCTCGCGCAGTGCGCAGGCTGTCCGGGTTGAGTTCCTCGGCCAGTTCGGCCTCGCCCGGATGCTCGACCTTGAAGAGGCGTTCGTAGAGACGGAACTCGGCCGGCGCCGCATCGTGCGCGCCCACCCAGCCGATCACTCCCTTGACCTTGACGCTGTCGGCGCCGGGCGTGCCGCTCTTGGTGTCCGCGATGACCTCGGCAAGCACTTTGGCGATGCTGCCGTCGGCATTCTTTTCGACACCAGTGCACTGGATCACGTAGCCGTATTTCAGCCGCACCTTGTTGCCTTCCTTGGGGTTGCCGTCCCCGCCGGTGTGCGGCGGGTAGAGGCGACGGTAGCCCTTGCTGGGCACTTCCATGAAGTCTTCGCGCTCGATCCAGATTTCGCGCCCAAGGGTGAAGTGGCGCTGGCCGGCGGCCTCGTCGTGCGGGTTCAGCGGTGCGCTGCAGGCCTCCAGGTGGCCGGTGCCGAAGAGTGCGTCCCAGTTGGTGAGTTCGAGCTTCAGGGGCTCGAGCACCGCCAGCGCCCGCTGCGCGACGGGGTCGAGCACGTCGCGCAGCGCGCCTTCCAGCGCCGCATAGTCGATCCAGCCGCCGGACTTGGAAACCCCCGAGCGCTCGCAGAAGAGCCTCAGCGCGGCTGGCGTATAGCCGCGCCGGCGCAACCCGGCGATGGTCGGCATGCGCGGGTCGTCCCAGCCGTCCACATGGCTTTCCTCGACGAGCTGGCGCAGCCGCCGCTTGCTGGTGATGATGTGCGTGACATTGAGGCGCGCAAATTCGTACTGGTGCGGCGACGGGGTCTGCAGCAGGCCGCCTTCGCAGAGCCGGGCGAGCAGCCAGTCGTAGAACGGACGCTGGTCCTCGAATTCGAGCGTGCAGAAGCTGTGGGTGATGTTCTCCAGCGCATCCTCGATCGGATGGGCAAAGGTGTACATCGGGTAGATGCACCACTTGTCGCCGGTGTTGTGGTGGGTGGCGCGGCGGATGCGGTAGATGGCCGGGTCGCGCAGGTTGATGTTGGGGCTGGCCATGTCGATCCTGGCGCGCACCACGGCTGCGCCGTCGGCGAGCTGGCCATCGCGCATCGCGCGCAGGCGCGCGAGGTTCTCGGCGGGCGAGCGGTCCCGGAACGGGCTGTTCTTGCCGGGTGTGGCGAAGTCGCCGCGGTTGGCGCGCATCTCCTCGGGCGTTTGCTCATCGACGTAGGCGTGGCCGGATTCGATCAGGTACTCGGCGGCGCGGTACATGAAGTCGAAGTAGTCGCTGGCGTAGTAGATGTGCGGCTGCTCCCGGTCCGGCTGGCCGGGCACGTCGGCGTAGCGGGTTTCGTAGCCCAGCCAGTGCACCACGTCGCGGATCGAATCGACGTACTCCTGCTCTTCCTTCTCCGGGTTGGTGTCGTCGAAGCGCAGGTGGCACACGCCGCCGTAGTCGCGCGCCATCTGGAAGTTGATCCAGATGCTCTTGGCGTGGCCCAGGTGCAGGTAGCCGTTGGGCTCGGGCGGAAAGCGCGTGCGGATCTTGGCGGGATCGGGCATGCCGGCCGCGTGGTGGGCGCCATCGCCCGGGCTGCCGCCCCAGCGACGCCGGGCATAGGTGCCTTGTTGCAGGTCTTCCTCGATCACGCTGCGCAGGAAGTTGCTCGATTTCGCGCCGTTTTCGGCGTCTTCGGCCACTGCCGTCGCAGTGGGGGAGAAGGTGGATGTGCTCATGGCCGGATTGTAGGTCCTGACCGGGACCGGCCATGCAATGGCATGGCGGGGCTGCAGGAGTGCCATGGCTGGTACCCATCCGTCGAGAACCGGTTGAAAACCGGTCGAAAAACGGGTAGCAATACCCAGATTCAGGGATGGTCAGTGCCGCGCCGAAGCGGTAACCTTCGGAAATTTTTCCGATACTTTCTCCGGCGCGCGGGTGGCGCTGCCTGTTTCGGTATCCGCACGTTCTTGAGGCGCGGCCCGATGATTCCTGACCGACATGCATGCGATGAACGACCCCGCAACCTCTCTTCTGCCCGCTCCCATCCTCATCGTGGAGGACGAACCACTGATCCAGCAGCGCATGCGGGCGGTTCTGGTGCAGCTGGGCTATGGCGACGACCAAATGGTGTTTGCCGGTTCGCTGGCGCAGGCGCAGGCCCTTACGGCCGATCAACCCTATGCGCTGGTCCTGGTGGACATCGGCCTTCCCGATGGCAGCGGGGTGGCGCTGATCCGGGCGCTGCGGGCGGAGGATCCGGGCCTCGACATCCTGGTGATCTCCGCCTGGAGCACGGAGGATGTGATCCTGGAGGCCTTGCGCGCGGGTGCGACCGGATATGTGCTCAAGGAGCGCGACGACATCGAGCTGTCGTTGTCGATCCGCAGCGTGCTGCGCGGCGGCGCGCCCATCGATCCGTTCATTGCGCGGCGCATTCTCGGCCTGATGGACATGCCCGCCCCGTCGCCTGCCGCAAGCGAGGCGCCGGCCAATCCGCTGAGCCGGCGTGAATATGAGATCCTCAGGCTGGTGGCCGACGGGCTGACCAACCAGGAAATCTCCGACAAGACCCACATCTCCCGCCATACCGTCGAATGCCACATCAAGCACATTTATCGGAAGCTCGCCGTGTCTTCCCGCACACGGGCGCTTTCCGAGGCACGCTCGCGTGGCTTGCTGTCCTGATCCTGCAGGCTGCCTGGATGCCTGCGGCCCGGGCTCAGCCCTGCGCGCCGCACATCGACGCGGTACTCCTGGCACCCGGTCACCTTGCCCGATCGCTGGCGCTCGCACTGGAGCGACTACCAGGGCCAGGCCTGGTACCGCATCGACTGGCACATGCAGTGCGAGGCGGGCCCGGCTGTCTCGGCACAGCCACTGGCGGTGGCCATCGACCACATCAACATGGCCGGTGCCGTCTTCATCAACGGGCATTTGCTCTGGCGGGACGCCAGCCTGGTCGAGCCGCTCTCGCGCAGCTGGAACATGCCGCGTCTGCTGACCTTGCCGCAGGTGGCGCTGCAGCCTGGCGGCAACACGCTGTGGATCCAGGTCGCTGGCAGCACCCGCGACGACTCGGGCCTGGGCGAGGTGCTGATTGCCACGCAGGATGCGGCACGCCAGCACCATGAGCGGACGTTGTTGCTGCGCCGCACTTTGCCCTTCGTCAATCTGGTCGGCTCGGCCATTCTGGGCTGCTTTTTCCTTGCCTGCTGGCTGCTGCGGCGCAGCCGCAGCAGCTATGGCTGGTACGCCCTGGCCTCGTTTGCCTGGGTGCTGCTGGCCAGCAATATTGTCATCACGACGCTGCCGCCGGGTTTCAGCACGGCGGGCTGGCTTCGGTTCAACCTGTTGGCCCTCATCCTCTTCGTCAGCGCATTCTGCATGTTTCTCTGGCGCTTCGGCGGCCAGCGCCTTCCCCGCCTCGAACGGTGCCTGCTGGGGCTGGGCCTGGCATGTTCCGCGGCGCTGCTGGTGACGCCCGCGTATGTGGCGGACGGGTTGCACTTGGCCATCTTCTGGGTCTACGCGTTGATCTTCTCGGCGGAGTGCATCCAGTTTCCGTTCCGCGCCTGGCGCACCGGAAAACTTGAGCACTGGCTGCTGGCCGTGTGCACGCTGGGTTTTCTGGTGGCGGCCGTGCACGACGCGCTGCTGGTGCAGCAGCTGGTCGACAGCAAGATCGGCTACAGCATCGTCTCTTCCCTGCTGGGGATGGTCGGCATGGCCCTGGTGCTGGCGCTGGACTACACCCGTACCCTGCGACAGGTCGAGAACTTCAACATCGAGCTGGGCGCCAAGGTGCAGGCGGCGACCGAAGAACTGGCCGCTGCGCTCGAACGCGAACATGCCCAGGCCATCCACGGCGCACGCCTGGGCGAGCGGCTGCGCATTGCCCACGACCTGCACGATGGCCTGGGCAGCACGCTGGTGCGCGAGATCGCCCGGCTGGAGCAGATGCGCTCGGGCATGACGGCAGAGCAGTGCGTGTCGATGCTCAAGCTGCTGCGCGATGACCTGCGCCAGGTCGTCGACAGCGGCTCCGGCAGTGCCTTGCCGCAAGAGGTAGCCCGCACCCCGCTGCAATGGCTGGCACCGGTACGGCACCGGTTCGGCCAGTTGTTCGAGGCCCGCGGGATGCGCTGCGAGTGGGAGGTCGGCGATGCCTGGCCGGTGGTCTTGACGTCGGCGCAGCTGCTGGGCCTGTGCCGTGTGCTGGAAGAGGCCCTGACCAACGTGCTCAAGCACAGCCAGGCCAGCTGCCTGCATGTTTGCGTGGCGCCCCGCGCCGGCGGCGGGCTGGAACTGATGGTGGATGACAACGGCATCGGCTTCGATACGGCGCTGGTCGACCAGTCGCTGCTGGGTATCGGGCTGCGCAGCATGTCCGCACGCATGGCGCGCATGGGCGGCCACTTTCACATCACCTCGCAGCCCGGCCATACCCGCGTGCAGGCCTGGCTTTAGGTGTGTGGACGTGTAGGCGCGGCCTCCTCTCGATGGCCTCGCTCCCGGCCATGGAGGCGGCTACCGATTGACTTGGACAGCCCCTGTGTCTACGCTGCGCGGACCATGAACAAGCCGCTCAAGCCCCGCCGCAGGCCCTCCCAGTCGCGCGCCTGGATGACCTCCGTGGCCATCCAGGATGCCTTCGTCATCAGCCTGATCGAGAACGGCTACGAAAGCGTCTCGATGCGCGACATCGCCAATCTGGCCGGAGTGGGGCTGGGTACGCTCTATCTGTACTTCCCGAACAAGGAGTCGATCGCGGCGGTGACGATCCGGCGCTGGCTGCGCCAGTTGGCGCGGGAGATCGACCGCGTCGCCGGCAGCGAGCGCCTGCCGACCCTGCGCGAGCGCGCCCATGCCCTGGTGGCGGCCGATCTCGCGGTGATCTATGCCAGGCTGCCGGCCTGGCGCGCGCTGATGGAGTTGGAGCGGCGCATCACCGAGCCCGAGCTGTATCGCCAGATGTACCGCCATTTCGTGCAGGTGGTGGCCGATTGCTTTGCCGGCGCCATCGACTGGCCTGCCGGGCGCGATGCGCAGCCGGTGGCCTTTCTGGCCTTCTCGCTGCTGTGCTCGGCCACCCGCGATGCCCTGCTGGTGCTCGACGAGATGCCCGCGCAGGCGCAGTGGGAGCCGGCGCTGCAGGCATCCATCTGGGCCGGCATCACGCAGGCGCTGGGCAATCCAGCCCTGCCAGCGTGATGCCCGCCATCCGCTGTCCGGTATCTACCACGTCCTCATGATGTTGGCCGCTGCATTGCGCAGGAGGTCGGCGGGGCCACGTCGTCCCTGGCGATGACGGCGACGGTGCGCCAGCCAAAGCCCGAGCCGTCCTGGTCGAGCCGCACCGCAGTGCCATCGACCTGGCTCCAGGCATCGATGTAGATGGGCATCAGCAATTGGTGGTCTTCGGTGCGCATCACGGCGCGGCCGCCCGGGGTGTCGATGTCCATGCCCTCCATCGCGCCGGCGACGGCTCCCGGAGCGGTGGAGCCGGCAGCCTTGATGCCCTCGGCCAGCAGCCGCATGGCGCTGGCGGCCGCACCGAAGAAGAAGTCCTCGCCCATGCGGGCCTTGTACTCGCTGGCCAGCACGGTGGCGCCATGCTGGTCGTCGTTGACGTTGGTGACGCCCGAGAGCATCACCTTGCCCACCGCCTGCTCGCCGAACGAGTCCGCCATGCCCGGGCTGTTGCCAGAGAGCGTGAGGATGGCCGTGCGGTTCATGCCCAGGTCGTTGGCGGCCTTGACCATCAGCGCCAGGTCGTTGCCGAAGGAGACGGTGACCAGCGCATCGGCGCGGCTTTGCATGATCTTGGTGATGTAGGGTGCGAAATCCTTGACCTGGCCGGTTGGGTGGTAATCGTCGCCGACGATCTCGATGTCCGGCCGCAGTTCGGCGAGAAACTGGCGTGCGGCGCGGGCCGACTCCTGGCCATAGGCGTAGTTGGGGTTGAACAGGTAGACGCGCTGGATGGCCGGGTCGGCGGCGAGGTGGCGCATCATGGCCTTGATTTTCATGTCCACGTGCGCGTCGGTGCGAAAGTGCCAATAGCTGCACTTCTCGCCGGTCATGGCCGGCGCCGCCGAGGCGTAATTCAGGTAGACGAACTCGCGGCCCGGGTTGCGCGTGTTGTGCTTCTGAATGGCTTCCTGCAACGCCAGGCCGACCGAGCTGGAACTGGCTCCCTGGGCAATGAAGCGGATGTTCTGCGCATCCACCTGCCGCAGGAGCGAGAGGGCTTCCTGCGGCGACATCTTGGTGTCGAAGGGCACGATCTCGAAGCGCACGTCACCGGCCCATTGTTCGCGGCTGGCCTTGTCGGCGAGGAACTGCCAGTGCTTGAGTGCGCTTTGCCCAAAGCCGGCGAGGCCTCCGGACGTCATGTCCATGGTGGCGATGCGCACGGTTTCGGTGGCCTGCGCGGCGGGCAGCAGCGCGCAGCACAGCATGGCGGCTGCCAGGGCCGCAGAGTGGATTCGCATGTTTGTCTCCTGGGTATTGTGTTGTGGTGCATCAGGCCGGCCCGCCGGGCCGACCTGGAGACAGTGTAGGCAGGCCCGCTGGCGGGCATGTTCGGCTTCTGCGGCGGCGCATGCAGGGGAGCTGCCGTCGGTGTTCCAGCCCATGCCGGCAGGGGGTGTTCAGGTTTGGCATGCCTGGGTGAGGGTAGTGAACAGCTTCCAAGCACGGCAAACCTGAACACGGCGCGCCGCGCCGCCGGGCGGGGCGCTGTCATTGGCCTGCCGCTGCAGGCAGCGCGCACCGCCTTTACCCGGGTGGTGCGGGCCGTCACGGGGTACCGGCTGCCGGCCCGCGCAAACCCGAACACCCTGGCGCCCGGGTGTGTCTAGACTCGGTGGACGTGATGCGTTCCATCCCTTCCTCCAGCCGTTCGCCCTCGCCACCCGCCAGGGTTGCCGGCGCACCGACGCAGTCGATTGCCACCATGACATCCTCGCCCTCCCTTGATGCCGCGCGGCAAGTGCTGCAGGCCCAGACTTTCAGCCAGCTCGTTGGCGCCGAGCTGACGCGGTTCGACGCGCAGGACGGCGTCGAGCTGCAACTGCCGCTGACGCCCCGGCTGCGCCAGCAGCACGGCTTTGCGCATGGCGGCGTGCTCTCCTATGCGGCCGACAACGCGCTGACCTTCGCCGGCGGCCTGGTGCTGGGGGCGGCGGTGGTCACGGCCGAGTTCAAGATCAATTACCTGCGTCCGGCGCTGGGCACACGGCTGATTGCGCGGGCCCAGGCCGTGCATGCCGGCCGCAGCCAGGCCGTGTGCCGCTGCGATGTGCTGGTGCGCACGGACGATGGCACCGAACTGCTGTGCGCCGTGGCGCAGGGCAGCATCGCGCGCATCGGCACGCCGCCGGGCAGTGCGGCGGCGCCATGACGGACGGTTCATTCACCACCTCGCCTGCAGCGACGGATGCAACTGATGCAACGGATGTGGCGAATGTGGCGAATGTGGCGGCAGGCAGAAGACGGTTTCAACATCCAATCCCATACAGCGAGGCAAACAGCATGAGCACCGGCATCCATCCTGACAACCAGGTTCCCGAACTGGCCGATTACAACGTCTACACCAGCGACCCCGTGCTGCGCCGCGCCGTGCAGCGTGCCGGTGCTGGTTGGCGCGATGCCGAGCTGGTGCGCCAGGGCGCGGAGTATGGCTCGGCCGCTGCGCTGCGCATGGCCGAGGATGCCGAGCACAGCCCGCCCGAACTGCAGACCCATTCGCCCAATGGCGAGCGCATTGATTTCGTCAAGTTCCACCCGGCCTGGCACGAGGCCATGGCGATGGCGCGCCGCAACGGCATCACCCATCTGCCTTATGTGGACGATCAGCCGGGCAACTGGGCTGCCTATGGCGCTTCGCTCTACATGCACAGCCAGATCGAATCCGGCTCGACCTGCCCGAGCACCATGACCAAGGCCAGCATCCCGGTGCTGCAGCGCAACCAGGCGCTGTTCGATGCACTCTGGCCCAAGCTGGCCGACGCCACGCACGATGCGCGCGACATCCCGCTCGAAGGCAAGCGCTCGATGACGCTGGGCATGGGCATGACCGAGAAGCAGGGCGGCAGCGATGTGCGCACCAACCTCACGCGCGCCGAGCCGCTGGGCCAGGGCGCGTGGGGGGAGGAATACGCCATCACCGGCCACAAGTGGTTCTTCTCCGCGCCGATGTGCGACGCGCACCTGGTGCTGGCCAAGACGACCGAGCGCGGCGCCTCGTGCTTTTATGTGCCGCGCTGGCGGCCCGATGGCAGCAAGAACCCGATCCATATCCAGCGCCTCAAGGACAAGGTCGGCAACCGCTCCAACTCCAGCAGCGAGGTGGAGTTCCACGGCGCCTGGGGCGTGCTGCTGGGCGAGGAGGGGCGCGGCATCCCCACCATCATCGAGATGGCCACCTACACGCGGCTGGACAACGTACTCTCCAGCGCCGGCTTCCTGCGCCGCGCCTATGCGTTGGCGCTGCACCATGCCCGCCACCGCTGGGCCTTCGGCAAGGCGCTGGTGGAGCAGCCGGCCATGGCCGAGCTGCTGGGCGACATCGCGCTCGAATCCCAGGCGGCCACGCTGCTGGCGATGGACCTGGCCGCACGCTTTGGCTCGCAACAGCCGCTCGACCTGGCCTGGCGGCGCCTCGTGACGCCCGCGGCCAAGTTCTGGAACTGCAAGCGCGCCGTGCACGTTGCCGCCGAGGCCATGGAGGTGCATGGCGGCAATGGCTATGTGGAGACCGGTGCGATCGGGCGGCTGTTCCGCGAGGCGCCGGTCAACTCGATCTGGGAGGGCTCGGGCAACGTCATGTGCCTGGACGTGCTGCGGGCGGTCTCGCGCAATCCGGATGATGCCCACCAGGTGCTCGATCACCTGGAGACCATCGTGGCCGATGAGGCGCCGGTGCGTGCCGCCGTGCAGCAGCTGCGCCAGTCCCTGCAGCGCCCGCCCGCCGAGCTTGAGCGCGAGGCGCGCCGCATCACCCAGCGCCTGGCGCTGTGCGTGCAGGCCGCGCTGATGCTGCAGCACGCCAGCGCCGCGGCAGCGGGCGCCTTCATCGCCAGCCGCTTCGATGCCGACTGGGGGCCGGTGGTCGGTGTCAGCGCCGGCACCGCGGATGTGGCGGCGCTGCTCGATGAAAACTGGCTGTAAGAACCTGCTCACGATCTTTTCGCGGGCCACGTTGCCCCGGCAGGCGATGCGATGCAAGGCGCAAACTACAGTCGGACCGGTGGCCCGGGCGAGGATTTGTCACACTCCGCACCGGAACGGCCGACAAGCATGGCCGACAAGAATGACCGACAAAGACGAATGACAAGAACGACCAGGAGACAGACATGACCGATTTCGTATCCATCCTCGACCAGCACGCCCGTTGCCAGCCGCAGCAACTGGCGTTGCGCGCCGCCGGGCGCGACTGGAGCTATGCCGCACTGGCCGAGGCCAGCCGCCGCGCCGCCACTGTGCTGAGTCAGCAGGGCGTGGGCGCGGGCGACCGCGTGGCGCTGCTGTGCTACAACACGCCCGGCTTTCTGCTGGCCCTGTTCGGCGCCTGGCGCCTGGGCGCGGCGGTGGTGCCCATCAACCACAAGCTGCAGGCCCCGGAGATCGACTACATCCTCGGCCATGCCGGCACCACGCTTGGCGTGTTCGATGGCGCGCTGGCTGGCATCGTCGCCCGGGTCGCCACGCCGCAGAAGTGGCTCAGCACCGATACGCAGGCACCCGGCACGCCGTTCTTCGACGAACTGCTGGCCGCTGCCGTGCCGGCAACGACCACAACAGCCACAACGGTCAGCCCGGCCAGCGATGCGCTGGCCGAAATCCTCTACACCTCGGGAACGACCGGCAAGCCCAAGGGCTGCCTGCACAGCCACCAGAACGTCTTCATGACGGCGCTGGCGGCCGCGGCTGGCACCGGCCTCTCGCGCACCGAGCGCACGCTGATCGCCATGCCGGTGTGGCATTCTTCGCCGCTCAACAACTGGCTGCTCGGCACGCTGCTGATGGGCGGGTCCGTGGTGCTGCTGCGCGAATATGCGCCGGCCGCCTTCCTGCAGACGCTGGCTGACGAGCGCATCAGCTTCACCTTCGGCGCGCCGATCGCCTTTCTGGCACCGCTCTCAGTGGTATCCGATGTGCAGTCCTTCGACTTGAGCGCCATGCGCCTGTGGGCCTATGGCGGCGGCCCTCTGGGCGCGGACATGGCGCGCAAGCTCGCCGCCAGCTATGGCAGCGACCGCTTCATGCAGGTCTATGGCATGACCGAATCGGGCCCGCTGGGCAGCGTGCTGTATCCCGAGGAAGCCATTGCCAAGGCCGGCTCCATCGGCCGCAGCGGCGTGCCCGGTGTCGCCATCGAAGTGCGCGGCAGCAACGGGCAGCCGTGCCGGCCTGGCGAGGTGGGCGAAATCTTCATGCGCACACCCGGCATGATGCAGGGCTACCTCCACGACGCCGAGGCCACCGCCCGCGCCTTCGATGCCCAGGGTTGGTACGCTACCGGCGACCTCGCGCGCATCGACGAGGACGGCTACCTCTTCATCGTCGACCGCCTCAAGGACATGATCGTCACCGGCGGCGAGAACGTTTATTCGAAGGAAGTCGAGGACGCCATCTCGTCCCACCCGCAGGTGCAGGATGCGGCCGTGGTCGGCCGCCCGCACCCCGAATGGGGCGAGACCGTCACCGCCATCCTGGTGGCCAAGCCGGGCCAGGCGCTTGAGATCGACGAACTCAAGGCCTTTCTGGAGCCCCGCCTGGCGCGCTACAAGATCCCGCGCATCTTCGAAGTCCGCGAGGCCCTGCCGCGCACTGCCACCGGCAAGCTGCTCAAGCACACGCTGCGCGCCGAGGTGGTGGCTTGAACGCAAGTACTGATCGTCACGCACCCATAGCGTCGCGCGTGAGGTAATCGAGCACCTGTGCCATCAGCGTGTTGATGGCCGCGTAGCGCTCAGGCGGTGCGGCGCGCAACTGCGCTTCGTCCTGCACGAACGGGCCCGGCACCAGTTCATTGCGGCAGTGGCTGATGATGGCGTCGGCGCTGTCCGGCGTGGTCTCGAGATGGAACTGCAGGCCAAGGGCGCGCGGGCCGATCTGGAAAGCCTGGTGCCGGCAGGCCGCGCTCGTCGCCAGCAGCCCGGCGCCATCAGGCAGATCGAAGGTTTCGCCATGCCAGTGGAACACCTCCAACTGCTCCGGGAAGCGGAATGTGCCCGGGCCGCCGTCGCAGGCCTGTATGGGAAACCAGCCGATCTCCCGGTGTGCGCCGGCCCGCACGCGCGCACCCAGCGCGGCCGCCATCAGCTGCGCGCCCAGGCAAATCCCGAGCACCGGCTTGCGCATCTCGATGCAGGTCCTGATCAGCTGCTGCTCGGCCAGCAGCCAGGGCAGCGAGTCCTGGTCATTGACGCTCATCGGCCCGCCCAGGGCAATCAGCGCATCGAAGCTTGCGGGCTCCGGCAGCGGTGCGGCGGCCTCGAAGAACGGCGTGGTGGTCACACTGGCCTGGTGCGCTTTCGCCCAGGCGGCAATGCTGCCAAGCCCTTCGAAGGGCACGTGCTGCAGGACATGGATGTGCATGGGATGCTCCTTGTATCGGATGGTGTGGAATGGTGTCGCGGTTGGCGGGTGCTGCAGGTACTTGGCGCCCCGGCATGGCATGCCATGGGCGGTGCGGGCGGGGCACGCCTGCGGAGGTGTCGAACAACTTTCGGCCGTTGCGGTGCGTGGAAGCGGGCGGCATCAGGCCCAGCGCGGCAGCCACTCGATGGTCTTGATGCCCAGCCACACCGCAGCCACGCCCAGCAGCACGCTGAGGCCGACATAGGCGGTGGCCACCAGCGGCTCGCCGCGCCGCAACAGCAACACGGTTTCGAGCCCGAAGGCCGAGAACGTCGTGAAGCCGCCGAGCAAGCCGGTGAAGAGGAACAGCTTGGCCTCCGGCGTGAACGCCGCATGGCGTTCGGCCAGCCCGGCGAGTACGCCGATCACCAGACAGCCCGTCACATTGATGACGAATGTGCCGAGCGGGAACCGGGCGTCGGCGGACAACAGCAGCCAGCTCCCCAGCTTGTAGCGGGCCACCGAGCCCAGGAAGCCACCAATTCCGACCAGAAGAATGT
This sequence comes from Corticibacter populi, assembly GCF_004217315.1. Lineage (GTDB taxonomy): Bacteria > Pseudomonadota > Gammaproteobacteria > Burkholderiales > Burkholderiaceae_C > Lampropedia > Lampropedia populi. The sequence continues at coordinate 332,142 of NZ_SGWR01000004.1, forward strand.
TTGTCATGGGCTGCCACACGAGTGAAGGCGGCGCTGAATCAGACCGATATCGGTATCAAGGGCATCAGAATGCGTGTTTACATGGCGGCGGTTGGCGTTTGCCACGGTCTGCGGAGCCCTGACAACTGCCCACGTGGCCAACGCGGCCCGCGCAGCAGCGGGCGGCCTGTTCAGCGTTTTGCAAAGCCCATATTCTGAGCCAAAGTGCGCGCCGTGAGCGCATGTGCAACGCCGCCATGCGCTCCAGACCGCGATGGCCGCACCCGGGATACGTGTTCAGCCTTGTCTTGCGCGCTGGCTGGCGGCTACCTGCCCCTTGATCGCATTGGCGCGTGCGCTGCAGGTGATGCGGCCGGTGCTGTCTGCCGACAGGCCGGCCTGCATCTGCGCCTTGAGGCGATCGATCTCGCCGGGGGACATGACGGCGAGCTTCGCACCCACGCTGGGCGCGCCCAGAACCGTGGCCCAATAGTCGTCAAAGTCGACAAAGGTGCGTCGCACGGTGATGCTGCGCTCCTCGACGGCTGCCAGGCCGGCTTGCGCCCAGAGCGAGCGCATCACATCCATGTTGGATGCCTCCGTGCTGGTGGGCACCGGCACATCAACGCCGAGCGCGCGCATCTGCGTGTGCAGCGCGTGGTACGGGAAGCCGCCGCCTGCCATGTCCCAGGCATACGCGGCCACCGTGCCGCCCGGGCTCACCACCCGGGCCATTTCGGCAACGCCCTGGGCCGGGTTGGGCACGAAGAAGATCACCAGCGGCATGACCGCCACATCGAAACCGTCGGCGGGAAAGGGGAGCGCCATCGCATCGGCGCGGCTCAGCCCGGCGGTTTGCAATGCTTCGCGTGCACGCGCATAGGCCAGCTGCCCTTCGGATGGGTCGATGCCGTGCACCAGCGCGGGCCTGCAGCGCTCGATCAGCATCTCGGTGAAGGCGCCGTTGCCGCAGCCGACATCCAGCCAGCGTTTTTGCGGCCCGATGGCAAGCCAGTCCAGAAACGCCTCACCGACGAGTCGGCTCCATTGGCCCATGTAGCGTTCGTAGGTGGCTCCGTCGTTGAAGCGGAATGGGTTGCCTTGCGTGCTGGATGGCATTGCTGTTGACCTGTGCCGCGATGCGGTGTGGGTTGAATGAAGGCTCAGGCGTGGCTTTTGTGGAGCCCGGCTTGGCATGTCCGTGGTGCATGCGCTGGCTGCTTGCGCGGCCAAGTGTGCCAGCACACAAGCTGCGTCAGGCAGCATGTGCATGCTTTTTATGCGTGAATAGCGCCACAGCGAAGGCCATGGAGCAGCCCGTAACGATTACCCAGAACAAGGGGGCATCGGTGATCGTGATCGGACTCATTGCCAGGGCTGCAGCACACCATGAGCCTGTGATGACGGCTGGAACAACTTGCCCCTTCCAGGCGGACAGCGCCGCACAGATCAACAGCACCGGCGCAAGAAAGATCGCCGGAGTGAATGGCGCTGCGGACAGCAGCGCGACCAAACCGGCAATGATGCTTGATATCCAGGCAAAGGCTCGCATGACAGGGAGGCCTCATGTGGCCTCATGTGGCCTTATGTGGCCTCATATCGGTGGTGAGGGGCACCGCGTGGCGTCGGTTGGAATGAATGGCCACGCGCTCAATGGGCGCTACGCCTAAAAGGCGATCTGCACGGAGGCCGCGCTGCGGACCGCCTCACCGTGATACACCGCCTCGATATTGTTGCCGTCGGGATCCAGCACGAATGCCGCATAGTAGCCGGGATGGTAGGCGCGTTCCCCGGGAGCGCCGTTGTCCTTGCCACCATGCGCGAGTGCGGCTTTGTAAAAGGCGTCGACCATCGTCCGGTCCTGCGCCTGGAACGCCAGGTGATGGCGGCCGGTCAGGGCCCCCAGCGCCGCCGGGCTATCAAGGGCGGTCACGAACAATTCGTCGGCCCAGAAGAACCCGTCGCCAGTGCCGCCCATCGGGACGTCGAGAGACGCGAGGACGGCTGCGTAAAAGGCATGGCTTGCCGCCAGGTCTTGCACGACCAGCTGAATGTGATCGATCAGACGACCGCGATGCAGTTCTTGTGCTTCCATAAAGCTCCTCTGGTGGTGATTGTGGTCGGTGCAGCGAGAGACCAAGGCGAGCGGACGCCGCAGGCGGTCCACTCGACTGACGAGTTAAACGCCACGACTCTTGATCTTCCCAAGCAGCTTTTTGAGGTCCCGAGCGAAGATATCCTTCATTGTGGACGAGTCGAATTTTTTCTCTTCGGCTGTAACCGAAAATGTCACATACCCGTCGCTCAAACCCATCACTCCGTGCGTGCTTCGGATTCGATCGGAGCCGGCCTGTCTTGATTCGGAGTAGTCAAGAAATGCGACTCCACCGTTGCCAGGAACCTCAAAGAGTTCTTTGCCCCTTTCTGCGGCAGTATCGCGAACGAAGTCTTTCCCAATCGTCGGTCGCTGGCTGACATACTCCTTCATCGAATTGAATGTGAGGCGAATCTCTATGTGATGGGGTGCTTCCGGCGATAGAGACAGCGTGCGCCGCCCGTCTTCGAATCCATACCGATAGCCCTTCGGTACTTCAAGCTGCGCTACCTGCCGGTCGAAGTGCACGACTTGTGAGCATGCGAGCGAAGAGCCGAACAGGCACAGGGCAAGCAAGAGAGATCGCATTGGAATTTTCTCGTTTAACGCTGAAATTCAGCGGGCCACGAAGCCGTCCGCTGCAATGACCAGTTAAAGCGCAGATTAGTCGAGCAGATCATACGGGGCAAGCTTCCAAAGACGCTCCGGAGTTTCGGCGAAGGGCGGATGAATGATCGCCCCCGTCGGACCAACAAGCTCGCCCGCCTTCGGCCATTCATGAATGTAGAAAACGACGCGGAAGCTCGCGACGTCCGGAGGATCGCCATTGCTTTCAGCGATCGAATGAGTTCCATCCAAGGACAGGTACGCCGGCTCCCACGCGACTGAGCTTGTATGCTTTTCAAAAATGGCAAATGGATCGAAGTCGCCAACGTGATCTTCGACCAATACCTCAAACAGAGCTGCAGCGCTCAACGCCTCTTCGAGCTCCTCGGGTAATTCAGCAGCTCGTGATTCAATTTCCTCTTCCGACCAAGACTGCGCCAGCCCCTGCAACTTCATCTCCCGAATGCCTGTTGCAAAAGCGTGCACGTCTTCCTCGATCCAGAGGGCAAGTCTTTTAGGGGTGAGGCGCGGAAGATACGCGCCGATGACGGTGAGCTTCATGAATGTGCTTTAACGCCTGAGTTAAGCCGCGCCGCGAAGCGGCGTCGGCTTGAATGAATTATTAGGCATCAGGCCAATGGGCGCAATGCCTGCGGTTCCGGCCACGTTACTGGCTCCGAGCCATCGATGCTATAGCACTCCAACTCAGTGATGCCGCTGTCATTTCCCCACACCAAAACGCCCATTAGCCCACCAGCAGAGTTCTTTCCTGCGTAATCCGCGAGAACGTAGTGATCTTTAGTAACAGGGGTGGCCTCAAATGATTCACCAAAGAGGACTGTAGGACAGCCACCACAGCCACACTTGCCAATGACTTTGAGTGACTCAGTTTGAGGCAAGCGCTCCGGAGCCGCTTTCTTAAGCAAGCAGAGCAGTATGGCCCTCTCATCCGGAGAGAGGTCTCGTTGGTAAGGTATGAAGTAAGGAGAACGTTCCACTGATGCCTAGCGCCTGAGTTAAGCTGCGCCGCGAAGCGGCGTCGGCTTGAATGAATTGTTAGCCAGCCAGTTGTGGATCCATGCTGGCCGGATCAAATGAGTCTTGCTGAATATGCAAGACAAGGGCGTACTCCGCAGAAGGTACGTATTGATCGCGGATGATATAGGTGTGTCCGGTAGTTGCAACATCTAGGATCTCTCGGAGCAAGCTGGCTAATCGCTCAAAGTCTCGGGGCTGCCCCCATATGCCGCGACCATCTAGGCGAGACTCTGGCCAAGTGGTCAGTGTGAAATACCAATGTGGCCCTAGGTGTTCGTGCTCGGATGGAACTGCATTGCTTGAGTTGCCAGCATAGCTATCGAGTGCCTCAGCGAGCCCGAGAAGTCCGGATTTGCTCCCATGCAAATGCCACTCTAAGGCCTCGGCATCAGAGATATAGTAGAAACCGAAATCGCGCCACTCTTGGCGTGTTCTTTCGGCTAGCGGTTCCGATAATTTTTCCATGGACGCCTAACGTTTGAGGTAAGCGGCTGGCTGAAAGCCAGTCCGCTTGAGCGCAGGGTTAGACCCAGCGCTTATTTCTTACCACCACCGCCAGCAGGTGCATTGCTGCGTCCGCCACCTGAAGGGTTGCCGGTGCCACTGGGCCAGCCGCCACCGCTACCCTGGCCGCGACCGCCGCCGCCAGAACTACCACCTTTAGAGCCGCCGCCTTGAGAACCGCCACTACGCCCGCCGCTACTATTTCCACTTTTACTCATTTGATTACTCCTTCTACGGTTGAAAAAGTCAAATTGTCTATATGGCTAACAGTTGAGTTGAGCCGCGCCGCGAAGCGGCGTCGGCTTGAATGAATTGTTAGGCCAAATACGCGAGCAACTTGGCCACTTAGTGCTTTGCAAGCTCACCTATCTTTTTGTCGCTGTATGTGACTTTGTTGTCTGAGACTTTTACTGCGCCGTTTGACAGGAGTAAATTATAAACTTTGTCAGATTCCGCAGGGTTGTGCTTAAACTTGTTCTTGATGCTGTTGCGAAGGGTGTCCGCCTTGGCGGGTCTATTTTTACTGTAGGTAATGAGGTGCGCGCAGTAGATTGCTAAGGGGGTTGAAGAATCACTTAGTGCTGGCTTAACTGTGATTGTCTCTGTTGTGACGTTTCCGATGCGCTCGGATGAACGGCCATGACTCTTTAATAGGTGTACCGCATGATCCAAATCTGAGTCATTTGAAACGATTGCAAAATGGGTCTCTTGGGGAAGCTCATGCATGAGCGCCCCGCACAGAAACAAGATTCCGAAGTCGGCCGAGTTCTTACCACCGCGCTCCATTTTTTGGATTTTTAGTTTATTTGCAGCTATTGCCGTTGATAGAGGAATTAGCCAATTGAGTGGAACTTTTGATATGCTTTGAGCGTAACAAATCACCACCCGCGAATAGTTTGCAAGGTCGCTGGGCAACTGGTGTAGCTGATTTGGGCAGTTTTCCAAATCAATAATTAGAACTTTCAGACTGCCAGTGTTCTGGCTTTCTTTCTCAACGGTCTCCATCATCTCTCCCATTTGGCCTAACGCCTGAGTTAAGCCGCGCCGCGAAGCGGCGTCGGATTGAATAAATTGTTAGGCCTCACTGGATGCAGACTCATAAACACTCCTTGCTAGGGCTGAGATCGCTTGTGTGATCTTGGTTCTGGGCGTGTATCTCTGATGCTTGCTTTTTAGGAATACATGCAGAACTTGATCCGACCATGTTGCCAAGTCAGTTTCGAGCTTTGGGAACGGTTCATGGGCAAGCCTGTTGCGCAGCCTATTCAACTGCTCCAAGAACTCAAGTGCTTCTGTTAGACCTTTGTCCGTTTCAGTCGCGGTTGCAAGTGCCTTGAGCTTCTCACGGAATGACAGCTTTCTGATCTGCTGATCAGTGAGTGAAAGACGTGTGCTTAGGCCCTCTGACAGCATGAACTCCAGCAGCAGGTGACCTTTCAGCAAGATCAACTCAGTGTCTCGATAGCGGTCAAGATTTGACCAGACTGCCCAGTCGATGAGTGGTGGTGGAATCACAGGAAGGTTCCGCTTGTGAGGCCTAACGCCTGAGTTAAGCCGCGCCACGAAGTGGCGTCGGCTTGAGTGAGTTGTTAGAGGGCCGACAATTGACGGATGCGTTGTCCAAGTTCTGCCATTTAATCAGCAGTGTACCCAATCAATGTGGGCATCTCCCAATCGTAAAATCTCTTATCTGATACCGCTTGTGAGATGAGGCCGCTAAGTGCGAGTAGCTCTTCCGGGGAAAAAATTTCGCCTGTAAAAACAGCTCTAATCTTCTCCGATATCAGACTGGCGGTTTGCTGAGGGGCCGTAGTGCAAATGACGATATCACCTGCGGCTTCTGCTTCGCAAAGAGCAGAAACTATGTTGTTGTTTAGTTCAATCTGGATATCTCTCATAGGCCCTCTAATGCTGGAGTTCAGCGGGCGGCAAAAAGCGCAGCTTTTTGACGGTCCGCTGGAACGACTTGTTATGTTCGTTGTTCATTGAATCTTCGCGCTCTTGCTTAGATTGTGGCGAGCACAGAGTAACTGGACATTCTTGGCTTTCAGTGATGTGCCGCCCTTTGAAAAGGGAAGAATATGATCGAAGTGCAGTTCGTCGGTTGCGCCACATGACACGCACTTGCCGCCATCGCGTGCCCACACCTCAAGTTTTACGCTAGTTGGAATAATACGACTACGTTCAACAAGACGACTGGCGTTTTCTTCCGCGGCAAATTCGTCAGACACGCTTTCCACGGCCACGAGCTTAAATTTGAATACGTTTCTCGCACCGTCGTTCTCAATCCAAGAATCTACAAGATGAAAGAATCCATTGTCAATCCAAATGCCGGCCTTGATCTTTTCGTAGACCTGAACAATGTCAGGCCCCTTTTTACCAGCCTTGAACTGTTGTGCAGCCTGATGGAATTTGCCGTTCTCGGTCAGAGTGCCCCCAGGTTGCCGTTCTGGTTGGTCAAGAGATTTCGGGTCAGTAATGCCCTTGCGTTTTGGCTCATCATGCCCTTCGTAAATGAGCACGGCCCCGTCGTCCTGCACCTCATCACGATAAGGAGAATTGGGACGAACTGACATGAGGATGACCGAGTGATGTCCCTTTAAACGGAAATTCATGCCCCTTTGTAGGCTCGTGCCTTCTTTCTGGCACATCTCGATGTAGGAGATGACATTACCTCTCACGCTTCAACTCCGGATAGAACATAACGCCTGAATTAAGCCGCGCCGCGAAGCGGCGTCGGCTTGAATGAATTGTTAGGCCCCAGGCGCATTTGACTGTACCTGAGGCTTTGGTTTAACAATGGCGCGCAGCTCAGCAAAATCTCCGTTTGAACGCGCCGCTATCTCAGACCATGCACGTTCAAAGGCGGGACGCCTGATATTGGAAGTAATGCCATCTTGCCAGAATTTCCAGGTTTCTTTGGAGATACGGCCCGTGTGTGACAGAAAGGCTTGCTGGTTGCATAGATCAAAGTAGTGATACATCTCGTCAAAGCTATCTGTGTGCTCTTTGTCTGTAAGTTGTTCCCCGAGAAGTGCTTTGGTAGGCAGGCGTGCAGCTAGCTCTCGATACTCTTTTGTCAGTGAGTCCTCGAACGTTGTAGTGGCTTGCTTTTTAGATAGCCATATTTGCCAAGCGGCAAAAATCACCGCTATCGCTGTTGCAACATTAGCGATGTCTGAGAGGTTGAATGTCACGGGTAATTGTTCCTGGGGCCTAACTATATTTAGGCCGCCCAGCTCAAGCACAGTCAGGCGGCCTATCCAATCCGATCCGACCTATCTTCCCTTTGCCAATGCTTGCCTTTGATGATTTAGGCCGCCTAAAATTCTGCGGATGGATAGGTCACAAAATGTTTCGTTGGCGCCATTGTCGCAAGCGGGGACAAGGCCCGTCAAGCTGCTTGATCAGGTGCGGGCGGCTATCCGGGTGCGTCACTACTCCATTCGCACTGAAGATGCCTATGTGGACTGGGTTCGGCGTTTCATCCTGTTCCATGGCAAGCGACACCCTGTGGAGATGGGCGCGGATGAGGTCGCGGCGTTTTAAGAACCTGTTCACAATCTTTTCGTGGGTCACGCGGGAGGTCAAAAATGCAGTGGGCAAGACGCCCGTCGCAGCCCAGACCGGCCGTCTGGGCAAGGCGGGCAACGCCGCCCGGTGCGTTTTTGACCTCCTGCCCTTCGGGTTGTCCCGGCAGGCGCGCGCTGCGGTGTTACAAATCCTCGTCGGGCCACCGGCCCGACTGCGGTTTGCGCCTTGCATCGCATCGCCTGCCGGGGCAACGTGGCCCACGAAAAGATTGTGAACAGGTTCTAACCCATCTGTCGGTTCAGCGGAAAGTTTCTGCGTCCACGCAAAATCAGGCCAAGTCTGCGTTGTTGTTCTTGTACAAGCAGGTTTTGCACAAGGACTTGCCTTGGTTGACGGAGGTGGTGGCGGCCAAGGCGTCGCGGCGTTTGCCGGTGGTTCTGACACAGCGCGAGGTGCGCGATCTGCTGCTGCAGATGGATGGCACGATGTGGTTGGCTGCTTCGTTGCTTTATGGCACGGGGATGCGTTTGCTGGAGTGTCTGCGGTTGCGTGTCAAGGATGTGGAGTTCTCGCGCCGGGAAATCATTGTCCGGCAAGGCAAGGGCAACAAGGACCGTGTGACGGTGTTGCCGGAAAACCTGTTGGCACCATTGCATGCGCAGTTGGAGAAGGCGCGGGTGCTGCATGACAGGGATCTTGGGGCAGGTTTGGGTGAGGTGTATTTGCCGGATGCGTTGGCGGTGAAGTATCCGACGGCACCGCGCGCATGGGGTTGGCAGTATGTGTTTCCCAGCCCCGTGCTGTCGGATGATCCGCGCACAGGCAAGCGGCGCAGACACCATGTTTACGAGCAGTCGGTGCAGAAAGCGGTGGCTTTGGCAGCCAAACGGGCGGGTATCGACAAGCCTTGCACGCGGCATGTGCTGCGGCATTCGTTTGCGACGCATTTGCTGCAATCGGGCTACGACATTCGCACGGTGCAGGAATTGCTGGGCCATGCGGATGTGAAAACCACCATGATCTACACGCATGTGCTCAACAGGGGTGGGCGCGGCATTCTCAGTCCATTGGATGCCTTGTAGATCTTGCCCTCGTTTGTTCGTTTGTTCGTTTGTTCGTTTGCAGGGGAGCGCTTCGCGCCTACCGGGGCGATGCCGGCCGCGTGCGGTAGAACCGCATTGGCACGCCCTCGGCGAGCGAGGCCTCGACGGCGCGGCGCTGCTGGGCCAGCACGCCGGGCTTGATCTTGCCGACCACGTGCATTTCGCAGGGCTTGCAGTCAAAGCGCAGCGTGAGTTTTTCCTTGCCGTTGATGAGGTGCAGCGGCTCGGCCTTGATGGTGCCCTTGACGCCGATCACGCCCTTGGCCTGCTTGGGGCACAGGCTCATCGAGAAGCGCACGCAGTGTTTGGTGATCATCAGGCTGACTTCGCCCAGTTCCTCGTCGGCCTCGTAGGCGGCGTCGATCACCTTGACGCCGTGCTTGACGTAGAAGTCGTGTGCCTGGTGGTTGAGCACGTTGGCCAGGTAGCTGAGCGTGTCTTCGGGGAAGGGGGCGGGCGGCTCCACCGGCCGGGCGCGTGGCGGGCGCTGGCAGGCGGCGGCGCGGGCGGCTTCGAGGCTGTCCAGCGCTTCGCGGCGCAGCGCATTGAGCTGGGCAGCGGGCACGAACCAGGGGTGCCGGATGCGCACCTGCACCGCATGGGCATGGAAGATGCTGCCGCCAAAGCGATCCAATTGCCGGGCCAGTGCGGCCTCGGCCTGCGCGGGTTCCTTGGCAAGCTGCTGGGTGTGCGTCGTGGTGGCGCTGCCGCTGTGGCCGTCCTCGTCGGTCAGTTGCAGCAGCAGTTCGCCGGGGCGCGGCTCGCTCAGTTCGGCCCAGAGGCCGATGCGGCGCTCACTGGATGGGCGCTCCATGGTGCGCTGCCAGTCCATGTCGCGGTTGCGGTTGATCTCGGTGTTCCTGCGCAGGTCCTTGAGGCCGGCGATGGCGTCCTTGGGCCAGATGCGCCACAGCCCCGGCTGGCCGCCGGGGGCGGGCTCGGCGCGGTTGATGGCCAGGCCCACCAGTTCCTTCTGCAGGTCGTAATAGCACAGGCCGTCGCCGTTGTGCAGCTGCATGCCGGGGTCGCTCAGTTGCAGCTCCAGCCAGTTGTCGGCGGCCTGGGGGCGGGCGCCGGGCCTGGCCTGCAGCGCGGCCTTGGGCACCTGGGTGACCCAGCCGATGGCCTGGCCGGGGTTCTTGGGTGTGTCGAAGGCGCCGATGTCCTGCTGGCGGCCGTTGACGAAGTAATCGGTGAACTCGCGGTTGAAGTTCTGGTTCGGGTCCGGCGTGAAGAAGTGGCGCGTGCTGCCGCTGGAGGCGCGGGCCAGCGGGCTGTCGCTGGACTCGCGTTCCTCGATGACCCGGTCGAGCAGTTGCCGGTAGTGGGCGGTGATGTTCTTCACATAGCCCATGTCCTTGTAGCGCCCTTCGATCTTGAAGCTGCGCACGCCGGCGTCGACCAGCGCGCCCAGGTTGGCGGACTGGTTGTTGTCCTTCATCGAGAGCACGTGCTTGTCGTAGGCGATGAAGCGGCCCTGGTCGTCCTGCACCTGGTAGGGCAGGCGGCAGGCCTGCGAGCAGTCGCCGCGGTTGGCGCTGCGGCCGGTGTGGGCGTGGCTGATGAAGCACTGGCCGCTGTAGGCCACGCACAGGGCACCGTGCACGAAGAATTCAATGGTGGTGCGCTGCGGGTCGATGGCGGCGCGGATGGCGGTGATCTGCGCCAGCGTCAGCTCGCGCGCCGGCACGATCTGCGAGAAGCCTGCGTCCTGCAGAAAGCGCGCCTTCTCGGGCGTGCGGATGTCGGTCTGCGTGCTGGCATGCAGCTGGATGGGCGGCAGGTCGAGCTGCAGCAGGCCCATGTCCTGCACGATCAGCGCATCGGCACCGGCCTCGTAGACCTGCCAGGCCATGCGGCGCGCGCCTTCCAGTTCATCGTCGCGCAGGATGGTGTTGAGCGTGATGAAGATGCGGGCGTGGTAGCGGTGCGCGTGTTTGACGAGCCGCTCGATGTCCGCGATGGCATTGCCGGCGGTGGCGCGCGCGCCAAAGGCCGGGCCGCCGATGTAGACGGCGTCGGCGCCGTGGTTGATGGCTTCGATGCCGATGTCGGCCGTGCGCGCGGGCGCCAGCAGCTCCAGGTGGTGGGCGTGCAGGGTCATGTGGGGATGGATGTGGGGCGGAGCCGGTGGGAGTCGGCCGCCATTATCCGGCAAGCCTGCCTGCGGGCGCGGCGATGCCGATGGGTGGCGCCACGGCAACAGGCGCGCGCTGCGTGGGCGGGAACTGCATGCGCGGGCCCCGCATCATGGTTTCCCCTGATGCGCGGGAGTACACTTGCGTCCGGGTTTCTTGATCCATGTCAAGGACAAGGCGTATCCGATGCAAACCCCCGCCGCGCGCATGCCATGCCGGGCGGGGAAAGCCAGGGTCGGTGCAGTGCTCGCTCTGCCCGGCCTGGACGCATGCCGTGGGGGACGGCGCGTCCGGTTGCCGCGCGACAGAGTCGCATGCGGTGCCAGCCAGATTTCGGACGCCATTCCCTACCTTCCACCAAAAACTGGATTTCACACATGAGTACAACTGAAGACAAGGCCGTGCGGGCCCGCTGGCCGGTCACGCTGTTTGGCATTGCGCTGGCCGTGATCGGCCTGGTATTGACGGGTGGCGGCGCCTGGCTGCTGGTGCTGGGCGGTTCCTGGTATTACCTGCTGGCGGGCCTGGCGCTGCTGGTGGCCGGCGTGCTGTACCTGCAGCGCCGTCCCGCCGCGGTGTGGGTGTTTGCGCTGACGGCTTTGGGCACGCTGGCCTGGGCCTACTGGGAAGTGGGCGCCAGCTTCTGGCCGCTGGTGCCGCGCCTGGCGCCGTTCCTGGCGCTGGGCTTTGTTGCCGCGCTGGTGCAGCCGCGCCTGAGCCAGAGCCGCTCGGTCGCCGGTGCCTACGGGCTGGCCGCCGTGCTGGCCGTGGGCATCGCCGCCGGCTTTGGCGGCATGCTCTCCGAGCATGGCGTCATCGAGGCCAAGGCGGCACCGCAGAAGGTGCAGGACGCCGCGGCACGCCCGCTGGCGGACTGGACGCACTATGGCTACAACGCCGCCGGCACGCGCTTCGTGCCAACCGAGCAGATCAACAAGGAAAACGTTGACGCGCTACAGGTGGCCTGGACTTACCGCACCGGCGAGATTGCCGAGGGTGCTTCGGAGTTCCAGAACACGCCCAGCCAGATTGGCGATACCGTTTATGTCTGCACACCGCTGAACAAGCTGGTGGCGCTGGATGCCGATAGCGGTGCCGAGCGCTGGAAGTTCGACCCGCAAGTGACCGATCGCAAGACCTGGAACCGCTGCCGCGGTGTGGGCTACTACGAGCCAGCGGCGGTGAGCCAGCCCTTTGCATTTGCCGAGGACGCCGCGCGCCAAGCGGTTGCCGCGACCGACGAGGCGGATGCCACGGTGGCGCCGGCCGAAGCCGCCGGCAGCCCCGCCGCGCAGGCTTGCGCGCGCCGCATCGTCATGACCACCATCGATGCGCGCCTGCTGCAGATCGATGCCGACACCGGCAAGCTGTGCGAGGCCTTCGGCAAGGGCGGTGCGGTGGACCTGACCACGGGCTTGGGCAAGGTCGATTACGACGGCGTGCTCTGGTACTACCTGACTTCGGCGCCGACCGTGGTGCGCAACATGATCATCCTGGGCGGCTGGACCTTCGACGGCCGCTCGGTGGACGAGCCTTCGGGCGTGATCCGCGCCTACAGCGCCGACACCGGCGAGCTGATCTGGGCCTGGGACATGGGCCAGCCCGAGATCACCAAGCTGCCGCCCGAAGGCGGCCAGTATTCGCGCGCCACGCCAAACGTGTGGTCGACGCCGGCCTTCGATGAGGAGCTCGGCCTGATCTACCTGCCCACCGGCAACCAGCAGCCCGACTTCTGGGGCGGCAACCGTCCCGAAACCACCGAGAAGCATTCGTCGGCGGTGGTGGCGCTGGACATCGCCACCGGGCGCGAGCGCTGGACTTTCCAGACCGTGCACCACGACATCTGGGACTATGACGTGGCGTCGCAGCCGGCGCTCTACGACATCCCCGATGGCAAGGGCGGCACGCTGCCGGCCCTGGTGCAACTGACCAAGCGGGGCCAGATCTTCCTGCTCGACCGCCGCGACGGCAAGCCGCTGGCCGAGGTCGTCGAGAAGCCGGTGCCGCAGGACGTCGCAGAGGGCGACTGGGTCGCCAAGACGCAGCCCTACTCGACCGGCATGCCGGCGCTGGGCACCGAACCGCTGACCGAGCGCGACATGTGGGGCGCGACCTTCTTCGACCAGCTGGCCTGCCGCATCGCATTCCGCAAGCTCAACTACCAGGGCGAGTTCACCGCGCCCTCGCTGAAGCCGACGCTGATCTATCCGGGCTACTACGGTGGTTTCAACTGGGGCAGCGCCGCCGTCGACGAGGACCGCGGCTACCTGTTCCTCAACGACATCCGCATCCCGCAGGTGGTCACGCTGATCCCGCATTCGGAAATCGACGAGAGCAAGCTGGTGGCTGGCCATGGCGTCGGCAGCACCTACCCGATGCATGGCACGCCCTTCGTGATCGACCATGCCGCCTTCAACTCGCCGCTGGGCATTCCCTGCAACGCACCTCCATGGGGCGTGTTCGCCGCGGTCGATCTGCAGTCGCGCCAGCTGGTCTGGCAGCGCCCGGCCGGTACGCTCGAGGACGTGCGCCTGCACGGCCTGAACTTCCACCTGCCCCTGCCGGTCGGCATGCCGACGCTCGGCGGCGGCGTCGCCACCGCCAGCGGCCTGGTGTTCTATGCCGGCACGCAGGACTATTACCTGCGCGCGCTCGACATCGAGAGCGGCAAGGAACTGTGGAAGGGCCGCCTGCCGGTGGGAGGCCAGGCCTCGCCGATGACGTATGTCTCGCCCAAGAGCGGCAAGCAGTACGTGGTGATCGCCGCTGGCGGTGCGCGCCAATCGCCTGACCGGGGCGATTACGTGGTGGCCTACACGCTGCCGGGCACTGCACAGTAACCGGACGGGACCAACCCCGCCCGACAGCTGCCTGCCGCGTCGGCAGGGAGCAAAGGCCTGGTTCTCACGGACCAGGCCTTTTGCATTGGGCCCGGCGCGGGGCCGGGGGCCGGTTCAAGCGCACGCGGCGTCCGGGACCATCCTCGACGCGTTCCTGGAACGTGCTTGCGATCTCTCGAGTAGCAGAGCCAGAAACGCCAAATGGACGAATGGCAAGCTGCTATCGAGCAGCCTCTCGCAGTTCTTCCACGGCCTGCGGATCTTCTCCAGCCAGGCAAAGCTGCGTTCGACCATCCAACACCTGGGTTTCCTCATCCGGTTCACTCCATATCTGGAAGTACGCATGCGCCGTGCGCCACTTGGGGAGCGAGGACGGCAGCATGCGCCATCGGCAAGCGTTGCTGAGCAGGTGCAACACCGAAAAGGTTCCTAGGCCGGCCGGGCCAGCCCCAGATGCTCGCGCAGCGTGCGCCCGGTGTATTCGGTGCGGAACAGCCCGCGCCGCTGCAGCACCGGCACCACCTGCTCGACGAAATCCTCGATGCTGCCCGGCAGCGCCGGCGGCATCAGGTTGAAGCCATCGGCACCGCCCTCGCGCCACCAGCGCTCCATTTCGTCGGCAATCTGCTCGGGCGTACCGACCATGGTGCAATGGCCGCCGCCAGCGGCCAGGCGGCCGAGCAGTTGCCGCACGGTGGGTTGCTCCACCTCGATGATGCGCAGGATCGTCGCGTAGCGTCCCTGCGGACCGTGGTATTGCCCGATGGGCGGCAGCGCCGGCACCGGCGCGTCCAGCGCCCAGCCGCTGCAGTCCTGGCCGGTGAACATGCCGAGCTGCTGCAGCGAGGTTTCGGTGGGCAGAAGTTCATCGAGCGAGCGCTGTTTGGCGCGCGCCTCGGCATCGGTGGAGGCCACGTAGGTCACCAGCCCGGGCATGATGGGCACCGCCGCCTGGCGGCCGGCGGCCCGCACGCGCGCCCTGACGTCGCGGCAATACGCCTGCGCGGCCGGCAGGTCGTAGGCCACGGCGTAGATCGCCTCGGCATGGCGCGCGGCCAGCGCGCGGCCCTGCTCGGAGGCGCCGGCCTGGAACATCACCGGGTGGCGCTGCGGCAGCGGCAGGCTGTTGAGCGGGCCGTCTACCAGGAAGTGCTCGCCCTGGTGCCGCAGAGGCCGCACTCTGGCGGCATCGGCGAAGTCGCCGGCGCGGTCGATGCGCAGCGCGTCGGCATCCCAGCTGTTCCACAGGCCCAGCACGGCCTGCGCGAACTCATCGGCGCGGCGGTAGCGCCAGTCGTGGTCGGGCATGGAGGCGTAGCCGTGGTTGCGCGCCTCGGCGTCGTACATCGAGGTGACCACGTTCCAGCCGGCGCGGCCGCCCGAGATGTGGTCCAGCGAGGCCAGCAGCCGGGCCGCATGGAACGGCGTGTAGAAAGTGCTGGAGATCGTGCTGACCAAGCCGATGCGCTCGGTGGCGCGCGCCATGGCGGCGAGCGCCGTCAGCGGCTCGAGCACCCAGAACGGGCAGTCGCTCACGTCGTAGGCGCTGTGGCCGTCGGCGAAGAACACGGCGTCGAACTTGCCGCGCTCGGCGATGCGGGCCAGCTCCTCGTAGTAGGCGATGTCGGCCAGGCGCTCGGCCGGCGAGGCCGGGTGGCGCCAGGCGGCGCGGTGGTGGCCGCAGCCAAGGATGAAGAGGTTCAGGTGCAGCATGGCGGTCCGGTTCTCTCTGCTCCCTGCCCGCCTCAGTTCTTCACCAGGCCGCCATCGACTACCAGATTCTGGCCGGTGATGGCGCGGGCCCAGGGCGACGCGAAGAACAGCACCGCGTCGGCGAACTCATCCGGCGTGGTGACGTGGCGCAGCGGTGTGTTGGCGGCGATGAAGTCGAACACCGCCTCGGGCGTGGCCGCCGAGGCATCGGTGGTGCGCAGCAGGCCGCCTGAGAGCATGTTGACGGTGATGCCGTCGGGCCCCAGGTCCTGCGAGAGCGTGCGCGTCAGGGCCAGCAGCGCGGCCTTGGCGGCGGTGTAGTCGTGGTAGGGCACGACCGGGTTCTGCACGAGGTTGGTGCCGATGTGGACGATGCGCCCGAAGCCGAGCTGGCGCATGCCCGGCAGCGCCGCCTGCAGGGTGTTGAGGGCGGCGCGCACGCTGCCTTCGAATTGCTGGCTCATGCTCTGCCAGCGCAGCGCATCGGCATGCGGGCGGGCGTCGCCGTTGAAACTGAAGTTGGGCAGCGCGTTGTTGATTACCGTGGTGACGGGGCCGCCGAAGTGGCGTTCGGCCTCGCGCAGCAGATCCTGCACGGCCTGCGCGTCGCGCACATCGGCCTGCAGGGCCAGCGCGCGCCCGGGATGCTCGGCGGCGAGCGCGGCGGCAGCCTCGCTGCTTTCCAGGTAGTTGATGACGACCTTGGCGCCCTCGCGCAGGAAGGCGCGCGAGATGTGCGCGCCAAGGCCGCGCGCGCCGCCGGTGACGAGCACGGTCTGCTCGGCCAGTGGCAAGGCCCGCGCTGCAGGTCGGGAAGGGGTGGCAGTGGTGTGGCTCATGGTCTTTCTCCTTGGCGCTTGGGTGACGAGGCAAGGCGAAAAGACCCGCGCAGGTTGATGGGGGAGCGGCCGCCCGGGCGGCGGGGCTGCTTCAACGTGCGCTCGACAATCCCTTCGCCAGTCTGAGCTGGATCAGGTTCAACGGGTGTGATCTCAGCCCCGCCGCCTGCCCGTCCGATGGGCGGGCCTTGCGCGGGACACCCCGTGTCTGCTGTGTGTTCCGCCGGCATTGTAGGCCAGCGGCGGCCTTCGGTGAACGGTGCGGCGGCCGGCTCCGCTCAGGCGATCTTCTCGAGACCGCCCAGGTAGGGGCGCAGCGCGGCGGGAATCGTCACGCTGCCGTCGGCATTCTGGTGGTTCTCCAGGATCGCCACCAGCGTGCGGCCCACGGCCAGGCCAGAGCCGTTGAGCGTGTGCACGAACTCGTTCTTGCCGGCGGCGTTCTTGAAGCGCGCCTGCATGCGGCGGGCCTGGAAGGCCTCGCAATTGCTCACCGAGCTGATTTCGCGGAAGGTGTCCTGCGCGGGCAGCCACACTTCCAGGTCATAGGTCTTGGTGGCGCCAAAGCCCATGTCGCCGGTGCACAGCGACACCACGCGGTAGGGCAGCTCGAGCTTTTGCAGGATGGCCTCGGCATGACCGACCATCTGTTCGAGTACCTCGTAGCTTTTGTCGGGGTGGGCGATCTGCACCATCTCGACCTTGTCGAACTGGTGCTGGCGGATCAGCCCGCGCGTGTCGCGGCCATAGCTGCCGGCCTCGGAGCGGAAGCACGGCGTGTGCGCGGTCAGCGCGATGGGCAGATCGGACTCGGCGACGACGCTCTCGCGCACGAAGTTGGTCAGCGGCACCTCGGCGGTGGGAATCAGGTAGAGCGCGGTTTCGTCCGGCTCGGGCTCGGCGTCCTGGCCGCCCTTTTGAGCGGCGAAGAGGTCGGCCTCGAACTTGGGCAACTGGCCGGTGCCGCGCAGCGAATCGGCGTTGACGATGTAGGGCACATAGGCTTCCTGGTAGCCATGCTCCTGCGTTTGCACGTCCAGCATGAACTGCGCGAGCGCGCGGTGCAGGCGTGCCACCTGGCCCTTCATCACCGTGAAGCGCGCGCCCGTCAGCTTGGCGCCGAGCGCGAAGTCCAGCCCCAGCGGCTCGCCGACGTCGACGTGGTCCCTGATCGGGAAGTCGAAGGTGCGCGGTCCATGGCCCTCGGGGCTCCAGCGGCGCACCTCGACGTTGTCCTGCTCATCCTTGCCAACCGGCACCGAGGCGTGCGGCAGGTTGGGCACGGCCAGCAGCAGGGTCTGCAGTTCGGCCTGGATCTGCTCGAGCCGCGCGGCAGAGCTCTCCAGCGCGCCCTTGATGCCGGCCACCTCGGCCATGGCGGCATCGGCGGCCGCGGCTTCGCCCTTTGCCTTGAGCTGGCCGATCTGCTTGGAGAGGACATTGCGCCGCGCCTGCAGTTCCTCGGTGCGCGACTGCAGGGTCTTGCGCTCGGCCTCCAGCGCGGTGAAGGCCTCCATGTTCAGAAAGGGTTGCGGGTTCTTGCGGGTTTGCAGGCGGGCGATGACGCCGTCCAGTTCTTTGCGGAGCAGCAGGATGTCGAGCATGGCGGTGGATGGGGAAGGTGCCGGTAGCGGGGGCCGGACGGGGCAAAAGGCCTATTGTCGCCGATGGCGCGGCGCTCAGGCCGAGGCGGGCGTGGTGGAGGCAGGTGTGGAGACGGCCGCCGCGTCGCCGAGCTTGAGGCCCTTGGGCAGCGGGAACTTGATGGTCTCCTCGATGCCGTCCATCTTGCGCACCGCGACGGCGCCGAGCAGGCGCAGCCGCTCGATGACCTGCTGCACCAGCACCTCGGGGGCCGAGGCGCCGGCCGTCAGGCCCACGCTCTGGCGGCCTTCGAACCAGGCCGGCTGCAGCTCGCTGGCATCATCGACCATATAGGCGGGCGTGCCGAGCTTGACGGCCAGGTCGCGCAGGCGGTTGCTGTTGGAGCTGGTCGGGCTGCCGACGACGATCACCACATCCACCTGCCCACTGAGCTGCTTGACGGCGTCTTGCCGGTTCTGCGTGGCGTAGCAGATGTCCTGCTGCTTGGGCTGGCGGATGCCCGGGAAGCGCTCACGCACCGCGGCGGTGATGGCGGCGGCATCGTCGACCGACAGCGTGGTCTGCGTGACCACCGCCAGCCGCTCGGTCTGCGCCGGTTGCACGCGCGCGACGTCGGCGACGTCCTCGACGAGGTGGATGCCTTCGCTGAGCTGGCCCATCGTGCCCTCGACCTCGGGGTGGCCCTTGTGGCCGATCATGATGAATTCATAGCCTTCGCGGGCGAGCTTGGCCACTTCCACGTGCACCTTGGTCACCAGCGGGCAGGTGGCGTCGAAAATCCGGAAGCCGCGCGCCTTCGCCTCGTTCTGCACGGCCTTGCTGACGCCATGCGCGCTGAAGACCAGCGTGGCGCCGGGCGGCACGTCGGCGAGCTCCTCGATGAAAATGGCGCCCTTGGCCTTGAGCTCGCCGACGACGTGGGTGTTGTGCACGATTTCGTGGCGCACGTAGATCGGCGCGCCGAATTTCTCCAGCGCGCGTTCGACGATCTCGATGGCGCGGTCCACGCCGGCGCAGAAGCCGCGCGGCTCGGCCAGCACGATGTCGCGGGCGGTCATCTCACAGCACCCCGATCAGCTGCACCTCGAAGGTCACCGGGTGCCCCGCCAGAGGGTGGTTGAAGTCGAACAGCACCGCGCCGTCCTCGCGCACCTGCAGCACCGTGCCGGCGTAACTGCTGGCGCCATCGGGCGTCGGGAACTGCACCACGTCGCCCAGTGTGTAAGCCTCCTGCGGATCGCCCAGCTCGTCGAGCAGGCGGCGCGCCACCCACTGGCGCATCTCGGGGTTCTTGTCGCCAAAGGCTTCGCCCGAGGGAATCTCCCAGGTGGCGCGCTCGCCTTCGCGCATGCCCACCAGGCGGCGCTCCATGGCCGGCGAGAGTTCGCCC
The DNA here is from genome assembly GCF_004217315.1 of Corticibacter populi. Taxonomy (GTDB): domain Bacteria; phylum Pseudomonadota; class Gammaproteobacteria; order Burkholderiales; family Burkholderiaceae_C; genus Lampropedia; species Lampropedia populi. Next base: position 351,526 of record NZ_SGWR01000004.1, read on the forward strand.
GCGCCCAGCGTCAGCGTCGAAGGCAGGCCGTCGAAGGTGTTGATGATGTCGCCCTCGGGGCCGGCCAGGCGGTAATGCAGCGTCAGGAAGGCGCCGTCCTCGACAGTGCGTGCGGGTGGGGTGGTTTGTGCCGACATGGTGTGGTCTTGCCGTCTTGAATACACTTGGGCCTGCATTGTACGTTTGACCCTGCCGCCAGCCCTGCTGCCTGTCTCTAGCCCCCAGCAATGCCATGTCTTTCAAGGACCTGCCCGCCGATGCCCGCCCGCGCGAGAAACTGCTCGCGCGTGGTGCCGCCGCGCTCTCGGACACCGAGCTGCTGGCCATCCTGCTGCGCACCGGCATTGCCGGCCGCGGCGTGCTGGCGCTGGCCGATGACCTTTTGCAAATGCCCGGCACCACCAAGGCGGGCGATGATGGCGATGCCGCAGGCACTGCCGCTGGTGGCTTCGGGGGGCTGGCCGGCCTGTTGCAGGCGAGCGCCGGGATCTGGCGCGCATCAAGGGCCTGGGGCCGGCCAAGCGCGCCGAACTGCTGGCGGTGATGGAACTGGCCCGGCGCGCGCTGGCGCAGCAGCTGCGGCAGCAGGACGCGCTGCAGTCGCCAAAGGCCGTGCGCGACTATGTGCAGGCGCACCTGGGCCACAAGCGCCACGAGGTGTTTGCCGTGCTGTTCCTCGACAGCCAGTTGCGCCTGATCGTGCTCGAGGAGCTGTTTCGCGGCACGCTCACGCAGACCAGCGTCTACCCGCGCGAGATCGCGCTGCGGGCCCTGCAACTGCATGCGCACGCGCTGATCCTGGCGCACAACCACCCTAGCGGCGAACTGGCACCTTCCGCCGCGGATCTCGACATCACGCGGCGCATCCGCGACGCCATGGCCCTGCTGGACGTGCGCGTGCTCGACCACATCATCGTCACACAGGGCGGCAGCCTGTCGCTGGCCGAGCGGGGGCTGCTGTGAGCGAGCATGGACGTGGACGCCAGCCTTCGCGGGGCGCCGCCGTGCGCGTGCACGCACTCTCGGACCTCAAGCAGGTCTCGGCGGTATTGCGCCTGCAGCGCGAGGCCGAGGCGCAGCGCCGCGAGGCCGAACGGCAGCGCCAGCAGGCCATCGAGGCCGAGCGCAACCTGTTTCGCAGCCACATTCGCGCCAGCATGGGCCCTGTCACACCGCTGCGCGCGCCCGAGCGGGTGCCACTGGCGCCGGAGCCTGTGCCGCCTCTGCCGCTGCAACTGCAGCTCGACGAGCAGCGCGCGCTGCTCGAATCGATCAGCGACGACTTCGACGTCAGTTCGCTGCTCGACACCGACGAGGCATTGAGTTACCGCCAGCCGGGCGTTCCTCCGGACGTGGCGCGCCGGCTGCGCATGGGGCACTGGAGCATCCAGGCCTCGCTCGACCTGCATGGCCTGCGCCTCGACGAGGCGCGCGAGGCGCTGGGTGCCTTCATCCGCCACCAGTACAAGCGCGGCGTGCGCTGTGTGCGCGTCATCCACGGCAAGGGGCTGGGCTCGCCCGGCCGCGTGCCGGTGCTCAAGACCAGGGTGCAGCGCTGGCTGGTGCAGAAGAGCGAAGTGCTGGCCTTCGTGCAGGCGCGTGCCAGCGAGGGCGGTGCCGGCGCGGTGGTGGTGTTGCTCGACCGCAGCCGCTGACTTCGAGGTTGATGCGGCCGGTGCGGCCGGTTCATTGCCGCATACCGCAGCGCAGCCACCGGGATTTCGACACGGGCATCGGCGGCGCGCACCGATATCATGGGGAGAAGGTGCCGCTGCGGCACGCGTACCGACGACCGACCCAGCAAACCGGAGGCCGTATGACCCAGGAGGAGACCCAGGTAGCGCTCAGTGCCATTCCCGAGACCATGTTGTGGACCCTGCACAACCGCGCCTGCGAGTCGATGCGCGCCGATGCCATGTTCCACGACCCGCACGCCGAGCGCATCTACCGCAGCATCCGTTATGACTACCGGCGCCATTTCGGCGAACCCGACTCCTCGCACGCCGTGCGGGCGTTGATGTTCGACGAGGTGATGGGCCACTGGCTGGCACGTCATCCCGGCAGCACCGTGGTCGAGCTCGGCTGTGGACTGGAAACCCAGTGCCTGCGGCTGGACGACGGCCGGGTCCAATGGCTGAGCGTCGATGTGCCCGAGGCCATGGCGGTGCGCGAGCGTTTCATCCGGCCGCAGGGCCGGCTGCGCCACTGGCACGGCTGTGCGCTCGAAGGTGGCTGGATGGCGCTGGTCGATGCGGACAAACCTGTGTTCGTCAGCGCGCAGGGGCTTTTGATGTACTTCACCGAGGAGCAGGTACGCGGCCTGCTCGGCGCCATCATGGCGCGCTTTCCCGGCGTGGAGATGATGTTCGACATCGTGCCGCTCTGGGCGGTGCGCCTGACCAACAGCCCCGGCGGACTCTGGAAGACCAGCCATTACCGCGTGCCACCCATGCACTGGGGTATTGGCGGCCATGCGGTGGGGCCTTTGCTCAAGCGCTGGTTTCCGCAGATCGCCGAGGTGCGCTGGCTGCCTTATCGGCATTACCGGCCCATGCCCGACTGGTACCTGCAGTGGCTGCAGGCCATGCCGTGGACGCACGAGCAATTGCCCGGCATGGTGCATGTGCGCACCTGAGAACCTGTCGACGATCTTTCCATCGGTCACGCGGGAGGTCGAAAATGCCGTGGGCAAGGAGGGCAACGCGGTCCATGGAACGATCGGAAACAGGTTCTCAGCTGTGCACCGGGCCCCATTGCCCCCGCATCGGCAGGCGTGCGCCGGGCGGCGGATAATGGGCGCCATGGCAAACAAGCATCGCATCGTGGTGGGATTGAGCGGCGGCGTCGATTCCGCCGTCAGCGCCTGGCTGCTCAAGCAGGCCGGGCACGAGGTCGTGGGCATCTTCATGAAGAACTGGGAGGATGACGACGACAACGAGTACTGCTCCAGCCGCCAGGATTTTCTGGATGCCGCTGCCGTGGCCGACGTCATCGGCATCGAGATCGAGCACGTCAATTTCGCCGCCGAGTACAAGGACCGCGTGTTCGCCGAGTTCCTGCGCGAATACCAGGCCGGCCGCACGCCCAACCCCGACGTGCTGTGCAACGCCGAGATCAAGTTCAAGGCTTTTCTCGACCATGCCATGCGGCTGGGCGCCGAGCGCATCGCCACCGGTCACTACGCGCGGGCGCGTTTCGACGCCGCAAGTGGCTTGCACCAGTTGCTCAAAGGCGTCGATCCGGGCAAGGACCAAAGCTATTTCCTGCACCGGTTGTCGCAGGCGCAATTGAGCAAAACACTGTTTCCGGTCGGCGAAATCCACAAGCGCGAGGTACGCCGCATCGCCGAAGAAATTGGCCTGCCCAACGCCAGGAAGAAGGATTCGACCGGCATCTGCTTCATTGGCGAGCGGCCGTTCCGCGAGTTTCTGAGCCGCTACATCGCGCACCAACCCGGCGCCATCCTGGACGAGAAGGGGCGCCAGATCGGCAGGCACGTCGGGCTGTCGTTCTACACGCTGGGCCAGCGCCAGGGACTGGGCATCGGCGGCATCAAGGACAAGGGCGCACCGCGCGGTGGTGGCGAGCACCAGCCCTGGTTCGTCGCTGCCAAGGATATCCAGCGCAACACGCTGCATGTGGTGCAGGGCCATGACCACCCGGATCTGCTCTCGCACCGGCTCCGGGCCGGCCAACCCAGCTGGATCGCCGGCGCCGCCCCGCTGCCGGGTACCTACGCCGCCAAGACCCGTTATCGCCAGGCCGATGCCGCCTGCGCCTTGGCCTTCGATGGCGAGGCTGGCGACTTCACGCTCGATTTCGACCAGGCGCAATGGGCGGTGACGCCCGGCCAGTCGGCGGTGCTGTACGACGGCGAGGTGTGCCTGGGCGGCGGCATCATCGAAGCGGTGCCGGTGCCGGTGCCGGTGCCGGTGCGGCAGCAAGAGGCCCTGGCAGTCCCTGCCGGCGGCTGACGGGGACCGGTTTCGTCAAGGGCCGGCTTGCCGAGGGCTGCGGCACACCGGCATGCCGGTACGGCCTTGTTCATTCGGCACGGATATGGCCGCGCGTGATGATGCCTTCGTAGGTCTTCGCTTGCTCTGCCAGATAGGCCGAGAAGGCGGCGGGGCCGAGTCCCTCGGGATCGACACCGGTGGCCGCGAAGTTCTGGCGGACGTCTTCCAGGGTGAGGATGTCCTGCAAGGCGGCATCGAGCCTTTCGATGCGCTCCGCAGGGGTTCCGCGTGGGGCAAACACGCCTGTCCAGACGCGGGCGTTGGCGCCTTGCCAGGCGGGGACGGTCGCGCCGAGCGGGGCGACTTCGGGCATGGCGGGCGAGGGCTTGTCGTCGAGCACGCCGAAGACCTGCAGCTTGCCGGCCCTGGCCTGCTCGATCAGCATGGACAGGGGCAGCACCGCCAGCTCGATCTGGTTGCCGGCCAGATCGGTGAGCACCTGCGTGCCCATGCGGTAGGGGGCGTGCACCATGTCGATCTGGCCGCTTTGTTTGAGCAGTTCGCCAGCCAGGTGCAGGGAGGTGCCGACGCCGGTGGTTGCGTAGCTGTATTGCCCTGGGTGAGCCTGCAGATCGGCATGGAGTTCGCCGGCCGTGAGGTGTGAGAGCGCGGGTTTGCCAGCCAGCGCCAGGGGTTGTGATCCCAGCAGCGTGACCGGCGCGAGATCCTGCTGTCCATCGTATGGAACCGTGGCGGGCGTGACCATCTTCGCGATCAGTATGGCGCTTTCGACCGACAGCAGCAGCGTGTGGCCGTCCGCAGTGGCGCGAACGGCTTTTTGCGTGCCGATGACGCCGCCGGCACCCGAGATGTTCTCGATCACCACGGGCTGACCGAGCCGCCTGGCCAGTTCCGGGGCTATCCAGCGTGCCATCACGTCGACGTTGCCGCCTGCGGCATAGGGCACGATCAGGGTGACGGGCCGCGTCGGCCATGGCGCGGCGGCAGGGCGCTCCTGCGCGCCGGTTGGCGTGGAGAGGATCGCCAGGCCGGCGATGGTGGCCATGAGTGCAAGACCGCGGCGCAGTGCGCGGGGAATGATGGTGGCTGGGGGCATGGAGGCTACTCCTGGTGGGTTCTGTTCGGGTTTCATGGCCGCGCGGCCATGGCGGGCGCGGCATCCAGTACCGCAATCTCGCGCTCGAAGCGCTGGCGCAGCGCGTGTTTGGCATCGTCGTCAAGCCAGCAGGCATCGACGCCGGCGAGGCTGAACCGGCAGGCCTCGCTCCAGCCCCAGCCGCAGGCCTGCAGCACGGTGGCGTAGTTGTGGTTGAGGTTCGTATGGAACATCGCCGGATCGTCGGTGTTGAGGGTGAGCGGAAGGCCGGCGTCCGCCATCGCGCGGATGTTTTGCAGGCGGTGGTGCTGGCGCTGCTTCACGCTGGTCACGCCGCAGACGCAGAAATACACGCCGCGCTCGCGTGCGCGCTGCAGGCCCTCCTGGCTGGCCAGCAGGTTGTAGCCATGGTCGAGCCGGTCGCAGCCCATCAGCTCGATGCAGTCATCGACGTTCGAAGGCGGCGCTTCCGCCAGCGTCTGGTTGTCCTCGCAGACGTGGGCCGTCCGCCGCAGGCCTGCGCGGCCGGCGCGCTGGAACAGCGCTGCCATGGCCGCCGGGCTGGCAGCGCGCTCGGGGCCGTCCAGGCCGATGCCCACCACCAGTTCGTGGCGCAGCGACAGCACGTCGTCGATGGCTTGCTCGGCGCTGTCCATGGGCAGGCCGCGGTCCAGCGCGGCGATCAGGAGTGCCGAGCAATCGAAGTCGCGGCGCGCCGCCTGGACGCCGGCGGCCAGCCCTTCCAGCTGCACCCGGTAGGGCACGCCGGTGGGCATGAAGTACTGCGGGTTGAAAGACATCTCGACATGGCGCGCACCGCTGCAGGCCGCATCCTCGATCGCTTCATAGGCGATGCGTTCGAAGTCGGCCGCCTGGCGCACCGCCTGCGCGCCCAGGCGCAGCACATCGATGAAGTCGTAGAAATCGCGGTATTGGTAGAGTGTCTCCACCGGGCGTGGCAAGGCCAGGCCATGGCGTGTCGCCAATTCGGCCAGGGTGGCGGGACGCAGTGCGCCGGCCAGGTGGAGGTGCAGATCGACCTTGGGCAGGCGAGGCAGGCGCCGCGCGAGTTCAGGGGCGCTGGGCGGGGGGCTGCTGTGGGTTGGGGTCATGGCGCCGACTGTATCGGCGCGGCATGCTGCGTCCCAGAGCCATGCTGTGCTCCAGGCTATGACACGCCTGTTATGGCTTTCGGGCGCTGGGCCAGCTCCCGCGCCACTTCGGTGATTTCATTGCGCAGCCAGCGCAGTGCCCGGTTCTTGTGGGTGCGCTCGTGCCACACCAGCCGGAACCGGTGCGGCTTGATTTCGGCGGGAAATGGCACGATGGCCAGGGGTTGGCCGATGGTGAAGTCCTCCGCGAGCAGCCGTCCGGTCGAGAAGATCAGGTCCGTGCGCGCGAGGATGCTGGGTGCGAGGCTCAGGAACTGCGTGTGCATGGCCGGCTGGATGCGGATGCCGAGTTCGGCCAGTTGCGCCTCGATGACCGTGCCCTGTCCGGGCACGTGCTCGAGCGAGACCAGATGGCGCGCGCGCTGGAAATCGTCCAGTGTCATGTGGCCCGAGGCCAGCGGATGGTCCTGGCGCATCACGCAGACCATCGGTTCGGTGAGCAGGGAAGCCGCCCGCAAGTGGGCGGGCAGCTCGGGCCAGATGGTGATGACCACGTCAACCTCGCGGTCGGCGAGTTGCCGGTAATGGGCGAAGTGCGAGCCCAATCCGCAGATCACGAGGTCACAGTTCGGCGCCTTGCGGTTGATGCGTTCGACCAGTTCGGCGAAGAAGCGCTTGGGCAGGAAGTCGTAGGTGGCGATGCGAAAGCTCAGGCGCAACTCATGCGGCAGTAGCGCAAGCGCCTCGGAAGTGATGAGCGACATGTCAGCCAGGATCCGCTTGACCGGCGCGGCCAGCGATTGCGCGCGCTCGGTCAGCACCATGCGGTTGCCGACCCGCACCAGCAACTCGTCTCCGGTCAGCTGACGCAGCGTTTTGAGGTGGCGGCTGAGCGCCGATTGCGCGATGCCGAGTTTCGCCGCCGCCCGGGAAACACTGGTTTCGGTCAGCAGCATGTCCAGCGAGCGCAGCAAGGGCTCGTCAAGCCGCCGCGCGGCGTCCTCGTCGGAATGGGGTGGGCTGGTCGTTGGCATGGAGGGAGTTGACCTTTCTCGCCGCCCCGCACTGGGCAACTGGGTGGCGCATTCGGGCACTGCCGGACATTTCGTGTGCGGTAGGGCCATTGTTCACCGAGTGGCGCCGGGTATTCGCAGGGCCGGGCCGTCGATTCATGCCGGCGCAGCGCCCATCGGCGGACGCCGCCCCGGGCCTCAGCCCTGCACATTCACCAGCGGCAGCTTGCTGCCGGAGATGGCGCGCTCGTGCATCACACCGCTGCGGAAGCGGTACAGCTTGGCGGGGCGGCCGGCCTGCCCGAGGGTGGTCTCGCCGGTCTCCTCCACCAGCGCCTGCTGCTCGATCAGGCGGCGGAAATTCTGCTTGTGCAGCCAGCAGCCGGTGATGGCTTCGGCGGTCTGCTGCAGCTGCAGCAGCGTGAAGGTTTCGGGCATCAGCTCGAACATCACGGGTCGGTACTTGAGCTTGGCGCGCAGCCGCGCCATGCCGGTGGCGAGGATGCGGCGGTGGTCGTACAGCATGGCCAGGCCCGGCAGCGCCCTGACGTCTTCGGATGCTGTGTCGGGCCTGCCTGTGCCATCGGGGGCACAGGCGGCCGGCTGCGGTTCGCTGTCCGCCTGGCGCAGGGCCTCGCTGACCAGCCGGGCCTCGTACAGCAGTTCGTAGCGCTGCAGAACGAAGTCCTCGTTCCACGGGGTGTCTTCATCCAGGCCGAACTGGTAGTGCACCCGCTGCAGGCGATGCGCGCGGCCGGCAGGGTCTGCCGCCGCCTGGGCCCAGTCGCGCAAGGCCGGCACGATGCGGGTCTCCAGCAGTGCCTGTGCGTAGTCGCTGCGGCGGTCTTCCCAGGGGAAGAAGTCGTACCAGTTGCGCCAGGTGGCCTGGTCGGCTGCGGCGTTGAGCGAGCCATTGCTGCCCCTTTGCTCGCGGGTCAGGCCCAGGTAGCTGATGGCGATGTTGCGCGCGCCATGCTGCTGCAGGCGCTCGGGGTCGGCAAAGGTGTAGAGCTGCTCGACGTAGCCGATGGGGTGGTGGGTTTCCGATTCCACCCAGGCGCGCATGCCCTGCTGCAGCGTGCGGTGCGTCATCGTGAAGGGCCCGCAGGGCAGCGTCTGCCCGTGGCGCGTGGTCATGATGCGCGGCTGCCCGGCCGAGACGGCCACGAGCACGGCCACCAGCTCCGCCTGGATGGCGTGCGAGCTGGCGGGAGCCGGGCTGGGGGTGGGCGTGTCGTCGGTCGTCATGGGCGCAGATGCGGATTGTAGGAGCATCCGCTGGCCGACCTGCGCAGCCCTTGCGCAGTCTCGTTCAGCCCGAAGACAGCTTCATCAGCACGATGCCGCTGACGATCAGCAGGGCTGCCAGAAGCCGCATGGGCGTGATGGCTTCACCCAGAAAGCCGATGCCGATCATGAATGCGCCAATGGCACCGATGCCGGTCCAGATGGTGTAGGCGGTGCCCAGCGGCAGGCTGCGCATGGCCACGGCCAGCAACGTGAAGCTGGCGATCATGGCCGTGATGGTGAGCGTGGTAGCCAGCGGGCGCGTGAAGCCATGTGAGAACTTCATGGCGGTGGCCCAGACGATTTCGAGCAGGCCGGCGAACAAAAGAGCAGTCCATGCCATGGGCGGTTTTCCTTTGAGTCGTTGTCAAACGGGCCGTCCCGGGTGTTCGCCTCTCCGGTGCACCCCACACCATGCATGGCGTGGGGTGCACCGGAGAGGGGAGGTCGTCCTCCATGCGGGGAATTGTAGGTGGCAGCGGTTTGCCCGGCCGGACCCTGCGCAATGGCCGGGCCGAATCTGGGTGGTTGCGATGCAACAGTACCGGTCTGGCGGTCGCCTGCATGCGATGATGGCCCATGGATGCACGGACAGCGTCTGGTCGCGCCATCTGCGGATGCCTCCGCCGTGATACCGGGTCTGAACCAGCGAAAAAGCCCCTTGCGGCCGAGACCGCAGGGGCTTCGATGAGCGGAACAGCGCTTTACGCTTTACGGCGAACCGGTTGATGTACTGGGCACGATCACCGTGAAGCTGGTGCTGGCACCCAGGGACAGCGTGCCGCTGCGGTAGGTCGAGCCATTGGCGAACGTCAAGCCGTCCGAGAGGGTGATCTCGTAGGTGCCGGGCGGAGCGTCATCTTCAATCGTCGTCAACGTCAGGGTGCGCTCGCCCGGGCGCAGATCCTTGAGGCGGAACTGTCCTGACCCGCCCTTGTTGGTGCGACCGACCACGGTGCCGTCCAGCGCCACTTCGAAAATGTCATCGGCCACATTGCCGTTGTCATTGACGACGATCGATGCCCTGCCGGTATAGGGGAAGAACCATGTCTTCTGGAACAGCTCGTATGAATACACCTTGATGCTGATGGGGCTGTACTCGAAGGACACATTGCCCAGCAGTTTCGCGACCCCGTCGATGTCGCCGAGGTCCAGACCGGCCTTCAGGCCGGCATTGGCGACGATGGCCGCGCTACCCTCGACTTCCACGCCTTCCACGGGAGGTTCGCCCTGCACGCCACCCTTGCCGATCAGCGAGGATTCCAGGCCGACGTCGAAGAATGGCCCTGCCACGCTGTAGATCTTGAAGTACAGCTCCAGCTTGGGGGCGGTCAGGGTCACACCGAACTCGGACTCGACATCGGACACGTCCATGGATGAGCGCGGGCTGACGTTGGCCACGGCATCGAATCCGCTGCCGCGCACACGTGAAAATCCGAATTCCCCGCCGACGCCATAGTTCTGTGTGGTCGAGAAGCTGCTGCCGGCCGTGCCGCTGACGCCACCGGAGACGTTGACGACGGGCTGAACCCAGAAAGGCACGGGAACCGGCACGCCACCCACCGGCACGATGATGATTCGTCGAATGGGCTTGAGCGGGAAATCCTTGTCGAGCGTATAGGAAACCTGCCCGCCATATTGGGAGCCAATGGTCACCGACGTGTCCAGATCCGGCGAAACCTTGGCGGTGAACTCCAGTTCCGGTATGGCCTGATCGCTCGTCCTGGACAGCTGGATGGAAAAATCCGGATTCAGCTGGAAGCTTGACTGTCCGTTGATGGTGATGCCGCTGCCGGTCTGGAACCCCAGATTCTTGTAGCTGATCTGCAGCTGGTGCGTGGATGCCTCGATTTTTTCCTGTGCGATGTCTGCGGCCGCGGACTTGGCATCCGCCGCGGTGACCCATTCCAGCGCGATCTCGGGATCTCCCTGCTGGTCACTGAGGTCACCCAGGTCCTCGGCGGTCAAGGCGCCCTGCATGTGAATGTCGAGGTGCTTGAACGCCTGCGCCAGGCTGGCCTGTTCATACTGGTAGTGGATTTCCGCGTCGGTCTGGCGCACGCCGACGATGCGCACCAAACGTCCCCCGTGCGCATCGATGACCAGTACATCACCGACCTTGTGGACCGCAGCTTGAGGTTTGATGAGAGTGAACGTGTCAGCCGTCAGCGAGGACCCTGCTGAATCCGCTGCAGTCACCAGGTAGGTGTTGGCGTTGAACTCGCCCGTGCCGATCTGGCCCGGCGCCGGTGTCGTGTCGATGGGTTCGGTGCCGTCCCCATCGTCTCCGCCGCCGCAGGCTGCGATCATTGATGCCGCACAGATGGCCGCAAGCCATTTTTGTATTCGCATAGTCATCTCCTCATGCCATGAAAGAAACCGATCTGAAGGCGCGGCCTGGCGTGCGTCGCGATGTCTGCGGAGCGGCATCTGCGCCCATTCCGCCGTCATGCCTCAGGTGGGGCTGTTTAGTTTGTAAACACCCTCTCAATGGACATCCACTATCTGGTAGTAGCCATCCGCCATTCCGAAAATCGAGTGGTAGCTGCGCCAGCGGGCCTTGGCTGTTTCACCCAAGGGAACCGGACGCCGTATCTGTTCAACAGGGATGCGGACGTCGCTGCCGACCAGGCCGCCGGCATCGAAGCACCATTTGCCGTTCTTTTCCGCGACGTCGGCCGTGCTGCGGATGGGGCGATTGCTGACACTGACGCAATGGACCCGGCGCAGGACGACGTCCCGTTCGCCGGATGGTCCTCGCAGCCCATTGACGAGCCGGTCGGCCGCCAGCGCCAGCAGCAGCGTCGCCAGCAGGGCGCAAAGGGGTTGCAGCCAGCGCAAAGCGCGGTTCAGCCAGGCCACATCGCTGGCTTTTTGCAGCAAAGAGGTGCGGGAGCCGATGATGGCGAGCAGGGTCAGCCCGCCAAGTCCGAGCGCCAATACCCACGGGACTGCCAGCCACAGCCGGACCGCCTGGAGGGGCACCAGCGCGTGGACGCCCCATGCCGCCAGCATGGCAGGAAGCCAGAACACATGAAGGCGGAGCATTGATTGTGAAGGAATGCGAATAAGCCGCCATTATTCATAAAGACCCCGAAAAAACAGGGGTCCGCATGTATCAGATGTGAGTATTGGTGTCTTCCTGCTGATTTCTGCTTTGCCGTGGTCGCAGGCGCTGTCGCCGCTGGTGCCGGACATGCCGCGCGGGGCGGCGGCTGTTCCGGCGGCCGTAGAAGCTCCTGTGCTGGCGTGGTCTGCCCGGGACCGCGGCCCCGGGCGTTTGGTGTGCGGCCGCCGCGCTGGCCGAGCCGCAGGCGTGCGGCCCGGGCTATTGGCGCAGCCAGCCCAGCCCCGCGCGGGTGCCCTGGCGCGGCCGGTACTCCAGCCCGAGCCAGCCCTGGTAGCCGGCCGCGTCGAGAAAGGCCAGCAGCTCGCGCCACTGCAGGCTGCCATGGTCCGGCTCGTGGCGGCCCGGTGCACCGGCGATCTGGGTGTGGCGCACCAGACCGCCGGGCCAGTAGTGCCGCAATTGCGCGAGCGCGTCGCCCTCGGTCATCTGGCAATGGTAGAAGTCCAGTTGCATGCCCAGCCCGGGGTGGCCGATCTCGATGAGTGCCGCATGGGCCTGCTGCTGTGTGTGGAGCCAGTAGCCGGGCATGTCGGTGTGGTTGATGGCCTCGATCAGCAGCGAGACATGCTGCTGGGCGGCGCGTTCGGCGGCCCAGGCGAGGTTGTGGAGCCAGAGCAGGCGGTCGCGGTCCGAGCCGCCCGGGTTGATTCCGGACATGACGTGGATCTGCGGGCAGTCCAGCGCCTGGGCATATTCCAGCGCGAGGTCGATGCCATAGCGGAAAGCCGCCTGCTCGCCCGGCAGGCTGGCGGTGCCGCGCCAGCCGCCTTCCCAGGCGCGGCGCACGGCGTCGCGGCTGGCACCGCCCGCCGGCGCGTTGAAGAGCACCTGCTGCAGCCCGTGGGCGCGCAATTGCCCGGCCAGCCAGGCCGGCTCGTGAGCGTAGGGGACGGGGTATTCCACGCCCTTGAAGCCATCGGCGGCCGCGGCGGCGAAACGCTCCTCGAAAGGCCATTCCTGGTACAGAAAGCCCAGATTCGCGGCAAGGCGGGGCATGGCGCTCATCCTCTCTCCAGGTGGAACACCGCGGTGGTGGCACGCAGGTTGGGCAGCACGCGCACCGGCTTGTCGCCCCGCAGCCCGAAGGCATCGAGGATGCGCAACCGGTTTTTGTGCGCGAGGATCTCGAAGTCCTTGAAGGTGCCCACGCGGATGTTGGGCGTGTCATACCACTGGTAGGGCATGCGGCGTGTGACCGGCATGCGTCCGCGCAGCACCGAGACGCGGTTGGCCCAGTGGGCGAAGTTCGGAAAGGCAATGATGCCGGTGCGGCCCACTCGCGCGGTTTCCTGCAGCATGGTCTCGGCATTGCGCAGGTGCTGGAAGGTGTCGATCTGCAGTACCACGTCGAAGCTGTCGTCGGCGAAGATCGACAGGCCCCGGTCCAGGTTCATCTGCAGCGCGTTGACGCCGCGCTTGACGCAGGCGAGCAGCTTGGCGTCGTCGAGCTCCACGCCATAGCCGCTGCAGCCGCGCTCCTTCTGCAGGTACTCGAGCAGCGCACCATCGCCGCAGCCGAGGTCGAGCACGCGCGAGCCAGGGGGCACCAGCTCGGCAATGGCGCGCATGGTGTGGTTGTCGCTCATGCCTGCACCTCCTGGGCAATGCGGTTGAAGTAAGCCGCCACCAGGTGGTGGTAGCGCGGGTCGTCGAGCAGGAAGGCATCGTGCCCGTGCGGCGCGTTGATCTTGGCGTAGCTCACGTCGCGCCGGTTGTCCAGCAGCGCCTGCACGATCTCGCGGCTGCGCGCCGGCGAGAAGCGCCAGTCGGTGGTGAAGCTGATGATCAGGAACTTGGCCAGCACGCCAGCGAGCGCCTGGCTGAGGCTGCCGCCATGCTCGCGAGCCGGATCGAAGTAGTCGAGCGCGCGGGTGATCAGCAGGTAGGTGTTGGCGTCGAAGTACTCGCTGAACTTGTCGGCCTGGTGGCGCAGATAGCTCTCGATCTGGAACTCGATGTCCTGCGTGCTGTAACGCAGGTCCAGGCCTTCGCGCAGCTGGCGGCCGAATTTCTGGTTCATCACGTCGTCCGACAGATAGGTGATGTGGCCGATCATGCGGGCAATGCGCAGGCCCCGCCTGGGGATCACGCCATGGTCGTAGAAGTGGCCGCCATGGAAATCCGGGTCGGTCACGATGGCGCGCCGCGCCACCTCGTTGAAGGCGATGTTCTCGGCCGTGAGGTTGGGAGCGCTGGCGATCACCACCGCGTGGCGCATGCGCTCGGGATATTGCAGCGTCCACGACAGCGCCTGCATGCCGCCGAGGCTGCCACCCATCACCGCGGCCAGTTGCTCGATGCCCAGTGCATCGAGCAGACGCGCCTGCGCGGCCACCCAGTCCTCGACGGTGACGACCGGGAAGTCCGCGCCCCATGCGCGCCCGGTGGCGGGGTTCTCGTGCATCGGCCCGGTCGAGCCGAAACAGGAGCCGAGGTTGTTGATGCCGATGACGAAGAAGCGGTTGGTGTCCAGCGGCTTGCCTGGGCCGATCATGTTGTCCCACCAGCCGGTGCTCTTGGGCTGGCCTTCGTACATGCCGGCCACGTGGTGCGAAGCGTTGAGCGCGTGGCAGACCAGCACGGCGTTGCTGCGCCGGGCATTGAGCTGGCCGTAGGTTTCGTAGGCCAGCGCGTAGCTGTCCAGGCGGCAGCCGCTCTTGAGCGGCAACGGCTGGTCAAACTGCATGAACTGCGGGTGGGCGATGAATGACATGGTTGCAAAAACAGAAAAACCGGCTTGCTAAAAACATGCCGGTCGGTCTTGCAAGAGTCACGTTCGGACAAGTCTTTAGCGGAATTTATAGCGCGCCCGCAAGCGTTGGCAAATCGGCGCGATGGGGGACGACTATAGCACTTTTGGCTGCTGCGGGCGGGCCCTCGTACCAGAGGCCCGGAGGCGGCAGGGCCGGTCGTGGAAATTTTTTGCGGTATGGAATCGAGCTTCAGCTTGTGAATTTCGGCGCGTCCGGAAACAATTGGTTGCCAATAAATGATGAAAAACTGCTGGCAGCCGCGACTTTGCCACGACATGGACGCCAAAAGTTGCAGACCTGTCATTTTTGTCAGTGATAATGGCAGCGGGTGCGCGAGTGGCCTTCACCGCTGGCGTTTATCCCGATCAAGTTGCGGTGTTAGATGGTTTCGCGCGCAGATTTCAAGCGATATTTGCTCATTCGGCTCCGGGGCCCCATCGCGTGGGTAAATGTGTTTTGAGGAGTCCCGAAAATGGGCAATAAGTTGTATGTCGGCAATCTGCCGTACTCGGTCCGTGACAACGACCTGGAGCAATCCTTCAGCCAATACGGCGCTGTGCTCAGCGCCAAGGTGATGATGGAACGCGACACTGGTCGTTCCAAGGGCTTTGGTTTTGTCGAGATGGGCACGGATGCCGAGGCCCAGGCCGCCATCAACGGCCTGAACGGCCAGCCGCTGGGTGGCCGCAACGTGGTGGTCAACGAGGCGCGCCCGCTTGAGCCGCGTCCGCCGCGCAGCGGTGGTTTCGGCGGCGGCCGTCGTGAAGGTGGCGCCGGCGGTTTCCGCAGCCCCTACGGCAATGGTCCGCGCGGCGGCCAGGGCCACGACGGCTATTGATGTCGGTTGACTGCGCCTTGGGGTGCAGTGCCGATGTCGCCATGCAGTACCATGGTTGAATGGCGGCGTGCCTGATGCGCCGCTGATCCATGAAAAAACCGGCTTTGTGCCGGTTTTTTCATGCCTGTTCCAGTATGGGTGGGTTTACAGCGTGTGCGTGCGGTCGCCCCGAGTAAAACCCAGTGGTTCCCAGAACGGACCGCGCCCGAGCATCATGACCTTGAACAGCTCCCCCATTTCATGCTCGTGCAGCAGCTTTGCCGCCATGCTGCGCTGGGGCAGGCTGGCCGCTTGCAACAGGTCCTCGATGCCGCAGTTGATGAGAAAGCGTCCCTGCGAGGTATAGCCCAGCACCTCCAGACCGGTCTCCTGCGCGGCGACGGCGACGCCGGTGAAGTTGACATGGCTGGTGATGTCCTTCTGGCCGACCAGTGCCAGCGGGTCGCTGTCGACCTGGTGGCGGTGGTGGCACACCAGCGTACCCATGCTGCGTTCGGGGTGGTAGTACTCGCGCTCGCCAAAGCCGTAGTCGATCCACAGTGCCGCGCCGCGCGCCAGCCGCTCCGAGGTGGTGCGGACAAAGGCCTCGGCCTGCGGGTGCAGCTCGGTCAGGTAGTCGCCGTCATTGGGAATGTCGATGGGAGGGCGCAGCTTGCCGGGCCGGTCCTGCCAGATGAAGGAACCGGCATCGGCAGTGTCGCTTGCCTCGGTGGCATCGGTCTCCCATGCGACGCCGCGTTCCTGCCACTGGCCATCGTGGCGCGCCAGCAGCTTGACGGGCATGGCGTCAAGCACCTCGTTGCCCAGCAGCACGCCTTCGAGGGTGTCGGGCAGGGCTTCCAGCCATTGCACCTGCGCGCCAAAGGCCTGCAGGGCCTGCGCCTGGCGTGCGCGCAGGCTGGCCGAGACATCGACGATGCAATAGCGCCGGATGTGCGGGCCGATGGCGGTGAGGATGTCGCGCGCCAGCGTGCCGTTGCCGGCGCCGAACTCATACACGGTGTCGGTGCCGCTGACATGCAGGGCTTCGGCGATCTGGCGTGCCAGGCACTGGCCGAACAGCGCGGACATTTCGGGGGCGGTGACGAAGTCGCTGTCAGGGCCTTCCGATGCTCTCGCTCTTGCCTTGCCCGCCGGCATGCGGCCGATCTTGGGCTGAGCGTTGCTGTAGTAGCCCAGGCCCGGCTCGTACAAGGCCATATGCATGAATCGGTCGAAGCCGATCCAGCCGCTACCGGCGGCAATGGCCGCACGCAGGCGCCGGCTCAGCGCCGGCGTTACACTTTCGTCTTTGTTCTCGTCATCCATCCCTCGATTGTCGCAGCAGCACATGCTTTCAGAACCTGTTCATCATCTTGTCGCGGGCCACGTTGCCTCGACAGGCGATGCGGTACAAGGCGCAAACCGCAGTCGGGCCGGTGGCCCGGCGAGGATTTGTCACGCCGCAGCGCGCGCCTGCCGGGACAACCCGAAGGGCAGGCGGTCAAAAACGCACCGGGCGGCGTTGCCCGCCTTGCCCAGACATCCAGTCTGGGCCGCGACGGGCGTCTTGCCCGCTGCATTTTGACCGCTTGCGTGACCCACGACAAGATGATGAACAGGTTCTCCGACCCCAACCGACCGACCGTGCTGGTCACGGGCGCTGCGCTGCGCCTGGGCGCGTGCATTGCCAGGGACCTGGCCCGGCATGGCTGGAACGTGGCGGTGCATTACCGCCATTCGGCCGATGCGGCGGCGGAGGTGGTGCAGTCCTGCCTCGCCGAGGGCGTTGCCAGTGCCGCGTTTGCCGCGGACTTCGAGCGCGAGGACGCGGTGCGTGCCTTGCTGCCGGCGGTGATTGCGCGCTTTGGCGGTGTGGATGCGGTGGTCAACAGCGCCTCGCTGTTTGCCTTTGACGATGCGGCCAGCTTTTCCTACCAGGCGATGGAGCAGCACCTGCGCAGCAACACGGGCGCGCCCATCCTGCTGGCGCAGGCGCTGCATGCGCATTGGCTGGAGCGCCGTGAGGCGGAGCAGGCTGCAGGCGTGCCCGCACCAGGCATGGGTGTGGTGGTGAACCTGCTGGACCAGAAACTCTGGAATCAGAACCCGGACTTTCTCAGCTACACCCTCTCGAAGGCGGCGCTGGAGGCGGCTGGCAACATGCTGGCGCTGGCACTGGCGCCGGCCGTGCGGGTGGTGGGCGTGGCCCCGGGGCTGACGCTGACCAGCGAGTACCTGGATGCGGATCGCTTCGAGCGCCTGCACCGGCTCAGTCCGCTGGGGCGCTCGTCCTCGGCCGAGGACGTGGCCAGCGCCGTGCGCTTTGCGCTGCAGAACCGGGCGCTGACGGGCACCACGCTGCTGGTCGACGGCGGCCAACACCTGATGCGCTTCGAGCGCGATTTCTCCAAGATGACCTGAAGCCCGGGCGGGCGCTCCGCCCTGGCACCAAGCACAGCATGCAATACACCAAAGGTTCCCAGACCCTGACCCTGAGCGGTCTGCGCTTCGATGCCAACCTCGGCATCCTCGACCACGAGCGCTCGCGCCCGCAACCCATTCAGGTCGATGCCGAACTGCACCAGGGCACGCAGCCTCTGTTGCCGAGCGACGACGACATCCACAGCGTGCTCGATTACCGCAAGGTGCGCCAGATCATCATCGACGAATGCACGGCCGAGCACATCAATCTGCTGGAGACGCTGATCGGCAAGGTTTCGCACCGGCTGATGCAGCTGCCGGGCGTGATCGGGGTGCGGGTGCGCATTGCCAAGCTCGAGATCTTCGACGACTGCGAGGTGGCCATTCGCATCGAGACCGGGCAGTGGTGATGCCGGGGCGGGCCGGCTGACGAGCCGCATCCCACCAGAATGCCCACGCGCGTTCCAGCAGAGTGTTGCAGAACCCTCCTCGGAACCGTTCACGATCTTTTCGCGGGCCACGTTGCCCGCCTTGCCCAGACGGCCAGTCTGGGTTGCGACGGGCGTCTTGCCAACGGCATTTGACCTCCTGCGTGACCCACGAGAAGATCGTGAACAGGTTCTTAAGGGTTGGCTGGCGCCGGGCGCGGCGCTTCGTCCTGGTCCAGCAGGTACTGGAAAAAGCCCACGTCCAGCCAGCGGCCGAACTTGGCACCGGCCTGGCGCAGCGTGCCGGCGTGGCTGAATCCCAGCTGCGCGTGCAACGCGATGCTGGGCTGGTTGGCCATGTCGATGACGCCCACCATCAGGTGCAGGCCTTGCGCGCGCGCCAACTCCAGCAGGCGCTGCAGCAAGGCCCGGCCCAAACCCTTGCCGCGCTGGCGCTGGTGCACATAGACCGAATGCTCGACGGTAAGGCGGTAGCCCGACTGGGTGCGAAACGGTCCGTAGGCGGCAAAGCCCAGCAGCTCGCCGCTGGTTGTGTCGATGGCGGCGATCACCGGGCAGCCGGCGCCTTGCTTGGCATCGAACCAGCGGCGGATGCTCTCCTCCGTGTGCAGGCGCTCGTCATACGAGGCCGTGGTGTTGGCGATGGCGTCGTTGAAGATCTCCAGCACGGCGTCGCCGTGCGCCTCGGCGTTGCAGGGGATGATGGTGTAGGTCACGATGGAAGCGGTATGGCGCGGTGTGTGTCATCTCCACATGGCCCCGCCCCCAATGGATTGCCCGCCGACGCAGGCGGCGTGGAGCCGTGGCGCGGGCGGGCGATGGACCAGGCGGACTGGGCCGGTGCGGAGACCGGACAGGTCAATCAGGGTTTCTGGCGCAACTCGGTCTCGGGCATTTCGATCTTGACTTCGAGCACGTCGAGATTGTCCTGGCGGTCCAGGTTGACCTTGATGTCGTCCGGATTGATCTGGATGTACTTGGAGATCACCTGCACCAGGTCCTTCTGCAGGTCGTTGAGAAAGTCCGGCTTGCCGGGATTGCGGTCGCTGCGCTCGTGCGCCAGGATGATTTGCAGCCGCTCCTTGGCGACCGAGGCGGTTTTCTTCTTGCCGCCGAACAGCATGTCGATCAGGGACATGGCGTCTTACCTCCCACCGAAGATGCGCTTGAAGAAGCCGCCCTTGGGGGCTTCGGTGAAGCGGATGGGCTTTTCCTCGCCCAGGAATCGCGAGACCACATCCATGTAGGCCTCGGCCACGTCCGAGCCCTTGATGTGCACGGCCGGCACACCCTGGTTGGAGGCCTGCAGCACCGATTCGGATTCCGGGATCACACCGATGAGCTTGATGCGCAGGATGTCCTGGATGTCATCGAGCGAGAGCATCTGGCCATCCTCGACGCGGCTGGGGTTGTAGCGTGTGATCAGCAGGTGTTCCTTGATCGGCTCCTTGCCCTCGATGGCGCGCTTGGTCTTGGAGCCGAGCATGCCCAGGATGCGGTCCGAGTCGCGCACCGAGGAGACCTCGGGATTGGTCACCACCAGTGCCTCGTCGGCGAACTTCATGGCCAGCAGCGCACCGCTTTCGATGCCGGCGGGCGAGTCGCAGATGATGAACTCGAAGCCCATGCCCGCCAGGTCGTTCAGGATCTTCTCGACGCCTTCTTCCGTCAGCGCGTCCTTGTCGCGGGTCTGCGAGGCCGCCAGGATGTAGAGGTTCTCGAGGTTCTTGTCCTTGATCAGCGCCTGGTTGAGGTTGGCCTCGCCCTGGATGACGTTGATCAGGTCGTAGACCACGCGGCGTTCGGCGCCCATCACCAGATCGAGGTTGCGCAGGCCGACGTCGAAGTCGATCACGGCCGTCTTGTGGCCGCGCATGGCCAGTCCCGATGAGAAGCTGGCACTGGTTGTGGTTTTGCCGACCCCGCCCTTACCCGAGGTCACGACGATGATTTTGGCCATTCAGTTCATCCTGTCAGAAATAAAAATCGGCGGGTCAATCAGCGGTTCAAAGGCTGTGAGCCGCATTTTGGCGTGTTGCATTGCAAATGCGGCATTTTGCCTGCTCGCGCGGGCGACTTCAATGCCGGCGCATGCGGCAACTGTGACAAAGATGGGTCCGGGTGCCAAACGTGGCGGTTTTTCCGGTCTTCAATGGCGCGCCAGCGGCTCGATCACCAGGCGCTCGCCGTCGAGACGTACCTGCGCGGGGCGGCTCGCCACTTCGGCGGGCAGATCGTTCTCGGCGGTGCGGTAGATGCCGGCCACCGAGATCAGCTGCGCTTCCAGGCAGGTGGTGAAGATGCGCGCGCGGGTGTTGCCGCGTGCGCCGGCGATGGCGCGGCCGCGCAGTGGTGCATAGACGTGCACATTGCCATCGGCAATGACCTCGGCGCCGAAGTTGACGGCGGCGAGCACCACGAGATCCGCGCCGCGTGCATAGACCTGCTGGCCTGAGCGCAACGGCCGGTCCACCAGCACGGTTTCGGCCGCTGGCGCCTCCCGCACCACTTCGACCTCGCGGATCACCTCGCGTATCTCGACGGTGGGCGCGGGCGCTGCCGCCGGAGTAGTGGTGTCGGCGTGCGCATGGCGGGTGGGCGCGGCGTCCGGCGCCAGCGAGAGGCCGGCGCGCCGCGCCGCCTCGATCTGCCGCGCATTGGCATTGCGGACGGCGGCCGGAATGGTCCTGAGGCCGCGCAGCACATCGATCAGCGCCGCAAAGTCCGGGCTTTCGTCCAGTTCGCGAATGGCGCCGAGGTCGAGAATGACCGAATCGTTGTCGAAGAAGTCGGGCTCTTCGGCAAAGCGCTCGCGCAGCGCCTCGCACAGCTCCCGGGTATGGGCCGTCTTCAGCAGCAGGGCCACCACGGGCAGCGAGGCGCTCTTGAGCTCGAACAGCGTGCGGGAATTCGCAGAAGGGGATGCTGGGGGATGCGCGGCCATGCTGGGTTGGAGATCGTTGCGGTCATTGCTCATGGAATCGAGCCGCCAAGTGTACCCGTTCGGCCATGCAAAGCATCTACGCGGGCGCAGATGCTTATGCCTGCGTATCGGCGGCCGATTGCAGCAGTGCCCGGGTGCGCTCGGCCTCGGCGCGGGCGGCCTGGGCGAAGTCGGCGCCGGCGCTGGCGTAGAGCACGGCACGCGAGGAGTTGATCACCACGCTGCCGGGCCCTGCGTAGCCCGCGCGCACGGTGGCCAGCGCATCGCCGCCCTGGGCGCCGACGCCCGGGATCAGCAGCGGCAGCGCCGGTGCCATGCGGCGTACTGCCGCGATCTCCTGTGGATAGGTGGCACCCACCACCAGGCCGAGCTGGCCGTTGGTGTTCCACGGTCCTTGCGCCAGTGCAGCGATGTGCTCGTAGAGCAGCGGCTCGCCGGCCACACTGGCCAGGCGCTGGGCCTGGAAGTCGTCGCCGCCCGGGTTGGAGGTGCGGCACAGCAGAAAAGCGCCCTTGCCAGGGTATTGCAGATAGGGTGCGACCGAGTCGAAGCCCATGAAGGGTGAGAGCGTGACGGCATCGGCACCGTAGCGTACGAAGGCCTCGCGGGCGTACTGCTCGGCGGTCGAGCCGATGTCGCCGCGCTTGGCGTCGAGGATCACCGGCACGGCCGGCGCGGCCTGGCGAATATGGGCGATCAGGCGTTCGAGCTGGCCCTCGGCGCCATGGGCGGCGAAATAGGCGATCTGTGGTTTGAAGGCGCAGACCAGATCGGTCGTGGCGTCGACGATGGCGGCGCAGAAGTCGAGGATGTGCTCGGGCCGGCCCTGCCAGTCGCCCGGCAGGCGGGCCGGATCGGGGTCCAGGCCCACGCACAGCATGGAGTCGTTGCGGATGGCCGCTTGCCGCAGCATGTCGATGAAAGTCATGGGGGGCGATTGTGGCATAGCCCGATTGCCGCGCCTCATAACCTGTTTGCGATCTTTTCGTGGGTCACGCAGGAGGTCGAAAATGCAGTGGGCAACGCAGCCCGGTGCGTTCTTGGCCTCCTGCTCTTCGGTTTGCCCCGGCAGGCGCGCGCTGGGGCAATGTGGCCTACGAAAAGAGCGTGAACAGGTTCTCAGTGACCGGCGTCTGCCGTGTTCTGCAGCCAGTCGGCCAGGCCGCTGGCGCGGAAGGTGCGCTGGCGCATCGCATGCTCCCAGATGCCGGCGGCCGGCGCCAGGTAGCTGAAGGCCGCGCGCGCGCGGGTCAGGCCCGTGTAGAGCAGTTCGCGCGAGAGTACCGGGCTGATGCGCCCTGGCAGCACCAGCAGCACGTGCTCGAACTCCGAGCCCTGGCTCTTGTGCACCGTCATCGCATAGGCGGTCTCGGCATGCTGCAGGCGGCTGACGGTGATCGAGCGCGGCTGGGCATGGCTTCCGGTATTGGCGTCCGGGCCGGCATGGCCGCCACCGGTGAAGTAGACGCGCAGGCTTTGCCGCTCCTGCGGGGCCGGCAGGGCGATGCCGATGTCGCCATTGAAGACCCCCAGCGCCGCGTCGTTGCGGGTGACCATCACCACGCGGCCGGCAAACCAGCCCTGCATGCGCACCGGCAGGCCATGCTGGCGCAGCGCCTGCATCACCAGCGCGTTCATGCCGGCCACGCCCCATTCGCCCTCGCGCGTGGCGCAGAGGATGCGAAAACGCTCCAGCGCCGCCAGCACGCGGCGCACCCAGGCAGCATGTTCGTCCAGCCAGGCGGGGGGGGCTTGCGGCGGCTGTGCCTGCGCCTGCACTGGTGTCTGCCCTCGCGCGTTGCCGGCCGGCCAGCGCGGCGCGGCCAGCAGGGCCTCGGCCAGTGGCTGGTAGCCTGGCGCCGGGCCATGGCCCTGCCAGGCCAGGCGCGCGGCCTCGGCCAGACCGGCGGGCTCCTTCCAGAACACGCCGTGCGCGGCTCCGTGGTTTTGCTGCAGCCCGGCCAGGATGCGGGCCATGGCCGCGCCATCCATGTGCTGCACGGCCTGCGCCAGCTGGCCGATGGCGCCGCCAAAGCGCCGGCTCTCGCGCAGCATCACCGTGCTCTGCGCCAGCGCCAGCGCGGCCGCGCCGGCGGGCTGGCACATGGCGGCCGGTGGCGGGTGGCCGCTGGCCTGTTGCAGGAACTGCGCGGTGGTGGCGCCATAGTGGCCCAGCTCGGCCTGGCCGCACAGGTCGCCGAGCACCGAGCCGGCCTCGACCGAGGCGAGCTGGTCCTTGTCGCCCAGTAGTACCAGATGGGCGTGGGGCGGCAGGGCGTCGAGCAGCGCGGCCATCATCTCCAGGTGCACCATCGAGGCTTCGTCGACGATCAGCCAGTCGAGTTCCAGCGGGTTGCCCGCGTGGTGGCGCAACTGGCGCGTGTCCGGGCGGCTGCCCAGCAGCGAGTGCAGGGTGCGGGCGGCGGGCAGCTGCTGCAGGGCTTGCAGCAGCGCCGGCTGCTCCTGTACACCGGGCGGCAGGCTTTGCAGCGCCTGCTGCAGCGATTCGGTCAGGCGTGCGGCGGCCTTGCCGGTGGGGGCGGCCAGGCGGATGCGCAGTTGCGCCGGGTCGTCGGCCAGCGCCAGTGCGGCGGTGATGAGGCGCGCGGCGGTGTAGGTCTTGCCGGTGCCGGGGCCACCGGTGATGATGCCCAGCCGGCTGTGCAGTGCGAGGGCGCAGGCGGCCTTCTGCCAGTTGATGGCGGCATCCGGCTGACTGGCGGTGGCGGGAAAGAGGCGCGCCAGCCACTCGGCGATGTCCGGCGCGGGAAAGGTGCTTTGCTGGCGGGCGCGCGCCAGCAAAGCCTGGGCGACGCGCTGTTCATACTGGTGGTAGCGGCGCAGGTAAAGCCGCAGCGTGCCGCCGCGCGGCTGCAGCACCAGCGGCGGGCAGTCTTTCTGCGCATCGGTGGCTGCTGTCGCTGCCGGTGGCGTCTGGTCGACGGAAAGGGCGGAGCGGAGTTCAACCAGCGGGCTGGCGGCCAGTGCGGCCTGCCAGCCCGCCGCATCCCGTGGCAGCCAGGTCTGCAACTGGGTCAGGGCCTGTTGGGCGGCGGGGTCGGCCGGCCAGTCCAGCCACTGCGGCAGCCGGCTGTGCAGATCCTGCAGCAGCAGGCAGCTGTGGCCCTTGCCCTCCATGTGGGCGAGCAGCGCGGCGGCCAGCAGCGGCACGGCACCACCGGTCGCATCGCGCTCGGCCAGCCACTGGGCAAAGGCCGCATCGAGGCGGCGCAACCAGCCGGCGTCGGCCCATTGCCAGAGCTGCGCCAGCAGGGCGGGCACCGCGGGCGTGGTGGCGCGGGTTTCGGGTGAATCGGGAAACAGCGGCAGAGTGTTCATCGTGGCTCCTGCGCGGCGTCAGAGGCATCCGAGGCATCCGGGGCCGGTTCCAGCCAGGCATCGAGCTGCGCCAGCATGGCGGCGGGCGCGGGCAGCTGGATCAGGCCGTGCCCCGCGTGGTCGATGCCGCGTACGAACCAGTAGAGCGCTCCGCCCAGGTGCCGGTCGGGCTCATAGCCGGGCAGGCGGCTTTTGAGCAGGCGGTGCAGGGCCAGCAGGTAGAGCATGGCCTGCAGGTCGTAGCGGTGATGCAGCACGGCCTGCTGCAGGGACGGCGCCGCATAGCTGGCAGCACCGTCGCCGAGCCGGTTGGATTTGTAGTCGAGCACCCAGTAACGGCCCTGGTGCTCGAACACCAGATCGGCAAACCCCATCAGCATGCCGTGCCAGCTGCGCTCGGAGATGCGCGGACGCGGATGCTCAGGCCAATAGTGGGTGCGGCAAAGCGCGTCGAGCGCACTGGCCTGCAGCATGCCGGTGGGCAGCCAGAACTCCATTTCGCTCAGGTGGCGGTGCAGTTGGCCCAGCCGTGGCGCGGTGGGAGCATCGCCGGACTGCGGCAGCATGGGGGTGGCCATGATGGCCTGCAGCCAGTCCAGCAGGGCCTGGGCCTGGGGGCCATAGCCGGCGAGTTCGGCCTGGCGCAGCAGGCGCTGCCGCTGGGTGTCGGACCATTCGGCCGGAAAGCCTTCGCGGCCCAGGCGTTCAAGCTGGTCATGCAGGAAGTTGCCCAGGCGCGGGCCGGCGGGCAGGGCGTGCCAGACGGTTCCCGCTGGTGCCGGGCTGGTTGCGGTGGGGCCTTCGGTGGCGAAGGGCTCATCGGCAGCGCCACGGGGCGGCGTCTGCCAGAGGTAGGCGTCTTCGATCGGCGTGGCGGCATCCGGCGCGTCGTCATCATCCGTGTCGATGGTATCGGGGCCATGCTGCGCCTCGTGCTGCAGGCTGCGCGTGAGGGTGCTGAAGCTGGCGATGGCGTAGCGCTGGTCGAAGCCGCCGGGGTAGGGGCCGCGATCGCGCAGGGCGGGTGGCGCGGCATCGTCTTGCCAGGCAATGGCGTCGGCTTCTGCCGGAGCCTGGGTGATGTGCACATCGGCGCAGCCCTGGCCCCATTGCTGCAGCGCGGCCCACCAGGCAGCGTCTTCCAGCGGGGTGTCGGCATTGCCGCTGAGCAGGTAGCCCAGCGCGCTGCGCTGCAGCCGGGTGGTCTTGCTGTTGCCGTGACGGTTGAGCGCAAAGCCCACCCACAGGGCATGGCGCGCGCGCGTCAGCGCCACGTAGAGCAGGCGCAGGTCTTCGCGCAGGCGCTCTTCGTCGTTGCCGGGCGGGGTGTCGGCGGCGTTGGCGGGTGCCGCTGCATCGGTCTCGGTGGCGGGTTCGTCCTGGCTGGCGCGAAAGCGCGAGGCAAAAGGCAGCATCACCACCGGGTACTCCAGTCCCTTGCTCTTGTGGATGGTGACGATCTGGATCAACTGGGCGTCGCTTTCGAGCCGGACCATCTGCTCCTCTGCATCGGTGCCGCTGGCGCCCTGCGTGGCCAGATGGATCTGCTGCACCAGCCAGCGGATCAGGGCCTGCTCGCCCTCAAGGGTGGTGCTGGCCTGCTGCAGCAGTTCGGCCAGGTGCAGCACGTTGGTGAGCTTGCGCTCGCCCTGGCCGTGGCCGGCCGCCAGCCAGCGCGCGGCCAGGTCGAGCCGGTGGATGGTCTGCCGCAACATGGGCAGCACGCCCTGGCGTTGCCAGATGGCGTTGAGCTGGCGCAGCGTCTCGAGCTGCTGCTCCAGCGCGGTCTCGTCGTCGACGCCGGCGCACAGCTCGGCCAGCGGCAGGTCCAGCAGCGCGGTGGCGTAGGCGGCGCGCGCCAGCGCCACATCCAGCGGGTGGGCGACGGCCTGCAGCCACAGCACCAGGCCCTGCGCCTCGGCACTGGCAAACACCGAGTCGCGCCCGGACAGGTAGACCGAGGCGAGGCCGCGCACGCGCAGCGCCTGCTGGATCAGCGCGGCTTCGTGGCGGTCGCGCACCAGTACGGCGATATGGCCTGGGCGCAGCGGCTGGGCCGGGCCGCCGGCGTCCCCGGTCAGCGGCTGGAAGCGCGCCGGCTGCCCCAGCCAGGCGACGACCTGCGCCGCGCAGTGCTGGGCGAACGCGGCATTGCCATCGGTGCCGCTCTGGCTGGCCGCCTGCGAGCAGACGGTGAGAGCTGGCAGCGGCTCGTCGGCCAGCAGCAGGGCTTCGTCCAGCCCTTTGGCGGTGACCGGTACGAAGGGCAGCGGGTTGTCACCCGGGCGGCGGTAGCGGAAGGCGCCGCTGCCGGGACGCTGCTCGCTGGGCAGGAAGACGTGGTTGACGGCCCGCACCACGGCATGGCTGGAGCGGAAATTGGTGGTCAGCGCGTAATGGCGGCCCTGCGTGGCGCGGCGCGCGGCCAGGTAGCTGTCGATATCGGCGCCGCGGAAGCGGTAGATGGACTGCTTGGGGTCGCCAATCAGCAGCAGCGCATGCGCGAGGTCGTCCACCTCGGGCTGGTAGATGCGGCCAAAGACGGTGTATTGGCCTGGCGAGGTGTCCTGGAACTCGTCGATCAAGGCCACCGGATATTGCTGCAGCAGGCGCTGGCGCAGCACTGGTCCGAGCGGACCGGCCAGGGCCTGCTGCACGCGCAGCAGCATGTCGGCAAAATCGAACACGCCCTGCTGGGTCTTGAGCTGGCGCCAGCGCTGCAGGGTGTGGGCAGCGGCATGCTGGCGGATGGCCTGGGTCATATCGGGCAGTTCGGCGAGGCCGCGCAGCAGTTGCTGGAAGGCCGCGATCTCGGGCGGCAGGACCAGCGGCGGCGCATCCGCCTTGCGCGCCTCCTGCAGGCCGGATGGGCTCAGCCGTTCGGGCGCCTTGGAGGTGAGCAGCTGGCTGGGCCATTGCTGCGGGTCGGCGGCCCAGTCGTGCAACTGGTTCAGCCACGTGGTGTAGTGTTTGGCGGACAGCCTGCGGCCGTCCCAGTGCGGGTGTTCGCTGCCCTGCTTGTCGGTCTGCGCGTCCAGCCATTGCTGCAGGGCCCCGGCGCGCTCTGCCCAGCCGCTGGCGAGCTGTTGCAGGGTTTGATCGCGCCGATTGATCGTGTCCTGCAGAACGTCCGCCAGTGTTTGTGAACCGGCATCAGGCGCGTCAAGCGTGGTGGGCGGCGTCTGGTAGGGGCCGAGCGTGAGCGCGCGGCTGGCAGCCAGCCAGGCGCCGGCATCGGGCCAGAGTGCCAGCACGGCATCCAGCGCCGCGCCCTCGAGTGGGTAGACGTGCTGGCGCCAATAATCCATGGCGGCCAGTTGCTGCAGGCTGCCGGTGCTGCCGTCCAGGTCTTCCTCGCCGAGCGTGCCGGTCAGGCTGGCATAGCCCAGCAGCACGCGCTGGCACCAGGCGTCGATGGTGTGGATGGCGGCTTCGTCCATCATCTCGGCGGCGGCTGCCAGCCGCCAGGCGGCCTGCTGGCGCACCGGGCCGCTTGGGTAATCTTCGCGCAGCGCTTGCAGGAAGGCGTCGGCCTGCTCGGTTTCGCCGCGGAAGTAGTCGGCTGCTTCGGCCAGGCGGGTGCGGATGCGAGCCGACAATTCCTGGGTCGCGGCCCGCGTGAAGGTCATGACCAGGATGTCGGGCGGTGCCAGTGGGCGCAGATGGGCCGTATGGGTCGCCTGCCCATGACCAAGCACCAGCCGCAGGTAGAGCGCGGCGATGGTCCAGGTCTTGCCGGTGCCGGCGCTGGCCTCGATCAGCCGGCTGCCGCGCAGCGGCAGCCTGAGTGGGTCGAGGACCGCAGGCTCGGTGTTGGCGGGGGAATGGTCGGTGGCGGAGCTTGGCAAGGGCGAGGCAACGGGCGGTATGCGGCTGGCGAAGAAGGACGCGAAGGCGCAAGCAGGGCGCCAAGGCACCGCGTCATCGTACTGCGAATGTGAGCCACTCGTG
This sequence comes from Corticibacter populi, assembly GCF_004217315.1. GTDB lineage: Bacteria > Pseudomonadota > Gammaproteobacteria > Burkholderiales > Burkholderiaceae_C > Lampropedia > Lampropedia populi. Next base: position 379,818 of record NZ_SGWR01000004.1, read on the forward strand.
AGCCGCTCATCTACGCGATCTGGCCGCCGCGCCCGGCGTCAGCAGTTGTTGCGCGCCATTTCCTGGGCACGCTGGCGCTCGGTGGCGCGGGTGGCATCGTCCATGAAGACCGTCTCGCCCTTGGCGTTGACAGTGCTCAGGCGCCGGCCGGGTTCGAGCTGGGTGAGGCGGCGTTGCGCACTCTCGCAATTGGTCTTGCGGATGGCGGCGTTCTTGCGTTCGATCTCGGCGGCCTCGGCTGCGGCGGCCGCTGCCTCGGCCTTGGCTTGTTCGGCCTCTTGCAGTTGCTGCGGGTCCGGGGCAGGTGTCGGCACCGGCGCGCTTTCCGCCGCCTGCATCTGTGCCGGCGACGCATCGATGGCGGCGGCCTCGGCCGCATCATCGACCGGCACGGCAAACGAGGCGGGTGCTGCGCCGCCTGGCTGTTTGAGGATGCGGTTGGCGGGGACGGACGGGGACGGCGCCCGGTCGCTGTAGACCTTGTTGCCGTTGTCATCCAGCCATTGCCATTGGGCCATGGCCGCGCCGGAGAAGCTCAGGGCGATGGCGGCCAGCAGGAGGTGGAGCCTGGTGCGAGTCATGGTAACGAGGGGCGGGGGAGTTGGAATGTGTGAGGGAGTGTATCTTGCCGGCACCGGCCTGTGCGTGAATTTTCATGATTCGGGGCGCTGCCGGGCCCAGGCCGGGAAGGCGCGGAACGGGTACAATCCGTCTTTTGGAGCTTTCTCATGCGACTTCTTGGCAAAGCGCTCACCTTCGACGACGTTCTGCTGGTGCCGGCGTATTCGCAAATTCTGCCCAAGGACACTTCCCTGGGCACCCAGTTCTCCCGCAACATCCGCCTGAATCTGCCGCTCGTCTCCGCGGCCATGGATACCGTGACGGAGGCCCGCCTGGCGATTGCCATCGCCCAGGAAGGCGGCATTGGCATCATCCACAAGAACATGTCGGCCCAGGAGCAGGCTGCCCAGGTGCTCAAGGTCAAGCGGCATGAGTCGGGCGTGGTGCGCGATCCGGTGACGATCTCTCCGCAGGCCACCGTGCGCCATGTCATCGATCTCTCCGAGGAACTGGGCATCTCCGGCTTTCCGGTGGTCGAGGGCAAGACGGTCGTGGGCATCGTCACCGCTCGCGACCTGCGCTTCGAGAACCGCTTCGACCTGCCGGTGCGCGAGATCATGACGCCGCGCGAGCGCCTCATCACCGTTCCCGAGGGCGCCTCGCTGGAGCAGGCCAAGGCGCTGCTCAACAAGCACAAGATCGAACGCCTGCTGGTCATCAACGATGACTTCGAGTTGCGCGGGCTGATCACCGTCAAGGACATCACCAAGCAGACCACCTTCCCGAACGCCGCGCGTGACGACGATGGCCGCTTGCGTGTGGGCGCTGCGGTGGGCGTCGGCGCCGGCACCGAGGAACGGGTCGAGGCGCTGGTCAAGGCCGGTGTCGATGCCGTCATCGTCGATACGGCACATGGTCACAGCAAGGGCGTGCTCGAGCGCGTGCGCTGGGTCAAGCAGAACTATCCGCAGGTTGATGTGGTGGGCGGCAACATTGCCACCGGCGCGGCTGCGCTGGCGCTGGTCGAGGCGGGCGCGGACGCCGTCAAGGTCGGCATCGGCCCAGGCTCGATCTGTACCACCCGCGTGGTCGCCGGCGTTGGTGTGCCGCAGGTCACCGCCATCGACAACGTGGCGACGGCGCTGGCCGGCACCGGCGTGCCGCTGATCGGCGATGGCGGTGTGCGCTACAGCGGCGACATTGCCAAGGCCATCGCAGCCGGTGCGCACACCATCATGATGGGCAGCATCTTCGCCGGCACCGAAGAGGCGCCAGGCGAGATCGTGCTGTTCCAGGGCCGCAGCTACAAGAGCTACCGCGGCATGGGCTCGATCGGCGCGATGCAGCAAGGCAGCGCCGACCGCTACTTCCAGGAATCCTCCACCGGCAACCCTAATGCGGACAAGCTGGTGCCCGAGGGCATTGAGGGCCGCGTGCCCTACAAGGGTTCGCTGGTCTCCATCATCTACCAGATGGCCGGGGGCGTGCGGGCCGCGCTGGGCTACTGTGGCTGCGCCACCGTCGAGGAGATGCGCGAGAAGGCCGAGTTCGTGCAGATCACCTCGGCCGGTTTCCGCGAAAGCCATGTGCACGACGTGCAGATCACCAAGGAAGCGCCGAACTACCGCGCCAACTGAGGCGCTTTGGCCGCTTTCTCCGCAGCTTTTGCCGTCGGCATGACGATCACGCCCGCCCAGCAGACCCGCCACCGCCGATGCGCCTTCGGGCTGTTTGTGGCGGCGGCCCTGGTGTTCGCAAGTTCCTGGGGATTCCTGCTGTGGTCGCTGGGCGAGGGCGGGGGGCGGCACCTGCCCGCGGTGCTGTGGGTGCTGACGGTGAACCTGACCATCGTGATCCTCATCGTGGCATTCTGGCAGCTCAGAAAAGCCCGGCCGCCGGCCGACCTCCAGCATGACTGAGCTGTTGATGCAACAGATGCTGTCCAGCGGGCATCAAACCTTCGTTCATCTGCAGCACACTCTGCATCCACAGTACCGACAGCGCCAAGGGCGCTGCGCTTTTTTCCAAACCATCGCAGGCACGCCATGGCCCACCAGAAAATCCTGATTCTCGATTTCGGCTCCCAGGTCACCCAACTCATCGCCCGCCGCGTGCGCGAAGCCCATGTGTACTGCGAGGTGCACCCCTGTGACGTCAGCAGCGCATGGGTGCGCGCATTTGCCGCCGATGGTCAGCTCAAGGGCATCATCCTCTCGGGTAGCCACGCCAGCGTCTATGAAGTGGACGATCGTGCCCCCGATGCCGTGTTCGAACTGGGTGTCCCGGTGCTGGGCATCTGCTACGGCATGCAGACCATGGCCCAGCAACTGGGTGGCAAGGTCGAGGGCTCCAGCCACCGGGAGTTCGGTTACGCCGAGGTGCGTGCCCACGGCCATACCGCGCTGCTCCAAGGCATCGAGGACTTTGCCACCCCCGAAGGCTACGGCATGCTCAAGGTGTGGATGAGCCATGGCGACAAGGTGACCGAGCTGCCGCCGGGCTTCAAGCTGATGGCCAGCACGCCGACCTGCCCCATCGCCGGCATGGCCGACGAGGCCCGCCATTACTACGGCGTGCAGTTCCACCCCGAGGTTACGCACACGGCCCAGGGCAAGGCGCTGATCAACCGCTTCGTGCTCGATATCTGCGGCGCCCGCCCGGACTGGATCATGGGCGACTACATCGCCGAGGCTGTCGAGAAAATCCGCGCCCAGGTGGGTGATGAAGAGGTCATCCTGGGCCTCTCGGGTGGCGTGGATTCGTCGGTGGCCGCGGCGCTGATCCACCGCGCCATCGGCGATCAGCTCACCTGCGTGTTCGTGGACCATGGGCTCTTGCGCAAGGACGAGGGCAAGATGGTCATGGAGATGTTCGCCGGCAAGCTGCACGCCAACATCGTGCATGTGGATGCCAGCACGCAGTTCCTCGGCAAACTCAAGGGTGTGGCCGATCCGGAGCAAAAGCGCAAGATCATCGGCGGCGAGTTCGTCGAAGTCTTCAAGGCCGAGGCCGCCAAGCTCAAGGCCGGCGGCAAAGGGCACAAGGGCGCCACGTTTCTGGCGCAGGGCACCATCTACCCGGACGTGATCGAATCGGGCGGCGCCAAGAGCAAGAAGGCCGTCACCATCAAGAGCCACCACAACGTCGGTGGCCTGCCTGAACAACTCGGCCTGAAACTGCTGGAACCGCTGCGCGACCTGTTCAAGGACGAGGTGCGTGAACTGGGCGTGGCACTGGGCCTGCCGCCCGAGATGGTCTACCGCCACCCCTTCCCCGGCCCCGGCCTGGGGGTACGCATTCTCGGCGAAGTGAAAAAGGAATATGCCGACCTGCTGCGCGAGGCCGATGCCATCTTCATCGAGGAGCTGCGCAACTTCATCGACCCCGCCACCGGCAAGAGTTGGTACGACCTCACCAGCCAGGCGTTCACCGTTTTCCTGCCGGTCAAGAGCGTGGGTGTGATGGGCGATGGCCGCACCTACGATTACGTGGTGGCGCTGCGAGCCGTGCAGACCAGCGACTTCATGACTGCCGACTGGGCCGAGTTGCCCTATGCGCTGCTCAAGAGAGTTTCTGGTCGCATCATCAACGAGGTGCGAGGCATCAATCGTGTGACCTACGACGTGAGTTCCAAGCCGCCGGCGACGATCGAGTGGGAGTGAATTTGACGTGTTTCGAGGACTATCGCCTGCTATCGAAAAATTGACATAACGTATTGATTTTAAAGAAAATATGTCGCGTTGACTATCGGTGGCTATCGTCGGGTACTAAAAAAAATTGACGATAGAGCGGGCGGTAGAAATTGAGGCCGAATTAAGACACTTTCATTCACTATTCTGACTTTTACCGTCTTTGACGGTAAAAGCGAACTCGGGAAAGCTTGTTTTATGCGGCTTTCCGGGCATCAACAGGTCTCCTGGTCCATGACGGTAAAAGCCGTCGTAAAACTGGAGGAAAACCTTGATGCTAACCGACGCTGCACTGCGAAATCTGAAGCCTAAGTCCAAGATTTATAAGGCTTCTGACCGGGATGGAATGTACGTGACGGTATCGACCAGCGGTACCGTCACCTTCCGCTATGACTACCGGATCCATGGACGCCGGGAAACGCTGACCATCGGGCGCTACGGCCCTGGCGGTATTTCACTGGCGATGGCGCGCGAACTGCTCCTGGAAGCGCGCAAGGCTGTACAGGCGGGCAGATCGCCCGCGCTTGAGAAACAGCGCGAGAAACGCCGGGTGGACGAGATCCAGACCTTCGGCGGGGCGATGGAGGCCTGGTTCACCAATGCAAAGCTGGCCGACAGCACCCGCGCCATGCGCAAGCACATCATCGACCGGGACATCCTGCCGTTTTTCCGCAACCGCCTGCTGACTGAAATCGAGCCGCAAGACCTGCGGGCCTTGTGCAACAAGGTCAAGGAGCGTGGCGCGCCGGCCACTGCGGTCCAGATCCGGTACATCGTGAAGCAGGTCTACGTCTATGCCATCGCGCATGGCGAGAAGGTGATCAATCCGGCGGACAGCGTGGGTGCGGCCTCGATTGCCACCTTCGTACCGAAGGACCGGGCCTTGTCGCCGCTGGAAATTCGGCTGATGCTGCAGCAATTGGAAGAGATTGCGACCTATCCGACCATCCGGCTGGCGCTGCGCCTGATTTTGCTGACGCTGGTGCGCAAGAGCGAGCTGATCCAGGCGACCTGGGATGAGGTCAACTTCGAGCGCCGCACCTGGACGATTCCGAAGGAACGGATGAAGGGGCGCAATCCGCACGTGGTCTACCTGTCGAGTCAGGTACTCGACATCTTCGTCACGCTGCACGCGTGCGCGGGAGGTTCCCGGTTCGTTTTCCCGTCCCGGTACGACGCCAAGCGGGGCATGTCCAATGCGACCTTGAATCGGATCACGCAGCTTATCGTGCAGGCCGCGAAAGCCAAGGGATTGCCGTTGCAGCCGTTTACGGTCCATGACTTGCGCCGCACCGGTTCGACGCTGCTGAACGAAATCGGCTTTAACCGCGACTGGATCGAGAAGTGCCTGGCGCATGAGGACGGGCGTTCCTCGCGGTCGGTCTACAACAAGGCCGAGTATGCCGAGCAGCGGCGGCACATGCTGCAGCAGTGGGCCAACCTGGTCGAGGCTTGGGAAGGCGGGCAGACCTATGTGCCCAAGTTGCTGCCGAAGAACGTGTACGTGCCGGCGCTGGATGCGTTGGACTGACGGAAAGGGCGATCAGGTTGTCATTTGACAACCTGACTGGTCATCCCCATACTGGAGATCACCGATGGCCCGTCCTTCTCATCCGAAGAAAGAGGTCGAGGAAGCACTCAGGCATGCCGAAGGGCAAGGGTGGCGCGTCGAAGTCGGCGGCAGCCACGCCTGGGGGCGGATGTATTGCCCGAACAACGACGAGGAATGCCGCTGCGGCGAGTTCTGCATCACCAGCGTGTGGAGCACGCCGAAGAACCCAGGCAACCACGCCCGCGCCTTGCTGCGCGTGCACTACGCATCGCCAGCAACGAGAGGTTGACGGCGATGCCAAGGAGTAGCGCGATGGAATACACGTTTACCTTGAAGTACCAGCTTGCAGGAGACGACAGCGATATGGATGCGCTGGTCGAGCGCCTGGGTAAGGCCGGCTGCGATGATGCCCTGGTGGGTATTGGGCAGCCGGGGCGCCTGGCGCTGGAATTCACCCGTGAGGCGACAGATGCAGGTTCTGCTGTGCGCAGCGCGCTGGCGGATGTGCGCCGTGCTGTGCCGTCGGCTCGATTGATCGAGGCGGCGCCGGATCTGGTCGGACTGACCGATGTGGCGGAGATGATCGGCGTATCGCGGCAGAACATGCGCAAGCTGATGCTGGCTCATCCAGGCAGCTTTCCGGCGCCGGTGCATGAGGGAAGTGCGTCTCTTTGGCACCTGGTGGACGTGCTGGCCTGGCTGCAGGCCAAGGGTGGCTACGCGCTGGCGCAGGACGTGCTAGACGTAGCGGGGGTGGCCTTGCAGGTCAACTTGGCGAAGGAGGGGCGGCGGCTACCGCGTTCGGCGACCAAAGAGCTGGGCGCCTTGGTTGGATGATCCGTACGCCTGGTCAGTTGGTTGTCTTTGGCTGGCCAAGGACCGCGAATAGGGCTGGGACGCGTCATTGGAGGCCATCGGTTTGGTTTTCAAGCGAAAGACTCACTCTGAGTGGTCATTTCACTGTTTGGATAAACCGTAATCGGTTTTGTGCAGAAGTTCGCTTCATTAATCGTTTTTATGCGCCCGTAATTGAATTTACGCAGGCAGCTTGATTCTTCACGTGTTCATGTTCTTGAGTCGGGCCATTCATCGCACAGGCCGATACCGACGCTGTCTGACGTCCGGGCCTGGCTGTTCCTTGGCCGTGTGAGCTTTTGAGGCCTGTTTCCGGGCGTCGACCCAGGCTTCGACTTCTTCCAGGTCCCAAACGACGCAGCGTGGTGTCAGCCGGAAACGCCGGGGGAATTCGCCACGTTGCTCCATTTCGTAGATGCTCGTTTCTGACAGCGGCACGATCTGGTGCAGTTCGCGGCGCCGGATCGTGCGGCGAAAAGGAAGTGGAGAGCCCTTCGGGAATTGTGGAAGATCGTCGTACTGCCTCGTGCCAGGGAGGGGCAGGGGAGCATGGGCGTTCTCTGGTTTTTCGAGCAGTGTTGAGTCGGCAGCCATCGTCCGGGCTCCATGATGTTTGCAATGACGTCATGGTGGCTATTGGTGGCGATTGAGACAACTTGCTGTGGCGAAGCAGGGCGTATGAGTGGTCATGCCGGCGTTCCGCGCGGGCAGCGCCCAGCGCTTCGTGCCGAATCACAGTCATTCGGCACTGGTCCCCGATGCCTCTGGCCTGGACCGTTGATCCGAGCCTGCGCGTGCTGCGCACTTGCCAGTGGCGGGAGTGTGGCTGAGTGAGGGGGCATGCGGTCTTGCTGTTCCCTTCTCCGTATCCGGCACCGGCTTATCCTCAGTATGAACATAGTGCATAAACATCGTCACGGTCTTGTGGCCTGTGAGCTTCATGCCCACTTTGGTCGGCACGCCCGAGTTGTCAATGTCGGTCGTCGCCCGGTGCCGGATGCGGCGCGTCAGGCAGCGGCGCGCAGTGTCAATGCGCTGATGACGGCCAGCTATTGGGAGATTGGCCGCCGGATCGCCGAAGCCGAGAAGAAAGGCTGGCGGCCGCCCGGTTACGGCGAGCAGTTGATGGAGCGATTGTCCGCAGACTTGACGGCCCGACTCGGGCGCGGGTTCGGTGTCAACAACCTGGAGAGCATGCGGCGTTTCTTCCTCGCTTACCCGCAGCCTGAGATTTCCCAGACAGTGTCTCGGAAATTCGACCTCTGCGAACTGACCCAGGTCTTCACCCTACCTTTGCGAGTTCAATCATGAACGAAATACATCGCCCCATTTTGGTTTTCGGAGCCACCGGCCGGCAAGGCGGATCGGTGGTCAAAGCGCTGCTGAAGACTCATTGGCCGGTTCGTGCGTTTGTGCAAGACCTGTCCGAGCCCGCGTCCGTCGCGTTGCAGGAGGCGGGCGCTGAACTCGTGCAGGGGACATTGGAAGATGCCAATGTCATCGCGTCAGCCATGAAGGACGTGCACGGCGTCTTCAGTGTGATGCCCGCCAGCCTCTCGGCAGAGGATGAGGTTCGTTATGGAACGTGCATTGCTGATCTGGCGGCAAAGAACCATGTCGATCATTTCATCTATTCCTCGGGTGCGAGCGCTGGCGACAAACTGACTGGTGTCCCGCGCTTCGACGCCAAGCCCCGTATCGAGGCACATATCCGCGAACTGCCGCTCACGGCAACCATCGTCCGTCCCATGATCTTCATGGAGATGCTGGTGCGTCCCGGCTTCGGTCTTGATGAAGGGCGGCTGGTTTCCCTGATCCACCGCGATCATTCGATCCACCTCACCGCCGTGCAGGACATCGGGAAGATCGTTGCAGCCATGTTCGCGGACAAGGCCCGGTTTGCCGGGATGACGTTGAAGATCGCCAGTGATCGCGTGACGGGCCATGAGCTGGAGGCGGCTTTCTCGGAAGCTGCAGGCAGACCCATCACCTATGCCCGGTTCCCGGATGAGGTCCTGGCCGCCAATGCCGATCTGGCGCACATGGCATCAAGCCTGGAAGATGGCCCTCTCGCAGAGCGAGTAGACCTCGACTTGATGCGAGAGATCAATCCTGAACTCGTCTCCTTGCGTTCATGGTTGAAGGGGGAGGGGTTCGAGAAGCTTGAAGAAGCACTACTCTGGAGACCAGCGTAGGTACTCGAAATTCTGAAGCAGTTCAGTCAAGGGAAACCATGAAAGCATTTGTCTATGACCGGCCCGGATCACCGGATGTCCTTCGTTATACGGACATCCCCGACCCCGTCTGTCCACCCAACGGGGTTGTGATTAGGGTAGAGGCTGTCGCCCTCGAAAGAGGGGATCTGATCAATCGCGCGTCATCGCCGCCGCCTTACCCTGACTACGTCCTTGGCTATGCGGCAGCAGGCGAGGTCGTTGCTGTGGGTCGCGATGTTCACGATCGTCGGCTTGGCCAGAAGGTCACGAGCTTCGATGTGTCGGGATCGCATGCCCAATTGCGTGCCGTAGCCGCGAGCAAGACTTGGCTGGTACCGAAGGGTCTAGACATAGCGGTCGCAGCAGCATTACCGATTGCGTATGGAACCGCGCACCACTGCCTTTTCGCACGCGGCGACTTGAAGCGTGGCGAGACCGTACTGATCCAGGCCGCGGCTGGTGGTGTTGGAAGCGCTGCCATACAGCTTGCACATCAGTCTGGTGCAACCGTGCTCGGGACGGTATCCGGCGTGGAAAGGGGCAAACGTCTTGCGGCACTTGGACTGGATCACGCAATCGATCTTCGGGTGGTCGACGTGGTGGAGACGGTCATGCGGCTGACCGATGGGCGGGGAGTCGACCTAGTGGTGGACCCGGTGGGAACGACCCTGCAGGATTCCCTGGCGATGCTTCGCCCCGAAGGCCGTTTGGTCTTTGTCGGCAATGCTGGCGGACCTGCGCTGCAGGTTGATCTGTGGTCCGCGCTTCAGGCGAATCAGTCCTTGCTTGGCGTTTTCATGGGAACGCAGCTTGAAAAACCCGAGGTGCATGAGACGGTTTCCCGGATGCTGGAGCAGGCGGCCGATGGAAGCCTTGATGTGCTCATAGACCGGTCCTTTCCGCTTGCCGAAGCGGCGCAGGCCCATGCGTATGCCGAAGGCGCTCCCACGCTCGGGCGCGTCGTCCTGGTCTGAGGCTGATCCGCCATCTATCTGCCGCCGGAGAAACTGCTCAAGTTCTGACTGTGGACGTTCCACTACGAAACTTCCGTTTTTCTGCTCAACACGCCACAACGCGCTTTCGCTTGCGGCGTTTTTCTTGAGTGCGATGCAGCCCAAATTCTTTCCAATTACTCGACTTTTCTCCCGATAACAGTCTTTGACCGGCACCGACCTGGCACTGATCCTCACGCCATCCGGCACGTCCTTGTGCCGCGAGTGAACGAGGAATCAGCGCAGAGGTAATCGGAGGTCAGTCATGCAAGCTCAGGGCGTGTTGTTTGGTCAGATCGCCGCCGTTTTCGGCATCGTGATCGCCGGTGTGTGGAGCGCCACGCAATGGACAGCCGCTGCTCTGGCCTACCAACTACGCCTTGGCTCGCCGTGGTTTGATTTCTTCGGCACGCCGGTCTATCACCCTTGGCGGTTGTTCGAGTGGTGGTTCTTTTTCGATGCCTACGCGCCGCATGTCTTCGACATTGGCGGAGCCATCGCGGGCGGCAGCGGCCTGGTGGCCGTGGTGGTCGCCATCGCCATGTCGGTGTGGCGCTCGCGCCAATCGCGCCTTGTCACCACCTACGGCTCGGCGCGATGGGCCGATACCACCGACATTCGCAAAGCCGGACTGACGCAGCCCGCCGGCATCTTCCTCGGCAAGTACCGCGACGAGTACCTGCGCCATGAAGGCCCGGAACACGTCCTGACCTTTGCGCCCACGCGCTCGGGCAAGGGCGTCGGCCTGGTGGTGCCGACGCTGCTGTCCTGGCCCGCGTCCGCCGTCATCCACGACATCAAGGGCGAGAACTGGCAGATCACCGCAGGCTGGCGCTCGCGTTTCTCGCACTGCCTGCTGTTCAACCCCACCGATGCGAAGTCGGCGGCCTACAACCCGCTGCTGGAAGTCCGGCGCGGCGCGCATGAAGTGCGCGACGTACAGAACATTGCGGACATTCTGGTTGACCCCGAAGGCGCGCTGGAGAAGCGCAACCATTGGGAGAAGACCAGCCATGCGCTACTGGTCGGGGCCATCCTGCATGTGCTCTATGCGGGCGAGGACAAGACGCTGCGCAGCGTCGCCAACTTTCTGTCCGACCCGGCCAGCCCGTTCGAGCTGACCTTGCACCGGATGATGACCACGAAGCACCTGGGCGATGCGCCGCACCCGGTTGTCGCGTCCGCTGCCCGCGAAGTGCTCAACAAGTCGGACAACGAGCGTTCGGGCGTGCTGTCCACGGCCATGTCGTTCCTCGGCCTGTACCGCGATCCCACGGTAGCCGAAGTCACTTCGCGCTGCGATTGGCGCATCGCCGACCTGATCGCATCGGAGCATCCGGTGTCGCTGTATCTGGTGGTGCCGCCCTCGGACATTTCGCGGACGAAACCGCTCATTCGCCTGATCCTCAACCAGATCGGCCGGCGGCTCACCGAATCGCTCGACGGCAGCGACGGCATCGAGCGCCGCCACAAGTTGCTGCTGATGCTCGACGAGTTCCCGGCGCTGGGTCGCCTGGACTTCTTCGAGACGGCGCTTGCCTTCATGGCCGGCTACGGCATTCGCAGCTTCCTCATTGCGCAGTCGCTCAACCAGATCGACAAGGCGTATGGGCAGAACCATTCCATCCTCGACAACTGCCACGTCCGCGTGACGTTCGCCACCAACGACGAACGCACGGCCAAACGCATTTCCGAAACCTTGGGCACGGCCACTGAGTTGCGCGCCCAGCGCAACTACGCGGGCCACCGGCTCGCGCCGTGGCTGGGGCACCTGATGGTGTCGCGCCAGGAAACGGCACGTCCGCTGCTGACGCCGGGCGAAGTGATGCAACTGCCGACTGATGAAGCGGTGGTGATGGTGTCCAGTGTCGCGCCGATCAAGGCGAAGAAGCTGCGCTACTACGCCGACGCCAATTTCAAGAACCGCGTTTTGTCGCCGCCCGCGCTCGCGGCGGGGCAGTACGCCGATGCGCCACCGGCCCGGCCCGACGACTGGAGCGGCCTAGCGATACCCGCTGTACCAGCGGCTCCGGCTGCGAGCCTGTCCAGCGATGGCGCAGGCACCGCCGACGACGGCGGCCCGCGCCGTCAGCCGGAGCTATCCGAAGTCACCGAATACAGCCCGGAACCGCAGCCCGCAGGCACTGACCTGGGGCTACTCGATGACGACGACGACCTGCCGTTGCCGCTTCCCCGCCAGTTCGACCCGGCCATGCAGCGCACGGCCCGGCTGGCTTCCCTCGACCCGAACGACGGAATCGACCTATGAGCCAATACCGCCTCAATCTGTTCATCCAGCCCGAGCACGCCAAGCGCCTCGAAGAACTCGCCGCCAAGAAAGGCGTGTCCAAGTCGTCCATCGTCGCGGCGGCGCTCGCATCGTGGCTGTCGCCCGATGCCGGCGACCAGCGCGAGGCGGCCATTGCCAAGCGGCTGGATCGCATGTCTCGGCAGGCCGAGCGCTTAGAGCGCGACCAGAACATCCAGATCGAAACGCTGGCGTTGTTCATCCGATACTTCCTGACCGTCAGCACGCCGGTTCCCGAAGCCCATCAGGACGCGGCTCGCGCCCAAGGCAAAGCGCGTTTCGATCAATTCGTGGAGCAGCTTGGCCGCCATCTGCTGCGTGGCCGCAGCCTGGTGCGTGACGTGGTGGAAGAACTGCACCCCGACCCAATGCGGATGGACGACGCGGCAGCGCTGGCAGAAACCCATGAACGAACTGCGGAGCGTGCGTCATGAGCGCCGTTCCGCAGAACCCGCCCGAACGCTCATCCACTGCGGCTTTGCTGGATCGCCGTATCCAGATGCTGCGCACCGCAATGGGGCCGGTCATCGCCACCGCGCTGGCTGACCCGGACGTGGTGGAAATCATGCTCAACCCCGACCGGACGTTGTGGGTTGATCGCCTGTCATCGGGCCGCGCGCCGCTTGGCATAGAACTACCTGAAGACGATGGCGAGCGCATCATCCGCCTGGTGGCCGCGCACGTCGGCGCGGAAGTGCATCGCGGCCGGCCGCTCTTGACCGCCGAGCTGCCCGAAACCGGCGAGCGGTTCGAGGGCATCTTGCCACCGGCCGCGCCCGGCCCGGCCTTCGCGCTGCGCAAGCGCGCCGTGAGCATCATCGGACTGGATCGCTACGTCGCCGACGGCATCCTGACCACCGGGCAGGCGGACTTTCTGCGCCGCGCCGTGCGCGAGCGCCAGAACATCCTAATCGCCGGGGCGACGAGCAGCGGCAAGACCACGCTGGCGAACGCGCTGCTGGCCGAGATTGCCGCCACCGGAGACCGCGTGCTGGTGCTCGAAGACACCATCGAGCTGCAATGCGCCGCCCGCGACCACGTTCCGCTACGCACCCGCGCAGGCGTCGTGTCCATGACCGAGCTGGTACGCGCCACGATGCGCCTGCGGCCCGACCGCGTGATCGTCGGTGAAGTGCGCGGCGGCGAAGCCCTCGACTTGGTGAAAGTGTGGGGCACCGGCCATCCGGGCGGCATCGCCACGATCCACGCCGGTTCCGCGCTGGGCGCGCTGCTGCGCCTGGAGCAACTGATTCTCGAAGTGGCGGTGAACCTGCCGCGTGCGCTGATCGCAGAAGCGGTCAACGTCGTCATCCACATCGACGGGCGTGGCCGCAAGCGCCGCGTCAAAAGCATTGCCCGTGTCGTTGGCTTTGACGGAAACGGGTATCGCCTAGCGGACGCGCTGGAAACCTTGTTTCCCGGGCCGTCGCCGCTTTCTTTCCCATCCATTGACCAACCTGGAGAACTGTCATGACGCAGATGCACGCTCACGCTTTCCGCTTTTCTATCAATCCTCTTCACCGCCTGCGCTGCCTGGCCCGTCCGGCGGGGAAAGGGTTGCTGCTCGCTGCGTTGCTGCTGTTCCTGGCCGGTACGGCACAGGCATCCGGTTCCTCGATGCCCTGGGAAGGCCCGCTGCAATCCATCCTCGAATCCATCCAGGGGCCGGTGGCACGCATCGTCGCGGTGATCATCATTATCGCCACTGGCCTCGCACTCGCCTTCGGCGATACGTCGGGCGGCTTCCGCAAGCTGATCCAGATCGTGTTCGGGTTGAGCATCGCATTCGCCGCGTCCTCGTTCTTCCTGTCGTTCTTCTCGTTCTCCGGCGGGGCCATCGTATGAGCACGGGCAATGATCTTCCGGGCTTCGAGGTGCCGCTGCATCGCTCACTGACCGAACCGATCCTCATGGGTGGTGCGCCGCGCACCGTGGCAATCGCCAACGGCACGCTGGCCGCCGCCGTCGGGCTGGGCCTGCAATTGTGGATTCCCGGCGTAGTGCTCTGGATCGTTGGCCATTCGCTGGCCGTCTGGGGCGCGCGCGTCGATCCGCAGTTCATGCAGGTCTTCGCCCGGCACATCAAGCACAAGCCGCTGCTGGACGTGTGACGAGATGCCGACATGCTGAACATTGCCGAATACCGCCAGCGGCCTGCGCTGCTGGCTGACTGGTTGCCCTGGGCTGGACTGATCGCGCCGGGCGTCGTCTTGAACAAGGACGGTTCGTTCCAGCGAACAGCACGCTTTCGCGGGCCGGATCTGGATAGCGCCACGCAAGGCGAGTTGGTTGCTACGTCGGCGCGACTGAATAATGCGCTACGTCGCCTTGGAGCGGGGTGGGCGCTATTCATTGAGGCCGAGCGTCGTGCTGCCGCCGACTATCCGCATTCCGAATTCCCTGAACCACTGTCCTGGCTGGTGGACGAGGAACGCCGCGCGGCCTTCGAGGAATCGGGCCATCACTTCGAGAGCGCTTATCACCTGACGCTGGCCTACCTGCCGCCAGAGGAATCCCACGCTCGCGCCGCCAAGATGCTCTACGAGAACGCACCGGGCGATGGCGTGGACTGGCGGGGCAGGCTCGATGCCTTCGTGGCGGAAACGGATCGAGTCTTTGACCTGCTGGATGGCGTCATGCCGGAAATCGACTGGCTGGACGATGCGCAGACGCTGACTTACCTGCATTCGACCATCTCGACGCGACGCTACCGCGTGGACGTGCCCGAAGTGCCGTTCCACATCGACGCGCTGCTGACCGACTCCGCGCTGATCGGCGGCCTCGCGCCCACGCTGGGCGACCAGCACCTGCGGGTGGTGTCGGTGCGGGGCTTCCCGACTTCGACCTGGCCGGGGATTCTGGACGATCTCAACCGCCTGGGCTTTGCCTATCGCTGGTCAACCCGGTTCCTCTGCCTCGACAAAGCCGAGGCGGAAAAGGAACTCGGCCGCCTGCGCCGCCAGTGGTTTGCCAAGCGTAAGAACGTCATTGCGCTGCTGCGCGAAACGATCTTCCAGCAGGAAAGCCCGCTGGTGGATACCGATGCCAGCAACAAGGCGGCCGATGCCGACGCCGCCTTGCAGGAGCTGGGCAGCGATCAGGTGTCTTTCGGGTACCTGACGGCCACCGTCACCGTGATGGA
Organism: Corticibacter populi; assembly: GCF_004217315.1. GTDB lineage: Bacteria > Pseudomonadota > Gammaproteobacteria > Burkholderiales > Burkholderiaceae_C > Lampropedia > Lampropedia populi. Next base: position 395,133 of record NZ_SGWR01000004.1, read on the forward strand.
CACAGATGCCGCCGTTGCTGATGAAAAGCTGCGCATGGTGGAGCGCGTCGTCCAGGGCCGGGGCTTCGTCACCATCCCCGAAACCTTGAACGCAGTGGATGCCTGGCTATCGTCCATCCCCGGAAACGCCTATGCCAATGTGCGTCAGCCCATCGTCTCGACACTGAACTTGGCACACATGATGCCGGTGTCTGCTGTATGGGCAGGGCCAGAGAAGAATGCGCACCTGGACGGCCCGCCGATGATCGTCACCCGCACCGATGGCGCGACGCCTTTTCGGTTGGTGACACACATCGGCGATGTGGGCCACACGTTGGTGGCCGGGCCGACCGGCATGGGCAAGTCAGTCCTGCTTGCCACGCTGGCGATGCAGTTCCGCCGTTACCCCGGTTCCCGCATCTTTGCCTTCGACATGGGCCGTTCGATGCGCGCCACCATCCTCGGGCTGGGCGGCGAGCATTACGACCTGGGCAACGATGGCGAGATTGCATTCCAGCCGTTGGCCCATATCGACCAGGAAGGCTATCGCACCTGGGCCGCCGAATGGATCGAAGGCCGCCTGCTGCACGAAGGGGTGACAGTCGGCCCGGATGAGAAGGCGGTCATCTGGTCGGCACTCGGTAGTCTGGCGGGCGCGCCGGTGGAACAACGCACGCTGACCGGGTTCTCGGTGCTGCTGCAATCGAATGCGCTGCGGCAGGCGCTATCTCCCTATGTGCTGGGTGGCGCGCACGGCAAGCTGCTGGACGCAGATTCAGATCGGCTGGGCACGGGTTCCGTGCAGTGCTTCGAGATGGAAGAATTGATGCACAGCAAGGCGGCGGTGCTGGCCGTTCTGGGGTATCTATTCGCGCGCTTCGATGAGCGCTTCGACGGCGCGCCGACGTTGCTGATTCTGGATGAAGCCTGGCTGTTTCTCGATGACCCGGTATTCGCTGCGCGTATCCGCCAGTGGCTCAAGACACTGCGCAAGAAGAACGTGTCGGTGATCTTCGCCACGCAGAGTTTGGCCGACATCAAGGATTCGAGCATCGCTCCGGCAGTGATCGAAAGCTGCGCCAGTCGCATATTCCTTCCGAACCCGCAGGCGACCGAACCGCAGATTCGCACGATCTACGAAGGTTTTGGACTGAATTCGCGGCAAATCGAGATCGTGGCGACTGCACAGCCCAAGCGTGACTACTACTACCAATCGCGCCTGGGCAATCGCCTGTTCGACCTTGACCTGGGGCCGGCCACCTTGGCCTTTGCAGACGCGTCGTCTCCGCAAGACCAACGCGGTATCGACCAAATGTTGACCCAGGCTGGCGCTCCTGGCTTCGCCGGTGCTTGGCTGCGCCATCGCGGCCTGGATTGGGCGGCCGACTTGATGCCTTCTTTCTTCGCTTCTCAACCAACGGAGATTTCATCGTGAAGTCCAAGACCCATTTGCTGTCCGCTTCTCTCGCTGCCGTGCTGTCTGTGTCGCTGCTAGCCATGCAGCCTGCATCCGCCATCACGGTGTTCGATCCGGCCAATTTCGTTCAAAACACGCTGACGGCCATCCGCACGCTGGAAGAAATCAACAACCAGATCAAGCAGCTTCAAAATGAGGCGCAGATGCTGATCAATCAGGCGCGCAATCTTGCCAGCCTGCCGTCCAGCGTGGTCGGCCAGTTGCGCGCCAATCTGGCGACGACCGAGCGGCTGATTGCCCAGGCCAAGGGGTTAGCCTATGACGTGACGAATTTCGATCAGGAGTTCGCGCGCCTGTATCCCGAGCAGTACGCCGCCACCGTCAGCGGCGACCAGATGTTCCGCGACGCGCAAGAGCGTTGGAAGAACACGATCAATGGCTTGCAGACCACCATGCAGATGCAGGCGCAGGTATCGCAGAACCTGGGTGAAGACGAAAGCGTGCTGGCAGACTTGGTGGGCAAGAGCCAGTCGGCCCAAGGTGCGCTGCAAGCCATGCAGGCCATGAACCAGTTGCTGGCCTTGCAGGCCAAGCAGTCGATCCAGTCGCAGCGGCTCCAGATCACGCAAGACCGGGCCGCCTCGCTGGAACTGGCGCGGCAAGCGGCGGCCACCGAGCGTGCCCGCGAAGTGCGGCGGCGCTTCCTGGGCACCGGCACGCCGTACACGCCGCAGACCGTCAATTTCTACAACAACAACTGACGGAGGCGGCCATGCGATGCGCTTTCGTCCTGCTGGCCGTGTTGCTGACCGCTTGCGGTCAGCAGCCAGCCGAGAACCTGACCGATGCCTTGGCAGCCGATCCCGTGCGGCTCAAAGCGCTGCGAGCGCAATGTGCAGCGAATCGGCTGGCAGTGGGCGAAGACGCCTGCGGTGCTGCTTCCGAAGCGTTCCGCCAACGTTTCTTCTCCGGCCACACCGGGCCGGACGAATACAACTCGCTGGCCGAACTGCCGCCGATTCCTGCCAGCTTCGATGAGCCTATCGGCGACAACGAAGCAGCGGACATGCCTGCGCAGGAGGACACGCCATGAATGATGTGACCATCATCGACAAGTTCCTCGATACGTTCTCGCGCTACATCGACTCGGGTTTCGGACTGCTGCAAGGTGAAGTGGCGTTCCTGACGGCCACGCTGATCGTCATCGACATGACGATTGCGGGCCTGCACTGGGCCATGAGCCACGCCACCGGCCAGGGCGAGGACGTGATTGCCAAGCTGCTGCGCAAGGTGCTTTACGTCGGTGCCTTCGCCTACATCCTCAATAACTTCAACTGGCTGGCCGGCATTGTCTTCCGGTCGTTCGCCGGCCTGGGCCTGACGGCCACCGGCTCGACCCTGACGATGGAGAACTTCCTGAAACCGGGCCAACTGGCGAAGACCGGCATCGACGCTGGAGCGCCGATCCTGGAGCAGATCGGTGACCTGGCTGGCTTCCCCGAGGTGTTCGTGAACCTCGATCCGATCATGGTGCTGTTCCTGGCTTGGCTGGTGGTGATCCTGTGCTTCTTCGTGTTGGCCGTGCAGCTTTTCATCACCCTGATCGAGTTCAAGCTGACCACACTCGCGGGCTTCGTACTGGTGCCGTTCGCGCTTTGGAACAAGACCTCGTTTCTTGCGGAAAAGGTGCTCGGCAACGTGGTGTCGTCGGGCATCAAGGTCCTGGTACTGGCCGTCATCGTCGGCATTGGTTCGGGACTGTTCGCCGACTTCCAGACCGTGCCGGATGAACCTTCCATCGACCACGCCTTGGTGGTGATGCTCGCTTCATTGGCCTTGCTGGCGTTGGGCATCTTTGGGCCAGGCATTGCGACCGGCCTGGTATCCGGAGCGCCGCAGTTGGGTGCGGGCGCAATGGCAGGCGCTGCTGTCGGTGCAGCCGGTACGGCGGTTGCCATTGGGGCCGCCGCAACTGGCGTAGGCGGTGCCGTCGCTGCCGGGGCGCGCATGGCTCCTGCTGCCGCCAAGTTGGCTGGCAGCGGCGCGAAGGCTGCTACGTCCACGCTGGGTAGTGCTCGCTCGGCATTTCAGGCTGGCTCCGCCGCTGCGGGTGGTGGAGCCAAAGGCGCAATGGCTGGCCTAGGCAACGTTGCCAAGACCGGTGCACAGGCCGCGGGCAAGAAAGTGGGCGCTGGAGCCAAGGCCGCTGCCGGAAAGATGGCCAGCCCCTTCCGCGAAGGGTGGAACGGCTCAGGCGCTGGCGTAGCGACAGGAGCAGCACCAGGCGCGGCCAGTGGAAACGGTGCCTCCAACGCGCAACAACAGCCCGCCTGGGCCAAGCGCCTGCACCGACGCCAGCAGATCACCCATGCAGCGACGACTGCTGCCCACACGCTGCGCGGTGGTGACGGTGGCGGTTCCGGGCAAGGCCCGAGCTTGCGTGATTCCGACTCTTGACCATTAGGAGAAACATCCATGCGATTCAAACGACCGCAGGTGCGCTACGCCGATATGCCGCAGCCTGCCACCCCATATCAAGCTGCCGCACAGGTCTGGGACGACCGTATCGGCTCAGCCCGCGTGCAGGCCAAGAACTGGCGTTTCATGGCCTTTGGTTGTCTGGTGCTGGCGTTGTTGATGGCCGGCGGTCTGGTCTGGCGATCGGCGCAGTCCATCGTGACGCCTTACGTCATTGAGGTCGATCAGGCCGGACAGGTGCGCGCCGTCGGTGAAGCCGCCACACCGTACCGGCCTGCCGATGCGCAGATCGCGCACCACCTGGCACGCTTCGTTGGCATGGTGCGTTCGCTGTCCATTGATCCCATCGTGGTGCGGCAGAACTGGCTCGACGCCTACGACTACACCACCGACAAGGGTGCGGCGGTGCTCAACGACTACGCCAGCAAGAACGATCCCTTCGCCCGCATCGGCAAGGAGTCGGTGACGGTGCAGATCACCAGCGTGACCCGCGCCAGCGACACGTCTTTCAACGTGCGCTGGACGGAACAGCGATTCGTCAACGGTGCCGCCGCTGGCACCGAGCGGTGGAACGCCGTGCTTTCCACCGTCCTGCAAACCCCGCGCACCGAGCAACGCCTGCGCAAGAACCCGCTGGGCATCTACGTCAACGGCCTGTCGTGGAGCCGCGAACTGGATTCGTCCGAAGGAGCCAAGCCATGAACGCACTTTTCCGTAAATCCGTTTTCCCGTTGATCCTGCTGGCCTCGACTGTTCTGTTCTCGGGCTGCGCCTCGCAGGGCAAGCCGCCGCCGTCCATCTCGCTTGATGAGCCTGTGCAGGCGCAGCCGCTGCCCGAGCCGCCTGCGCTGGTGGAGGTTGTCACTGTGCCCGAGCCGCTGGCGCTGCTGGCGCAGTTGAAGCCGTTGCCCGAGGCGGACGCGGCCCCGGCTACGCCGGAACCTGCCGACGAGAAGGTGCGTGTTTCGCGTGCGAATGCCGAGGCGCGCATCGCGCCCACGCGCGAGGGCTACGTCAATGCAATTCAGGTGTGGCCTTTCATCGATGGCGCGCTCTATCAGGTCTATGCCGCGCCGGGGCGCGTGACCGTGGTTTCGCTCCAGCCGGGCGAAGAACTGGTGACTGTTGCAGCAGGTGATACCGTGCGCTGGATCGTTGGCGACACGTCCAGCGGCAGCGGCGCCGACCTGCGCGTCAATGTGCTGGTGAAGCCCATCCGCTCGGGCCTGAAAACCAATCTGGTCATCACTACCAGCCGCCGAACGTACCTGCTGGAGCTGACCTCGACCGAAAAGGCGTGGATGGCGTCGGTGTCCTGGGACTACCCGAAAGACCGGATGCTGGCTTTGCAGCGCCAGGCGCAGGCGGCCAGCGCCGCCGCGCCGGTCGATACCGGCTTGTCGCTGGAGAAGATCCGCTTCCGCTACGCGGTCAGCGGCAGCAATCCGCCGTGGAAGCCGCTGCGCGCCTTCGATGACGGCGAGAAGGTCTATATCCAGTTTCCGCCGGGCATCGCGCAAGGCGACCTGCCGCCGCTGTTCGTCATCGGTGCGCAGGGCGACGGGCAACTGGTGAACTACCGTTTTCGCTCGCCGTACTACATCGTGGATCGGCTGTTCGGCGCGGCCGAACTGCGCCTGGGCGGGGAGGGCGGTGACGTGGTGCGGATCGAACGCACGGATGGCGTGGCCTCAAGGAGTGGGAGGAACTGACGATGAGCCAGGACGACACACCCAACCTCATCACGCCACAGGCGGGCAAGGTAGCGCCCGAGGCGGTGGCGCTGCGCGCGCAACCGCGCCCGGTCACGCGCCTGAACCGGCGCACGCTGGCCATCCTCGCAGGCACCCTGTCTGTCGCCGTGCTCGGCGCGCTGATGTGGTCGCTGCAACCGCAGCGGCGCGGGGCTAACGAGCAGAACGAGCTTTACAACGTGGATCGCGTCTCGAAGTCCGAAGGGCTGGATGCGTTGCCGGCTGACTACTCGAAGCTGCCGACCAAGGTGCCGGAGCTGGGGCCGCCGCTGCCGGGTGACCTTGGGCCGGCCATCGTGAAGTCGCAGCAGCCGGTGACGGCCGCTTACGCGGCCCCCGGCCACGATCCCGCCGACGCGCTGCGCAAGGAAGCCGAATCGGCGGCGGCATCGTCGGTGTTCTTCCGCTCGGGTTCGCAGCAAGCCGCGCCGGTGGCGCAGACGCAGGTAGCCGCTGCGCAGGGTTTCTCCGCCAATGCGGCCTTCGACCCGCTGGCGGCTGGCCCGGCCTCGACGGCGGCCCAGCCTGCCGACCCGACCGCCGTGCAGAACCAGCAAAACCAGAAAGAGGCGTTCCAGAAAGCCGGAACCACGGAAACCCGTAATTCCGGCAATCTGACCCTGCCGGCTTCGCCGTATCAGGTCATGGCCGGAACGGTGGTCGCCGGGGCGCTGGTGACAGGCATCAAGTCGGACTTGCCCGGCGACGTGATCGCCACGGTGACGGAGCCGGTCTATGACACCGCCACAGGCAAGTTCCTGCTGATCCCGCAGGGTTCGCGCATCCTGGGCAAATACAACAGCCAGGTCAGCTACGGGCAGAGCCGGGTGCAGGTGGTGTGGAATCGGATCATCCTGCCCGACACGTCTTCGCTCACGCTCGACAACTTGGCCGGCACCGACCCGGCTGGTTATGCCGGCTTGGAGGATGACGTGGACTACCACTGGGGTCGCATCTTTGCCGGTGCCGCGCTGACGACGCTGCTGGGTGTCGGTGCCGAGCTGGCCGCGCCGGAGAACCGGCAGGATGGCAACCGCATCACCATCGCCGGACGCGACAGCGCCCAAGACAGCATCAATCAGGTCGGCCAGGAGACGACCCGGCGCAACATGAACATCCAGCCCACACTGGCGAGCCGCCCCGGCTTGCCGGTGCGCATCATCGTCAACCGCGATCTGGTGTTGCGGCCTTATCAGCCACTGTTCTCCAACAAGAGGACTTCACCATGAGCACGACCAGGAAACTGCGTCTGGGGCCGCTGCCCAAAATGGAGAGCGTGAAGTTGACCTTCACTTGCCCGGCCAGCCTGAAAGCCGACCTCGACCGCTACGCCGCGCTGCACGCGCAGGCGTATGGCGAGGCCGTGGATGCCACGACGCTGATCCCGCATATGCTGGAGGCGTTCATGGGTGGGGATCGGTGGTTTAAAAGAGAGCAAAACAAAAAATCTGCCATCGAACCGTGATGCCGACGCATAAATCGTCATCAGCAAACGCGCGTCAACGATTGTTGTCGCCTAGCTTGATGCCCAGCGACCATGCCGCCATCGCGATGATGAAGATCGCGAAGAACTGCGCGGCCGGGAGAAATCCCAGGTGCTGGGCAGCGTAACCTGCAGCCATTGCCAAAAGCGCGTTGGGCAGGTAGCTGGCAATGTAGAAGGCCGAAACCAGTCCGGCGCGTTCCTCCGCCCGCGCCTGTGTCACCAGGCTGCGCAGCACACCCAGGAATCCGCCACCGAAGCCGATGCCTGTCGGCAGCGATCCCAGCAGGATCAGAATTGGGCTGTGCAGCACCGTGCCAGCTAAAACCAAGGCCGTGCCAGCGATGATCGTCAGCCCAGCCCAACGACGTGCGTCCGCCGCAGACCGGTTGCGCAACAGCAGTACCGCTGCTGCTCCCGCTAGTGTCATGACCCCGACTGCAGCGCCACTCAGCCATGCCATGGACGGGGTGGATGCCATTTCATGGAAGAGTCCTGGCAACAGTGAGAGGAACAGCGCGCCCAAACCCCAAACCGCCACATTCAGCGGAAGAATGCGCACGAAAGTCGAGCGCAAGCCACGCGGAATCTCGATCCTTGGCCGCAGCGACCAGCCATTACTGCGGCGATCAGGGAACGTTTCTGCAGACACCAGCGTCCGGACGAGCTGAATCAGGCTGATACCAATTGCAATGGCGTACACGAGGCGCATAGGAAGTGGCGCGAACTGGACCAATGCGCCAGCCCCGAGTGCGCCCACGGCCATGCCGACCATAGGCGCCAGGCTATTAATCAGTGCGCCGGTCTTTTGATCCACATCCAACAGCGCTGCAGCCACGGCAGTGGTCGCGATTCCGGTGGCGAAACCTTGCACCAGCCGTGCGGCAACCAGCCAGTGGCCGCTGTCCGCAACCAGGAACATGACCATCGCGACGCACTGAACCATGAGAGCCGCCACGATGACCGCGCGCCTGCCGAAATGGTTGGACAGTGCGCCCAAGAAAAGCAGAGAGAGCAGCAGTGCGCCGACATAGGCAGCGAAGATCACACTGATCAGGAAGGCCGAGACTCCCCAACTGGCCTGATACAGCGGAAAAAGCGGGGTCGTCATGCCCGACGCCGCAAAGAACAGAATGATGGTCAGGCCGTGCAGCGCCAACGAGGCCGTTGTGCCTCCGCTGGCTGGCCGTGTGTGCTGAAGAGTAGTCATAACATGTCGCCTTCGATAAAAGCTAAAATATTGCTTTTGAGACGTACTCTACCACTAAAGCTAATTATTTGCTTTAGTGGCGATTGGCTTTGAAGCGACAGCTATCGGGACACACCATGAAAGATGCAGGGCTTTCCTTGAAGAATCAGACGGATGCGACCCAGCTGGTAGGCAGTCGTCCCGGTGGCCGTGCCGCACGTATACAGGCGGTCGTGCTGGAGGCAGTGGAGTCGCTCAAGAAGGAAAAGCCCACGGCTGAAATCACCGTGCCGATGATCGCCGCCCGGGCAAATGTGACGCCTTCGACGATCTACCGCCGTTGGGGCGGTGTGGCACCGTTGTTAGCCGATGTGGCGGTGCGCCAGTTCCAGGCCGATGCGCTACCGCCTGATAGTGGCGACTGGCGCAAGGATCTGTCGACATGGCTAGAGCAGTTTGTCGACGAGATGGGCTCCGGGCCGGGCCGTGACTTGCTGCGCGAAGCGCTGGCGCTAGGCAATACTGGGCGGGCGGGACAATGTACAGAATGCATCCTCAGCACCCTGGACAGCATCATCGCCAGAGGTGTGGAGCAAGGCGCTTCGCCCCCCGACTCGCAGAGACTGCTCGATCAGGTGGTGGCGCCAGTGATCTATCGCATTCTGTTTACGCCCAAGTCACCGGATATCGCTTACGCCACGGGCCTGCTGGATGAGTGTCTTGCGCAAGCGGCATCACAATCGGCACGAAAAACAGCGTGACAAGCAGCCGTAAGACGATGCAGCGATTGCTGACGATTTGCTTGTCAACTGCTGCTCAAGCCAGTTCCAGCGTGAAGCGGGGATGGCTCGCGATGACCTGACAGATTTGCTCAAAGTACGTCGGGCCGTGGCCGGCCTCCAAGGCATGCAGTGTTCCCAGCCAGTGCTTGTGGTTGAAGGTGTCAGGGCGGGCCAATTTATCGAGGTAGTGGGCACGTGTGGCGGCGACATCGAGTCTGGAGCGACTGTGTTCGGCATTCAGCCAGCGCAGCCTCACTGGCGCATTGCCTTGCGCTGCGCCATACCCGCCGTAGAGCATGTCGTTCAAGGCATCCAGGCTGGCGCCCAGTTGCCAGTCTTCCTGCGCCATGAAGACGCGATTGATTTCAGCGTAGAAGCCCGCGATGCTATCTATGCGGGCACCGTCGATTGTCAGTGTGTGTTCGGGGGAGTTCGTTTGAGTCATGCATCAGTGGCTGTAAAGTGAAGCCGCCTTATGGTTCGAAGTTGCGGCAGGTTGGTGGATTGCCCAGCGCGCATCAATGCATCGCCGCGGCCTCCACAAGCTGGGCGGGCTCCATCAGCGCAAATGCCGAGCGCATTTCGCGGACCTCCTCGCCGGGGCTGCGGCCGAACAGGCGCTTGAACTCCCGGTTGAACTGCGAGGGGCTTTCGTAGCCGACGCGCACCGCAGCGCCAGCGGCGGTGACATGGTCGCGGATCATCATCAGCCGTGCCTGGTGTAGCCGCACCGACTTGATGTACTGGATGGGCGAGGTGGCAGCCACAGTCTTGAAATGCGCATGAAAGGCCGGCACGCTCAGGCCCGCCTCGCGCGCCAGCGCGGCTACGTCCAGCGGCTGGGCGTAGTCGTTGTGGATGCGCCGCAGCACGCGTGCGATGCGGCCGAAGTTGCCGTGGCTGGCCAGGGCTGCGCGGATGGCGCCGCCTTGTTCTCCAAGCAACACGCGGAAGCACAACTCCCGCACGATGGCCGGGCCCAGCACCCGCGCTTCCAGTGGCGAGCGCAAGGTGCGCAGCAGACGCACGGTGGTGTCGGCCAGTGTGGCGTCCAAGGGCGTCGAGACGATGCCAGCGGGCGCCGTGGACGTGGCGCTGGCTTGTTGATCGACTTCGATGACCAAGTCGGCTACAGCGGTCATGTCCAGACGTACTGACACCGCCAGCAAGGGCTCGTCGGGGCTGGCATCGGTTTCGGTGGAAAACGGCAGCGGCACCGACAGCACCAGATAGTGTTGAGGATCGTAGTGGTAGACCCGGTCTGCTAGGTAGCCGCGCTTGTGGCCTTGGCAGACGATGACGATGCTCGGCTCGTACAGCACAGGTGTGCGGCCCAATGGCCGGTCGGCGCGCATCAGGCGCACGCCGTCGAGCAGCGAGCGGGTATGGCCTTCCTGCGGGGCCAGTTGCAGGATCAATTCGGCCATTTCCGCTTGCCGTGACATATCGGGTTGCGCATGGGGCATGCCGTTACCTTCGGGGATGATGATATGGCTATATTTTTGCATCATATTGCCTTGTAAAAGTATTTCATAAATAGGATTGGGCAATGATGCAAGAGGTATCGACCTAGTCCGTCCAGGCCCTCGTCTCTACGATTTCACCTTGTTCGCAACCCCTTGGCTTGCCCTTGCGCAGGCCAAGAAAGCACAAGGAGAAATCATGCAATCCATCGCATCGGTCACCGCCAAGGTCATCGTGCTCACCGGTGCCAGCAGCGGCATTGGCGAGGCCACGGCCCGCCATCTGGCGCGACAGGGCCACTACCTTTACATCGGCGCGCGCCGCCTGGACCGGCTCACCGCCCTGCAGGATGAACTGCGTGCCGAGGGCGGCCATGTTGAGGCGGTGCAACTGGACGTCACGCGCCCTGAGGATCTGCAAGCGATCGTTTCCCAGGCCCATGCCGCGCACGGACGGATCGACGTCCTCGTCAACAACGCCGGCGTCATGCCGCTGTCGCCGCTGGCCGCGCTCAAGATCGACGAGTGGAACCGCACGCTGGACGTCAACGTGCGTGGCGTACTGCACGGCATTGCTGCCGTTCTGCCGATCATGCAGGCGCAAGGCCAGGGGCACATCGTCAATATCGCCTCGGTCGGCGCCCATCAGGTGTGGCCGTCTTCGGCGGTCTATTGCGCCAGCAAGTTCGCGGTGCGCGCTATCTCCGATGGCCTGCGCCAGGAGACCGATGCCATCCGCGTCACGCTGGTCAGCCCCGGCGTGGTCGAGTCCGAGCTGGCCGACCACATCACCGACGAGACGACACGTGCAGCCATGCGCGACTTCCGCCGCATCGCCTTGCCGCCGCAGGCCGTGGCGCAGGCCATCGCCTACGCGATCGCGCAACCCGATGACGTGGACGTGAGCGAGCTCATCGTGCGTCCCACGGCCAGTCCGTATTGATCCTGACATCTATTCATTCACAAGGAGTTTTCATGTCAGAAGCCAACATTTCCTCACTAACCCTGCCGTTTGCCGGGCGCGTAGCCATCGTTACCGGCGCCGCCAGCGGCATCGGCCTGGCAACCGTCGAGCTGCTGCATCGCCAAGGCGCGCGCATTGTCGCAGTCGGTCGTGGCGACAACGTCAACGCCCTGGCGCGCGAGGGCGTGGTGCCCGTAGTGGCCGACGTGGCGCAGGAGGCCAGCGCCGCGCTGGCCGTGAAGACAGCCATCGAGCAATTCGGCCGCCTGGACATCCTGGTCAACAACGCCGGCATCATCATCAACCGGCCCGTGGCCGAGATGAGCCTGGAGGAGTGGAACCAGGTGCTGGCGGTCAATGCCACTGGAGCGTTCCTGTTCTCCCGGGCGGCCATGCGTCCGATGATGGCGGCGGGCAGCGGTGCCATCGTCAACATCGGTTCCTACGCTTGCTACCAGAGCTTTGCCGGCATCGCTGCCTACGCCGCGTCCAAGGGCGCGCTGGCACAACTGACTCGCACCCTCGCGCTGGAAGCGATCAGCCACGGCATCCGCGTCAACGCGGTCGGCTCGGGCGATGCGGTCACCAACATCACCAATGCCATCCAGTCCGACGGTCAGGCCTACCTGGCCGAACATGGACGCAAGGCGCCCATCGGCCGCGCCGCGCGTCCCGAGGAAATCGCGCAAGTCGCAGCCTTCCTGGCCTCGGACCAGGCCAGCTACATCGTTGGCGCGGTGGTCATGGCCGACGGCGGCATGAGCGTAGCCATTCAGTAACGCAACCCATATTTCAACCTCACAGGAGTTTTCATCCATGCAACAACAAGCCCATCCTTCCAAGGTCTGGTTCATCACGGGTGCAGCACGCGGCATCGGCCTGTCTCTGGCCCGCCAGGCGCTCGCGCGGGGCGATGCCGTGGCAGCCACCTCGCGCACGCTGGCCAGCCTGCAACAGGCCTTTGGTGACAGCGACAAGCAGTTGCTGCCGTTGGAAGTGGATCTGGTCAAAGAAACCAGCGTTCAGGCCGCCATTGACAAGACCGTCGCCACCTTCGGCCGCATGGACTGCGTGGTCAACAACGCCGGCTATGGCCAGCAGGGCACCATCGAGGCGCTGAGCGATGCCGAGCTGCGCCGCAACTTCGACGTCAACGTGTTCGCGCCGCTGCACGTGCTGCGCCATGCGTTGCCGCATCTGCGCGCCCAGCGCGGCGGGCACGTGTTCAACGTGGCGTCCATCGTCGGCTTCCAGGGCGGCTATGCGGGCTGGGGCAGCTACGTGGCCTCCAAGTTCGCCATCGCTGGCCTGACCGAGACCTTGGCCGCCGAACTGGCCGAGCTGGGTATCAAGGCCACCGTGGTCTATCCCGGCCCGGTGCGCACTGGTTTCCTGTCCAAGGACACACTGGTGGTGGCCAAGCGTTCGATCGCTGACTACACCGAGGCGCAGGCCTCGCTGGATCTGCACTTGAACGGCCTGGACGGCAAGCAGGCAGGCGACCCAGAAAAAGTGGCCACGCTGATCCTGCAAGCCGCAACCGTTGCCGAGCCGCCGGTGCACCTGTTCGCGGGCAAGATCGCCAACACGCTGGCCGAGCAGAAGATGCAGGCAGTGCGCAAGGATCTTCAAGCCTGGCGCGGCGCATCCGATGCCACGGATTTCGCCGAGTAATATCGCACGAGGGCGGGCGCGCGGCTGGGTGCTGCGTGCCTCTCCGGTGCATCAGGAGATCACACCATGCTCAATGAGTTGCCCGCTGAAAAGGCCTACCGCATCCTCGAATCCGGTCCCATCGTGCTGGTCGCCACGCGCGGAGTCGATGGTCGCGCCAACCTGATGACGATGGGTTTTCACATGATGATGCAGCACGATCCACCCTTGGTCGGTGCGGTCATCGGCCCCTGGGACCATAGCCACCGGGCGCTGTCGGAGACGGGCGAATGCGTGCTGGCGGTGCCGACGGTGGATCTGGCCGAGACGGTGGTGGACATCGGCAACTGCTCGGGCGATGCACTCGACAAGTTCGCGCATTTCGGTCTGACGCCCGCGCAAGCACACGCGGTGGATGCACCGCTGGTGCGCGAGTGCTGGGCCAACCTGGAATGCCGTGTCGTCGACGATGACTGGACACGCCGCTACAACCTGTGGGTGCTGGAGGTCCAGCGCATCTGGATCGACACTGCGCGCAAGGAAACGCGGTTGATCCATCACCAGGGCGACGGCCGTTTCAGCGTCGATGGAAACACGCTCGACTTGGGCGAGCGCATGACCAAGTGGCGCTACTTGATGCGCTGACGTCCCAGACCACTCAGGCGGCGACAGGCCAGCATCGCCTATGTGACGGGCCGATCCAGGCCAGGGTAGGTACAGCCCTCCAACTGGTCGCTCGCCGGTGCCGGCATTCATCGTGGATGGAAGTGCTTGATGCTTTGCTCGGACCTGTAAGAGAGCGGGCGGTAAGCCCGGCCGTGAGTTGACTGGCAACAATGATTTTGTTCAAATATGGATGATTAATTGTAAAATAACTTCATATTTGATAGGTAAATTCCATGCCATCCTCTGTGCAAAAACGCTCCGGCGCACAGGTCGCATTGCCGCAGCCGGTTGAGCGCGCGCTTCGTCGTCTGGGGCAGGACATCTCTACGGCACGTCGCATGCGCCGACTGAGCCAGGAAGACCTGGCTCAGCGCATCGGCACGTCGCTAAGTACCGTCAGACGCATGGAGGAGGGCTATCCCGGCACCGCCCTGCATACCTTCCTGCGCGCCTTGCAGGTGCTAGGCCGCCTGGATGCGGTGCTCAAGATGATGGCCATGGAAAACGACGTGTTGGGCATGGAGCTGGTGCGAGAGCAGTTGCCGCAAAGGGTGAGGACTTCCTCCAGAAGCAAGCGGCAGGCTCGTCAGCCCGCAGCGGCCAGTGAAGGTGGCCCCCATGCCGGCACCGATGAACTGGAGGGCTTCTGATGGCAACGAGCAAATCCTCCAGGCGTGCCGACCTCGAAGTGCATCTCGGTGCCAGCGGCCAGGTCGTAGGGCGGTTGCACTTGGGTAGCGGTAAACGCAGCGCGTTCAGCTATGACGAACAATGGCTGCGCAATCCTCGGTTCTTCTCGCTGTCTCCTGATCTGGACCCCGTGCTGGGCGTTCAACACCCCGAGCAGGTGTTCTTTCACGCCCTGGAAGATACTGCGCCGGATTCATGGGGCGAACGCGTGATCCGGCGCGCCCATGCGAAGCTGCGCCAGGAAGATCGCCTGACGCCAGCGCTGGAACCCGTCGACTTTGTGATGTGGGTGGACGACGAAGCCAGAGTCGGCGCACTGCGCCTGTTCGATCCCCAAACCAAGGTCTATTTGCGCTCTGGTGGACAGCACAGGCATGTACCGCCGTTGGTAGAACTGGACAAGGTTGTGCAGGCTGCGCGTGCGTTGGAGGCTGGAACAGAAAGCGCGCAGGATCTGCAATATCTGCTCGGGCAAGGTACTTCGCTGGGCGGGGCGCGGCCTAAATCCACGGTTCGGGATACGGACGGTCGTTTGGCTCTGGGCAAGTTTCCCAGCCAGGCGGACCGGCGCGACGTCATTCGTGGCGAGGTTCTGGCCATGCATCTAGCAGCCAAGGCTGGTATCAAGGTGGCGTCGGCACGTGTGGAATTGATCAACGGCACGGCGGTTGCCATCATTCGTCGGTTTGATCGCACCGACGATGCTGGCCGCATTCCCTACATGTCGGCCGCGACGATGCTGCGGCCCGATGGCCGTGATGCGACGCATGCGTACACGGAGCTGGTGGACATGCTGCTGCAGGTAGGCGCCAGCCCGATTGAAGACATCCATGAACTGTGGCGTCGGCTGGTCTTCAATTTCCTGATCTGCAACACCGACGATCACCTGCGCAATACCGGTTTCCTGTACGACGCACGCAACCATGGATGGCGTCTCGCACCAGCCTTTGACCTCAACCCGATGCCGGGTGATCGCCGCGAAAGCAAAACGTGGCTCACGGAAGATTCCGGTGTCATCGACAGTCAAGCTTTACTGATGGACGGAGCGCCTTATTTCAGACTTGACGAGGAACAGGCGGCAGAGATCTGGGGCGAGGTTGCCCAGGCGGTGGAGGGCTGGCGCGTCGTGGCCAAGGGATTGGGCATGCGTAGTACGGACGTGCTCGACTTTGAGCCCGCGTTCGTTGTGTAGGGGAAGGGACTTGATGGCGATTTTGGTGGAGTGGGTACACGTTCTGGCCGTCATGTCGCTATTTCCTGAAAACAGGAACATGTTTGGGTTGATGTGTCGTCGGTGACGACATGAGGTGCCGGTTTGTCGCCAGATCCAAATTTTGGCAGCATGGCTGATGCGGCTCTTGCCTGCGGAACGCCGGGGCAGCTGAGCTGGATGGTTCGCAGCGGAGGGGCTACATTAGAGATCTCACTGGTCGTGCCAAGCGAGCCACGCATCGTCAAAGCACTCGGTTTTGCCGGGATTACGATGGTCTCTCCAACCCAGTCACAGATCATCGTTTACCCACCAAAAAACCTGATGACCGTCAGTTTTCTCGGTATGATGAAGTTGGTTGATGATGTCGCCAACCTAAACCGCAAATCGCCCCGCATCCCGCGCCAGCAAAGGATGTGCGTTCTTGACGGTAAAGGCTACGGTAAGAGGCTCATCTCGATCACAGCAAAATCCTTTAATCACGCGGACTTGCGTGAGCTGTTGATGATCGAGTGGTTTGGCGCTTGGCGCCGCGCCAGGAGCACCGAGTCAAATCGCCTTGCCCTGACGGGCGGGCGCCCTGGCCCTTGGGGGCTTTGACTACGCGGTGGCGCGCCCATGTCCCTTGGTCAGGAAGAAGTGATGCACTCCTGACGAGTCCTCGAAATGCTGGGTGATGGTGTTGCCGGTTTGTGCGGCGAACAGACCGAAATCCTGCGCGGAGCGCGAATCGGTGGCCAGCACCAGCAGCTTGTCGCCGTGCCGCATCGCATTGAGCGCGCGCTTGGCCCGCAGAATCGGGATGGGGCATTGGGCGCCAATGGCATCGATCACGGAATCCACCTCGGTGATGGCTGCGCGCTGATAGAACTGCGGGGCTGATGGCGCCGTCCGCGATGGCGGTATGGGAAAAGCCCGCACGTCCGCCGGCGCGGTGGCTTCTTGCGCTTGGGCTTGCTGGCGCACCAGGCTGCGCGCCGCCAGCACTTCCGCCATGATGGACACGGCGATTTCGGGTGGGGTCTTGCTGCCGATGGGCAGGCCGATCGGGCTGTGCAGACGGTCCATGGTTTGCGGCTCGACGCCCAGATGCTCCGTCATGCGATGATGGCGTTTTTGCGCATTGGCCTTGGAGCCAATGGCTCCCACGTAGAACGCCGGGCTGTACAGCGCTTCCAGCAGTGCCAGGTCGTCGAGCTTGGGGTCGTGCGTCAGGGCGATCACCACGCTGCGGCCATCCGGCTGGAAGGCGCGCACGGCGTCGTCCGGCATGCTGTTGGAAAGTACCACCTGGTTGGGGTCCAAGCCGTCCAGCATGGCATGGCGGGGGTCGCACACGGTCACCATGAAGCCATTGAACAGCGCCATGTTGGCGACATACGCGGCGATGTCTCCCGCGCCAATGATCAGCAGGCGCCAGGCCGGCCCGAGCGGGACCGCCACGATCTTGCCATCGAAGCGCAGCGGCAAGGGGTGGTCGACCGGGTGAAGCTGCACGGCTCCACTGTCAATGTCCACCGTCCGCTGCACCAACGCGCCGCGTTCCAGGCGTTCGATGGCCTGGGAAAGCAGGTCGATGTCGGGATTGGGCTCAAGCAGCATCTGCAGCGTGCCGCCGCAGGGCAGGCCCAGGCGGTGCGCCTCTTCGCTGGAGAGGCCATAGGTCAGCAGCCGGGGCGTGCAGGCGTTCCACAACGCATCGGGCCCGGCATCGCGGATGTGCCGCTCCAGCAGGTCCTGTTCGACACAGCCACCGGAGACCGAGCCGGCCACGTGGCCATCCTCGCACAGCGCCATCAACGACCCGGGCGGGCGTGGCGAGGAGCCCCAGGTGTGCACCACGGTCACCAGCACGGCGCGCTGGCCGGCGCTGCGCCAGTGGTGCAACTGGCGCAGGATATGCAGTTCATGGTTCTCCAGCATGGTTCAACCTCGGTTCAAGTGGCTTGGCGCCGTTTGTTGCTTCGCATCGCTATCCATTGCTATTCATCGCTGTGGCCGCTGCCGGTAAGCAGGCCTTCCAGCCGCGCCAGGTCGGTGACGGTGTCCACGTCCTGGTGGATGGCGGCGTCTGCTACGGCCAGCGCGTGCAGCCTGCCTTGCCGTTCGGCCTGCCGCACCAATGCGCGCGCGCCCACGTCCCCTGTCAGGCGCAGCAGATCGTCGCGGCAGTGCGCAGGAAAGCCCACCGGATGGCCGCGGCGGCCGGCGCAGACGGGCACGACCACGTCGGTGCGTCTATGCACCAGGCACGTGGCTACCTCAACGATCAGCGAGGCCGACACCAGGGGCATGTCGCCCAGCACCACCAGCCAACCCGCTGCGTGGCGGCATTGGGCGACGCCTTGGGCGATCGAGTCGCCCAGGCCTGGGCTGCCCCCGGGCGGGCGTACCAGTACCACCGGCAGGCCGCTCGCCCGGGCTGCATCCAGCACGTGCTGCAGCACCGGGCGACCAGCCAGCCACGCGTCGAGCTTGTTGCCGGCGCCGCCCGAGGCCTGGAAGCGCCGCGCTGCACCACCCGCCACGACGATGACATGCACCATGCCCTGGTCCTGCACAGGGCTTGCCGGAATGGGAACTGGATGGGGTTCGTCAAGGATCTGCATGGGCGTTCATTGCCGTCCAACCATCAATGGGGCGCTTCGGCTGTTTGGGCTGTTTCGGGCGTTGGGGTTATGGAGGCCGACTGGGGTGGCTGCGCATGCAGCGTCGCCGCATGCTCGCCCTGTGTCCGGATGCGGGCAATGTCCTTCGGCAAGGCGGCGCTCCACGTTGGCTGGTCCGGTGCAAATTCCGCACGCAAATACCGCACCAGGCTCTCGACCTGGGCGTCGCTCAGGTGTTCCTTGAACCCTGGCATGTATCCGAGTTCGGCATCCGCAGGAGCCTGAATGCCTTGCAGGATGACCTGGATCAGGTTGTCCGGCGCGCTAGCATGGATGTTGGTGTTGGTGCCCATCAGCGGCTTGACGCCAAACAAGGTCGGGCCGCTGTCCGCGCCGTGGCAGGCGGCACAGGCGGCCTGGTAGATGCGCTCGCCCTCCACGAACCAATCCGTCAGCCGGAGCGCAGAGTCGGCCATGTGGGGGATTGCCGCGTCTGCCGCGTCTGGCTGCAGGGCAGGCAGCGGTGTGGTGGCTGTTGCAGTTGCCGTTGCAGTGGGTGCCGTGGTGGAGGTGGTCTGTTGACCCGGCAGATCCATCAGGTAGGTGGCGATGGCGCGCACGTCGCTTTCGGGGATCTCGGCCAGGCCGTGGATGACCGGCGCCATCGGCCCGGCGGCCACGCCATGGCGGGCCGAGTGGCCGGTGCGCAGGTATTGGAACAAATCCTCGGCGGTCCATGGCACCGGGCCGCTGGCCAACCGGTTCAGCGCGGGCGCTTCCCAGCCCTCTGCTTCACCGCCTGCCAGATAGTTCCGCAGGCCGGATTTCTCGGCCCCCAGCGCATTGCGCGGCGAATGGCAGGCGGCGCAATGGCCGGCGCCTTGCACCAGATAGGCGCCGCGGTTCCATTCCAGGCTTTTCTCGGGCACGGGTTGGTAGACCGTGTTGTCGTGGAACAGCAGGTTCCAGCCCGCCAGCGTGGGCCGCAGGTTGTAGGGGAAGGCCAGCCTGGTCTCGGGCGGCGTGGAGTGCACCGGCTCCTGCGACATCAGGTATCCGTAGAGGGCCTGGATGTCGGCGTCGCTCATCTTCGCGAAGGCCGTGTACGGGAAGGCGGGATACAGCTGCCGCCCATCGCGGTGCACGCCTTCGCGCATGGCGCGTTCGAACGCGGTGTAGGACCAGCGGCCGATGCCGGTTTCCTTGTCGGGCGTGATGTTGGTGGTGTAGATGACGCCAAACGGGGTTTCCAGCGCCAACCCGCCGGCATTGGGTGCGCCGCCCGGCGCAGTGTGGCAGACGATGCAATCGCCGGCGGCAGCCACCAGGCGCCCTCGCTCGATGGCCTCGGTGGAGAAGATCGACAGGTCGGGCGCGTCGATGGGGGCGATGGCGGGCTTGGCCGGCCAGGCGGTCACGGCAGCGCCGGCGACCACGGCACAGCCGGCCGCCAGCCACGCCGAGCCACGTTTGAGCAGCTTGCCGCGCTGGGTGCCTTTGGGCGGGGCGCCCAGCGCCGCGCGCAAGTCCTCGGCATTGAACGGGGCGGTGCGCATGCGCACGCCGCTGGCATCGTAGATGGCGTTGGCGATCGCCGCGGCGGCCGGCCAGGTGACGATGCTACCCGTGCGCAGCGTCGTCGCTTGCAAGGACGAGACCAAGGCTTTCGGGTCGGATGCTGTGCGCAGCGTGCCAGCAGTGGTTGTCGTGACCGGCAGGTCGGCCGATGGCTCCCAATCGTCGAATGTCCGGGGTTCCTGCACCAGATCCTGGGCAATGGCCAGATACTGGTCGTCATCCGATTCGATCGTCGCATGAGCGGCATCCAGTGATCCGGCATCGTGCCCGACCACCACGCGCTCGATGTCCACCTGTCCATTGCCCGGATCGATGGCGACTTCAACCACCCAGGCCGACCATTCCTGCAACCCGCACGGGTGGTCCATACCGGCGGCGGCGAAGCCGCGGCCATGCAGAAGACCATCCTCTTGCAAGGGCTGCGCCGGCTCCGGCTCTGCGGTGCGTTCGCCCTCATGCGCATACCAGTGGGCCTGCGCGGCGACTTGCCGGATGAGCGCCCTGCCGGGCCCTTCCGGGGTGTTGGCCAGGCGCCAGGCCAGCGGGTCCATGCCTTCCCCGCGCGCTCGTTCGTCGGCTTCGCTTTCCTGCGCAAAGACCAGCGCGGCGTTCAGTTCCTCGGGCCCGGCATGGCTGAGCGGCGCCGCGCCCTCGTGCGATGGGATGCGGTGACACGCATGAACGGCTGGATAAGGCAGGGCATGGGCCTGGTGCGGCTGTGCACACAGGCGTGCCAGGCTGGGCCGGACCGCCCAGACCGTGTTGGCCTGCCAGCCTTGCCAGCCCTGCGTGGCGTGCGGACCGGATCCGGGCATTGCGGGGGGGCGCGACTGGCCCTGGGCGTTCTGCGGTGTTTGTGGCGCTTGTGGCGTTGGCGAAGTGGCAGCGTGGAGCGTGGGGCGTGGCGGTGTTCCGTCGCTGAGCCCGTGCGCCTGCAGCGCCAGGGTGTGCGGGGCATCGGCGCGCCGCAACGGAACACGCACGGGCCTGCGCACCGTTGCGGAGAGCAGTGCGGCATCCGCGGCGGCATCCAGCACTTCCAGAACGGTTGGTACCGGCCGGCCAGGTGCCGCGGAAGCAGCGATGGCGACCAGCGTGACACAGCTTGGTGGCACCCGCAGCAACGCCGCCAGTTCGGCGGTCACCATCGCGCCATATGCGGGCTGCAATGCGAATGGTAGCCAGACCGTCACCTGATGGCCCGTGCACCAGGCCACCGCTTCTTCCTGGATGGTGCCGAAGACGGACGGCGACCAGCGATAGGCGTCGCCGGCCATGGACGCCTGGCTGTGGCTGGCGCGGAGTCGTTCAGGCTGCCAGGAGAGCACCAGTGAATCGATGCCCTGCCGCGCATGGCGGGCTGACACCGCGACCACGCCGACGAAATGCGCATGGCGCACCACCGAGACGATGCCCGGCAGGTCCTGCATGGTTGGGTGGCGCACATCCGCCAGTGTGGCGCCCCGGTATTGCTGGCCGTTCCAGGCAAGCGTTGGCGGACGGGCCACCGCGCCGTGCAGCGCGTCGCCAGGGACCGATGGGAGCGTCTGCGGCGCCGTGGGGGGAGAGGGGTCCGACATCAGACCGGGTCCTTCGCATCGAGGACCTGGCCTGCCATCCGGTGCAGCACCGCCGCACGCCGTGCGGCCTGCAGGATCTCGACATGGGTTCCACACCGGCACAGGTTGTGATGGAGTTCCCGGCGAATCTCCTGCTCGGAGGGATCGGGCTTGCGCCGGATCAATGCCTCCACCGTCATGACCATGCCGTTGAGGCAGTAGCCGCACTGCGCGGCTTCGCATTCGATGAACGCCTGCTGGGTAGGGCCGGGCGCGGTTTCGGAGCCCAGTCCTTCCAGCGTGGTGATGGCCCGCCCGTGTGCCGCGGCGACCGGGATGACGCAGGCCCTGGCGGCCACCCCATCGATCAGCACGGTGCAGGCACCGCACTCGCCCAGCCCGCATCCATACTTCGGTCCGTTGAGCGCGCAATCGTTGCGCAGGGCCTGCAGCAATGTCATGCCGGCAGAGGCCGGCACGGTCGCGAGGCGACCGTTGACGTGCATGTCCAGGTGATCTGCCGGTGCGAGCGTACTATCCATGTCTCAAGATCCCGTCAAAAGTACCGGGGCAGGCCGGCCGGGCTCCAGGAATCTTGCACATTCGCGCCGATCACCTGAAGCAGGCAGGTCCACCCCTCAAGAAGATGGAATGGCATGCAAGCATGAACTGTTCCAGGTTGGTGCCAATTAAAGTGTCTACGCTTGATCTTCGCACAAGGCATTGACGCGGGTGGATCGATCGATCATTGTTTTATAAGGAAAAATACCTATAGAACCCAGATGGTCTGCGTGCGGTATTTCCTATTTATGATGCATGCGCGTTATGTGGCATGCGAGGCGAGCCGTGGTGGCAGGCCTTTTGCTACAAGCAGGTGGGGTCGGGCGCAGGGCCCGTGGCGTCCCGCCATCATGTGTTCACCATTGCCATTCCCAACGATGCGTCGCCAGGAGGAAAACCGTATGACCGAAGCTGCGCTGCTGTCCATGCCTGTGGAGCCACGCGCCTTGCGAGACGCATTGCTGGCCAGGAGTGGCGCCTTGCTGATCGTCCGCAACCCCACGGGGGTGGCGAAACCCGCGCCGGGGCAGCCGGGCTCCGCGTCCGACTATGTGCCGGATGTTCCCGACATCTTCATCGCGGTGCTGGACGATGGCCGGGTGTGTGCCTTCAACGGCCACGTGGATCTGGGTACCGGCATCCGCACCGCTTTGGCCCAGATCGTGGCCGAAGAACTGGAAACCGATGTGCGGCGCCTCATGATGGTGCTTGGCCATACCGAGGGCACGCCCAACCAGGGGCCCACCATTGCCAGTGCCAGTATCCAGATATCGGCCGTGCCGCTGCGGCGGGCGGCGGCGCAGGCGCGTGAGCACCTGATCGGCCTGGCCGCGCAGCACTGGGGGTGCAGCCGCGATGGTTTGCAGGCCCGGGAGGATGCCGTCATCGACGCGCAGCACGGGCGCCGCCTGTCGTACGGCGAACTGCTGCGCGGCCGCAAGGACGTGCTGTATCTGGCGGACGAGGTCCCCCTCAAGCCCAGCAGTGCGTACCGGATCGTTGGGCAGGCTGCGGCGCGGGTGGATATCCCTGCCAAGGCCACCGGGCGGCTGACCTTCGTGCACGACGTGCGCGTGCCGGGCATGCGCCATGGGCGTGTGGTGCGCCCGCCCTACCATGGGCGCGACAGCGGCGGCTTCGTCGGACGCAGCCTGCTGGAGGTGGACGCCGGCTCCGTGGCGGCTTTGCCGGGCCATGTGCAGGTGGTGGTGGATGGCGATTTCGTCGGCGTGGTTGCCGATCGCGAAGAGCAGGCCGAGGCGGCCATGCGGGCCCTGAAGGTGCGCTGGGCACCGCCGCCGTCCGCGCCGGATCTGTCGGATCTGGCGCAGGCCCTGCGCGCGCATCCGTCCACGCCGAGGCCCTTGCTGCAGGTGGGCGATGTGCAAGCTGCGCTGCCCGGTGCGGCGAAGGTGTTGCGCAACACCTACGTCTGGCCCTACCAGATGCATGGCTCCATCGGGCCTTCGTGCGCCGTGGCGGCCTGGCAGGATGGGCGGCTGACGGTCTGGTCGGGCACGCAGAACCCGCACATGCTGCGCACCGACCTGGATCGCCTGCTGGAAGTGGGCGAGCAGCACATCGAGATCGTGCGCATGGAGGCCTCCGGGTGCTACGGCCGCAACTGTGCCGACGATGTCTGCGCCGACGCGGCCATCCTCTCCCGCGCAGTGGGCGCGCCGGTGCGCGTGCAGCTGACGCGGGCCCAGGAGCACCTGTGGGAGCCCAAGGGCACGGCGCAGTTGATGGAGACGGTGGGCGCCATCGACCATGCAGGCCAATTGCTGGCCTACGATATCGCGATTCGCTATCCCTCCAACGATGCGCCGCTGCTGGCCCTGTTGCTGACCGGAAGGATCCCCGCCGAACCCAGGGCGCTGGAGATGGGCGACCGCACGGCAGTACCGCCTTACCGCTACCCGCACCTGACCACCTTGTGCCACGACACGCCGCCCATCGTGCGCTCCTCGTGGCTGCGAGGGGTGTCTGCGCTGCCCAACTCCTTTGCGCACGACAGCATGGTCGATGAGCTGTGCGAGGCCGCAGGGGCTGACCGGCTGGCGTTTCGTCTGCGGCATCTGGATGACCTGCGGGCCATTGAATTGCTGCAGGCGACGGCGCGCCGCGCGGGATGGGTTGCAGGGGCCACTGGCAGCCGGGGCGAAGCAGGCGATGATGGGCTGCTGCACGGCCGGGGAATAGCCTATGCGCGCTATATCCACAGCAAGTTTCCAGGCTTTGGCGCGGCCTGGGGTGCCTGGGTCGCCGATCTGACGGTCGACCCGAGGACCGGCAAGATCCGGGTCGAGCGCGTGACCTACGGCCAGGACACGGGCATGGTGGTCAACCCCAGCGGGGTCAGGCACCAGATCCATGGCAATATCGTGCAGTCCCTCAGCCGCGTGTTGCTCGAGCGGGTGGCCTTCGACGAAACAGGCGTTGCCAGCCGGGAGTGGGGAGCGTATCCCATCCTGGGGTTTTGCGACCTGCCCGAGATCGATCTGGTGCTGATGGACCGGCAGGACCAGCCGCCGATGGGTGCCGGCGAATCTGCGTCAGTGCCTTCTGCCGCCGCCATTGCCAACGCGCTGTTCGATGCAACCGGCTTGCGCTTTCGCGCCCCGCCGTTCACGCCCGACGTGGTTCTGAAGGCGCTCAGGGCGCAGGCGGAGCAGGCCGAGGCAGCAAGCTGCGCGGCCATCTGAGCGATGGCATCCGGATATGGCCAATCAGACGCCCGTCTCCCGAGGGGCGGGAAGCACTGGCCGAACCATCACGCGGCAGCGAATTGCCGCATCTCTATCTCACCTCGACATGACAGACAAGCAAAAGCCCGAGCCCTATGACTTCACCGCCCAGGTCGGGCATTTGCTGCGGCGGGCCTACCAGCGCCATACCACGGTGTTTCAGCAGCACATTCCCGATTCGCACCTGACCGCCATCCAGTTCGTCGTACTGTGCGCACTCAGGGACCATGGTGGCAGTTCGATTGCGGAGATCGTCCGGACCACGGTGATCGACCAGGCCACCATCCGCGGCGTGATCGAGCGTTTGCGCGCGCGGGAACTGGTGGCGGTCGAGCATGACCGGGAGGATCGGCGCAAGGTGGTCGTTCAACTGACGGCCTCCGGCGCCCGGATGGTGGAAGAAATGGTGCCATTCGGGCACCTGATCTCGGAGCGCACCTTTGGATGTCTCAACCCTGCGGAACGGCTGGCCCTGCTTTTCCTGCTGCAGAAGATGATTGCCGGGGATGACGCGGGCTGATGGCCCAATTGGAGTGCATACACTCTAATTGAGCATTGTTGTCCGGTGTGCGGCACACATGCTGCTGAACGCACCAGATTGGTTCCGCATGCATTGATATGGGTCAAATTTTTGTAAAAATAAACGAAATATCACGGTTTTTTCGCCACTTGAGTGCGTGAAGTACGGGCACTGCCTCTGAAAAAGCTGGAACGGTTATTGCTGGAGTAGTTCAAGCGTACACATTTGAATGTGTGCTTTCAGCCATGGCAGCAGGGTCTGCTTTAACCGCTTTCAGGAGAGATCATGAGCCCACACTTCATTCCCCGGTGCCTGCGCACGGTTCGCTGGGCAACGGCCGCAGGCGCCGCTGCCTTCACCATGGTGGCGGCAGCGCAAGGCACCATCAAGATCGGCGAGATCAACAGCTACAAGGCGCAGCCCGTTTTCCTCGACGCCTACAAGCAGGGCATGGCGCTGGCGCTGGAAGAGGCCAATGCCGCGGGGGGCGTGGACGGCAAGAAGTTCGAGCTGGTCATCCGCGACGACAACGCCAATCCGGGTGAGGCCGTGCGCCAGGCCGAGGAGTTGCTCTCGCGCGAAAAGGTCGACATCCTGGCTGGCACTTTCCTCTCGCACGTGGGTCTGGCGATGACCGATTACGCCAAGCAAAAGCAGGTGTTCTTCCTCGCCAGCGAGGCACTGACCGACAAGATCACCTGGGGCGATGGCAACCCTTACACCTACCGCCTGCGCACCTCGACCTACATGCTGGCGGCCTCGCTGGTGCCGGAAGCGGTCAAGCTGAACAAGAAGCGCTGGGCGGTCATCTACCCGAACTACGAGTATGGCCAGTCGGCGGCCGAGACCTTCAAGCGTCTGCTCAAGCAGGCCCAGCCGGACGTGGAGTTCGTCACCGAGCAGGCGCCGCCGCTGGGCAAGGTCGATGCTGGCAGTGTGGTGCAGGCGATTGCCGATGCCAAGCCCGATGCGGTGTTCAACGCGCTGTTCGGTGCCGACCTGGCCAAGCTGGTGCGCGAGAGCGCCACGCGCGGCACCTTCAAGGACGTGCCGGTGGTCAGCGTGCTGAGCGGTGAGCCCGAGTATCTGGAGCCGCTGCGCGACGAAGCGCCCGTCGGCTGGATCGTCACCGGCTACCCCTGGTACGCCATCGATACGCCCGAGCACAAGGCCTTCGTGCAGGCCTACCAGGCCAAGTTCGGCAATGGCAATCTGCGCCTGGGCTCGGTGGTGGGCTACACCACCATCAAATCCATCGTCGAAGGCGTCAAGCGCGCCGGCGGCAAGACCGACACCGAGTCGATGACCAAGGCCTTCTCCGGCCTGCAGGTGCCGACACCGGACGGCGTGATCGAGTACCGCGCGCTGGACCACCAGTCGACCATGGGCACCTACGTGGGCCGCGTGGCACTCAAGGATGGCAAGGGCGTGATGGAGGATTTCTATTACGTACCCGGCGAGAAGCTGCTGCCTTCTGATGAAGAAGTGGCCAAGCTGCGTCCCGCCAGGTAAGCCATTGCGCTGCTGACCGCTGCCGCGTGCCGCTTATCGCAGTGGCCGGCAGCGGGGTGGAACACATCCCAAGCGTTCGAGTTCCTCGCAGCGCATCTAGCAATCGAGATTCCCATGGACCTATCTGGTTTTCTGGCGCAACTGCTCAATGGCCTTGCCGAAGCCTCCTCGCTGTTCCTGGTGGCCGCCGGGCTGTCGCTGATCTTCGGTGTCACGCGCATCGTCAACTTCGCCCACGGCTCGTTCTTCATGCTGGGCATCTACATCGCCTATTCGCTGGTCGAGCGGCTGGGCATCGGCTCGACCGCCGTCATCGGCTTCTGGTCGAGTCTGGCGCTGGCCGCGCTGCTGGTGGGCGCGGTAGGCGCGCTGGTGGAAGTGATTCTGTTGCGGCGCATCTACAAGGCGCCCGAGCTGTTCCAGCTGCTGGCCACGTTTGCGCTGGTACTGGTGGTCAATGACGCCGTGCTGTGGCTGTGGGGGCCGGAGGAGTTGCTGGGCCGGCGCGCGCCAGGACTGGCTGGTTCCGTCGACCTGTTCGGCCGCGCCTACCCGACCTACAACCTGTTCCTGATCGTGGTGGGCCCGGTGGTGCTGGGCTTGCTGTGGCTGCTGCTGACGCGCACCCGCTGGGGCGTGCTGGTGCGCGCCGCGACGCAGGACCGCGAGATGCTGGGCGCGCTGGGCGTCAACCAGGCCTGGCTGTTCACCGGCGTGTTCGCCCTGGGCGCCATGCTGGCGGGCCTGGGCGGCGCCATCCAGCTGCCGCGCGAGCCGGCCAGCCTGATGCTCGATCTGAAAGCCATCGGCGAGGCCTTCGTGGTGGTCGTGGTTGGCGGCATGGGCTCGATCCCCGGGGCCTACGTGGCCGCGCTGCTGATCGCCGAGATCAAGGCGATCTGCATCGGCCTGGGCAATGTGCAGCTCCTGGGCATCGAGGTCTCGTTCTCCAAGCTCACGCTGGTGGTCGAGTTCCTGGTGATGGCGCTGGTGCTGGTGTTCCGCCCTTGGGGCCTGATGGGGCGCCCGCAGGGCACCAGCCGCAATTCGGCCCCGATCGAGGCGCCGCTGCGCCCGGGCTCGCCGCAGTTCAAGCTGCTGGCCATGGGCGTGGTGGCAATGCTGGCGAGCCTGCCGATGCTGGCGGACTGGTTCCCCTACGCCACCGTGCTGGCGCAGGATGTGCTGGTCGCCGTGCTGTTTGCCGTCAGCCTGCACTTCATCATGGGGCCGGGCGGCATGCACTCCTTCGGCCATGCGGCCTACTACGGGCTGGGCGCCTATGGCGCGGCGATCCTGCTGAAGGCGGCGCTGATGCCCATGCCGCTGGCGCTGGCGCTGGCGCCGCTGGTGGCAGGGCTGGGGGCGCTGCTGTTCGGCTGGTTCTGCGTGCGGCTCTCGGGCGTGTACCTGGCGATGCTGACGCTGGCGTTTTCGCAGATCGTCTGGTCCATCGTGTTCCAGTGGGATGACTTCACCGGCGGCTCCAACGGCCTGATCGGCGTGTGGCCCAGCAGCTGGCTCTCGGGCACCGCCTATTTCTACCTGACGCTGACGCTGGTGGTGCTTTCCGTGGTGGTGCTGCGCCGCATTCTGTTCGCGCCGTTCGGCTTTGCGCTGCGGGCCGGGCGGGATTCGGCGCTGCGCGCCGATGCGATCGGCATCGACGTCAAGCGGGTGCAGTGGGTGGCCTTCGTGATCGCCGGCGTGTTCGGCGGCCTGGCCGGCGCGCTGTATGTGTTCTCCAAAGGCAGCATCTCGCCCGATGCGATGGCGGTCGGCAAGTCGGTCGATGGCCTGGTGATGGTGTTGCTCGGCGGCATTCAGACGCTGATGGGCCCGATCGTCGGCGCCGCCACGTTCAATGTGCTGCAGGACTACATCATGCGCGCCACCGAGTACTGGCGGGCGCTGTTCGGCGGCGTGATCCTGCTGCTGGTGATCGCGTTCCCGCAAGGCATTGCCGGTTTCGCCAGGCAGGTGGCCGACTGGTGGTCGCACCGCCGCAGCACGCGCAGCGCCACGGCACAACAGGAGAACCAGGCATGAGCATCCCTCTTTTGCAAGTGCGCGGGCTGAGCAAGTCTTTTGGCGGCGTGCGCGCGGTTGACGACATCCACTTCGACCTGCACGAAGGCGAGCTGCTGGCGCTGATCGGCCCCAACGGCGCCGGCAAGTCGACCACCTTCAACATGGTGGGCGGCCAACTGGTCGCCAGCGCCGGCTCGGTCAAGCTGGCCGGCCACGAGCTGGTGGGCATGAAGCCGCGCGACATCTGGCGCATGGGGGTCGGGCGAACCTTCCAGATCGCCGCCACCTTCAGCTCGCTGACCGTGGTGGAGAACGTGCAGATGGCCTTGCTGTCGCACGAGGGGCGCATCTACACCTTCTGGCGCAGCGCCGCCTCGCAGTTCCGCCCGCAGGCGCTGGAGTTGCTGGAGCAGGTTGGCATGCGCGCACAGGCCGACAGGCCCTGCAGCGAGCTGGCCTATGGCGACGTCAAGCGGGTCGAGCTGGCCATGGGCCTGGCCAACAACCCGAAGCTGCTGCTGATGGACGAGCCCACCGCCGGCATGGCCCCCAAGGAGCGCAATGCGCTGATGGCGCTGACCAAGCAACTGGTGATCGACCGCAAGATGGCCGTGCTGTTCACCGAGCACAGCATGGACGTGGTGTTCGCCTATGCCGACCGGATGATCGTACTGGCACGCGGGCGGCTGATCGCCGAGGGCTCGGCCGAGGAAATCCGCAACCATCCCAAGGTGCAGGAAGTCTATTTCGGCAGCGGCAAGACCTTCGAGAAACATCCGCAAGCGCCACAGGAGGCCACCGTATGAGCACAGTCATCACTCCCTCAGCGGGAGAAACCGCCGCCGTTATCGAGCCGATCGGCGCTGCCACACCGGGCACGCAGACGCTGCTGGAAGTCTCCGACCTGAACGCCTGGTATGGCGCCGCGCACATCCTGTTCGACGTCGGGCTGCAGGTGCGGCGCGGCGAGGTGGTCGCGCTGATGGGGCGCAATGGCGCCGGCAAGTCCACCACGCTCAAAGCCATCATGGGCCTGATGGCCCGGCGCAAGGGGCGCGTCAAGTTCCTTGGCCAGGACATCACCGAGAAAGCGCCGTTCGAGGTCGCGCGCATGGGCCTGGGCTTCGTGCCGGAGGACCGGCGCGTCTTCACCGACCTGACCGTCACCGAAAACCTGGAAGTGGGGCGCCAGCCCGCCCGCCTGTGGCCCGACGGCAGCGAAGCATTGACCTGGACGCCGACGGCGCTCTACCAACTGTTTCCCAACCTGGGCGCGATGCAGCAGCGGCCAGGTGGCCAGATGAGCGGCGGCGAGCAGCAGATGCTGACCGTGGCGCGCACCTTGATGGGCAACCCCTTCCTGGTGCTGTTGGACGAGCCCTCCGAAGGCGTGGCGCCGGTCATCGTCGAGCAGATGGCGCACATGATCCTGGCGCTCAAGGCCAGGGGCACCAGCATCCTGCTGTCCGAGCAGAACGTGCACTTCGCCGAGCTCGTCTCCGACCGCGCCTATGTGCTGGAAAAAGGCCAGCTCAAGTACGAAGGCACGATGGCCGAGCTGGCCGCCAACGAGGAGGTGCGCAGGGCCTACCTGACAGTCTGAAACTGTTCGCCGCCATGCTTGGTGGCAGATGGCCACCGCATGAGCCGAAACTCCGCAATATTTGTTTGTGTACTAATGGTTTTCCCCGTGCAATCTGATTGCTGGATGCCTTGATCTAAATCATTAGTACACGAACAATATGCACAACTTTCGCAATGCATCCCGAAAACCCCAGAAGGACCACACCATGAGTGATATCACCCACATCGACATTGCCGTCATCGGCGCCGGCCTCGGCGGCGCTGCTGCTGCCGCACTGTTGAACAAAGCAGGATTTGCCGTGCACTGCTTCGAGCAGGCACCGGAATTCACCCGTCTTGGCGCCGGCATTCACATCGGCCCGAACGTCATGAAGATCTTCCGTGAAATCGGCCTGGAAGACCGCTTGGCGCACATCGGTGCGCACCCCAGCCACTGGTATTCACGCGATGGCCGCACCGGCGACTACCTGTCGAAGATCAAGCTGGGGGACTTTGCGGTCAAAGAGTACGGCGCGCCCTACATCACCATCCACCGTGGCGACATGCATGCCGAACAAATCGGAGCGCTGGAGCCCGAGACCGTGCACTTCGACTACCGCCTCACGGACCTGCAGGAGCGCGAGGACGACGTGCTGCTGAGCTTTGCCAACGGCAAACAGGTTGCGGCGCGGCTGGTGGTCGGGGCCGACGGCATCAACTCGATGATCCGCGAGAAGCTGTTGGGGCCCGAGAAGCCGCGTTTCTCCGGTTGGGTGGGCCATCGCGCGCTGATCGACATGAACAAGCTGCGCGCCGGCGGCATGGAGTACGAGCGCTGCGTCAAATGGTGGTGGGAGAAGTCGCGTCACATCATGGCCTATGCCACCAAGGCCGACGGCAGTGAGTACTACTACGTCACGGGCGTGCCGGTCGAAGGGGGCTGGGAGCACGATACGGGCTTCGTGGAAAGCTCCAAGGAGGAGATGGAGGCGATCTTCGGCGACGATGCCCACCCGATGGTGCGCGGCCTGATCGATGCCACGACGGAAGTGACGAAGTGGCCATTTTGGAACCGGGATGTCCTGAGTCTGTGGAGCCGCGGCCGTCTCTGTTTGCTGGGCGATGCCTGCCACCCGATGCGCCCGCACATGGCGCAAGGGGCCTGCATGGCGATCGAAGACGCCATGATCCTCACGCGCGCCTTGCAGCAAACCGGCACCGGCGACTACCGCACTGCTTTTGGCATTTACGAAGCAACGCGGCGCGAACGCGCCACCAAGGTGCAGACCATCTCCAATGCCAACACCTGGCTGAAGCAGCCCGAAGATCCGGCATGGGTGTATGCCTATGACCCGGTGCACGCGCCACTGCAAGACAGCGTGGCGTGATCTGTTCGCGCCAGCCCGGGTGTTCTGTTCATCCGGGCTGGCGCACCCCATTTTCTTTTTTCTCTCACAAGCGCGGATCCACGCAGACTCCCTGGCGCGCCGCAGTTGGCGGCATGCCACCCATAACAATTCCACCCTAGGCATGAGACAGCCAATGACTTCTCCCAACATCACCGTCGAACAGGGTATCCAGGCCGCAGGCGTGGGCCGGTTCCAGTATCGGCTCTTCGTCATCTTCGGCATCGTCTGGCTGGCAGACGCGATGCAGGTCCTCTCCATCGGTTTCAGCGCTCCGTCGATTGCGGCGACTTTCGGAGTTTCCCTGCCGACGGCACTGCAGACCGGCACGCTGTTCTTCGTCGGCATGATGATCGGCGCATTCGTATTCGGTCGGTTGGCCGATCGCATCGGCCGGCGGCCGGTGCTGTTCATGGCGATCGTCATCGATGCGATCTGTGGCGTCGCCTCGGCCTTTGCGCCGGATTTCCAGTGGCTGCTGCTCCTGCGTTTCCTCACCGGCGTGGGCGTGGGCGGCACGCTGCCGGTGGACTACACCATGATGGCCGAGTTCCTGCCGGCGGCGCGGCGCGGGCGCTGGCTGGTGCTGCTGGAATCGTTCTGGGCCATCGGCACCATCCTGCTGGCGGTGCTGGCCCTGCTGGCGGTCTCGCATGGCGACGAGGCCTGGCGCATCATCTTCTTCGCCACCGGCCTGCCCGCGCTGATCGGCGTCGTGCTGCGTTTCTACATCCCGGAATCGCCCATGTACCTGAACAAGACGGGCAAACCGGCGAAGGCGCGTGCCGTGCTGCAGCGCGTGGCCAAGGTCAACCGCTCGCCGAACACCATTGCCGCGCTGCAGCCCGACCAGATGGAGAGAACCTCGCTCTTCGCGTTGTTCGGGCCCGAAGTGCGGCGTCGCTCGCTGAGCCTGTTCCTCGCCTGGATGCTGATCTCGATGGCCTACTACGGCGTGTTCGTGTACCTGCCCATCAAGATGGCGGGGGAGGGCTTTGGCTTCATGCGCGGCCAGGTCTTCCTGATCGTGCTGGCTCTCGTGCAGTTGCCCGGCTTTGCACTCTCGGCCTATGGCGTGGAGAAGTGGGGCCGGCGCCCGACCCTGATCGGCTTCCTGCTGCTCAGTGCGGTGGGTTGCATGCTTTACAGCCTGGGCACCTCGCCGGTGGTAGTGATCGGCTCGACCATGCTGCTCAGTTTCGCCTTGCTGGGCACGTGGGGGGCGCTGTACGCGTTCACCCCCGAGGTTTATCCCACCGGGCTTCGTGCCAGCGGCATGGGGATGGCCGGTGCCATCGCCAGGCTGGGCGGGCTGCTGGCGCCTTCCCTGATTGCGCCGGTGATGGCCAGCCATTTCACGCTCTCGCTGGCCATGTTGTCGGCCATCCTGGTGATGGCGGCGGCAGCCATCTGGAACGTCGATGTCGAGTCCCGCAACCGGGCCCTGGACTGAACCACGGGCAGATGCATCCCCCTCTTTCATCTCATCACGACAGGATATGCAATGAAGAAATACCGAATCGGCCAGATTGTCCCAAGCTCGAACATCACGATGGAGACCGAGATTCCGGCGCTGCTGCGAGCCCGCGAACTGGTCGCCCCCGAAGAGCGCTTCACCTTCCACTCCTCGCGCATGCGCATGAAGCACGTGACCAAGGATGAGCTCTCCAAGATGGACGCCGCCAGCGACCGCTGCGCGCTCGAACTCTCCGATGCCAAGGTCGACGTCATGGGCTACGCCTGCCTGGTGGCCATCATGTCGATGGGCCTGGGCTACCACTGCGCCTCCAAAGAGCGCCTGACGCAGGTGGTGCGCGGCAACGACAGCGACGCCGCCGTGGTCAATTCCGCTGGAGCCCTGATCGACGCACTCAAGGCCATGAAGGCACGCAGGATCGCCGTGGTCGCACCCTACATGAAACCGCTGGCGCAAATGGTGTTCGACTACATCGCCAACGAAGGTTTCGAGGTGGTCGACAGCCGCGCGCTGGAGATCCAGGACAACCTGGCAGTTGCCGCGCACGATCCGATGAACCTGCCGGGCATCGTGCAGACCATGGACTATGCCGACGCCGATGCCATCGTGCTCTCGGCCTGCGTGCAAATGCCCTCGCTGGCAGCCGTGCAAGCCGTCGAGGCCGCCACCGGCAAGCCGGTCGTCACCGCAGCCATCGCCACGACATGGTCCATGCTGCGCGCGCTGGGCCTGTCCACTACCGTGCCTGGCGGCGGCGCGCTGCTCTCGGGCATCTACTAAAAGGGGAGAAACACATGCAGGGCTACCACATCCATGCCAATGGCATCCGCCAGCATCTGATCCATTACGCGGGGCAAGCGCCGCAGTTGCCACAGCTGCTGCTGGTGCCGGGCATCACATCCCCGGCCATCACCTGGGGCTTCGTCGCCGAGCGCCTGGCGGCGCATTTCGATGTGCACGTGCTGGACGTGCGCGGACGCGGCCTGAGCGAGGCGGGCGACCTGGACTACACGCTCGACGCAATGGCCGATGACGTCATCGCGCTGGCCGAACGGATGCAAACCCCCATCGTGCTCGGGCATTCGATGGGCGCGCGCACCGCCATCCGGGCGGCGCGTCGCAACCCGGCACCGCTCTCGGGCCTGATCCTGGTCGATCCGCCGATGTCCGGCCCGGGCCGGCGCCCCTATCCCGCCAACTGGGCCTGGTATGGCGACTCCATCCGCGTGGCGCAGAAGGGCTGTGGCATCGAGGCGATGCGCAAGTTCTGCTCGACCTGGACCGACGAGCAGGTCCAACTCAGGGCCGAGTGGCTACACACCTGCCAATGGGGTGCCATCCGCATCGCCTTCGACGGTTTTGCCACCGACGACATCCATGCCGATCTGCCACACATCCAGCTGCCGATGCGGCTGGTCCAGGCGGGTGGGGCGACAGTGGTGCTGCCCGAGGACGTTGCCGAATTGCGGGCGCTGGCTCCGCACATCGAAGTGCGCCGGGTGGAGAAGGCCGGCCACATGATTCCCTGGGACGACCTCGAAGGCTTCCTGGCCGCCGTCCAGGACTTTTCGGTCTGACCACACTTGACGCATTGGAGGTTTCCGACCATGGACCACGCAAGCTTTTCCGAAATCTGCCTGCATCAACTCAGGATGTCGGGGGTGCGCTCCGGCGAGCGCCTGATCGTCCTCACGCAGGGCAACAGCCGGTTGGACTATGCCGACGCCTTCATGGCCGCCGGCCAACGCCTGGGCGCGCAGATGTACCACATGCGGCTGCCCGCGCCACTGCCCACCGACGGCTGGTCGGTCGGCGTCACCGGCCTGGCAGCCATGCCGGATGCGGTCGAGGCGCTGAAAAACTGCGACATGTTGATCGACTGCATTTTCCTGCTGTTCTCGAAAGAGCAGTTTGCCATCCAGGCCGCCGGCACCCGCATCCTCACGGCCGTGGAGCCGCCCGAACTGCTGGCGCGCATGCTGCCTTACCCCGAGCTGCGCGAGAAGGTCGAGATCGCCGCCACCCTGCTGGAGCAGGCCAAGGTCATGCGCATCACCTCGCCGCACGGCACCGACGTGACTTACCGCCTGGGCACCTACCCGACCATGGCCGAATACGCCTGCACCGACACGCCCGGCCGCTGGGACCACTGGCCCTCGGGCTTTGTCTTCACCGGCGGGGATGATGATGGTGTCGATGGCCAGATCGTCGTGTCGCCCGGCGACATCCTGCTGCCGCAGAACCTGATGGTGCGCGAGCCCATCACCTACACCATCGAGAAAGGCTGGATCACCGACATCCGCGGCGGCCTGGAAGCGCAGATCGTCAAGGCCTACATGGAGAGTTTCAATGATCCGCGCGGCCGTGGCATGAGCCACGTCGGCTGGGGCATGAACCCGCAGGCCAAGTGGCATAACTTCGTGCCGGGCGAGTTCCCCGGCGGCATGGGCATGGAGCCGCGCAGCTTCTATGGCAACGTGATGTTCTCCACCGGTCCGAACAACGAACTGGGCGGCCCCAACGACACCGCCTGCCACCTGGACATCCCGATGCGCGGCTGCTCTCTGTTCCTCGATGATGCGCCCGTCGTGATCGACGGGGACATCGTCGTCAAGGATATCCAGATGGCACGCCGCTGACGCCGCGCGTCTTTGCCACCGCTTCCGGATTGACCCGTCACATCAGAGGATTCCATGTCTCAAGAACAAGTGTATGCCGCCGCAGGCTTCGGCCAGCCCGTGCCCCGCGGTCAGCGCCCGGCGATCATCGTCGTCGATTTCTCCTACGGCTTCACGGACCTGCAGTACCCGACTGCATCGGACGCCGCCGCGCAAATGGCTGCCACCAAGCGGATCTGCGACCAGCTGCGCAGCAAAGGCTTTCCGGTCATCTTCTCGACCATTGCCTACCACCCTGGCGAGATCCAGCGGCTGGCCTGGCTCCGGAAGGCCGGCGGCATGGCCGCCTTGCTGGAAGGCAGCCGCCTGGTCGAGATCGATGCGGCCACCGGCATCCAGCCCGGCGACGTGGTGGTGACCAAGAAGGGCGCCTCCTCGTTCTTCGGATCGACATTGGCGGCGCTGCTCACCGCCGCCGGCACCGACACCTTGATCGTCGCCGGTGCCACCACGTCGGGCTGTGTGCGCGCCACGGTGGTCGATGCCGTGCAATCGGGTTTCAACGTGCTGGTGCCCAAAGACTGCTGCGCCGACCGCGCCCAGGCTCCGCATGAAGCCAACCTCTATGACATGCAGCAGAAGTATGCCGATGTCACTGACTCCGGCGAGATCCTAGAATGGTTGCAAACCCTGTGACGGCGCTTGCCGCCGCCGAGGATTGCGCTGCCTGAAAGTCTCCCATGCACTACCGCACCGATGAGCCCCTTCCTTTTGAGAGGGACCCTTTCTCTGCCATCGTCTCGCCGCGTCCCATCGCCTGGATCAGCACGCGCGGCCGCGATGGCCGGGAGAACCTGGCGCCTTACTCGTTCTTCAATGCCGTCGCCTACGATCCGCCGCAGATCGTGGTGGCCTCGGTAGGCCGCAAGCCTGACCGTGAGCAGGGCAAGGACACCTTGTCGCTGGCGCGCGAATCCGGCGTTTTCTGCGTCAACATCGCCGGCTACGAAGACCGGGAGGCGCTCAACCAGTCGTCCGCGCCGTATCCGCAAGCCACCGATGAAGCGGCGCTGCTGGGTTTGGCCACGGCTCCCTGCCATGCCATCGAATGTTCGCGCCTGCTCCATGCCCCGGCGTCCCTGGAGTGCCGCCTGCTGAACGTGATCGAGCTGGAAGGGCCGTCGAACTTCCTGATGCTCGCGCGCGTGGAGGTGGTGCATCTGCGCGACGAGTGCCTGACGCCGGAAGGCCGTTTCGACGTCTGCCGGTACCGGCCGCTGACCCGGCTGGGCTACCAGGATTTCGCGTCGATCGACCAGGTGTTCACCATGAAGCGGCCCAAGGCGTGAGCAGCGCGTTTCACGTTTGAGGCAGGCGGGTGGGCCGCCACTTTGCTTACGAGAGCTTGCGCAGCAGCGCCAGCAGTGTTTTCTGTTCCTTCTCATTCAATGGGGCCAGTGTGTCGCGGCTGATGTGTTGCATGATCGGCTGCGCCTTCGCCAGGATGCGGCGGCCCTCCGGCGTCGTCGACAGAATGTAGCGGCGCCGGTCTTTATGGTCTTGCCGGCTTTCGATCAGGCCGCGCTCTTTCAGCCGGGTAACGACGCCCTTGGTTGTCGCGGCATCCATGGCCACCAGCCGGCCCAGCGCATTCTGGGAGATGGGGCCCGGCTCGGTCGCCAGGCGATACAGCGTCGAGAACTGCATGGGCGTCAGCTTGCACGGGTCATGCGCGTTGCAGATGGCGATGTGGTTCTGGTAGGCCTTTCTGAGCAGATAGCCGACCTGATCGTCCAGCCGGTAACCGGGAGAGGACAGGGATTCTTCCATGGTGATCATCCTGGGGTGTGGGTGCGGCAGGCGGCCGGGTAGCATGCGTGTGCGTTCATTCCGACCCAGTTTACCCAATCAACCCATCCAGAAAACGCAGCCGAGGCTGCGTTTTTCATGGGTGCGGGGGCTCCGTGTGTGATGCATGTGACATCACACTGTAAAAATCACATGTAAAAATGAAAAACATCATTCGATCCATTGATGCTTACATGTAATGTCACATAGAATGCAGCCATGGAACGCAAGTCTTCAGCCCACTACCAGCGTCTGCATCGCCAGCGATTGCGGGAGAAGGGCTTGATCAAGAAGGAATTGTGGGTGTTGCCGGAGTACACGGCAGACCTGCTCGCGGTGGAAAAGCTGATGCGTCAGCCGCGTGGCGCGCAACCATTCATCAAGGAGGGCATCATGAGCACGACGACACCCTGGACCATTGACACGTTGCACGAGGCACTCGGGAGCAGTCCGCTCGGGCAGAGCGAGACCGTCACGCTGGAGCTACTCGATGGCGCCGAGGCCAGCCTGCTGATCACGATGGACGACTATGGCGAGCTGCCGCTCTTTCTGGCGGTGGCCGGCGGCCAGATCGTCGTCGAGGCGTACCTCTGGCCGGTCGGGCAGATCCGTGACCGCGACGCCTTCAATGAGCAGGTGCTGCGCACGCAGAAGCTGTTCCCGCTCTCGACCATCGGCATCGAGAGCTTCGCCAACGGCGAGGCCGCCTACATCGTGTTCGGCGCACTCAGCGCTTCTTCCAGCCTGGCCAATGTGATCTACGAGATCGAGACCCTGGCCGACAACGTGATCAAGATCACCGAGGCCTTCGAGCCGGCGCTGCGCCAGGGCGCGGTATGAGGCCAGGGACTGGCATGGCAACGACAAATCCCCCGCATTCATCGCATAGGAGAACAGCATGACCGTATGGAGCAAACTCATCACCGCGCTGCGCGGCGGCGCCCACGAGGCCGGCGAAGTCCTGGTGGATGGACAGGCGCTGCGCATCCTCGACCAGGAAATCCGCGACGCCGATGCCGATCTGCGCAAGAGCAAGGAGGCGCTCGCCGAGATCATCGCCAAGGAAAAGCTCGCACGCGGCCGCTACGAGCAGACCGTGGCCAGAATCAACGAGTACGAAGCCTACACCGTCAAGGCGCTCGACAGCGGTGATGATGCCCTGGCCATGGAAGTGGCCGGCAAGGTCGCCTTGCTCGAGGCTGCGCGCGACGAGGAGAAGGGCCAGGCCGACCAGTTCACCGCCAGCGCCACGCAGCTGCGCCACGCCATCGCCCAGGCGGAGGCGCACATCAAGCGCCTCAAGCAGCAGGCCGATACCGTCAAAGCCACCGAGAACGTGCAGCGCGCCCAGGCCACCGTGGCCGAACGCTACAGCGGCTCCGAGTCGCGCGTGCAGACTGCGCTCGATTCACTCGAGCGCATCAAGCAGAAGCAGGCCGAACGCGGCGCGCGGCTGCAGGCGGCGGCGGAGCTGGCCAGCGAGGGCACGGATGATGCGCTCGATGCGAAGCTGCGCAAGGCCGGCATCACACCGGATGCGCACAGTGCATCGGCGGTGCTGCAGCGCCTCAAGGCGCAGCGCGGCGCCGCGGCGAACACCGACAAGCCGGCCGAATGAGCGGGCTGCGCGAACTGGCCGGGCGAGCCTGTGCAGTCGTTGGACGGGCTTGCGGTGGATGACCGCCGCGAGCCTTCGGGCCGGGTCATCCGGGCATTGGGTGAGATGGGTGCTGGAATATAGTGATTGATTCCTGTTTCCTCTCGATGTGCGCGCTGGCGGTCCGCTGCGCCCTCTAGAATGGCCGCTGGCGCCAAGGCCGGACGGGCGCGCCTTGCCTGCCTGGCGGGACAGGTGCGTTGCGCACATTGCACGCATCACACGCATGATGGAGATCGGTATGGGAGTGTTTCTGCAAGTCGTACTGGGGTTTCCCACGGTCATCTTCACCGCGCTGCTGGCCTTGGTGCTGTTGTACTGGCTGGTGGCCGCCAGCGGCCTGCTGGAGCTGGATGCGCTCGACCACGCGTTGCTCGGCGATGGCGGTGACGGCCTGGACGCCGGTGGCCTGGCGGCGCTGCTCAACAAGGTGGGGCTGGGGCGGGTGCCGCTGACCATCATCGTCTCGCTGATCGTGCTGTTCGGCTGGGTGGCCAGCTTTGCCATGGTGCGGTTGCTGGTGCCGCAGACGGGGCTGGTGCTGCTGCAGTTCGTGATGGGTGCGGCGGTGTTCGCGCTGGCACTGCTGGCCGGGCTGTTGGCCACCATCGTGGTGCTGCGCCCGGTGCGCGCGCTGCTGGCCAGGGTGCCACCCGAAGAAAGCAAGGTAGTGCTCGGCCGCGTGGGCGTGGTGCGCAGTGCCAGCGCGACACCGCAGCAAGGCTACGCTTCGGTGGAGGACGGCGGTGCCGGGCTGGTGCTGCAGGTGCGCACCATCAAGGGCGAGCTGCCGCGCGGCACGCGCGTGGTGCTGATCGAGAAGCTCGACGACCGCCAGGCCTGGCGCGTGGTCAGCGAAGAAGAATTCACCGGCCTGTGACGGCTGGTGCTGTCTGGCGCTGTGGCGCGGGCCCGGGGTGTTGCGATTTCGGTTTTTTCATTTGTTGTTTGACGGATCGAGCTAGGACAGGAGAGAAGACATGGAGTGGTACATATTGCTGGGCGTGGTGGTGGCTGCCATCGTCATCGTGGTGGTGGGCTTTCTCGCCGCGCTCAAGGCCTTCTACATCAAGGTGCCGCAGGGCACGGCGCTGATCATCAATGATTTGTCGTCGCAGCCCAAGGTGCGCTTCACCGGCGGGCTGGTCTGGCCGGTGATCCACAAGAAGGAGTTCATGAAGATCTCCCTGATCACGCTGGAGATCGACCGGCGCGGCAAGGAGGGCCTGATCTGCCGCGACAACATGCGCGCCGACATCACCGTGGCTTTCTACCTGCGCGTCAACGAAACGCCCGAGGACGTGCTCAAGGTCGCCAAGTCCATCGGTGTGGATCGCGCTTCCGACAAGATTGCCGTCAACGAGCTGTTCAATGCCAAGTTCTCCGAGGCGCTCAAGACCGTCGGCAAGCAGATCGACTTCGTCAAGCTGTTCGAGAACCGCCAGGATTTCCGCGACAGCATCATCCAGGTCATCGGCGAGGATCTCAATGGCTATGCGCTCGAGGACGTGGCCATCGACTATCTGGAGCAGACGCCCAAGACCTCGCTGGACC
The DNA here is from genome assembly GCF_004217315.1 of Corticibacter populi. Lineage (GTDB taxonomy): Bacteria > Pseudomonadota > Gammaproteobacteria > Burkholderiales > Burkholderiaceae_C > Lampropedia > Lampropedia populi. The sequence continues at coordinate 436,101 of NZ_SGWR01000004.1, forward strand.
CGAACAACATCCTCGACGCCGAGGGCATCCGCAAGATCACCGAGCTGACGGCCGCGCAGAACGTGGTGACCAACGAGCTCGAGCGCAACGAGGAAATGGCGATCACCAAGAAGAACGTCGAGACCAGGGAGGCGCTGCTGGCGCTGGCACGCCAGCAGTCCGACGCCGAGGCGCGCCAGAAGCGCGAGATCGCCACCATCCAGGCGCGCGAGGAGGCCGAGACCCGCAAGGTTCAGGAGGAAGAGCGCCTCAAGGCCGAGCAGGCCCGCATCGCCACGCAGGAGCAGGTCGAGATCCGCGAGGAAAACCGCCTACGCGAAGTGGAAGTGGCGCAGCAGAACCGCCAGCGCGCCGTCGTCATCGAGGTCGAGAAGGTCACCCGTGCCAAGGATCTGGAGATCGTCTCCCGCCAGCGCGAGGTGGAACTGCAGCGCATCGAGAAGGAAAAGGCCCTCGAGGTCGAGAAGGCCAACATCGCCAACGTGATCCGCGAGCGCGTCGCCGTCGAGAAGACCGTCGCGCAGGAAGAGGAGCGCATCAAGGAAGTGCGGCAGGTCTCCGAGGCTGACCGCCTCAAGCAGGTGACCGTGCTGGCCGCCCAGGCCGAGGCCGAGGAGTCCCTGGTCAAGCAGGTCAAGAAGGCCGAGGCCGACGAGGCGGCGTCACGCCACAAGGCGGTGGAGATCACCGTGGTGGCGCAGGCCGAACTGGAAGCGGCGACGCAGACCGCCGAGGCCAAGAAGCGTCTGGCCGAGGGCATCCAGGCCGAGCGCGCCGCGCCTGGCCTGGCCGATGCGCGAGTGCGCGAAGTCAGCGCCGCCGCATTGGAAAAGGAAGGCCTGGCCCAGGCCAGGATCACTGCCGAGAAACTGATTGCCGAGGCCAAGGGCCTGGAAGAGCAAGGCCTGGCCGAAGCCCGCGTGATCGACGCCAAGGCCGATGCCATCGAGAAACAGGGTCTGGCCGAAGCCAAGGTCGAAGCCGAGAAGCTGATCGCGATTGCCAAGGGCACGCAGGAGCAGGGCTTGGCCGAGGCCAAGGTGCTCGAGGAGCAGTTGCTGGCCAAGGCGCGCGGCGAAGAACAGGTCGGCGCCACGCAGGCCAGGGTCACCACCGAAGTCGGTCAGGCCGAGGCCGCGGTGCTGCGCCAGAAACTGCTGGCCGAGGCGCAGGGCCTGGCCGAGAAATTCGCCACGCTGGGCAACCTCAACGACACGGCCCGCGCGCACGAGGAATTCCGCCTGCAGCTCGAGAAGAACTTCGAGCAGGCGCTCGCCGGCATCGACGCCAGCAAGCACATCGCCCGCGAGCAGGCCGAGGTACTTTCGTCGGCGCTGTCCAAGGCCAACATCGACATCGTCGGTGGCGAGGGCGCCTTCTTCGACAAGTTCGCCAAGGGCCTGTCGGTCGGCAAGTTCCTCGAGGGCGCGGCGGGCAAGAGCCCGATCATCGAGGAACTGCTGCAGAAGTTCGTCGGCGGCAACAAGGCCGGCGACGTGTTCAAGGCGCTGGGCGGTGCCGATGCGTCCCGCGTGGACGGGCAGTGACCGGACCAACGGCGTCATTGAGTAGCAGGGTACGGCTGCTGTGAGCGCATGGCATGCGATAAGCCGCCACGCCGTTGAATCGGGTGGCGGTGGCAAGAAGGCTGGAGCATGTATCTGCTCCCGTGCCCTTCATGAATCGCGCGGGGCTGACGTGGCGGCGCTGCTGCCCGGCAGCACCATGCTGCGGCGGCAGTCGCACTGTACGGGAGGCTTCAGCAGGCCGTCAGGGCCGCAAGGGCTGGCCCGGCTCGACCACGCCCTCATTGACCAGCTCGTCGAGCTGGTGCTGGCGGCGGCTGACACTCTCGGTGGCGGCCATCACCACGCGGTTGCGGCCGGCGGACTTGGCGGCATACATGGCGGCATCGGCGCGCGAGATCATGCGCATGTAGTCGGGGTGGCCGTCGTAGGCGGCCACCCCGATGCTGACGGTGATGGTGATGGCCTGGTTGGCGCCGGCCGGCAGCGGCGTGGCGCTGATATGCTGGCGCAGAGCCTCGGCGATGGTGCGCGCCTGCGCGGCGCTGACCGAGCCGAGCACCACGATGAATTCCTCGCCGCCGAGGCGGAACACGTAGTCGCTGCCACGCGTGTGGCGCGTCAGCGTCTCGGCGACGAACTGCAGCGCACGGTCGCCGGTTTCGTGACCATGGCGGTCGTTGATGTCCTTGAAGTGATCGAGGTCGAGCAGGGCGATGGCAAAGCCGCTGGTGCTGCGCGCGGCCAGCTCGATCTCGCGGCGCAGCACGGTGGGCAGGAAGCGCCGGTTGAGCAGGTTGGTCAGTGCGTCGGAGCCGGCGTCGAGCTCGCCGACGCGCTCGAACAGCGTGGTCAGCAGGCTGCGGATCGAGTCGAGCCGCTCGCGGATGGCGCGCAGCGTGCCCAGGCGCGAGGCGCCCGGGGCGCTTTGCGCCGGGTCCTTGAGCAGCGCGTCGATCTCGCCGATGAGCGAGAGGATGCGCGAGCTCTCCGGGCTTTCGCCCAGGCTGGGAATGCCCTTGTGCAGCAGCCAGAGGCAGAATTCCGATGCCGCCAGCGGCTGGGTGTGGATGGCGCTGCCGATGCCATCGCTGGTCATGGCATAGAGCAGGTTGTTCTCCCAGTCGAGCAGCAGCGCGCGCTGGCGTTCGCGCTCGGTGCCCATGTTCTGCATCAGCGAGAACAGGCGGTAGGCGGTGTCGGTGTGGGAGGACTGCTCGTTGGCCTTGGTGTAGGCCTGCGTCATCACTTCGAGCGCAATGTCCATCGAGATGTTGCAGCGTGCCGTGGCCGCAGCCTGCAGCGCCGCGTTTGCGCCCGCCAGTTCGGCAATGTGCTGTTGCAGCCGCAGCCGCAGTTCGCGAAAACCGCGCGTGACCAGATCGACCGGGATGCCGATGCGCGCATGGGCGATGCCGACGTGGCGGTTGACGGCGGCCAGCCGCGCGGTGTCGTCCGGCTGGGCCAGCAGCAGGTCCGCCAGCCAGCGCTGCAGCGAGGGCTTGAGGTGGTTCTTGACCTGTTCGCTCGAGAGGAAGCGCGCGGCGCGGGCATCCTCGAACAGCGCGGCGTAGAAGTGGTCCGAATAGGCGTGCAGCGGCGCCTTGGCAATTTGCGCCAACAGTTCGCCACTGTCGCTGCTGGCCTGTCGCAGCCACTCGCTCCAGGCGCCTTCCGGCGTGGGGGCTTCGTGGGGAGAGGGGAGAGAGGTCATTGCGACGAGGAATCGGAAAAATTTCGCCAGTATATGGCAGCGTGCCACTGCGGTGGCCGCGCCGCGCGGCCACGCCGGCCGTGCTTTACACATGAGGAACGAGACGCATCATGACTGCCAGACCCACAGAATCCGAGGCCCAGCAGGGCGCGCAGGCAGCCGTCGACCTGGCCGTTGACCAGGCGGTCGCCAGCGGTGGTGCCTATGAAGTCCTGCAAAAGCGTCTGGCCGAGCAGGGCGGGGCGCTGCGTTCGATTGCCGCTGAGCTCAATGCCCGGCGCCTCGAGGAGTTCGGCAGCAGCCACATGGAGTTGCTCGGGCGCCTGCGCGTGCGCACCGAGAACAATTGCGTGGGCCGCGACATCGTGCAGGTGGGCGGCTGGCTGCTGTTCGGCTACAACGTGTTCATCGGCCTCAAGCAGCAGACCCGCGTGGAGGACGTGTTCGCGCTCTATCGGCTGGAGGAGGGCGAGCAAGGCTACGACGTGGTGCCGGTGGACATGGCGCAGAGCTTTCTGGGCCAGCAGAGCTTCGTGCAGGACTTCACCGAGCTTTACACCTATTACAAGGGTGCGCGCCTGCTGCAGCTGATGTTCAAGGAGGGCAAGCTGCTGGCGAGCTTCCAGATCGGCGAGCGCCTCTCGGACATCCGGGTGTTCCGCTGGTCGGTCTCGGCCGACGGCCAGAACATTCGCTACATCGACAACCGCGGCGAGCGCGATGTGAGCCTGCCCGCGCCATTCGATTTCGAGTGGACGCGCACCGGCCGCGAGGACGTGGTGCAGGGGCGGCACCCGCACATCAATGTGCTCGACACGGTGTTCATCGACACCGTCGGCGGCGACCTCACCGTCAAGATCGAGAACAACACCAACGATGGCCTGGGCATCTGGCGTGAGGCGGTGCAGGACGCCACGCAGTCGCTCGACGACGCGCAGATCGAATACGCCAAGGTCGGCAGCCTGATCCTGCTCAAGATCCTGCCCTACCGCGAGGAACGCTGGAGGTATCTGGTCTACAACACGCTGACGCAGAAGGTGGTGCGCAACGATGCGATCGGTCTGGCCTGCATCCAGCTGCCCGAGGACCACGGCATCATCTTCCCCGGCGGTTACGTGCTGCAAAACGGCGAGCAGCACGCCTTCGGGCAGAGCATGGAGGGCATGCGCTACCGCCGCGCGCTGCGCTCGCCCAATGGCGAGGACGTGCTCTACATCTTCTACGAGCCGGGCAGCGGCCGCATCGCGCTCTTCACCTACAACCTGATCGAGCGGCAGCTGCAGCCGCCCATCATGGGCCACGGCTATGCACGGCTCGACGATGGCCGCATGGTCATCTTCAGCAGCGAATCGAACGAGCCCACGCGCATCCACCCGATGCAGATCTGGCGCACGCCCTTTGCCACCGAGGAGTTCGCCGCCAGCCAGCCCGTCAAGGACACGCCGCTCGGGCGCATCGGCAACGCCGAGCTGGTGCGCGGCATCTCCGAGCTCTACAGCCTGGTGCGCGAGATCGACGCCGAGGAAGTCTCCAGCCGCCGCTACGAACGCCTGATCGACAGCACGCGCCGGCTGTTCGAGCGCTACCACTGGATGGAGCAGGGTGGGCACTTTCAGCGCCTGCCCCGGTTGTTGCACGAGATCGTCGCCAGCGGCGAGGCGGTGCTCGACGAATATGAGAAGGTCGAGAGCATCCGCGCCGACACCAGCCGCCAGATGAACGAAGCGGCCACGCGCCAGCGCAGCCTGCTTGCCGAGATCCGCCGCGGCGACTGGCGCCAGGCGCGCGATTACGTGCAGGCGCTTGGCCAGATCAGCCAGCAGCGCGGCCGGCTGATGAGCATCGGCGAGTTGCGCTACGTCGATGGCGGCGCGGTCGATGCCATGCAGGCCGAGCTGGAGGCCGCCCACGCCGACGTGGCCGCGCGCACCGCCGCCTTCCTCGCCGATGACGAAGCCCTCAAGCCTTATGTGGAAGGGCTCAAGGCGCTTGATGAGCAGGTGCAGAAGGCCGAGACCACCCCGCAGGTGGGCGAGCCGCTGGCGGGCATGCAGGCCATGTCGGCCGAGCTGGACACGCTCTCGGAGCTGATGGCCGTGCTGCAGGTCGACGACCCGACGCAGCGCACCCGCATTACCCATGGCATCTCGGAGATCTACGCGGCGCTCAACCAGAGCCGCGCGCGGGCCGAACAAAAGCGCCGCGGCATGGGCGCGGCCGAGCAGGTGGCGCAGTTTGGCGCGCAGTTCGCGCTGTTCGGCCAGAGTATCGCCAGCGCGCTGGCACTGGCCACCGACCCCGAAAAATGCGATGAACAGCTCGCGCGCCTCCTGGTGCAGCTCGAGGAGCTGGAGAGCCAGTTCGGCGAGCATGAGCAGTTCCTCGGCGACATCATCGGCAAGCGCGAGGAGTTGCTGGAGACTTTTGAATCGCACAAGCAGGCGCTGCTCGACGAACGCCAGCGCAAGGCGCAGGCCGTCTTCGATGCGGCGCTGCGCATTCTCGAAGGCCTGCCGCGCCGTACCGAGCGCATGGACAGCCAGGACGCGCTCAATGCCTTCTTCGCCGGCGATGCACTGATCCTCAAGCTGCGTGAACTCGGCGAGCGCCTGCGTGCGCTGCACGACAACGTCAAGGCCGACGACCTGCAGGCGCGCCTGGGCGGCATCCGCGACCAGGCCGTGCGCGCGCTGCGCGACCGCAGCGACCTCTTCGAAGGCGGCGGCAGCGTCATCCGCCTCGGCCGCCACCGTTTTTCGGTCAACACCCAGGCGCTGGACTTGACGCTGATGCCGCGCGGCGATGCGCTGAATTTGCACCTGGTCGGCACCGACTACATGGAGCCGCTGCAACTGCCCGAGCTGGCCGAGCTGCGCGAGTATTGGGATGTCTCGCTGGAATCCGAATCACCCCAGCTCTACCGCGCCGAATACCTGGCACTGCAGATGCTGGAAGCCGCGCGCGGCCAGCGCGTGGCAGGCGAGACCAGCGCGGCGCAGGGCGATGGCGCCAAAACATTCAGCCGCGACCAACTGGTGGCACTGCTGCCCAAGCCCGACGAACTGGTGCGCGCCGTGCGCGAGTTTGCCGCGCCGCGCTACCGCGAAGGCTATGAGCGCGGCATCCACGACCACGATGCCGCGCTGATCCTGCAGGCCCTGTTGCCGCTGCAGGAGCAGGCCGGCGTGCTGACCCACGACGCCCAGGCGCGCGCACTGGCCGTGCTGCTGTGGAACGAGCTGGAAGCCGGCAGCGACAACGTCTTCAAGATCGCCGCGCAGGCCCGCCACTGGCCCGCCCGCGCGCAAAGCGCCGCCACGCTGCGACGCCTGCTTGCCAGCGGCGATGCGCACGACGCGCTGGTGCGCGAGATCGCGCAGGCGCTGGTGCATTTTGCCCAGGGCAACCAGCTGACGCACTTCACCGGCGACGCCCAGGCACCGCTGGCGGCCCTGGCCGAGCAGGGCGCTGAGTACCTGGCCGAGGAACTGGCGCAGCCCAGCCCGCGCCTGCACTTCTCCAACCATGCCGCCGCGCTCCTGCAGGCCTTGCGGGAGCGGGTGCAGGAGGGTGGCCATGGAGGACACTGGGCCGGGCTTGAACAGGCCCTGCACGATGCCAGCCAGCCGTTGGCCGCGCGCTTCGCGCTGGCGCTGGACTGGCTGCGCGCCCTGGCGCGGCAGCCGCAGCAGGTGGCCAACGCCGCCTACGCCACCGAAGCGGCGGCGCTGGCGCTGCTGCATGCCGAACTGCCACACCAGGTGCTGCAGGTGAACTTGCGCAGCCGCATCCAGGGCTTGCTGGGCCAACACCCGCGCATCCATGAAGGCACGCTGGAGCTGGGGGTGGACGACTTCTCGCGCCGTGCCCACTGGCACACCAGTCATTTCGTGCCCGGCCTGCACCGTTACCAGCAACTGCGTCATGACATCCTGGCCCGGCAGCGCGATGCCATGCGGCTGGACGAATTCAAGCCCCGGCCGCTCGCCAGCTTCGTGCGCAACAAGCTCATCAATGACGTGTATCTGGGCGTCATCGGCGACAACCTCGCCAAGCAGATGGGCACCGTCGGCGAGAACAAGCGCACCGACCTGATGGGTCTCCTGATGATGATCTCGCCGCCCGGCTATGGCAAGACCACGCTGATGGAATACGTGGCCAACCGGCTCGGCCTCATCTTCATGAAGATCAACGGCCCCGCCCTCGGTCACGAAGTGCGCAGCCTCGACCCCGCGCAGGCACCCGACGCCACCGCTCGCCAGGAGCTGGAAAAGCTCAACCTTGCGTTGGAGATGGGCAACAACATCATGCTGTATGTGGACGACATCCAGCACACCCACCCCGAGTTCCTGCAGAAGTTCATCTCGCTCTCGGATGGCACGCGCCGCATCGAGGGCGTGTGGCGCGGCCGCACCCGCACCTACGACATGCGCGGCAAGAAGTTCTGCGTCGTCATGGCCGGCAACCCGTACACCGAATCGGGCGAGGTCTTCAAGATCCCCGACATGCTGGCCAACCGCGCCGACGTCTACAACCTCGGTGACGTGCTCGGCGGCATGGAAGAGACCTTCAAGCTCAGCTACATCGAGAACAGCCTCACCAGCAACCCCGTGCTGGCGCCGCTGGCGACGCGCGACCTCAAGGACTTGTACCTGTTGGTCGGCAAAGTGCAGGGGCGCGAATTCTCGTCGAACGAACTCAGCCACGACTACAGCGCCGCCGAGCTGCGCGAGATCGAGGCCGTGCTCGAACGCATGCTCAAAGTGCGCGAGGTGGTCTACCGCGTCAACCAGCAATACATCGCCAGCGCCGGCCAGGCCGATGCCTACCGCACCGAGCCCCCCTTCAAGCTGCAGGGCAGCTACCGCAACATGAACAAGCTGGCGGAGAAGATCACCAGCGTCATGAACGAAGCGGAAATGCAGCAGCTGCTGGATGACCACTACGCGGGTGAATCGCAACTGCTCACCACCGGCGCGGAAGAAAATCTGCTCAAACTCGCCGAACTGCGCGGCCACATGGGTGAAGAACAGCAGCAACGCTGGCAGGAGATCAAACGCAACTTCCAGCGCGCACAAGCCATTGGTGGCGCGGATACGGACACCGGCGGCAAGATCGTCGCCCAGCTCATCGACCTCGTCGAAGCCACCCGCCAGGCCGCCGCACTCGAGGCCGAGGCAAGCCAGCAGCCAGCAGCACCTTGGGCCGACCTCCTGGCCAGCCTGCAGCAACTGGCCGCCGTGCAGGAGCAGAGCAGTCAGGCGCTGGGCCACACGGTAGGCGAAGCCCTGCGCCACACCGCGCCCAAGGCCCCGGAAGACACGGATGCCCAGGCAGCGCAGGCCGACCAGGCCTCCCGCCTGCTGGCCGCGCGCGAACTCGGCAACCTCGTTGCCAGCGCCCTCCAGCCGGTGCAGGACCACCTCGCCAACAACCGCCGCCAGCAGCTCGGCCTGCACCGCGTGCTGCTGCAGATCGCCACCGCGATTCAGGAGCAGTTGGACATCCTCAGCCGCACGGCACAAGCCCAGAGCGGCGAACGCCTGCGCCACACCGAGGTGGTGGACAAGGCGTTTGAGCGGATGAACAGGGAGGACGAATGATGGTCTTCGGGCCACGGTCCAACGCGCTGTATCTGTCAGGATTAGTCATATGTTGATACATTTGAGGCGTTGAGGTTGAGGTGGCTCTGAGCGGTCGTGTTCCATCCACCTTTTTTTAGGCGGCCTAAATCACCTGATATAGAGGTAAGCAGGAATTTAGGCCAACTGGACCACTGATTGATGGGTGGTCTAAATGTAGTTAGACAGGAGAAATTTATGAGCGATTTTCGTGACGAATTTGCAAAGAGGCTTCAAGGTTTTGGAAAGCCTATCGATGTACTGAACATCAACTTCAGTGCACACACGGCCAAGATGCTTCGAACATGGGCCGACCAGATTGAGGCCGGAGAGATATCTGTTAGATCTGCGGTTTTGACTTATGAGCCGGATACATCTCCCGACCTTCAAAAGATCACGCTGGTAACAACCACAAAGATTGGCTGATCTACTGTCTAACAATTCATTCAAGCCGACGCCGCTTCGCGGCGCGGCTTAATTCAGGCGTTAGATACAGGAGACTCTATGCCAATTTTGTTCTGTAACGTCGGCTGGATGGAGCGATACCAAGGCATCCGAACTGACGACCAAATCAGCGGCGGCGGCGCTTACGTCAAAAAGGAAGGAAGGGGACACGAGGTCTGCAACTTCAGTCCAGATAAGGACACGCTGTATGGTTACGTGCAAGCACCTGGGGCACAGATTAACCTTGACCGCCTTGGCGCAACCAGCGGGGATGATTCGATAACGGGGACAACGGTTGTTTGGACGGCCACTCGCCCAGGCGGGGGCACGACAATTGTCGGCTGGTACAAAGATGCGACGGTGTTTCGGGACTACAAGAAATTCAAGAATCCCCCCCGCGCCCAATCTCAAAACGGGATTGATGGCTACCGAATTACGGCACCCGCAGGCAGTGCGACCCTCCTTCCCGTAGATGCCCGTGTATTTGAAATACCGCGCCAAGTGAAAGGCGGGATGGGGCAAAGCAATGTTTGGTATGCGGACAGCCCAGAGAGTGCGGAGCTTGTCGAAAAAGTGCGCGAATTGATCGAAAGCGGCCAGTCTCCGCACGCGCGTAGGCCAAAGCACGACAGGGCACAAGATCAAGAAAGAAAAGCCAGAGTAGAGAAAGCCGCTGTCCACGCATGCTGCACGCATTTCGAGAAGCTTGGCTACGATGTCGTGAGCGTCGAAAAAGATAATGTCGGCTGGGATCTTGTTGCGAAATCCGGGAGGTCTTCACTCCGCATCGAGGTCAAAGGTCTTTCCGGGACGGCATTTTCGATTGAGCTAACCCCAAACGAGTACAACGCATTTGCACAGCAGGCGAATGATTACCGCTTGGCTGTTGTAACCGATGCATTGAAGTCCCCACGGCTTTCGATCTGTCGTTACAGCAACGAGCAAACGGCATGGGTAGTCGAAGACAACGATGGTCGTGCTCTTGAGATCAAAGTCAAACAGAGCGCGTCCATAACATGCATCTAACATGGCGCTCAACCTCGCTCCCTCCGGTCGCTGGACGCTGCGCGATAAAGCCGCGCAGCGCCGGTTAGCTCTACGTTAGGTGTTTCCATGGATTCAACGGCAGCTGTTGCTATCTCGATTCTGGCTTTGGTGGCATCGGTCGCCTCTGCGTTCTATGCGAAGCGGGCAGTTGATCAAGCGGCCTGGAGCAATAGAGTCAATCTTCACGAGCCACGGAAGCATATCTATGAGGGGCTCGTTCTTTACAGGCATTTGTTCGGGGACTACGACCTCCATCCAACAGACGAAGAGATTCAAGACTTCTACGTAAAAGTCGCAATGCCCGCTAGACTCTACTTCCCTGCCGAGATTGCTGACGAAATATATGATATCTACAAGTCTTCCTTCGCACTTTACAAGCGTATTGATGACGCCGAGTCCGGGAGAAGCCAAGAGTCGAAATGGGAACCAATCAATCAGTTTAAGGCGCAATCCATATCTCGCCTTGAGAAGCTCATTCCACGGGTGATCGCAGTTGCTGAGCTGGGGAACACCTAACAATTCATTCAAGCCGACGCCGCTTTGCGGCACGGCTTAATTCAGGCGTTAGGGCGCTATGGCGACAGCAAAGCAACTGTTGGGCACATGGGGCGAGAAGCTGGTTGCAGCGAAATGCGCTTGCCCAAAGTGCAAGCGGCCAAAGACGCTGAAGCTTTTGCCGCAAAATTTCAAATGCGCTGACCTTATCTGTGACTTCTGTGGGTTCTTGGCTCAAGTCAAGGCTATGACAGTTCCTGCTGTCTCCCCTTTGCCCAAGCAAGTTCTTGGTGCCGCATGGGGACCGCAGAAGGAGCGGATGGATTCTGGCATCTACTTCCCGCTCTTTCTGGTTCTGAAAGCCCCAACCGACCAAGCCATCTACTACTTGCCGGTAGACTTCCAAAGTCCTGCGCTGTTTTCCGCTCGCAAGCCACTATCCGCCTCAGCCAAGCGTGCCGGCTGGCAAGGCTTCATGTATGTTCTTGGGGCAGTACCAGCGGGGGCGTTTGTTCGTCTACTGTAGCGCCCTAACAATTCGTTCAAGCCGGCGCCGCTTCGCGGCGCGGCCCAAATCAGTCGTTAGATATTAGATAAAACACAGAAAAGCCTTTTCTTCCAGTGTTGTCATGGCGCACGGAGGTGGCAGGTGGCTGTCGCAAAGACCCCCCCAGAAAATACTGTCATATGGATCGCAAGGCGGGCTCAGTGCACTGCCACTAGTTACGGCTTCAACAGCCCAGCACCCAAAGCTATCATTCGGCTTTTTTCTTCCCGGCGGACTTCATATCACTCTGAGGGCAGGCTCAGATTTCCTTGAGTACCTTGTCGAATACTAGCCACGGCAAATAGTCTTCTACATCCTTCAATGCGCGGCAGATAGGGTACACGTAGTTTGTCGAGTCGTTCGGCTTGGCGTCTTCGAAAGTGCAGGAATTGTTATTGCCGCTGCAATAGAACGGATAGGTGTGATTCGAAAAATCCAGCTTGCCCAAACGGGCATAGCTGCGCGTCCAGAAAGCGTACCAAATCGGAATGCGGCTGGAACTATCCAGTGTTTCGTAGCCCTCATTCGTATCTTCTAACCAGATGTTGAAATTCTTTTTCTGCTGTCGCGTGGACTGGCCTCGGTCGTAAAAGCCTTGGCTCGGAGCTCCTTCGCTGAGCACGTAATTGCGAAAATCACGCATGCTCTTTGGTAGGGCTGCTATTGGGGTGAAGAAGTTGGTTTTGATTTCCTTGGCCTTTGGAACTGCCCACTCTCCCATGGCCAGTATTTCCCGCGGCAACTTGGCCGAGTAGGCGTCTTTGAAGTTGTCAGGAGCTTTCCAGGTGCCGTAGAGTGCATCGAGCTGGGGTGATGCATACCAGGCCACATTGTTTTGACGGTGCGCAATGAAGATGTATTGGCGCTCAGACAGTGCTTCATCGGACAAGACGGTGGAGGACAGAGAATCCGACTTGAGTGTCGTTGGCAACAATGAACTCGGCATCAGGCGGTCGAAAACCTTGTCGCGTGCGACAATGTCCTTCAGACGATCCGTCATGTTGGTCAAGGTGCTGTTCTTGCGCGAAAGATACACGATGCTCATCACGCCGAGCATCAAATTCCACGCCTTGAGCTGACCCAGTGCACTGATGTACTCGACTTCGGTTTCCACGCTCCAGAAGGCGCGGGTCTTGCGGTAGTAGGCAGCCAGTTCGCGCAGTAGCACTCGAGAATTGCCCTGACGCGGGCCAACGCCGATGATATACATGTCAGAGTAGTACTTGTTCGCGTCGGCTAGCGTGCCGTTTTCTGTCATCAGCTCCAGTTGTTTGTCGAAGGATTCCTGGTCGCCAATTTCAGAGTAGCGCTTCAGGTGCTCCATTTCGGTGGTGTAATTGGTCAAGGCTCTGAATGCCGGTGTCAATTCCGTCCAGATATTATTCAACTCCAGTTCCTCTATGCGGTTCTGGATTTCAGTCAGGTGTTGGTCCAGAACGAGCAATTTGTCGTAGATCTGATCGAGCTTGATTCCGACGGTATCAACGTGCAGGATGCCCAGTTTGACGAACCAGCCACCGAGCAATTCCGATTTCGTTTCGTCGCTCAGCAGCTTGTCGATGATGCTGGTGACGGTGCCAGCGTAGCCGAAGATATTTTTCACCACGTCAATGACGGAAGTGGAATCTGCGCTTTGCAGTGCGCCCTCCGGCGGTGAAAAATCGAAGCGCTGATCGAGAAAGCTGGTTGATGCGGCGACGTTCACCACGCTGTCCAGGTAGTCATCAAAGCTCTGGCCCGAGGCCTGTTGTCTGCTGGAAAACACCGTGAATTCGAAGTGATCTCTCCACGCCAGTTGAATATTTGTGGCATGCATGCGAGGGATGGAGAGCGTGTCCTGAATCCGGTCTTCAGCCTGCGACACCGTCCAGCCTTGCTTGATACGCAGTCGATCCACCAAGGTGGTGAGCACACTGACAGTCGTGGAGCCTGCCACTGAACCTGGTGCGGTGCGGTCGAAGGCTGACAGCTTGCCGCCTGCATAGCTGGCGACTATGCGCATGCAGGCCAGAGGCGTGCCTGGCAACGAGTATGCGCCTTGCGCGTCACTGATGCCTTGGGCAATCAATGTGCCTGATTGGCTGTAGACCGATACAGTAGTTCCGGCAATCGGCTGGGAGCCAAGTAGAACCGTGCCGTTGATGCTGCCTTCGGCAGCAGCATCCGGATCGATGTTCAGGTCGATGGCATCGCCGACGGGTTCGCTTTCTTCGGTGACGCCGTCATAGTCCTCGGCATCGGCGGGGGTATCATCCTCGCGTTCGGGGATGGAATCCTTGTCGTCACCGCCACAGGCCGGCAGTACCAGCGTGAGTGCGCCGGCAGCGCCATACGTCAGGAAGCTGCGCTTGCCAGGGTCCGGGGTGGCAGTCGGGGAAGCGTTGGTTACAGTACTGGTGCGATGCAACAGCGAATCCAGTAGCGGATAAACGCCAAAGTGTTTTTTTGTCATGAGTGTACAGGTTCCGTGAAAGGGCCGACCGAACGCAGATGAGATGAATATCCATGCCGGTTAGCTAGTTGCCGTAAAAAGCACCGCACTTATTTTAGATTTGGCGCCACGCCATGGATATCCCTGAAAACTGGTAATTTCTTGGCTTATTGCCTGATCGCATCGAGCAATATTGGTGCGACGGAAGGTAAATCCAGTCTTGGTCCGCCTTTGGTTTGATGCGCCTCTCCACCTTTTATTCCGCAGACGAATCACGCTTCACTTCAACCGGGTGTATTGCGACAGCCAGATGGTCTGTGTGCGGGCCCTGTTCCAATCCGGAGAGAGTAATCCTTGGCTGTCATATTGCTGAAAGTGGGAGAAGGGGCAGTCACGCCATCCAGACCAATCCGCACATATCGTCAAGAAATTGCCCGGTTCTGCGCTACAAATGCGGAGACTGAACCTCGGAGTGACTAGATAGATGCACGAAGTGAACACCTTATCGGCAAGGCCAGAGCCGTCAAAGCCATCAAGGTCAGCCCCGGCGCCCTCAAGGACAAGGCAACTGGCGCTGGGGGCCTACCTGCTGCTGTGGGTGGCGCTGGCTATTGCGCCGTCGTACCGGCAGGACTGGCTGCTGGAAAACCTGCTGGTGCTGGTCTTTGGGCTCACGCTGTGGAGCATCCGGCACTGGTTCAGGCTTTCCGATGGCGCCCTGTTGCTGGTGCTGGCCTTTTTGTCGTTGCACGCCATCGGCGCCCATTACACCTATGCGGAGGTTCCATACGAGCGCTGGTCGCAGGCGCTTACGGGCCATTCGCTCAACGCCTGGTTTGGCTGGGAGCGCAACCAGTTCGACCGGCTGGTGCACTTCAGCTATGGCTTGTTGCTGGCCGTGCCGATGCGCGAGTTTTTCCTGAAGATCGTCGAGGTGCGCGGTTTCTGGAGCTACTTCCTGCCGATGGACATCACCTTGAGCACCTCGGCGCTGTTCGAGCTGTTCGAATGGGGCGCGGCCGAGTGGTTCGGCGGTGATCTGGGCATGGCCTATCTGGGCACGCAAGGGGATGTGTGGGATGCCCACAAGGACATGGCGCTGGCTGCCCTGGGCGCGGTGCTGGCCATGTGCCTGTGCGCGGGCTGGCATGCGTGGCGCCGGCGGAGCTAGCGGGCCGGGGCGCCTGCGCTGGCGCGTGCCTGCCGCGCCGCCGCAACCCTGCAGAGACCGGACGGCCTCGGCACGGGCCGGCCAGGCTCAGAAGCGCGCGGTGGCGCCCAGCCACAGGCGGCGGCCCTGGGTAGTCTTGCCATAGGTGTCGGCGTCGAGTTGCCGGTCGCTCAGGTTTTGCAGCGAGGCGTTGATGGTCCAGGTCTTGCTCCATTCATGGCTCACGCCCAGGTCGGCCAGCGTGTAGGCCGGGGCGGCTTCGGCGGTGAGCGAGGTTCCGTATTCCTTGCCGTAGTAATTGGCCGCGGCCCAGATGGTGGTGCGTGGGCCGGCCTGCCAGTCGGCGCGCAGGTTGGCGGTGTGTTTGGGCGTGAGGCTCAGCGGCGCGCCGCGGTTGGCGCCGCTTTTCTGCTCCGAATCCAGGTAGGTGTAGTTGGCCTTGAAGGCCAGCGTGCGGCTGGCCTGCCAGTTGGCGTGCAGTTCCAGGCCGGCGATGCGGGCGCTGTCGACATTGACGCGCTCCATGATGGTGTAGCCATTCCAGGTGCGGTCGGTGGTGACGGTGTTGAGCTTGTCGCGGAAGTCGTTGTAGAACACCGTGGCGCCGCCGGAGAAGCCGCGGGCGCCGGCCCACAGCACGCCCAGCTCGTAGTTGGTGCTGGTCTCGGGCTTGAGGTCAGGGTTGCCCAGCATGACCCAGCGGCCGCGGCGCAGGTAGGCGTAGCCGGGCACGATGGCGCGGATCTCTGGTGCCTTGAAGCCGCGCGAGACGCCACCCTTGACGGTCCAGCCCTCGGCCGGCTTCCAGTTGGCGTAGAGGCGCGGGTTGTAGTGCACGCCGTATTGCTCGTGGTGATCCAGCCGCAGGCCACCGGTGAGGCTGAAGGTGTCCGAGAGCGTCCACTCATCCTCTATGAAGATGGCCTTTTGCACGACGCCGAACTTGCGGCGCACGCGATCGCCCAGGCCTTCGTTCCAGTCTTCGAGGTTGGCGTCGTTCCATTGCACGCCAGTGGTGACGAGGTGGTTGGCCAGCGGGGTGATGAGCTTGGCATCGAAGACCAGGTTGCTGATTTCGGGCTTGCGCTGCGCGAAGGCGTCCTGCGTGGCCGAGCTGCCGTCGCTGAGGCCCCAGCGGCTGCCCCGCTCCCAGGCCAGTGAGGCCTCCGAGGAAGCCCAGCCCCAGCGGCCACGGTGGGTGATGGAGGCGTGATCGCGGTTGTTCTCCTGCTCGCGGGTGGACCAGTTGGCGCTGGGGCCTTCGCCGTTCTTGAGGCGTTCGGCGCCGGCCTCGAGCACGATGTCCTGCCGCGTGCTGGGTGCAATGGCCAGGCGTGCGTTGAGGCTGCGGTGGCGGGCCTTGGTCAGGCCCTCGGTGGTGTGCACGTCGGCATCGGCCTGCCGGTTGAGCTGGCGCCCCCACAACTGCAGGCCCAGCAGCCCTTGCTTGATGGGTCCGCCCAGATAGAACTGGCCTTGCGTGGCATCGCCGAACGCGTCGTGCTGCTGCAGCGTGTAGTCGAGGCCGACGGAGCCGCCCCAGCGTTCGGGCACGCGGCGCGTGATGATGTTGATGACGCCGCCAATGGCGTCGGAGCCATACAGGGACGACATCGGCCCGCGCACCAGTTCGATGCGCTCGATGGCCTCGGCCGGAGGGATGAAGCTTTGCTCGTGACCGCGGTTGCCGTTGACGCGGGCATCGCGCATGCTCTGGCGCTTGCCGTCCACCAGGATCAGCGTGTAGTCGGCAGGCATGCCGCGGATTGAGATGTCCGTCTCGTTACTGCTGCCGTTGACGATCACGCCCTCCATGTCGCGCAAGGCATCGGTCAGGTCGTGGAAGCGGCGCTTGCGCAGTTCCTCGCCGGAAATCACGCTGATGGAGGCGGGCGCATCCTCGATCTGCTGCTCGAATCCGGTGGCCGTCACCACCACGTTCGGCAAGGTGACGATGGCGTCGCCGCTGTCATTGCCGCTGTTGTCGTCTGCGGCATTGGCGTTGGCAGCGGTTGCAGTCTGCGCATGCACGGGCAGCAGGGCGGCGAGCAGCGCCGCCATCGCGATGGCATGGAGACGGCGCAACGAGGCGGTGCAAGGGAAAGAACGGGCTTGGAATGGCATCACGGATTGACGAAGAAGTGGATAAATTAGAATCGTATGCATCACCAATTCGATAATTTGGACAGTTTGTGACAGATGCAGATGTGCCTGGCGGCCTGGGCACCGCGGTCGCCGCAAGTCCTGTGCCGTTGCGTGTGCTGGTGGTGGACGACCACCCGCGCATCCGCGATCCGCTGGCGGTGTTCCTGCGGCGCCATGCCTTGCATGTGCGCACCGCAGGTGATGCCGCGGCCATGACCCTGTGGCTGCGGCATGAGCGTTTCGACGTGGTGGTGCTCGACGTCATGCTGCCCGATGGCGATGGCAGCCAGTTGTGCGCGCAGGTGCGTCGCCAGCATGGCGTGCCGGTGATCCTGCTGACTGCGCGCGATGCCATCGATGACCGTGTGCGCGGCCTCGAAGGCGGGGCCGACGACTATGTCGTCAAGCCTTTCGATCCGCGCGAGCTGCTGGCACGGTTGCGCGCCGTGGCGCGGCGCGGCATGGCGGCCATGCCGACCATGCCCGCTGGCGCAGCGGCCCGGTCCGCGGCTTTGGCGGCCGTTTTTCCGGCCGGGCTGGAGCGTCAGCGCAACTACCGCTTCAATGGCTGCCGGTTTGATGCGCTGCAGGGACTGTTGCATCCCGCCCAGGGCCGGCCCGCCGTGCCGCTGAGCGAAGCGCAGGCCCGGTTGCTGGAAGTGCTGCTCCACCACGCCAACCGTGTTCTCAGCCGCGATGAACTGCTCGAGCTCACCCGCACGCAGGGGCGCCAGGGCGATCTGGCCTATGACCGCACCATGGACCGGCAGATCAGCCGCCTGCGCGGCAAACTGCAGGCGGCTGGCACGGCGGTGCTGCGCACCGTGCGCGGTCAGGGGTATCTGCTGGCCGTGCACGAGGATGTGGCGCATGGGTGAGCGCTGCGAGACCAATGCCGATGTCAACGCCAAGGCCGCGGCACTGCAGCCGGGCACTGCCGCCAGCGACACCGTACCCAAACGGCGCGGCATCGGCCTGGGTTGGCAGTTCGGCCTGCTGCTGCTGGGCGCGCTGCTGGCGTCGCACCTGATCGCCATGGCGTTGTTGCAGCGCACGGGCCAGCTCATCAACCCCGCCTCGCGCAACCAGACGGTGACGACGTTGAGCGCAGTGCATGCACTGGCGATGCGCGGTGCCGACATGGAACTGGCCGGGGCGGATCAGGACCGCGCGTGGCTGGCCGAGGCGCCGCAGGTGGCTCCGTTTGCCATGCTGCCCGAGGAGCGCCATCTGGCCGCCGCAGTGGCGCAGGCGTTGCGCCTGCCTGCCGAAGGCGCGGTGTGGATGCAGATCGAGCGCGTCTCCGGCCAGCAGGCCAGGGCCTCGGTGTTCAGCCCGGCGGTCTGGCAGCCGCTGCGGCTGCGCGCCAGCATCGCCCTGCCGGATGGGCAGTGGCTCAACGCCAGCCTGGGCTTGCAGGGACGTTACGAGTGGTCGCGCATCCTGCTGTTCGCGCTGCCCGCCAGCGTGCTGCCGGTGCTGGTGGTGGCGTGGCTGGTGGCCTGGCGGCTGGTGCGCCCCCTGCGCAGGCTGATTGATGCGGCGGGGCAACTGCGCTATGGCCATGAGTTGCCGGACCTGCCGGTGCGAGGCCCGCACGAGGCGCGCGAGCTGACGCGCCAGTTCAATGCGATGCAGCGGCGCCTGGCACAGCACCGTGATGCGCGCACCCGCATGCTGGCTGCCATCAGCCACGACCTGCGCACCCCCGTGACAGCATTGCGCCTGCAGGCCGAGCTCATCGACGACGAAAACTTGCGCGAGGACATGATCGCCAGCTTGGTCGAGTTGCAGGCCATGGTGGAGGAAACGCTGGATTTCGCGCGTGCCGATGCGCGTGCCGAAGCGTGGCAAACCGTGGACGTTGCGGCGTTGCTGGCCCCGTTGGAGCGCCGCTACCAGCAACTCGGCCATACCGTGCCGTTCACCGTGCCGACCGGGCTGCGCTGGGTCTGCCGGCCCATTGCATTGCGGCGGGCCCTGGCCAACCTGATCGAGAATGCGCTGCGTCATGCCGGTGATGCGGCTGTGCGGGTGGTGCTACCGGGGCCCTCCACCGCGGGGGCGTTGTGCCTTTGCGTGGAGGACGCGGGGCCGGGCATCGATCCGCGCAAGCTCGAACAGGTGTTCGAGCCCTTCCTGCAACTCGACGACGCCCGGGGCCCGCAGCGCCAGGGACTGGGGCTGGGCTTGGCGATTGCGCGCACCTGCGTCGAGATGCAGGGCGGCACGCTGGTGCTGGAAAACCGCAGCGAAGGGGGCCTGCGCGCCGTTATTCGCCTGCCGGCACCACGCCGCGCCTGAGCGGGCCGCTGCGGCTTGCCATTGCGGCGGGCGGCCGTGTTCCTCGGTCCCCAGGTCTTGTCGGGATGAACGGCTCCGTCGGCGGTTTCTACTTGCCCGGACGAATCATTTTGCGAAGGAGGACCAATCGTTTCATGGATTCCACGGATCGTTGTGGGGCCGCCATTGTCAGACCGAGCATCAGCATTTCCAGGCATGAGAGGGTGGGGCCATGCAGCGGTATGCTTTCGGCCTTGGCGCGTGGCAGGATGATGATTTGCGCGCACATGGGGCCCAGGCTGTGCGGTTGGTGGCTGGTGATCAGTATCACAGGGATGCCCAGCCGGTTGGCTTCCTCCATCGTTGCCTGGATTTCACGGTGGGTGTTGCGTGCCAGCAGTACGATCAACGCATCGCCCGGCGACATCTCCAGCAGTTGTTCGGCCAGTCCGATGCCTGTGAGATTGAGCGCATAGGATGGCGTGCCATGGCGCAGGAACAGCCGGGCGGCATAGGTGGCCAGGATGCCGGAGGCGGCGATGCCGAAGATGCCAATACGCCGGGCCTGGGCCAGGATAGCGACAGCGCGTTCCATGGCCAGTCGGGTTTCGGGCTGTGCCAGGGTTTGCTGGGCATGCAAGTGTTCCTGCAGCACATGGTCGACGACGCTTCCCATGTCCTGCTGGAGTTGCTCGATGGTGGTCGCGACTTTCGAGACTGTCGTGCTGGATTGGCCGAGATGGTTGGCCAGCATTTGCTTGAGGTCGACAAGGCCGTTGAATCCCAGCGCCTGGACCGTGCGGATCACAGTGGCATCGGACACGCCGGCTTCATGCGCCAGGTCGATGGCCGATTTCGACAGCACCGAAGCCCGGTTCTGATCGATGTAGTCGGCGACCATGCGCATGCGGGGCGACAAGATGTGCCTGCGCGTTTGCAGGCGTTGGTGGAACCTGTCCGGGCGGGCGGTGTCTCGCTTGTTCCTGTCCATTCTGCAAACTCATGTAGTGGCGCATTGCGGGCCGGATTGCGAAGCGCGCCTGTAACCGGCTTGTGCAGCATAGTCGCGCGCAAAGACCGCAATCCTGCCATGGATTCAGGACCAGCCACTGCTGAAGCCCTGGCTGTTTTACAGCCGATCGAGTTCGGCGGCCTGGCGCCGCCAGTCGGCCTCGGCCAGCGGCACGTAGCCTTCGTCGCAGTGCGTGCGCGACGCGATGATGGCCTGACCCTGGCGCGACAGGGCCAGCCGCAGATAGTCCTTGAGCAATGGCGCCAGGCGCTGTCCGGGCGCCAGGTCGAGGAAGATCGACACCCAGGCTTTCAGGGGGTAGCCGCCGGCGGCGATGGTCGCCAGGTCCGGCGTCTCGAAAGGCCCGTCTGCGCGCTGCGCCAGCGGCAGGATGCGGACCTGGTCGCTGATGGCGGCGGCCCGCACCCAGCCGGTCGCGCCGATGCCGTAGGGATCCTGCGCCACGGCGCGGATCACTTCGTCGCGGTTGACCAGGGGCTCGTAGTGGGGCGCATAGGGCAGGCCCGCGAAATGGCGGTCGCGCAGGCCACGGGCATATTTGGTGTCGCACAGGCCGTAAAGATGGATGCGGCGCTGCGCCCAGGGCCCTTTCAGGCCGAGCTGGCCCCAGGCCACGATGTCTCCGTCGGCGTCGCCCGAGGTGTACACGCGGCGCAGTTGCGCCATCGACAATCCGGCCAGCGGGTTGCTGGCATGCACATACATGGCTGGTGGCGTGCGCCCGCTGTCGCGCGGCCCGTATCCGGTGTAGCCCAGGCGGACCGGGGTCGGCTCGTAGCCCCGGGCGCGGCGGAAGGCCAGGCGGTCCTCGGTCCAGGGATCGCGCGACATGGGCGCCAGCACGCTGGCGCCGGCGATCAGGGCCGGGATGGCGGTGGCCGAGCCGCGCAGCGTAGTGGCGAAGCCGACCTGCGGGTGGGCCGCGCGGAACAGGGCGTTGAGTGGCTCGATGACCGACGCCATGCCGTCGTTGCCGACGATAGGGACGAGCCCGCCGCGCAGCGCGGCGTTGCGCTCGTCGAGCGGGCCGATGTCGCCGGGGCGGTAGTCGGGGCAGTGGTCGAGGCAGTCATCGAGGCAGTGGCCGGGGAGGCTGGAAATCGGGGGGCTCATGTCATTTCCTGGTCGGTGTTGGCAGGGGCGCCGGCGGCCGCGGCGCCCGGCAGGCGGCTTCGTTCGGCGTCGGCGCTGGCCGGCGCCAGGGGCAGGTAGCCGGCTTGGGCTGCGCGGATGGCCTGCTGCCCACGGCTGGACAGCGCGGACAGGCAGAAGTCGCGCGCCCAGGGATGGACGCCGCCGTCCGCGTCCCGCCGTACGTACAGCAGCAGCCCCGGATCCAGCGGATAGCTGCCGTCGACGATGGCTTGCGCCTCGCAGGCCCGGTAGGGGCCGTCGTTGTGCCGCGCCAGCGGCAGCGGCCGGACGTCCGGCAGGCGGCAGCCAGCCGGCGCGATGGCGATGCCGGAGGGCTCGGCGGCCAGGCGGGCAAGGATGGCCCGGGCGCTGCCGTGCTGCTCGCAGGAAGGGCTATGGGGCCTGCCATCGAAGACATGTCGCCTCAGGTAGGTTCCCAGCGGCGAGCCTTCCTCTCGTACCAGCGGACGGATGAGGCGCTGGGGCCAGTCGTCCTGGTTCAGCCCGGCCTGCCCCCAGCGTCGGCAATCGCCGTCCGGGTGGCCGGTGGAGAAAATTCGTGCGACGTCGCGCAGGGACAGCCCGGTGGCCGGGTTGCCGGCATGCACGTAGAGCGCCAGCGCGCGGCTGTGGCCCAAGGGCGCGACCGGGTCCGCATGCGCGATCCGCACGGCGCAGGGGCGCTCGCCCACGCCCTTGCGGTAGGGTACGGTCTCCTCGTCGCTGATTTCGCACGTCTGCGCGCTGAGCAGGGCCTCGCCGTGGATCAGCCGTGCGATGCCGACCGAGGCGCCGGCCAGTTCGAGGGTGATGGCGTGGCGTGGATGGGTCTGGCCGAATGCGTGTATCAGGCCTTGCAGCACGGGCCGCAGGGACGGGGATCCCGCGATGCGCCAGTGGGCGCCGGGCGGCTGCGTGGTGGGTGATGGGGGCATTGTGTCATTTCTCCTTCAGAACCTGTTCACGATCTCCGCGCGGGTCCGCATGGCTGCGCCGGCGCCGCAGGATGTACATGCATGTGCCGCTGGCGGCGAAAAGCGCCAGCGCCAGGCTGGAGAGCATCAGCAGCAGGCGCATCGGCAGGCCGAACAGCGTGCCGGTGTGCAGCGGCAGCATCGCGGCCTCCAGGCGCTGGGCCGGGCCGAGGCCGGCGTGGGGCTGGAATTCGACCACCCTGGCGCTGGCGGGATCGATGCGGTAATCGTCGTAGGCGCGCGGGTGCGCCGCGCCGCGCGGCAGCCAGCGCAGGCGCATGGTCCCGCCGGTTCTGGGCATGCCCAGCAGGATGCGCTGCGCGGGCACGGCGATGTCGGCGAGTACCGCGTCCGCGGCCGCGCCGATCTGGCGCGGCGAGGCCTGCGGGGCCGGGGCTTCGGGACGCGCGGGTGCCTCTCGCGGCGGCGTTGGCCGGCCGCGTGTCTGGCTAGGCGTGTATGGTCGCCCGCCGGGCGCCGCGACGAAATCGGCGGCGGCGCCGAGGGCGGCGCGGTAGCCGGCCGACGACCACCAGAGCCCGCTGAGGGCGCTCAACAGGTACAGCGGCGCCAGCCATAGCCCGAGCCGCACGTGCCAGGCGCGGTGCCAGGCCCGGGTGCGCCATGGTGCGGCCGATGGCGGCTGGTGTGCCGCAGCGGCAACCGATGTGGCCGGAGGAGCGCCATCCGGCCGAGCGGCTCTGCGCCAGCCCAGCCACCAGCCTGACAGCGCCAGCCCGGCCAGGGCGGCCGCGGCGCAGCCGGTCAGAACGCGGCCGATGCCGTCGCCGCCGCCGGGCAGCGCCAGCCAGCGGTGCAGCCGCCGCACGAAATCGAAAAAGCCGCTGCCCTGTATTTCCCCCAGCAGCCGGCCGCTGGCGGGGTCGGCGGCGTAGCGCGCGGCACGGGCGTCGGGGCTGGCGGACTGGCGTATCACGCCGACCACCAGCGGGCCGTCGGCGTCGGCCTGGACGAAGGATATCCTGGCGCCATCCAGCCCGCGCGCCAGTTCGGGCAGCAATTCGGCATAGGGGCGCCGCGCGGCGCCGGCGTCGGCCACACGCAGGCCGGGATTCACCCATTCGAGGATCTCGTCCTCGAAGCTCATCAGGGCACCGGTCAGGCCCATCAGCGCCAGCACAGCGCCGGCTGCCAGCCCGGCCAGGCTGTGCAGCCTGAGCCAGGCGCGCCGCCACCGTCCGGGGCCGGGCCGCGCGATGCGCGAAGGCATGGTGGCGGGCTCCATCGGAAAGCCGCAGGTTGGGGGATGCGCTCAGCGCTGGGCCGGCGGCAGCGGACGGCCGGTGATGTGGGACTGCACCAGCGACACCATCTGGCTCAGCGCGGCGTAGGAGTTGGAGATCGCTTCCTCGCGCGCCACCAGCACGTAGCGGCCTTCGCGGCAGGCCTTGAGAAAGCGGCAGTAGCCGGGCATGACTTTTTCCATTGCGGCGATTTCGGCGTCGGGCTTGCCGCCGGCGTCCGAGCGGTAAGTGTCGAAGACGAAATCGGCGTCGAGCTCGGGCAGCCGCTCGGCGCTGACTTCCATGCGGCCGCCCTCGGGCACGGCGTCGATGAGAGCCGGGAAGCGGAAGCCCGCGTCGCGCAGCACGCGCCCGAGCGAGCGGTAGGTGTGGTGCACTGCGATCTTGCCGTTCTGCGCCTGGATGACGGAGACCGTGATGCGCGACGGATCGCCCGCCACGTGCCTGAGCTGGGCCAACTGCGCCTGGTACTTGCGGTCCAGGATGGCGAGCCGGTCCTGCGTGCCGGTGAGTTCGGCCAGCCGGCGGTAGATGTGCGGGGCGCCGCCGGACTGGTTGTCGATCACGACGGTGGGGGCGATTTTTGCGAGCTGGTCGACCGGCAGCGTGCGGGTCGGACCGGTGACGATGAGGTCGGGCCGGGCGGCGGCGACCGCCTCGATGTTGATGTCGGCAGCGCCCAGGAAGGCAATCGGCGCGTTGTCGAAGTCGATGCCCGTCAGGATCGCGCTGGAGCGCATGAAGCGGCGGCCGTCCAGGCTCTGGCGGCCGTGGCTGGCCACCGGCACGACGCCGAGTTCGAGCAGCGGGATGGTGATGTCCAGGTCGTGCAGCGAGACGATGCGCCCGGGCTGCTGCGGCAGCTCGACCTTGCGGCCCAGGTCGTCGACGAAGGTGCGCGATTGCGCGGTCATGGGCAGCGCGAGCAGCAGCGCGGCCGCCAGGGTCATCAGCGTGGAAGTCAGCGTGGCGAGTATGCGCATGGTCCGGGGTCCGGGTTGGTGTCAGAGTTGGTCGCGGCGCCGCCACAGCAGCGCCAGCAGGAAGGGCACGCCGATGACGGCCATGACGATGCCCGCGGGAATCTGCAGCGGCGCGAAGGCCAGCCGCCCGATGCTGTCGGCCAGCAGCACCAGCGCGGCGCCGTACAGGCCGCTGCCGGCCAGCAGGGCGAGCTGGCGCCCGCCCAGGCTCAGGCGCGAGAGGTGCGGCGCGATCAGCCCGACGAAGCCCAGGCTGCCGACCGCCGCTACGGCCGCCGCCGTCAGCAGGCAGGGCGTGAGCAGGCGCAGCGCATAGAGCCGGCGCAGGTTCACGCCCAGGCCGGCGGCCACGCCGTGGCCCAGGCTGCCGGCGTCGGCCGCACGGCTGCTGGCCAGCAGCCCGGCCATGCCGGCGACGGCCCAGGGTGCGGTCGCGGCCAGCGTCCGCCAGGATGCCGCATGCAGGCTGCCGGCCATCCAGACCAGTGCGGTCTGCACGTCCTTGATATCGGCCGTGGTGGTGAAGACCGCGATCACCGCATGCAGCAGCCAGGACACGCCGATGCCGACCAGGATGAAGCGTACTTTGGACAGATCGCGCGCCAGCGCCACCACCAGCAGCGCGACGGCCAGCCCGCCGGCCAGGCCCGCGGCCGCGCGCCAGACCGAAGCCCACTGCGGCGCGAACACGGCTACCGCGATCACCGCCACGGCCGCGCCTTCCTTGACGCCGACCAGGCCGGGGTCGGCCAGCTCGTTGCGCGCCAGCGTCTGCAGCGCCGCGCCCGCAATGCCCAGCATGGCGCCGACCAGCATGGCCGTGAGGATGCGCGGCAGGCGGATGTCGCGCCAGATCATCTGGCGCATGGCCTGTTCGCCGGGCGTAGACATGGTCGCGGCGGCGGGATCGGCCGCGGGCCACAAGCCGCCGGACAGCGCATCGACCGGTCCCAGCGGCAGCACGGCGGCGGCCAGCAGCGCCAGCGTCAGCGCGGCTACGGCGCACAGCAGCGTCAGGCGCGGGCGCAGCAGGAATTGCCAGGGACCGAGCCGCGCCAAGCGGCGGCCGTTGCGGCGCAGGAGTGCGGCGCCGGGCCGTTCCGGGCCAGCTTGTGCTGTTGTCGTTGGCGAAGGTATTCCAGTGTGGCCGCTCATCGCCGCTCCCGCAGGACCAGGGCCAGGAATACCGGCACGCCGACGAAGGCGGTGACCACGCCTGTGGCCAGTTCGCGCGGTGCCAGCGCCGCGCGCGCCGCGATGTCGGCGGCCAGCACCAGCGTGGCGCCGGCCAGGGCGGAAACCGGCAGCCAGCCCCGGCGCGAGGCGCCGCACAGCAGCGCGGCCGCCGCCAGCCCGGCCAGACGCGTGCGCGCGACCGGCGTTCCCAGGCTGGTGGCCATGCTGTCGCCCAGCGCCAGCGCGTCGATGTGGCGGGCCACGGCGGCGGCCAGCAGCAGGCCCGCCAGCACGGCCGGCACGGCGTGCGCGACGACGCCGGCGCCGGCTTCGGCCAGGTCGCCGGCCAGCCAGATGCGCAGCGCCTGCAGCGAGTCTTCGTCGAGGATGAGCAGCGCCGAGCTCAGGGCCGAAACGAAGGCCGACAGCGCAATGCCGCAGAAAGTCAGCTTGAGCACCGTCATGCCGCACCGGCCGGCCTGGGCCAGCAGCAGCACGACGAGAAATAGCAGTGCGCCGCCGGCGGCGGCCACGAAGGGGCGCAGCGCGGGCTGTGACAGCAGCGGCAGCGCCAGCGAGGTCGAGAGCACAACGGCGAAAGCGGCGCCCGCGTTCAGGCCGAGCAGTTGCGGCTCGCCCAGCGGGTTGCGGGTGAGCGCCTGGACCACGGCGCCGGCCAGGCCCAGCGCCGCCCCGGCGGCCAGCCCGCCCAGCATGCGCGGCAGCCGCAGGCTGCGGATGACGTGGTGTTCGAAGTTGTCGGGGTCGGGCGCGTACAGCGCCCCGGCCACGTCGGCCAGTGCAATGGCACGCGAGCCGACGCCTAGGTGCAGCAGGGCGATGAAGGCCAGCAGGCCGGCCAGGCCCGCGGCCACCCAGGCCGGGCGCCGCCAGGCCAGCGCGCGCGGCGGCAGCGCCTGGCGCCGGGCCCGGGCTTCAGTCGGCGTGCCGGGCTGCATGGTCTGCGGATGGATGGGCATGGGCGAGCGGGATGAACAGCGGCCGTCCGCCGCGCAGGCCGGGGAGGGCGGTCACTTCGACATCGAATACGTCCTTGACCAGTTCTGGAGTACAGGCGGCGGCATCGGCCAGGCAGGCTTTGACACGACCGTCCTTCATCAGCACCAACTGGTCCGCGTAGGCCATGGCGAAGTTGAGGTCGTGCAGCACGGCCACGATGGTGCGGCCGTGGCCGTGCACCAGGTCGTGCAGCAAGTCCATGATTTCGACCTGGTACTTGAGGTCGAGGAAGGTGGTTGGCTCGTCGAGCAGGATGATGCCGGTCTGCTGGGCCAGCGCCATCGCGATCCAGCAGCGCTGGCGCTGGCCGCCGGACAGGCTGTCGACGGCGCGCGCGGCGTAGTCCAGCGTGCCGGTCAGGCGCATGGCATGCTCTACCGCCTCGCTGTCGGCGTCCGACCATTGGCGCAGCCAGCCCTGGTGGGGGTGGCGTCCGAAAGAGACCAGATCCAGCACGGTCATGCTCTCGGGCAGCACCGGCGCCTGCGGCAGGATGCCGAGCTGGCGCGCCACTTCGCGCGAGGGCAGGCGGTGGATGTCGCGCCCGTGCAGCAGCACCGCGCCGGCGCGCGCCGGCAGCTGGCGCGCCAGCGCGCCCAGCAGGGTGGACTTGCCCGAGCCGTTGGGGCCCAGCAGCACGGTCAGGCTGGCTGGTGCAAACGACAGGTCGGCGGATTCGACCACTCGCCGCTCGCCGTAGCCGACCTGCAGACCCTGGGTTATGAGCGGCGGCTGCGGCATGCGGTCGATCGGGTGCTGCGCATCGCGGCGGCGCGGTCAGAAGCTGACGCTGGCCGTGAGCGTGGCATTGAACGGCTCGCCGTAGGCATTGCCGTAGCGGCTGGCACCGAGCGATGAACTGAAGTACGTGCGGTCAAAGAGGTTGCGCAGGTTCAACTGCAGAGTGATGGGGTGACGTGCGGCGATGGTGTAGCTGGCAAAGGCATCGACCACGCCATAGCCTGGCAGGAAGTACGAATTGTCATTGATGCCGGCACGCTTGCTGGCGCCGCGCACACCGGCGCCGAGCTTGAAGCGGTTGCCGCCGGCCTGCGCGCCAAAGTCATAGGTCGCGAACAGCGAGGCGGTGTGGCGCGCGATGTTGACTGGGCGCTTGCCCGCATAGTCGGGGTCATCCTTGACCTTGGCGTCGGTGAAGCCGTAGCTGGCGATCAGGCTCAACTGAGGTGTCAGGCGCCCGGCTACATCGAACTCCAGGCCGCGCGCACGGACCAGGCCGGCAGTGCGCGTGACGATCACGCCATCGACGGTCTCGAAGTAGCTGACGTTTTTCTTGTCCGTCGTATAGATCGCCAGGTTGGCGCTCATTCCGCCTGCACTCTCCCACTTGGCGCCCAGTTCGTAGCTGGTGCCTTCCTCGGGCGTCAGATCGCCGAAATAGCTGGAGAAGGACGACTGGGGCCTGAAGGTGCGCGCGGCATTGGCGTAAAAGGACATTGCCGGACTGGCCTTGTAGACCGCGCCCAGGCGGGGCACGAACTTGCCGCCGCTGGTGTCGGTGTTGAGCACGAAGGGGCGCCCGCGTCCCGATATCTGGTCGTAGTACTGGTAGCGTGCGCCGGCCACCAGGATCCAGCGGTCGTTCAGGTGCAGCGAATCCTGCAGATAGACCGAGGGCGTCCTCAGACGTTCGAGCTGGTCGCTCTCGGCCGGCCGCACCGTGGTGCAGGGCGATACCGTGCCGTAGGTTGGGTTGTAGATGTTGAAGCTGACGGCGGGCGTGCAGCGGATCATGTCGGTGCGCAGCAGGTGTTGGTAGTCGTATTGCGCGCCCACCAGCAGATCGTTCTTCAGGCCGGCGATGTCGAGCGAGCCAGCGAGATCCACGCGCATGGAGTGGCCGCTGACTTTCGAGCCCTGGGTGGCATCGATGCGTCGCGTCACGTCGCCGGTGACCGCGTCGTAGCCCTGCACGCGGGCCTGATTGTCGCTGTATTCGTCGCGGCTGTAGCTGTAGTCGAAGGTCAGGTTCCAGTCGTCATTGAGCGTGTGGAAGATGTTGATCGAGGCCAGTTGGCTGGAGCCCTGGGTGACGTTGAAGGGTTCGTCCAGCCGGGTTTTGCGTGAAAGCGGGATGGGGCCACCGGCATCGATGTCCCAGATGGTGCCGCGATCGAACGGGATGCTGTAGTCCTGGTACATGTAGGAGGCGGTGACGACGGTGTCGTCGCCGAACCAGCTCAGCGAGGGCGCGATCAGCCACTCCTTGGTCTTGCCGAAATTGCGCCAGTAGTCGGTGTTCTGGTAGTCGGCCACCAGCCGGTAGGCCAGGCGCGTATCGGTGATCGGGCCCGTCACGTCGAGCGAGGTGGTGCCGCCGCCGAAGCTTGAGGCCGAGACCGAGGCCTTGCCGCTGAACTGGCGTTCGGGCTTCTTGGTGATCACGTTGATGGCGCCGCCCGGGTCGAGGATGCCGTACAGCGTGGAGGCCGGCCCCTTGAGCACTTCGACCCTCTGGGTGGTGGCATTGAAGCTGCGCGGCAGCACGGTCTTGAGGCCGTTGGTCAGGATGCCGCCATCGCGGTTGTCGCCGAAGCCGCGCCGGATGAAGGCATCCTGGGTGCTGCCAAGGGTGTTGGTTTGGCTGATACCGCTGATGTTCTGCAGCGCATCGTCGAGCGAGCGCGCATCCTGGTCAAGCAGCACGTCCTCCGTGACCACGTTGACGGCCTGCGGGATCTCCAGCAGCGGCGCGTCGGTGCGCAGGGCCGAGCTGTTGCGCGTGGGCTGGTAGCCCGACTCGCTGATACCGCGAATCGTGACGGTGTCAAGCTCGGCCGGTTTCCGGTCCTGCTGTTGGGCTGTTGCCGTGCCCGTCAACGCCGTGCCGGCGATGAGTGGGAGGTAAACAGCAGCGCGAATGCGGGCGCGGAGTGACGGTTTGGCGATGGGCATGGACATGAAATCGAGAATTGAAATTCGTATCGCGAGTGATTCTAATAATCATGATGTAGTAGTAAAACTGCCCGTAGTGCCGCGATGGTCTTGAGGCGCGGGGCGGAGTTTTACTACCGGCTGCAGGTGGATGGGCGCGGCGCGTGGGCCGCATGGGCATGTGAAAGCGTCGATGCTCGGCGGTGGTCGCGGCGGCGGCTACTACTACATCGGCATGGCCACGTGTCGGGTTGAAGGGGGCTTGATGGATGCGGCGTCGAATGGCATCTGGGTCACCGCTCCGCGCCGCCGTGACTTGGGGCGGCTTCGAGCCGTGCCAGGCAGTGCGCGCGATCATGGATGCGCCACCGATGGCGACGCGTCCGCCACAGACCCGCCGCACAACCGCCGCACAACCGCCGCACAACCGCCGTATGGCCACCATAATGACGGCCATGCGATTCTTTCTGTTCAAACGCCTCATGACCATGCTGGCTTCGTTGCTGGGGGCGTCGCTGCTGGTCATGCTGGTGCTGGAGGTGCTGCCTGGCAATGCCGCGCAGGTCATGCTCGGGCCGGATGCGTCGCCGCAGGCCGTGCGGGCGCTGGCCCGGCAGCTCGGGCTGGACGAGCCGCTGGCGCTGCGCTACCTGCATTGGCTCGGCGGGCTGGTCACGGGCGACCTGGGCACCAGCTACACCTATGACGTGCCGGCGCGCGAGATGATCGTCGAGAGCCTGGCGCTGACGATTCCGCTGGCGCTGCTGGCGATGGCGCTGACGGTGCTGATCGCGCTGGGCACGGGCCTGGTTGCCGCGGCCCACCACAATCGCCCGGCCGACGTGCTGACCATGGGGCTGACGCAGATCGGCATGGCGATTCCGAACTTCTGGTTCGCCATCCTGCTGGTGCTGGTGTTCGCGGTGCAGTTGCACTGGCTGCCGGCGGGCGGTTTCCCGGGTTGGAGTGCCGCTGCCGGCGGCGGCCTCAGGCCGGCGCTTCAGGCACTGGTGCTGCCGGCCGTGTCGCTGGCGGTGGTGCAGTCGGCCATGCTGGCGCGCATCACCCGCTCGGCGTTGCTGGACGTGCTGCGCGAGGACTACGTGCGCACGGCACGGGCCAAGGGCCTGTCGCGTCGCGCCACGCTGCTGCGCCATGTGCTGCGCAACGCGCTGATTCCGGTGGTGACGGTGGCGGGTCTGCAGTTTGCCAACCTGCTGGCCGGCACCATCGTGGTCGAGAGCGTGTTTCACCTGCCGGGGCTGGGCCAGCTGATCTTCAAGTCCATCGAGAACCGCGACATGGTGGTGGTGCGCAACTGCGTGCTGCTGCTGGCGGCGATGGTGATCGTGGTGAACTTCCTGGTCGATGTGCTGTATGCGCTGATCGACCCGCGCATCAAACCGGGGGATGTGTGAGATGAGACATCCCTCCGGGCGGCTGCGCCGCTTCTTCCCTTCTCTGGCTTTGCTGCGCTGCGTGTCAGGAATGGCGCCAACAGTGGCCTGGCAAAGCCCGTTCCTCCGTGGTGACTGGTTTGGCGTCGTGCCCGGTTTCGTGCGATGTGGAGGGCGCACAGCGCCATGAGTACTGAGATGCAAAAGTCTTCCAGGCCATCGGCGGTCACCGCTGCGACGACCGCGGCCTCCGCGGCCGTGACGCTGCCGCCGCGCCGCCGTGCGCGCCGGCATGCCAACCTGGCGCTGGGTTTGCTGCTGACGGGCCTGCTGCTGCTGGTTGCGCTGGTCTCGCTGGTGTGGACGCCGCACCCGCCGGGCGAGCAGAACCCGCGCCTGCGCATGGCGCCACCCAGCAGCGCGCACTGGCTGGGCACCGATGCCTATGGGCACGACATGGCCTCGCAGCTGATGGTGGGGGCGCAAAGCTCGGTGCTGGTGGGCGTCATCGCAGTGGCCATCGGCCTGCTGGCGGGCACGTTGCTGGGCCTGCTGGCGGCGGCGCGCAAGGGCTGGGTGGAGGAGCTGGTGATGCGCGTGGCGGATCTCACCTTCGCCTTCCCGGCGATTCTCACGGCCATCATGCTCAATGCGGCGTATGGCTCGGGCCTGGGCATTTCGATCGTCGCCATCGGCATTGCCAGCATCCCGGTGTTCGCGCGCATCAGCCGCGCCTCGGCCAAGGCGATCTGGGAGCGCGACTTCATTCTTGCGGCGCGGGCCTGCGGCAAGGGGCCGCTGGCCATCACGCTCGAGCATGTGCTGCCCAATGTGGCGCCGATCCTGATCGTGCAGGCCACCATCCAGTTCGCCATCGCGATCCTGGCGGAGGCGGCGCTTTCCTACCTGGGGCTGGGCACGCAGTATCCGGCGCCGTCCTGGGGCCGCATGCTGCAGGAGGCGCAGTCGCTGATGTTCCAGGCGCCGCTGCTGTCGGTCATTCCTGGTGTGGCCATTGCGTTGTCGGTGCTGGGCCTGAATCTGCTGGGCGATGGCCTGCGCGACGTGATCGACCCGAAGCTGTCGGCGGGGCGGCTGCCATGAATGCCACGACCATCCCATCCAATGGGAGTAACGCGAGTAACGCGACTGGAGCGAATGTGCCTGGCACCGACGCGCTGCTGTGCGTCGAGGACCTGCAGGTGCGGCTGCCGGGTCTGCCACCCGATCAGCCCATTCTCGACGGCGTCAGCCTGACGCTGCAGGCCGGACGCACGCTGGGCATCGTGGGTGAATCCGGCAGCGGCAAGTCGATGACGGCGCTGGCCATCATGGGTCTGCTGCCGGAGGGGGCGCGCGCCGGCGGCCGCATCCTTCTGCAGGGGCGCGAGCTGCTGGCGCTGCCCGAGCGCGAGATGCAGACGCTGCGCGGCAACCGCGTGGCCATGGTGTTCCAGGAGCCGATGACGGCGCTCAACCCCGTGCACACCATCGGCAACCAGGTGGCCGAGCCGCTGCGCCTGCACCAGGGCCTGGGCCGGCGCGCGGCCATGGCCGAGGCCTGCCACCTGCTCGAGCGCGTGGGCATTGCCAACGCCGCCCAGCGCCTCTCGGCCTATCCGCACCAGTTTTCCGGTGGCCAGCGCCAGCGCATCACGATCGCCATGGCATTGGCCTGCAAGCCGGATCTGCTGATCGCCGACGAGCCGACCACGGCGCTGGACGTGATCCTGCAGCAGCAGATCCTCGATCTGCTCGACGGTCTGGTCGAGGAGCACCGCATGGGCATGATCCTGATTTCGCACGATCTGGCGGTGGTCTCCGAGTACAGCGACGACGTGGCCGTGATGCTGCGCGGCAGTGTGGTCGAGCGGGGCGCCACGCAAGCGGTGTTCGCCCGGCCGCAGCATGCCTACACGCGCCAGCTGCTGGCGGCGCGCCTGCACATGCTCGAGCCGCACGTTCCCAGCGCCGAGGAGCAGGCACAGGAGCGGGACGCCGCCGCGGGTGCCGCCGCCGCGGCGGTCTGGGAAGCCGAGCAGGGCGCCCGGGCCGTGGAACCGGGACCGGACGTGGATGTGGAGGGGCAGCCATGAGTGGCCACTACTTCCATCGCTGCATGTTGCTGGAGGTGCGGGGCCTGAGCCGCAGCTACCGCCTGCCGCGGCAGCACTTGCTGGCCCCGCGGCCGGAGCTGCGGGCGCTGCGCGACGTCAGCTTCAGCATCGCGCCGGGCCAGAGTCTTGGCATCGTGGGCGAATCGGGCTCGGGCAAGTCCACGCTGGCACGGCTGGTGATGGCGCTGGACAGGCCCAGCGGCGGCAGCGTGCGATTGCTCGGCCGCGATCTCTTCGCGATGACGCCGCAGCAGCTGCGCATCGCCCGCACCGATTTCCAGATGGTGTTCCAGGATCCTTACGGTTCGCTCGATCCGCGCCAGCGCGTCGGCCGCATCATCACCGAGCCGCTGCGGGCGCTGCGCACGCACGACGCTGCGGCGATGTCCCAGCGCGCCGCGCAGGTGCTCGAACAGGTGGGCATGCGCGCGGCTGATCTGGAGAAGTTCCCGCACGAGTTCTCCGGCGGCCAGCGCCAGCGCATCGCCATTGCGCGCGCGCTCATCACGCGCCCGCGCCTGATCGTCGCTGACGAGCCGGTCAGCGCGCTCGATGTCTCGATCCAGGCGCAGGTGCTGGACCTGATGCAGGATCTGCAGAAGACCTTCGGCATCTCCTTTTTGCTGATCAGCCATGATCTGGCGGTGGTCAACCACCTGTGCGATGAACTGCTGGTGCTGCACCAGGGCCAGGTGGTCGAGAAGGGCAGCCCCGAGCAGATTTTCCAGCAGCCGCGCCACGCCTACACGCAGGCGCTGATCGCGGCGATTCCGCGCGTCGGCCAGGGGCGCCGGCGCACCCGCCTGCAAGGCGCGGACGGGGATGGCGCGGGCGCCCCACCCGTGCCATGAGCACCATGAGCGGCCAACCGGCCGGTGGCGGTGGCGGTGGCGATGGCGATCTTTTTGCCGCCGCCGGCCTGGAGCCCCGGCTGGCGCTGGGCCGCCAGGCCTGGCTGCTGCGCGGGCGCGCCGCCGGGCGTGCCGATGCGCTGCTGGCCTGCATCGCCGAGGTGGCAGGGCAGGCGCCGCTGCGCAGCCTGCTGACGCCGGGCGGGCGGCGCATGTCGGTCGAGACCAGCAGCTGCGGGGCGCTGGGCTGGACCTCGGGCCCCGGGGGCTATCGCTACCAGCCGATCGATCCGGCCCGTGGCCTGCCGTGGCCCGCCATGCCGGGCTGGCTGCACGACTTCGCCGCCGAACTGGCGGCCGAGGCCGGCTTTGCCGGTTTCTCGCCCGACAGCTGCCTGATCAACCGCTATCGCCCCGGAGCCAGGATGGCGCTGCACCAGGATCGCGACGAACGGGACTTCGGCCAGCCCATCGTGTCGATCTCGCTGGGCATGACGGCGCGCTTTCTGTGGGGCGGCCTGCGGCGCCAGGACAAGGCCGGCCAGGTCGCGCTGTTCCATGGCGACGTGGTGGTCTGGGGCGGCGCCGACCGGCTGCGCTTTCATGGCATCGCGCCGTTGGCCGGCCCGCCCCACCCGCTGCTGGGCAGCGAGCGCATCAATCTGACGCTGCGCCGCGCCGGCCCCACGGCGAGAGCAGCAGCGCGGTGACCAGCAGCAACAGCCCCGCCGTCACCCAGGTCACCACCGCCATGGCATGGTCGAAGGCCTGGCCGGCCAGTGCCAGCAGGGACGCCGCCAGCTCGGGCGGCAACTGCTCGGCCGCCAGGCGCGCCGCATCGATGCTCTCGCGTATGCCCGGCAGCTCCGCCAGCGACGGCGGCAGCTGCAGCGCCGCGGCATAGCTGGCCGTCATCAGGCTGCCCAGCAAGGCGATCCCCAGCGAGCCACCCAGCTCGTAGGAGACTTCCTCCATGGAGGCGGCCATGCCGGCCTTCTCGGGCGGCGCATTGAACATGATGGCGCTCGAGGCACCCGTCACCGCCATGCCGAACCCGAAGCCGAACACCGCCAGCGCCATCAGCAGCGCCGGACCGAGGCCCTGGTGCGTCAGCACCACCCCCACCAGACCGGCGCAACTGCCCAGCATGCCGGTGCCGATCACCACGCGGCTGCCGACGCGGTGCATCCACCAGCCCGCCAGCGGGCCGGCCAGGAAGGCCGCGATCGACAGCGGCAGGATCTGCAGGCCGGCCTGCAGCGGCGTGAGCTCGCGCACCAGCTGCAGCCATTGGCTGAACACCAGCTGGAAGCCGATCAGCGCCACCGAGCAGGTCACCGCGGCCACCACGCCGCCGCAGAAGGTGCGGTTGCGCAGCAGGCTCAGGTCGATCAGCGGATGCGCGATGCGGCGCTGGCGCCGCACGAAGACGACCAGCAGCAGCACGCCCAGCGCACCGATGGCCAGCACCACCGGCCAGGCCGGCTGCCCTTGCGCCGGCGTCTGCGCGGCGGCCTTGACGGCGTAGGTGGCGGCGGTCAGCCCCAGCAGCGCCAGCAGCGAGCTGGGCCAGTCCCAGCGGCGCGCGGCGTTGCCCGGGTGCGGCACGATCAGCGCCAGCACCAGCGGGATGCTCAGCAGCACCACTGGCACGTTGATGAGGAACACCGAACCCCACCAGAAATGCTCCAGCAGAAAGCCGCCCAGCAGCGGCCCGACGGCCGCGCCGCCGGAGGCGACCGAGGCCCAGATGCCGATGGCCATGCCACGCTCGCGCTCATGCACGAAGGCATGGCGGATGATGGCCAGCGTGGCCGGCATCATCAGTGCCGCGCCGCAGGCCAGCGCCGCGCGGGCGGCGATCAGCGATGGCGCGTTGGGCGAATAGGCTGCCCACAGCGAGGCCAGCCCGAACACCAGCAGACCGGCCAGGAAGACGCGCCGGTGGCCATGGCGGTCGCCCAGCGTGCCCGCGCCCGGCAGCAGCCCGGCCACCACCAGCGGGTACATGTTGACGATCCAGAGCTTCTGGCTGGCGCTGGCCTGCAGTTCATGCGTGAGGATGGGCAGCGCGGTGTAGAGCACCGTCATGTCGATGACGATCAGGAGCAGCGCCACCGAGACGATGGCCAGCACCAGCCAGCGGCTGGCGTCACCGTTGGCGCTCCCCCCGCGGCCACTGCCGCTGCTGCCGGGCAGCGCTTGCCAGGTGCTGCCTGTGCTGGCGCTGTGGGGGGTGTTCTGTGGCCGGCCCGCCGTCATGCGGCCTCCGCGGCTTTGGCCTGGGCCAGGGGGTGCGCGGCGGCAGCCAGCGGCTTTTGCCAGAACATCGCACTGCCGAGCGCCGGATCCAGCGCATATGGGGCAAAGCCGAAGCGCCGGTAGGCCGCCTGCGCGTGCCGATTGCCCTCCAGCACCTCCAGCGTCAGCTTGCATGCGCCGATTTCGCGGGCGATCTGCTCGGCCCGCTCGAACAGCCGGCGCGAGATGCCCTGGCCGCGGAAAGCCGGTGCCACGGCCACGTCGTGCACGTTCAGGATGGGCTGGCAGGCAAAGGTGGAAAAGCCTTCGATGGCATTGAGCAGGCCGGCCGGCTGGCCATCGACGAAGGCCAGGATGACGTGCGCGCCGGGGCGTGCCGCCAGTGCCGCCGGCAACTGCTCACGGGTGCGCTGCGGCAGGGGCTCGCTGCCGCCCATGGGGTCGCGCGCATAGGCGTCGAGCAGTTCGACGAGGGCGTTGGCGTGGTTCGGAAGGCGCAGATCGGCCAGGATGATTTCCAGCATGAATGTCTCTCTAGCAATGGCCCGCACAGGCAGCAGGGCGGCCTGCGCGGGTCGGATGGTGATGGATTGGCTATGGCGTGAGCAGGCGCGCATGCAGCGCGCCGCGCAGCGCGTTGCACAGCACGATGTCACTGGCGCGCAGCAGGTCTTCGCGGTGGAGGGTGCGCTCGCGCGCCTGCCAGGCAGGGTCTTCGAGCAGCACCGCCCGCATCACGCCGGGCAGCAGGCCCGCCTGCAGCGGAGGTGTGAACCAGTGGCCACCCAGCCGCACGAAGACGTTGCTGCGCGCGCCCTCGGTCAATTGCCCGGCTTCGTTGAAGAACAGGCCGTCGAAAGCGCCGCGCGCCTGGGCTGCGTGCATGGCCGCATCGTAATCGCTGCGCAACGTGGTTTTGTGACGGCGCAGCCAGGCGGTCGTGCCGCACAGGGTGTCGCAGAGCACGGCGGTGACGGGATCATCGGGCGAGCCGGGCTGCGCCAGGGGCGCCAGCACGCCGTGGCTGAAATGGCAGTCGCCATGCTCGCGCAGTGCCAGCCGCAGACGCCAGGCCTGGCCGGTGGGCAGGTGCTGGCGCTGGTAGTCCTGCAGCGCTGCGTCCCAGCCTGCGGGGGCGGCGGCAAAGCCCAGTGCCTGCGCGCTGGCAAGCAGGCGCGCACGGTGGCGCGGCCACAGCGGGATGCTGCCGTCGGCAGCCACGCGCATGGTCTCGAACAGCTCGAAGCCGGCCATCTCCTGCGTGGCGAAGCGGGCCTTGAGCCAGCACTCCTGCCATTCGGCAGCGGCCTGGCTGTCCCAGACGATGCCGGCGCCCACCGGCATGCGCACGCGATGGGGTCCGCCCGGGCCGTCCGGAACGTCCGCGCTGTCATCGAGGAACAGCGTGCGGATCGGCACCGACAGGCAGTAATCCATGTCCGTGGCGTCGTCGGCTGCCGTGCCATGGGCGAGGTCCACCCAGCCGATGGCGCCGGTGTAGATGCCGCGTCGGTGTCCGCCGGCTTCGACGGCCCCTTCGCGTTGCGCGATGAGCTGCATGGTGCGGTGTTTGGGCGCACCGGTGATGGAGCCGCAGGGGAAGGTGGCGCGCAGCACGTCGGCCAGGCTGGTGCCGGGCCGCAGGGTGGCCTCGACGGTGCTGGTCATGCCCAGCACCGGGCCATTGCGCTGCACCGCAAAGAGGGCGGGCACGCGCACCGTGCCGGGTAGTGCCACGCGGCCCAGGTCGTTGCGCAGCAGGTCGACGATCATCACGTTCTCGGCGCGGGTCTTGGTCTGGCTGCGCAAGGCATCTGCCGCGGCCTGTGTGGCGGTGGCATCGTCGCTGGCTGCGGCGGTGCCCTTCATCGGCCGGGCGGTGATGTGCGCGCCCCGCACCTGCAGGAACAGCTCCGGGGAGAAGGAGAGAATCCACGCGCCATCGCCCGCATGGCCGCCGCTGTCTTCATCGGTCTGGCCGGGCCGGTGGATGAGCGCGCCGAACTCGGCCTGCTGGCGCTGGCGCAGGCGCCGGTAGAGCGCCAGCGGCGCGCCATGGGCGAGGCCGCGCAGGCTGAAGGTGTGGTTGACCTGGTAGGTCTCGCCACGCGCGATGGCGGCGTGGATGGCGGCGATGTCGGCGGCAAACTGCGCCTCGTCCTGCGAGGCGTGCCAGCCCAGCAGGCCGGCCTGGGCATCGGCCGGCAGCTGCCGGTCCAGCCAGGCGTCGACCTGTGCGCGTGTTTGCATCTGCAGATCGGAAAACAGCTCGGCCCGCAACTGCCCTGGCGCAGGGGGCAGCCCTTGCAGGCCCAGTCCCCATTCGTAGTCGGCCAGCAGCACGGCGTGCAGGCCCTGGCGCAGCGCCTGCCGCAAGGCCTGCAGCCAATCCTGAAGGCCGGCGGCATCATGGCAGGCCAGGCTGCGCTGCCAGCCGGTGTAGAGGCGGCTGCGGCGCTCGCCGGCCGCGGCGGCGCCATCGTCGAGCAGGGCAAACGGCGCCACATCCAAGGCGTTGCCGCTGGTGCGCGGCGGCGTGTGGGCAGAGGGGGGCGTCATGCGTGCTGCAGCAGGGCCTCGATGGCGGGCCAGACCGTCTCCAGCAGCAGCGGCTGCGCCTGCGCATTGGGGTGGATGCGGTCGGCCTGGAAGTAGCGATCGAGGTCCTCGGGCGCGGAGACGGCCTCCAGCATGAAGGGCACCAGGCCGGTGTTCTTCTGCTGCGCCACGGTCTCGAACAGCGTGGCGAATTCCTGCGTGTAGCGCTGCCCGTAGTTGGGCGGGACCTGGATGCCCAGCAGCAGCACCCGGGCGCCGGCAGCCTGCGCGGCATCGACCATGGCATTCAGGTTGGCGCGGGTACTCTCCAGCGCCAGGCCGCGCAGCGCGTCGTTGCCACCCAACTCGATGATCACGTAGGCCGGGCTGTGCTGGCGCAGCAGTGCCGGCAGGCGGGTGCGGCCACCGGCGGTGGTCTCGCCGCTGATGCTGGCGTTG
Organism: Corticibacter populi; assembly: GCF_004217315.1. Classification (GTDB taxonomy): domain Bacteria; phylum Pseudomonadota; class Gammaproteobacteria; order Burkholderiales; family Burkholderiaceae_C; genus Lampropedia; species Lampropedia populi. The sequence continues at coordinate 475,629 of NZ_SGWR01000004.1, forward strand.
ATGACCTGGACCGGTCTGGCGGCTTCCTGCAGTTGCTGCGTCAGCAGTGTCACCCAGCCCTGGCCGCGCGCCAGGCCGTACTCGGCGCTGATGGAGTCGCCCAGCACAAGCAGGCGCGGCGGTGGCGGGGCCGGGGCTGGTTGGGCGCTGGGTTGCGCCGCCGCAAGGCCGGCCCAAGACCCCAGCAAAAACCCTGAGAGTGAAGACGCGATAAAGTGACGCCGATGGAAAACGCTGTTCACACGATTGCTCCGATGCAAGACACAGGCGCTGGGATCGATTCCGCCGCGATTGGTTCTGCCGCCGCCGCGCCCGAGGCGCTGATTATGGTGGAACATCTTGGCAAGGCGGTGCAGGATTCGAGCGGTACGCTGCAGATCCTGCAGGATATCAACCTGCGCATCGCCGCGCGCCAGACGGCGGCCATCGTCGGTGCCTCGGGTTCGGGCAAGAGCACGCTGCTGTCGATCCTGGCCGGGCTGGACGTGCCCAGTTCGGGCACGGTGCGGCTGGATGGGCAGGACATCTTCGCGCTCGACGAAGACCAGCGCGCGGCCCTGCGGGCCAGCAAGACCGGCTTCGTGTTCCAGAACTTCCAGTTGCTCGGCAGCCTCACGGCGCTCGAGAACGTGATGCTGCCGCTGGAACTGGCCGGCCAGCGCGATGCGCGGCGGCTGGCCACCGAGATGCTGCAGCGCGTCGGCCTGGGCCAGCGGCTGCAGCATTATCCCAAGCTGCTCTCGGGCGGCGAGCAGCAGCGCGTGGCGCTGGCACGCGCCTTCGTCGTGCGGCCGCAGGTGCTGTTTGCCGACGAGCCCACCGGCAGCCTGGATTTCGCTACTGGCGAGGCAGTGATGGCGTTGATGCTGGCGCTCAACCAGGAGCTGGGCACCACGCTCATCATGGTCACGCACGACCGGGAGCTGGCGGCGCGCTGCGACCTGCGGGTGCGCATCGAGGCCGGGCGGGTGGCGAGCATCGAGGCCTGAACAGGCACTCTGCGGTCGCCGCATTCGGGGGGCGGCGCGAAGCGGCGATAATTGCGGCGCGCTTCGATGAACAGAACGGCCGGGCAGGGGCCCGCCTTCACAACAGAACCCCCACGCCATGACAACCACCACCATTCGTCAGGACGACCTGATCGAGTCGATCGCGGCTGCCCTGCAGTACATCAGCTATTACCACCCTGCGGACTACATCCAGCATCTGGCGCGCGCCTATGAGCGCGAGCAAAGCCCGGCGGCCAAGGATGCGATGGCGCAGATTCTCACCAACTCCAAGATGAGCGCGACCGGCCACCGGCCGATCTGCCAGGACACCGGCATCGTCAACGTGTTCCTGAAAGTGGGCATGGAGGTGCGCTGGGAGGGCTTCACCGGCAGCCTGGAAGACGCCATCAACGAAGGCGTGCGCCGCGGCTACAACCATCCGGACAACACGCTGCGTGCCTCGGTCGTGGCCGATCCGCAGTTTGCCCGCAAGAACACCAAGGACAACACGCCCGCCGTCATCGTCACCGAGATCGTGCCCGGCAACACCGTGGACATCACCGTTGCCGCCAAGGGCGGCGGCTCGGAGAACAAATCCAAGATGGTCATGCTCAACCCCAGCGACTCGGTGGTCGACTGGGTGCTCAAGACCGTGCCTACCATGGGCGCCGGCTGGTGCCCGCCGGGCATGCTGGGCATCGGCATTGGCGGTACCGCCGAGAAGGCGGTGCTGCTGGCCAAGCAAAGCCTGATGGAAGACCTCGACATGTACGAACTGCAGGCCAAGGCCGCCAGGGGCGAGAAGCTATCCCAGGTCGAGGAACTGCGCCTGGAGCTGTATGAGAAGGTCAACGCTTTGGGCATTGGCGCGCAGGGCCTGGGCGGCCTGACCACCGTGCTGGACGTCAAGATCGCCATGTACCCCACGCACGCGGCCAGCAAGCCGGTGGCGATGATCCCCAACTGCGCCGCCACGCGCCACGCGCACTTCGTCATGCGCGGCGAAGGCCCGGTCTACCTGGAAGCGCCGTCGCTGGACCTGTGGCCCAGGATCGACTGGGCGCCCGACTACAACAAGAGCAAGCGCGTGCAGCTCGACACGCTGACCAAGGAAGAAGTGGCAAGCTGGAAGCCCGGCGACACGCTGCTGCTCAATGGCAAGATGCTGACCGGCCGCGACGCCGCGCACAAACGCATTCAGGACATGCTGGCCAAGGGCGAAAAGCTCCCCGTGGATTTCACCAACCGCGTGATCTACTACGTCGGCCCGGTCGATCCCGTGGCGGGCGAGGCCGTCGGCCCGGCTGGCCCGACCACTGCCACGCGCATGGACAAGTTCACCGACATGATGCTGGAGCAAACCGGCCTGATCGCCATGGTTGGCAAGGCCGAACGCGGCCCGGTGGCGATCGAGTCCATCAAGCAGCACCAAAGTGCCTACCTGATGGCCGTCGGCGGCGCCGCCTACCTGGTCTCCAAGGCCATCAAGACCGCGAAGGTCGTCGGCTTCGAGGATCTGGGCATGGAGGCCATCTACGAGTTCGACGTGGTCGACATGCCGGTGACGGTGGCCGTCGATGCCGGCGGCACCAGCGCGCACGTCACCGGACCGGCCGAGTGGAGCCGGCGCATTGCCAGCGGCGAGTTCAAGTCGATTGCGCTGACGGAGGCGTAGACCGGCCAAGGGCATGAACATGGGCCGGTGGTGCCCATGTTCTCATGCGGTGAGCCTTATCGCATGCCACGCCATTGGTCCCTCAGAGCCTTGCGATTGATCTTGCCCACGGCCGTTTTCGGAATGGCGTCCAGCCAGAGGATCCGGCCTGGTTTCTTGTACGAGGCCAGCCGGGCCTGAACGTGGGCGACGAGTTCGCTCTCGCCGACCTCGGCGCCGTTGCGGCGTACCACGCAGGCCACGACTTCCTCGACCCATTTCTCGTGTGGCAGTCCGATCACGGCCACCTCGGCCACCGCCGGATGGGTCAGCAGCGCATTCTCTACCTCGCTGGGATAGATGTTGTAGCCGCCGCTGATGATCATGTCCGAGGTGCGGTCCTTGATGTAGAGGAAGCCCCTGGCATCGAAGCAGCCAATGTCACGCGTGTGGACCCAGCCGTCGGTGGAGAAGGTCTGGGCATTGAGTTCGTCGGCATTGAAATAGCCGGCGATGGCCGAAGCGCTGCGAATGCAGATCTCGCCGGCTTCACCCTGCGGCACGTGCTGCCCCTGGTCGTCCAGCAGGCGGATCTCGACATCGACGCAGGGTTGACCACATGCGCCGAGCGTCTCGCCCGCATGGTCCTCCGGTCGCAGCACCGCGATGCACAGCGGCGCCTCGGTCTGGCCGTAGTACTGCCAGAAGCGGTGCTGTCCCCAGGCAGCCATGGCTTTCCGGATGACGGCATCGGGCATCGGCGAAGCCCCGTAGATCACCCTTTGCAGCGAGGCCGGTGGCGTGGCCGATCCGGGCTGTGCCAGCAGCATCTGCAGCATGGTCGGCACCAGGTTGATGGCTGTGGCCCCATGGTGATGGATCGAATCGAGATAGGTTTGCGGATCGAACCCCGGCAGGATTGCGGTACGCGCTCCGCGCAGCCAACAGGGCAGCACGAACACCCCGCTGGCATGGATCAGCGAGGCCGCATGCAGCATCACGTCGTCGCGTGTGGCCGGAAACAGGTTCAGCAGCACATTGCGGCAAATGCCGGCATAGGACGCCTGGGTGTGCTGCGCCGCCTTGAGGGTGCCGGTGGTGCCAGAGGTGAACAGCGTCAGTATCACGTCGCCCGGCTGGTGTGCCACATCCGGCTCGGTGTCGGGCTGCGCCTGCGCCAGCGTGAGCAGATCCGCCGCACCTGCGGGCCACGCCGCCTGTGGGCCGTCTGGTCCGAGGCCGAAGCATTGCAGCGCCGGCACTTGTTCCTTCAATTCCCTGGCGCGCTCGGCCAGGTCGGTGCCGAACAGCAGGAACATGGCCTGGGTTTCCGCCAGCATGCGCGCGTGTTCCGCCAGTGACAGGCGGGCATTCAATGGCACCCGGTTGATGCCGGCTTTCACGCAGGCAAAGTCCACCGGTACGCTGTAGATGCCATTGTTGAGCAGGATGGCCACCCTGCTGTGCGGGCCGGCGCCCGCGAAAGCCAGTGCCTGTGCCAGCTGATTGCTGAGTGCATCGACTTGCCGGAAGCTCAGTTCCTGGCTGCCGAACTGCACGGCGATGCGCGGGCCATGCTGCGAGGCGCCACGGCGGATCAGGTCCACGTACAACGGCGCTGGTGGGTTTGCCTGGCGGGTCCGGGAAGAGGTGTCCATGTTTGTCTCCTTTGTCATGATGATGAAGGGCCCTGATCGGGTGTCAGGTGCCGAACTGTCCGTGGCGTCCTGCGCCATCCACGAATGCCTGTGCGCCGTTGGCACCTTCCATCTCCACGATGGGAGTGCCGTGGCGGCCCTCGTTTTGCAGCGCCTGCGCCAGTGGCAGGTCCCATTGGGCGTAGGCCGAGGCCCGGTCTGCCAGCATGCATTGCTGCGGAAACGCAGCGAGCTGGGTGGCCAGTGCGAGCGCCGTCTCCAACGCCCTGCCGGCGGCAACCACGCGATTGACCAGGCCCATTTCCAGCGCTTCCGCGGCCTGCACCGCGCGTCCGGTGAGGATCAAGTCCATCGCGCGCCCCATGCCGACAATGCGTGGCAGACGCACGGTACCGCCATCGATCAGTGGCACGCCCCAGCGCCGGCAGAACACCCCCAGCACGGCGCCTTCGCCTGCCACGCGCAGATCGGCCTGCAGCGCCAGTTCCAGGCCGCCGGCCACCGCGTAGCCTTCGATGGCTGCGATCAGCGGCTTCGAGAGGGCCATCCGCGACGGGCCCATGGGGCCGCTACCCAGCCCCTGGGGATCCAGTTCATTGCGCAGAACGGGGTTGTTGACGGCCGCCAGGTCAGCCCCCGCGCAAAAGTGTCCTCCCGCACCGGTGAGAACCGCCACCCTGAGGGAGGCATCCGCCTCAAAGCGCTGGTAGCAGGCGCGCAGGGCCTCGGCGGTGGGCCGGTCGACGGCATTGCGGCAATCAGGCCGGTTGATCGTGATGAGGCAGGTCTGATCTTGCACCTGCCAGATGACTGGATCCATGGTGGCACCTTTCGATGGCGTGACGGGGGACTTCTTGCGAAACGGAATACTAGGATCGATTACAAAATTACGCAAAACAGAGCCCATCGTGTAATCTTCGGTGCCATGGAAGATGCTGCCAACTACCGCGCTCCGGATCTGATCCTGGACCTGCTGGCGACCAATGGGCGTGCGCTGACGACGGCACAGCTGATACGGGCCGGTGCGCTGATGGGCATTCAGGGCAATGCCGTCAAGGTGGCGCTGCACCGCCTGGTCGCCTGCGGCAAGGTCGTTGTGCAGGCGCGCGCACGATACCGCGCCAATCTGAAGGACAACGTCCTGTTGGCACACCTGGTGGGTTGGTACCAGCGGGAGGAGCAGCTCCGGCCATGGGCTGGAGAATGGTTGTTCGTGCACGACGACGGTGTGCCGAGAGCCGATAAAACGGCCTGGCGCAGGCATGAACTGGCCATGCGGCTGGGGGGCTATGCCCGGCTGAGCGGCAGCCTGTGGCTGCGGCCGGACAATCGCCTGGAATCCTTCGCGCAAGGCCGCCTGGGGTTGCTGGCGTTGGGCATGCATGTCAAGGCGTTGGCGCTGCATGTCGACCAGTGGCAGCCGCCGTCAGGCCTGGCATTGGCGGAGCTGTGGCAGAGCAGGGCGCGTGATCGGCGCTATGCCGCCTTGCTGAAAAGCATCGAGGCCAGTCGCGAAGCCATCCTCTCGGGCCTGCCTCTGGCCGAGGCGGCGCGTCAGACCCTGCTTCTCGGTCGCAGCATCATCAGTGAACTGGCCATGGATCCACTGTTGCCCCCCGAACTTCATCCACCGGACATGCATGCCGAGCTGTATGCCCGCACCCGCGCATACCAGCTGATGTCGATTCGCATCTGGCGCCGTTGGCTGGGTTCTGCGCAAGGAGCATCAACCCGGGCCCACCGTGGCCCGGCCCGGTGACATGAGCCGCCTTTGGAACCTGTTCACGATCTTTTCGTGGGTCACGGCAAGATCGTGAACAGGCCCTCAGCCCGGGTTGCCCGCGTCCGATCCGAACACTGCCTGCCACAGGGCCAGCCCGGCGAGCTGGTGGGGTTCGGCTTCCTGCAGCGGAATTCGCGCGGGTTGTTCGTTGAGGCGGGCGATGTGCTGGATGCGGCGCAGCGCCCGGTAGGCGTCGGCGGCGCTGTGGCCGACCGGCGCCGGCAGCAGGCCCTGCTGCTCGGCGATCTGCAGCAGCGCAATGTTGCCGGCGTTGCGCACCAGTTCGGGATGCTCGGCTGAATGCGCCAGCACGAGGTATTGCGTGGCGAACTCGATGTCGATCATGCCGCCGGGACTGTGCTTGACGTCGAACTGGCCGGCGTGGCCGGGGTGCGCGGCACGCATGCGCTCGCGCATGGCGCGGATTTCCTGCCGCAGCGCGGCACGGTCGCGCGGCGCCTGGATGACGGCGCTGCGCACCTCGTCGAAGCGCTCGCGAAGGTGGTCGCTGCCGAGCACGAAACGCGCCCGTGTCATGGCCTGGTGCTCCCAGGTCCAGGCGGTGTTGCTGCCGCGTTGCTGCTGGTAGTTGGCATAGGCCTGGAAGCTGGTGACCAGCAGGCCCGAATTGCCGTTGGGACGCAGTGCGGTGTCGATCTCGTAGAGGTCGCCCTCGGCGGTCTTGGCGGTCAGCCAGGTGATGAGCTTGCGCACCAGCGCGGCGTAGGTCTCGGGGGCGTCGTCATGCTCATCGTCGAACACGAAGACGATGTCCAGGTCGCTGCCGTAGCCCAGTTCCTTGCCGCCGAGCTTGCCATAGCCAATGATGGCGAACTGCGGCTCCTCGCGGTGCTTCTTGCGCAGGCGCTGCCAGCACCAGTCGGTGGTGATCTGCAGGATGGTGTCGGCCAGCGCGCTGAGGTCGTCGGCAACGGCCTCGACGCTGATGCGCTGCTCGACGTCGCGCGCCAGCGTGCGGAACAACTCGGCGTGGTGGCCACGGCGCAGCAGGTTCATCAGGTTCTCTTCGTCGTCTTCGCCGGTGCGCTGCAGCGATTCGAGCCGCAGCCCGATCTCGGTGCGGAACGTCGCCGGGTCGAAGCGTTCGTGCAGCACGCTGCCGCTGGCGAGCTCGTCGACCACGCCGGGGTGGCGCAGCATGTAGCGCAACGGCCAGCGCGCTGCCGCCATCATGTGCAGGATGCGGGTGTGGACGATGGGGCGCTCGACCAGCAGCGCGAAATAGGTGTCGCGGCCGAGCAGCGACTCCATCCAGTCGCAAAAGCGCGTGGCCGCGTCCTGGCTGATCTCGCCCTTGGCCAGGCGCTGGCCGGTGGTGTGCAGGATTTGCAGCACGCGCGCGAGCGAGTCGTCGCGCAGCGCGGCAAAGCGCGGCAGGTCCGGCCAGTCCTGGACGTGCTGGGCCATGGCGGCGGGCAGTTGCTGCAGCAGTTGTTCGAAGGAGGCGGGCCGCCCGCCGTTCTTGTGGCACTGGCCGCCGCTGCAGGTTTTGGCCTTGCTGCCACCGAGCAGCGCATCGAATTCCTGCGCCACGCGCTCGCGGTGCAGGTCCAGTGCGCGCAGGAAGTGTGGCACGTCGGCATGGCCCATCGAGCAGGCGATCCATTGCAGGTCGTCGTCTCGCGTGGGCAGCACGTGGGTTTGCTGGTCGTCCAGGTACTGGATGCGGTGCTCGACCTGACGCAGAAATCGGTAGGCCTCGGCCAGTTGTTCGGCGGTCTGCTGCGGCATCAGGCCGGCGCGGGCCAGGCGCTCGAGCGCCTCCAGCGTGGGGCGGCAGCGCAACTCGGGGAACTGGCCGCCGCGCACCACCTGCAGCAGCTGCACGGTGAATTCGATCTCGCGGATGCCGCCGCGCGAGATCTTGACGTCGTTGGCGCGCTCGGGCCGGCCGGCGCAGCGCACGCTGGCGTGCTCGCGGATCTGCCGGTGCAGGTCGCGCAGCGCATCGAACACCGCATAGTCCAGGTAGCGGCGGAACACGAAGGGCAGCACCACTTCGCGCAGCTTCTGCACGTTGGGGCTCGCGACGCAGGCGGCCGGTGCCACCACGCGGCTCTTGAGCCAGGCAAAGCGTTCCCATTCGCGGCCATGCACGAAGAAGTAGTCGTTGAGCGCGGACAGCGCGATGGCCGCCGGCCCCGACTTGCCATGTGGGCGCAGTGCCAGGTCCATGCGGAACACGAAGCCGTGTTCGGTGGTGTCGCCCACCAGGGTCTGGATGATGCGTACCAGCTGCCCGAAGTATTCCTGGCAGCTGATGCGGCCGCGCCCCTGGGCATTGCCGCTGGTTTCGCCTTCGCGTTCATAGACGTAGATCAGGTCGATGTCGCTGGAGACATTGAGCTCGCGTGCCCCGAGCTTGCCCATGCCGATGATCCAGAACTGCACCGGCCGGCCCTGTTCGTCCTGCGGCTGGCCGTGTTTCTCGGTCAGCATGGCCTGGCCCTGCGTGCAGGCGCGGTCCAGCGCCAGTTCGGCCAGCCAGGTCATGCTGCGGGTGATTTCGTCGACGCTCGCGCCCTGCTCGACATCGCGCACGACAAGGCGTTCGAGCACCAGTTGCCGCAGGATGCGCAGCGCCGCGCCCAGCGCGTGCTGATCGCACAGCGCCGCCAGCGTGTTTGCCATGGCGGCCTTGTCCAGCGGACCGGGCGCCAGCAGCGGCAGTTCCGCGGCATAACGGCGGCGCAGCCGCTGGCAAAGGCGCGAGTAGTCGGCAGGGGCCTGGCAATGTCCCTCCTGCCCAGGGAAAGGGGCAGTGGCCGGGACGGGGGCGGAACTGGCGGACATGGCTGGAATCAATCGGCAGGAGATGAACGGGAAGGCCGCGACACGCGTGCCCTTTGATTGCCACTGTAAAACGATTCAGCTCCGCCGGTCGCAAGCGGTGCGCAAAGTCCAGTACGGGCCATGGTTGTCGATCGCCGGCAGGGATGGAAACATCCCATCACGCCGATGACGCCGCCGATTCGCTGTGGCCTTGTCTGGCGCTGGCCTATGCTGGTGCGCGCGGCCAAGCGGCTTGGCATGCCTGATAATTTTGTTTTTCATGAGTTCTTCCTCCCACCCCTCGCGCTGGTTGCGTGGCCTGACCGTCCTGACCCGCTGGGCCCTGCGCCTGGCGTTGGCAGGCTGGGCGCTGGCGTTGCTGGCGCTGGTGCTGCTGCACGCCTGGGTGTTGCCGCACCTGCAGGACTGGAAGCCGCGTCTGGAGGCCTGGGGCAGTGCGGCGCTGGGGGCGCCGCTGCGCATCGGCTCGATCGAAGCACTACCCAATGGCCTGCTGCCGGCGGTGCGCGTGCGCGGGCTCCAGGTGCTGGACGCGGGCGAGGCCACACTGGAGGTGCCCGAGGCCATACTCGCCCTTTCGCCGCGCTCGCTCTGGCGCGGCAGCATGGAGCAACTGGCGCTGCGCCATCCGCACCTGCAGGTGCGGCAGACCCCCACTGGCCTGCGGGTGGCCGGGCAGGATGTGGCCTGGCCGGAGGCGGGTCAGCCGCCGTCAGGCGATCTGCCGCCCATGCTGCTGTGGCTGCTGCGCCAGCCCGAACTGCTCATCGAGGGCGGGCGCCTCTCCTGGCAGCCCGCGGCGGTTGCCGATCACGCCGGCTTTGGCGATGCCGCTGTCGACGATGCGGATGGCGTGACCATGGCAGCGCCCGGGCCAGCCTGGCACATCGATGGCATCGAGCTGCTGATGCGCTACCAGCCGCTGAGTCTGCGCCATGAGTGGTCGGTGCGTCTGCAGCCTTCATGGACGGGCGCGGCGGCGCTGGAGCTGCGCGCGCAGCTGCGCCGTCCGTTGCTGGCTGTGGGCGACGCCGCAGGCTGGCCGCGCTGGAGTGGGCAGGTCTATATCCGCTGGCCGCAGTTCGACGTGGCCGCACTGGCTCCCGTCGTGGCGGCCCTGCCGCCCTTGCAGGGCATCGACTGGCAGCAACTGAAGCCCGAGGGCAGGCTGGGCGTGCAGACCTGGCTGGAACTCGATGATGGCCAGCTGCGCCGGCTCACCGCCGATGTCGTCGGGCGGGACGTGCAGGCGCGCCTGCCGGGAGCGTCCATGTCGCTGGCGCTCGATGAACTGCAGAGCCGCTTACGCGCCAGCCATGCCCCGAGCGCCGAGGGCAGTGACTGGGAGGTGCAGAGCGAAGGCCTGCGTTTCAGCGCACAGGGGCTGAGCTGGCAGGATGGCGATGTGCACTGGCAATACCACCAGCCCAGCCAGCCCCGCCAGTCTGCGCTCATGTCCGATGGAGCCCGACGTGGCGCGTCGCGATGGCCACAAGCACTTCCCGCACGCATGCGGCTGGCGGTCAGCACCATCGATGTGGCGGCACTCAGCCGCGTGCTTGGCGCGCTGGCCTGGGAGCCGCAGGACGCCCAGGCCGCGCCGCCCGCGCGGCCTGACTTTGTTGAAGCCAATGCCGATCAAGCATGGTCGATGGCGCTGCTGGGGCGCATGCTGCAGCGATGGCAGCCTTCGGGCACGCTGCGGGATCTGGCGCTGGAGTGGCAAGGACGGGCGGGCGAGGTGGCGCCCCACTGGCGCGTCCAGGCCCATGTCGAGGCGCTGCGCCTGGGCATGGATGCCCCGGCCGAAGGTCCCGCACTGCCGCTGGGTCTGGCGGGCTGGAGTGGTGCGCTGCAGGCCGATGCGCATGGTGGCGCCTTCATCGCGCGGGTGCGCGATGGCCTGCTGCGCCTGCCCACCGTGTTCGAGGAACCCGAGCTGCCGCTGCAGACGCTCGATGCCGAGCTGCGCTGGCGGCTGGGCCCGCACGGGCAGCTCGATGTCGAAGCGCCGTCGGTGCGTTTTGCCAATGCCGATGCCAAGGGCGAGCTCCAGGCACATTGGCGCACTTTGAATGACGACGAACTGGCGGCGCCAGTGGCGGATGTGCCGGCCTCGCGCTACCCGGGCGTGCTGCAGCTGAACGGAACGCTCAGCGATGCCGATGGCGCGCGGGCCGCGCGCTATCTGCCGCTGACCGTTGCCGCGGACGTGCGCCGCTACGTGCGCGAGGCGGTGCAAAAGGGCCGCATACGGCAGGCCGATGTCGACGTGCACGGCGATCTGCGGCACTTCCCCTTCGATCCCGTGCACGAGGAACGTGCCGGAGCCAGCGGCGAGCTGTTTCGCATCGTGGCCGAACTCGAAGACGTCGATTACCGCTATGCACCGCATTACCTGCTGCACGAAAGCACCGGTACCGCCGGCTCGCCCGCACTGGTCTGGCCCGACCTGCAGGCCGTTGGCGCCACCCTGCGTTTCGAGGGCAACCGGATGGCGCTGGCCGTGCGCGAGGGCCATCTGCGCGATGCGCCCGCGCTGCGCATCGCCAGCGGCAGCAGCGCCCGCATCGATGACCTGGGGCATGCGGTGCTGCAGGTCGATGCCACACTTGATGGCCCCTTGCAGCCGCAACTCGAACGGCTGGCACGCAGCCCGGTGGCGCGCATGACCGACCACCTGATGGATGCGTTGACGGCCACCGGTGATGCCCGGCTGCGCCTGCAGCTGGGCCTGCCGCTCGACAGCCGCCACGGCGGCGACTACCGCGTGCAGGGCGAACTGCAGCTCAAGGGCAATGACCTGCAGTGGTGGCCCGAAGTGCCGGTGCTGCAGGGCGCGAGCGGCTTGGTGCGCTTCACCGACAAAGGGTTCGATTCGCAGGACCTGCGGGGCCGGGCCCTGGGTGGCGAACTGCGCCTGACCGCGGCGATGGACGAACGCACGCGAGGCCAGCCCACCCACACGCGCGTACAGGCGCAGGGGCGTCTGAGCGCCGCCGGGCTGCAGACCTACCTGCAACGGGCGACGGGCGGCGGCCCGGTGCTGACCATGGCGCGGGCGCTGGAGGGGGAGAGTGATTACCGGCTCGATCTGCAACTGCTGGGCCAGCGTCCCTACCTGAGCTTTTCCAGCGACATGGTCGGCATGGCCAGCCATCTGCCAAGCCCCTTGCAGAAGCCGGCCGATACGGCGCGGCCACTGGTGCTGCAGCACCAGCCCGCCGAGGCCGGTGCGACGGAACTCTGGCAGCTCGACTGGGGGGAGCTTGTCGCGGCGCGCTACCGGCTGACCGTGCCGACCGATGCGGCGGCGCCCCGCCAGGTGCAGCAGGGTCAGGTGTTCGTTGGCGACTTCAGCGCCGACGAGCGCCGCCACCCCGAATTCATCGCGGCGCCGTTCGTCGAACTGCCGCAGCCACCGAGGGTACAGGTCTATGTGGACCTGCCCGAGCTGGATGCGCAGGCCTGGTACCGGCTGTTGGCGGCTCCTGCCGTGCCTGCCTCACCTGCTGCTACTGCTACTGCTGCCGCCGCGGCTACGGGTACGACCACGATGGGCACTCCGCCAGCGTCCACTGCTTCTGCAACGGCCGCCGCCCCGCAGGAGCTCGTCTGGAAGGGCCTGATTCCAGATGTCTGGAATTGGCGGGTCGGCCGCCTGCAATGGGGCCCGCGCAATGTTCATGGGCTTCGGATGCAGCTCTACCAGGCACCCGATGGCCAACCGATCTGGCATGCCAATGTGCAGGCGCAGGAGATGCTCGGCGCCTTGGAATACCACCCGGATTACCTGGAGCGCACCGGCCTGGTGCGCGGGCGGCTCCAGTACCTGGAACTGCCCGAGGCAATCACCGAATCGCTGGGTGCGGCCGATGCGGCATCGCCGGATGCCGCAGCGCCGGCAGCCGGCAGCGGGCTGCAGCGCCTGCCGACGCTCGATCTGGAAATCGATCGCCTGCTGTTCGCCAGCCGCGACTGGGGCAAGGTGGCCCTGCAGGCCATGAACCGTGTCGAGGCGGGCGTGCCTTCGCAATGGCGCATCAACCACCTGAGCATCGACACCCCCGAGGCCCGTTTGAGCGCCAGCGGCAACTGGGAGGATCTGCAGCCAGACTCCCGCCCGCACACCCTGCTCGAAGGGCGCAAGCGCATGGCCATGGACTTTTCGCTGGAGCTGCGCGATGCCGGCCGGTTATTGGCGCGCCTTGGCATGCCCGGCCTGCTGCGCGGCGGCAAGGGCAGCCTCGAGGGGCGGCTGGGCTGGCTGGGCTCGCCCGTCGAGCTGGACTTGCCCAGCCTCAATGGGCGCTTTCACATCAATGTGGGCCAGGGCCAGTTCCTGCGGGCCGATGCCGGCATGGCACGTTTGCTGGGCGTGCTCAGCCTGCAGGCGCTGCCGAGGCGGCTGACGCTGGATTTTCGTGATGTCTTCAGCGAGGGTTTCGCCTTCGATGCGGTGCAGGGCGACGTGCAGATGGCCGCCGGCAAGGCGCACACCAGCAATCTGCAGATGCAGGGCGTCAACGCTGCCGTGGCGCTCGAAGGCTCGGCCGATCTGGTGCGGGAGACGCAGGACATCCGCGTCGTGGTGGTCCCCGAGGTGAACACCCTGGCGGCTTCGCTGGTGGCCACGGCCATCAACCCGGCGATCGGGGCTGGCACGCTGCTGGCCCAGTTGCTGCTGGACAAGCCGCTGGCCGATGCCACCACGCGAGCCTTTCACATCCATGGCTCCTGGCAGGAGCCGGTGGTTGACCGCGTCGGCGCGGCTGCGGCGGCACCTGCTGCGCCCGCTGCCGATGGCGGTGATCCGGCCCCTTGAAGGAATTGAAGTTTTTTTGGGGGGCCGGACGGCGGCTTCCTCGTCCCTGCGTTCGGCCATGAAAAAGCCTGCCGACTGGCAGGCTGGGTCAAAGGCCGGGAGGCTCTTCGCGCTTACCGGGCGCGCTCGCCCACGAAGATCTCGACGCGGCGGTTGCGGGCGCGGCCATCGACCGTGGCGTTGCTGGCCACCGGCTCGTAGGAGCCGCGCCCATCGATCTGGACGCGCTGGCCGGCCACGCCGCGGCTGACCAGGTACTGGCGGGTGCTTTCGGCGCGCTGGCGCGAGAGCGGGTTGTTGATGGAATCGTTGCCGGTGCTGTCGGTGTGGCCGACGATGACGATGTCGGTGTCCGGGTTGTTGCGCAGGCTGTTGGCGAACTGGTCGAGCAGCGGTGCGAACTGCGGCTTGATGTCGGAGCGGTTGGTGTCGAACGAGATGTCGCTCGGGATGTTGAGCTTGAGGCGGTTGTCGTCGGTCTGGGTGACCACCACGCCGGTGTTGGCCATGGCGCGGTCCATCTCGGCGCGCTGGTGCTCCATGCGCTGCGACCAGACATAGCCGCCCAGGCCGCCGAGCGTCGCGCCGATGGCTGCGCCCTTGCCGTCGCCGGCAATGCCGCCGACCACCGCGCCGATGCCGGCGCCGATGCCGGTGTTGCGCTGGGTTTCGGTCATGTTGGCGCAGCCTGCCAGTGTGAAGGCCGCCGCAGTGGCGATGACCATGGCGAGTTGACGTTGTTGTTTCATAGGGCTTCTCCTGATGCACCCTGGAACGAGTGACATGTTTTTACCGTGTGGATTGGCGTGGCCGCCAGACAGTGCGTGGAATAATGCGCGCTGGCCGTCACACGGCATGCAGTATCGCGCATCTAGCCCGCGCGCAATGAAGGACAAATCCTTCAATCGTGATCTTGTGTGTCGTCTTTGTCAGTCTTTGTTTCTTCCCGGAAGGTGCCGCGAGATGCCCCGCGTGCCGCGGCGTCGCGGTGCGATGTCTGCGGCGTCCGCATGGTCTCCAGTCACAGCCATCCCATGCTCCATACCCTGATCCGTTGCATCTCCCGCGCCTCCCGCATGCCCCTGCTGGTGGCCGCTGTTGGCGTGCTGGCCGCTTGTGGCACGCAGCCCAAGGCGCCCGACGAGCGGCCCTCCGAGGCGGTGGTGCAGCCGCGTGCGCTGCCGGTTCTGCAGGCGCATCCGATCGGCCCCAGCGTCAAACGCGAGAATGCGCTGTGGACGCCGGTGTCCTGGGGCGACCTGCCGGGTTTCGAGCAGGACGACTTCTCCAACGCCTGGGCCTCCTGGGTGCGCAGCTGCGAGCGCCCGCATGCCAGCTGGCTGCAGGCCTGCGCGCAGGTGCGCGAGCTGCTGATGGCCGACGACGCCCAGCGCCGCCAGTGGATGCGGGCCGCGCTGCAGCCCTATCTGGTGCGTTCATCCGGCGGCAGCGACCTGGGCATGCTGACGGCCTACTATGAGCCGGTCATGCAGGCGCGGCGCCTGCCGGACGAGGGCTTCGGCGTGCCGCTCTACGGCTTGCCGGCCGGCTTCAACGGCAATGGCACCTGGTTCAACCGCCAGCAAATCGAGGGCGGCCACCCCGGCGCCCAGGCGGCGCTGCGCGGGCGCGAAATCGCCTGGCTGAGCGATCCGGTCGATGCGCTGGTGCTGCACATCCAGGGCTCGGGCCGGCTCATCCTGCAGGAGCCTGACGGCCAGGTGCGCCAGGTGCGCGTGGCCTATGCGGCCACCAACAACCACCCCTACAAGAGCGTGGGGCGCTGGCTGCTTGAACGCCGCCTCATCACCGATGCGAGCTGGCCGGGCATCAAGGCCTGGGTCGACGCCAATCCGGCGCGCGTGCAGGAGATGCTCTGGAGCAATCCGCGCTACGTGTTCTTCCGCGAGGAGGCACTGCCGGCCGAGGAGATCGAGATCGGCCCGCGCGGCGCGCAGGGCGTGCCCCTGACACCGGGGCGCTCCATTGCGGTGGACCGCCGCAGCATTCCCTATGGCACGCCGGTCTGGCTGATGACGGCCGGCCCCACGCTCAACGAGCAGCGGCTGGTGCTGGCGCAGGACACCGGCAGCGCCATCGTCGGCGCGGTGCGAGCCGACTATTTCATTGGCTGGGGCAAGGAGGCCGGAGACCTCGCCGGCCGCGTCAAGCAAGACCTGTACCTCTGGGCACTCTGGCCCAAAGGTGCGCCGCTGCCCTGAGAACCTGACCATAGAAAGAACGTGAACAGGTTCTGATCCCCCTGGAAGGCGGATTCCCGACGGTGCCGCTGGCGCCCGCGGCTTGGCGCTGCGGTTGGCTCAGTGCCTTCAGTGCCCCTCGAAATCCACCAGCGTGAAGAGCGAGTGACCGCTGGCGCGAACCTTGCCGGAGCCGCCCAGCTCCGGCAGGTCGACGATGGCGGCGCACTCCGTCACCTCGGCACCCAGGCGCTCGAGCAGCTTGATGCCCGCCAGCATGGTGCCGCCGGTGGCCACCAGGTCGTCGATCAGTAGCACGCGCTGGCCGCGCGTGACGGCGTCGGTGTGGATCTCGACACTGGCATTGCCGTATTCCAGTTCGTAGGTTTCTTCCACGGTGGTGAAAGGCAGCTTGCCCTTCTTGCGGATCGGCACGAAGCCGACGTTGAGCGCATAGGCGACCACCGCGCCGATGATGAAGCCGCGCGCATCCAGCCCGGCCACCACATCGGGGCGCAGCCCGGGGGCCATGTAGCGGTGCACGAAGGCATCGGCGAGCACGCGGAACACCTGCGGGTCCTGCAGCAGCGGCGTGATGTCGCGGAACTGCACGCCCGTGCTGGGCCAGTCGGGGACGGTGCGGATGTGTTCGCGCAGGAATCGCGAGACGTTCAGGGCGCTGGTGGTCGGGGGCATGGCGGTCGTCAAGTTGTCGTGCGGTGCGGAACGCGTAGTGTAAAGTCGCTCAGGTCTCGCGGTGTTCGGGCCGCCAGCCGCGACGGCACCGGCGGCGCAAGGGCCGATGCCCGGCAAGCAACCATCGGTCCGCTCCTCTTTCCCGATTTCCCCATCATTCACTTCAATGGAGTCAAGCATGAGCATTCAAACCGTCGGCATCATCGGCGCCGGCACCATGGGCAATGGCATCGCGCAGGCCGTGGCGGCAGCCGGTCTGCAGGCCATTCTGGTGGACATTTCCGATGCGGCTGTGGAGAAGGGGCTGAGCACCGTGGCATCCAGCCTGGACCGCCTGGTCAAGAAGGAAAAGATCAGCGAAGCCGACAAGACGGCCATCCTGGGCCGCATCAGCGGCACCACCGATTACGCCCGACTCCGGCCCGCCGATCTGATCATCGAGGCAGCCACCGAGAACTACGAGCTGAAGATCAAGATCCTCAAGCAAATCGAGGCCATTGCCGCGCCGGATGCCATCATCGCTTCGAACACCTCGTCGATCTCCATCACCAAGCTGGCGGCGCAGTCGGCCAGGCCCGAACAGTTCATCGGCATGCACTTCTTCAACCCAGTGCCGCTGATGGCGCTGGTGGAGGTGATCCGCGGCATCCAGACCAGCGATGCGACCAACGACAAGGTGGTGACGCTGGCGCGCGCGCTGGGCAAGACGCCGGTGGAAGTCAAGAATGCGCCGGGCTTTGTCGTCAACCGCATCCTGGTGCCGATGATCAACGAGGCCTTCTTCGTGCTGGCCGAAGGCACCGCCACCCCCGAGGCCATCGACGAGGCCATGAAGCTCGGCGCCAACCACCCGATCGGCCCGCTGGCGCTGGCCGACCTGATCGGCCTGGATGTGTGCCTGGCCGTCATGGAGGTCTATCTGGAGGAGTTCGGCGACAGCAAGTACCGCGCGGCACCGCTGCTGCGCGAACTGGTGGCCGCCGGCTACCTGGGCCGCAAGACCAAGCGCGGCGTCTACCAGTATTGAGGACTGCAGGGCCTGTCGTGGTCCGACCCAGGGCGCCGGTGATGCCGGCGCCTTTTTGCTGTCTGCCGCATCGGCAAAGCAGGTTGCCGTTTGTGCCATTCGTTTGTGCCATTCCTGTCGCCCCGCTGTGCGGGCAGGACGCCTTCATGCACAATCGCCGGGCGGCCTGGAGCCGATTCCTGCGCCTGCGCGGCCTACCCGTGGGTTCGCCACCTGCCAGATAGATCAAGGAGACAAACCATGAGCGAGCTTCCCGGCCTGAACTTCCAGTTGGGCGAAGAGATCGATGCGCTGCGCGATGCGGTGCGCGACTTTGCCCAGAGCGAGATTGCCCCGCTGGCCGCCGAGGCCGACCGCAGCGACCAGTTTCCGATGCAGCTGTGGCGCCAGATGGGCGAGCTGGGTGTGCTGGGCATCACCGTGCCGGAGGCGTATGGCGGCGCCGGCATGGGCTACCTGGCGCACATGATCGCGATGGAGGAGATCTCGCGCGCCTCGGCCTCCATCGGCCTCTCGTATGGCGCGCACAGCAACCTCTGCGTCAACCAGATCAAGCGCAACGGCAGCGAGGAGCAGAAGCAGAAGTACCTGCCCAAGCTGATCTCGGGCGAGCACGTCGGCGCCTTGGCGATGAGCGAGCCGGGCGCGGGCTCGGACGTCATCAGCATGAAGCTCAGGGCCGAGGACAAGGGCGGCTACTACCTGCTCAACGGCAACAAGATGTGGATCACCAACGGCCCCGATGCCGACACGCTGGTGGTTTACGCCAAGACCGAGCCCGAACTGGGCGCGCGCGGCGTGACGGCCTTTCTGATCGAGAAGGGCATGCCGGGCTTCTCGGTCGCGCAAAAGCTCGACAAGCTGGGCATGCGCGGCAGCCACACCGGCGAGCTGGTGTTCGAGAACGTCGAAGTGCCGGATAGCCACATCCTGGGCGGACTCAACCAGGGCGCACGGGTACTCATGAGCGGGCTGGACTATGAGCGCGCCGTGCTGGCAGCAGGGCCGGTGGGCATCATGCAGGCGGTGATGGACAACGTCGTGCCCTACATCCACGACCGCAAGCAGTTCGGCCAGAGCATCGGCGAGTTCCAGCTCATCCAGGGCAAGGTGGCCGACATGTATACCGTGCTGCAGGCCGGTCGGGCCTTCCTCTACACCATCGGCAAGAACCTCGACATGCTGGGTGCCGAGCACGTGCGCCAGGTGCGCAAGGACTGCGCCTCGGTGATCCTCTGGTGCGCCGAGCAGGCCACCCGGATGGCCGGCGACGGCATCCAGATCTTCGGCGGCAATGGCTACATCAACGAATACCCGCTGGGGCGGCTGTGGCGCGATGCCAAGCTTTACGAGATCGGGGCCGGCACCAGCGAGATCCGCCGCATGCTGATCGGGCGCGAGCTGTTTGCCGAGACGCTGTGAGCCATCCGCGCAAAAGGGCTTCTTTGGGCGTCTGTTGCGCACAGTCCTTGCAGGGTGTGCGGGTTTGGGTGTATTCGGTCAGACTGGATATCGTGCTGTGAAATAGCGGCATTTCCCGTTTTTTGTGGGAAATAATGATTCAACGGTGCGCAAAAATCATCAAAACAGGGGATTTTCCCGTTCGTTCGAGATGGCCTGCAGGGTGGCTGCGGCGTGGCCATGGCGGCTGGGCACGGACCATCATGCAGCGGTGCCAGAATACAGGCCGTTGAATATCGGGAACCAAGATGCCAACTCTCAAGCAGTTGTTCGAGAACAATCGCAACTGGGCGGCGACCGTCGAGCGTGAAAAGCCAGGCTTTTTCACCCGCCTGCAGGCCCAGCAAAATCCCAAGTACATGTGGATCGGCTGCTCGGACAGCCGGGTGCCGGCCAACCAGATCACTGGTCTCGACCCCGGCGAGGTGTTCGTGCACCGCAACGTGGCCAACGTGGTCGTGCCCACCGACCTGAATTGCCTCTCCACCATCCAGTACGCGGTGGACCAGCTCAAGATCGAGCACCTGATGGTGGTTGGCCATTACGGCTGTGGCGGCGTGTATGCGGCGCTCAACGACCAGCGCGCCGGCCTGGTCGACAACTGGCTGCGCCACGTCAAGGATGTGCGCGACCGCCACCGCGGCATCCTCGACCAGATTCCGGCCGAGCAGCGCCATGCCGCGCTGTGCGAGCTCAATGCCATCGAGCAGGTCGTCAACGTGGCGCATACCACGGTGGTGCAGGATGCCTGGGACCAGGGGCAGAAGCTGATCCTGCACGGCTGGTGCTATCACCTCACCAACGGCCTGATCACCGACCTGGAGATGACCATCACCGGCAAGGATGCGCTGGCGCCCAGCTATGCCAGGGCGCTCGAGCGTGTGGCCGAAGTCAACCGCACTCCTTCGCCCGATTGACGAGAAGGCGCTGGCGCTGCCGTCTGCTCCTGCGGTCTGGTGGTTTTCCCCAGGTCGACAGGCCTGGGGCCGCTTGAGGCGGCGCCGGGTTTGTAAACTGGGGCCATGAGCACGCAGACATCCACCCCCAGGCATCCACGCCGGCAGGCGCCAGACGCGGCTGGCGCGACAGCGCAAGGTATGGCGCAACGCGATTCGTCGCTGGCGCGCGGCATCGCCAAGGCCATGCTCGACGGCTTCAACCGCCATTACCGGCTGTTCAGGGGCGAGTCGGCGCGCGCCAAGCACCGCTTCGAGACGGTCGATTGGCATGGTCAGCAGCGCGCCCAGCGCGAGCGCATCGAGTTCTATGACGTGCGGGTGCGCGAGTGCGTGCAGCGGCTCGAGAAGGAATTCCAGGCCGGCGGCCAGCCCATGGAGGTCTGGCACGAGGCCAAGCTGTTCTACATCGGCATGCTGGTCGGGCACCTGCAGCCCGAACTGGCCGAGACCTTCTTCAATTCGGTCACCACCAAGATCCTGCACCGCACCTATTTCCAGAACGACTTCATCTTCGTGCGGCCGGCCATCAGCACCGAATACATCCAGATCGGCGAGCCGCCCGAATCGCCCACGTTCCGCTGCTACTACCCGCAGCCCGACCGGCTCGACGAGGTCGCGGCCGCGATACTGCGCGACTGCCAGTTGCAGCGGCCCTTTGCCGATCTGGCGCGCGACATCGCGCGCGTGGGCCGGGCGCTCGCGGGCATTCTGGGCGAGGCGCGCATCCGCGCCAACTTCCAGCTCCAGGTGCTCGCCAGCCTGTTCTACCGCAACAAGGGCGCCTATCTGGTGGGCAAGCTCATCAACGGCTTCGACGAGATGCCGTTTTGCCTGCCCATCCTGCATGACGGCCAGGGCCGGCTCTATGTGGACGCCGTGCTTCACACCGAGCGCGACATGCACACGCTGTTCTCGTTCTCGCGCGCCTACTTCATGGTGGACATGGAGATCCCCGCCGCCTACGTGCAGTTCCTGCGCAGCATCATGCCGCGCAAGCCGCGCAACGAGATCTACAACTCGCTGGGCCTGGCCAAGCAGGGCAAGAACCTGTTCTACCGCGACTTCCTCAGCCACCTGGGCACCTCGACGGACCAGTTCCGCATCGCTCCCGGCATCAAGGGCATGGTAATGCTGGTGTTCGACCTGCCGAGCTTCCCCTATGTCTTCAAGCTCATCAAGGACTACTACCCACCGCAGAAGGACACCACGCGCGAGCAGATCAAGGGCAAGTACCGCCTCGTCAAGCAGCACGACCGCGTCGGGCGCATGGCCGATACCATGGAGTACAGCGAGGTGGCCTTTCCGCGCGAGCGCTTCGAGGACGAACTGATCGAGGAGATCCGCCGCTTCGCCCCGAGCCAACTGGAGATCAGCGACCGCGACGGCGATGGCAGCGAGGAGGTCATCATCAAGCACCTCTACATCGAGCGGCGCATGATTCCGCTCAACATCTACCTGCAGGAAACCTTTGATGCCGGCCCGGACGACGCACAGGCGTGCCGGCAAATGGAAAACGCCGTCATCGAGTACGGCAACGCCATCAAGGACCTGGTGGCGGCCAACATCTTCCCCGGTGATATGCTGTGGAAGAACTTCGGTGTCACACGCCATGGCAAGGTGGTGTTCTACGATTACGACGAGATCGAATACATCACCGACTGCAACTTCCGCCAAGTGCCCGCGCCGCGCAACGAGGAAGAGGAAATGAGCGGCGAGATCTGGTATGCGGTGGCACCGCGCGACGTGTTTCCCGAGACCTTCGGCCCGTTCCTGCTGGGCAACCCGCGCGTGCGCGAGATATTCATGCGCCACCACGCGGACTTGCTCACGCCGCAGTTCTGGCAGCAGCACAAGGAGCGCATCCAGCAGGGCCACGTGTACGATGTATTCCCCTATGATCAGGCCCGCCGCTTCGGGCAGGAGAGCGCCGGCCCAGCCGGCATCACTGGCATCACAGGGACAGGCGCGGCAGGCGGGCCGCAGCCCTGAATCGCAGGCTTTCACCAACCGCTATACACACCAGCAGGAGATCGACATGAGCAACGAGACAGACACCGTGGTCATCATTGGCGCTGCGCGCACGCCGATGGGCGCATTCCAGGGCGCATTCAGCCCGCTGCAGGCTTGGGAACTGGGCAGCGCAGCCGTTCAGGGGGCACTGGCGCGTGCCGGTCTCGCGCCCGAGCAGGTCGACGAGGTTTTCCTGGGCAATGTGCTGACGGCCGGCCAGGGCCAGAACCCGGCGCGCCAGGCGACGTTGGCGGCCGGCCTGCCCAAGAAGGTCAGCGCCACCACCGTGGGCAAGGTGTGCGGCTCGGCGATGAAATCGGCCATGTTCGCGCATGACGCCCTCAAGGCCGGCTCGATCGATGTGGCCGTCGCCGGCGGCATGGAGAGCATGACCAATGCGCCCTACCTGCTCAAGAAGGCGCGCGGCGGCTACCGCCTGGGCCACGACAAGATCTTCGACCACATGATGCTCGACGGCCTGGAAGACGCCTACACCGGTGGCTCCATGGGCACCTTCGGCGAACAGTGCGCCGAGAAGTACGGCTTCACCCGCGAGCAGCAGGACGCCTTCGCCACCGCCAGCGTCACGCGCGCCCAGCAGGCCATCGAGACCGGCAGTTTCAAGGATGAGATCGTGCCCGTCACGGTCAAGACCCGCAAGGGCGACGTGGTGGTCGACACCGACGAAGGCCCGGCCAAGATCAACGTGGACAAGATCCCGACGCTGCGCCCGGCCTTCAAGAAGGACGGCACCATCACCGCCGCAGCCAGCTCCAGCATCAACGATGGCGCGGCTGCCTTGGTACTGGTGCGCGAATCCACCGCCAAGGCGCTGGGCGCTGTGCCGATCGCGCGCATCGTCAGCACCGCGCAGCATTCGCAGGAACCCGAGTGGTTCACCACCGCGCCGGTGGATGCCGCCAGGAAGGCACTGGCGAAGGCCGGCTGGGCGGTCGAGGACGTTGACCTGTGGGAAGTCAACGAGGCATTTGCCGTCGTCACCATGGCGCTGATGCATGACCTCAAGGTGCCGCACGACAAGGTCAACGTCAACGGCGGGGCTTGCGCGCTGGGCCACCCGATCGGCGCCAGCGGCGCGCGCATCGTCGTGACGCTGCTCAATGCGCTCAAGGCGCGTGGTCTCAAGAAAGGCCTGGCGACACTGTGCATCGGCGGTGGCGAGGCCACGGCACTGACGCTTGAACTGCTGTAAAGCCGCACTGCGGGTCGGCGGCGTCAGCCCGGCTCCAGTCGGCCAGCCCCGGGTCGGCGTGCTCCCTTGGAGCGCGCCGACTTTTCTTTGGGCAGACGGAGGTGGTTGCCGTTTCACTGTCGGGTGATGATGGCTTGGCAAGGGTTGGCCCCCAGCGCGCCCAGCCGCAGGCACGCCGGGCCGTGCAGCGTGGCGCGTTCCCCGGCTTCCAGCAGACAGTCGTTCAACTGGTCTTCGACGGTGAGCCACAGCACGCCGGTGCGGACTTCGATGGACAGGAACTGGCCTGCCTGCAGCCGCACATGGCACGGTGCGTCGCGCCAGCGCAGTGCAAGAGGCTCTGGCGCGACCGGTGATGGCCGCCGCCGCGCATGGCGTGCCAGTGGCATCAGGCTGGTCAGGAAAGGAAGACGGCATCGGGTGGTATCGGTCTGCATGGCGATCTGTTGGCGGTGTGTGGACAGTCATGGGCGGTGGTGAACAGGTTCTCTGGCATGCGCACTGCGATTCCCACTGCACCGGCCTGACTGTGGTGGAGAGCGGCGCCGCGCAACAGTCACAGACGCGGGCTGTCTGGTGCAGACAGCTGCTCTCCGGCAGCACCTGTCTGCCTGTGAACCGGATCATCTGTCTGGTTTGCTTTCCTGTGAAACCAGACACAATGCCCGGATGTCGGATCCCAAATACCTGCAGATTGCGGCCCATGTGGCCCAGGCCATCGAATGCGGCAGCCTGCTGGCGGGCCAGCGCGTGCCCTCGGTGCGGGCGCTGGCGCAGCAGTTCGCGGTCTCGCACAACACCGCGCTGGAGGCATTTCGCTGGCTGGAGGATGCGCAGCTGATCCAGGCACGGCCGCGCTCGGGCTTCTTCGTGTGCCGCAGTCACAAGGGCGCGGTGGCGCTGGAGCCGCCCACCAGCGGGCCGCAGCGCCTGAGTGATCCACAGAACGTCTCGCTGGACTGGTACGCCCAGCGCGTGCTGGGCAGCAAGGGGCTGGAGGGCGTGATCACGTTTGGCACCAGTGCGCCGGATGAGGCGCTGCTCGACCAGGTGCGGCTGAGGCAGGCCGTCGCGCGCGTCATGGCGGCAGCGCCGCTGACGCTGGGCAGCTATCCGAGCCACGGCGGGCTGCGCGAGCTGAGGCAGGTGCTGGCGCGCTATGCCATGGGGCTGGGCTGCCGGCTGGACCCGGACAGCATCGTATTGACCCATGGCTGCCTGGAGGGCGTCGTCAGCTGCTTGCAGGCGGTGACCCGCCCAGGCGACATCGTCGCGATCGAATCGCCCGCGCATTTCTCGGTGCTGGGGCTGCTGCAGAACCTGGGATTGCGCGCACTGGAGATCCCGACCCATGTACAGACCGGTATCTCGCTCGATGCTTTGCAACTGGCGCTGGACAGCCATCCGATCAAGGCCGTGCTGGTGGTGCCGACCATCCAGAATCCGCTGAGCGCCTGCATGCCGGTTGCGCACCGCAAGCGTCTGGCCGAGCTGGCTTCGGCGCACGAAGTGCCGGTGATAGAAGACGCCATCTACTACGACTGGTCGCCCCATGACGCGCACCGGCGCAGCATCCAGTCGTTTGACCAGACAGGCCATGTGATGCTGTGCCACGCGTTCACCAAGACATTGGCGCCCGGCCTGCGCGTCGGCTGGCTGCATGCCGGGCGCTGGGGCCAGCAGGTGCTCGACGCACGCGAGGCTTCGCTGGGCACCCCGGCGACCATGCTGCAACTGGCACTGCTGCACCTGCTGGGCCAGAACGGCCATGCCGCGCAAATGCGGCGCTTGCGCCAGCAGATGGCCCAGCGCCTGCGCGAGGCGCGTGGCCTGATTGCCCGGCATTTTCCGAAAGGCACGCGACTGAGCGATCCTCCAGGTGGGCTGATACTTTGGCTGCAGTTGCCGGACGCCGTGGATGGCCCGCAGTTCGAGCAGGCCTGCGAGGCACAGCGCCTGCTGGCTCCGCCGGGGCGGTTCTTCAGCCTGACGGGCCGTTTCGAGAACTGCTACCGCATCGCGCTGGGTAATTGGTCGGATGCGCACCGCCAGGCGCTGGTACGGATGGGACGCCTGGCCGGGCAATGCCTGCTGCGAGGAAGCTGATGGAGGCCATGCTGCCATGGCCGGGTTCGCGACGGGCCGGGGTTGGCGCTTTTTCGGATGCTTCTCAGTAGGTCTTGTACGGCAGGAACTTGCCTGACATGACGATCTGCACGCGGTCGCCATGGGGGTCGGTCTGGCGCTGCAGGTCCATCTTGAAGTCGATGGCGCTCATGATGCCGTCGCCGAATTCCTCGTGGATCAGCTCCTTGAAGGTGGTGCCGTAGACACTGACGAGCTCATAGAAGCGGTAGATCAGCGGGTCGGTGGGCACGGCAGTGGGCAGTGAGCCCTTGTAGGGCACGACCTGCAGCCATTGCTTGTCTTCCTCGCTGAGTTCGAAGATGCGACCGACGGTGTCGGCCTGCGCGGCGGTGAGGGTCATCTGGCCCAGGCAGGCGGCCGTCACCCATTCCTTGGAGAGACCCACTTCCTGGGCCACGGCTTCCCACTTCAGGCCCTTGCGGACCTTGGTGGTGATGATTTTCTCGGTCACGTCCTGGCGACTCATGTTGTTTCCTTTCGTTGGGAGATACGGTTACGGGGTGGAGAGGGCGGTCAGGCCGGGTGGGCCCGGCTGACCAGGAAATCGACGATGTCATTGCGCAGCGCGTAGTAGCCGTCCAGCTTGTGCAGCTCGGCGCGGCTGCGTTCGCGCGGCAAGGGGTTGGTGACGACCTCGGCGATGCCACCGGGCTCCCAGCCCCTGGCGGTCTGGCCGCCATTGCGCATCAGCAGGATGCGGTCGGCCAGCAGGATGGCCTCGTCCACGTCGTGCGTGATCATGAAGACGGTTTGCCGGGTCTGGCGCACGATGGCCATCAGCTCCTCTTGGATGGCGCCGCGGGTGAGCGCGTCGAGCGCGCCGAATGGTTCGTCGAGCAGCAGCATCTTGGGCTGGATGGCAAAGGCCCGGGCAATGCCCACGCGCTGCTTCATGCCGCCCGAGAGCTGGGCCGGCTTGCGGTCGATGGCGGGCAGCAGGCCCACCATCTCGACGTACTTGCGCACCTGTTCGTCAACCTGCGCGCGCGACCACCCGGGCCAGCGCGAACGCACTGCAAAGGCGATGTTGCTGCGCACCGTCAGCCACGGCATCAGCGCGTGGCCCTGGAACACCACGCCGCGGTCCAGGCTGGGACCGGTGATCTCCCGCCCGTCCATGACGACATGGCCGCTGCTGGCCGTGTCGAGCCCGGCGAGCACGTTGAGGATGGTGGTCTTGCCGCAACCCGAATGCCCGATCACGCAGACGAACTCGCCTCGCGCGATTGAGAAGTCGACGTCGGCGAACACGGGCTGGTCGGGCGTATAGGCCTTGCCCAGGCCTTCGACCTGCACGAAGCCCTTGCCGGTGGCGGGAGCCGGGGCGGCGGTATCGGTGACGGCTGCGGTGGCGGATGGGGACATGTCAGGACTCCACATAGGTCACCTTCCGCTGCAGCGCGGCAAACGCCAGGTCCAGGCACATGCCGACCACGCCAATCAGCAGGATGGCGAACATCACGTTCGAGAGCGAAAGGTTGTTCCACTCGTTCCAGAGGAAGTAGCCGATGCCCGTGCCGCCCACCAGCATCTCGGCGGCGACGATCACCAGCCAGGCAATGCCCATGCTGATGCGCATGCCGGTGAGGATGGTCGGCGCTGCCGCCGGCAGGATGACCTGCAGTGCCAGACGGATGCGGCCGACCTCGAGGGTGCGCGCCACGTTGAGCCATTCGCGCTTGACGGAGGCGACGCCGAACGCGGTGTTGAGCAGCATTGGCCACAGCGAACAGATGAAGATCACGAAGATGCCGCTGGCCGATGAATCCTTGATGGTGTAGAGCGCCAATGGCATCCAGGCGAGCGGCGAGATGGGTTTGAGTACCTGGATGAATGGATCGAGCGCGCGGTGCAGCAGCGGCGACATGCCGATCACGAAGCCCAGCGGCAGCGCTACCAGGCAGGCCAGCAGAAAGCCCGCCGCCACGCGCAGCAGCGACCAGCCCAGCTGGATGGCGATGCCCTTGTCGTTCGGGCCGTTGTCGTAGAACGGGTCGCGCAACTGCTGGGCCACGGTGGCCGCAAATTGCCCTGGCGAGGGAAAGCCGCTGCCTGCGCCGCCGGCCTGCTGGGCCGGGTCCTTGCCCAGCATCTGCAGGTACTCGATTTCCTCCGCCGTCAGCGTCGCCGCATTGCCGGGCGCGCCGGCGGCGGGCAGCGTGGCGCTGTACCAGACCGCCAGGATCAGGCCCAGCAGCAGCAGCGAAACCAGGCCGGCGCGCAGGCGCAGGGTCAGCACGTTGGAGGCGCTCATGTCAGGCCGCCTTGCGGATGGCGAAGCTTTGCAGGTACTGCTGGGGCTGCGACGGATCGAAGGCCTTGCCCATGATGGTGAAGCCGGGGTCGTTGCCATCGGGCACGTTTTCGCCGAGCTCGCGCATCAGCCTTCTCGCATCGGTGAGGCGGAACACGCGCTCGGCAATCTGCTGGTAGTTCACTTCGCCCTGGACGTAGCCCCAGCGCTGCATCTGCGTGAGGATCCACACCGCCATCGACTGCCAGGGCACCGGATCGAAGTCGGCCCGGTCGGGCACGTTCTGGATGCTGCCCAGGCCGTCGGCATAGCGCCCGGTCAGCACCTGGGTGACGACGGTTTCCGGCTGGTTGAGGTACTGCGCGGGGGCGATGGCCTTGGCGATCATGGCCCGGTTCTCGGGCTTGCGAGCCATGGTCGCGGCGGTGAGGATGGCGCGCGAGAGCGCGGCGAAGGTGTTCGGGTGGTTCTGGATGAAGGCGGCCGAGGAACCGAAGGCGCAGCACGGATGCCCGTCCCACAGTTCCTTGGTCAGCAGGTGGATGAAGCCGACCTCCTCGTAGACCGCGCGCTGGTTGAAAGGGTCGGGGCCGAGGTAGCCGTCGATGTTGCCGGCGCGCAGGTTGGCCACCATCTCGGGCGGCGGCACCACGCGGATCTGGATGTCCGTGTCCGGATTGAGACCGGCTTCGGCCACGTAGTAGCGCAACAGGAAGTTGTGCATCGAGTAGTCGAAGGGCACGGCAAAACGCATGCCTTTCCAGTTCTTCGGGTCGCGGTTGTTCTTGTGCTTGTTGGCCAGCGTGATGGCCTGGCCATTGGTGTTCTGGATGGCTGCCACTTCGATGGGCGTCTGGGCCGAG
Source organism: Corticibacter populi (assembly GCF_004217315.1). Taxonomy (GTDB): domain Bacteria; phylum Pseudomonadota; class Gammaproteobacteria; order Burkholderiales; family Burkholderiaceae_C; genus Lampropedia; species Lampropedia populi. Next base: position 504,184 of record NZ_SGWR01000004.1, read on the forward strand.
CCCACGCCCATCGTCATGGCCAGCGGCATCGGGCTGAGGAACTGCGAGGCGTCGTGTTCGCCGTTGATCATCTTGTCGCGGATCAGCGCCCAATTGGCGGTCTTGATCACCTCGACCGCCAGGCCCTGGTCGGCGTACATGCCCAGCGGGTCGGCCATGATCACCGGTGTGGCGCAGGTGATCGGGATGAAGCCGATCTTCAGGTTCTTCTTCTCCAGCGGCGCCTTCTCCTGTGCCATGGCCTGCAGCGCGCTCAGGGGCAGCACGGAGGCAATGGCCGCGCGCGCAGTGCCCGCGCCCACCGCCTTCAGGAAACGCCGGCGCATGGCATCGGCGGGAAACATGGCCTTGATGACGGCCGCTTCCAGCCGGTGGCGGTAGAGCGCTTCGGTGTCCCTGGCCAGGGCGGCGGCATGCACCTGGGGGGCGTGGTCCTGTCCGCACGCGCAGCGCAGCGACAAGGGACGGTCGGCGTCATACGGGTCGGTGGTGCTCGTGGGCGACCCGGCGCTGATGCTGGTGCTGGACGAGGCCGGCTCGGCTGGTCGGCTGGGGAAGCGGAAGGTCTTCATCTCAGTGACTCCTGTGGCAGATGGGCAGGTGTTGCAGGTGGGCGATGCCAGCAGCCAAGCAAGCCACAGGCCACTTCGTGCCAGGTTTGCCGCCGGCCGGGCAAATCGTTGCCGGTTCTTCTGGGCCTTGTAGTGCAGGCACTACAAACAGGGTCGGAAGAGGGGGGAGGGAGGGATTCGGCCTGCCCGATGACGCCCGGCGCGTCCCGGAACCACCTTGTGCGTCTCGGCGTTCAAAGCCGCTGACCGTGGCGCTCCGCGGACAGGGCCAGTTCCACGTCGTTGCGCGCGCCGGTTTTCTCCAGGATGCGGGTCCGGTAGGTGCTGATGGTGTTGACAGCCAGACCAAGCTGGGCGCCGATCTCGCTGACGCTGTGGCCTTCGATCAGCAGCCGGAATACCTGGTGCTCGCGGTGCGAAAGCGCATCGCCAGCGTGGCGCCTGCCGATGGCCATGGCCAGCGCCGTGGCGGTCTGTGGCGAGACATAGACCTCGCCTCGCGCGGCCTGGCGCACGGCTTCGACCATCACGTCCGGGTCCACGCTCTTGTTGAGGTAACCGGCTGCGCCCAGTTTGATGCAACGCGCCGCGTACTGGCGCTCCGGGTACGTGCTGAGCATCAGCACCGGCAGGTCGGGCCACTGCCGGCGCAGCACGGGCAGCACTTCCAGACCGTCCTGGCCGGGCAGGGCGATGTCGAGCAGCACCACGTCGAGCCCGCCGCCGGCCTGGCAGGCCGCGGTGCCGCTGAGCACCTCGGGGCCGGTGGCTGCCTCGGCGGCGACGGTGATGGCCGGTGCGCCATTGGCCGGATCGCACAGGAGCTGCTTGATACCTTCGCGCACGATGCGGTGGTCGTCGCCCAGCAGTACCCGGATGGGCGTCGGCGGCAGGCCCTCCCGTGCCTCCTGTCCCTGTGGCGCCATCATGCCTTGCATGGGGCCTCCTGCGCGGCACCGGCTGGCAAGGTCGGTGCCGGGGCCGATGGCGCGGCGACAACGGGCAGGCGCAGGGTCAGCGTGGTGCCCGCGCCCGGCTGGCTTTGCACGCTGATCGCCCCGCCCCAATGCAGGGCACGTTCGCGCATGCCCTGGATGCCATAGGCCGTGGGTGCGGTGAAGGCGGTGGGCGCCGCGCCGCGGCCGTCATCCTGGACGGACAGCGCCAGCCACGCGCCCTGCAGTTCCATGCGCACGGCGATGGCTTGGGCCTGGGCATGTCGTCCCACGTTGGATAGCATTTCCTGGAAGATGCGGAACACTGCGGTGGCCTGGTCATCGGGCAGCTCCAGGGTTTCGGGGATGCTGGCGTGCCAGTCCAGCGCCAACTCGGCGGTCTGCGCGAATTCCTGAGCCTGCCATTCGAGCGCCGCCCACAGACCCTGGTGGTCGAGGATGCTAGGGCGCAGCGCGGTGATGATGCGCCCCACATTGGTCACGGCGGCCTCGATCAGGCGTCCCATATTGGTGCATTTGGCACGCATCAGGCTGCGGGCCTGCCGGGCCGCGTCGGCATCGCATGCATCCTGCTCCGCCATGCGTTTTTGCAGCCAGTTCACGTCCATTTTCAGGGCCACCAGCATGCTGCCGAGTTCGTCATGGACCTCGCGGGCGATGCGGGTGCGCTCGTCCTCGCGCACATGGTCCATCCAGGCCGAGAGTTCTCGCACCTGCAGCAGCGCCGAGGACAGCTCGCGCGTGCGCTCGGCGACGCGCTGCTCCAGGGTTTCGTTGGCCTGGCGCAGTGCGTCCGCGTCGCGCCGGCGCTGGGTGATGTCGATGAAGGTGACGACGGCGCCCACCACCGCGCCATCGTCGATCACCGGGTGGCTGGAATACTCCACCGGGAAGTGCGTGCCGTCGTGGCGCCAGAACACTTCGTCGTCGACACGGCAGGGGTTCTTGCGCCGGAAAGCATCGAAGATCGTGCAGTCCTGCTCTGGATAGTGGCTGCCGTCGGCATGCGAGTGGTGGGTGATCAGGTGCATGTTGCTCCCGATTAGGTCCTCGGGCCGGTAGCCCAGCATGGTGGCGCCTGCATGGTTGATGAACATGCAGCGGCCCTGCAGGTCCAGGCCATAGACGCCCTCGCCGGTGGAGTCCAGCAGCAGGCGCAGCTGATCGCGCCAGGGCGCGGGTGTTTCCGGATGGGGAGAGATCGTGGAAGTTGCCATGGTTTGCGGGCAAGCAAAAGATGTGCCCTGCAATGGTGCAGTCAGCTCGGGAGGTCCGCTCGCAGCCGGTCTTTTGCAGCCGGCTCCTGTGGCCGCCCCTTGGCACGTCCGTACCGGGACAGGAAAACGCATGCCAAGACAGGCCTTGCGTTGATAATGGCCGTTCGAGGTTGCAGGCGCCGGGCCTGCGCAAACCCGCCACCGACAGACGGAGACAAACCATGTTGCTCAACGACGACCAGACCCTGATCCGCGAGGCCGTGCGCGCCTTCGTGCGCGACGAGATCACGCCGCATGCGGCGGAATGGGACCGCCGGCACCATTTTCCGAGAGACGTGCATCAGGGCCTGGCGGCGCTGGGCGCCTATGGCATCTGCGTACCTGCCGAGCATGGCGGCGCAGGCCTGGACTACCTGACGCTGGCGCTGGTGCTCGAGGAGATCGCCGCTGGCGATGGCGGCACCAGCACCGCCATCAGCGTGACCAACTGCCCGGTCAATGCCATCCTGATCCGCTATGGCAGCCAGATGCAGAAGCACCAATGGCTCGAGCCGCTGGCGCAGGGCCGGATGCTGGGTGCCTTTTGCCTGACCGAGCCGCATGTGGGCTCCGACGCCTCTGCGTTGCGCACCACCGCCGAGCGCCGCGGCGACGAATACGTGATCAACGGCGTCAAGCAGTTCATCACCAGCGGCAAGAACGGACAGGTGGCCATCGTCATCGCGGTGACCGACAAGGGTGCCGGCAAGAAAGGCATGAGCGCGTTCATCGTGCCCACCGACAACCCCGGTTACCGCGTCGAACGCATCGAGGACAAGCTCGGGCAGCATTCGAGCGACACCGCACAGATCCGCTTCGAGGACTGCCGCATCCCGCTCGAGAACCGCATCGGCGCGGAGGGCGAGGGCTACCGGATCGCGCTCTCCTCGCTGGAGGGCGGGCGCATCGGCATCGCCGCGCAAAGTGTGGGCATGGCGCGTGCTGCCTTCGAGGCGGCGGTGCGCTACGCCCGCGAGCGCGAGAGCTTTGGCCGCGCCATCATCGATCATCAGGCGGTGGGCTTCCGGCTGGCCGAATGCGACACACAGATCGAGGCGGCGCGCCAGCTCATCTGGCACGCCGCCAGCCTGCGCGATGCCGGCCAGCCCTGCCTGCGCGAGGCCGCCATGGCCAAGCTGTTCGCCAGTGAGATGGCCGAGCGCGTGTGCAGCGCGGCCATCCAGACACTGGGCGGCTATGGCTACGTGAATGACTTCCCGGTGGAGCGCATCTACCGGGACGTGCGGGTGTGCCAGATCTACGAGGGTACCAGCGATGTGCAGAAGATCCTGATCCAGCGCGCGCTGGGCTGATGCCCCGCGCCGGTGGCGGCCTGTGGGGCGACGCTGCAGCGCACGCTTGCGGCGGCAGCTACGCAGGGTGCGCCGCATCGCTGGCGGCCAGTGCGGCGGGGGTGATGCCCACGCCATGCAGAACGATGTCCATGGCGGCCTCCACGGCTTCGCGCAAGTCAAAGGCACCGGGGGTGAGCACCCAGAGGTCGATCAGGCCCAGCAGCGCGTGCTGCATGGTCTTGGCGGCGTTCTCCGGGCTGACGCCCGCGCGCAGCAGGGGACGCACCCGGGGATGGCCAAAGGCCATCAGATTGCGGTCGTAGAACGCCTGGTGTGCCTGCAGCATGCGCTCGCGCACGGCATCCATCTCCTCGGTGTATTCGATCTGGTAGTTGGCGATCTCCAGCAGCCGCCGCACCTGGGCATCGTCGATGATGACCATCAGGCTGTCGCGCAGGATCTGCTGCAGCGATCCGATGGCGGCACCGGCGCTGCCTTCCTCCAGTTGCGGGCAGACGCCGCCGCCCCCGAGGTAGCACTGCTCGATCGGCCATGGGATCCGCTCCATCATGGCGTTGAACAGATCGGCCTTGTCCTTGAAATGCCAGTAGATGGCGCCCCGCGTGATGCCGGCCTCGCTGGCAATGGCCTGCAGCGAGGTGCGCGAGACACCCTGCTGCTGGAACAGCCTTTCGGCCGCATCCAGAATCTGGTTGCGTGTCTCCAATGCCTCTTCTTTGGTTCTGCGTGCCATTGCGGTGCGCCTTTTCTAAGTGCTGCCGGGAAATGAAATAGCGGGCGCCGCCAGACGGCACCGGATCTCGGGCCATTATTTCACATACATGCCTGAATGTATGTATACTCCTACGCTTTCGTCAATTGCTGCGCGGTGCAGGGGCGGTGGCGGTGCAGGTCGCCACGCCGCTTGTTGCGGTGCACAATAGGCGTCTGATGAACGCTTTGTCCGACTTTTCCGGACCATCCCAACTGGCATGGGGGATGCGCGGCCGGCCTGGATCCATGAACCCGTGGGTCGAAGGGGCTGGCGCCGTCCGATGTGCCGGTGTCCGGGCTGGCCGAGGCGGTGCGGCGGCGCGTTCCTTTCGTTCATTTTTGTCGAACCCCTGCCGAACCACATGGCCGCGACGGCGCGGCGCATCTACACCACTTTCGACGCAAAGGATCAGCATGCGCAACCACCAGTCATTCTCTCTTGTCAGTCAGCCCCGCGGGGTTTCGGGCGCTGCCATACGGCGCGGCAGCGTTGGCGCCGTTTGCCTGGCGCTGGCTGTGCTGGTCCTGCCTGGGTGCGGGGATGACAAGGCCGCGCAGGCCGGGGGAGCTGCGCAGCAGCAACAGATGCCCGCGCCGGAAGTCGGCGTGATCGTCGCCAAGGTGGCTACGGTGGGAGTGGTGACGGAGCTGCCGGGCCGCGTCGAGGCCTCGCGCACTGCGCAAGTGCGTGCGCGCGCTGCGGGCATTCTCAACAAGCGGCTCTTCACCGAAGGCAGTGACGTCAAGACCGGCCAGTTGCTGATGCAGATCGATGCCGCGCCGTATCAGGCCGAAGTGCAAAGCGCCAAGGCCAACCTGGCGAGAGCCGAGGCTGCACTGGTGCAGAGCAAGGCGGTGGTCGATCGCTATCGCCCGCTGGTCAGCGTCAATGCCGTCAGCCAGCTGGATTTCGACAACGCCGATGCCACCTTCAAGGCTGCGCAGGCCGAGGTGGCGGCGGCCAGGGCGGCGGTGCGCACCGCCGAGATCAATTTGGGCTACGCGAATGTCACGGCGCCGATTTCGGGCCGCATCGGCCGGGCGCTGGTGACCGAGGGCGCGCTGGTGGGGCAGGGCGAAACCACGCCTCTGGCGGTGATCCAGCAGATCGACCCGGTGTATGTCAATTTCACCCAATCGACCACCGAGGTGCTGAAGCTGCGGCGTGATCTGCAGGACGGGCGTCTGGTGCGGGCCGCTGGCGGCGAGGCGGCCAGGGTCAGCGTGCTGCTCGACGACGGCAGCGACTACGGCGAGCCCGGCCGTCTGCTGTTCACCGATCTGACGGTGGATCCTACCAGCAGCCAGGTGACGTTGCGCGCCGAGCTGCCGAACCCGGACGGCCTGCTGCTGCCCGGCATGTACGTGCGTGTGCGTCTGGAGCAGGCGCAGGTGGCCAATGCCATCTCCGTGCCGCAACAGGCCGTTACCCGCAGCCAGCAGGGCGACACGCTGACGGTGGTGGATGCCGAAGGCAATCGCCAGGTGCGCAGCGTCAAGCTCGGCGACGCCGCCAGCGACAACCGCTGGGTGGTGCTCGAAGGTTTGCAGGAGGGTGAGCAGGTCATGGTCGACGGCTTTCAGCGCGTGGGCATGATGCCACCGGGTACCAAGGTCAAGGCCGTGCCATGGAGCGCGCCGGGCGCGCCAGCCCCGTCCGCCGCAGCTGCCGAGGCACCCGCGAGCGGGACCGAGGCCAGCGCCAACGCCAAGCAGTAAGGAGCGCCCCGAATGGCCAAGTTTTTCATTGATCGTCCGATCTTCGCCTGGGTGGTGGCGCTGTTCATCATCGTGATCGGACTGGTGTCCTACCAGCAGTTGCCGGTGGCGCAGTACCCGTCGGTGGCGCCGCCCACCATCTCCATTTCCGCGACTTATCCTGGCGCCTCCGCCGAGGTGCTCGACGAGACCGTGCTGTCGGTCATCGAACGGGAGATGAACGGTTCGCCCGGCCTGGCCTACATGGAGTCGAGCAGCCAGGCCAACGGCCGAGGCGAAATCGTGCTCAGCTTCGAGCCCGGCACCAATGCCGATCTGGCTCAGGTGGACGTGCAGAACCGCCTTTCGCAGGCGACTCCGCGCCTGCCTGCGGCGGTGACGCAGCAGGGCATCCAGGTCGAGAAAGCGTCCTCGACCTTCCTGATGGTGGTTTCGCTGGTTTCGACCCGCGACGACTACAGTGCCTATGATCTGGGCGACTATGTCTCTCGCAATGTGCTGCCTGAGATCCAGCGTGTCAATGGCGTCGGCAAGGCGCAGTTGTTCGCGGCCGAGCGGGCTTTGCGCATCTGGGTCGATCCGGCCAAGCTGACCGGCTACAGCCTGTCCACCGCCGATGTGACGGCGGCCATCGCGGCCCAGAACGCGCAGGTCTCGTCCGGCACCCTGGGCGACATGCCCAGCCCGGAAACGCAGGCCATTTTCGCCACGGTGGTGATGCAGGGCCAGCTGACCAATGCCGAAGAGTTCGGCAACATCGTGTTGCGTGCCAACAGCGACGGCTCGACCGTGCGCCTGCGCGATGTCGCCACCGTCGAGCTGGGCATCGAGTCCTACGCGTTCGGCTCCCGGCTCAACGGCAAGCCGGCCGTGGCGCTCGGCGTGCAGCTGTCGCCGACGGGCAATGCCATGGCCACCGCCGAAGCCGTGCGCGAGCGCATGGCCGAGCTCGAACCCTTCTTCCCGCAGGGGGTGGAGTGGGTCATCCCGTATGACACCTCGAAGTTCGTCGACATTTCGATGCAGCAGGTGGCCCACACGCTGATCGAGGCCATCGCGCTGGTGTTCGTGGTGATGTTCCTGTTCCTGCAGAACTGGCGCTACACCATCATCCCGACCATCGTGGTGCCGATCGCGTTGCTGGGCACGCTGGGCGTGCTGTACCTGGCAGGTTTCTCTTTGAACGTGCTTTCCATGTTTGGCATGGTGCTGGTCATCGGCATCGTGGTCGACGACGCCATCATCGTGGTCGAGAACGTCGAGCGCATCATGAGCGAGGAGGGTCTCTCGCCGCTGCAGGCCAGCCGCAAGGCCATGAGCCAGATTTCCGGCGCCATTGTCGGCGTGACCCTGGTGCTGATCGCGGTGTTCGTGCCGCTGGCCTTCTTCAGCGGTTCGATCGGCAACATCTATCGCCAGTTCGCGGTGACCATGACGGTCTCGATCGCCTTCTCGGCGTTCCTGGCGCTGTCGCTGACACCGGCGCTGTGCGCCACCTTCCTCAAGCCCGTCGTGGCCGGGCACAACCACGCCAAGCGCGGCTTCTTCGGCTGGTTCAACAACGCTTTTACCCGCACTGCCAAGGGCTATGAGGGCACGCTGGCCAAAGTGCTCAAGCGCAGCTATGTGATGCTGGTCGTGTACCTGGCGATCGGCGCGGCGGTGGCCTGGCTGTACAACCGCCTGCCATCGTCCTTCCTGCCGAATGAGGACCAGGGCTTCGTCATCAACAGCGTCCAGCTGCCGCCGGGCGCGACCCAGCACCGCACGCTGGAAGCCATCAAGACGGCCGAGGGATTCTTCATGGAGCAGCCGGAGGTGGAGAACGTGGTGTCGATCCTCGGCTTCAGCTTCACCGGCCAGGGCCAGAACGCCGCGCTGCAATTCGTCACGCTCAAGGACTGGTCCGAGCGCAAGGGCGCCGAGCACACTGCCGACGCCATTGCCGGCCGCGCCATGGGCTACCTTGGCCAGGTGCGCGATGCCTTCATGTACACGCTGTCGCCGCCGCCGATCTCGGAGTTGGGCAATGCCACCGGTTTCACCTTCCGGCTGCAGGATCGCAGCGGCCAGGGACATGATGCACTGATCCAGGCGCGCAACCAGCTGCTGGGCATGGTGGCGCAAAGTCCGGTGCTCTCGGGCGTGCGGCCTGACGGCCTTGAAGACGCGCCGCAACTGCGGCTCGAGATCGACAGAGACAAGGCCAACGCGCTGGGCGTGGGGTTCGCCTCGATCAACAGCACCATCTCGACGGCGCTGGGTTCGTCCTACGTCAACGATTTCCCCAACAGCGGCCGCCTGCAGCGCGTGATGGTGCAGGCCGAGGCGACGGCACGCATGCAGCCCGAGGATTTGCTGGCCCTGACGGCTCTCAACAGCGATGGTGCGGCCGTGCCGTTCTCGGCCTTCGCCACCACGCGCTGGGTTACCGGACCGATGCAGGTGGTGCGCTACAACGGTTACCCGGCCGTGAAGATCGCCGGCGATGCCGCTGCCGGCTACAGCACCGGCGAGGCCATGGCCGAGATGGAGCGGCTGGCGGCGCAACTGCCGCAGGGCTTCGGCTTCGAGTGGACCGGCCAGTCGCGCGAGGAAAAACTGGCCGGCTCGACGGGCATGATCCTCTATGCCTTCTCGATCCTGGCTGTGTTCCTCTGCCTGGCCGCGCTCTACGAGAGCTGGTCCATTCCGCTGGCGGTGATCCTGGTGGTGCCGCTGGGTGTGCTGGGCGTGGTGGGGGCGGTGTATCTGCACGGCCTGCCAAGGGATGTTTACTTCCAGATCGGACTGGTGACCATCATCGGCCTCTCGGCCAAGAACGCCATCCTGATCATCGAGTTCGCCAAGGACCTGCAGGCGCAGGGCATGTCGGCCGTGGCGGCAGCCCTGCAGGCGGCACATCTGCGTTTCCGCCCCATCCTCATGACCTCGTTGGCCTTCACCATCGGCGTCGTGCCGCTGTACCTGGCCTCGGGCGCGAGCTCGGCCAGCCAGCGCACCATCGGCACCGGCGTGATCGGCGGCATGATCACCGGCACCGTGCTGGCGCTGGCGCTGGTGCCAACCTTCTACGTGGTGGTGCGCTCCATCTTCAAGTACAAGCCCAAGCCGGAGGAAGGCGCCGCGCCACCGGCCACGCCCCTGCCGCCCGCAGCGCCTGCCGAAGGGACGCACCATGTCTGATACCACCACCGTGCAAGCCGGAGCCATCATGACCACTCTGTCCCTGTCTCTTCCCCGGCGATTGTTGGCGGCGGCTGCACTGGCGGCCCTGCTGACGGGCTGCTCGTTCATCCCCGCCTACGAGCGGCCCGATGCCCCGGTGGCCTCGGCTTGGCCGGAAAACGGCCTGGGCATCGAGACCGCCGAGGCCACGGCACCGCTGGCGGCCTGGTCGCAGTTCATCACCGATGCGCAACTGCGCGAGCTGATCGGCCTGGCTTTGGCCAACAACCGCGACCTGCGCGTGGCCACACTTTCCATCGAGCAGGCGCGTGCCCAGTACCAGCTCACCGGCGCCGGGCCGCTGCCCGTCGTCAATGCCGGCGTGACGGGCAGCCGCCAGAGCACCAACGATGGTGACACCATCAGTTCGGCCTACACGGGGGGGCTGCTCGTCAGTGCCTGGGAGCTGGATTTCTTCGGCCGCCTGGCCAGCCTGACGGAAGTCGCCCGCGCCGACCTGCTGAGCACCGCCTATGCCCGTGAAGCGGTGCAGACCAGCCTGATCGCGAATGTGGCTACGGCCTGGCTGAATCTGCAGACCGCCAATGCCTTGCTGGACCTGACCGAGCAGACGCTCAAGACCCGCGAGGACAGCCAGCGGCTGACCCAGCTGCGCTTTGACAGCGGCGTGGTCTCGGCGCTGGATCTGAGTCAGGCGCAATCGCTCACCGCATCGGCGCGTGCCACGCTGGCCGAGCAAAAACGCCAGCTGGCCCAGGCGCGCAACGCGCTCACGCTGCTGGTCGGGCAGGAGATCGAGCCGCGCCTGCTCACGGCCGGCGACGTGCCGCTGGGTGTCTTCGAAGACGTGCCGGCCGGCCTGCCATCAGACTTGCTGCTGCGCCGCCCCGACATCCAGTCGGCCGAATGGAGCCTGCGCTCGGCCAACGCCAACATTGGCGCGGCGCGCGCGGCCTTCTTCCCCAGCATCTCGCTGACGGCCAGCGTAGGTTCGGCCAGCAGCCACCTCTCGGACCTGTTCAGGAGTGGCAGCTTTGGCTGGACGCTGGCGCCCCAGGCCCTGTTGCCGATCTTCGATGGCGGACGCAATCGCGCCAACCTGCGCGGTGCCGAGGTTGCCCGCGAAGTGGCCGTGGCACAGTACGAGAAGGCCATCCAGACCGCATTCTCCGAAGTGGCCGATGGGTTGGCTGGCCGCGCCACCCTGGCCGACCAGCTCACCGCCCAGGAGGAACTGGTCAAGGCCGAGTCGCAGCGCTACGAACTCTCCGACCTGCGCTACAAGAGCGGGGTGTCGAGCTTTCTGGACATGCTCGATGCCCAGCGCTCCCTGTTCACCGCTCAGCAGGCCGTGCTGCAAAGCCGCGCGGCACTGCTGGCCAACCGCATCACCATGTACCGTGTGCTCGGTGGCGGCTGGGATGCGGGCGCTGTAGAACTGGCGGAATCGGCTGCCCCTGCGGCTGCCGGCGCCACGCCCTGAGTGGGGCCGGTGGCGGCGGCATTGCATCGCCAGGGCTGCATGCCCTGGCTGTTTTCCGTTTTGCCTTCCGTCACGCACGCACCGCAGGTGCAGGCATGAAAAAAGCCGCCCAGAGGAGCGGCTTTTTGTTGTGTCTTGGTGCCCAGGAGAGGACTCGAACCTCCACGGAGTTGCCCCCGCTAGCACCTGAAGCTAGTGCGTCTACCAATTCCGCCACCTGGGCACTTCAGGAAGAAAAGAAGTATAACCGAATTTGCCGCCACGGCTGCACACACTTGCCGATTTTCGTTCTGGTGCAAAAGCGGAACGGCTGGCCACATAAGGCATGCCAGCCTGTCTGTGCAAAAGCAAAAAAGCCACTCGGGAGAGTGACTTTCTTCGTTAAACTTGGTGCCCAGGAGAGGACTCGAACCTCCACGGAGTCTCCCCCGCTAGCACCTGAAGCTAGTGCGTCTACCAATTTCGCCACCTGGGCACTTCAGGAAAGCGCGAATTGTAATCCAAAAAACGGATCTGAATTGAAAAACTCAAACTTAATGCAAGAAGTCGTCGGTGTTGTGCAAGGACGACGAGAGGGGCATGGCTTTGTCGTCCCCGAGGAAGGTGGCGACGACATTTATCTTCCCGCCGAAGAGATGCGGCACCTGGTTCACCGAGACCGCGTGCGCGTGCGGGTCGTGCGGGTCGATCGCAAGGGGCGCCCCGAAGGGCGCGTGCTGGAAATCCTGGCGCGGCCGACCACGCACATCATCGGTCGGTTGCTGCAGGAAAGCGGCGTCTGGCTGGTGGCGCCCGAAGATCGTCGCTATGGCCAGGATGTGCTGGTGCCCGATGCGGCCACAGCCCACGCGCAGGCCGGGCAGGTGGTGGTGGCCGAACTGACAGAGGCGCCGTCGCTGCACGGCCAGCCGGTCGGTCGTATCACCGAGGTGCTTGGCGATACCGATGACGCCGGCATGGAAATCGAGATTGCGGTGCGCAAGTACGATGTGCCGCACACCTTCTCCGAGGCCTGTGAGAAGGCGGCGGCCAAACTGCCGTCGGCGGTGCGCCCTGGCGATCGCAAGGACCGCGTCGACCTGCGCGACATTCCGCTGGTGACCATCGATGGCGAGGATGCGCGCGACTTCGACGATGCGGTGTATTGCGAGCCGGCCAAGGTCGGGCGTGGCAAGGGCTGGCGCCTCTTGGTGGCCATCGCCGACGTGAGCCACTATGTGCAGTCGGGCAGCCCGATCGACAAGGATGCCTTCGAGCGCGCCACCAGCATCTACTTTCCGCGCCGCGTGATTCCGATGCTGCCGGAGAAGCTCTCCAACGGCCTGTGTTCGCTCAATCCCGGCGTCGACCGTCTCTGCATGGTCTGCGACATGCTGGTCACTGCCAAGGGGCAGGTGCATGCCTACCAGTTCTACCCGGCGGTGATGCACAGCCATGCGCGCATGACCTACACCCAGGTGGCCGACATCCTGGCCAACACACGTGGGCCGCTGGCGCAGCAGTACCAGAACCTGCTGCCGGAATTCCTCCACCTCAATGGCGTTTACCAGGCCTTGCTGGCCGCGCGCAAGACACGTGGCGCGGTCGATTTCGAGACTACCGAGACGCAGATCCTCTGCGACGACACGGGCCGCATCGCGCAGATCGTGCCGCGTGTGCGCACCGAGGCGCACCGCCTGATCGAGGAGGCCATGCTGGCCGCCAACGTCTGCAGCGCCGACTTCCTGCTTGCCAGCGGTCACCCGGCGCTGTACCGGGTGCATGAAGGGCCGACGCCCGAGCGCCAGAATGTGCTGCGCAACTACCTCAAGGCGCTGGGCATCGGACTGTCGATCGGCGACGACCCCAAGCCGCAGGACCTGCAGGTGATTGCCGAGGCCACCAAGGACCGGCCCGACGCGCAGCAGATCCACACCATGCTGCTGCGCTCCATGCAGCAGGCGATCTACTCGCCGCACAACAGCGGGCACTTTGGCCTCGCTTTCGAGGCCTACACCCATTTCACCAGCCCGATCCGCCGCTATCCCGACCTGCTGGTGCATCGCGTCATCAAGGCGGTGCTCGGTGGTGAGCGCTACCAGCTGCCGGGCATCCCGGCGGAGGGCGCGGTGACGGCACAGTTCCGTCAGAAGCTGGCTGCCAAGGTGGCGCCGCCGCAGCGTGTCGAGGCGGCCAAGCCGGCCGGCCGGCGGCGTGCGTCGGCCAAGGAGCAGGTGGCGGCCGGTGAGATCCTGGCCTGGGAGGCGGCCGGCCTGCACTGCAGCGCCAACGAGCGCCGTGCCGACGAGGCCAGCCGCGACGTCGAATCCTGGCTCAAGTGCCAATACATGCGCGAGCACCTGGGCGAAGTCTTTGCCGGCACGGTGACGGCGGTGACCACCTTTGGCCTTTTCGTCACGCTCGATGCCATGTATGTCGATGGGCTGGTGCACATCACCGAACTGGGCGGTGAATACTTCCGCTTCGATGAGGTGCGGCAGGAGCTGCGCGGCGAGCGCACCGGCACCCGCTATGCGATTGGCAGTCGCCTGCAGGTGCAGGTCAGCCGCGTCGACCTGGATGCGCGCAAGATCGACTTCGTGCCGGTGCGTGACGAATGGCAGGGTGCGGGTGCGGCACCGTCCGGTGGCCGCAGCGGCGGCCGCGCAACCAAGGGTGCGGCCAGTCCGGCCGGTGCCTCTGCCAGCGCGCGTTTCGGTAGCGATGCCGGCTGGATAGCGGGCGAGGCCGCAGAGGGCGGGCGCAAGGGCGCGCGCAAGGTCGCCAAGGCGGTCAAACAGAAAAGCGGTGCGCGCGCCGCGAGCAAAGGTGGCGAAGAGGGCGCCGGCGCCGCACGCAAGCGGCGCCGGCGCTGAAGCCCCGAGGTGGCACGGGGCAAGGCCGGGACTTGAGTCAGGGGGATCGCCCCCGCTTCATGGGGCTTGTCCCGTATGGCTGGGCGGTGCCTGCTATTGTGCTTGCGCGGGTATGGTAGAATCATCGGGTTTTGCCAGATTGCTTCGGGCGATTTCCACGCGTACTTGGCGCATGCGATGGAGGATGCCCCTGGCAGGGGCCGCAAAACAATAGCGGGCGGATTCATCCTGGGTGCCATGCAGTCTTTGCTGTCGAAGACGTGGTGACAGAGTCCGTCTCAGACCCAACCTTCGGAGTTTTTTCTATGTCGATCACCATGCGTGAAATGCTGGAAGCCGGTGTGCACTTTGGCCACCAAACGCGCTTCTGGAACCCCAAGATGGCCCCTTTTATCTTCGGCCATCGCAACAAGATTCACATCATCAACCTGGAAGCCTCTCTGCCCAAGCTGCAGGAAGCCCAGAAGTTCGTGCGCCAGCTGGCGGCCAATCGCGGCACCATCCTGTTCGTCGGCACCAAGCGCCAGTCGCGCGACGTGGTGGCTGAAGAGGCCCAGCGCGCCGGTATGCCTTTCGTTGACCAGCGCTGGCTGGGTGGCATGCTGACCAACTTCAAGACCGTCAAGACCTCCATCAAGCGCCTCAAGGACATGAAGGCCCAGCAGGAAGCTGGCCTGGAATCCATGAGCAAGAAGGAGCAGCTGATGTTCACGCGCGAGATCCAGAAGCTCGAGCGCGACATCGGCGGTATCCAGGACCTGACGGCCCTGCCCGATGCGATCTTCGTGATCGATGTCGGTTACCACAAGATCGCCGTCTCCGAAGCGCACAAGCTGGGTATTCCGCTGGTCGGCGTGGTCGATACCAACCACAACCCCGAAGGCATCGACTACGTGATCCCGGGTAACGACGATTCCGCCAAGGCAGTGGCCCTGTACGCCCGCGCGATTGCCGATGCTGTCATCGACGGGCGCAACAATGCTGTCGATGAAGTGGCCAAGCTGGCTGCTGCCGCCGCCGATGACGCCGACGAGTTTGTCGAAGTGCAGGAGTCCGCACAGTAAGCGCCTGCGACGCGCCGTGATGCGTTGTATCAGCGCGCAAGAATGGGGCTTCAGTATCGATGCCCCATTTTTTTATCCGCCGTCCCGTGCCAAGGCCCGAAGGCAAGCCCGGTTCACACCGAGGTGGCCGTGGCGACACTGGTGACAGAGTTCGTATTGATCTGTATGGATCTGATTTGATTTGAGACTGGAGAAAACAATGGCTGCAATTACCGCAAGCATGGTTGCCGAGCTGCGTGGCAAGACTGACGCGCCGATGATGGAGGCGAAGAAGGCCCTGGTCGAGGCAGAGGGCGACATGGCCAAGGCCGAGGAAATCCTGCGCATCAAGCTGGGCACCAAGGCTGGCAAGGCCGCCTCGCGCGTGACGGCTGAAGGCGTGGTGGCCGTATTCATCGACGGTGGCGTGGGCGCCATCGTCGAGGTCAACTGCGAAACCGACTTCGTCAGCAAGAACGACAGCTTCCTGCAGCTGGCCAACGCCGCTGCCGAACTGGTGGCCAAGAACGATCCGAAGGACATCGATGCGCTGGGCGCGCTGCCCTACAGCCAGGACGGCTTCGGTCCCACGCTGGAAGACGTGCGCAAGGGCTTGATCGGCAAGATCGGCGAGAACATGACGCTGCGCCGCTTCAAGCGCTTTGCCACCGACAGCAAGCTGGCCCACTACCTGCACGGTACCCGCATCGGCGTGGTGGTCGAGTTCGAAGGGGACGACACGGCCGCCAAGGATGTGGCGATGCACGTGGCCGCCATGAAGCCGGTGGCGCTGTCCGGCGCCGACGTGCCGGCCGAGCTGATCGAGAAGGAGCGTGCCGTGGCCGAAGGCAAGGCGGCCGAATCGGGCAAGCCTGCCGACATCGTCAAGAAGATGGTCGAGGGCTCGGTGGCCAAGTTCCTCAAGGAAGTCTCGCTGCTGGACCAGCCGTTCGTGAAGAACGACAAGCAAAGCGTGGCCCAGATGCTCAAGGAAAAGAGCACGGGTCTGAAGGGCTTCACCCTGTACGTGGTGGGCGAGGGCATCGAGAAGAAGACCGACGACTTCGCTGCCGAAGTGGCTGCGCAAATGGCCGCAGCCAAGGGCAACTAAGCCCCTGGGTGCCGGGAACGCAGGCAGCGGCAGGCGTTCCCGCACGCATGGCGGGTCGGCCACGGTTGTGGCTGACCGCCGCCAGCCCGGTATCGAAACATTGCCGGCCGGGCCCCATGCCGCTGCTGATTCGTTTCTTTCTCTCTCTACCCGCACATCGCCACCTGCAGAGGCATTCCCATGACCGCTCCCCAGCAACAACCGGCTTACCGTCGCATCCTGCTCAAGCTCTCCGGGGAGGCGCTGATGGGCGATGATGCGTTCGGCATCAACCGCGAGACCATCGAGCGCATGGTCGACGAGATCATCTCCGTCGTGAACATGGGTGTGGAGCTGGCCATCGTCATCGGTGGCGGCAACATCTTCCGTGGCATGGCCGGCGGCGCCGCCGGCATGGATCGCGCCACCGCCGATTACATGGGCATGCTGGCCACCGTGATGAATTCGCTGGCGCTGGCCGATGCGATCGGCCGCAAGAACGTGCCAGCGCGTGTCATGTCGGCGATCTCGATCGACCAGGTCGTCGAGCCCTATGTGCGGCCCAAGGCGCTGCAGTACCTGGAGGAGGGCAAAGTCGTGGTGTTCGCAGCCGGCACCGGCAACCCGTTCTTCACCACCGATACGGCCGCTGCGCTGCGTGGCGCCGAGATCGGCGCGCAGCTGGTGCTCAAGGCCACCAAGGTCGACGGTGTGTACTCGGCCGATCCGATGAAGGACCCAAACGCCACGCGCTACAGCCGCATCAGCTTCGATGAGGCCATGGTGCAGAATCTGGGCATCATGGATGCCACCGCGTTTGCGCTGTGCCGCGACCAGAAGCTGCCGATCAAGGTTTTCTCCATCGTTAAGCCCGGCGCGCTGCAGCGCGTCATCCTGGGCGAGGACGAGGGCACACTCGTCCACGCCTGAGGCCGCTGCGCCACCCTGCAACTGTCACCAGGAGATTGATTCATGTCCATTGCTGATATCCGCAAGAACACCCAGGCAAAGATGGAGCAGTCCATCGCCTCCTTCAAGAACCATCTCACCAAGATCCGTACCGGACGGGCCAACCCCGGCCTGCTCGACACGGTGCATGTCGAATACTATGGCCAGCACCTGCCCATCAGCCAGGTGGCCAATGTCACGCTGATCGATGCACGCACCATCAGCGTGCAACCGTGGGAGCGCGACATGGGCGCCAAGATCGAGAAGGCCATCCGCGAGAGCGATCTGGGCCTGAACCCGGCGAGCATGGGCGACTTGATCCGCGTGCCGATGCCGCCGATGAGCGAGGAGCGCCGCCGCGAGATGACCAAGCTGGTGCGCACCGAGGGCGAGAACGCCAAGATCGCGGTGCGCAACCTGCGTCGCGATGCCAATGATGCCGTCAAGAAGCTCGTCAAGGACAAGGAAGCCTCCGAGGATGACCAGAAGCGCTCGGAGGCCGATATCCAGAAGCTCACCGACAAGTTCATTGCCGAGATCGATGCGCTGGTGCTGTCCAAGGAACAGGATGTCATGGCCGTGTAAGCCAGGCGCTGCGGTGCGCCTGCCACGCCGTGGCAGTCCACGGTAGTTCACATGCGCATGAAGACCTCCTTGCCCGCAACGTTGCCCAGTCATGTGGCCATCGTCATGGACGGCAATGGCCGCTGGGCGCAAAAGCGTCTGCTGCCGCGCCTGGCCGGGCACAGGAAAGGCGTGGAGGCGCTGCGCCGCTGCGTGAGCCATTGCGCCGAACGAGGCGTGCAGATCCTGACGGTGTTCGCCTTCTCCTCCGAAAACTGGAGCCGGCCCCCCGAGGAAGTGAGTGGCCTGATGGGTCTGATGGCCAGCGTCCTGGGCAAGGAAGCCGCCAACTTGCAGCGCAATGGTGTGCGTCTGCACTGCGTGGGCGATACCAGTCGGCTCGATGCCGATATCCGCGAGCGCCTCGCGCAGGCCGAGCGCCAGACCGCCGCCAATGACCGGTTGGTCCTCAATATCTGTTTCAACTATGGGGGGCGCTGGGACATCGCCCAGGCAGCCGAGCGTCTGCGCCTGCAAGGCGAGACGATCACCGAGGCGAGCCTTGGCCAGGCCATGGCGCTGGCGCATGGCCCTGATCCCGACCTGCTGATCCGCACCGGTGGAGAATTGCGCATCAGCAATTTCCTGCTGTGGCAGGCAGCTTATGCGGAGCTGTATTTCAGCGACGTACTGTGGCCGGATTTCGATGCTGCCGATCTGGATGCTGCGCTGGACGACTATGCGCGGCGCCAGCGCCGTTTCGGCAAGACCGGCGAGCAGGTGCGTCCCGGTCCGGCCCGCCAGGAAGAAACCCATCCACCGAAGGAGAAGAACGGATGCTGAAACAACGGGTGATCACCGCGCTGGTGCTGCTGGGTGTCATCCTGGCGTGCCTGTTCGCACCATGGGACTGGCCGTTCGTACTGCTGGTGACGGTGGTGCTCAGTGTCGCTGCCTGGGAGTGGTCGCGCCTCAACGGCCTCGATGGCGCGCCCTCACTGGCCGTGGGGGTGGTATTCGGGCTGGCATGCACAGTGGCCTCGCTCAACGGCGTGCAGGAAGTCACCAAGCCCAGCCTGTTCTGGCTGTTGTTCTCGATGGGGTGGCTGGCCGGCGCCGTGCTGGTGCTGCGTGGCGGCACGGCGGGCTGGACGACGCTGCCGCGGGCTCTGCGGCTGGTGATGGGGCTCATTGTGTTCGGTGCGGTCTGGGTGGCCGTGTTGCGGGCTTTCGAACTGGGCATCAACTACCTGCTGTCGCTGATGGCGCTGGTGTGGATGGCCGATATCGGTGCCTACTTTGCCGGCCGAACCTTCGGCCAGAAGCTGGTGCACCGCAAGCTCGCGCCCACCGTCAGCCCTGGCAAGAGTTGGGAGGGCGTGTTCGGCGGCATCATCGGCGTGCTGCTGCTGGCCGCGCTGTGGCTGTGGCTGGACCGCTCGCTGGCCCAGGAATGGGGCCGCAGCTTCTATGGCGTGGTGCGCCAGCAGGGCCTGACCATGCTCACGGTGGTGTGCGTCGCACTGGTGGGCATGAGTGTGCTGGGCGATCTGCTGGAGTCGCTGGTCAAGCGCGCCGCCGGCGTCAAGGACAGCAGCGCCGTGCTGCCCGGCCATGGTGGCGTTCTCGACCGCATCGACGGCCTGATTCCCGTGATGCCCATGGGCATGCTGGTGCTGGCGCTGGTGGCGAGGGCGGCATGAACCCCGCATGTCTCACGCATCCGAGCGGTCCGCAACACCGGCAGCGTATCGCCATCCTGGGCTCGACCGGCTCGATCGGCACCAGTACGCTGGATGTGCTGGCTCGGCATCCCGAGCGCTTCGAGGTGTTCGCGCTGGCTGCGGGGCGCAATGTCGATCGCCTGTTGGCGCAGTGCCTGCAGTTCCGGCCACGCTATGCCGCCGTGCTGGAGCCTGATGCCGCGCAGGCCCTGCAGCGGCAATTGCGCGAGGAAGGGCTGGCGACCGAGGTGCTGGCTGGTGCGCCGGCCATGGTTCAACTGGCAGCGCACACCGAAGTCGATGCCGTGATGGCCGCCATCGTCGGCGTGGCCGGGCTTCCGCCCGCGCTTGCGGCGGCACGGGCGGGCAAGCGCCTGCTGCTGGCCAACAAGGAGGCGCTGGTGGTGGGTGGGCACTACTTCATGCAGCAGGTGCGCGAAGGCGGCGCGCTGCTGCTGCCGATCGACAGCGAGCATTCGGCGGTGTTCCAGTCGCTGCCGGAGGATCCGGCGAGCTGGCCGAGGCGTGTCGAGAAGCTCATCCTCACAGCCTCGGGTGGTCCCTTCCGCCTGCGCGATCCGGCCAGTCTGGCGGAAGTCACCCCCGAGCAGGCCTGCGCCCATCCGAACTGGAGCATGGGGCGCAAGATCTCGGTGGACTCGGCCACCATGATGAACAAGGCGCTGGAGGTCATCGAGGCGCGCTACCTGTTCGACATGGCGCCCGAGTACATCGAGGTGGTCATCCACCCGCAAAGCACCATCCATTCGATGGTGCAGTTCCGCGATGGCTCGGTGGTGGCCCAACTGGGCTCGCCCGATATGCGCGTGCCGATTGCCTATGGCCTCTCCTGGCCCGAGCGCATCGAATCAGGGGCAGCGCGGCTGGATTTCCGCACGCTCGCAGCCATGACGTTCGAATCCTTCGAGGATCCGCTGCACCAGCGGCGCTTCCCGTGCATGGCCCTCGCCTGGCAGGCCCTGCGCGGCCCGGCTGGCAGCACCGCCATACTCAATGCAGCCAACGAGGTCGCGGTGGAGTTGTTCCTGCAGCGGCGCCTGCGCTTCGACCAGATCCATGCCGTCAATGCCGAGACATTGCAGCGCATTGAGCCCCAGGACACCGACTCCCTGGAAGGCCTGCTGGCGCTGGATGCACAGGCCCGACAGCAGGCTCTGGCCCTGGCTCGGACATTGGCATTTTGATGCCGCCGAACCGCCTGTGATCGGAGTGCGTCCGTGCTGACCCTGCTGGCCTTCATCCTCACCATCGGCATCCTCGTGACGGTGCATGAGTGGGGGCACTACCGCATGGCCGTGGCCTGCGGCGTCAAGGTGCTGCGTTTTTCCGTCGGCTTTGGCAAGCCGTTATGGCGCTGGCGCCGGCCTGGCGGCGAGACCGAGTTCGTGCTGGCCGCGCTGCCGCTGGGCGGCTATGTGCGCATGGCCGATGAGCGCGAGGAGGCGGTGGCGCCGGAAGACCGGCCCCGCGCTTTCAACAATCAGTCGCTGTCCAAGCGCGCCGCCATCGTACTGGCCGGACCCATGGCCAATCTGGTGCTGGCGGTGCTGTGCTTTGCCGCCGTCAGTTGGTGGGGCACCGAGGAGCCGCAGGCGATCGTTGCCACGCCGCCGGCAGCTTCATTGGCCGAAGCGGTCCAACTGCAGCCCGGCGACCGCATCGTGGCGGCGCGGCGCAGCGGCGCAGCGGATTTCGCGCCCCTGGCGTCCTTCGAGGATTTGCGCTGGTTCATCAGCCGTGCGGCCCTGCGTCACCAGGATGTCGAACTGCAGGTCGAGCCGGCTGCGGCAGATCAGACCCCACGCACCGTTGCGCTGCCGCTCGCGGCCTTGCATGTGCAGGACCTCGATGCCGAAGCGATGCAGCGCATCGGCATCGTGGCGCCACTGGCGCCTGCCATGATTGGCGAGGTGCTGCCCGACGGGGCGGCCGCGGCCGCCGGCCTGCGCACCGGTGACGTGGTGCAAAGCATCGATGGTGAGCCGGTCCCCGATGCAGAGGGCCTGTTGCTGCGCATCCGTTCTGCAGGCCAGGAGGGGGCGCTCCCGCAGATCTGGCAGATTGTGCGTGACGGGCAAAGTCTGCAACTGCCGGTAAGTCCGCGCATGGTTGTGCGTGATGGCCAGCAGCGTGCCGAGATTGGTGCGCGCATCGGCGGCAGTGGCCGGTACGCCACCGTATTGGTGCGGCGTGGCCCGATTGAGGGACTGCTGCGGGGTGCCGAGCGCACCTGGGATATGGCACTGCTGACGGTAACCATGCTCGGGCGCATGCTGGTGGGCGAGGCTTCGTTGCAAAACCTCAGTGGCCCCTTGACGATCGCCCACTATGCAGGCCAGTCGGCAAGCCTGGGCGCGGTGCAGTTTCTGGAATTCCTGGCGGTGGTCAGCCTGAGCCTGGGAGTGCTGAATTTATTGCCACTGCCGGTGCTCGATGGTGGCCACCTGATGTATTATCTTTGGGAGGCAGTGTCGGGAAGGCCGGTCTCCGATGTCTGGATGGAGCGTCTGCAGCGTCTGGGCATCGCGGCCCTTCTGATGCTGATGGCATTGGCGCTGTTCAATGATGTCGCCCGCCTGTCCGACCGTTTCTGAGAGCCAGTTCACGCACTCGCCGCAATGCCCATGGTCAGTGCCTGAACTGGTTTTAATTGCACAATCACAAGCGCACGGGGCTCATGGGCCGGTGCGGTGAGTCTGGTTCATGAATCACAATTTCCGACGTTTCTGGGTTCGCACGCTGACTGCAGTGGCTCCGCTGGCGCTGAGCCTGCACGCGTGGGCGCTCGAGCCTTTCACGGTGCGCGACATCCGGGTCGAGGGCCTGCAGCGCGTCGAGGCCGGCACCGTGTTTGCCTCGTTGCCCATTCGTGTGGGTGATCTTTACACTGACGACAAGGGCTCCGACTCGATCCGCTCGCTGTTTGCGCTGGGCCTTTTCAATGATGTACGCATCGAGGCTGACGGCAACGTCATGGTGGTGGTGGTGCAGGAGCGTCCCGTCATCGCCAATGTCGAGTTTGCCGGCGCGCGTGAATTCGACCGCGATGCATTGCTCACGGCGATGCGCGACATCGGCCTGGCCGAGGGGCGTCCGTATGACAAGGCGCTGGCCGACCGGGCCGAGCAGGAACTGGTGCGCCAGTACCTCTCCCGCAGCTACTACGGTGCGCAGGTCGTCACCACCATCACGCCGACCGAGCGCAATCGCGTCAACCTCACCTTCACGGTCACCGAAGGCAGCGTGGCCAAGATCGGTGAAATCCGCTTTACCGGCAACAAGGAGTTCTCCGAGTCGACGTTGCGCGGGTTGATGGACCAGGACACCGGTGGCTGGCTCAGCTGGTATACCAAGTCGGATCGCTATTCTCGCGCCAAGCTCAACGCCGATCTGGAGGCGGTGCGGTCCTATTATCTGCAGCGTGGCTTCATCGACTTTCGCATTGATTCGACTCAGGTGGCGATTTCGCCCGACAAGCAGAGCATCTCGATCACTGTCAACGTGCACGAAGGCGATCGCTTCGCCGTCTCCGCCGTGCGCCTCGACGGCAATTACCTCGATCGCGACGACGAGTTCAAGGCGCTGGTGCGAATCAAGCCAGGCGAGCCATACAACGAGAACCAGGTGACCGAGACCACGCAGGCCTTCTCGGAGCATTTCGGCAATTACGGCTATGCGTTTGCACGCGTCGAGGCCGTGCCTGATATCGACCGCGCCAACCATACCGTGGCGGTGGTGTTGCGCGCCGTGCCACAGCGCCGTGTGTATGTGCGCCGCATCGCCGTGACCGGCAACACCAAGACGCGCGACGAGGTGATTCGCCGCGAGTTCCGGCAGTTCGAAGCGTCCTGGTATGACGGCGAGAAGATCCGCCTCTCGCGCGACCGCGTCGACCGGCTGGGCTATTTCACCGAGGTCGACATCGAGACCCAGGACGTGCCCGGCGCGCCGGACCAGGTGGACCTGCAGGTGGCCGTGGTCGAGAAGCCCACGGGTTCGCTGCAGTTGGGTGCCGGTTTCTCCAGTGCCGAGAAGCTCAGCTTCTCGTTCGGCCTGCAGCAGGAGAACTTCATGGGCACCGGCCATTACATGGGGATCGACCTCAATACCAGCAAGTACCGTCGCACGCTGGTGTTCAATACCACCGATCCGTACTTCACGCAGTCGGGCGTCTCGCGCGCGGTCGACCTGTACTACCGGACCGACAAGCCCTACGAAGACATGGGCGGCAACTACTCGCTGGTGACCATGGGGGGGGCGCTGCGCTTCGGGGTGCCCTTCAGCGAGACCGACACCGTCTACTTCGGCCTGGGGGCGGAACGCAACCGCATCAAGCCGGGCACCAACATCCCGGCCGCCTACCTTTACTATGCCGACAGGTTCGGCTACACCAGCAATTCGTTCCCGTTCACGATCGGCTGGTCGCGCGACAGCCGCGACAGCGCACTGGCACCCAATGAGGGTCGCTACCAGCGTTTCAGTTCCGAATGGTCGTTTGCCGGTGATACGCGTTACCTGAAGACCAATTACCAGTACCAGCAATATGTGCCGCTGGGCAAGAAGTACACGCTGGCTTTCAATGGCGAACTCGGTTGGGGCAAGGGCTTCGATGATCGTCCTTACCCGGTGTTCAAGAATTTCTACTCCGGTGGCCTGGGTTCGGTGCGCGGCTTCGACCAGGGCACACTCGGCCCGCGGGACTTGACCGGCGCTTCGCTGGGCGGATCGAAGAAGGTCACGCTCAATGCCGAATTCATGACGCCTTTCCCGGGTGCGGGCAATGACCGCACGCTGCGCCTGTTTGCCTTCGTTGATGCCGGTAACGTGTTCGGTGAGGACGAGAAGGTCCGCTTCTCCGAATTCCGGGCATCGACCGGCCTGGGTCTGAGCTGGATTTCGCCGCTTGGCCCGTTGCGCCTGGCTTATGCGCATCCGGTCCGCAAGAAGGCCGGAGATAGAATCGAGGAAATTCAGTTCCAGATCGGAACATCGTTCTAAGTTCGAAGGTATATGAAAGCACGTTCACTCAAAATCACCTCGGCAGCCATTCTGCTCTCCGCAGCCGCATGGCTGCCGGTGCAGGCCCAGTCGTTCAAGGCCGGCTTCGTCAACACCGACCGCATCCTGCGCGACAGCAACATGGCCAAGAGCGCGCAGACGCGCCTGGAGCAGGAATTCTCGCGCCGCGAGAAGGAAATCATCGACATGGGCAACAGTCTGCAGTCGGCATCCGATCGCTTCGACCGCGAGTCGCCGACGCTCTCCGAGAGCCAGCGCACCCAGCGTCAGCGTCAGCTGATGGAGCAGGATCGTGAATTCCAGCGCAAGCGCCGCGAGTTCCAGGAAGACCTCGGCTCGCGCAAGACCGAGGAGCTGGCGCAGGTTCTCGAGCGCGCCAACGCCGTGGTACAGCAGGTGGCCGAGCGGGAAAAGTACGACGTCATCCTGCAGGAGGCGGTCTACGTCAATCCGGCTTATGACATCACCGACAAGGTGATCAGCGCCCTCAACGCCAGCAGCCGTTGAGGCGCTGGTGTCCATGCAGGCAAAGCTTGAAGCGCTCACGCCAGAGACAGAACACCGATATTGCGGGAACAAGGCGTGTCGCTGACCCTGGGAACCCTTTGCGCTTCGCTGGGCGGTGAGCTGCACGGCGATGCTTCCAAAGTGGTGCAAGGCATTGCGCCGCTCGATAGCGCAGGCCCGGGCGACATTGCTTTTCTGAGCAATCCTCGCTATATCGCACAGTTGCATGAAAGCCGGGCCGCTTGCGTGATCGTTGCGCCGGCGCAGGCCGAGCAGGCACAGCGCCGCGGCGCCTGCATCGTCACCCCGAACCCCTATCTCTACTATGCGCGCCTCTCGCAGTGGTGGCGCCAGCAGCATCCTGCGCCATGGGCTCCTGGCATTCACCCGAGTGCGGTGGTACATCCCGATGCCCATGTGGATGCCACGGCCAGCATCGGGCCACTGTCGGTGATCGAGGCAGGTGCGGTGATCGGGGCGCATACGCGCATCGCCTCGCGCGTGACGGTCGGCTATGACTGCGTGATCGGAGCGCATTGCATCGTTCACTCCGGAGTGGTGATCGGGGCCGACGGCTTCGGCTTTGCGCCCGATGGCGCCGCCTGGGTCAAGATCGAGCAGCTGGGCGCGGTGCGCATCGGCGATGAGGTCGAGATCGGCGCCAACACCTGCATCGACCGCGGCGCGCTGGGTGATACGGTGATTGCCAATGGCGTCAAGCTCGACAACCTGATCCAGATCGCGCACAACGTCCACGTTGGCGAGAACACCGCAATGGCTGCTTGTGTGGGCATTGCCGGCAGCGCCCACATCGGCGCCGGTTGCACGCTCGCCGGCGGCGCCGCAGTGCTGGGCCATCTGCAGATTGCCGATGGCGTGCACGTCTCGGCACGCACGGTGGTGACCCGCTCGCTGCACCAGCCGGGTCAATACAGTGGCCTGTATCCGTTTGAGCCCCATGCCCAATGGGAGCAGAATGCCGCTTCGCTGCGGCAGTTGCGCAGCATGCGCGACCGCCTCAAGATCCTCGAAAAGGAGATGGCAGCACTACAGGAGAGACTGCCATAATCATGACAATGAACATCCATAAAATCCAAAAACTGCTGCCGCACCGTTATCCGTTCCTGCTGGTTGATCGCGTCACGGAGCTGAAGGTGGGCGAAAGCATCCGGGCCTACAAGAATGTCAGCATCAACGAACCCTTCTTCAACGGTCATTTTCCGGGCAAGCCGGTGATGCCGGGGGTGCTGGTGCTGGAGGCGCTGGCACAGGCTGCGGGTCTGCTGTCGTTCGAGACCATGGGTGAGGCGCCCGGCGACGACAAGGTGTTCTATTTCGTCGGCATCGACAACGCGCGGTTCAAGAAACCGGTGGTGCCGGGCGATCAGCTGGTACTGGAGGTTGGCATCGACCGGGTGCGCGCTGGCATCTACAAATTCAAGGCGGTCGCGAAGGTCGAGGGGCAGGTGGTCTGCGAGGCCGACCTGATGTGCACCATGCGCGAGTTCGACCAGAACTGAGTCCATGGCGTCCATGAGCCACGACAGTCCGGTGCCGGCGCAGGCCGCGATTCATCCCACTGCCATCATTCATGCGGGCGCCCAACTGCATGAGAGCGTCACGGTCGGTCCATACGCAGTGATCGGCCCGCAGGTGCGCATTGGCGCGGGCAGCAGCATCGGTGCGCACTGCATCATTGAGGGACGCACCACCATCGGTGCGGACAACACCTTCCATTCGCATGCCGCCGTCGGTGGCGCGCCGCAGGACAAGAAGTATGCGGGGGAGCCGACCGAACTGCACATTGGCGACGGCAACACCGTGCGGGAGTTCTGCACCATCAATGTTGGCACCGAGCAGGGCGGCGGCGTGACCCGCATGGGCGATGACAACTGGATCATGGCGTATGTGCACATTGCACACGACTGCCAGGTCGGCAGCCACACCATCATGGCCAACAGCGTGGCGCTGGCCGGTCATGTGCAGGTGGGGGATTGGGCCATCATCGGCGGGCTGACCGGTGTGCACCAGTTCACCCGCGTTGGCGCGCACGCCATGATCGGTTTTTCCAGCCACGTTTCGCAGGATGTCGTGCCTTTCGTGCTGGCGGGCGGGAACCCGTTCGCGGTGCGAGGCCTGAACATCGAAGGTTTGCGCCGGCGCGGCTTCAGCGGCAACCAGCTGTCCGTGCTGAAGACGGCGTACCGCATCGTGTTCCGCGAGGGCAATACGGTCCAGGAGGCCTGCGACAAATTGCAAGATCTGCAGAGCCGTGTCGTGCAGGGCGATGGCTGGGAGGACGTGCTGGCGGTGCTGGCCTTCCTGCAGCATGCCGAGCGCGGTATTGCCCGGTGACACGGTGGTGAGCGCATGAGCGCGCCGGCCACCGCGCACGCGGACCCCGATCTGGCCATGGTCGCTGGCGAGGCGTCCGGCGATCTGCTTGCTGCCTTGCTGCTGCAGGGGGCCAGGTCGCGCTGGCCCGGCCTGCGCGCGCACGGCATTGGTGGTTTGTCGATGCAGGAACAGGGCTTCGCGGCGCAGTGGCCGGCCGATCGGCTGGCGGTGCACGGTTACAGCCTGGAGGTCTTGCGGCGTGTGGCTGGTTTGCTGCGCATACGTCGCCAGTTGGGCAACCAGTTGCTGGACCAGCGTCCTGATGTGTTCATTGGCGTTGATGCGCCCGATTTCAATCTCGGACTGGAAAGGCGCCTGCGCACCGGTGGCATTCCGACCGTGCATTTTGTCTGTCCGTCGATCTGGGCCTGGCGACCCGAGCGCGTCGAGACCATCCGTGCTGCGGCCGACCATGTGCTGTGCCTGTTCCCGTTCGAGCCGGCGCTGCTGGCAAGCCATGGCATTGCTGCCAGCTTCGTAGGGCATCCGCTGGCCACACGCATTCCGTTGCATACGGATGCGCTGATCGCGCGGGCGTCCTTGCAGCTCGAACCTGACGCGCCGGTGCTGGCCCTGCTGCCGGGCAGTCGCGGCAAGGAGATCGATTACCTGTTGCCGCGCTTCTTGCAGGCGGTGCAGCTGCTGCAGCAGCAAATGCCCGAGTTGCAGTGCATCCTGCCGGCCGTTCCCTCGCAGGTGTTGCGGGTCGAGGCCATGCTGCAGGAGCAACACATGCAGGGGCGCGTGCGGCTGCTGCAAGGGCATTCGCATCTGGCACTGCAGGCTTGCGATGTCACGCTGATCGCCAGTGGCACCGCCACGCTGGAGGCTGCACTGTTCAAGAAACCCATGGTCATCAGCTACGCCATGCACCCGTGGAGCTACCGCTTGATGCGCCGCAAGCAGTTGCAGCCCTGGGTGGGCCTGCCCAACATCCTGCTGCGCGAAGCGGTCGTGCCCGAACTGCTGCAGGATGCCGCCACGCCTGCTGCGCTGGCTGGCGCCGTGCTGCATTGGTTGCGTGCCAGCGCGGTGCGCTCGCCCGAGTGGCAGCAGTTGATGGCCCGGTTTACCAGCCTGCATGAGTCGTTGCAGGCCGACACCTCGACATTGGCTGCCAATGCCATCGAATCCGTACTGCTACGTTGAGCGCCAGATGGAGTTGCCCTGGCACGATGCACCGCCGACTTTGCTCGCTGGCGTGGATGAGGCTGGCCGTGGTCCGCTGGCCGGTCCGGTGGTGGCTGCTGCGGTCATCCTCGACGAACTGCAGCCGATCGAGGGGCTGGATGACTCCAAGCGCTTGAGTGCGCGCCGCCGAGCGCAGCTCAATGACGAGATCCGGGCCAAGGCGCTGGCCTTTTGCGTTGCCGAAGCCAGTGTCCAGGAAATCGACCGTATCAACATCCTGCAGGCGACCATGTTGGCCATGCAACGGGCGGTGGCAGGTCTTCGCATTGCCCCCAGGCTGGTGTGCGTGGATGGCAATCGTGTTCCGCCACTGGCGGTACCTGCCATTGCCATTGTGGGAGGGGACGCCAGGGTGGCGGCCATCTCGGCGGCCTCGATTCTCGCCAAGGTGCACCGAGATGCCTGGTGCGAACGCCTTGCATTGGACTACCCCCAGTACGGTTTTGCCCAGCACAAGGGCTATGGCACGGCAGCGCACTTGGCCGCGTTGCGCCAGCATGGTGCCTGCGAACAGCACCGCCAGAGTTTTGCTCCGGTGGCTGCCGTGCGTGCACCCTCTGCCGATTCCATCCCTGTTCGCCAAGGCCAGGATACTTTTGATTCACATTCTCCCCTGATAAGGAATCCGTATTTTCCCTAATGCGTCTTGACCTCTGTTACAGGTTGTGCTGAAAATTGTTCCCGGAGCCGGTCGTCGGCGCGGCATGCGCCTTGGATATTTCGGCTCCAAACACCATTTCAACCAACCATTGGAGAGGAGAGAATCATGTTTCGCCAGATCATTGCTACCGTGTTCGCTTTCTGGGCTGCCAGTGTGTTTGCTGCCGACGTCAATCAGGCCAGCGCCCAGGAGCTGACGCAGATCAAGGGCATCGGCCCTGCGCTGGCTGAGCGCATCATCGAGGAGCGCGGGCAAAGCGACTTCAAGGATTGGGAGGACTTCATTCAGCGCGTCAAAGGGGTTGGTGCGACCAAGGCCGCCAGTCTCTCGGCCGAGGGACTGAGGGTGAAAGAGGAGGCCTATGAGGCCTCCAAGCCGGCTGCCAGCCAGTGAAGCACCGCTGATCCGCGCCGTGCAATATGAAAAAGGCCCCTTCCCCGGGGCCTTTTTCATGCCCAGATCGGGCGGTACAACCAGGGTGAGTCCATCAGTCTGCGGCCCGCTGTCCTGAGGGCGGCGTCGCGCGCCAGCCGCATCAGCCCCCGGTAGTGGAAAATGCGGCCATTGCGCCGCGCCTGTCGCTGCACCTTGGCGTTGCGAGCGTAGCGCTGACGGGCATAGTGTTGCAGGCGCTCCGAGATGGACAGTGCCTCCAGCCCCAGTGACTGCTGTAACTGGAAGGCGTCCTCGATCGACATGCCGGCGCCCTGTGCCAGGTAGGGCAGCATGGGATGGGCGGCATCACCCAGCAGGGCTACCTGTTGTTGGGCCATCTCCTGCGCACTGGTCAGCGCGGGCCTGCCCCAGAGCGGCCAGGCCCTCCAGGGATGTCCATCATGAGCGCGGCCATGCGAGCTGACGGCCTGGATGAGGTCGCGCAAGGGCGGGCACAGTCCCTGGCCGAGGTCCAGCACCGTGTCATTGGGAGCGGCCTGGTCCCAGTCCTGGCTGGCGGTATGGCCTGCGGCCATGGCATCGACGATCAGCACGATGTTGAGCCATTCGCTGCCACGGATGGGGTAGCTGACTGCGTGCAGATTCGGACCCAGCCAGGTCGTGACGTCGGTGCAGCGCATGCGCTGGGGCAGGGCGGATTGCTGGATCAGGCCGCGATAGGCCAGGTGACCGGTGGGCGTGACGGTTCCATCGGGCAGCAGCTGCTGGCGGATGCGGCTGTGTACGCCGTCGGCACCGATCAGTGCATAGGCCGTCAGCGTTTGTGTGTCATGGTCCCGCGAGAGATGGACGGTGATGGGACGATCGTCTGCTGCCGGTTCGTAGTCTGTCACGGTTGTGGCCATGCTGACCTGCAGTGCGGGATATGCGCTGGCGCGCTCCAGCAGCAGGGCGTGCAGGTCGGCGCGGTGAATGGTGGTGTAGGGCGCGCCGTAATGTGTGATGAATGGCTCACCCAGGGGCAGGCAGGAGAGGTGCTCGCCGGTGAGCGCGTTGCGTGCAAGGATATTGCCCGGGAAGGCCACATACTCGGACAGGGCCGTCTCCAGGCCCCATTGGCGCAGGCAATGCCAGGCATTGGGGCCCAACTGGATGCCGGCGCCGACCTCGCCGAAGGCGTGGGACTGTTCAACCAGATGGACTGGCAGGCCCCGCTCGCCAGCGGCAATCGCTGCGCTGAGGCCGCCAATGCCGCCACCGGCAATCAAAAGCGTGGATTCGGTCATGAAAAAAGGAGGGAATGGGCGCGGAAATGAAGCAGGTGCCTTGGCCGCGGCTGATTCTATGCCGTGGCAAGCATAACCTCTCCCGCACGGATGACTTGTTGCTCCAACTCAAGCAATGGAATGTCCCCGTTGCAAATGACGGTGTCGGCAGCGGCAAGGCGTTGGCTGCGACTGGCCTGATTGGCGATGATGCTGCGCGTGACCGATTCGCTCAGGCCCGAGCGCTGCATGACGCGCAAGATCTGCAATGCCTCGGGACAGTCGACGACGATGACGGCATCGAGCCTGTCGCGCCAGTGTGTCGATTCGACCAGCAGCGGAATGTCCAGCAGGGCGCTGGAGAATCCTTGCTGCGCGGCCTGGCAGAGGGCCTCGACCATGGCCTGCTGAATCAGTGGGTGCAGGATGGCCTGTAGTTGCTGCCGCGCAGCGGGATCGGCAAAGACGCGGGCACGCATGCGGTCACGGTCCATGGCGCCATCGGCACCGATGGCGCTGTCGCCGAAATGCGCGGCGATCGGCTCAATGGCCGCGCCACCCGCGGCAGTCAGGCTGCGCGAGATGGCATCGGCATCGATGAGCTGGCTGGCAAAACGCGCACGCCACATGCGGGCTACGGTACTTTTTCCGCTGCCGATGCCGCCGGTCAGGCCGATGCGGCGCAGGCGTCCGTGCCCGCTGCCGGTGGTGATCGTGGCGGACAAGTGCCCTGCCGTCATTGCCTGGTCACCCGAGGGAGGGCGCGAGCATCCAGCCGAGGATGCGCTCGGCACCGATGGCCAGCACCATCAGGCCGGCGCACCCAAGGAATGGGCCATAGGGCATGTAACCGCCTTCGCGCAGCGCGTGGCTGAGCTTCATGGCGATGCCGACGAGGGCGCCGATGACGGACGAGGCGATGATGATGGGCAGGATGGCAGGTGCTCCCAGCCAGGCGCCGAGGGCGGCCAGCAGCTTGAAGTCGCCGTGGCCCATGCCTTCCTTTTTGGTGAGCAGTTTGAAGAGCCAATAGACCGACCACAGCGACAGATAGCCGGCCACTGCGCCCAACACCGAGCTCCGCAAGGACGTGTCGATCACGCCCAGCCAGGCGGCCAGCAGGCCGGCCCACAGCAGTGGCAGGGTGATGTTGTCGGGTAGCAAGGTGGTGTCCCAGTCGATCATGATCAGCGCGATCACAGCGGCGGCAAAGCCGGCCCAGGCGAGGGCGGTCCAGCTCAATCCCCATTGGTGGCCGCAATAGGCAAAAGTCGCCGCCGTGGCGAGTTCGACCAGCGGGTAGCGCTTGCCGATCGGCGCATGGCAGGACTTGCAGCGACCGCGCAGCGCCATATAGCTGATGACGGGAATGTTCTCCAGCGCGGATATGGCATGCCCGCAGTGCCCGCAGCGCGAGCGCGGCAGCAACAGGTTGAAGGTTGGAGGTTCAGGCGTTGTCACATCCTGGATGTCCAGGCCCTGCTCGCGCAGAAAGCCCAGGCTGTCGCTGCGCCATTGGCGTTGCAGCATGACGGGCAGCCGCAAGATCACGACGTTGAGAAAACTGCCGACGAGCAGGCCGAGAACGGCAAAGGCCAGGGCCGCGAGAGTGGCTTCTTGCACGTTCAGACCACCTGTCCCAACTTGAAGATCGGCAGGTACATGGCCACGACGATGCTGCCGATCAGGCCACCGAGAAAGACGATGATCAGCGGCTCCAGCAGGGTTGAGAGACCTTCGACCTTGGTGTCCACCTCGGCTTCGTAGAAATCGGCAGCCTTGCCCAGCATCTGGTCGAGCGAGCCTGACTCTTCACCGATGGCAGCCATTTGTAGCACCATCGAAGGGAAGGCCTTGGTGTCGGCCATGGCGGCGCTGAGGCTGGTGCCACCGGCCACTTCCTTCTGGATTTCGTCGGTGGCTTTCTTGTACACGTAGTTGCCTGATGCGCCGCCGACGGCATCCAGTGACTCCACCAGCGGCACGCCGGCAGCAAACATGGTCGAGAGCGTGCGGGTCCAGCGGGCAATGCTCGACATGTTGACCAATTCGCCAAAGATCGGCAGCTGGAGTAGAGTCTTGTCGACGATGATCTGCAGCTTCTCGCTGCGCCGCCAGGCCTGATAGAGGAAGTAGCTGCCACCACCGAGCACGATGGCGATCAGCCAGAACCATTGGACGACGAAATCGCTGATACCCATGACGATTAATGTTGGGGCAGGCAGCTCGGCACCGAAACTACTGAAAATTTCCTTGAAAGCTGGGATTACCCATAACATGATCACCGTCAGCACTATGGCGGCGACGATCAGCACCGCGACTGGATACATCAGGGCCGACTTGACTTTGGACTTGATCGCTTCCAGCTTTTCCATGTAGGTGGCCAGCCGGTCCAGCAGGTCTTCCAGGATACCGGCAGCTTCACCTGCTTCCACCAGGTTGCAGTACAGGTTGTTGAAGTACAGCGGGTGCTTGCGGAAGGCCGCGCTCAGCGAGGTGCCGGTCTCGACATCGGACTTGATGGTGGTGAGCAGTTTGGTGACACTCGGATTGGGGTTGCCGCGAGCGACGATGTCAAACGACTGCAGCAGCGGCACGCCGGCACGCATCATGGTCGAGAGCTGGCGCGTGAAGATGGCGATGTCACGGCCCTTGATCTTCCTGCCGCCTTTCAGGCGTCGCTTCTGGATCTTGGTGACGAAGATTCCCTGGCGGCGCAGATTGGCGCGGACCTGGTTTTCCCCTGCAGCATTCATTTCGCCGCGCACCTGTCGGGCATTGCGGTCCTTGCCCTCCCACTCGTACAGGTATTCCTTGGCGGCTCTGGCGGTGGTTTTGCTAGCGGTTGCCATATCTATCTGGCCTTCAGTGATTGTGATGCATTAGGTGTTGGTGACGGCCAGCACTTCTTCGAGGGAGGTCACTCCTGCCTTGACCTTTTGCAGCGCGGATTGTCGCAGGGTCCGCACCCCTTCTGTCTTGGCCTGTGCCTCGATGTCGAGCGCGGAACCATCATCGAGGATGATGCGCTGCAGCGCTTCGGTGATGGGCATGACCTGATAGATGCCGACCCGACCCTTGTAGCCATTGTTGCAGGCCGAGCAGCCCACGGGTTTATAGGGTACCCAGGAGCCATCAAGGTCGTCATAGGTGAAGCCGGCTTCGATCAGCGTGTCCACCGGGATGTCGGCCGTTTCCTTGCAGGCATTGCACAGGCGCCGCGCCAAGCGCTGCGCGGTGATCAGGATCACGCTGGAGGCAATGTTGAACGGCGCGATGCCCATGTTGCGCAGACGCGTGAGCGTGGTCGGTGCATCGTTGGTGTGCAGCGTCGAGAGCACCAAGTGACCGGTCTGCGCGGCCTTGATGGCGATGTCGGCGGTTTCGAGGTCGCGGATTTCGCCGACCATGATGATGTCCGGATCCTGGCGCAGAAAGGACTTGAGCGCGGCCGCAAAGCTCAGGCCGGCCTTGTCGTTGACGTTGACCTGGTTGACCCCCGGCAGGTTGATTTCGGATGGGTCCTCTGCGGTGGAGATGTTCACGCCCGGTGTGTTGAGCAGGTTCAGGCAGGTATAGAGCGACACCGTCTTGCCCGAGCCGGTCGGCCCGGTGACCAGAATCATTCCATAGGGACGGTGGATGGCACTGAGCAGCCGTTCCTTTTCGATGGGTTCATAGCCCAGCGCATCGATGCCGACCTGGGCGCTGCTCGAATCGAGAATACGGATGACGATCTTCTCGCCGAACAAGGTTGGCAGGGTGCTGACGCGGAAGTCGATGGACTTGCCGCCGATCTTCATCTTGGTGCGACCGTCCTGGGGAATGCGCTTTTCGGCGATGTCCAGGCGCGAGATCACTTTGATGCGAGATGCCAGTTTTTCCTTGATCGCTACCGGTGGCGAAGCATATTCCTGCAGCTCGCCGTCGATGCGAAAACGTACCCGGTAGCTGTGCTCGTAGGGCTCGAAATGCAGGTCCGAGGCGCCCATCCGGAAGGCATCGACGATCATCTTCTGCAGAAAACGGACAACAGGGGCGTCATCGGCTTCGCTTGAGTTGGTGGCGTTGGCATCTGTTTCGCCTTCTCCGCCGAATTCATCGAGTTCGCCGAACTCGAAATCCGACGATTCGGTGTCGACAGAATAATACTTGGCGATGTTCTGAAGGACCGCGTTGACCTTCTCGTGCGCGGCAACGACCCACTCGACCGGTGTCTGGGTGGCGAACTTGATCTTCTCGGCGACATCGCGATTGGTTGGGTCGGCACTGGCGACGATCAGGCGGTTTTGGCGCTTGCCCAGCACCACGGCCTTGTATGAAAGACAGAGCTTCTGGTCCAGGAGGTTTTGCGGCAGGCGCAGCACGTCCACGGCGTCAAGGTCCAGATACGGGATGGCGAAGATGGACGAGAGTGTTTGCGCTACCTGGCCCCCGGTGAGCAGCTTGCTGTCGATGACCAGATCGAGGAATTCCTTGTTCTCGTTCTTGGTCCGTTGCAGCACGGTTTCCACCTGTTGCTGCGTCAATTGCTTGGCTGACAGCAAGGCCCGGGCAATGCTCGGGACGGTGATGGGTGCAGGGGGCTTCTTGCTAATTTCTTCCGTTGCCATGGTGTTCCAGCGATGCCGTGCTTTGGCGCGTAGGTTGGCTTCGGGGCAGGGGTGCCCGAACCTTCAGGGAGTGTATCGGATTTCAATACAAGTAGTTACGCTTGTTGTGTGGCCTGCTACAGCATGAAACGTCAACGATTTTTCGCACCTTCCGCATTTGTTGCACAGACTTGATGTGTGGTTTCGGATAGCGGCGTCTCCACTGCTTTTTGGAGTCCTTGGCGTCCTTGTTCCAGGGTATGCCTGAGATCGCCGAGCAAGGCGTCCAGGGTTCTGCCGCAATCTTCGATGTCTTCGGCGGGGCGCCGCAGGCGTTGCTCCAACGCCACGGCACAGCTGCCGGCGGCAGCCAGCCCGAAGCTGCCGGCGGTGCCGCCAATGGTGTGCAGGATGGTGGTCGCGGTAGGCCAGTCTCTGCGAGCCATAGCGTTTTCGACCGCCTCCATCTGGCCTTCACTGTGTGCCAGGAACTGGATGGCCAGCCCGTCTGCTCGTGCTGCGGGGATGCTCGCGCGCAGTTCATGCCAGACGTGGACATCGAAGACTTCGTTGGCTTTGTCAGGGATTGACCAGGCGGCCTGGCTGTGAGGATCGCCGGCAGGGAGCGTCGTGATGTGCCAGCGTTGCAATACATCCCACAGTTCGCTCTCCAGGATCGGTTTGTGGATGAAATCGTCGATGCCGGCCTCGCGTGCCAGCTGCGTCTCGGCACCGCCATGGTGAGCCGACATGGCGAAGATCGGAATGTCCTCGTAGTCTGGCCAAGCGCGGATCTGCCGGGTCGCCGTAAAGCCATCCATGACTGGCATCTGCAAGTCCATCAGAATGGCTCTGTACTGGCTGGTTTGGGTCGCAGCCAGCAGATCGAGGGCCTGCTGGCCGTTTTCGGCTGTTTCGATGGCAAGCTGGGGCGCTGCCTTGAGCAACTCGATGATGATGGTTCGATTGAGTTGATTGTCGTCCACTACCAGCAGCCTGGCAGGGGTGTCGAGCGGAGGCTGCGCGTTGGCCGGGTCTCGATGGGGGACAGAGGGCAAAGGCATCTTGGCGCTGTCGGGCGGCTCAAGGCGTCGCAGGATGGCGCGGATCTGGGCGATGCCTACGGGCTTGCTGAGGATATGTGTAACCCCGGCCGCCTGCCAGCCAAGGATCGGACTGGTTTCGCCATGCGATACAGCCAGCCAAACCGGGCAATGCAGTTTGCCAGCCTGCTGCGCCTGCTCAATCAGTTGCAGGCCCGTCATGTCTGCCAGCTGGCTCGAGAGCAGGCACAACTCGAACGCGGTGTCAGGCACCTGCTGCGCGGCCAACTGCTGCAGGGCTTGCGCGCCGGATGCGCAGGCCGTGACCTTGCAGCCGAAGGATTCCCGCAGCATCCGGGCCACGGCATTGCGGCTTCCCTCGTGGCTCTCAGCCAGCAATACGTGCAGGCTATGGCAGCGTCGTTGTACAGGATCTTCGCCATCGGGTGGCGCGCTGGGGTCCGTCTGGACGGTGGCCGTGAACCAGAAAACACTGCCTCGCCCCGGTGTGCTGCGCAGGCCTGTGCTGCCGCCCAGCAGCTTGGCCAGTTGGCTGGAGATGGCCAGGCCCAGGCCGGTGCCACCATAGCGCCTGGTAATGGAGACGTCTGCCTGCTCGAAGGCCTGGAACAGTCGGCCTTGTTCCTCGGGTGCGATGCCGATACCGGTGTCGCAGACCTCGAAGCGCAAGATGGCCTGTCCCGGGGCGTCACCCGCCTGGGTCACGCGAATCGATACTTCGCCCGCGGGGGTGAATTTGATGGCATTGGCAACAAAATTGATCAAGATCTGCCGGATGCGGTACGGGTCGCCAATGAAGGTGTCTGCCAGTCCGGCATCCACGTCGATCCAGAACTCCAGATTTTTCTCGGCCGCGCGAGGGGTCAGCATGTCCGCCACCTCGGCCACGAGTTCCGACAGCGAGAAGCGTGTTTGCTCGAGCTCGAGGCGTCCGCTTTCCATCTTGGAGAAGTCAAGAATGTCGTTGGTGATATCCAGCAGATGGCGTCCGGCGCGCTGCACCTTTTCCAGGCGTTCGCGCTGTACCGCAATCAGCGGATCCTTCAGGGCAACCTGGGTCATGCCCAGGATGCCATTGAGGGGGGTGCGGATCTCGTGGCTCATCACGGCCAGCAAGTGGGCCTTTTCCTGAGCAGCCTGCTCGGCCGATGCGCGAGCCTTGCGCAAGGCCTCGGCTTGCTGGATGTTGTCGCTCACATCCAGCCATACGCCATTGACCAGCAGCACACCTTCCGTTTGTCTGGAAACACTCGCCAGGGTGCGGATCCAGCGCCATTGCCCTGACTGCTCGATGGCCGTGTCATATTCCAGCGTGCTTTCGGCAGCAGCCAGGGCCAGCGCCTGCTCCGTCAGGCTGCGGGTCAAGGCCAGCGGCACCAGCGTGTCATCTTGCTGCCAGTGGGCGCGCGCGGATGTGGCCGTTGGTCCGCCCGTGGCGCCAGGTCGGAACATGGCGCCGGCCTTGGGACTGATGAAGTGGCATGCCCGTGCGCCGCTGGCCTGCAGTTCAAACTGGAACAGCACGCCAGGGATGGTCTTGCTCAACTCCAGCCACTGGCGGGAAAGGCGCTTGGATTCCGCTTCGCTGGCTGCCTCACGAAGCAGCTGGTCGCCTTGCATCAACAGCTTCTGGATCTGCAGCAGCGGCGGGCGCAGATCCTGCAGCAGGAGGGATGGTTCCGAGTAACGCTTCTCGCTGAGATCGCGCAGGGACTGCAGCAACAATTGGTACGGTTGATGCAAGTGGTTGCGCAGCACTTTTTGCATGGCCAACCACAGCAGGCCGAAGATCAGCAGCATCAGCGCCGCGCAGCCCAGGACGCTTGAGCGGGTGAGTGATTGCTGGCGTTGCAGGTCGGTCTCTATGTCCGCCGAGATCTGCCGGGCAGCTTGCCCCAGCAGCATGGCGAGTGTGCGGCTGGCAGTGGCATAGTCTGGCGTGGTGGAGGCGTCAGGCGCGCCATGCGGCTGCTTGCGGGCCTGACGCAGGACGTCCTGTGTCAGCACGAGTGCGCGTTCGAGCTCGACAGGCGGTGGAGAGATGGTGGGCTCCAGTTCCAGCTGATCTTGAAGCAGCAGTGCCAGAAGCGTGCCGTTGTTGACGACCGCAAAGGCTGCCGCGCTGGCGTCCCTTGCGGGATCCGCATCGCCAATGCTGCGGGCGAAGTGACTGGCCTCATGGATGCGTTGCAGGCAGGCCTGGCGCAGTTGGGTGTGCCGGAGGGTGCTCTGGGTGCTTTGGTGGAGATGCAGCACCAAGGCGGCCAGCAGCGCCGTGAGCGGCAGCAGTGTCACCAGCAACAGGGTATTGACGCGCCGCTGCAATAGTGCGCCGAGATCGGTGCGCCAGAGGGGCGAGATGCGGGGCAATGGCATGGGGCGACGGGGCGTGAGCGACTGCATTGTCGCTGCATTATTTTCGATTTTGGTCAAAAAATAGTGTGCTAGAATTCGCGTTTTCGGAGGGATGGCCGAGTGGTTAAAGGCAGCAGACTGTAAATCTGCCCTCTTACGAGTACGCTGGTTCGAATCCAGCTCCCTCCACCAGGCTTTGCAAGCAATCGCCGTCGTTGTGACGGCGATTGTGCGGGAGTAGTTCAATGGTAGAACCCCAGCCTTCCAAGCTGATGACGCGGGTTCGATTCCCGTCTCCCGCTCCATTGGTGTGTGCTGCATCGATGGGTTGATGAAATGCTGCCCATGTGGCTCAGTGGTAGAGCACTCCCTTGGTAAGGGAGAGGTCGCGGGTCCGATTCCCGCCATGGGCACCACCTCGCACAGGTTGTGTATCCTTGGATCGTTTGTTTGTATTCATTCCTTGGGGTTGAAAAATGGCAAAAGGAAAGTTTGAGCGCACGAAGCCGCACGTGAACGTGGGCACGATCGGTCACGTGGACCATGGCAAGACGACGCTGACGGCGGCC
>NZ_SGWR01000005.1 GCF_004217315.1 Corticibacter populi
ATCGGCGAGCCGGCCATCCTGAGCCTGGCCGACGCGCTCGACAGCTACATCCCGACGCCGGAACGTGCCGTTGACGGCGCCTTCCTGATGCCCGTTGAAGACGTGTTCTCGATCTCCGGCCGAGGCACCGTGGTGACCGGTCGTGTCGAGCGCGGCATCATCAAGGTCGGTGAGGAAATCGAAATCGTCGGTATCCGCGACCTGCAGAAAACCACCGTCACCGGCGTCGAAATGTTCCGCAAGCTGCTGGACCAAGGCCAGGCTGGCGACAACGTCGGCCTGCTGCTGCGCGGCACCAAGCGTGAAGACGTCGAGCGCGGCCAAGTGCTGGCCAAGCCCGGCTCGATCAAGCCGCACACCGAGTTCACTGCCGAAGTGTATGTGCTCTCCAAGGACGAAGGTGGCCGTCACACGCCGTTCTTCAGCAACTACCGTCCGCAGTTCTACTTCCGTACCACCGACGTGACCGGCTCGATCACCCTGCCTGAAGGCAAGGAAATGGTCATGCCTGGCGACAACGTGGCCATCACCGTCAAGCTGATCGCCCCGATCGCCATGGAAGAAGGCCTGCGCTTCGCCATCCGCGAAGGTGGCCGCACCGTCGGCGCCGGCGTGGTTGCCAAGATCATTGCCTGATCGCCTGTGTGAAAGGAAAACACACAGTGAGCAAGCAACGCATCCGCATCCGCCTCAAGGCGTTCGACTACAAGCTGATTGACCAATCCGCTGCCGAGATCGTCGATACCGCCAAGCGCACCGGCGCCATCGTCAAGGGCCCCGTGCCCCTGCCGACACGCTTCAAGCGCTTCGACATCCTGCGTTCGCCGCACGTCAACAAGACGAGCCGCGACCAGCTGGAAATCCGCACCCACCAGCGTCTGATGGACATCGTCGATCCGACCGACAAGACGGTCGACGCGCTGATGAAGCTGGACCTGCCGGCCGGCGTGGACGTCGAGATCAAGCTGCAGTAATCGATGCACGGCCGAGTGATCGGCCGAGCCCTGCAAGGCCCTGGCGCGATGCGTCGGGGCCTTTTTTCATGGTGCTGGCGACGGGGGCCGTGGCAACCCATGTGTCTGGCATTCGTCATGCCGGGCAGGCATACTGGCAGCGTGCATGCCTTTGCCCGGCCTGGCCTGGAAGCGGCTGGTGGCGTGCTTTTTGCTTGACGCCATCCACACTCTCCAGCCGCTGACCATGACCATTCACGTTGCGCTCAACCACGTCACCCATTACCGATACGACCGTCCGGTCGAGCTGGGACCGCAAATCGTGCGCCTGCGCCCGGCCCCGCATTGCCGCACGCGCATTCTCTCGTTCAGCCAGCGCATCGAGCCGGCGAACCATTTCTGCAACTGGCAGCAGGACCCATTTGCCAACTACATGGCGCGGCTGGTCTTTCCCGAACGCACGCGGGAGTTCAAGGTCACCATCGATCTGGTGGCCGAGATGGCGGTCCACAATCCGTTCGACTTTTTCCTGGAGCCCGAAGCCGAGGAATTCCCGTTCAGCTACGCGCCGGAACTGCTGCAGGATCTGGTGCCCTACCGCACGCCCGGGCCGCTGACGCCGCTGCTGGCCCAATACCTCGGGCGTGTCGATCGCCGTCCGCGCCGCACGGTGGATTTCCTGGTGGACATCAACCGCATGCTCTACGAGGACATCGACTACACCATCCGCATGGAGCCGGGCGTGCAGACGCCCGAGCAGACCCTGCAGTTGCGCAGCGGCTCGTGCCGTGATTCCGGCTGGCTGCTGGTCAATCTGCTGCGCCACCTGGGACTGGCCGCGCGCTTCGTCTCGGGCTACCTGATCCAGCTGGCACCGGATGTCAAGGCGCTCGACGGCCCGAGCGGGCCCGAGAGCGATTTCACCGACCTGCATGCCTGGTGCGAGGTGTTTCTGCCCGGTGCCGGCTGGATCGGTCTCGATCCGACTTCCGGGCTGCTGGCCGGCGAAGGGCACATCCCGCTGGCCTGCACCCCACAGCCATCGTCAGCCGCACCAATCGAGGGCGCGGTGACCCAGTCCGAGGTGGAGTTCTCCCACCACATGGCGGTGATGCGCATCCATGAATCGCCGCGCGTGACCCGGCCCTACACCGACGAGCAATGGCAGTCTGTATTGACCCTGGGCGAGCAGGTCGAGCGCGATCTGGAAACCCGTGATGTGCGCCTGACGCAAGGGGGCGAACCGACCTTCGTGGCCGACAGCGACCGCGACGCACCGGAATGGAACACGGCGGCACTCGGCCCCACCAAAAGGGGATATGCCAATGCACTGGTGCAAAAGCTGCGTGCCCATTATGGTGCGGGTGGATTCCTGCATTTCGGGCAGGGCAAGTGGTACCCGGGCGAGCAGTTGCCGCGCTGGGCACTGTCGATCTTCTGGCGAGCCGACGGTCAGCCGATCTGGCAGAACCCCGAACTCTTTGCCGACGAGCGCGAGGCGTCGCACTATGGCGGGGACGATGCCCAGCGCTTCATCGGTACGCTCAGCCGCACGCTGGGTTTGAGCGATGAGTTCGTCCAGCCAGGCTACGAGGATACCTGGTACTTTCTCTGGCGCGAGCGGCGTCTGCCGGTCAACGTCGATCCGTTCGATGCGCGCATCGACGATGAAATGGAGCGCGATCGTCTGCGCCGCTGGGCCCTCCAGGGTCTGGCGCACAAGGTCGGCTACGTGTTGCCACTCACCCCGGCCAGCGCCGTGGGCCTGAGTGGTTCGCGCTGGGAGACCGGCCCCTGGTTCTTGCGTGATGAGCGCATGTACCTGATCCCGGGTGACTCGGCCATGGGCTATCGCCTGCCGCTCGACTCGCTGCCCTGGGTCGGCAAGGGCGACTACCCGTACTTCATCGACCGCGATCCCTACGCGCCGCAGCAAGAGCTGCCGTCAGCGCGCACTTTCGCCGAGCGCTATGGCGCGGCAGGCGATGGCACGGCGCCGCTGCGCATGCAGCAACCCATTGCGGAAAAGGCTGACGGGATCGATGGCCCAACGGCTGGCCCGGTGGGTTCAACGGGCTTGAGTGGCTCGACGGGCGCGGGCGCGGCTGCGGCATCTGCCGGATCGGGGCCGGCGGGTTACCAGCCGGCCATTCCGACCTTGATGCCCCGGCGCTTCGAGTCGGCCTACTGGCTGATCCGCACCGCGCTGGTGGTGGAGGCGCGCCAGGGCGTGCTCTATGTATTCATGCCGCCGCTGGCCGAGCTGGACGATTACCTCGACCTGCTGGCTGCCGTGGAGGCCACCGCCACGCAACTGGGCGTGAAGATCGTGCTCGAAGGCTATCCGCCACCGCGCGATGCGCGTCTGAAGGTGCTGCAGGTCACGCCCGACCCCGGAGTGATCGAGGTCAACATTCATCCCGCCAGCAACTGGAATGAGCTGGTCGAACACACTGAATTCCTTTACCAGTCTTCGTTCGAGACGCATCTGTGCGCCGAGAAGTTCGCGCTCGACGGGCGTCACACCGGCACCGGCGGCGGCAACCATTTCGTGCTTGGTGGCAAGACACCGGCGGATTCGCCCTTCCTGCGCCGCCCCGAACTGCTGACCAGCCTGTTGGCTTACTGGAACAACCATCCCAGCCTGTCGTATCTCTTCAGCGGTCTCTTCATCGGCCCGACCAGCCAGGCTCCGCGCCTGGACGAGGCGCGCAACGATCAGATCTACGAACTGGAGATCGCCATTGCGCAGGTCGAGCGCAATCGCCGCATCCATGGCCAGGAGATGCCGCCCTGGGTACTCGACCGCACCTTGCGCAACATCCTCGTCGATGTGACCGGCAACACTCACCGCAGCGAGTTCTCCATCGACAAGCTGTATTCGCCCGATGGCCCGACCGGCCGCCTGGGCCTCTTGGAGCTGCGTGCCTTCGAGATGCCGCCGCATGCCCGCATGAGCATCGTGCAGCAGCTGCTGCTGCGTGCGCTGGTGGCCCGGTTCTGGAACCAGCCCTACCGTGCGCCGCTGGCGCGCTGGGAAACGGCGCTGCATGACCGTTTCATGCTGCCGACCTTCATCCGGATGGACTTCGAGGATGTGCTGGCCGAGCTGGCTTTGCCCGAGCATGGCGGCTATGCCTTCGATCCGGCCTGGTTCGCGCCGCATTTCGAGTTCCGTTTCCCGCAGTTTGGCGAAATTGCCGTACACGGCATGCAGTTGACGCTGCGCGGTGCGCTCGAACCCTGGCATGTGATGGGCGAGGAGGGCGCTGCGGCGGGGATGGTGCGTTACGTCGATTCCTCGCTGGAGCGCCTGGAAGTCAAGATGAGCGGCATGGCCGGCAGTCGCTATCTGGTCACTGTCAACGGCCATGCGCTGCCGCTGCAGCCCACCGGCACGGCGGGTGAATTCGTCGCCGGCGTGCGCTACAAGGCCTGGAACCCGCCCTCGGCGCTGCACCCGAGCATCGGCGTGCATGCGCCGCTGAGCTTCGACATCGTCGACACCTGGATGCAGCGCAGTCTGGGCGGCTGCCAATACCACGTGCAGCATCCTGGCGGGGCCAACCCTTCCACGTTCCCGATCAATGCCTATGAGGCAGAGTCGCGTCGGTTGGCGCGCTTCTTCCGCATCGGCCACACACCGGGACGCATGGTGGTGGCACAACCCAAGCCGAGCCGGGAAATGCCGTTCACGCTTGACCTGCGAAGGGTGTGAAGGCCGTGGACGGTCAGGCGGGAGTCCGCTCGGACAGGCGTGCCGCAGTGGCCGCCTGTCGCGGTTTTTCCACGCTGAATGTCAACCGATTCTCGCCCGTGGGCAGGGACGTGGCCGCCAACTGATGGTTGGGGCCCGGCGGCATTACACTACGCGCCCACGATGCCTATGTCCTTGTTCGATACCGAGCTTGCCGCGACCGATCTGGCCGACAGCCTGATCCCGCCACTGGCCAACCATCCGCCCGCCGGTCATTTCGACAACCTGCGCGACGGGCTCGGCCGCGGCGGCCTGGCGAAGCACTGGAACACCTTTTTCGCCAGTGCCATCGACAGCCTGCACAGCCAGGCCGGCATGGCCGATACGGCACACCTGCTGACCAGCCGCCTCGACGAACTGCAGCAAAGCCTGGTGCGCAGCGTCGAGGACAACGGCATCACCTACAACCTGTATTCGGACGCCGTCAATCACAGCCGCCCCTGGTCGCTGGACCTGTTCCCGATGATCGTCACCCAGCAGGACTGGCAGGCGATCCGGGCCGGCGTGGCGCAGCGTGCCGAGCTGCTCAACCGCATTCTGGCCGATGTGTACGGCCCGCAGCACCTGGTGCAGGAGGGCCTGCTGCCCAGTGCGCTGGTGCATGGCCATCCCGGCTACTTCCGGGCGGCACATGGCATCGAGCCGGCGGGGGGAACCTACCTGCACATTGCCGCCTTCGATCTCGCACAGGGGCCGGATGGCCACTGGTGGG
Organism: Corticibacter populi; assembly: GCF_004217315.1. Classification (GTDB taxonomy): domain Bacteria; phylum Pseudomonadota; class Gammaproteobacteria; order Burkholderiales; family Burkholderiaceae_C; genus Lampropedia; species Lampropedia populi. The sequence continues at coordinate 5,423 of NZ_SGWR01000005.1, forward strand.
TCATGTCCCAGCGGGCCCAGGCGCCCTCGGGGCTGGGCTACGCGCTGGAGAACCGGCTGATCGTCTCGCGCCTGTTCCCGCAGGCCTTCTCCGCGCTGCGCATCGAGCGGCTGGTCGAGAGTTATTCGGCGCTGCTGCGCAGCCTGGCCGCGCACAGCAGCGCCGGTGACGACGCGCGCATCGTGCTGCTGACGCCCGGGCCTTATAGCGAGACCTATTTCGAACACATTTACCTGGCGCGCTACCTCGGCATCACGCTGGTCGAAGGCGGTGACCTGGTGGTGCGCGAGCAACGCGTCTGGCTCAAGACCATCAAGGGGCTGGAGCCGGTGCATGTGATCATCCGGCGGCTTGACGACGACTACCTCGACCCGCTCGAGTTGCGTGCCGATTCGGCGCTGGGCATCCCCGGCATGATGCAGGCCTGGCGCGCCGGCCATGTCGTCATCGCCAACGCGCCGGGCAGCGGCTTCCTGGAGTCGACCGCCGTGATGGGCTTTCTGCCCGCCATCAGCGAGCGTCTGCTGGGCGAGCCGCTGTCGCTGCCCTCGGTCGCCAGCTGGTGGTTTGGCGAGCGTGCTGCCATGCGCCACCTGCTGCCGCAATTGCCCGATTACGTGATCAAGCCGACCTTCAACGACCAGCCGCGCCGCTTCGTTCCGGCCATGGGCTTGCGGCTCAAGCCTGCCGAGCTGGCGCAGTGGCGCCAGCGCATCCAGGCCCGGCCCGAGGACCATGCCGCGCAGGCCTGGATTCCGCTCTCGCACATGCCCACCTGGCGGCCCGGCGGTGCGGCGGCGCAGGGCGAAGCCTCGCCTTACCAGGCTCCGATGGGCAGCCAGGCCATGATGATCCGCGTGTTCGCGCTTTCGGACGGTCCGGGCCGCTGGCATGTGATGCCGGGCGGCCTGACCCGCATCGCCCCGGTAGGCCGCGAAGTGGTCTCGATGTTCCGGGGCGGCAGTTCCGCCGATCTCTGGGTGATGGCCGATCGCGAGGTGCCCGATCGCCCCAGCGCCATGGGACCGCACCACCGACCCGGCAGCGTCATCACCAGCCGCGCCGCCGAGAACCTGTTCTGGCTGGGGCGCTATTCGGAGCGGCTCGACAACAGCGTGCGTCTCGCGCGCATCGTGCTCGAGGCGCTCAACAACATCGAGATGGACCTGACGCCGGTCACCCTGGACTGGCTGCACCATCTGTGCGAGGACCACGGCCTGGTCAGCAAGGCAGCCCCATCGCCGCGTGTGGCCAAGGCCATGTTCGAGCGGGCCCTGGTGGCCTCGCTGGGCGACCGCCATGCCAAGCATGGCGCCTGGAGCGTGGCCACCGTGCTCGACTCGCTGCAGTTCTCCGCCTTTGCCGTGCGCGAGCGGCTGGCGCAAGAGCAGTGGACCATGGTCAACCAGGCCCAGCAGCAGTTTCTGGCGGCGCTGCAGGGCGAGCCGCTGCAGACGCGCCAGGCCCAGCGCGCACTGGAGTTGTTGGCTACCCAGGCCATGGCCATGACCGGCGCGCAGCTCGACCGCATGACCCGCGACGACGGCTGGCGCATGCTGTCACTGGGCCGTCAGGTCGAGCGACTGGGCACGCTGGCCGGCACACTGGGTTCGGCCTTCGAGTTGGGCGTGGTCGATGATGAGGCCGGCTTTGCGCTGCTGCTCGAGCTGTTCGACAGCACCATCACCTACCGTTCGCGCTACCAGCAGCACCGTGATGCCTACGCGCTGATCGAGCTATTGGTGCTCGAGCAGGAAAATCCCCGCTCGCTGGCCTGGATTTCCGACACGCTCACCGGACGGCTGGCGCGCCTGCCTGGTCATCCACTGGCGGCCTGGCAGGTCGAGAGCGAGTTCCAGGGACTGCCACAGTGCTGGTGCTCGCAGGAGCTGCTGGGCTGGGCCGATCGCCGCGAGTACATGCACCTGGCGGCACGCATCCACACCGCGCGCATGGCCGCCCAGCACATCTCGGACCGCCTGACGCAGCAGTTCTTCATCCATGCCCACGCCGATAGCCATTCCGTCGGCGGTGGCTGAGCGCCGGCCGTCCCTGCCGTTCCCGCCGAGTTCATCCCCATGCAACTGAGCGTCATTCACGAAACCCGCTACCGGTACGAGACACCGGTGTTGCAGGCCCACCACATGGCCTATCTACGGCCGGTGAATTCGAGCGAGCAGCAGTTGCATGAATTCAGTCTCGCCATCGAACCCGAACCCTCGGCGCAGGCCTGGAGCATGGACCGCTATGGCCAGCAGCGCTGCTACTTCGAACTCACCGAGCCGCACGAGGAACTGCTGGTGGTGGCCCGAAGCCGCCTGAGCACCACGGCCCTGCCGCCCGCATGGCAGGGCAAGTTCCCCAGTGTGGTGCTGCCCGACGGCATACCCTGGGAAGCCGTGGCGCGCGCCATGCAGTACGAGGCCGGCCAGGCCTTCGACGATGCGCGCGAATATGCCCAGCCGTCGCCGCTGGCACCGGTGCAGGATTCCTTCCGGGACTATGCGCTGGCGACGGCGCCGCGCCGCGACTGGTCGGCACACCAAGTCGCCGCGGCGCTGTGCCACCGCATCTATCGCGACTTTCAGTACAAGCCGCAGGCCACCGATGTGAGCACGCCGCCGCTGCGTGCACTGGCGCTGCGTGCCGGCGTCTGCCAGGACTTTGCGCAGGTCATGATCGCCGCGCTGCGCTCGCTGGGGCTGGCGGCGCGCTACGTCAGCGGCTACCTGCTCACCGAGCCACCGCCAGGCCAGCCGCGGCTGGTTGGCGCCGACGCCTCGCATGCCTGGGTCAGCGTGTACTGCCCGCAGGCCGGCTGGCTGGAGTTCGATCCGACGAACAACTGCCTCGCCGGCGAGACCCATGTGCGGCTGGCCTATGGCCGCGACTATGGCGATGTGGCACCGCTGCGCGGGGTGATTCGTGGTGGCGGCTCGCATGAGCTCGACGTGGGCGTGACCGTGATGCCCGAATGATGTTCGAGTGTGGCGCCGGCGTTGCTGAGATGCACTTGGGCATGATGAATGCTTGCCCCCTTTCGAGGGGCGCGCTATAATCTGCGGCTTCGCTAGGATTGGTGCGCCCATTGCATGGGTGGGCCTTTTCCGGTGGAGTCTTTTTATCAACCTTCTCTCATGCCTTGGCCTGGTCCGTGTCGCGGGCGGCCGCTGGCAACACAGCTCACCAATTGCAGTGGCTGTGGTGGGAGTTTTGGAGTAATAACATGAGTCTGAGTAACTCCCTGGGGTTGCTGGGCCGCAAGGTGGGCATGATGCGCATCTTCACCGACGACGGGGAATCGATCCCTGTCACGGTGGTGGACGTGTCCGGCAACCGCGTGACCCAGGTCAAAACCCAAGAGAATGACGGTTACACCGCTCTGCAGGTGACCTTCGGGTCGCGCAAGGCCTCGCGTGTGACCAAGCCCCAAGCGGGTCACCTAGCCAAGGCTGGTGTCGAAGCGGGCGAAATCATTCGTGAATTCCGCGTCAGTGAAGAGACTGCCGGCCAATACGCCGCCGGAGCCACGGTTCCCGTGGCCAACCTCTTCGCTGCTGGCCAGAAGGTGGACGTGCAGGGTACTTCCATTGGTAAGGGCTACGCCGGTACCATCAAGCGCCACAACTTCGGTTCGCAGCGCGCCTCGCACGGTAACAGCCGCTCGCACAACGTGCCCGGCTCGATCGGCATGGCGCAGGATCCGGGTCGCATTTTCCCCGGCAAGCGCATGACTGGCCATATGGGTGACGAGACCGTGACGACGCAGAACCTGGACATCGTCCGCGTGGACGAAGCCCGCCAGCTGCTGCTCATCAAGGGTGCCGTGCCCGGCTCCAAGGGTGGTTTCGTGACCGTCCGTCCCGCCGTCAAGGCGCCTGTACAGAAGGGAGCATAAGCCATGCAACTCGAGCTCCTGAATGACCAAGGCCAGGCATCGACCTTCGATGCGCCCGAGGACCTGTTCGGTCGTGACTACAACGAATCGCTGATCCACCAGATCGTGGTGGCCTACCAGGCCAATGCCCGCCAAGGCACGCGTGCCCAGAAGGATCGCGAGCAGGTCAAGCACTCGACCAAGAAGCCGTTCCGCCAAAAGGGTACGGGCAATGCCCGTGCCGGTATGACGTCCTCGCCGATCTGGCGTGGGGGCGGTCGCGTGTTCCCGAACCTGCCGGAAGAAAACTTCTCGCACAAGGTCAACAAGAAGCAGTACCGCGCCGGTATCGTTTCGATCTTCTCGAAGCTGGTTGCCGATGGGCGCCTGTCGATCGTCGAGGACATCAAGCTGGACAGCCCGAAGACCAAGGCCTTCGCTTCCAAACTCAAGAACCTGAAGGTCGATTCCGCGCTGGTGATCGCCGAAGAGATTGATGAGAATCTCTACCTGGCGTCGCGCAATCTGACCAACGTGTATGTCGTCGAGCCGCGTTACGTGGATCCCCTGTCGCTGGTGCACTTCAAGAAGGTGCTGGTGACCAAGGGTGCCGTCGACAAGCTCAAGGAGATGTTCGCATGAGCCGCACCAACCCGACTCCCAAAGAGCGTCAGTTCACCGAAGGTCGTCTGTACCAGGTGCTGGTGGCTCCCATCGTCTCGGAGAAGGCCACTTTCGCGGCCGAACAGTCCAACGCCGTGACCTTCAAGGTCCTGCGTGATGCTACCAAGGCCGAAATCAAGGCCGCCGTCGAACTGCTGTTCAAGGTTGAAGTGGCTGGCGTCTCCGTCGTCAACGTCAAAGGCAAGACCAAGCGTTTCGGACGCACGACCGGCCGCCGCGACCATGTTCGCAAGGCTTATGTCCGTTTGAAGGAAGGTCAAGAGCTGAACCTGTCCGGGGAGGCTGCGTAAACCATGGCTATCATCAAACTCAAACCCCAGACCCCGGGTCAGCGCGGTGCGGTGAAGATCTCCCGCGACCACCTGCACAAGGGCAGTGGTTACGCCCCCCTGCTGGAGCCGCAGTTCCAGAAGTCGGGCCGCAACAACAACGGCCACATCACCACCCGTCACAAGGGCGGTGGTCACAAGCACCATTACCGCGTGGTCGACTTCTGCCGCAACGACAAGGATGGCATCGCCGCCAAGATCGAGCGCATCGAGTACGACCCGAACCGTTCGGCCCATCTGGCCCTGGTGCTGTACGCCGATGGCGAGCGTCGCTACATCATCGCCCCGCGTGGCCTGGAAGTCGGTGCCACCGTGGTGTCCGGCTCGGAAGCGCCGATCAAGGCTGGCAACACGCTGCCGATCCGCAACATCCCCGTCGGTTCGACCATCCACGCCATCGAGCTCAAGCCCGGTGCCGGTGCCCAGATCGCCCGTTCGGCCGGTACCTCGGCCACGTTGCTGGCCCGCGAAGGTGTGTACGCTCAGATTCGCCTGCGTTCGGGTGAAGTGCGCAGGGTGCACATCGAGTGCCGTGCCACCATCGGTGAAGTCGCCAACGAAGAGCACAGCCTGCGCCGCTTCGGCAAGGCCGGTGTCAAGCGCTGGATGGGTATTCGCCCGACCGTGCGCGGTGTGGTGATGAACCCGGTTGACCACCCGCATGGTGGTGGTGAAGGCAAGACCGGTGAAGGCCGTCATCCTGTCGACCCATGGGGCAACCTGACCAAGGGCTACAGGACCCGTAACAACAAGCGGACACAGACTTTCATTGTGTCGCGTCGCAAGAAATAAGGGTAGGGCGCCATGACACGTTCACTCAAAAAAGGTCCCTTCGTGGATCACCACCTGCTGGCCAAGGCCGAGAAGGCTGTCGCTGGCAAGGACAAGCGCCCGGTCAAGACCTGGTCGCGTCGTTCCATGGTGCTGCCGGAGTTCATCGGTCTGACGATCGCTGTGCACAACGGCAAGCAGCATGTGCCTGTTTATGTTACCGATCAAATGGTTGGCCACAAGCTGGGCGAGTTCGCACTGACTCGCACCTTCAAGGGTCACCCGGCTGATAAAAAAGCCAAGCGCTAAGGAGTAAACCATGTCTGAAACACGTGCTGTACTCCGTGGCGTCCGCCTCTCCGTGGACAAGGGCCGCCTGGTGGCAGACCTGATCCGCGGCAAGAAGGTGGACCAGGCCCTGAACATCCTGGCCTTCACGCCCAAGAAGGCGGCCGGCATCATCCAGAAAGTGCTCGAATCGGCCATCGCCAATGCCGAGCACAATGATGGCGCCGACATCGACGAGTTGCGGGTCAAGACCATCTATGTCGAGCAAGGTACGACGCTGAAGCGCTTCACCGCCCGCGCCAAGGGCCGTGGCAACCGCATCAGCAAACCCACCTGCCATGTCTACGTGACCGTGGGCAATTAAGCCAGAGGAAGACTATGGGACAGAAAATCAACCCAACCGGTTTCCGCCTGGCGGTAAGCCGTGATTGGTCCAGCCGTTGGTACGCCAACAACCGCGATTTCGCCGGCATGCTCGCCGAGGACATCGAGGTTCGCGCCTACCTCAAGAAGAAGCTCAAGAACGCGCAAGTCTCGCGCGTGCTGATCGAGCGCCCCGCCAAGAACGCCCGCATCACCATCTACTCGGCACGTCCGGGCGTGGTGATCGGCAAGAAGGGCGAGGACATCGAGAATCTGAAGAAGGAACTCACCAAGCGCCTGGGCGTGCCCGTCGCAGTGAACATCGAGGAAGTGCGCAAGCCCGAAATCGATGCACAGCTGATCGCCGACAGCATCACCCAGCAGCTCGAGAAGCGCATCATGTTCCGCCGCGCTATGAAGCGAGCCATGCAGAACGCCATGCGTCTGGGTGCCCAGGGCATCAAGATCATGTCGTCGGGCCGCCTGAACGGCATCGAAATCGCCCGTACCGAGTGGTACCGCGAAGGCCGAGTGCCGCTGCACACGCTGCGCGCCGATATCGACTACGCGACGTCCGAAGCCTCCACCACCTACGGCATCATCGGTGTCAAGGTGTGGGTCTACAAGGGCGATACGCTGGGCCGGGGCGACCTGCCTGCTGCTCCCGAGCCGCGTGCCGATGACGAGCGCCGTCCGCGCGGCCGTCGTCCGGCCGGTGGTGGCCGTGGGGATCGTGGCGATCGCCGTGGACGTGGCAGCAATGCCGCGCCTGCAGACGGAAGTGACAAACCCGCAGAAGCCACAGGCTCTGCATCTACCGCCGTTAAGCGCGCCGAAAGCGCGCCCGCTACAGCTGCGGACGGTAAAGGAGAATAACCATGCTGCAACCTGCTCGTCGCAAATTCCGCAAAGAGCAAAAGGGTCGCAACACCGGCATCGCAACCCGTGGTAACACGGTGGCGTTCGGTGAATACGGCCTGAAGTCCACCGACCGCGGCCGTCTGACGGCCCGCCAGATCGAGTCGGCGCGCCGTGCGATCACCCGTCACGTCAAGCGTGGCGGCCGCATCTGGATCCGCGTGTTTCCGGACAAGCCCATTTCCACCAAGCCCGCCGAAGTGCGTATGGGTAACGGCAAGGGCAATCCGGATTACTACGTGGCCGAGATCCAGCCGGGCAAGGTGATCTACGAGATCACCGGAGTCCCCGAGGATCTGGCGCGCGAGGCTTTCCGCCTGGCCGCAGCCAAGCTGCCGCTGCGCACCACCTTCGTTGCCCGCCAGCTGGGCGCCTGATCAGGAGATGAACATGGCTAAGAAATCTGCTGACAAGCAAACCAAGGCTGAAGTGCTGCGCGGCAAGGATGTCGCCGGTCTGAAGGAAGAAGTCAAGTCGCTGCAAAAGGCCCATTTCGGCCTGCGCATGCAAGTGGCCACGCAACAGCTCGCCAACACCTCGGTGCTGCGCACGACGCGTCGCGACATTGCCCGCGCCAAGACGATCCTGGCCGAGAAACAGGCCGCTGAACAAGCCGCCAAAGCCAACTAAGGAGCCGAAATGACGGAAGAAAAGAAATCCCTCAAGCGCACCTTGATTGGCAAGGTGGTCAGCGACAAGCGTGCCAAGACCGTGACCGTGCTGGTCGAACGCCGCGTCAAGCACCCGATCTACGGCAAGATCGTGGTTCGTTCGAGCAAGTACCACGCTCATGACGAAACGGGCGAGTACAAGCTGGGCGATACCATCGAGATCACCGAGAGCCGTCCGCTTTCCAAGACCAAGAACTGGGTTGCCACCCGTCTGGTCCAGAAGGCTGGCCTGGTCTGATCGAGAAAGATCCTGCCCATGGCGCGCAATGCGTCAGTAGGCCCGAAGCCCTGCTTTTGCAGGGCTTTTTCTTTTTGCCTGACCCGCGTGCTACCCAGGGTTGATGCCTTTTCCTCTGAGAAACGGTGGACTCAATGGAATCAGGCATCAAACGCATACCGCGTGACCATGCGCTGGCTTTAAGCTGTTGGTGCTCGAGCAGGTGTGGGAGGCAATGCCATGTACCTGCCCATCGATCGGGGATTCGTCTACCTCAGCCTGGTCACCGATGGGGGGCGTGCAAGATCGTGGGTCATCACGTGCACAACAGCTTGCTGTCGCGCAGGTCAGCCGCGCGCTGAGGGCGGCGCTCAAAGGCCGGCACGGGCAACAGGCGCTGGAGCATCACTTTGAGCGAGGTATCCAGTACTGTTCCCATGGCAACCATGGACCGTCCTGCAGGCCGGCTCTGTGTCCCTCATAGGTGTCAACCTATGGCAGGACGGGTCAGGCCTCGATGAAGAGGTCTGTGGAGCCGCTTCAGCCCAGGCGCGGCGTGCCGTCGTCGGAGGCCGCTTGCGATGCTGGCGCAAGGGTGCTGCCCTGGCGCGATTGCAGCTGATCCTCGAGCTGGCCGATGTAGGCTGCAGTACTGTTGTCGGATGCATCGGCGCGGCTTTGCAGGCGGGCTTCCAGTGCGTCGAGGTGCTGCGTCAGTGCCTGCTGGCCCTGGCCGTAATACTCGATCAGGAACTCCCGCAGTTCGGTAAAGCGCGAGGCCTCGGCCTTGTCGGCCAGCTCACGCTGCTGCGCCATTTCCTTGCTGTGACGGTGGTAGTCCAGCAGCACCGTGCCCTGCAGCCACAGGATGTAGGCGAGGAACAGGGCTCCCAGCGCAATGGTCAGCACGAGGATGATGAGCCCCAGCGGCGCCTGCACCGTCATGAACCCCAGCGACAGTTCCGACGGGGTGATCAGGGTGCCCCAGTTCAGGAAGGAGATGCCCGCGAGTGCGGCCGTCAGCAGGAGGATGAGGATCAAGCGGATGTTCATGGTGGCTCCTTGTTGGAATCGGCGCTGGCGCGCAGTGCCTTGGCCGGGTATTGCCGATACGGCCATTATCAGGGCATCCCGGGTGGTGCGTCGTTGCCGTCGCCATGTGGATGGGTTTGCCTCGCATGGCATTCTCCATATAAGAACAAGCATTCGGGAATTTCGGATAATGACGGGAAATTTGATATATCCATGATGGACGCTGGCACACTTCCCCCCTCCAGGCGCGCGCATGCGCCGACCGCCGATCCGGCTGGTATTCAGCAGCCGGGCCGCTGCATCCTGGTTGGCGCCGGGCCGGGAGATCCGGACTTGCTCACACTCAAGGCGGTCAAGGCCATGGGCCGTGCCACCGTGCTGCTGGTTGATGATCTGGTCGGCGACGCGGTGCTGGCCCATGCGGCGCCAGATGCGCGGGTCATCCACGTGGGCAAGCGCGGCGGCTGCAAGAGCACGCCGCAGGCCTTCATCGAGAAGCTGATGGTGCAGCAGGCGCGGGCAGGCGAGACGGTAGTGCGCCTCAAGGGCGGTGATCCGCTGATCTTCGGCCGCAGCGGCGAGGAGCTCGAAGCCCTGCGGGCGGCCGGCATCGAGGTGGAGGTGATCAATGGCATCACCTCGGGTCTGCAGGCGGCCACTGCACTGGGCGTGCCGCTGACGCACCGCGAGCACGCGCATGGCGTGGTGATGGTGACCGGCCACGCCGCGCCCGGCCAGCGCGAAATCGACTGGGCGCAATTGGCCCAGACCGCCCATGCCGCGCAACTCACGCTGGTGATCTACATGGGCGTCAAGTGCGCGGCGCGCATCCAGGCCGGTTTGTTGCAGGGCTTGCCGGCACAGACGCCAGTGGCCGTCGTGCAGTCGGCCTCGCTTCCGGCGCAGCAGCGGCTGATCAGCACGCTGGAGCGGCTGTGCACCGACATGCAGGTGCATGGACTCGGCAGCCCCTCCATCATCGTCGTCGGCGATGTGCTCCGGGCCAGTGCCATGCTGCAACAATACGGGTATGCCAGCGTCCCGACCGAACTTTCTGAATCCGCCGAATCTACCGAATCTGCCGGATCATCCCATGTCCCTGCCGCCAGCAGGCAAGGACAATTCCAGTTTGGTTGAGGCCAGCGGTGCCGGCGCGCCTACCCAACGAGGCGGGAGTGATCCGGCCTGGTTCGATGCCATCATCCTCGGCGCCGGCGCGGCGGGGCTGTTCTGTGCCGCCCAGGCTGGCGCGGCCGGATGCCGGGTGCTGCTCATCGACCATGCACGCCGGTTGGCCGAGAAAATCCGCATCTCCGGCGGCGGGCGCTGCAACTTCACCAACCGCGAGCTGGATACACGCGCGCCGCAGCGCCACTTCATCAGCGATAACCCGAATTTCTGCCGCTCGGCGCTCTCCCGCTTCACGCCCCAGCATTTCGTGGATCTGATCGAGCGCCAGGGCATCGCTTACCACGAAAAGCACAAGGGGCAATTGTTCTGCGACCACCGTGCGCAGGACATCATCGAATGGCTACAGGCGCAGTGTGCGGCTGCGGGCGTTCAGTCGTGGCGCCCCTGCACGGTGCTGGAGATCGACACCGTCACGCACCAGGCACAGAGCGGTTATGGGGTGCGCACGTCCGAAGGCACGGCCTGGGCGTCCAGTCTGGTGGTGGCGACCGGAGGCCTTTCCATTCCCAAGATCGGTGCGACCGACCTGGGCTACCGCATTGCCCGCCAGTTTGGCGTGCCGTTGGTGGCACAGCGCCCCGGCCTGGTGCCGCTGACCTTCGATGCGGCCAGCTGGCAGCCTTATGTCGAGCTGGCCGGGCTGGCGCTGCCGGTGGAAATCAGTGTCGGTGCCGGGCGGCAGCGCACGGCGTTTCTCGAGGACCTGCTGTTCACGCACCGGGGACTGTCCGGTCCGGCCATCCTGCAGATATCCAACTATTGGCAGGCCGGCATGCCGTTGGTGATCGACCTGCTGCCGGGGCAGGATGTGCCGGCGCTGCTGCTGGAGGCCAAGCAGACCAGCCGCAAACTGCTCGTCAATGTGCTGGCCGACCACCTGCCGGTGCGGCTGGCGCAGGCACTGGCCGGCGAGGACGTGCTCTGGCAGCGCGCCATCGATCAGGTGCCGGACAAGGCATTGGCCCGCCTTGCCGAGCGCATCCAGCACTGGCAGCTCACGCCCAGCGGCACCGAAGGCTATGCCAAGGCCGAAGTCACGCTAGGGGGGGTCGATACCCGCGCGCTGTCTTCCAGAAGCATGGAATGCACGCAGCAGCCGGGGCTTTATTTCATTGGCGAGGTGGTGGACGTGACTGGTTGGCTGGGTGGCTACAACTTCCAGTGGGCCTGGGCCAGCGCCCATGCCTGCGCAGAGGCGCTGGCGGTGCAGCGTGTTGCAGCGACTGCTGCGAGTTGACCACAATGACCGCCTGCGGGGCGGCGGCTGCATGCCAATTGGCAGGGCGTGCGCGCTTGATGCTGTACTTTCCACAATGCCATGCTTATAATGGCCGACTTTGCTGGCAATTGCCCCATTGGCCAATACTAGTTTCGATAAATGGGGCGAAACCGCCGGGCCGCTTGCGGGTCTGATCTCCCTGCACACGCTGGCTTGGCACAAGACATGTTTTTTTGAATGACTACCATCCGTGTAAAAGAAAACGAGCCGTACGAAATCGCACTGCGCCGCTTCAAGCGCACCATCGAGAAGCTGGGCCTGCTCAATGAGCTGCGCGCCCGCGAGTTCTACGAAAAGCCGACTGCCGAGCGCAAGCGCAAGAAGGCTGCTGCGGTCAAGCGCCATTACAAGCGCGTGCGCAGCCAGCAGCTGCCCAAGCGCATGTACTGATGACCGGCTGGCGCATGCCAGCCAGGGACAAGTCAGGCAGCTTGCCGACAACCGCGCCAGGGACGCCTTGCGCGGTTTTTTGTTTTTGTGACCCGCCCGCGAGCATTGGCGACGGGTCTGCGGCCGGGACGTCGAGGCACCGGCCTTTTCCTGGAGTATTTCAACCATGAGCACACTCAAATCCCGTATCACCGAAGACATGAAGAACGCCATGCGCGCCAAGGAGGCTCAGCGCCTGGGTACGATCCGCCTGTTGCAGGCGGCGATCAAGCAGCGTGAGGTTGATGAGCGGATCGAACTCGACGATGCCGCCGTGGTCGCGCTCATCGACAAGCTGGTCAAGCAGCGCAAGGATTCGATTGCCGCCTTCGAGCAGGCCGGCCGCCAGGATCTGGTCGACCAGGAACAGGCCGAGCTGGAAGTGCTGCGCGCCTATCTGCCGGCGCGCATGGCCGCGGCCGAGATTGCCGCAGCAGTCGCCTCCATCGTTGCCGAGGTGGGTGCCAGCGGCCCTGGCGACATGGGCAAGGTGATGGGCGCGGCCAAGAAGGCACTGGCTGGCAAGGCCGACATGGGTGAGGTCTCGGCGGCGGTCAAGGCGGCACTGGCGGGTTGATGGATGGGCGGCCGGCTGTCTGACACCTGTCGGTCAGCCGGCATGCCGCCCGCCCGCTCAAGCCCTCGGAGCTCGATGCCTGGCGCTCAGTCGCGTGCTGCGGCGGGCTTGCCCAGGCGCTCGAGCAACTGCGTACTGGTGGTGGTGTACTGCAGCAGCACGGGCTGGCCGCGCAGTTGTTCGGCCAGGGCAAAGCCGGCCATGATGGCCTCGTGAAAGGCACTGGCGATCAGCTTGCGCTTGCCGGGGTAGTGGGCAATGTCGCCGATCGCATAGACGCCGGTGCGGCTGCTGCGCTGCGTGGCGGGATCGACGATGAAGTACTTGTTCTGCTGCGCCAGTCCCCAGTCGAGTGCCTCGCCGAGCTTGGGTGAGATACCCTGGTAGACCAGCAGCACGTCGATCGGCAGTTCCTGCGTGTTGCCTTCGGCATCGAGGATTTGCAGAGCCTGCAGGCGCGTCCGGCCATCCGGTGTGGCATCGGCGCTGGTGAGCAGCGCCTCGGGCTGGCCGATGTGCACACGGATGCGGCCTTGCGCGCGCAGCGCCTGCAGGGTTTGCAGTGACCGGGCATCGGCCTTGAACACATCGCGGCGGTGCAGCAGCCCGATGCTCTGGGGGGCCTGTTCGGCCGGCAGGGCCGCCAGCGTCAGGGCCTTGGCGACGGCCGTCTCGTCGCCGCCGTGGATGAGCACGCGTGCCCCGGCTACGGGGGCCAGACGGTCATGCGATTGCAGAAACACCTGATGGCCGCTGGCCAGCAGCGCCTCCAGGCCCTCCAGCCGTGGTTTGCGTGGCACAAAGGCGCCGGCACCAAGCGCCAGCACGACGGCCTGCGCGGTGATGCGCAGGCCCTGGGCCGTCTCGACCAGCAGGCGCCCGTCGGGCTGGTCGCGCAGCCCCGTGACCTGCTGACCCCAGTGCCAATCGATGGCAAACGGCGCCAGCTGTGCATGCAGGCGCTCGGCCAGTTCGGCGCCCGAACAGGCGGGCAGTGCCGGGATGTCGTAAATCGGCTTGTGGGGGTAGAGTTCGGCGCACTGGCCGCCAGGATGCGGCAAAGCTTCGATGGCGTGACAGGCCAGGCCCTGCAGCCCGAGCTGGAACAGCTGGAACAGCCCGGCCGGTCCGGCGCCGATGACGACGACCTCGGTCTCCAGCGGGACGGAGATGGGCGCGGCCTCGGAGTGCATGGCTGGGGCGATCCTGATGGGGTCGGGCCTGGTGTTCAGCCTGCCTCAGCGCTCCAGGTATTGCAGCTTGTCGGGCGTGCCGTTCCAGTCATCGGCATCGGGCAGCGAGGCCTTCTTCTTGGTCAGCGTCTTGTAGTTCTTGCTCTCGCACAGCTCGGCATTGATCTGGATGAATTGCTGCTGATCGGCAGGCACGTCTTCCTCGGCGAAGATGGCTTCGGCCGGGCACTCGGGCACGCAGACGGCGCAGTCGATGCATTCATCCGGGTCGATGATCAGGAAGTTCGGCCCTTCCTTGAAGCAGTCCACCGGACACACATCGACGCAATCCGTGTATTTGCACTTGATACAGTTTTCAGTGACGACGTGTGTCATGGCTGGGCAATCGATCTATGGTTGTGTTGGAGCGTGGGGGAAACCCGGATTTTAGTCCTGCGGCGCATTTCCGGCACCAGTTTGGACAAGGCGTCCGACGGCTGGTGTGGACTTGGTGCATCAATCGCTGCTTGAACCGGTGCGCGAATCGGTGCATCCATGCGGCATCGGGAGCGTCAGTGTGCCCGGCATGCTCCTTGTTTCAGTGGTTCACCAGCACCGCGGCGGCCGTCTTGTGGCTGGCCGTGTCCACCAGAATCAGCGCACCGAGCGAGCGCGACTGGCCGAAAGGCGCTGCCGGGATGGCCTCTTGCAGTACCAGTTCGACAGTTCCCAGCGCATTGGGCTCCAGCGTCTCGGCAGCCTCGCGTTCGAGCGTGTGGATGTTCAGGCGTTGCACGATGCGGCGGATCTTGGCCTTGACCCAGCGATGGCCGTGCAGAGCCCAATAGACGCGGCCGAGGGCGGCTGGCTCGTCGTCCATCCAGGCGATGGTGGCAGTGATCTCGCGCCGGCCCGGCCAGGCGTGTGCCGGTGCGGCCAGGGTGTCGAAATCGTCGAAGTCATCGTCGGCGCCGGTCGTGGCCGCAGGTGCCTCGGCGGCCAGCAGCCAGTCGCCGCGCGAGATGTCGAGCTCGCGGTCGAGCGCTACGCCGGCACTCGTGCCGGCATGCAGGCCGGTGGCGCCGACGGGCTGGCGGGCATGGTCCAGCACCTCGACGACGCGGGCGGCCTGGCCGCTCGGGAAGACGCGCACTTCCTGGCCGGCCTGCAGCCGGCCAGTGGCGACGCGCCCCCAGAAGATGCGGCGGCTTTTGCTGGTGTCGGCGGACGAGGAGAACTTCTCCACCCATTGCACCGGCAGTGCCAGCGGCAGCGTGGTGTCGGCCGGCGTGGTGGGCAGCGCCTCGAGCAGCGGCAGCAGGGCCGGGCCATCGTAGCCGGCAAAGCCAGGCTCGGTGTCGACCACGTTGTAGCCCTTGAGCGCCGAGATCGGCACGATGGCGGTGGGTTGCAGCCCCTCCGCATCAGTGAAGCGTTGCAAGGCCGCACGGATGTTGGCGAAGGCCTGGGCCGGATCGGCCACGGCATCGAGCTTGTTGACGGCAAAGATCAGCGAG
The DNA here is from genome assembly GCF_004217315.1 of Corticibacter populi. GTDB lineage: Bacteria > Pseudomonadota > Gammaproteobacteria > Burkholderiales > Burkholderiaceae_C > Lampropedia > Lampropedia populi. The sequence goes on from NZ_SGWR01000005.1 coordinate 20,738, forward strand.
GGCACGCGCAGCAGGTGTGCGAGCAGGCTGTGGCGCTTGGTTTGCGGCAGCAGCTGCAGCGCGGGGTTCTGCCAGTCGAGCTTGGTGGCATCGATCAGCACCACCGCGGCATCGGCGTTGCTGGCGGCGGTGACCATGTTGCGGGTGTACTGCTCGTGACCGGGGGCGTCGCCGATGATGAACTTGCGCGCGGCGGTCGAGAAGTAGCGCCAGGCGACGTCGATGGTGATGCCTTGTTCGCGTTCGGCGGCCAGGCCGTCAGTGAGTTGCGCGAGGTCGATCTCTTCCTTGCTCGCTGCGCTGTGGCGCGTGATGCCGGCGAGCTGGTCCTGCAGCACGCTCTTGCTGTCCACCAGCAGGCGGCCGATCAGGGTGCTCTTGCCATCATCGACGCTGCCGCAGGTGATGAAGCGCAAAGCGGCTTTTGGTTGGTCAGTGCTCATGTCATTCGTTGAGTGTTCGGGGCGCGGATTGCCGCGTGTGCCGCAGTGCTGGTTCAGAAATACCCATCCCGCTTGCGCTTTTCCATCGAGGCGTCGGAGGTCTTGTCGTCCATGCGGGTGGCACCGCGCTCGCTGACGCTGACGGTGAGGGTCTCGGCGACGATGTCGGCGGCACTGGCGGCGCTGCTGGCCACCGGGCAGGTGCAGGTGATGTCGCCGACAGTGCGAAAGCGCACCTCGCGTTCGACCACGGCCTCGCCCGTCTGCGGCGGCGTCAGTGGCGTGACGGGCACCAGCAGGCCCTTGCGCTCGACCACCGGGCGGCGGTGCGCGTAGTAGAGGCTGGGCAGTTCGATGGCCTCGCGGTCGATGTATTGCCACACGTCCAGCTCGGTCCAGTTGCTGATGGGGAACACGCGGAAGTGCTCGCCTGGCGCCAGGCGGGTGTTGAAGAGCGTCCACAATTCCGGGCGCTGCGCCTTGGGCTGCCACTGGCCGAAGCTGTCGCGGTGGCTGAAGATGCGCTCCTTGGCGCGGGCCTTCTCCTCGTCGCGGCGGGCGCCGCCGATCAGCGCGTCGAAGCGGAATTCCTCGATGGCTTCGAGCAGCGTGACCGACTGGTGGGCGTTGCGGCTTTCACCAGGGTGCGCCAGGCGCACGGTGCCGCGCGCCATCGAGTCCTCGACGCTGCGCACGATCAGCTCGGCGCCCAGCTCCCTGGCGCGGCGGTCGCGGAACTCGGTGACTTCGGGGAAGTTGTGGCCGGTGTCGATCATCAGCAGCGGGTAGGGAATGCGGCCGCTACTGGATGGGCTGCTTTTGCCTCCGAAAGCCTTCTCGGCGCACTTGAGCATGACCAGCGAGTCCTTGCCGCCGGAGAACAGCAGCGTGGGCCGCTCGAAGCTGGCAGCGACTTCGCGCAGGATGAAGATGGTCTCTTCCTCCAGCGCATCAAGGTGGGTGTTGGAGAGCTGGTTCAGCAGCGGGGCTTCGGCAACGGTGTTCATGGGCGGCTTCTTCTTTCTTCTCGGGCCTGGGGCTTCTCGGACGTCTCAGGCGCCTGCGCGCTCGGCGAAGTGCGGCTTGGCATGGATCGCATCGGCTTGGTAGAAACCGTGCGCAAAGCGGTCGAGCTGACGCTGGGCATCGGCCGGGTCCACACCTTCCTTGAGCACGGCGGTGGAGAAGCCGCTGCGCTGCATTTGCAGCAATTGGTCGATCAGCACGTCGCCGGTGGCGCGGATGTCGCCGGTGAAGCGGCGGCGGCGGCGCAGCAGGTAGGCTTGGCTGAAGGCTCGGCCATCGGTGAAAGCGGGGAAATCCAGGTCGATGCGGGTGACGCCGTCGAGCGGCACGGTCAGCGCGTCGGCGTCATTGGGCAGCGCCAGGATGCTGGTATCGCCCTCGGCGGGCGGCTGGTGCTGGTCGTGGGTGAGAACGTGGAAACTCATGACGGGTTCGATTCGGTGGGGCAAGGGGGCGGTCTTTTGGCCTTCAGCCTTCCGCTTCTGCGGTCTCGGCCTCGGGCGCCGGGTGGCGCGCGGCGGCACCGGCTTTCTTGAACGGGTCGATGCCCACGCGGCGCACGGTGTCGATGAAGTGCTCGCCACGCTCGCGCAGATCGCGGTAGGTGGTCAGCAAGGCCTCGATGACGTCCGGCACCTCACCCGCCGAGAACGACGGGCCGATCACCTTGCCGGCCTGCGCCGGACCCGAGAGGGTCGAGCCGTCCGAGCCACCGACGGTGATCTGGTACCACTCCTTGCCGTCCTTGTCGACGCCGAGGATGCCGATGTTGCCGGTGTGGTGGTGGCCGCAGGAGTTGATGCAGCCGCTGATGTGCAGGTCGATGTCGCCGATGTCGTCGAGCTCGTCGAGGTCCTGGTAGCGCTCGGTGATGGTCGCGGCGATCGGCAGCGAGCGGGCATTGGCCAGCGCGCACAGGTCACCACCGGGGCAGGCGATCATGTCGGTCAGCAGGTCGACGTTGGTGCTGGCCAGGCCCAGTTGCTTGGCTCTTTCCCACAGCGCGTGCAGTTGCGAGGCATGCACCCAGGGCAGCACGACGTTCTGGTCGTGCGTGACGCGTGCCTCGCCGGCCGAGAACTGGTCGACCAGATCGGCCAGCGCGTCGAGCTGGTCGGCCGAGGCGTCGCCCGGTGCCTGGCCGACGCGCTTGAACGACAGCGTCACGGCACGCAGTGCCGGGATGCGGTGCGGGTGCACGTTGCGCCCCAGCCAGCGGGCGAAGGTGGGTTCGGCCGCAGCCTGTTGCGCCAGCAGCTGCTCGGCGTCCGCACCGTTCAAAGCCGGGTAGTGGCTCAGGTCGGGATCGGTGAAGCAGGCCTTGACGCGCTCCAGCTCGGCATCGGGCACGGTGTGCGGGCCGCCGTCGACTTCGACGATCTGGCGGAATTCCTCTTCCACGTCGTCGATGTACTTCTGGCCCTCGGCCTTGACCAGAATCTTGATGCGCGCCTTGTACTTGTTGTCGCGCCGGCCATGCTCGTTGTAGACGCGCACGATGGCCTCGATGTAGTTCATGATCTGGTTCCACGGTAGGAACTCGCGGATCGGCGTGCCGATCACCGGCGTGCGGCCCATGCCGCCGCCGACGAAGACCTTGAAGCCGATCTCGCCGGCCTCGTTCCTGACCAGGTGCAGGCCCACGTCATGCCAGCCGGTGGCGGCGCGGTCTTCCTGGGCACCGCTGATGGCGATCTTGAACTTGCGCGGCAGGAAGGCGAACTCCGGGTGCAGCGTGGTCCACTGGCGCAGTATCTCGGCATACGGGCGTGGATCGATGATCTCGTCGATCGCCACGCCGGCCAGCGCGTCGGTGGTGGTGTTGCGGATGCAGTTGCCGCTGGTCTGGATGCCGTGCATGCTGACGGATGCCAGCAGGTCCATCACATCGGCGGCTTTGGACAGCGGAATCCAGTTGAACTGCACATTGGTGCGGGTGGTGAAGTGGGCGTAGTGCGTGGGCAGGTAAGTGGTGCCCATGGCGCCCTGGATATCCAGCGCCTGGCGGTAGGCCTCGGCCTCGGGCTCGTCGTACTCGCGCGCGATCCGGGCCAGCACGCGCAACTGGGGCGCGGAGATCTCGCCATAGGGCACGGCCACGCGCAACATCGGCGCGTAGCGCTGCACGTACCAGCCGTTCTGCAGGCGCAGCGGGCGGAACTCGTCCTCGCTGATCTTGCCGGTCTGCCAGCGCTCGAGCTGGTCGCGGAACTGCTCCGAGCGCTTGCGCACGAAATCCTGGTCGAAATCGGTGTATTGGTACATGGGGATTCTGTTATCTCTGGGCCTTGGCCGTCCTGTCGCACCGGGGCGCAGGGCCAAAGGTGGCATCTTCCGCTGTTGAGGGCGCTACTGTAGCCTTGGCGCGTCGGATTTCAAACGAATGAATACTCACGCATGTATAACCAAATGGTTATAAAGAACAATGCATGTGGGTAGAACGAGCCGCGAACTGGCCCGGTGGGCGGCGCCGGTCACGGCGCCGTCCTGCTCCTGCTGTCTTTGGGCGGCGGACGCCTATTTTGACGCAAGCCGACACCATCCGCTGCCGTGCATCCAGAGTGCAGCTCAGTGGGCCGGAAAGGCGCCGATGCCGGGCATGAACAGGCGGCCATAGCCGAGCGTGGCCTCGCGGTCCGTCATGCTGGCGAGGTGGTCGCAGACCGTGCGCTCCAGCGCTGCGCCCTGTTCCAGCAGTTGCTGGCAGTCAAGCGGCAGCAGCCGGCGGGGATTCTCCAGCAGCACCTCGAAGAGGCGCATAAGCATGTGCTGGCCTTTGTATTCCAGTTCCTGCACTTGCTGCCGCAGGATCACGTACTGCATCACGAAATCCTTGAGCAGCGCCAGAAAGCCCTGCACGCCCGGTGCCATGACGGCCTGCAGGTCCAGCAGCGGTGCCTCGAAGCGGTGCTGGGGTTCGATGCGGATATGCCGCACCAGAAAGCCCACGATCCTGCTGATGGCGTGCTTGCGCGGCTTCTCGCCATCCCCAAAGAGCTGGGCGCTGGCAAACGTCAGCAATTCGCCGAACTGCTGCGCCTGCTCGGGCGTGTCCCAGCGCAGGGCGTCGGCACGTGCAACCACGTTGGCCTGCCACTGCGCGGCGGTGACCAGGCGCAGCGCGATGGCGTCCTCCAGGTCGTGCACGCCGTAGGCGATGTCGTCGGCCAGTTCCATGATGGACGTATCGAAAGCCTTGTGGCGGGTGCGGGCATGGCGGCCTGGCGTCGCCGGGGCGTCGATGGCGGTGAAGCGCTGCCGGTCCCCCGAAGAGAACGGCGCCAGGATCCAGGCCAGCACATCGGCTTCGTCGTCGTGGATGCACTTGGGCGGCTTGCAGGCCTGCCGGGGAATACCGCTGCCTGGCGCGGGCGCCTGCCAGCCCGCATCCGGCTGCGGGTAATGCGCCACGCGGTGGTGCGGCGCGGGGTACTTGAGCAGGCCCAGCAGGGTGCGGCGCGTCAGGTCCAGCCCATGCGCTTCGGAGTATTCGCCCAGCCGGGTGGCGATGCGCAGCGTCTGGCCGTTGCCCTCGAAGCCGCCATGGTCCTTCATGAAGGTATTGAGCGCGCCCTCGCCGCCATGGCCGAAGGGCGGGTGGCCCAGATCGTGGGCCAGGCAGATGGCCTCGATCAGCATCGGCGAGGGAATGCAGGCCCTGTACTCGGCCGGTTGCGTTGCCGCCAACTGCGCGCAGATGCCGGAACCCAGTTGCGCGACTTCCAGCGAGTGGGTCAGGCGGGTGCGGTAGAAATCGCTCTCGCCGGGCTTGAGTACCTGGGTTTTCGACTGCAGGCGCCGGAACGCGGCGCTGTGGATGATGCGGGCGCGGTCGCGCTGGTACTGGGCGTCGGGGGCACCGGAATTGAAATCGGCACCGACATAGGGTTCGTCGCTCTGGCGCTTGCGTTCGATCCAGGTGGAGGAGGACATGGGCTTGCTGTGGAGATGGTTTGGATGGCCAATGTACCGCAGAGACGGTGGCCGCGTTTTGGTGCTGCCAGTGCTGGCGGTACTGTGCCGGTACTGCCGGTGCACGGCCCCGGACGATCACGACATGCCCGCATGGCAGGCGTCTGCGGCACAATGCGGGCATGGATGACATCGTCAAGCAAGCCATGGCCAAGTGGCCGAACGTGCCGGCCTGCCGCGGCTGGCTGGGGCTCGATGCGCGTGGGCACTGGTTCATGCGCGACGATGCCACGCAGCAGCGCGGGCCGTTCCCGCAAAGCAAAGGTGCCGAGCTGCAGCACGAGGGCCTGGTCGCCTTCATCGGGCGCAACTATGCCTGTGATGCCGATGGCTGCTGGTATTTCCAGAACGGCCCGCAGCGCGTCTATGTCGAACTGGAATCGGCGCCCTGGGTGTTGCGCGTCGATGAGGCCGGGGAGGTCAGCACCCACACCGGTCTGCCGGTGCAGTGCCAGGGCTGCCATGAGGACGAGGCGGGCCGCATCTATATGGAGACCCAGCGCGGCCTGGGACTGGTGCACAGCATGGACATGCTGTTCTTCGCCAATGCGCTGGAGCGGCAGCCCGCCTGGCAGCCCCTGCCGGCGCGCTGGGCCGATCTGCCGGGGCGTTTCGGTTTCGTGCGCAGTCTGCAGCGGGCTGCCGGCGAGGGACGACATGCCGGGCCTTGATGTGGCCTGCGCAGCCGGGTATGGTCTGTACCTTGATGATGTGCCGCAGCGCTTGTGAGCCGCTGTCGATGGCTTGCACCACAAAACCCATGCGCGGTGGCAGGACTGGTCGCAGCGCGTATGCTTGGGGCCTCTCCGGCGCCATGGTGTGCCCGGGCAAGACCCCGTTTAAAACCCGTTTTTCCAGAATCCCCGTTTCCCGATGAAGATCGGCGCATGATCCGACGAGCAGGCAAGGTGACAGCATGGCATTGATGATCACGGACGAATGCATCAACTGTGATGTGTGCGAGCCCGAATGCCCCAATGATGCGATTTCGATGGGCGAGCTGTACTACCAGATCGAGCCGGGCAAGTGCACCGAGTGCGTCGGACATTTCGACACGCCCCAGTGCGTGGAGATCTGCCCGGTGGCCTGCATTCCGGTCAACCCGCAGCATGTCGAGAGCCGCGAGACGCTCTGGCAGAAGTTCGAGCGTCTGCGCCTGCAGCAGGATGCGCAGGCATCCCCGGCGGGCTGACGCGGTTTTTCCCTTGGTCCGCGTGCCGTGCGGTGCCGTGGCGGTACATGGGGAGTCAGCGCGCCCCGTTGCCTCCCTCTGCTTTCGGAGCAGGTGGTGGTGCATCGGCCGATTCGCTTGTCCTGGGTGCGGCGGTTGGCGGTGCGTCACCAGAAGCCGCCGGCGGCAAGGCGGCATCGGGCGCAGCCGGCAGGCCGCTGCCCGCCCGCGTCTCGGCTGCGCTGGCGGCCTTGCGTTCGGCCACTTTCTTCTTGCGCAGCCGCGTCGGCGCCAGCACCCCGGTGGGCTCAAGCACCGGGTAGGCGACGGCGCACAGCATCGAGTTGACGCGGCGCAGGTCGCTGATGAGGTCGATGTGCAGCGAGCTGGTTTCCATGCTGCGCGGGGTCTGGTTGGAGAGGCGCTGCAGGTGCGAGGCGGCGTATTGGCGTTCGAGATCGCGAAAACGCGCCTTCTCCTCGAGCAGCCGTCGCGCGTCGCGCACATTGCCGTTGAGGAACACGCTCATGGCCAGCTGCATGTTGGCCACCAGCATGGTATGCATGGCGCGGATTTCCTGCATGCCGGCCTCGGAGAATTGCAGGCCCCGGCGGATCTTCTTGTCCTCCACATCCTGCAGCACGCGCTCGATGACGTCGGCGATCTGCTCCATGTTGATGGTGAAGTCCATGATGTCGGTCCAGCGCTTGCTTTCGTCGGCATCAAGCTCGGCGCGGGAGATGCGTGTCATGTAGTACTTGATGGCCGAGTGCAGGCTGTCGACGGTGTCATCGAGTTCCTGCAATTCGTGCGCGAGGCGCTGGTCGTTGTTCTGGATGACGGCCAGCAGACCGCGCAGCATGGTCTCGACCACGTCGGCCTGGTGCAGGGCCTCGCGCGCGGCCGCGGAGATCGCCAGCGACGGCGTGGCCAGTGCCGAGGCGTCCAGGTGCAGCGGACGCAGCAGCGGCGACTCGGTACTCTCCTCATCGGGCAGCAGGCGCTGGACCAGGCGCGCCACCGAGCCGCACAGGCCGATGCAGACCAGCACGGTGGCGAGGTTGAAGGCCAGGTGGAACAGCACCACCTGAGCGATGCGATCGTCGATGTGCGGCACCGCGTATTGCAGCCAGACGCCGATCAGCGGCGCCATCAGGCACACCCCGATGAGCTTGAAAACGAGGTTGCCCAGTGGCACTTGGCGCGTGGCGATGCTGGACTTGAGCGTGGTGAGCACCGCCAGGATGCCGCTGCCCAGGTTGGCGCCCACCACCAGCCCCAGCGCCACTTCGAGCGGAATGCCGCCCGAGCCCGCCAGCGTGGCCGTCAGCAGCACGGTCGCCAGGCTGCTGTAGGAGAGCACGGCCAGCGCCGCGCCCAGCGTGATCTCCAGCATCAGGTCGCTGCTGAGGGCCTCGAGCAGGCTGCGGATCACCTCCGACTGCGTCAGCGTGGTGGTGGTCTCGGTGATCAGCCGCAGCGACAGCAGCATCAGCCCCAGGCCGATCATGGTGCGTCCGAACCGGCCGGCATTGCTGTCCTGGCGCGAGATGAACAGCACCACGCCCAGGAAGATCAGCAGCGGCGAGAGCCACGACAGGTCCAGCGAGAACACCACCGCCATCACGCTGGTGCCGATGTCGGCGCCCAGCATCACCGCCAGCGCCGCACTCAGGCCCATCAGCCCCTTGCCGACGAAGGAGGAAACGATCAGCGCGGTGGCCGTGCTCGACTGCACCAGCGCCGTCACGCCCAGGCCAGAGAGCATGGCCGTCAGGCGCGTGCGCACGCCGTGCGAGATGATCTGGCGCAGGTTGGCGCCAAACACCTGCAGGATGCCGGCACGCACCAGATGCGTGCCCCAGACCAGCAGGGCGATGGCGGCAAGCAGATTGAGAAGATGTTGCATAGGGAGGCCAAGGACTATACCCCTTGCGCGCGCGACCACGCTGCCGTTGCGGCATGATGTGCGCCACATCGATTCCATTTCGCCGTCTTTGACCGGAGCTGCGCCATGCCGCCGACCACCGTCTTCGATTTCACCGTCACCGCCATCGACGGCACGCCGCTGGCGCTGCGGCAGTACCAGGGTCAGGTCCTGCTGATCGTCAACACCGCCAGCGCCTGTGGCTTCACGCCGCAGCTTGGCGGCCTGGAAGGCCTGTGGCGCCAGTATCGCGAGCGGGGGCTGGTGGTGCTGGGTTTTCCGTGCAACCAGTTCGGTGGCCAGGATCCGGGCGCCAACGGCGAGATCGCACAGTTCTGCGAGCGCAACTACGGCGTGGACTTTCCGATGATGGCCAAGGTCGACGTGCAGGGCAGCGATGCCAGCCCGCTGTTCGCGTGGCTGACCGCGCAGGCGCCGGGCGTCCTGGGCACGCGGCGCATCAAGTGGAATTTCACCAAGTTCCTGGTGGGGCGCGACGGCCAGGTGCTGCGGCGCTTCGCGCCGGCGACCCGGCCCGAGCGGCTGGCCGCCGCGATCGAGCGTGCGCTGGGCTGAACGCAGGGCAGGGGCCGCTGACACCTGCCGCACGCCCTTGCCTTATAATCGGCCTCCGTTTTCGAGGAGCGTTGCAGCACCGGCGTGGCCAGATGGGCCCACTGCCCCGGTGTGAGGCTCGAGAACCGGCGCAGGCCCCATGCTGCCATGGCTGGGCGTTTGTCCCCTTCATCATTCGCAACGACGCTCATCCGCGGCACGGGCCGGAGGGCGTGGCATTCCATCCTCAGCGCAACCCCTCTCCTGCCGGCGGCTTGTTCCAACTGCTGAATTGAATTGGAGAGTTCCATGAACGCCCACACCGATCTGCCCTTGGCGCACCAGAGCGTGATCGCCGACCCCGCCCTCGCTGGCTGGGGCCGCAAGGAAATCCGCATTGCCGAGACGGAAATGCCCGGCCTGATGGCCATTCGCGACGAATACGCCGCAGCCCAGCCGCTCAAGGGGGCGCGCATCACCGGCAGCCTGCACATGACGATCCAGACCGCCGTGCTGATCGAGACGCTCCAGGCACTGGGCGCCACGGTGCGCTGGGCCTCGTGCAATATCTTCTCGACGCAGGACCATGCCGCCGCCGCCATCGCCCTCAACGGCGCCAATGGCGGCCAGGGCACGCCGGTGTTCGCCGTCAAGGGCGAATCGCTGGCCGACTACTGGGACTACACCCACCGCATCTTCGAGTTCGGCGCCAAAGGCACGCCGGGCGAAGGCCCGAACATGATCCTCGACGATGGCGGCGACGCCACACTGCTGATGCACCTGGGCCGCCGCGCCGAGACCGATGCCAGCGTGCTGGTCAGCCCGGCCAGCGAGGAAGAGCGCGTGCTGTTCGCCGCCATCAAGGCCAGGCTGGCCGAGGACGCCACCTGGTACAGCCGCAAGGGCGCCGAGATCATCGGCGTGACCGAGGAGACCACCACCGGCGTGCACCGCTTGAATGAAATGTCGGCCAGGGGCGAGCTGCTGTTCCGCGCCATCAACGTCAACGACTCGGTCACCAAGAGCAAGTTCGACAACCTGTATGGCTGCCGCGAGTCGCTGGTCGACGGCATCAAGCGCGCCACCGACGTGATGGTTGCCGGCAAGATCGCCGTGGTGGCCGGCTATGGTGACGTGGGCAAGGGCTGCGCCCAGGCGCTGGCGGCACTGCGCGCCCAGGTCTGGGTGACCGAAATCGACCCGATTTGCGCGCTGCAGGCGGCCATGGAGGGCTACCGCGTCGTGACCATGGAGTACGCCGCCGACAAGGCCGACATCTTCGTCACCACCACCGGCAACAAGGACGTGATCCGCCATGAGCACATGGTGGAGATGAAGAACGAGGCCATCGTCTGCAACATCGGCCACTTCGACAACGAGATCGATGTGGCTTCGCTGGAGCAGTACCAGTGGGAAGAGATCAAGCCGCAGGTCGATCACGTGATCTTCCCCTCGGGCCGCCGCATCACGCTGCTGGCCAAGGGGCGCCTGGTGAACCTGGGCTGCGCCACCGGCCACCCGAGCTATGTGATGTCCTCTTCCTTCGCCAACCAGACGCTGGCGCAGATCGAGCTGTTCACCAAGCCGGATGCGTATGAAGCCGGCAAGGTCTACGTGCTGCCCAAGCACCTGGACGAGCACGTCGCGCGCCTGCAGCTCTCCAAGCTGGGGGCCGAGCTGACGGTGCTCAGCGACGCGCAGGCGGCCTACATCGGCGTCAGCAAGCAAGGGCCCTACAAGCCCGATACCTATCGCTACTGATCGATCGCTGCTGGTGCGTGCCGGCTGCCCCGCCTGGCAGGCGGCAGCGGGCGGCGCTATGATCGGGCCGAACCTGTTGCTGCGAGTCCCTGCCGAAGGCAGCGCCGCAGCGTCTGCACTCCGCAGCGGCGCGGGTGCGCTGCAAATGGCTGGAAGGAGCCGTCGATGATCTTCAATCTGCTACTCACCTGGATCCTCAGTGCGCTGGCCCTGATGGGCGTGGCCTATGTCATGCCCTCCGTGCATGTCGAGAACTTCAAGGCGGCGTTGCTGGCCGCGGTCGTGCTGGGCCTCATCAATGCGCTGCTGCGCCCCGTGCTGGTGGTCATGACCTTTCCGCTGACGGTGCTGACGCTGGGACTCTTTTACGTGGTCCTCAACGGTCTGCTGTTCTGGCTGGCCGGCAGCGTCACGCAGAGCTTCCGGGTCGAGGGCTTCTGGTCCGGTGTCTTCGGTGGTGTGCTCTACGGGCTCATCATCTGGCTGCTGACCAGCGTGTTCGCACGCGGCTGACACCGGGGCTGAAGGGCTGTCCGGGCAAATGCGAGCCGATCAGTTGCTGGTGCAGGCCGGGCTGGCCCGGACCCGTTCGCAGGCGCAGCGGCTGATTGCCGCCGGCGCGCAGTGGCGGCTGGCGGGCGGTGCCTGGCAGCCGGTGCGCAAGAACGGCGATGAACTGCCTCTGGCGGCCGAATTGCAGTTGCTCGACGATGCGGAGGCGCGCTACGTCTCGCGCGGCGGCCTCAAGCTCGAAGGCGCGCTCGATGCCTGTGGTCTTGTGGTGCGCGGCTGGCGTTGTCTGGACGTCGGCCAGTCCACCGGTGGCTTCACCGATTGCCTGCTGCAACGCGGCGCTGCCGCGGTGGTGGGGGTGGACGTGGGCCATGGCCAGCTGCACCCGCGCCTGGCTGGCGATGTGCGCGTAACAAGTCTGGAGAAGTGCAACGCACGGGAACTGCAGCGCGCGCAGGTCGATCCAGCGGGTGCTGGCTTTGCGCTGATTACCGGGGATCTCTCCTTCATCTCGCTGGCGCTGGTGTTGCCGGCGCTGGCGGCGTGCATGGATGGTGACACCCAGTTGCTGATGCTGGTCAAGCCCCAGTTCGAGCTGCAGCCGCAGCAACTGGGCAAGGGCGGAGTGGTGCGCGACGAGCGGCTCTACGCCGAGGTCGAGGCGCGCATCCGCGCCGCCTGCTTGCCGCTGGATCTGCAGGTGCGCCAATGGCTCCCCAGCCCCATCACCGGAGGCGATGGCAATCGGGAGTTTTTCATGTGGGCGGTGCGCGCACGCGCGTGAACTGCTCGCGCCAATCGGGCTGCGATTCGGTTGCGGCCGGCGGTTGGATGGCGATTCGATGCGGAAGCCCGTTCCGTGGCGGCCCGATGGCCGGCATGGCCGACTGCCGTGTATTTTTTGACAGAGGACGCTGTGGTGAATCACACGCAACACAACAAGCACGGCAGCCCACTGCCGGTCAGTCTGGAATTCTTTCCACCCAAGACCGAGGCGGGCGCCGCCAAGCTCAAGGGCGTGCGGCAGGCGCTCTATGCCCTGCAGCCGGAATTCTGCTCGGTGACCTATGGCGCGGGCGGCTCCACGCAGGCCGGCACCTTTGCCACCGTGGCCGAGATCCAGGCCGAGGGCATCCCGGCCGCCTCGCACTTTTCCTGCATCGGTGCCACGCGCGAGAAAGTGCGTGCCGAGCTGCAGCAGCTGCGAGGCATGGGGGTCAAGCGTCTGGTGGCGTTGCGCGGCGACCTGCCCAGCGGTTATGGCATGGGCGGCGATTTCCATTACGCCAGCGATCTGGTGGCCTTCATCCGGGCGGAGACCGGCGATGCCTTCCACATCGAGGTGGCAGCCTACCCGGAGATGCATCCGCAGGCCCATTCGCCCGAGCAGGATCTGCAGGCTTTCGCGACCAAGGTGCGGGCCGGTGCCAACTCCGCCATCACCCAGTATTTTTTCAACGCGGATGCCTACTTCCGCTTTGTCGACGAGGTGCGTGCCATGGGCATCGAGGCGCCCATCGTCCCGGGCATCATGCCGATCCTCGGTGCCAGCCAGTTGCTGCGCTTTTCCGATGCCTGTGGCGCGGAGGTGCCGCGCTGGCTGCGCCTGCGCCTGCGCGGCTATGGCGATGACGTGGAATCCATCCGCGCCTTCGGGCTGGATGTGGTGACGGCCTTGTGCGAGCGGCTGATCGCCCAGGGCGTGCCCAGCCTGCACTTCTACACCATGAACCAGAGCGAGCCGGTGCGGGAAATCGCTCGCCGCCTGGGACTCGGGCCCCATGGCTGAGCGGCTGCATCGCTGGCGGATCGCGCTCGCGGTGGCTCTGTCACTGCTGCTGGCGTCGTGTACCGGCCTGCAACAGCGCCAGGCTCTGGAGGACGAGCGCTGGGACGTGATGGAAATCCTGGGCGTCGCCACTGCCCCGGACGTCTATGAGCTGCTGACACCGCGTGCGCAACTGACGGGTTCGCTTGGCCTGCGCGCCAGCGAGGCCTCGATCAACGCCCGATTGATACCGGGATTCCGGGAATGGGAGCGCCGCATCGACGAGACCGTCAAGGACCTGTACCAGACCGGCACGGCTTCCTGGTATGGCGACCGCTTCCATGGCCGGAGCACGGCCAATGGCGAGCGCTACAACATGAATGCGCTGACGGCGGCGCACCGCAGCCTGCCGTTCGGCACCGAGGTGTGCGTGCGCGGCCTGCTGACCGGGCGTGAGGTGCTGGTGCGCATCAACGACCGCGGCCCGTATTCCGGCCATCGCATCATCGACTTGAGCCGCGCGGCCGCCGAGCGCCTGGGCATGGTCAACCAGGGCCTCAAGGACGTCGCACTGTGGATTCCGGACGAGGATGATCCCGCGTGCGGCGATGGCGAGACCGCACTGGCGGGCCTGCCGGACGCTGGCAGCCAGCGCGCCGGTGGCACGGCGGTCTCCAGGGCGTCGTCGCGCCAGTCGACCTTGCGGCGCTGATGTCCAGCCCCGGGATGGGGCAGAAGTCTTGCCCAGCCGATGGTGGAGGCCCTGCCGTCATGTCGCATGGCCGCATGCCGCGATGACGGCAGCCATGAAGAAGCATCATGCGGGCTGCGTGCGGTCATTGTGCAAAGCATGGTGATTGCCTAAAAAAACAGCAGTACAATCCGCCCTCCTTATTCGGCCTGTCGTCGCACTCGCACGCGGGTCCGCCTCCCGCGCCTGCTTGGCGCAGGTGATCCTCCTCCAGCACTCCCCCGCCATGCAGATCGGCCCTTTCACGCCTGCCAATCGCCTGTTCGTCGCTCCCATGGCCGGGGTGACGGACCGGCCGTTTCGCATGCTGTGCCGCCGGCTTGGCGCCGGCCATGCGGTCAGCGAGATGGTGACCTCCCGGCCCGATCTGTTCCAGAGCCTCAAGACCTCGCGCCGCGCCAACCATGCCGGAGAGCCCGGGCCGATCGCGGTGCAGATCGCCGGCACCGATGCGGCCATGATGGCCGAGGCGGCGCGCTACAACATCGAGCGCGGCGCGCAGATCATCGACATCAACATGGGTTGCCCGGCCAAGAAGGTCTGCAACAAGTGGGCCGGCTCGGCGCTGATGCAGAACGAGCCGCTGGCGGTGGCCATCGCCGAGGCCGTGGTGGCTGTCTGCGCGCCGCATGGCGTGCCGGTGACGCTGAAAATGCGCACCGGCTGGTCGCAGCAGCAGCGCAATGCCACGGTGCTGGCGCGGCGCTTCGAGGAGGCTGGCATCCAGATGCTGACCGTGCACGGGCGCACCCGCGAGCAGGGTTACCGGGGCGCGGCGGAATATGCGACGATCGCCGCCGTCAAGCAGGCGGTGCGCATTCCGGTGGTGGCCAACGGCGACATCGGCAGTGGCGCCAAGGCCCGGCAGGTGTTGGCAGCCACCGGTGCCGATGCGCTGATGATTGGCCGCGCCGCGCAGGGGCGGCCCTGGATCTTTCGGGAAATCGCCCATTTTCTGGAGACAGGTCAAGATTTGCCCGCGCCTTCGGTAGTAGAAGTGCGGCAGTGGCTGCTCGATCACCTGCTGGACCATTACCAGCTTTATGGCGAAGCCAGTGGCGTGCGCAGCGCACGCAAGCACATCGGCTGGTATCTGCATGGCGTGCCCGGCGGCGATGCATTCCGGCGCCACATGAACACGATCGAAGAGGCGCGCCTGCAATGGCAGGCAGTGGCGGATTTTCTGGGTGAACTGGCCGCCCAGCATGAACAATGGCCAGCAACCATCGAAGACAACGAGAACAGGATCAGAAATGGCGAGCCTGCTGGGGCGGCAGCCCCGGCCCGGCAGGCCCGCCATGACGCAGATGCTGTGTCCGAGCAAGAAGAATTGAGCATATGAGCCTGAATATCGAAGAATGTGTCCGCCAGAGCCTGCGGCAGTATTTCAGTGACCTGGGCGAGCAGACCCCGTCCAATCTGTATGAGATGGTGCTGCATCTGGTCGAGAAGCCGCTGCTCGACGAGGTCATGCAGCAGGCCGGCAGCAACCAGTCGCGTGCGGCCGAGTGGCTTGGCCTGAACCGCAACACACTGCGCAAGAAGCTGCTCGAGCATGGCCTGACCCAGGTGGCCGAGCGTGTCTCGTAAACTCCCAGCGGGTGTCCGGTGAGCGTCGATCAGCCGGCTGCCCGCAGCCCGGCCGGCTTGGCCTTGCTGCTGTCCTTGCCGCCGCTGTTCTGGGCTGGCAATTTCATCGTCGGGCGTGCCATGAGCGGCACGGTGCCGCCGGTGACGCTCTCGTTCCTGCGCTGGGTGATCGCGCTGCTTTGCCTGCTGCCGTTCGCATTGCGGCCGTTGCGCCGCGACTGGCGGCTTTACTGGCATTACCGCTGGCGTGTGCTGGGCCTCTCCATCGTCGGCGTGGCCGCTTTCAATACGCTGGTCTACACCGGCCTGCAGAGCACCACGGCCACCAACGGCATTCTGCTCAACTCCTTTATCCCGATCCTGATTGCGCTGCTGGGCTGGCTGTTTTATGGGCAGGCCTTGCGCCGACCGCAGGCGCTGGGCCTGCTGCTGTCATTCTGCGGCGTGCTCACCATCGTCCTGCACGGGGATTGGTCGCGCCTGCTGGGCCTGTCGTTCGGGCGTGGCGACCTGATCGTCTTTTCGGCCATGGTGTGCTGGGCGGTCTATACCCTGTGGCTGCGCGCCATTCCGGCCGGAATCGACCGTACCGGCCTGCTGGCCGTGCAGATGGCACTGGCGCTGCTGGCGCTGTTGCCGCTCTGGCTGTGGGAGCGCCATGGCGGGGCATTGCCGGTGTGGACGGCCAGTTCATTGCTGGCGCTGGCCTACATCGGCATTTTTCCGTCGGTGCTGGCCTATCTGCTCTACAACTGGGGTGTGGCCCAGGCCGGTGCGGCGCGCGCCGGCCTGTTCATCCACCTGATGCCCCTTTTTGGGGTGTTGCTCTCGGCTGTGCTGCTGGACGAGCAGCCCCAGCCTTACCAGGTCGTGGGCATGGCCGCGATCCTGGCGGGCATTGCGCTGTCAGGGCGGCGCTGAGAACCTGTTGACGATCTTTTCATGGGTCACGTTGTCCCGACAGACGATGCGATGCAAGGCGCAAACCGCAGTCGGGCCGGTGGCTCGGCGAGGATTTGTCACACCGCAGAGCGCGCCTGCCGGGGCAACCCGAAGGGCAGGAGGTCAAAAACGCACCGGGCGGCTTTGCCCGCCTTGCCCAGACGTCCAGTCTGGGCTGCGACGGGTGTCTTGCCCACTGCGTTTTTGACCTCCCGCGTGACCCATGAAAAGATCGTCAACAGGTTCTGAGGCGAAACTGAAACTGAAGTCAAGAACGGAACGGCACTGGGGTGGAGGCGCAATGCCTCATTGCAGGGGAATCGATGCGTCTTATGCGTCTTATTTGTGCCTTCTGAGTGGGAGCTCAACCTCTTGCACCGAAACGGTGATCCCTGAGCAGGGGTGAGGGCTTCCGGGGTGTGTCCGTGGCGGCGGGAGCTTCCCCGGCCGTACTGACTGGTGCCGGCCGGTTGAGGCGGCTGCGCAGGCGCACCAGCAATATCAGCAGGTCTTCGTCCTCTGCTTCGTTTTCGACGGCACGCAGCATGGCACTGGCGTAGGTTTTGTCGTTGGCCATTTGCTCCAGATCAACGGCAAGACCGAGGTGCTTGCGCACATGCAGCTTGAAGCGGGCCATCAATTGGGCCAGTTCAAATTCCGATTCACTCATTTTGCAATGTGCCTCCAGTCTGCATCCGGAATGGATGGGAGGGGGGAAGCCAGAATCGTGCCAATGTTTAACGAAGTGTTAAATATGGTTCATTGGGTACGTGATGCCTGCCACTGACGCGAACGCTGGCCGAGCCTGTCTGCCCGCCCGTCGCCATGCCAAGCCGGCTGCCGCAGGCTTGGCGGCTCGTCATGGGGCATGGCGCCTACAATAATGGTTTTGTCCGCTCTCAGGCCTTTGACCATGTCTTTTACCGCCCTTTTATCCGTTTCCGACAAAACCGGCATTGTGGAATTTGCCCAGTCGCTGCAGCAACTCGGCGCACGCCTGCTCTCGACGGGGGGCACGGCCAAACTGCTGGCCGAGGCGGGTCTGGCCGTGACCGAGGTGGCGGAGGTGACCGAGTTCCCGGAAATGCTCGATGGCCGGGTCAAGACGCTGCATCCAAAGATCCATGGCGGCCTGCTGGCACGCCGTGACGTTCCCAGCCATGTCGAGGCGCTCAAGGCCCATGGCATCGACACCATCGATCTGCTGGTGGTCAACCTCTACCCGTTCGAGGCCACGGTGGCCAAGCCCGGTGTGACGCTGGCCGATGCGATCGAGAACATCGACATTGGCGGCCCGGCCATGGTGCGCAGCGCCGCCAAGAACTGGAAGGACGTGGGCGTGGTCACCGATGCATCGCAGTACGCCGAGGTGCTGGCCGAACTCAACGCGGGCCCGCTGAGCGATGCACTGCGCTTCAAGCTGGCGGTGGCGGCATTCAACCGCATTGCCCAGTATGACGCGGCCATCAGCAACTTTCTCTCGGCCGTGCAACTCGACGACAGCCGGGCCTCCGACGAGGCCTATGCCCCGACGCGCAGCGAGTTTCCCGGCCAGCTCAACAGCAGCTTCGTCAAACTGCAGGACCTGCGCTATGGCGAGAACCCGCACCAGCACGCCGCCTTCTACCGCGACCTGTATCCGGCGCCGGGTTCGCTGGTCACCGCCCAGCAGCTGCAGGGCAAGGAGCTGAGCTACAACAACATCGCCGATTCGGACGCGGCCTGGGAATGCGTCAAGAGCTTCGACGTGCCCGCCTGCGTGATCATCAAGCATGCCAATCCGTGTGGCGTGGCCGTGGGCGCCGATCCCTTCGAGGCTTACTCCAAGGCCTTCCAGACCGATCCGACCAGTGCTTTCGGCGGCATCATCGCCTTCAACCGCACGCTCGATGGCAAGGCGGCCGAGGCGGTGGTCAAGCAGTTCGTCGAGGTGCTGATCGCGCCCGATTTCACACCCGAGGCACAAGAGGTCTTCAAGGCCAAGGCCAATGTGCGCCTGCTGCGGATCGCGCTGCCCGAAGGCGGCGCCACGCCCTGGCTGCAGGGCCGCAACGCGCAGGAAGCCAAGCGCATTGGCTCCGGCATTCTGGTGCAGAGTTCGGACAACCACGTGCTCGCTGCCAGCGACCTCAAGGTGGTGACCACCAAGCAGCCGACACCCGAGCAACTGCAGGACCTGCTGTTCGCCTGGAAGGTGGCCAAGTTCGTCAAGAGCAATGCCATTGTGTTCTGCAAGGGTGGCATGACCATGGGTGTGGGGGCAGGGCAGATGAGCCGCCTCGATTCGGCCCGCATTGCCAGCATCAAGGCCGAACACGCCAAGCTCTCGCTGCAGGGCACGGCGGTGGCCAGCGACGCCTTCTTCCCGTTCCGCGACGGGCTGGACGTGGTGGTCGATGCCGGTGCCACCAGCGTGATCCAGCCGGGCGGCTCGATGCGCGACCAGGAAGTCATCGACGCGGCCAACGAGCGCGGCGTGGTGATGGTGTTCTCGGGCGTGCGGCACTTCCTGCATTGAGGCGCGGCAGGCGCCAGCCAGGCGTCAACCCTGCGCGCGCAGCAATCGCTGCACCAACGGCGTCGGCTCGACGTCCTGTGGGCGGCCATTGCGACGGTGGCGCAGGCCAATGGCGTGCCTTTTCTGGCCTTTCGCGCCGTCAGCTATCTGGCCGGTGGCCGCTCCAACGCCACCGATACCGACATGACCGCGGACACTGCCCCTGCAGCCCTGTCACCACGCGAACAGGCAAGCCAGGCTGCGCATGGCGATAATCGCGGGCTGACCCCGGCTTCCGCATGGCAACCTTGAATTCTCCGCTTCCCCATCTCCCGTCCCACCAGGATGGCCTGCCACCGGCCCAGCGCCGCAAGGCCGTGCTGGTGATTTTGCTCGGGCTGGTGCTGGTGGTGCTCGATGGCTCGATCGCCACGCTGGCGCTGCCCCGGATCGCCGCGGCCATGGATGTCTCGGCCGCCGATGCGGTGTGGGTCATCACCGGCTATCAGCTGGCGGTGCTGGGCTTGCTGCTGCCGATGGCCTCGCTCGGCGAGCGCATCGGCTACCACCGCGTCTACCTGCATGGCATGGTGGTGTTTGGCGTGGCCTCGCTGCTGTGCGCGCTGTCGCAGACGCTGTGGCAACTGGTGGTGTTCCGCACCGTGCAGGGCCTGGCCGGCGCGGCGGTGATGGGTGTCAATGCGGCGCTGGTGCGGCAGGTCTATCCGCTGGGCCTGCTCGGGCGGGGCATTGCGCTCAATGCCATGGTGGTGGCGGTTGCCTCGGTGGCGGGGCCGTCGCTGGCTGCCGTGATTCTCTCGGCGCTGAGCTGGCCGTGGCTGTTCGGCCTGAACGTGCCGCTGGTGGCTCTGACGGTATGGCTGGGCTGGCGCTGCCTGCCGCCGAGTGAGGCCCACGGGCAGACGCACATCGTGCTGCTGGATGTGATCCTCAACATTCTCGCCTTCGGTCTGTTCTTCTGGGCATTCGACGGCCTGAGCACGCGCGGCTTCGCCGACTGGCGGCTCACGTCCCAGGGTGTCAACAGCCTGGCGGCATTGCTGGTCAGCCTGTTCCTGTGGGGCTGGTACGTGCGGCGCCAATGGCACCTGGCCGCGCCCCTGTTGCCGCTCGATCTGCTGCGCATGCCGGTGTTTGCGCTGTCGATGTGCAGTTCGGTGATGGCTTTCAGCGCACAGATGCTCACTTTCATCGCATTGCCTTTCCTGTGCCTGACGATCCTGCACCAGACGCCGCTGCAGGCCGGCCTGGTGGTCAGCGTCTGGCCGGTGGCCATTGTGCTGATGGCCCCATTGGCGGGGCGCCTGATCGGACGGTATTCGGGCGCGGTGCTCGGCGGCATCGGCATGGCCATGCTGACGCTGGGGTCGCTGCTGCTGGCGCTGCTCTCGCCCGCGGATGCGTCGCCCTGGCAACTGGCTTGGCGCCTGGCGTTGTGCGGCCTGGGCTTCGGGCTGTTCCAGTCGCCCAACAACCATGTGATCCTCACCACCGGTCCACGCGAGCGAGCCGGCGCAGCCGGCGGCATGCTGGGCACCGGCCGGCTGACCGGCCAGTCGCTGGGCGCGGCGCTGGCCGCCGGCGTGTTTGCGCTGTGGCCGCCGACGCTGGCGCCGCAGGGGCCGCAGGTGGCCTTTGCGCTGGCTGCAGGCTGTGCACTGCTGGCGGGCATCGCCAGTTCGCTGCGCGCCCCGGCGGCGGCGCGGTCCTGAACCTTGCTGGCACAGCTACAGGCACAGGCACTGACGCAGGCGACGGCGGTGAGCTGCCAGCGCTGGTTTGGCCGCTCCCGTTGCCGGTGATTCCCACTCCTGTTTTCGGATATAGTGGCGTCCAATTCAAATAATACTCATAAAGAGCATTTTAACGGCTCAGCCATCCGAATGGAAAGGGACCGCGCCATGTCGCTCAAGGCATTCCTGCAATCGCGCAACATCGAGTTTTCGCTGCGCCGCTATGGTATCGACGCGCTCAATTACATGACGCTGGGGCTCTTCGGCTCATTGGTGATCGGCCTGATCCTCAAGACCGTGGGCGGGTGGACCGGGCAGGCCTGGCTGGTCGAGGCTGGCGCGATGGCCCAGCAGAGCATGGGCGCAGCCATTGGCGTGGCCGTGGCCTATGGCCTGCAAGGGCCGCCGATCGTGATCTTTGCCAGTGCCGCCATCGGTGCGCTGGGCGCCAGGCTGGGCGGGCCGGTGGGCTGCTTCGTGGCGGTGGCGGTGGCCACCGAGATGAGCAAGCTGGTCTCCAAGACCACGCCGATCGACATCATCGTCACGCCCGCCACGGCGCTGGCCAGCGGCTTTCTGGTGGCCCACTGGCTTTCACCGCTGATCGGCAACGTGCTGGAGGTGACGGGCAATACCATTCAGTGGGCCATGACCTGGCAGCCGTTGCTGATGAGCATCTTCCTGGCGGTGGTGATGGGCATGATCCTCACCGGGCCCACGTCCAGCGCGGCGTTGGCCATCTCGCTGAACCTGGGTGGCCTCGCCGGTGGTGCGGCGACCGTGGGCTGCGCCTCACAGATGATCGGCTTTGCCGTCATGAGCTACCGGGAGAACGGCTTCTCGGGCCTGCTCAGCCAGGGGCTGGGCACCAGCATGCTGCAGTTGCCCAACATCGTGCGCAATCCGCGCATCTGGATTCCGCCCACGCTCAGTGCCGCCATCCTCGGGCCAGTGGCTACGCTGCTGTTCGGCATGCAGAACGTTCCGACCGGCTCCGGCATGGGTACCAGCGGCTTCGTGGGGCAGGTCGGCACGCTCGCAGCCATGGGCGATGGCGCCAGCGTATGGCTCTCGATCGGCCTGCTGCACTTCCTGCTGCCGGCATTGCTGACGTTGTTGTTTGCCGCCGTGCTGCGGCACTGGGGCTGGATTCGCCCGGGGGATCTCAAGGTCAATGCCCGTATCTGAGAACCTGTTGACGATCTTTTCGCGAGCTACGTTGCCCCGGCAGGCGATGCGATGCAAGGCGCAAACCGCAGTCGGGCTGGTGGCCCGGCGAGGATTTGTAACGCCGCAGCGCGCGCCTGCCGGGGCAACCCGAAGGGCAGGATGTCAAAAACGCACCGGGCGGCGTTGCCCGCCTTGCCCAGACGGCCAGTCTGGGCTGCGACGGGCGTCTTGCCCACTGCATTTTTGACCGCCTGCGTGGCCCACGAAAAGATCGTCAACAGGTTCTAAGAAACGGCTGCTGGCGGTACACGTCGTCTGGTGGACCGGCCAGGCCGCGCCTGCCGGAATGGCATCTGGAAGGGGTGATCCGGGACAGGTATCATGGAACGCCTGTTCATCCGGTTTCCCATTTCGGTCCATGTTTTCAAACAGTCACTTCCCCCGCTTCGGTCGCATCGCCTGCGGGCTGTGCGCGGTAGCACTGCTGACGGCCCTGGCTGGGTGCGGCTCCCCCTATCTGGGCGTGGGGGTGCCGGTAGGGCCGGTGTCAGTGGGTGTCGGAGTGGGTAGCGGTGGTGTCTCCGCCGGGGTTGGCACCGGTGCCGGACCGGTGGGCGTCGGGGTTGGTGTGAACCAGCGCGGCCAGGTCAGTGGAGGTGTCGGGGTCGGTGCCAGTACCTCGGTGGGCGGGGGGGCACGCGTGGGGGTGGGCACCGGTGTGGGCACCGTGCTCTACGATCCCGATCGGCCCGACGCCAGGCCGTTGCATGCCCAGCCGGCAGCTTCGCCGGTGGCGGGGCCTGCTGATGTGCGCGAGCCCCAGACCGATGGCGAGCGCCAATGGCGTGGAGCGAATGGCGAGTTGGTGCCGCCATGTCGCGTGCATGGCGGCTGTGCGGACAATGCCGCTCCAACTCCATATTGACCATTGGTCGATCCTTCGATCGGTGCATCGGTGTGGCTCGCCAATGGCCCTGCATGATTTTTTGCACTGCCTCGTCCCGGCCTTGATGGCTTGAGGCAAGATGGCGGCTTTCAACCCGGGGTCTTCTCAGCATGGCCAACACCGAGATCGAATTCAAATTCTGCATTCCGCCTGAGCAGCACAAGGCCGTCGAGGCGGCAGTGCGGCGTGGCAGCGTCGAGCGCACCCGCCTGCAGGCGCGCTACTTCGACACGGCCTCCAGTGTGCTGGCTCGCCATGGCATCGCCCTGCGCTTGCGCAAGGAAGGAAGCCGCTGGGTGCAGACCGTCAAGGCCGCTGGCGAGGGCAGCCTGCAACGCCTGGAGCACAACGTCGATCTGGGCGTGGCGTGCTCTGGTGCGCAGCCCGAACCCGATCCGTCCCTGCATGCCGATACGCCGGCGGGGCAGTTGCTGCTCAAGACCCTGTCGGGCACCGATGAGCCGCTGGGCCTGACCTATGAGACCGACATCTGGCGTCTGACACGCCTGCTGCGCATTCCGGGCGGCTGGGTCGAGCTGGCGCTCGACCAAGGCTGGATTCGCGCGCAGTCACCGGAAGGAGGACGGCGCCGGCGCGCTCCGGTGCTGGAACTCGAGCTGGAACTGGTCAAGGGAGAACTGGCCGGACTGACGGCCCTCGCGCAGCGCTGGGCCAGCCGACACGGCCTGTGGCTGAGCACCGTCAGCAAGGCCGAGCAGGGCGAGCGTCTGCGCGCGGGCATCACGCGGGTGCCGGCGGTCAAGGCAGAGCCCACGCGCTTTGCAAGCCGGAACCCGGGCGGACGCGAGATCGTGCAAGCGGCCGTGGCCTCCTGTCTGGCGCAGATTCTTCCCAATGCCAGCGAAATCGCCGCGGGCAGCGACGATGCCGAGCAGATCCACCAGTTGCGCATCGGCATTCGCCGCTTGCGCACCGCCTTGCGGGAGTTGGCGCCACTGGCGCCGCAGGCCATCGACCCGGGCTGGCAGGCGCCGCTGGTGGCGGTGTTCCGGGCGCTGGGAGAACTGCGTGACCGGGACGAGGTGCTCGAAGCCACGCGGGCGCAACTGCTGGCGGCGGGCGGCCCGCCGGTGGCTTTGCCGCCGGCATCCGGTGGCCCTGGCGCGCAGGCGATCGTGCGTCATGCGGCCTTTCAGAGCGCCCTCGCGGGCCTGGCAGGCTTTGCGGCCGAGTCCATTGCTGCCGATTCAGTCTCGGAGCCACAGGGTGGTGATGCGACCGGGCTTGACGCTGATGCAGCCATGGCGCTGCTGCGTCAACGTCTGGCGCGCCTGCATGCGCGCAGCGTGCGTGCAGGCAAGCGGTTTGCGAAGCTCGCGCCGCAAGAGCGGCACGCGGCACGCAAGCGGCTCAAGCGGCTGCGTTACCTGGGTGAATTCGTCGGTGGCTTGTTCGACAGGTCGCAGTCTGCGCGCTATCTGGCCCGGCTGCGGCCGGTGCAGGATGCGCTGGGCCACTACAACGACGAGGTGGTGGCACTGCAGGTCTGGCGAGAGTTGTGCGACACGCAGCCACAGGCATGGTTCGGCGTGGGCTGGCTCAGCGCCCGCCAGCCACAGCTGGTGCGCGATTGTGCCGACAGCCTGCGTAGCTTGAGCGAGGTGCCGCGCTTCTGGTCGCGGTGAGCGCAACGTGATGGAGCGGATGCAGCGGCGTCCGCTCAGAACCCGTTCACGAAAAGACCGTGAACAGGTTCAGGCCTTCTTGGCGCCGGTCTCGAACAGGCCCACACGCAGGTCATGGGCCGTATAGATTTCCTGGTCATCGGCCAGCAGGCGGGCGTCGCCGATGGCCATGATGAGCTTGCGCTTGATGACGCGCTTGATGTCGATCTCGTAGGTGACGAGCTTGACGTCCGGCTTGACCTCGCCGGTGAACTTGACCTCGCCGGCACCCAGCGCACGCCCCTTGCCCGGCAGCTTCAGCCAGGTCAGGTAAAAGCCGATGAGTTGCCACATGGCGTCCAGACCCAGGCAGCCAGGCATGACCGGATCACCCTTGAAATGGCAGTCGAAGAACCAGAGATCGGGCTTGATGTCGAGCTCGGCGGTGATCCGGCCGAGGCCGTGGGAGCCGCTTTCATCGTCGATATGGCTGATGCGATCGAACATCAGCATCGGGGGCAGGGGCAGCTTGCCGCTGTCGGGGCCAAACAGCCGGCCCTCGCCGGATGCGATCAGTTGCTCGTAGGTAAAGGATTCAACCATGTCTTTGTTGTTGGTGAAAGCGCGCGCCTGATCTCCAGCACAGAACCAGGGAGTCAGCAGGACAAAACGGTTGAGTATATCGCCTGCGTCCTTGGTGCGCGAGACCCTCTGCACACAAGGCAGGGCGATCGTGCGAATGTTTCCGTCATTCCCGCGAGGGAGGGAATCCAGGTGGCGTGGCCCTGGTGATGAAGACCGTCGCACCCATGGGGCCGACGTCACTGACTTCGGGGACGAGCACGGAATGACGAAAACATCCACCCGATAGCCCCGCGCACCGGGCTGGCGCAGTGCCGAGCGGGAAGGCGCATGAGTTCATGCAAATGAGTTTTATTGCCCTTCGATACAATCATCATCTTGCCCAACATCATCAGGCTGCATGGCGCAGGATCCTCACATCGTTTTTCTCGGCCACCGTCAGGAATTGCTGGCGTGGCTTATGCGCCATCTTCGCGAGCGGGAGCAGGCCGAGGATGTGGTGCAGGAGTTGTACCTGCGCTACGTCCAATATGCGTCCACCCACGTGATAGAGGACTCGCGCGCTTACCTGTTCCAGATGGCGCGCAACATGCTGATTGATCTGAGGCGCCAGCAGCAGGCAAGGCCGACCGAGTCGCTCGGCCACGACGAATTGGTGCTGGTCTCTGCGCCTGACACCGCACCCGGGCCCGAGCAAATTGCGGCCGCACGGTCGCGGCTGCGCCAACTGGTGGCGTGTCTCGAACAGCTGCCGGAGCTGACCCAGCAGATATTTCTGCTCAATCGGGTCCATGACATGAGCTACAAGGAAGTCGCCGACCAACTGGGGGTTTCCGTCAGTACGGTCCAGAAGCACCTTACGCGTGCCCTGGCCCATGTGACCGAGCGGATGAAGCCCCACTGAGGTGTTTTGCACATATCCAGCCCACCATGACCACTCCAGGCCCTGCCGACGCCTTGATCACCCGGGGCATGAATTACGCGATTGCGCCCGTGCATACGTCTTCATTGCATCGACCACAAAAAACGGCCGACAGCAGCGTTCCCGTCATCCCCACGCCTTGAAAACATGCCAAGATTCCGAGCAAACGGCGCACCCACGCCATCTTCAGCCTCCCCCGGTGATATGCCCGTGGCCGAGCAGGCCGCTGCTTGGGTGGTCGCACTGGATGGTGAGCAGTGTCCCGGACAGCAGCGTGCATTCGAGCAATGGCTGCAGGCGTCGGAGTTGCATCGCAGTGCCTATGAACAGGCACTGCAGAACTGGCTGATGGCTGCGCAACTGCGGCAGATGCCTGAGCTGCTCGATGAGCTGATGCCCGAGTTGCCCATGCAAGTTTCAGATGGTCTTTCTGCCGGGCCAGTCGCGCAGCCGCACATGCCGGCGCGGACGCAGACACGGAAGCAGATGCACATGTCGACGACGGCGGAGCAGCCTTCGGCGTGGTCGTCCGCCTGGACAAGGCAGGTCCGCCGCGCGGGCATGCTGGCCACTCTGGCAGTGGCAGTGCTGGTGGGCGGGCTATTGTCCTGGTCCGGTGGCGATCCATACACGGCTGTGCTGGCCGACTATCGCAGCGCCACGGGCGAGATCCGCGACGTGCAGCTTTCTGATGGTTCCACCGTCCGGCTCGACTCGGCCAGCGCGATTGCCGTGCACTATGGCCAGGACCAGCGCCGCATTGAATTGCTCAAAGGCCGGGCCCTGTTCTTGGCGGCGCCGATTGGCGCTGCTGCAGCGGGAGGACGACCTTTTGTCGTGGCAACAGACGATGGCCGCACCCAGGCGCTGGGCACGCAATTCATCGTCGAGCGACTGGGCCGCCAGACCGTCGTCACCGGCGTCGAGCATCACATCGCGGTGGGCACCCATGGCATGCCGCTCGCCGACGCCGTCATTCTCGCGCCAGGACAGAGCGTGCGCTACGACGAAAATGGGCTGGGGCCGGTCGAAAGCATCCCGCTGGCCCAGGCGCAGTCCTGGGAGAAGGGCATGCTGCTGTTCGACGACGCACCGCTGCAGGAAGTGCTGGCGCAATTGGAGCGCTACCAGGGCGGACGCATCGTGCTCCGGGCCGAGGCGATGGCGCAGCGCCACGTCAGCGCCTCCGTGCCCGCGCAGGACATCAGGGCAGGCCTTGACGCCATTGCCGCCGAACTGGGCCTGCGTGTGCAGCACCTGCCGCTGCTGACGGTGTTGTACTGAGTGGGATGAGCCATGCATGCCAGGGCTTCCTGGCTTTTCTGGTGCATACGTCATTTAGTAATAAGAAAAAGAATAAAAAATAATCGCATTACTATTACTTTTTTGGATTTCATGGAACGTCTCCTAGGGTAGTTGCAAGAACAAGACTGCCAGCCGCGCAAGCACAAGCATGTACGCGGGGCAAGAACCCAGGAAGATCATTCATGAGCGAACCCATTCGCGCGGCGGGAGAACATGCGCTGCCACCAGAGTTTGCGGCGTTTGCTTCGCGCATGCCTCGCATGCCGCGCAAGCCATTGGCGGTTTTCGGGCGGCTCGGCTGCGCAACGCTGGCCCATGTCGTCATCGCGATGCTGGTTGCGGCCACGGCTACCGTTCGTGCACCGGCGGTGCGAGCGCAGTCAGCCACCCAGGTCGCCGTTGTCGCCGCAAGCCATGACTTCGCACTGCCAGCCTCGGACTTGAGCCAGGCTTTGCTGCAGGTGGGAGGCACCGCAGGCATCCGCGTGGTGTTCGACCCGCAATCGGTACAGGGTCTGCACACCATTGGAATCCAGGGACGCTTCACGGTCGAGGAGGCGCTGCAACGTCTTTTGCAGGGCACTGGTCTGGCGCATCGATACACCGATGGCGGCACCGTGGTGCTTGAACAGGCGGCGGGAGCTGGCAGGGCGGGGCAAGCGGCTGGCCAGGCGTCCGAGTCCCTGCCCGTCGATGGGGTGGTCGCCACGGCATCACTCAATGAAGTGGTCGTCACCGCCACACCGGATGACGACATCCTGACCAAGGACCAGACTTTTCAAGAGGCACGCTCGACCAGCGTCCTATCGCGCGACGACATCGAGCGTTTTCGCGGCACCTCGGTGGGCGACATCTTCAAGGGCAGCACCGGCGTGCTGGTGGGCGAAAACCGCAACAGCGGCGGCCTGGACATCAACATCCGCGGCATGCAGGGGCAGGGGCGCGTGCCCATCCTCGTCGACGGCGCGCGGCAGGAAACCACCGTCTATCGCGGGTACTCGGGCGTCAGCTCGCGCAGCTACATCGACCCCGATCTGATCGGCGGCATACAGATCGACAAGGGCCCCGTCATGTCGGCCGATGGCACGGGCGCCACAGGCGGCCTGGTGAGTATGCGCACCATCAATGCCGACGATATCGCCAAGCCCGGCAAGAGCTTCGGTTTGCGCCTCCGGGGTCAGGCCATTGGCAACACCACCGGCTCACCCATGGCGGCCGACACGCCCGCTGGCCTGCCGGCCGGTCTGTACTCCGGCAGCAGCAATGCCACTTACCGCACCGATTGCGCCACGCCCAGCCTCTGCTCCGGCCAGTACGCCCTGCCCACCGAGTGGGGCAACCCCGAGGGGCTGAACCGCCCCTCCACCTTCGATTTCAAGAACTGGGCAGGCAGCATCGCCGCTGCCAGGCGCTGGGAGAAGATCGACCTCGTGGCCGCCTACGCCCAGCGGCGCCAGGGCAACTACTATGCGGGCGAGCACGGTCCCGGGGCCTGGGTCGACACCGCCAGCCAGCGCAAGCTGCCCTTCTATACCGAGGTCTATCCCACAGTCGAGGGCGCCTCCGTCTTCCAGACCGGCGAACGCATTCCTGGCACCAACTTCGAGAGCAAGTCCGGCCTGCTCAAGGGCAAGCTGTTTCTGCCGGCCGACCAGGAACTGGAACTCAGCTACCTGCGCTACAGCAGCGTCTACAGCGAGATCATGCCCTCGCAGATCCTGCGGGCTCTTGGCACGTCCTATGTCACCCAGCCGCGCAACAGTGACGTAGTGGCCCAGACCTACACCAGTCGCTACCGCTGGAACCCGTATGACCGCCCGCTCGTCGATCTGCGCGTCAACCTCTGGCACACCCGCACCAAATCCACCAACAACAGCCCCAGCGACACCGAGGTCGGGCTCTACAACAACGACCTGGAGCAATACCGCCGTACCGGTTTCGACCTCAGCAACACCAGCACCGTGCGCCACCCCGGCAACTGGGGCGAGAGCCAGCTTCGTTATGGACTGGCCGTGCAGCGGGAAGACGTTGGCACCACCCAGCTGACCTATGACGTCCGCGACGCCGGGCGCGATGGCGACCGGCAGGAATACAGCGTGTTCGCGGCCTGGCAATACAAGCCCGTGCAAAGCATCACCTTCGATGCCGGCTTGCGCCATACCCGCTTCAAGTCCTTTGACGCCAAGGGCATCACCGTCTACGACTCCGAGAGTTCGTACTGCACCGACGCCGATGGCGACGGCGCCTGCGACACCCTTGCCAGCCGCAACAAGAAAAGCGGCACCGCACCCATCGTCAGCCTGAGTTGGGAGCCGGGCAACCGCGGTCTGCAGTTCTATGGCCGCTATGCCGAAGCCTACCGCATGCCCAGCCTGTTCGAGAGCACCAGCGGCTACTCCTTCACTACCCAGCCGGACATCAACCTCAGCCCCGAGCACGCCAGGAACAAGGAATTCGGCATCAACTACCTCAAGGACGGTGTGCTGCGCAGCAACGACAAGCTGCGCCTGAAGTTCGCCTACTTCCGCAACGACATCAGCGACTACCTCACCCGCACCACCGCCAACCTCTGGGAAGAGGGTGGCAGCACCAACTCGATCAGCACCGAGCTGGTCATGCGCAACATCCAGAGCGCCAGCTTCCACGGCCTGGAACTCTCCGGCTCCTACGACCTTGGCGCGGTGTTCACCGAATTCGGCGCCACCAAGTACAACAAGATCGAGGTCTGTCACGCGGGCAGCTACCGCGTCAACCCGTGCAACGACTACGGCATCGCCGGCAGCTACATCAACAACATGGTGCCGCCCAACTGGCACGGCAACCTCACGCTCGGCACGCGCCTGCTGCAGCGCAAGCTCACCCTGGGCGTGCGCGGCATCTTCATGGGCAAGCGCAATGCCGAGCCCGAATACAACAACGACACCTCGCGCAGCTTCCTGCGCGTCGTGCCCTGGCACTCCTACAAGGTGTTCGACTTCTTTGCCAGCTACAAGGTCAACGACAGCCTCAGCGTCGACTTCAACCTCGACAACTTCACCGACCGCTACTACATCGACGCGCTCAGCCTCGGCCTCATTCCCGCGCCCGGCCGCACTGCGCGCCTGAGCGCGACGCTGACGTTCTGAATGTGAATAGCTGCTGCGATGGCTAGCCGCACCACCGGATTTTTCATCAACCCGCCCACGCTCAACGGGCACTCATGCATAGGACATTCGCAATGAAGCTCTCTCTGCGCAACCTGATGGCAGGGCTGGGAACAGCCCTGTTCCTCGCCGCTTGCGGCGGCGGCGGGGATGACAGCCCCGCACCCACCGTCACTCCTCCCACGGCAGCCATCTCGGCCAGCGTCCAGAGCGTGCCGATCGGCACCGCCGTCACGCTCGACGGCAGTGGCAGCAGTACGCCCAATACCGGCAGCATCACCTATTCCTGGGCCCTGAGCAGCAAGCCCGATGACAGCGCGGTGGAACTCTCCGGCACCGCCGCCACCGTCAGCTTCACGCCGGATGTGGAAGGCGACTACGTGGCCGAGCTCACCGTCAACGATGGCACGGCCACCAACAGCACCAGTCAGACCATCAGCGCCACCAATCCGAGCCCTGTAGCCGTCATCAGCCCCGCGAGCGCCGCCGTGCTGTTGGGCAAAACCGTCACGCTCGACGGCAGCGGCAGCCGCCCGCCCACCGGCAAGGACGCCAGCGCCCTGACTTACCAGTGGACGCTGACCGAGCAGCCCGATGGCGACACCACCACTCTGGGCGATGCCACCGCATCCAGCATCAGTTTTCTGCCAGCTACCGTGGGCATCTATAGGCTCAGGCTGGTGGTCAGCTATGGAGACTTGACCAGCGAGGCCGGGGCCGAAGTCATCGTCAATGTCGCCAACAGCAGCCCGGTGGCTGTCGCCAAGATCAATGGCGAAGAGGTCACTGCCCTCACCGTGACCAGGGGCAGTACCGTCAGCCTGGATGGCAACGCCAGCAGTGACCCCGATGGAGACATCCTGCACTATCGCTGGTCCTTTCCTGCCATTCTGAGCAGCAAGCGCATTCCACGCGCGTCCAATGCGGAAATCAGCAACCACACCAGCGCCCAGGCCAGCTTCGTGGCCGATGCCGTGGGTACTTTTTATGTGGATTTCACGGTCTATGACCAGAGTGTTGCCACAACGAAGCAACTGACCATCACCGTTGTCAAGGCCGAGGCTGACACCAGCAACACCGCGCCAGTGGCCGTCATCGGACTCTGGGGAGAGGACATAGATAGCTTGGAATGTGAAACAGGCGGCATGGGGACGATATGGCCGTATTGCACCATCTACGCATCCCACTCCTATGACGTGGATGGCGGAACATGGACCTATGCTTGGAAGTACTGGAACAAGGAAGACACCGCCAAGGTGTATGAGGCGAGTGGCAGTACCATCAATGTGCCCGCGGCCACTGCCGGCACATGGAGGATCGAACTCACACTCACCGACGCCCAAGGTGCGACCGGTACGGACAGTGTTGATCTGATCATCAAGAACGGCGCCAACGTCGCACCCTCGGTGAGGGCCGCGGTTGAGCTTGCCAAGGTGCTGGTGGGCGATACCATCATCTTCGACGGCAGCGGCAGCAAAGACGACAACGACGACGAACTGACCTATCAGTGGACACTGCGTGACCGGCCCGATGGCAGTAACGCCGTATTGAACGCCAGCGGCTCCACCGCAACCGTGGTGGCCGACCAGCCCGGCATCTACAGTGCCGAATTGCTGGTGATCGACTCCAAGGGGGTGGCGAGCCGGAGCACTTCCACCAACTATTCAGTGGTCAATGTCTTTGCCAAAAAGACCAACAACCCGCCAGTGGTCGGCAGCCTGGGTTTATCGCAATATGGCAAGGCGGAAGGCCAGGTCAGGATCATTGCGGATGGCGCAACAACCGCTGGGACGAATCTGTACGCCAGCATATACGACCCGGATCAGGATACCCCGTTGTACTACGCGTGGACGGTTGCCAGCAGACCCGCAGGCAGTGCCGAAATAGCCGACTATTCCAGTTCGGTCGCCGTCACGGGCGGCTCGGCAACCGTTAATAGGGCATTTCCGTCGCTGATCGCGGGTGATTATGAAGTGGAGTTTCTCCTCAGCGATGGCGTGGAAACCAGCGCGGAATCGTTCACGCTCAGCGTGGTTCCACGCGAAAACTATCCAACCCTTTTGCTTGAGTACGCAGGTGTTCTCGGAGACGTGGTCAACCCGCCTG
Organism: Corticibacter populi; assembly: GCF_004217315.1. GTDB lineage: Bacteria > Pseudomonadota > Gammaproteobacteria > Burkholderiales > Burkholderiaceae_C > Lampropedia > Lampropedia populi. The sequence goes on from NZ_SGWR01000005.1 coordinate 53,207, forward strand.
CAGATACCGCGGAATGGCTTCAGGCATTTTTACCAATCCGTAAATCCGGCGGTGTGTATGCAGTGGACGGCAGCACCAGCACCACCTCGATTGTTGCTTGGTATCGCCTGACGGCTTTCGACCAGGATTACACGATTACCGTGCAGGACAACTCCAGTGGCATTGTGACCCTGGTGCGAGGAGTGTCAGACGGTCAAATCATCCGCAAAGGCGAGTCGGTGATTTTCAGTGTCGCTTATGAGACGGAGCCGGCTTCCGCGTATGAGTTGAATGTGGTGGTGGGGGTCAAGGAAAGGGAAAGCCATTTCGTTTCCTGGATACAGACCGGCGCCGGAAGTGAATAAATACCGGGCTTGATTCCTTGCACGTGATATATCCCTCTCTCCGAATGGGGGGAAGGGCTTCCCTCAGGGTTTTGGCAGATGAGCAGAACCGTGAGGAAAATCTTCGATTTCACCTCCGTTATTCAGGGCCAAGCTCGGAATCCATTGTCAGTATTTCCAGATGGCCTTTGAGGCCTCGGTCGTGCCACTGGTTCCTGCCTGCTTGGGAATGACGGGAGATCAGCGGGAATGCGGGGAGTGTTCGCAGGCATGCCCGTATGAAATGGGTCTGATCGGCTCTTTGGGTGCAGGCACAGGCTGTTTGTCCCCGATCCGGGGCGCGGACGCGTGGGGTTTGGGGGGATGCGATCTCGGTCACGGCATTTGGCATGGCGGGAGACGGACACCGTATCCTTCCATCTCCATACGGATCCAGGGATTTTTTTGGTCTTCCCCAGTTTTTTGTCAGGGAGTGTAAATCCAGATAGATATTTTTGAAATACGCATATGGCAGTTCAGCCAGTCAATGACAGCGGAATGAATCATTTGTGTTGAATTGATGATGAAATTGATATGAAAAATCCTTTGCAATGCAAAGGCGTGGAATTTTTGTTTTTAATATCTGGCATATCAGTCGGAGGGGATTAATCATTCTTCCAAATAATATTGGCACTATTATCATGGGTAATTTGGATTGCTTGGAAAAATGAGAATTTTCTGAAATCATGGCGCCGTCCCCAACAAAAGGCGCAAGCTTGGCGGTAGGGACATTTCAAGCAAACCGTGTGCCATGCACACAATTCCCTTTGTCAAGGAGTTCCATATGAAGAAGACAGTCATTGCTACCGCACTGCTGGCCGTCGTAGGCGTTGCCAGCGCATTTGACTCCGTCGGTGAGACGACGAAGTCCTTTCTGAATGTCGGCGGATCGACTTTCGCGGACACCCATTTCCATGGGCCCAATGGCGCGCCGGGCGTCGGATTTGCTGATTACGTCATCAGCCTGAGCAGCATTTCGTTCTCCGCGCTGCAAGTAGGCTCGGAGTCTGGGTTCAACCGCTACCAGTTGCTGGGTTACACCCATCCGGGTGTTGATGGCATCGAGAACTACAACTTCAACTGGGCGCAGGTGCCGACCGGCAACCAGGAAGTGTATTTCGGCCTGGTCACCAACACCGACAGCAGCGACACCGCCGCCTTCTACGTGGGCGATCGCACGGGCTGGGCCATCCCGACCAGCAACACCAGCTACACCACGGTGGCGCTGGTTGAGACGACTGGCAACGGCAGTTCCCCTGCCGTGCTGCAAGGTACGCTGAATCTGGTCAATGGCAATCTGAATACCGCTGGCGCGGGCCTGACGGATGGCACCAACACCCTGGTGATCAATACCGCTGTGAATGCGGGCGCCGGTACGTTCAGCGGTACTTCTGCCTACAACAGCGATTCCGGTACTGCTAGCGGAGCTTTCTTCGGCAGTGGCTCCAGCAGTGCCGTGGCGGGTGTTGCCGATGGTGGTTCCGCCTACCAGGCAGCCTTCGGCGGCATTGCGCAATAAGCCGAGCTGACGCCAGTCAATAACAACAAATCCATATAGCCACATAGAAGTGAAGCCAGTTGAACCATGATGATCCTTGGAACCTGCCTGCGGGCAGGTTCTTTCACATGAACGTTTGGCGCGCTCTGCCATGAACAGTCTGTTTTTCGCTGCCCGTTGTTTGGCCCGTGCGGCAGTTTGGCGCGGACATGCAGTGTTCATCGCAGAGCGTGGCGGGCGACAAGCCCTGTGATTGCCATGAATTTCATCTCCATTCTTGTCTCGTCTGCCTTGCGCAGGTGGCGTGACTGGGCCTTTGGCCCAATGCTGTTGCCTTTGCCTCGTCATTTCGGGTTTGACCCGGCATGCAGTGGCGCCGTGTGCATTGGTCGCCGTTTCCTTCAGCGCCACAATCGGGCCACCTGGATTCCCGCCTTCGCCGGAATGACGGTGGAAGGTGCGGGGAAAGGTTCGGAAATGGCCGGGGAATGTGCGCGAATGACGGGGACGTTTTTGAGCAAAGCCGCAGGGGCTATTGGCCTGGCTGGCTGGCTGGCTTTCACAAGCCCTGCGGCACATGCGCAGCAGGATACGGCCGACCGGCTCTGGCAGGGCTCGGAGCAGCAGTCCCAGCAGTTGCGCCAGCAGGCGGCGCCCGGGCCCGACGAGGAAGAAGACGAGACGGTCAGCGAATCCTACCGGCAGGCGCTGGAAGCCATGACGCAAAGCCCGCGCACGCGCCTGCAGCGGCTGATGCTGGAAGTGCTGGGCGCGGTGAACCGCCGCGACTGGTTCGGCGCGGACCGGTCGTTGCGCCAGTACCAGCAGGTGCCGCAGCATGATCCGGCGCTGGCCGTTTTCGTCGATGCCAGCCGCGCCGCCGCCGAGGGTGATTTGGCCCGCGCCATCGAGGGCTACCGCGAGGTGATGCGCAGCAACCCGCAGTTCGTGCGCGGCGAGTTGGACCTGGCCCGCGCGCTGTATGCCGATGGCCGCCTGCGCGATGCCCGCGAGGTGTACGCGCACCTCAAGGGCCAGCAGGTGCCGCCGGTGATTGCCCGGCACGTGGATGAATCGCTGGCGAACATTGCGCGGCGCACGCGCTGGCAGTTGAACCTGTCGCTGGCGCTGGTGCATGAGGACAACCTGAATAGTGCCTCGACGGTGGTCGAGCAGTGCGCGTGGGTTCTTCAAGGGGTTTGCCTGCGGAACAACCCGGGCCACGAGATCCATGGCACGGGTCTGAACTTCGAGGCCACCATCAACAAACTGTGGCCGCTGGCGGGCAATCATGCGGTGATGCTGCGCAGCATCAACTACGGCAACACCTACCGGGAGGAGGGGGACTACGACAACCTGGTCTCCACCACGTACCTGGGCTACCAGTACGGCTCGGCCCGCAACCAGCTCCAACTGCTGCCGCTGTTCGAGTTCAACCGGGAGTATGGCGAGAAGATCTACCACGCCTTTGGCGCGCGCGCGAGCTTTCGCCGGCAGTTGACGGCGCGTGCCCAGGTCGAGGCGAGCTACGAGTACAAGGTACGCAATTTCTCGCGCGACTACCAGACGCTGGAGGGCAATTTCACCGGCCTGAGCCTGTTTGCCAACTACGCCGTCAAGCCCGATCTCGTGGCCTATGGCGGCTTGTACTGGCGCGACAACGAGGCGCAGCAGTCTGTTTACTCCTACCGCGAGAAGGTGGCCCGGCTGGGCGTCTACAAATCCTTTGCCGGGCAGGCCACCTTGAACGTGGCCTACGGCCACCGCCTGAAGGTGGCGGAAGCCCGCAATGCCATTTTTGGCGGCAGGCGCCAGCGTGACCATGAGAACAGCCTCTACGTGCAGGCCACCTTCCCGAGCCTGCAGTGGCAGGGCTTGACGCCGGCCGTCAGCTACGAACACCGTCGCAACAACAGCACCATTCCCCATGCGTACAACTACCGCAAGAATCGCGTCACGCTGGGCTTCAACAAGGTGTTTTGATGCCTTTGGGGGCGGACAGCCTTCCGTTTTTCCGTTTTTCATTGACCTCCTGAAGATTCAAGATCCATCACCATGAGCACACAACAGGCCCACCACCATCATCATCACCATGCCGGATTCGCGGCGGCTGGCCGCCGCGCGGCCCTCAAGGAAGCGACACGCGGCGTTCATGAAAAGCTGGACCGCCGCATCATGGCGTTCAACCCGTTCGCCGACCGCCAGCGCTACCAGGCCTTTTTGCTGACCCAGTACCGTCTGCACCGCGATGTCGAGGCCTTCTACGTGGCGCCGCAGCTCAATGCCGCGCTGCCGCAACTGGCCGAGCGCAGCCGGCTGGCGCTGGTAGAGCTGGACCTGCACGACCTGGGCGTGGCGCTGCCGCTGCCCGGCCTGCCCGAGCCGCGTTTCGCCGCCGGGAAGGATGTGGACGTCGCCACTGCGCTGGGCTGGCTGTATGCGGTCGAGGGCTCCAACATTGGCGCGGCCTTCCTGCTCAAGGCGGCTGCGGCGCTGGAACTCGGTGGCGGGTTCGGCGCGCGCCACCTCGCGCCGCACCCCGATGGCCGGGCCGCGCACTGGCGCGACTTCATCGCGCAGTTCGACGATGTGGCGCTTCCGGCAGCCGATGAGGCGCGCTGCGTCGAGGGTGCGAACGCGGCCTTTGCGCAGGCGCTGGGCTATGTGGAACAGTACTGCGCGCTGCCGGCCGATGGCGTGCGGGCCTGAATCGGGAGGCCCGCCCGTGCGCAATGCCCGCCTCATCCGTTCCGGTTTTCGATTCCTCCTCCGATTCCGGTCCACGCCGCGTTGGCAACGGCTTGTGGCGGCTTTGCTGCTGGCCATTGCTGCCGCTACGGGCTTGGGATCCGGTATGGCGCTGGCTGCCGCCGATGATGCCGCGGCCGGCCAGCGGCAATGGCAAAGCCTGTACGCGCGGGCGCAGGATGCCTATGGCAGGCGCGACTGGACGGGCGCCGAGCAGGCCGCTCGGCAGGCATTGGCGCAGGCCCGTGCCGGCCAGGGTCAGACCGGCCCTTTTGTGGCCAGCAGCCAGAACATCCTGGCGCTGAGCCTGCAGCGCCAGGGGCGGCTCCAGGAGGCGGCCGAACTGCTCGGCGAAGCCTTGGAGACCAGCCGGCAGACGCTGGGCCGGCATGCCAACACCGCCTCGCTGGCCTTTAACCTGGGCAGCGTGCAGGAAGAGCTGGGGCCAGGGCAAACTGCAGACCAGCAGCATGCGCTGGCCAGCTATGAACAGGCCTTGCGGATTGCCGACGCACTGCCCGGCGACACGGCGGCCACCCAGGTGGGACAGCAGGCGCTGGCGGCATTGGGCCGCCTGCATGCAGAGCGTGGCGAGGCGCAGCGCGCCGATGCCTACAACCGCCGCCTGTTGCAGTCGCAGGCCAGCCTGCCGCCAGATCTGCGCGCCGATGCGCTGCTGCGCCAGGGCATGGCGTTGACGCAACAGGGCCAGTGGTCCGAGGCGCAGGCCGCGCTCGAAGAGAGCCTGCAGCTGTTCGAGGCCGCGCACGGCGCGCGGGATGCGGCTGTGGTGCCGGCATTGACTGCACTGGCGAATCTGCACCACGCCAGCGGCCAGCATGAGCGGGCCGTGCCGCTGCACCAGCGGGCGATGGACATCCTGCGGCAGCAGACGGTGCAAGGGGGGGCGCAGGAGGCGGTCCTGGCCGGGCACCTCAACGAACTGGCCTTGTGGCAGTTGCAGGACAGGCAGTTCGAGCCAGCCCGCGCAGGCTTCGAGGAGGTGCTGGCGCTGCTGGAGCGGCAGAATGGCGATGCGAAGACGGCGGGCGAGAAGACCCTGGCGCGGGCGGACGTCGTCGGCAATCTGGCGCAACTCGAAGGGCAGGCCGGGCAGGACGATGTATCCAGGGATCTGCACCGCCAGGCCTTGGCGCTGTACCGCGCCGCGCCACAGGGCCTGCCGGCGCAGTTGGGGCAGGCGCGCAGCCTGAACTTTCTGGCGGCTTTCGACTATCGCCGCAGGCGCTTTGCGGAGGCCGAACCGCAATTCCTGCAGGCGCTGGCGCTGATGGAGCAGGCGCTGGGCACGGCGGACGAGCGGCTGCTGCCGGTGTTGCAGAACCTGGAGGCGCTGTACCTGAGCCAGGGCCGGGCCGAGCAGGCCAGGCCGTACCAGTTGCGGGTGCATGAGCTGCAGCGCAAGCAGCAAGCCGGGCAGCAGGCTGGGGATGCGGCTGGTACGGCAGGGCCATGAACGACGAGCAACGCGAGGACAGGGCGCATGTGGCGGCAGTCCGCCCCGGACTGCCGCAGCAGCCATTGGCGCGCTCGCGCCTGCTGCGTGCCGTCTGGCTGACCGTGGCGGTGCTGAGCCTGGGCGTGGCCTGCGTGGGCGTGGTGGTGCCTGGGCTGCCGAGCACGGAGTTCGTGCTGCTGTCTGCCTGGGCGGGGGCGCGCGGCTCGAGCCGGTTCCACAGCTGGCTGCTGAGGCACCGGCTGTTCGGGCCAATGCTGCGCAACTGGCGCGATGGCAGAAAGGTCAGCCGGCGTGCCAAGTGGGCAGCGAGCGTGTCGATGCTGTTGTGCTCATGGCTGATGCTGTGGACGATCCCGCACCGGGTGCCGGTGTGGATCGCCATCGGCTGCATGGCGGGGGTACAGTTCTGGCTCTGGCGCAGGCCCGAGCCTTGAGCCTCGGGTCTTGCGCCGGGCCGATGTTGCGGAAACCATCAGGTGTCGCCGACCACGGTACGGGCCAAGCGCAAAAGATGGCCGGAGTGCCAGGCCTGAGGCGTTCGCGAGGCCCTGGCGTGCAAACACCTTGCGGTGAGCAGGCTTGATGGAAATGCTATAAATCGGGCCCTATAACACCTCAACCCGTCCTGCGCCGGCCCTATCGGGGCGTGGGAAGCCGCCCGGCGGCGCCAGAGACGGGGATTACCACGATGGCTGGAAGTGCCGCAGCAGACATGCCACATGCCTGCTGCGGCACTGATCGAAACCGCAGAAAGGTTGCAGGCCATCCATGTTTGATTCTCTCTCTGACCGCGCTTCGCCGGGGTGGGGCGCGCATACGCCGCACCGGCAGATCGCCAAGCCATCCGTCGAGAGCCGCCGAGGCGACGCCGCCGGAACGGACGCTTCGGCCGATACCTGGTTGGGTATCGACATTCATTGGCTCTACGGCACCTTGCTCCAGGCGCTGCTCAAGAAGACCCAATGCCCGCATCAGGCCGGAGATGTGCTGCATGACGCGCTGATCCGCTACGCGTCCACGGCCATGCGCAAGCCGGTCGGGCAGCCCCATGCGTATCTTTGGCGCGTTGCCGAATCGGCGCTGATCGATCAGCACCGGCGGGCCAGGCGCTTCGTGCCACTGCCGGAACTGCAGGAGGGCGAGGACGGCTGCGCCTCCGAGCTGCAGGATACGGCGCAGCCATCCATGGAAACGCTGATGCATTTGCGCCAGCGTCTCGAGCATTTGCAGAAGCTCTTCGATTGCCTTCCGCCCCGTTGTCGCGAGACATTCTGGATGTTGCGCGTCGAGGGCTACAGCCAGGCGGAGATCGCCGAGCGTCTGGGCATCAGCATCAAGACCGTCGAGGGACATGTGGCGCGGGCGCTGCTGCAGCTCGTCGCATGGCGCGAGGCACACCGGGACGCATTGCCATGAACAGCAGCAAGGTTCACAGGGAGGCGGCGCAATGGTTTGCCCACATGCAGAACGTGGCGCAGGACGATGTCTCGGAGCGAGCCCGCTTCGAGCGGTGGTTGCTGGCCCATCCGATGCACACGGCTGCCTACCAGCGGCTGGCGCTGATCTGGGAGGATTTCGATTCGCCGCAGCGCCTGGCCTCCCTGGCGTCTGCCGCCGCGTATGGGCAGGGCGTTGCCCGGCGCTCGCGCCGCAAGGCCATCAAGGGGGGGCTGGTGGGCGCGGTCGCTGTGCTCGGCGTCGGCACCGTAGGTTGGCGCGTGTTGCAGCATGGTGGTGCGCCGGACTACCACGCCACATTGCATGTGCCGGCCGGCCAGGCGGCGAGCGTGCATACGCTGCCCGATGGCAGCCGTGTCACGCTCGGGGCCGCCACGCGCCTGAGCATCCGCTACGAACGCGATGCGCGGATCATCGAGTTGCACCAGGGCGTGGCCGCTTTCGAGGTGCAGGCCGACGCCTTGCGCCCGTTCGTGGTGAACGGGGAGTACACCAGGGTCACGGTGCTGGGTACGTATTTCGTGGTCGACCGGCTCACCGATACGCTCACCCGGGTCAGCGTTGAACGCGGCAGGGTGCGGGTGGCGCGCATGCGGCCATGGTTCGGCAAGCGCTTCTGGCAGGAACGGGAGCACTGGATACTGGGGGCCGGCGAGGTCATTGACGTGCGCGAGCAGGGCGGCGAGCGGCAGGACATTCCCGCTACCGACGGCTTCGCCTGGCAACGCAATGCGCTGGTGTTCTCCGGCGCGACCCTGCAGGAGCTTGCGACGCGCCTGAGCCGCTATAGCCGCCGGCCGGTGCTGGCGCCGCAGGAGCGGCGAGGCAATGGGCCGGTGCCGCGGATCGTCGCGGTGGTGCAGTTCGGCGACATCGAGCAGTTCATCGACCGGCTGCCCGCGCTGGCTGCGGTCGATGTCGAGCAGGACGATGCCGCCGTCTACCTGTATCCGCGCTGAACGCCCTGGATCAATTGTCAAAACGAATGATGTTGCAAATTAATACAATTTAGACCCAGGGTGGCAGGAGTGGTTCTTCGTCATTGAGAGTGGGCGCATTGACGCGCCACTCAACCGCAACCGAAGAATCACTGCATGCACTCCTCACTCCGCGCGGGTCTGGCCGTCGGCGCTGCCATGGTGCTGGCCGCTGCTGCCCAGGCACAGTCCATCGAGTTCAACATTTCGCCGCAGCCGCTGGCCGAGGCCATCGGCCAGTTCGGGCTGCAGACGGGTCTTTCGGTCGTCGCCGATTCCGGTCTGACGGCCGGCAAACGGTCGGCTGGTGTGCGCGGCCGGTTTGCCGCTGCCGATGCACTGGCCCTGCTGTTGCGCGATACCGGGCTGGAGGGGCGAGTCGATGGCCGCTTCGTGACCATTGTCCGCACGCTGCCGATGCCGCTCGCCAGCGAAGATAGCCTGCCGGAAGTGAGCGTGACGGCCAGCGCCATGGATACCGAAGACAAGGACAGCACCTACCGGAGTGCCGGGTCCACCAATGTGCTGACGCGCGATGAGATCGAATTGTTCCGCGGCACCTCGGTCGGCGACATCTTTAAGGGTACGGCCGGCGTTCTTGTGGGCGAGAACCGCAACAGCGGCGGGCTGGATGTGAACATCCGCGGCATGCAGGGGCAGGGGCGCGTGCCGGTGATCGTCGATGGCGCGCGGCAGGAAACCACGGTGTATCGAGGGTATGCGGGCGTGGCATCGCGCAGCTATGTCGATCCAGACCTGATCGGCGGTATCCAGATCGACAAGGGGCCAGTGATGGGGGCGCAGGGGACCGGTGCCACCGGCGGCTTGGTCAGCATGCGAACCATCAACGCCGACGACATCGTGCGTCCGGGCAAGGACTTCGGCCTGCGTGTGCGTGCGCAGGCCATCGGCAACAACAGCGGCTCGGTGCCGCAGCCAGGCACCCCATCGGGATACAACACCGGCGGAGATGCGGCCGGAGGAACCGCCGGCGTGTATCGCATCAATTGCGTGATTGCCAGCCTGTGCCAAGGGCCATTCGATATCGCCCATGCACAGGGCTCCACGGAGGGCATGAACCGCCCAGGCCTGTTGAAGCCCAAGAGCTGGGCGGGCAGCGTTGCGCTGGCCAAGCGCCTTGAGGCCGTTGATCTGGTGGCCGCCTACGCGCAGCGTCGGCAGGGCAACTACTATGCGGGCACCAAGGGGCCAGCACCCTACCTGGACCTCTCCGATACCACCAACCGGGGCTTCTATACCGAGGTGCGTCCGGAGATTGTCGGCGCCACGCGATTCCGTGCCGGCGAGCGCATCGCCAACACCAATTACGAGAGCAAGTCCACGCTGCTCAAAGGCAAGCTCTACCTGGCCGACGCGCACGAACTGGAGTTGAGCTACCTGCGCTATGACAGCACCTATGGCGAGTTGATGCCTTCCCAGCTGATCTGGCTCGGCCAGGTGCGCCAGACCAGCAACAGCGAGGTCACCGCCAATACCTACGCGGGTCGCTATCGCTGGAACCCGGCTGACGATGCCATGCTCGACCTGCGCGCCAACCTGTGGCATACCGATACCACCAGTCTCAACCGCAACTATTCCGAAGGGGTGTGGAGCAACATGTTCGACATCGGCACCGAGCGTTACAAGCGCTGGGGTGCTGATCTGAGCAACAGCATGCAATTCGACCAATGGGGCGGCATCAAGCTCGATTACGGCCTGGCCTACCAGACCGAGAAGGTGCATGGCGATGGTGATGCCAATTCCTTCTCGGCGGGTGGCCGCGCTGGCAGCCGCAAGGAACTGAGCCTGTTCACTTCGGCGCAGTGGAAGCCGGCTGCCAAGTGGACGCTGGAAGCCGGTATCCGCCATACCCGCTTCCAGTCGCAGGACGACAAGCCACGCTATGTGACTGTGGAGAGCGATTACTGTGTCAATCCCGATGCGGAGGGCGATTGCGATCCTGTCATGATGAAGTCCAGGCGCAGTGGTTCAGCGCCGCTGCTGAGCCTGCAATGGGAGCCGCGTCCGGGGTTGCAGGTGTATGGGCGCTACGCAGAGGCGCTGCGCATGCCCAGCTTGTTCGAGACCACGGCCGGATTCTCCGTTGCACCGTCGCAGGACATCCACCTCAAGCCCGAACACACCAGGAACAAGGAAATAGGCATCGGCTTCATGAAGGATGGTCTTTGGCGCAGCAGCGACAAGTTTCGCGCCAAGCTGGCGTACTTCCGCAACCACACCAAGGACTATCTGACGCGCACCATTCCCAATACCTGGGAGGAGGGATCGGGCAGCCAGTTCTTTACGCTGCGCAACATCGAGAGCGTGAGCTTCCATGGCGTCGAGCTGTCGGGCTCCTACGACATGGGGCGCTTCTTCACGGAACTCAGTGGCACCAAGTACACCTTTGTCGAGACCTGCCATTTCGGTAGCTACCGCCGCATGGAATGCACCGACTACGGTATCGCCGCCAGCTATGTCAACAACATGATTCCACCCAAGTGGCATGCCAGCGCAACCGTTGGAACCCGCTTGATGGGGCAAAAGCTCACGCTGGGGGCGCGCGGCACTTTCATGGGGCAGCGCAAACCCACGCCGGAGTACAACGCGCAAGGAGTCGATGGCGGCTTCGCTTCGCCAGTTCCCTGGCACAAGTACACCACCTGGGATCTGTTTGCCACCTACAAGATCAATGACCGGTTCAGTGTCGATTTCAACATCGACAACCTGACGGATCAGTACTACCTCGACGCCCTCAGTCTGGGTCTGGTGCCCGCACCCGGACGCAGTGCGCGTCTGAGCGTGACTTGGCTTTTCTGAGCAGTTTGATTCATTGGATGCAGGAGCAGCAGGCCGGCTGCCTTCGCACTCTTCATTCGTTAGAGCAAGTTAGAGCAAATAGAAGACAAAGGAAAAATCATGCAAACTTCATTGCGCAACCGACTCGCTGTGCTGGCCGCGGCGTCTGCATTGTTTCTTGCCGCCTGTGGGGGCGGTGGTGGTGGGGACTCCGTTCCCGTCGCGCCTACCAACCCGCCAACGGCCGCGGCTTCTGCTGATCAGACCAGCGTGCTGGCCGGTGCCACCGTGACCCTTGATGGTACGGCCAGTACCACGCCCAACGTGGGGACACTGACCTACCTGTGGACCATCGAGAAAAAGCCGCAGGGCAGTGTCGCCAGCTTGTCCGATGCGACGGCAGCCAAGCCCACCTTCACGCCGGATCTTCCCGGCGAATATGTCATCACGCTCGTGGTCAATGACGGTACGGCCAGCAGCAGCACCGCAGCGGTCACGCTTGCCGTGAGCAATCCCAATCCGGTAGCGATTCCCGCTCTGGTGGAAATCAATCAGTTGATGGGAACGACCGTGCAGCTTGATGGCACACCCAGTCAGCCGCCCGCCGGTGGCAGCGCTGCTGGCCTGAGCTACAGCTGGACACTGACCCAAAAGCCGGAAGGCAGTGCAGCCGAGCTGGACAATCCTCACCATGTGCAGCCCCGCTTCGTGGCCGACAAGGATGGCACCTACAAAGCATCCCTGGTGGTGTATCACGGAGCCAAGACCAGCGCGCCGGCTGAAGTGATCATCAAGATCGGCGCGCTCAACGCGATTCCCCAGGCGGACATCGTGGCGGACGTCGAGAACGCCGTGCGTGGTGAGCGCATAGAGCTCGACGGCAGCGGCAGCAGCGACGCGGATGGAGACGCGCTGACCTATCGTTGGCTGGTGACGTCGAAACCCATTGGATCAGAAGCCACGCTGGAAAATGCCAACAAGGCCAAGGCCAGTTTCACCCCTGACTTCGCGGGAACCTACAGCATCGGTCTGACCGTATTCGACGGCAAGGCCAGTGGCGGCAAGCAGCTCAACATCAAGGTCATCAAGCCCGAAGGCGCGCCCAATACGAAGCCGGTCGCCCGCATCACGGCTCCATGGAGCAAGACCTGGGAGGCCGAGCGTGGCGATTCGATCAACATGACCGCCGCGTACTCCTACGACATCGACGGCGACAGCCTGTACACGGGGCGCGAGTTCACTCTGTTGCGCGCTCCCGAAGGCTACGACGCGGCCGCCAACTTCAAGGCACAGACATTCGTGGGAACGCACTATGGTGATTACGAGGTGCGACTGCGCGTCTTCGACGGCACGGACTGGAGCGATCCTGTCACGGCCACCTACACCGTCATCAATGGCGCGAACCGCCCGCCTCAGGCCGCCGCCAGTGTCATGGGCAGCAGTGGTGTCGTGGGTGTCGGCAATACCGTCACCATCACCGCGGAAGGCAGCAGCGATCCGGATGGCAACCGCATGACGTACCAATGGACCTTGCTGGACAAGCCGGACAACAGCAATGTCTCGCTGACAGGTGCAAGCAGCATGAACGCCACTTTCGTTCCTGACCAGCCGGGGCAGTACCGCTTCGACCTGCTCGTTACCGATGAACATGGCTACCCCAGCACCGACCGCATTTCGGTGACTCCGAGAACCCTGGTTGTGAACGCCAAGAGCGTCAACAATGCGCCCATCGGCCGCATTTCCCTCAGCGGTCCGGCATTCACGCAAAAGCAGCCCATGCTGATCGGCAAGAGCGGCAACACCATCCAGTACAACACCGGCACCACTTCCACCCGAGTGGACAAGTGGAACAGCATGCTGTTCCAGCCCAATGGGTATGACCCTGACGGCGATCCGCTGAGCTATCTGTGGACACTTTCCGCCGAGCCGGCCGGCAGTGAGCTGGCGCATCCCAGCGACTACTTCTGCGCGGCCACCGGCAGCAATAGCTATCCAGGCACCTCAGTGATCGCGCTGGAGGACTGGATCGCGGAAGGACTGAGCATCCGCAACTGGACATGCAACAGCTTCAGCTTTGCGCCAACCGTAACGGGACGCTATGTGATTGACCTCGCGGTCAGCGACGGCATCGATTTCGGCGGGCCCTACGCGATGGAAGTCCATGCGTCCAGCCGAGAGGATTACCCCAACCTGCTTCTCGAAGATATCAGGCAACAGCATGGCTGGTCCAATGCCGACCAACAGCTGGTATTCAATATCGCCAAGGATGATGACGTCCTGGCCGTCCAGCGGATATTCCCGTTCGAAGGGACGGCTGTCAGCGAGTATGCGGGCAATGCCGTCATCGCAGGCGCGGACATCATTCGCACCGGATTCACAAACGGTTTCCGTGGTGACTTCGTCGTGCGCAGCTTCCGGCTGTCTGCCGTGGGGGGCGACTACACCATCACCAACCTGAAGGCTGTCGATGCCGATGGCGCCTTCACTCCCAAGTTCGTTGGCCTCCAGGACAACCAGATCATCAAGAAAGGCGACAGCGTGGAGTTCCAACTGGTCTGGCCCATCGACCGCCTGCCGGCGCTTGGCGAGAGCGGCAGGGTGGTTGCTGACAAACGCAACCTGAGCTGGTCATTCGGGATCAAGGAAGAGCCCGACTTCACCTTCCATTTCAACCCGACCATCGGGGTGTACTGAACCCCGGGCAGGCATCTGCCTCTCCCGCTGGCAGAAAGCGCCATGGCGCTTTCTGCCAAAGCCATTTCCGGATTTGAGAATCATGACGACAGCGACCCTTGCCAAGGATTTCAAGATGACAGGCCGTCGAGCCATGCTGAAGGACGCGACGCGCGGTGTTCACGAGCAACTGGACCGTCGCCTGATGGCGTTTCGGCCGTTCGCCGATCGGCAGCGCTATCAAGCCTTCCTGCACACCCAGTACCGACTGCATCGGGATGTCGAGGCGCTATACGTTGCGCCGGCACTCAATGCCGTGTTGCCGCAACTGGCCGAACGCAGCCGGCTGGCACTGGTCGAGCAGGACCTGTGCGACCTGGGCGTGGCCCTGCCGTTGGCGGGTTTGCCTGAACCGCGTTTTGCTGCCGGGGCGGATGTGGACCTGTCCACCGCGCTGGGCTGGCTCTATGCCGTCGAGGGCTCCAATATTGGCGCGGCCTTCCTGCTCAAGGCCGCTGCGGCACTGGAGCTGGGCGGCCAGTTCGGCGCGCGTCACCTGGCTCCGCACCCTGATGGCCGCGCCGCGCACTGGCGCGACTTCATCGCCCAGTTCGACGAAGTGACGCTGCCGGCAGATGATGAGCCGCGGAGCGTCGAGGGTGCCAATGCGGCCTTTGCGCAGGCGCTGGCCTACGTTGAGCAATACTGCCCGCTGCCCCCAACTGCTTGAGGGAAGGAGTCGCCGCATGTTTGCAAGCCATGCATGCCTGGGCCGATGCCCAACATGGCGGCAATGCGCAGTGGCCGCGGCAATGGCGTGGGGTTTCACCGCCCTGGCTGCCGGCAGCGACATGACCGCAACAAGCCAGCAAGCCTGGCAGCAGCGCTACGACAGCGCGCAGGCCGCCTATGCTGCGGATGAGCTGGACGCTGCCGAGCAGGCCGCGCGGCAGGCACTGGTGCAGGCGCGTGCCGGCCAGGGCCAGACCCAGCCCTTCATTGCCAGCAGTCTCAATGTGCTGGCGTTGGTGCGCCAGCGCCAGGGCCATGCCGACGAGGCGCAGCAACTGCTGCGCGAGGCCCTGCAGATCAGCGAACAAACATTGGGCCCGCACGCCAACACGGCATTGCTGGCCTTCAACCTCGGTCAGGTGCAGGAAGAACGCGGGGGCGAGCGCCGGCACCTGGCTCTGCAAAGTTACCGGCGTGCGCTGCAAATTGCCGAAGCGCTGCCCGGTGATGCGGCCGCGGCGCAACTGCGACAGCAGGCCCTGGCGGCGTTGAGCCGTGTGCACGAGAGTCTGGGCGAAAAGGAACAGGCGCGCAGCTACAACCAGCGTTTGCGCGAAGGCGAGGCAGCCATCCCTGACCAGCTCAAGGCCCTGGCCTTGCTGCGGCACGGCCGGGAATTGCAGCAGCAAGGGCAATGGCAGCAGGCGCAGGTTGCGCTGGAACAAAGCCTGCAGCTTCATGAACGCGAGTACGGTAAAGATGCGGTGGAGCTGGTGCCGGTGTTGACGGCGCTGGGCAACCTGCATCACGCCCGCGGCAAGCATGAGCAGGCCGTGCCGCTGCACCAGTGGGCGGTGCGGATTCTCCGGGCCAGGGAACCTGACAGCCGTGCGTTGGCCGGGCACCTGAGCGAGTTGGGGCTGTGGCATGGACAGCGTGGCGAACTGGAGCAGGCGCGCGCATTCTTTGAGCAGGCCTTGGCGCTGGTGCGCCGCCAGCAGGAAGGCCATCCCAGCTTGGCCGAGGCCGATCTCGTCAGCAGCCTTGCGCAGCTTGAAGGCACGCAGGGCAGGATGGAAGAAGCCAAGTTACTGCACCAGCAGGCACTGGCACAGTACCGCAGGCTGGAGGAGACGCCGGCTGCGTTGCTGGGCCAGGCACGCAGCCTGAATTACCTGGCCGGGTTCGAGCACCGTCGGCGGCGGTTTGCCGAAGCCGAGCCGCAGTTCCTGCAGGCGCTGGCGCTGATGGAGCGTGCGCTGGGCGCGGAGGATGCACAGCTGCTGCCGGTGTTGCAGAACCTGGAGGCGCTGTACCTGAGCCAGGGGCGGGTGGCACAGGCGCGACCGTACCAGCTGCGCGTGCAGGCACTGGAGTCGGCGCAAGGACAAAAGCATGATGAGCAATCGGCGTTGGCGGGGCCGCGACCGGACGATGGACCGTGAGCATGCGCAACCGGTTGCGCAACTGGCCGACGTCCACCAGCAGCCACTGCCGCAACCCTTGGCGCGCTCGCGCCTGCTGCGTGCCGTCTGGCTGACCGTGGCGGTGCTGAGCCTGGGCGTGGCCTGCGTGGGCGTGGTGGTGCCTGGGCTGCCGAGCACGGAGTTCGTGCTGCTGTCGGCCTGGGCGGGGGCGCGCGGCTCGAGCCGGTTCCACAGCTGGTTGCTGAGGCACCGGCTGTTCGGGCCAATGCTGCGCAACTGGCGCGATGGCAGAAAGGTCAGCCGGCGTGCCAAGTGGGCAGCGAGCGTGTCGATGCTGTTGTGCTCATGGCTGATGCTGTGGACAATCCCGCACCGGGTGCCGGTGTGGATCGCCATCGGCTGCATGGCGGGGGTACAGTTCTGGCTCTGGCGCAGGCCCGAGCCTTGAGGAAGCGCGGAGTCATCCAACCCTGTCGCCGTGTCCCGATCCGGGGAGCGGCGATCCGGACGAATGAATCAGCGTTTCCTTGCGTGCCATGTGCGGCTCGTTTTCATCGGGCCATCGCATCGAATCGCGGATACGCCATGGCCGCATCCGCATGACCGAGTTTCAGGAAACCAAGCAAGGAGAAGTTGCATGTCCAGACTTTTTATCGTCCTGGCCGGCCTGTTCGGCGCCATCGGGGTCGCCATGGGGGCGTACACCGCGCATGGGCTGGGCTTCATTGCCTCGCCGCAGGCGCGCGAGGCGGCGCGCATGAGCATGGGCTCGGCGGTGCATTACCAGTTGCTGCATGCCGTGGTGCTGCTGCTGATCGGCCTCTGGTTCCGCCAGACCGGCGGCAACCGGGCGCTGGTTGCGGCGGCGGCGCTGTTCTGCCTGGGCATCGTGCTGTTTTGCGGCCTGATCTATCTGCAGACACTCACCAGTGTGCAGAGCCTGCGTCCCTTCGTTCCATGGGGGGGGACCAGCTTCATCCTGGCCTGGCTGGCG
The DNA here is from genome assembly GCF_004217315.1 of Corticibacter populi. GTDB lineage: Bacteria > Pseudomonadota > Gammaproteobacteria > Burkholderiales > Burkholderiaceae_C > Lampropedia > Lampropedia populi. Next base: position 70,355 of record NZ_SGWR01000005.1, read on the forward strand.
TTGGCGCTGGCGGGTTGGCTGGAGGCCGGCAGGCCAATCTGAGAATCGTTTTGAGATCAGGCTTGCGGGTGACCTAGGACTTATCCGCTAACGGATGCCACTGCTGCGCGGCGGGCAGTTTCTCGAGCGCCTGCGCGGCCACGCTCTCAAGCAGCGCGGCTGGTACCTGCTGTGCATCGATGTCGGCCAAGGGCCTGAGCACGAAGGCGCGCTGGTACATGCGGGGGTGGGGCACGGTGAGCTCGGGCATGTCCATATGCACGTCGCCATAGAGCAGGATGTCGAGGTCGAGCGTGCGCGGTGCGTTGCGGTAGGGGCGCTCGCGGCCGGCGGCCAGCTCGATGGCCTGCAGATGGTCCAGCAGTGCCAGCGCAGGCAGCCGGGTGCGCACGCGCACGACCGCGTTGAGGTAGTCGGGGCCCTGCGCATCAACCGGGGCCGAGCGGTAGAGCGGCGAGGCTTGCTCCAGCGCGCAATCGGGCAACCGGGCAATGGCCCTGGCGGCGGCTTCCAGCGCCTGGCGGGCGTCACCGAGATTGGCGCCCAGTCCGATCCAGGTGGGTATGCCGCCTTCGATGGCTTCGGTCGGATCAGGCTTGTGCATCGGGGGCGCGCGGCGCTGCGGCGCCAGGGAGGCCGCCATCGGCGGGCTTGGCATCGGCCGGCTTCCTGCGCCTGCGGCGGCGCTTCTTGGCGGCCGGTGGGGCTGTCTCGTCGTCCGGTGTGGTGGCCACATCGGCCATATCGGCCATATCGGCCATATCGACAGCATCTTCAGTGACGTCGGCTGCTTCTGCTGGCGTGTCTGCGGTGGCATCGTCCTGCGTGCGCGGCTTGCGGCTCTTGCGCTTGGGGCCGGTGCCGCCAGTGCCGAGCTTGCAGCTTTGCTGGCTTTGCCGGCGGGCCTCTTCGAGCATTTGCAGGCGCTGTTCGTCGCTGGCCAGGCTGAAGGTTTCCCACCATTGCGCGAGCGCCTCGTCCAGTTCGCCGGTGCGCGCGCGCAGGCGCAGGAAGTCGAAGCCGGCGCGAAAGCGCGGCTGCTCGACCAGACTCAGCGGCGCCTTGCCGGTGCGGCGCTCGAAGCGGGGCTGCATGACCCAGATCTCGCGCATGTCGGCACCGAGCTTGCCGCGCCCCGAGACGTCGCCGACGCGGCGCTCGAAGGTTTCGTCGATGGCCTGATGCAGTGCGGGGTGGGGCGCCAGGCCGTCCTGCTGGTACTGCTGCCAGAGGCGTTGCACGTCGTCCCACAGCACGCAGGCGAGCAGGAAGCTGGGCGCCACCGATTTGCCTTCGGCCACGCGGCGATCGGTGTCCTGCAGGGCCAGTTGCACCAGCGGTTGGTCGCCGCGGGCGACGATCAGGTCCAGCAGCGGGTAGATGCCGCTCTCGAGGTGCAACTCGCGCAATTCGGCGATGGAGGCGAGCGCATGGCCGGTCTGCAGCAGCTTGAGCATCTCGTCGAACATGCGGCTGGGCGGGATGTCGCCGAGCAGGCCGCGCAGTTCGGACAGCGGCTGCGCGGTCTTGGCGTCGAGCGTGAAGCCCAGCGCGCGCAGCTTGGCGGCAAAGCGGATGGCGCGCAGCATGCGCACCGGATCCTCGCGGTAGCGCGTGGCCGGCTCGCCGATCATGCGGATGGTGTGGCGCCGCGCATCCTCGATGCCCTTGTGGTAGTCGACCACGGTCTGCGTGCGGGGGTCGTAGTACATGGCGTTGATGCTGAAGTCGCGCCGCGCCGCATCTTCCTGCTGGCTGCCCCAGACGTTGTCGCGCAGCACGCGGCCGCTGGCGTCCACGGCATGCTGCACATTGGCCAGCGCCTGGCGGCTGGTCTTCTCGTTGCCACTGACCTTGTCGGCGGCCTGGTTGTCCAGGTAGGCGCGGAAGGTGGTGACTTCGATGACTTCGTTTTCGCGCCCGCGCCCGAACACCACGTGGACGATGCGAAAGCGCCGACCGATGATGAAGGCACGGCGGAACAAGGCTTTGACCTGCTCGGGCGTGGCGTTGGTGGCGACGTCGAAGTCCTTGGGCTTGAGGCCCAGCAGCAGGTCGCGCACTGCACCGCCGACGATGTAGGCCTCGTAGCCATGGTCCTGCAGGGTCGTCACCACTTCGTTGGCACGGCGATCCACCAGCTTGGGGTCGATGCCGTGCACTTCGGCGCCGACGTCGCGGCGCGTGCCGAAGATCTTGCGGGATGCGCGAGCGCCGCGCGCCGGCCGTTCGGCCTCGGCATGCGTGTTGCCGCGATTGCCGCCGTCAGTGTTGTTGCGGGCCTTTTTGCCCAGCAGCTTGTCGATGAATTGCTTGATCATGGATGCGTGGTGTGCGGGGCTCACCCCGCAGGAAACAGTTCGAGAATCGGCCAGCCATGCGCGCTGGCGTGTTCGCGCAGCGTGTCGTCCGGGTTGGTGGCGACGGGCTGGTCGACGCGCTCGAGCAGCGGGATGTCGTTGCGCGAGTCGCTGTAGAAGCTGGTATGCACGTCGCCCCAGTCCCAGCCGCGCCCGGCCAGCCATTGCTGCATCCGGGTGACCTTGCCTGCGCCCATCGAGGGTGTGCCGGCGATGCGGCCGCTGAACCAGCCGTGGCTGTCGCGCTCCAGGTTCAGCGCCAGCAGCGTCTCGACGCCCAGCGCCCGGGCGATCGGCGTGGTGATGAACTCGTTGGTGGCCGTGATGATGAGGATCTCGTCGCCAGCGGCGCGATGGCGCTGCAGCAGTTCACGTGCGACCGGCTGGATGGCCGGCTCGATCACCTCGGCCATGAAACGCGCGCGGGCAGCGGCGCTGGCCTCGGGCCCAAGGCGGCGCAGCGCTTCGGTGGCAAAGTCCACATAGGCATGCACGTCCAGCGTGCCGGCCCGATAGTCGGCCAGGAAGGCCGCGTTGCGCGCGGCGAAGTCCCGGGCATCGACAAAGCCTTCGCGCACGGTGAACTGGCCCCATTCATAGTCGGAGTCCAGGGGCAGCAGGGTATGGTCCAGGTCGAAGAGGGCCAGGCGCGGCTTGGCGGAGGGCGTGTGGTTCATGCCGGGTTCATCATGCCGGGTTGAAGGGGCATAAGGTGGTTGGTGCGGGTGTGGCGACACCCGTCGGCTGGCATCGGTGCGCATGACGCGCCGTGCGACGGCCGGTGGCCCGGCCGAGGTTCGAGGCGTGGGCTGCCAGCGGACCTGCAGCGCCACATGGTGCGGCTCAAGGACCATGGTGCATTTGCAGGGCAGCCGGCATTTTCGCACGAAAGCCCCGCGCCTGGCGTTATTCGGCCGTGGTGGCGCGCCGTGACAACGGCCTGCGCAACGCCCGGGGGAGTGCAGGGCTTCTCTAGGGCTTCCAGAAGTCGTCCTCGTCGCGGGGAGCGGGGATGCCGTCCTGCAGCATCTCGCGCAGCAGTGGAATGGTGATGGCCCGCTGGGTGCGCAGCGCATGCGCATCGAGGCGGGCAAGCAGTTCGCTCAGGCTGGCCAGATCGCGGGCATAGCGGCTCAGCAGGTATTGCACCACCTCGTCGCTCAGTTGCAGGCCGCGTTCCTGCGCCTGCTGGCGCAGCACCATCTGGCGCTTGCCATCATCGAGCACGTGCAGTTGGAAGGCCAGGCCCCAGCCCAGCCGCGAGCGCAGATCCTCGCGCATTTCCAGGTTCACCACCGGGCAGGCACCGCTGGCCAGCACCCAGCGCGGCGCGCCCTCGATCGGGTGGCTGGCATTGATGAACCAGTTGAAAGCCTGTTGCTGCTGCGCGGCGCTGTAGAGATCGACGTCGTCGAGCAGCACGGCGGCCCAGTCGGGATCGAATTCGTGGTGGCTGGTCTGGCCCGCCAGCGGGCGGCCGCGCAGCCAGCCGACGGCAAGGCCATGGGCCTGCAGCGCCAGCGCCACGGCCGAGAGCAGGTGGGTCTTGCCGGCGCCCGGCGGGCCCCACAGATAGACCGGCGAGGGTGTCGGGCCCGTGGCGCCGCCGCTGCGCGAGGCAAGCAACTGCTGCACCCCGGCCTGCAGGCATTCGACGGCCTGCTGGTTGCCATTGGCCAGGAAGTGGGCGAAGTCAGGCTCGGGCGCCATGCCGATGTCCAGCGCCAATTGCTGCATGACCATAGCTGAGAGAAAATTGCGGGAAAGGCCCCAAAGCCTGGGGCGGAGAAAGCCGGCCGGCGTCATACTGGCCTTAGAATCGTCGGATTCTAGCGGACGCATGCTGCGCTTTCCCTGTCCAGATTCCCTTGCCCCAGACATGAGCACCACCTCTTCCTCCCAACCCCTGACCTACAAAGACGCCGGCGTCGACATCGACGCCGGTGATGCGCTGGTCGAGCGCATCAAGCCTCTGGCCAGGAAGACCATGCGCGAAGGCGTGCTCGGCGGCATCGGCGGCTTCGGAGCACTGTTCGAGGTGCCGGCGCGCTACCGCCAGCCGGTGCTGGTGACCGGCACCGATGGCGTGGGCACCAAGCTCAAGCTGGCCTTCGAGTGGGACATGCACGACAGCGTGGGCATCGATCTGGTGGCCATGAGCGTCAACGACATCCTGGTGCAGGGCGCCGAACCGCTGTTCTTCCTCGACTACTTCGCTTGCGGCAAGCTCGATGTGGACACCGCCGCCGCAGTGGTGGCCGGCATTGCCAGGGGCTGCGAGCTCTCGGGCTGCGCGCTCATCGGTGGCGAGACTGCCGAGATGCCCGGCATGTACCCTGACGGCGAATACGATCTGGCCGGCTTTGCGGTCGGCGCGGTCGAGAAGTCCGCCATCATCAACGGCCGTGACATTGCCGAGGGGGATGTGGTGCTGGGGCTGGCCAGCCATGGCGTGCACTCCAATGGCTTCTCGCTGGTGCGCAAGTGCATCGAGCGTGCCGGCAGCCAGCTGCCCGCCACGCTCGATGGCAAGCCGTTCCGCGAAGCCATCATGGCTCCCACGCGCCTTTACGTCAAAAGCGTGCTGGCCACGCTGGAGGCGTATCCCCGGCAGGTCAAGGGCCTGGCCCACATCACCGGCGGTGGCCTGCTGGAGAACATCCCGCGCGTGCTGCCGGCCCACCTGGCGGCCCACCTGCGAGCTGGCAGCTGGCCGCAAACCGAACTGTTCGCCTGGCTGCAGAGCACCGCAGGCATCGATGCGCGCGAGATGAACCGCACCTTCAACAATGGCATTGGCATGGTGCTGGTGGTGTCACGCGATGATGCCGAGGCCGTGGCCGAGACGCTGCGGGCCCACGGAGAGGCTGTCTTCGAGCTGGGCCACATCGCCCCGCGCGGCGACGGCGATGCAGTGGTTGTGGCCTGAGACCGTCTGAAGAGGAAACCATCCGCCGCATGAGGGATTGAGACAAGACAATGGCTTTCACGCAAGCGGATGACAAGAGAGGCAAGGTCGCGGCCGATGATGCGACAGCTGCTGCGCTGGTGGCAACCCCGCCGCAGCTCGACAGCCATGTGCCCTGGCACATTCGCCTGGGCAGCTACCTGCTGATGGCGCTGGGGCTGCTGCTGGTGATGTTCGTCGGGGTGCTGCCTGGCCTGCTGGCAGCCTGCCTGGGCTTTCTGCTGACCCGCTGGCTCAATACCGTGCTGGTGCGCCTGGTGGTGCTGGTGCGCCGCCACCCCGGCCCGCGCGTAATGGGCTGGCTGTCGCGGCTATCGTCCACGGTGGTGATTCTGGCGCCGCTGCTGATGCTGTTCTTCACCTTCAGCCACTACCGCAGCTACCTGCTGACCGCACCGCACCAGTTCACCGAGCTGACCGACTACGTAGCGCGCACCATCCTCGAATTCAAGGATAACCTGCCTGAGGACATTGCCGCCATGCTGCCCAAGGAGGCCGAGGAGGTGCAGCGCACCGTGGCCTATTACCTCTGGGCCAAGGCCGGTGCGCTGGCCAACGCCGGGCGCATCTGGCTGCTGGGCTTTCTATACGCCTATGTGGGCCTGTTGATCGGCGCACTCGCCGCAGTGCGCAGCCACAGCAACCAGCATGCGCCGCTGACCGATGCGTTGAAGGTGCGCGTCGGCCGCTTTGGTGACGCCTTCCGCCAGATCGTCACCGCGCAGTTCTGGATCGCCAGCTTCAATACGGCGCTGACGGCCTTCTTCCTGCTGCTGGTGCTGCCGGCCTTCGAGCTGCGCCTGCCCTATACGCCGGCGCTGATCACACTGACCTTCGTGGCCGGGCTGATCCCGATCGTCGGCAACCTGCTGTGCAATGCGGTCATTACCATCGTCGGCCTGTCCGTCTCGCCGATGACGGCGCTGATCTGCCTGGGTTTCCTGATCCTGATCCACAAGGCCGAATACTTCATCAACGCCAAGGTGGTTGGTCAGAAGACCCACATCGCGGTCTGGGAACTGCTGGCGGTGATGTTCGTCAGCGAAGCCATCTTCGGTCCGGCCGGTCTGGTGGCAGCGCCGCTCTTTTATGCCTATCTGAAAAAAGAGCTGGAAGCGGCGCGGCTGGTGTGAACGGGTTCTGAGGGCGTATCCACAGTTCTCGCCACGCAGCCGCACAGCGGCGGCGCCATGCCCTTTGGCCTGCCCCTGAAAAGCCGCATGCAGCGGCGTTGCAAATTATCGCCGGGCCACCAGCCCGGCTGCGGTTTGCGCCTCGCAGCCACGATTTCTCAGCCACAACGGCAAGCGCGCCGAGACTTTGCACATGCGCCGAGACCTGTGCGGCGTGCTGCAGGTGCACGGCCGCGACACCCATGCAATCACGAAAACGCCGGCGTTTGCAAGCATGCCGGCGAATTCTCCTGTGCCCGCCTTTGCTACTTGAATCCGCAGGGGCTTGGGTGCAGAATACGCCCTTCGCCGATTTCTCGTTTCCCCTAATAAACTCATTATGTCGACTATTCAGGTTCGTGCCGCCACGCTCCGCGATGCCAAAGCCATTGCCCAGATCCACACCGCAGCCATGCAAGCCGCCTACAAGGGTCTGGTCCCCGATGAGCACCTGAAGTCCATCAGCCTGGACAAGCGCGTGGCCTACTGGCGCGAAGCCATCGAATATTGCGAGCCCCAGGTCAAGGTGGCCATCGAGAACGACAAGATCGTCGGCTTCGTGGGTTTCGACCGTTCGCGCGACGAGAAGACCCGTCCGACCACCGGTGAGATCTGGGCCATCTACATTGCCCCCAACCACTGGAACAAGGGTGTGGGCGCGGCGCTCTGGGATGCCGCCCGCGAAGGGCTGCATGAAGAGGGCTGCACCAATGTCACCGCCTGGATCCCGGTGCGCAACGAACGTGCGCTGAAGTTCCATGAAACCGCCGGCTTCGAGCGCGAGCTCAGCAGTGCCAAGACCGCGGTGATCGGCGGCATCAAGATCGAAGAAATCCGTGTCAAGCGCTCGTTGATCTCTGGCAATCGCTGACCCGCCAGTTCCATTCCCCACCCCGGACAAGCCGACCTCGTAAGGTCGGCTTTTTCATTGCTCCAGATCCACTGTCGGTTGGCGCGATGGCCGTCCTGGCACAGGCGTTGATCACCTGCCGCAGTGGGGGCATTGCACAATCTTGCAAATTTGTTGCCGAGACAGGAGACCGATGTGAGACAGATTCACTATGATGGCCCGACATTGCTTGGGAGGTGGCAATTGCATGGCCGGCACCCCGCTCCTCAATAATTGGCCTCGATCGAGGCGGGTCGCATCGCGGGCGCTCGCGCCACTGCTCTTCGCCATCGTGGTATTTCTTGCGTGTCTGATCGGCATCCATACGCGGCCGGTCGGTTTCCTGGCGACGGTCTGGCCGGCCAATGCCGTGATGCTCGGTCTTCTCATCCGGATGCCCTCAGCGGGCCGGCTGCCCAAGTGGATCGCCGGCGGCATCGCATTCATGGCAGCCGACCTGCTGACAGGATCGTCGCTGGTCAAGGCGCTGATCCTCAACGGCGCCAATCTCGCGGGTATCGCGGCGGCGTATGGGGTTTATATGCGATCTCCCGCCGCCCAGACGGGGCTGCGGCAACCCGCGTCCATGCTTTATCTCCTCCTTGCAGCAGCGGCAGGCGGGGCGGTGGCGGGTGTGGTGGGCGGCGTGGCCAACCCCATGCTTTTCAATGGCAGCGCTCTTCGCGGATGGGTATTCTGGTGCGCAACGGAGTTCGCCAACTATGCCGCGGTTCTGCCTGTCATCTTGGCAGCTCCAGACCAGCTTCGCTGGCGACAGCGGCTTCAGGACTCCAAGTCATTGAGGGCAGCGGACATTCCTCCCGTGGCCGTGCTTTTGTTGTCCTTTATGGTTGCCGCCTGGATCGGCGGCCCGGGTGCCATCGCCTTTCCGGTTCCCGCCTTGCTCTGGTGCGCTCTGGTCTACCCGGTTTTCCCGACCGCTGCTCTTACCTTGCTCTTTGGCGTCTGGACCCTGGGTTTCATCTCGGCCGGCTACGTGCCGGCACATCCCGATGACGAGATGATGCTCGTCTCCTGGAGGCTGGGGATCTCCCTGATCGCCGTCACGCCGATTATGCTGGCATGCGTGATGCAAAGCCGCAACGACCTGCTGGCCAAACTCCATCACCTGGCCACGCATGACCCGCTGACAGGCATGCTCAACCGCAAAGCGTTTTGCGAGGATGCGGAAAAAAGCCTTGCCGGCACCCGGCAGCCCTGCGCGATACTGATGTTCGACCTCGATCATTTCAAGACGGTGAACGACACCTTCGGCCATGCCACCGGGGACAAGGTGCTGGTCGCTTTTGCTGAGCGGGTGAGGGCGTGCTTGCGCGCCCAGGATCTGTTCGGACGACTTGGCGGAGAGGAGTTCGCGGCCCTGGTGTTCGACTGCACGAAAGCGCAAGCTGTCGCACTCGCAGACAGGATTCGTTCGGCAACGCGCGAGCCGGTGATTCTGGACGATGGGAAGTCGCTGGTCATCACGACAAGCATAGGCATCGCCATGGACGATCCCGCCGATGGTCGTCCTGTTGGTGTCGATGGCCTGCTCGCCAGGGCCGACACCATGTTGTATCGCGCCAAGAGCGCCGGCCGTGATCGCTCCGACGTGTGAATGACGGAGAGGGGCATCCTCCCAGGCCTTTCTGGTCATGGGCCGCTGATGAATGGCCCACGAAAAGATCGTAAACAGGTTCTCAAGAGCGATTTTTCATCGCGCGCATGCGCATTTCTACAATGCCGGGGTCGTGCCTTGCCTGCGGCCTTGCGCGGCTGCAAGCCCTGCCAACAGGTTTTGAGGAGGCGTTCCATGAAGCTCCGGATGAAGGACACGCTGTGGCCCGCTGCCATGACCCTCGTCTGTGTGGCCTGGTTGACCGGCTGCAATGTGATGGATAACCCTGCGCTGATGCAGGCCGGCGGCTCGGCCTTGCGTGCGGTGGCGCTCACCGATGCCGAGGTGATCCAGCTTTCCACCCAATCCTGCGCGGCCATGGATGCGCAAAACCATCTGGCCTCCAGTGGCAGTGCCTATGCGCGGCAGCTTTCCCAGGTGGTGGCTCCGCTGCCCAGGACCATCAATGACCAGGCAGTGAACTTCAAGCTCTACCAGACCCAGGAAGTCAACGCCTGGCCCATGGACAATGGCTGCGTGAGGGTCTATACCGGGCCGATGGACTTGATGAACGACGATGAATTGCGTGGCGTGATCGCCCATGAGATGGGACACGTCGCGCTGGGCCATTCACGTGCCGGCATGCGTACGGCCTATGCAACTTCTGCAGTATGAGGGGCCGGCCGCGGCAGCCAGTGGCAACACGGCGCTGGCTGCCCTGTCGGGCTCGTTGGCGAGCGATTTGGCCGAGCAATTCGTCAATGCGCAGTTTTCACAGGCCCAGGAGACCGCAGCGGACAGCTACGCCTTCGACCTGCTCACGCAACTGGGACTCGAGCGCAAGGGGCTGGTCACCGGTTTTCAGAAGCTCGCCAGCCAGGGCGGTGGTGCCGGCCTGGCTCTGCTCGGTTCGCACCCGCCTTCCGAGCAGCGCGCACGCAACATGCAGACCCGTCTGAATCGGGGGCAGTGAGGCAGCGGGGACGACACATCCCCGCCCCGCAACACCCCCATGCCTGCAGCCATCGGTGGCCGCAGGCATATGAGCATCACAGCGGCGGAATGCGCAGCTTCTGGCCGGGGTAGATCTTGTCAGGGTCGCTGAGCATCGGTTTGTTGGCCTCGAAGATCACCGGGTACTTGCTGGCGTTGCCGTAGTACTTCTTGGCAATGGCCGACAGCGTGTCGCCCTTGACCACGTCATGGTACTGGGCTTCGGGCTCGGGGTTGGTCACGGTCATGGTGTTTTCCACCGAGGTGACATTGGCGACATTGCCGCAGCACAGCGTGACCTTCTCCAGATCCTGCTGGGTGTTGGCCACGCCGCTGACGGTGACTTTGCCGGTGGCTCCATCGAAGCCGACCTTGACGTCGGAGACGTCGAGCTTCTGCGTGCCGATGTAGTCTTCAATGGCCTTGGCGGCGGTGGCGTTCAAGGCCTCCTGGTTGCTGGGCGCAGCGGCCTCGGCGGCGTGGGCCTCCTTGCCGCCGAAAAGCTTCTCTCCTGCTTCCTTGATAAAACTGAACAGTCCCATTGTCGACTCCTTGTGTTGAAACGTGCGCACAAGCGGTATCCGGGTGCCGCCGTGCGCGTCCAAGTGTAGTGCGTTCGGTGCGTGCAAGAGCCGGAGCCGTTATTATTTTCGGTTCCGATCATCAAAATACACATTTCAACAGATGACGCTACTGGCAATCGACATCGGCAACACACGCCTGAAATGGGCCATGTACAGTGAGCCGCGCTGGGGTGCACGCCTGCTGGCTCAGGGGGTGGAATTCCTCGACCACATCGACAGGCTGTCCGAGAGCCACTGGGCGGGACTGCCCGCGCCGCGCATGATGGTCGGCTGCGCGGTGGCCGGCGAAGCGGTGCGCCGGCGCGTCGACGAGCAGCTTGAAATGTGGGATCTGGAGCCGCACTGGGTGCATTCGAGCCAGCAGGCGGCCGGCCTGATCAATGGCTATGACCATCCGGGCCGGCTGGGGGCCGACCGCTGGGTGGCCATGATCGGCGCGCGCAACCGCCAGTTGGCCAGGCAGGTCAGCAAGCCCATCATCGTGGTGATGGTGGGTACGGCGGTGACGGTGGAGGCCATCGATGCCAGCGGCCACTTTCTCGGCGGCTTGATTCTGCCTGGCCACGGCATCATGCTGCGTGCGCTGGAGTCGGGCACGGCGGGCCTGCATGTGCCTACCGGCGAGGTGCGCCAGTTTCCCACCAATACCAGCGATGCGCTCACCAGTGGCGGCACTTATGCCATTGCCGGCGCGGTCGAGCGCATGATCGGCCATCTGCAGGCGCACACGGGCGAGGAGCCGGTGCGGATCATGACCGGCGGGGCGGCCTGGAAAATGGCGCCGAGCATGACGCGGCCTTTCGAACTGGTCGAAAGCCTGATCTTCGATGGCCTGCTGGCCATCGCCGAGGAGCGCCTGGAGCGCCAGCCGGAGGCGCCCAGGGCGGCTTGATGCCAGCGGCGGCCAGCCGGGTCGGCCGGCCGCGCGTCTTCAGGATTCGACGTCAGAATTCAAAGCCGCTCGGCTCGGGAAATCCCTGCAGGCGCGGCAGGTTGAAGTCCCAGGGCGTGGTCACCGCATATTGGTCGTTGGTCTTGCGCACCAGCTGCATGCGCATGACGGGCTCCTGGCCCACGCAGGCCATCAGGCGGCCGCCTTCATTGAGGGCGGCGAGCAGCAGCGGCGGTACCTCGACCACCGAGCCGCTGACGACGATCACGTCGAAGCCGCCGGCCGGCACCTCAGTGGCGCCATTGGCCTGCAGCACCTGCACGTTGGCGATCTGGTTTTTCTGCAGGTTGCCCTGCGCCAGGCGCACCAGCTCGGGCTCGATCTCCAGGCTGATGACTTCCCGGCCCAGGCCGCCCAGCAGCGCGGCCATGTAGCCGGAGCCGGCGCCGATTTCCAGCACACGCTCGTGCGGCTGCACCTTCAGGTCGTTGAGCATGCGCGCCTCGATCTTGGGCGGCACCATGCACCAGTCGGGGTGGTGCTGCAGGCTGTCCTCGCTCACCAGCGGCACCTGCAGGTCCATGAAAGCCAGTGCCTGAAAGGCCTCTGGCACGAAGTGCTCGCGCTTGACCCTGCCCAGCAGCTCCAGCACCGCGGTGTCGTCGACGCGCCAAGGCCGGATCTGCTGCTCGATCATATTGAAGCGGGACACATCCGCAGGATGGGTGAACTCTTGCAGACGGTTCAGGGGCAGGGTCATCGTGTACTCCAGGACTGAGGCGTGGGTGTATGTGTGGGGGCCGGGTCGACCAGCGGCGCAGAGGAGAAGACAGCAGGCTGTGGCGGATCAATGCATCCGGCATTTTAGAACCTGTTTACGGTCTTTTCATGGGTCACGTTGCTCCGACAGGTGATGCGATACGAGGCGCCAACTTCGTCGGGCCGGTGGCCCGGCGAGGTTGCGGCAAGGTGACCATGCGCCCGAGACAGGCACGGGCGGTGCGCGATGGGAGTCCAGCGCGGCGCCGGACGGCTTTTCTCATGGATGCAGGCGTGCAAAGCGGCGCCGGGCCCACTGGCCCCACTCGTCCAGGTAGCCATAGACCACCGGCACCACCACCAGTGTCAGCAGCGATGAGGTGATGACGCCGCCGATCACCGACTGGCCCAGCGGGCCCATCACCTCGGCGCCCTCGCCGCGCGAGAGCGCCAGCGGCAGCATGCCGAAGACCATCGCCAGCGTGGTCATCAGGATGGGGCGCAGCCGCACGCGTGCGGCCTTGAGCAGGGCCTCGTCGCGTGGCAGGCCGGCAACGCGCCTGCCGTCGTCGTCCTCGTGGTCGCGCCGCGCGCGGTTGGCGAAGTCGATCAGCAGAATGGCGTTCTTGGTCACCAGGCCCATCAGCATGACGATGCCGATGACCGAGATCATCGAGATGCGCGAACCGAACACGAGCAGCGCCGCAGCCACGCCGATCATGGTCAGCGGCAACGACATCATCAGCGCGATGGGCTGCAGAAAGCTCTGGAACTGGCTGGCCAGCACCATGTAGATGAACACCACCGCCAGTGCCAGCGCCATCAGCGCATAGGCGAAGGATTCCTGCATGTCGTTGGTGGCACCGCCGAACTGGTAGCTGTAGCCCGCGGGAAGTGGTGTGGCGTCGAGCAGCCGGCGAATGTCCGCCGACACCTCCCCGAGCGAGCGCAGCGAGGTGTTTGCAGTGATGCGCACCTCGCGCTGCAGGCTGTGGCGGTCGATGGAGTGGGGCGTGCTGCCCTCGCGCAGCGTGGCCACCTGGCCGAGCGAGACCAACTGCACTCCGGTGGCGCCATTGCCGATGACGAAGGGCAATTGCGCCAGGTCGTCGAGCTGCGCGCGGTCTGCGGCCGCCAGGCGCAGCCGCACGTCGTAGGCCTGGCCGTCCTGCGCGCGCCAGTTGCCCACCGTGTCTCCGGCGAGCAGCAGGCGCAGCGGTGTGGCGATGTCCTGCAGCCCGAGGCCCAATGCCGAGGCCTCCTCGCGCCGCATCTCGACGTTGACGATGGGGACGCGCTGCTGGGTGCGGGCATCCAGGTCGACCAGACCGGCAATGGCTTCGAGCTGCGGAATGAGCTGGCGCGAGATGCGCGTGAGTTCGGCCAGGTCACCGCCCTTGAGCGAGAACTCCAGCTCCTTTTGCCCGCCCACCGGATCGAGCAGGCCCACGTGCGTGACGGTGATGCCGGCGATCTGGCGCAACTGCTGGCGCAGCACACGCGCCATTTCATCGACGTTGCGTGTGCGTTCATGGCGGTCGATCAGGCGCACGTACATGCTTGCGTAGTTCTTGCCCTGGGCATTGCCGCTGTTGATGGTGGTGAGGGTGTAGCGCACCTCCGGCATGGCGCGCACGATGGCTTCGACCTGCCGCACCTTGCCCTCGGTCTGCTCGATCGAGGAGCCCATCGGGGTGTGGAACTGGATGGTGGCCTCGGAATAGTCCGAGGCCGGAACGAACTCGGTGCCGACCAGCCGCAGCATGAAAAGGCTGAGCACGAAGATCGCCAGCGCCGCCAGCACGGTAGCAAGACGGTGGCGCAATGCCCAGCCGAGTGCATCCTGGTAAAGCGCAGAGAGCGCACCGGTGAGGCGCTCGAACCAGGTTGTCAGCCGGCCCAATGTCGGCTTGTAGAGGCGCGCCAGCGGGCCGTGCCGGGGCTCGGCCCGCTGGCGCCAGGCCGGGCTGACCTGCGGATCGTGCCAGACGCTCGAGAGCATCGGGTCGAGCGTGAAGCTGACGAACATCGAGATCAGCACTGCGGCGGCGATGGTCAGGCCGAACTCGTGGAAGAACTTGCCGATGATGCCGCCCATGAAGCCGATCGGCAGGAACACCGCGACGATGCACAGCGTGGTCGCCAGCACCGCCAGGCCGATCTCACGCGTGCCCTCCATGGCCGCGTCGTGGGAGTTCTTGCCCATCTGCAGGTGCCGCACGATGTTCTCGCGCACCACGATGGCGTCGTCGATCAGCAGGCCGATGCACAGCGACAGCGCCATCAGTGTCAGCATGTTGATCGAAAAGCCGAACAGGCCCATGAACATGAAGGTGCCGATCAGCGCGATCGGCAGTGTCAGCCCGGTGATGATGGTCGAGCGCCAGGAGTTGAGGAAGAGGTAGACGATCAGCACCGTGAGGATGGCGCCCTCGACGAGGGTGCGCTGCACGGCGGCCACCGCCACGCGGATCTGGCGCGAATCGTCGGAGACCGCCTGCAGCACGAGGCCCGGCGGCAGTTCGGCCTGCAGCGCCGCCACTGCGGCATTGAGGCCGTCGACCACCTCGATGGTGTTCTCGTCCTGGGCTTTTTGCACGTTCATCAGCAGCGTGCGCCGGCCGTTGAAGAGCGCCAGCGAATCCAGCTCCGCGGCGCCGTCGCGCACCCGTGCAAGCTCGCGCAGGAATACCGGCGCGCCGCCGCGGCGTGCAACGATGAGGTCGCCGAAATCGTCCGGCCAGCCGATGCGTCCGTCGATCTGCACGCTGCGCTCCTGCTCGGCCGAGCGCAGCGTGCCCAGCGGCACGTCCTGGTTCTCGCCCTGCACGGCATCGGCCAGTTCCTGGGGCGTGACCCCGTGCGCGCGCAATGCGGCTGGCACCGGCTCGATGGTGATGATGCGCTCGGTGCCGCCGACGACATGGACGGCGCCGACGCCGCGCACGTTCTCGAGGCGGCGCTTGAGCACCTGCTCGGCCCAGTTGGTCAGGGCCACCGGGTTGCGCGCCAGCTCGGCCGTTGGCGGGGCATCGGCGGCGGGAATGACGGCCAGCGACCAGATCGGCCGGTCCTCGGGGTCGAAGCGCTGAACCACCGGGTCCTCGACTTCGTCGCGCAACTGGCTGCGCATGCCGGCGATCTTCTCGCGCACGTCCTCGGTGGCGCGGCGCCCGTCCATGGTCAGCTCGAACTGGACGATGACCACCGAGACGCTGTCATAGCTGCGCGAACTCAGCAGGTTGATGCCGGCAATGGTGTTGACGGCCTCCTCGATCTTCTCGGTCACCTCGCTCTCGACGATCTCGGCGGACGCGCCCGGGTAGCTGGTGACCACGACCACCACCGGGAATTCGATGCTGGGGAACTGGTCGACCTTCATGCGCTGGTAGGCGAATGAGCCCAGCACGATGAAAGCCAGCATGACCATGGTGGCCATGACCGGATTCTGCAGGCTGACGCGGGTGAACCACATGTGCTGGCCGCGTCTTCAGGGCTGCACGGCCGCCGCGCCCGCGGGCGCGGCGATGGGGCTGTTCGCGGCGGGCGGCTCGTCGACCTGCACGAGCGTGCCATCGCTGAGCAGGCCGGCCGCGCCGGTCAGGATGGGCGTGCCATCGGCGAGACCCTCGACGGCAACCCAGACCTGGCCGCCGGCGCGCATGCGGGCACCCACCTGCACCGTGCGGTGGAGGATGCGCTGGCGATCTTCGGTCAGCAGCAGCACGTAGGGCAGCGGCCTGTCGGTGCGGATGGCCGTCTGCGGCACCAGCACGGCATCCACTTCGCCGGTGGTGATCTCGCCGCGTGCGAACAGGCCGTCGCGCAGCGGCGCTGCTGCGGCCTGCCCGCCATCCAGCACGTCCGGCAGCACGCGCAGGAACACCGGCACGCTGCGACTGCCGCTTTGCGTGGCGGGGCTGATGCGGGTGACCTCGGCTGGCAGCGGCGCCCTCAGGCCCTCGACCTGCAACTGCGCCGGCTGGCTGGCGCGCACGTGCAGCGCATCCTGCGCCGAAACTTCGGCCTGCAGTTCGAAGTGGCGCACATCCACGATATCCAGCACGGCCTGGCCGGCGCTGACTACCTCGCCCGTCTGCAGATGGCGGCGTGCCACCACGCCGTCGAGCGGGCTGGTGGCGCGACTGTCGCCCAGGCCCTTGCGGGCCACTTCCACACCGGCGAGCGCGGCCTGGTGGTTGGCGCGCGCGGCCTGCTGCCGCGCCTCGCTGTTGGCCAGCGCGGTGGGCGAAATGAAACCCTGCCCGGCCAGAGCCCGGCTGTTGTCCGCATCGCGCTGCGCCATCTGCCACTCGGCCTGCGCTGCCTGCGCCTGTTGCCGGGCCTGCTGCAGGCGCGCGGCGGCATCCTCGGCGGCAATCGAGAAGAGCACCTGGCCGGCGCGCACCGGCTCGCCCTCGCGCAGGCGCAGGTCCTGGATCTGGCCGCCGTATTGCGCCCTGATGCTCACGCTCTCGAGCGCGCGCAGGCTGCCCGAGGCCGGCACCTGCAGCGGCATGCGGCGGCGCTCGGCCATGGTGATGTCATCGGGCGCGAGGCGGATGCGCAGCGACTGGCGCGCGGTCTCGTCCTGCGCCAGTGCCACCGCATGGTCCCGCTGGCGCTGCCAGGCGCGCGTGCCGCCCCAGAGCAGCAGCGCCAGGGTGGCGAGCACCAGGGTCCATAGCAGTTTTTTCTTCATGTCGGAGTGCGGCAGGTCGGCGAAAGAGGGTTGTGATGGAACGGGGTACAGGTTCTCACGATGGCGTCGAGGCATTATGACAAGCGGCCGTGTGGCTGCGGTGTGGCTGCGCTATATTGCCCCTGTTGGCCGGCCTGGTGCCTTCGTGCCGCCGCGAAGACATGCGTCCTGCCAGGTTGGCCTTGCCCCAAAGGAGAATTCATCATGACGGAATCATTCATCACGCTCGGCGCCGGTTGTTTCTGGTGCACCGAGGCGGTCTATGAACGGGTGCGCGGTGTGGCGAGCGTCGAGTGCGGCTACGCCAATGGAGACAACCCGCAGCGGCCGAGTTACGAGCAAGTCTGCACGGGCGGGACCGGCTATGTCGAGGTTGCCCGCATCGGCTTCGACCCGCAAGTGGTCAGCCTGACGCAGTTGCTGGAGATCTTCTTCACCATCCACGATCCGACCAGCCTGAACCGACAGGGCGCCGATGTGGGCACGCAGTACCGCAGCGGCATCTATGTCGAGAACGACGAGGAGCGCGAGATCGCCGAGGACCTGATCCGCGAGATCGACGCCAGCGGCACGCTGGGCAAGCCGGTGGTCACCGAAGTCGAGTCGCTGCGCAACTACTGGAAGGCCGAGGACTACCACCAGAACTATTTCGCCAACAACCCGCACCAGGGCTACTGTGCGGCCGTGGTGGGCCCCAAGGTCGAGAAGTTCCGCCAGACCTTCGCGGCCCTCATCAAGCCGTGAGACGGCCTCCGGGGGTGCGAAAAATCGGCCGCAAACCGGTTTTCAGGCCTGCCGTGGCGCCGTGACCGGCTGGAGGTGCCGGCATTTCTGGGTAGAATGGATTGGTTTTTGTTCGCGCAGGGCATGGCCTGCGCTTGTTTTCTGCGTTTGCGCCCGCGCCGGGCGTCCCGCACCGTTACTGGAGACGTTCCCCAATGACTTATCAGCACATCAAGGTGCCTGCCGAGGGCCAGAAGATCACCGTCAATGCCGACAATTCGCTGAATGTGCCGGACCAGCCGATCATCCCGTTCATCGAGGGTGACGGCACGGGCGCCGACATCACGCCGGTGATGATCAAGGTGGTCGATGCGGCCGTGGCCAAGGCCTATGGCGGCAAGAAGAAGATCCACTGGATGGAAGTCTATGCCGGCGAAAAGTCCACCAAGGTCTATGGCCCTGACGTGTGGCTGCCCGACGAGACGCTCGACGCCGTCAAGGACTACGTGGTCTCCATCAAAGGCCCGCTGACGACCCCGGTGGGCGGCGGTATCCGCTCGCTGAACGTGGCGCTGCGCCAGCAACTCGACCTGTACGTCTGCCTGCGCCCGATCCAGTATTTCGACGGTGTGCCTTCGCCCGTCAAGGAGCCGCAGAAGACCAACATGGTGATCTTCCGCGAGAATTCCGAAGACATCTACGCCGGCATCGAGTTCGAGGCCGAGTCCGACAAGGCCAAGAAGCTCATCAAGTTCCTGCAGGACGAGCTGGGCGTCACCAAGATCCGCTTCCCCGAAACCTCGGGCATCGGTGTCAAGCCGGTCTCGCGCGAGGGTACCGAGCGCCTGGTGCGCAAGGCCATCCAGTACGCCATCGACAACGACAAGCCCAGTGTCACGCTGGTGCACAAGGGCAACATCATGAAGTTCACCGAAGGTGGCTTCCGTGACTGGGGCTATGCACTGGCCAAGAACGAGTTCGGCGGCGTCGAGATCGACGGTGGCCCGTGGCTTAAGATCAAGAATCCCAAGACCGGCAAGGACATCGTCATCAAGGACAGCATTGCCGATGCCTTCCTGCAGCAGATCCTGCTGCGCCCGGCCGAATACAGCGTGATCGCCACGCTGAATCTCAACGGCGACTATGTCTCCGACGCGCTGGCGGCACAGGTCGGCGGCATCGGCATCGCCCCGGGTGCCAACCTGAGCGACACCGTGGCCATGTTCGAAGCCACCCACGGAACGGCGCCCAAGTATGCCGGCAAGGACTACGTCAACCCCGGCTCGGAAATCCTCTCGGCCGAAATGATGCTGCGCCACATGGGCTGGACCGAGGCGGCCGATGCCATCATCAGCGCCATGGGCAAGTCCATCAAGAGCAAGAAGGTCACCTATGACTTCGCGCGCCTGATGGAAGGCGCGACGCAGGTGAGCTGCTCCGGTTTTGGTCAGGTCCTGATCGACAATCTGTGAACCGCGGCGCGGCGATCGGCCGCGCCACCCGCGAACGGCAAACGCAAAAGCACGGCCCTTGACGGAGGGCCGTGCTTTTTTGCGTGGTGTCCCGGAAGGCTGATCCTGCCCAGGCAGCAGGCGCGGCGGCGACCGGTTCGATTTTGTAAGAAGTGGGCATTCTTGCACCGCTTGTGCACCAGCGGCCAGTCTGGTTCGTTGTCATCAAACCGACATGAACCGATCCGCAACGATGAACAAGAGATTCTGGGAACTCGACGCCCTGCGCGGCCTGATGCTGGTGCTGATGACGCTGACGCACCTGCCCACGCGCCTGACCGCCCCGACGGGCCAGCCGTTTGGCTATGTCTCTGCAGCCGAAGGGTTCGTGCTGCTCTCGGCCTTCATGGCGGGCATGGTCTATGGCCGCCGCAGCCTGCGCGATGGCCTGCCGGCCATGCGCGATGCCCTGTGGCAGCGCGCCGGCAAGATCTATGTCTGCCATGCGCTGATGCTGCTGTTTCTCTTCACCGTCGTCGCTGCGCTGGCGGTCCGCATCGGCCAGCCCGGCGCGGTCGGCCTGATGCGCTATTTCCTGGAAAATCCCTTCACGGGCTGGTTCGCCAGCCTGGCGCTCATCTACATGCCGCCGCTGCTGGACATTCTGCCGATCTACGTGCTGTTCATGCTCGCCAGTCCCTTGCTGCTCTCCCATGGTCTGCGGCATGGCTGGGGCGCCATCCTGAGCGTGAGCGTGCTGTTCTGGCTGGGCGCGCAGTTCGGCATCGGCGACTGGCTGTATGACACGATTGCCGTGGCCATCGGCCTGTCGGTACCTCTCAACGAGACGGGCTCGTTCTCCATCTGGGCCTGGCAGCTGATCTGGGTGATGGGCCTGTGGCTGGGGGCCAGCCTGGCGCAGGGCCGCGCGCAGGTCTTCGCGCTGCCGCGCTGGTCGGTGACGCTGGCCGTGGCGCTGGCGCTGACCTTCCTGGTCTGGCGCCATGTGGTGGGCCAGGTGCCGTTTGCGATCGGATCGGCGGGCAACCTCTGGTTCGACAAATGGACGCTCGGGCCGCTGCGCATGATCAACCTGTTCGCGCTGCTCGCCGTGGCATTGCATTTCGGCCCGAGGCTGGCTGCATATCTGCCGCGGCCGCGCTTTCTCATCACGCTGGGACAGGCTTCGTTGCCGGTGTTCTGCGCTCACCTGGTGATCGTGCTGCTGGTGCTGGCCACCATGGGCGGCGCCCCCGATGCCCGGCCATGGTGGGGCGATGCGCTGTTGCTGGCGGCCTGCTTTGGCACGCTCCATGCGGTCGCGCGCATCAGCCAGTGGCATGACCGCCAGCGCGCGGCACGCCGTGCCGCGGCAGCGGCTGTGCCGGCAGAGGTGGTGGGGCCGCAGCTGTCGCCGGCGTTGCACCCGCCGACAGCGACGCTGCGGGCCTGAGCTGGTTTCCCCAAAAGCCGCCGCACATGCCGCGGCAGTCTCCTGGCCGTCAGACGCACATCAAGCCGGCGGCCAGGGCTCCAGCAGCCAGCCCGTATCGCTGGCACGCAGACGCTCGCCAAGTGCGATCTGACGCATGAACACGGCATCATGCGAGGCCACCACCAGGCATCCCCGGTAGTTCCGCAGCATGGATTCGAGCGCCTGCAATGACGGCAGGTCGAGGTGATTGCTGGGCTCATCGAGCACCAGCAGTTGCGCGGGCGCATCAGCATAGAGGGCGCAGGCGAGGGCGGCTTTGAGCCGTTCGCCGCCGCTGAGGCGCCCGCTCGGGGCTTCGGCCTTGCCGGCATCCAGGCCCAGTTGGGCCAGCAGCATGCGCAGGCGTGCCTCGTCACTGCGCGGGGCGGCTTGCCGCAGCCGTGCCAGCGCGCTTTGCTGTGGAGCGAGACCGCCCAGGTGCTGGTCCAGGTAGACCGCCGGGGCCTGGCGCAGGACGCGTCCCGTCTCTGGTGGCAGAACGCCAGCCAGCACCTTCAGCAGGGTGGACTTGCCGCAGCCATTCGGTCCGGCGATGCCCAGGCGCTGACCGCTGTGCAGGCTCAGGTCGATGGGGCCGCGCAAGGCCGGCGCGCCAAAGGGCAGCCGCACGCCCTCGAACAGTACCACGCCGTGGCTGGATGAGAACGGTGGCGGCGTGGGCATGGCATGCAGGTGGATCGCCGCTTCCGGCGCAATGTGCCCGGCCGCGTCGCGCACCTGTGCGTCGAGCTCGGTGCGGCGCGCATCCTGGGCCTGGCGCAGCTTGCCGCCGCTGCCCTGGCTGCGCTCCTTCTGGCGGTCGAGCAGGATGCGCGCCTGGTTGGCTTCGCGCCCTTGTCGCTGGCCACGCGCCAGGCGCCGCTCCTGCCGTTCGCGCTGCACCTGCAAGATCTTGCGCTCGCGCTGGCGTTCCAGCTTGCGCCGCGCCAGTTCCTCTTCGGCTGTGGCGTTCTCCCTGGCCTTGGCCTGTGCATAGTGCGCGTAATTGCCGCCATGGCTGCGCAGGCCCAGCGGCGAGAGTTCGACGATGCGTGCCATGTGGCCCAGCAGCTCGCGGTCATGGCTGACCACCAGCAAGCCGCCTTGCCAGCGGCGCAGCTGATCGATCAGGTCTTCTCGGCCTCGCGCATCGAGGTGGTTGCTGGGTTCGTCTAGGATCAGCCAGCCGGCGCCCGAGAGCGCTGCGCCCAGCAATGCCACCCGCATGGCTTCACCGCCGCTGAGCGTGTGGGCGGGGCTGTCGGCACGCAAGTGCGCGAGGCCGGCGTCCCGCAGGCCCGCCTGCAGGCGCTGGGGCAGATCCCAGCGCTCGGCCAGCAGGTCGAAGTCGGCGCCGTCGCTGCTGCCCGCTTCGATGCGGGTCAGCGCGTCGAGGGCATCCTGCACACCGGCCAATGCCGCCACCGTGCCCGCGGTGGGCGGACCGGATTGCTGCGCCAGGTAGTGGACACTGCCACTGCGGCTGCAGCGACCTATGGTGGGCGTCAGCTCGCCGGCGAGAATGCGCGCGAGCACGCTCTTGCCCACGCCATTGCGGCCGACCAGGCCGGTGGCGCGTCGGTCGAAGTTTTCGTTGAGCTTGGAGAACAGCACTCTGCCGGTGGGCAGAACGTGCGAGACGCCTTCGAGCGTCAGGTAAGGATTCGTCATGGGGCGTTCCATCGATGCCGGACAATCTCCCCCCCGCTGTCAAGGCGTGGTGGTGGGAGCTGGGTGTCGGGCCGTCACTCGGACGGCGGCATCAATGGCGCATGGGACGAATCCTCCTGGGGGATGGCAAGCGGCCGATTATAGAAAATTGTCACGGCACATGCTGGCCGGCGGCAGGGGCGCCCTGCGCCAGCCCGGTATCAGCCGCAGCGCGTGGTGTCGGCGGGCGTTTGCGCATGCGGCGGCAACGCTGGCGCTTGGCCGTCTCCGGCAGGGAGCGCTTCGCCATCTTCCCCGCCCTCTGACTGTTCCAGCAGTGCCTGCGGCAGCTTTTTGGCGGGCTGGATGCCCAGCTCGCGCAGCATCTCGGCCTGGCGGATCACATTGCCCTTCTGGCTGGCGAGGCGGTGCATGGCCTGCTGCCAGGATTGCTGGGCGCGATCGAGCTGGCCGCCGAGATTTTCGAGCTCGGCGACAAAGGCCACCAGCTTGTCGTAGAGTTCGCCGCCACGCCGGGCGATTTCCTGCGCGTTGCGGGTCTGGGCCTCCTGCTTCCACAAGTGGGCGATGGTGCGCAGCACGAACAGCAGCGTCGAGGGCGCTACCAGCAGCACATTGCGCTCCCAGGCTTCCTGGCTGAGCCGCTCGTCCTCGCCCAGTGCCAGCATGAAAGCTGGCTCGATCGGCACGAACAGGATGACGAAGTCCAGTGACGTGAGGCCGTAAAGCTTCTGGTAGTTCTTGCCGGCCAGCTCGCGCACGTGGGCGCGCACCGACTCGACGTGCTGGCGCAGCGCCGCCTTGCGTTCGCCGGCCTGGCTGCTTTCGTCAAGGCGCACATAGCGCTCGTAGGCGGTCAGCGAGACCTTGGCGTCGATGATGAGGTGGCGCTGCTGCGGCAAGTGCACGATCAGGTCGGGCTGGGCGCGGCGGCCATCCTCGATGGCGAACGAGGATTGCGCCTCGTAATCGTGCCCGGCGCGCAGGCCGGCCTGTTCCAGCACCCGCTCGAGTACCGTCTCGCCCCAGTTGCCCTGGGTTTTTGCCGAGCCCTTGAGAGCCTGGGCCAGGTGGTGCGCCTCGTCGCTCAGGCGCCGGTTCAGTCCCATCAGGTCGTGCACCTGCTGGCCAAGTGCGGCGCGCTGCTTGCCTTCGGCATCGTAGAACTGCTCGATGCGGCCCTGGAACTCCTGCAGGCGGTTCCTGAGCGGGTCGAGCAGTTGCCCGAGGCTCTGGCGGTTCTGTTCGGCAAAGCGCTGGCTTTTTTCTTCCAGAATCGTCTGCGCCAGCTGCTGGAACTGCGTGCCAAGCGATTCCCGCGCGCGTTCGAGCAGCGCCAGCTTGTCGGCCGCGGCGGCCTGTTCGGCCCGCGCCTGCGCGCGCAGCGCCGCCAGTTCGCTGTGCAGGCGCGCCAGCTCGGCCTGGCTGCTCTGTTCGGCGGCACGGCTTTGCTGCAGCTGCGCCTCGAGTGCGGGAATGCGCTGGCTGCGTTCCTGCCACTGGGCGCGCTCGTCGCGCGCGGCATCGAGCGCCTCGCGCCATTGCAGGGCTTGCTGCTGCAGGTGCTGATGGGCGTTGCGCAGTGTCTCGAGCTGGTCGCGCCAGAGCGCGATCTCGCGTTCGGCCTGCTCGCGCCAGTCGGCCAGGCGCTGGCGCTGCACCTCGCGCTGGTTGGCGCCGGCGCGCCAGTGGCCGAGCAGCCAGCCGATCAGCAGCGCGGCCGCCGCCAGCGCCAGGGCGGCCCAGAGCGGCAAGCCGTCGAGTGGGGGCATGGACGTCGAATGTTGGCGGCTCAGCCGCGCGTGACGGGGGTGAGCGCCTTGCCGGTGGTGAAGAAGGCGATCAGGTTGTCGGCGGCCAGATTGGCCATGGCCAGGCGGGTGGTGCGCGTGGCGCTGGCGATGTGCGGTGTCAGCACTACGTTGTGGGCCTCCAGCAGCTCCTTGGCGAAGTGCGGCTCGTTCTCGAACACATCCAGGCCTGCGGCGGCGATTCTTCCGGCCTGCAGCGCGGCGGCCAGCGCCACGTCGTCGACGATGCCGCCGCGCGCGATGTTGATCAGCGTGGCGGTGGGCTTCATCAGCGCGATCTGCTCGGCGCCGATCAGGTGGTGCACGGCGGGTGTGTAGGGCAGCACCAGCACCACATGGTCGGCCTCGCGCAGCACCTCCTCGATGGTGGGGGCGTAGCGGGCCTTGAGCTCGGTCTCGGTGGCGGCATCGAGCGGCGAGCGGTTGTGGTAGATGAGCTGCATGCCGAAGCCGTGCACGCCGCGGCGCGCCACTGCCTGGCCAATGCGCCCCATGCCGATGATGCCCAAGGTGCTGCCGTGCACTTCGGCGCCGAGCAGCATGTCGTAGCGCCACTTGTCCCAGCGGCCGGCGCGCAGGAAGTGCTCGGCCTCGGTGATGCGGCGTGCGGTGGCCATCAGCAGCGCGAAGCCGAAGTCGGCGGTGGTCTCGGTCAGCACATCGGGCGTGTTGGTGCCGACCACGCCGGCGGCCTCCAGCGCCGCGACGTCGAAATTGTTGTAGCCCACCGCCATGTTGGCGACGATCTTCAGCGCCGGCGCCTGGGCCAGCACCTGGGCGTTGACGGTCTGCGCGCCGGTTAGAAAGGCCGCCTGCTTGTCCGCGAGTCGGCTGGTGAAGGCCTCGCCGGTCCAGACGGAGTCGGTGCGGTTGGCCTCGACGTCGAAATGCTGCTGCAGCTTGTCGACGACTTCCGGAAAGATCGGGCTGGCGATCAGGAGCTTGGGTCGGGTGGTCATGGGCAGATGCTCCGAGGAGAAGGGCAAGGGGGATGAAGAAAATCAGACGAAAAGTCAGCGGTGCCAGAACCAGGTCAGCACCAGGAACAGCGGCACCAGGATGCCGATCGACCAGGCCATATAGCCGAAGAAGCTCGGCATGCGCACGCCCCGGTCCTCGGCGATGGCCTTGACCATCAGATTGGGCGCGTTGCCAATATAGCTGAGCGCGCCCATGAAGACGGCGCCGCCGGAGATGGCCGCCAGCGTGGTGGGGAACTGGTGCATCAGCGATTGTGCCTCGCCACCGGCGGTGTTGAAGAAGACCAGGTAAGTGGGCGCATTGTCGAGAAAACCGCTGAGCAGCCCCGTGGCCCAGAAGTACATGGCCGGAATCGGCTGGCCATCGGCGCCGGTGACGGTGCGCACCACCGCCGCGAATGGGCCTGCCGTGCCGGCCTGCAGCATCGCGATGACCGGGATGATGGTCAGGAAAATGCCGGCAAAGAGCTTGGCGACCTCCTGCATGGGCGCCCAGCCGAACTGGTTGGCCGCGTGCACCCGGGCGGGTGTGCGCCAGAGTGAGAGCAGCGTGATGGCGATGAAGCCCAGGTCGCGCAGCAGGCCTTGCAGCGCCAGTTCGGTGCCCAGCACGGAGAAGACCACGCCCGGCTGCCACAGGCCGCTCATCAGCACCAGCGCCACCACCGCCGCCAGCAGCAGGAAGTTGGCGCTGCCTTCGATGCGCAGGCGGTCGCTGTCGGTCGGTGTCGGATCGAACGGGCGGCGCCCCTCCTGGCGGTAGAACCAGCTGTCGAGCAGGAAGAAGATGGCCAGCAGCGCCAGGCTGAGGAACAAAGTCTCGCTCCAGATGTGCGAGAGCGTCCAGAAGAAATCCACACCCTTGAGAAAGCCCAGGAACAGCGGCGGATCGCCCAGCGGCGTCAGCGAGCCGCCGATGTTGGCCACCAGGAAGATGAAGAACACCACCACATGGGCGCGCTGGCGCCGGTCGTCATTGGCGCGCAGCAGCGGCCGGATCAGCAGCATCGCCGCGCCGGTGGTGCCCATCACGCTCGCCAGCAGCGTGCCCAGCGCGAGCATGGCCGTGTTGAGCAGCGGCGTGCCGCGCAGATTGCCGCGCAGGTGGATGCCGCCGGAGACCGTGAATAGCGCCGTCAGCAACAGCACGAATGGCAGGTATTCTGCCAGCAGCGCATGCACCAGGCCGGCCAGTGCCGTGGCCCAGCCGAACTGCAGGCCAAAGGGCAGCAGAAAGGCCAGCGCCCAGCCAGCCGTGACCTTGCCGAAATGGTGGTGCCAGAACTGCGGCGCCAGCAGTGGCAGCAGCGCGATCGACAGCAGCATGCCGGAGAAGGGCACGGCCCAGGGCAGGCCCAGGCTGGCGCCATCGATGCTGGCAGCCTGCGCCATGCCGGGCAGCAGCGCCGCGGGCAGCAGCCGGGCGAAGGTGCGCCGGCAGGAGCGGGTGGCGGTGGAGCGGGCGGAGGCGTCGGAGAGCATGGGCAGAAGACAGGGCGCGAAGCCGCGCAAAGGGGGAGGCGAATTGGCGTTGTGCGAATCGGTGCGAGCCGGCGGTGTGCGAATTGATGCGAATCGCCTCGAACGAGGTCCAGCGCGCACTGTAGCGCAATGCGGCGGGCAGCCCTGCCGGCGGGCTGCGTTTCCGCGTGGTTTCAGCGCTGCTGCAGCGCCAGCAGCACCTGGCGCAGCGTTTGCGGCAAGGGCGCGGGGCGGCGGCTGGCCCGGTCCACATAGACATGCACGAAATGGCCGCTGGCGGCGCTGTGTGGCTGCCCCTGGGCAAAGATGCCGACTTCGTAGCGGACGCTGGAGGTGCCGATGTGCGCCACGCGGATGCCCGCCTCGATGACTTGCGGGAAGGCCAGCGACGCGAAATAGTTGCACTGCGTCTCGATCACCAAGCCGATGATGCTGCCGGCTTCGATGTCGAGCGCGCCGTGGCGGATCAGGTGGCTGTTGACGGCGGTGTCGAACCAACTGTAGTAGACCACGTTGTTGACATGGCCGTAGATATCGTTGTCGGACCAGCGCGTACTGATGGTTTCGAATGCGGCGTAGGCGCTGCGCGGCTGCGGCGCGGGACGCGCAGGAGGAGTGGCGGTGTCGGTCATGGTGACGATTGTGCCAGCCGCGCAACGCCTGTCGCAATGCCGCGCACGACATCGATGGCCGCCGCAAACAGGTTCTCAGTGCATGGTTGCGACCAGCGGTTCCGGGCCGCCATCGTCGCTGCCGGCGATGTCGTCATCGGCGCGGCCGGCGTGCGCGACCACGTAGATGGGCGCATAGGCCTCGGCCTGGGTGATCTCGATCAGCGTTTCCTTGGCCAGTTCCAGCATGGCGATGAAGGTCACCACCAGCACCGGGATGCCCAGTTCCGGCCGGAACAGTTCCTCGAAGGGGACGTAGGGCCGGTTCCTCAGGTCGCGCAGCACGTGGCTCATGTACTCTCGCACGCTGAGCTTCTCGCGGGTGATGGTGTGGTGGGCCACCAGCTTGCTGCGGCGGATGATGTCCAGCCAGGCGCGCTGCAGGTCCTCGGGCCGCACGCTGGGCAGCACCGGTGCCAGCTTGAATTCGGCGTGTGCCTGTGCGACGAAGAAATCGCGCCCGTCCTGCGGCAGCACGGCGAGCTTTTGCGCGGCCTGCTTGGTCTTCTCGTACTCCAGCAGGCGGCGCACCAGTTGCGCGCGCGGGTCTTCGGCATCCTCTTCCTCGATGGCCGGCGGGCGCGGCAGCAGCATGCGCGACTTGATCTCGATGAGCATGGCCGCCATCAGCAGGTACTCGGCAGCCAGTTCGAGGTTGCGGCTGCGGATCTCTTCCACATAGCCCAGGTACTGCTGCGTGAGCGGCACCATCGGGATGTCGAGGATGTTGAAGTTCTGCTTGCGGATCAGGTAAAGCAGCAGATCCAGCGGGCCTTCGAAGGCGTCGAGAAAAATCTCCAGCGCATCCGGCGGGATGTAGAGGTCGGCGGGCAGCTCGAAAAGCGGCTCTCCATACAGCCTCGCCAGGGCCCGTTCGGCAGCGGCATCGAGCGCCTCCCCTGCCGGGGCGGCGTCGATGGCCGTGTCTGCCTTGTCCGTGGCGCCGGCCCCGTCTGTATCAGCGAACACCATGGCCGGCATTTCGCCGGTCTCGCTGCCGGCCGCGTCAGGCAGGGTGTCCAGACCGTCGCCGGAGGCCGTCATCGCGGAAAACGGTGTGCTTGTGGCGATGAGAGGACTCAAGCCTCGGCGTCGGGGTTGGTCTGGTAGACGTAGGGCTTTTGCGGCACTTCGCCGGCGCGGTACTCCTGCCAGATGCGCGCATCGACGTTCTTGTCCCACAGCAGCTTGCGGCCGGCCTGTTGCTCGGCATCCAGGCTGGGCTTCTGGTGCTTGAGCTGCGCGATGAACCGGGTCGCTTCGGATTGGTAGTGGGGACGCTGGAAGAATGACATAAACTGCACCTCGTAATAGTGCGACATTCTAATGGGGCTGACATGCTGGAACGATTTTGGCGATGGACGGGTGGTGTGGCCATGGCGGCGTTGGCCCTGCTGCTGCCCGGCTGCGATCCGATCGCGCTGGACAAGCTCAAGGTGGGGCAGTCGACCGAGGCCGATGTGCGCGACGCCATGGGCCGTCCGGAGATGGTCTGGGACGACGGCCAGGGCGCGCGCACGCTCGAATACAACCGCCAGCCCCAGGGACACGTCAACTACATGATCTCGATCGGCGGCGACGGCCGCCTGCAGGCGGTGCGCCAGGTGCTCAATGAAGCCGAGTTTGCCAAGGTCCAGCCGGGCATGCATTACGACCAGGTGCGGCGCATGCTGGGCAAGCCGGCCAAGGATGTCTGGTATCCGCTCAAGCGCGAGCACGAGGTGGATTGGCGCTATCTGAGCGACCCGACCACCAGCGGCATGTTCACCGTGGTGCTCGATGCCAACCGGGTGGTGTTGCGCGCCCATATCGGCCCGGACATGGACGAGCAGTACCGCTCGGGCGGCGGCTACCAATGAGCCTTTTGTGCCACGCGTGAGAGCCATTTCTCATCCGCCACGTGTAAATCACTGATTTGCTTTCATCTTTCGATGAAGTCCACAGAGCTTGTGGATAACTTTGTGGACAAGCATGTGGAGAGGGGCCGGATGCCAGTCCTGACAAGGGCTTTGACACATTGCCGTTTCTTTATGCAATGGCCATGGTCTGGTTTTAGTTATTTGAAAATCAATGACTTGCATTGCACTATTGAAAGCATCACATTTCAGTGGCATGACCGAGCCATGACATGCTGACCACCGCTCACAGGCACCCAAAGTGTGCATAAGTGCTGGATTTTTGTGATATGCATGGCGCGTTGCGCGCCAGTTTTGCGCCACATCGACCGCAGGGCGTGGCCATTCGGGCGGGGCCAGTTCCTGATCGATCGCATGGCGCCGCGGGGCGCCCTGCATGCAGCCATGCACCAGGCCGGCGCACGGCAGGCTTATTCGGCGCCGCCCCGGTCCTGGCGCGTGGCCGGGATGAAGGGTAGCAGCAGGAACGAAGCCTGTTGCGGTCCGCTCAGGATGGTGTTGGTGCCGCCATACAGGGTCGGATCCCGGTCTTCATGCAGGAACGGGGCAGAACCCCTGAACAGGCCTTCGGTGAGGTGCGGAAAGGAGAAATCCTGGCCCTGGATGGTCAGCACCAGACGGTAGCCGGCCGGCACCACAATGCTGGTGGGCCAGATCTCCACGTCGATCGGATAGGGGTCGCCAGGCACGACGGCCTGTGGCGCCTGGTGCGCATGCCAGGGCCGGTAGGGGAGGCTGCGGGCCGGGTCCTGTGCCCGCTGTGACAGCCGCAGCCAGCCCTGGGTGACGGGGACCGCCGGAGCGTTGGCGCCTTCGAAAGTCACGTCCCGGCCCGTCGGATCGAGCAACCGCAGCGTCAGGAAGAAGTCGGCGTCGGCGCTGGAGGTGCTGACCCACAGGTGCGCCATCAATGGTCCGGTGAATTCACGGTCGGTGTCGGCTGCGGGCATGACAAAGCTCAGTCCGTCGGAACGGGCGGCATAGCTGGCACTGTGCCCCTGCTGTGGCAATTGCTGGTGCAGCTGCAACTGATTGGCATCGAGGTACCAGCGCTGGTACTCGGTGCGTTCGATGGGCCAGGCCGATTCGGCGCGCTCGCGAAAGCCGTTCTTTGGATCCCGGATGGTCAGCATGACGCGCGGTTCATCGGGGAAGGCCGTTTCGTCGCCTTTGAGAAAGCGATCGAAGAAGGCTTTCTGCACAGCGAAGGACTGCGGTGCATAGAACGGCGAGAAGTGGTCGCCCGTGTGCACGCGCAGCCATTTCTGCTGCGCCGCGATCTGCTGGTAGGCCTCCAGGTTGCCGCGCAGGTGCAGGCCGGCGCCGCTCCAGTTGCCGGCCGACAGCGTGGGCACGACGATGCGCTCGGCCCTTGGCGTGCGCTGCGCATAGTAGGCATCGTCGTAGGGGTGGGCCAGCATGTCCTTGAGCAGGGAGCTGGCGCTGCCCCGCAGCACCGTCTCCGGGATGGCCGCTCCGGCGGCCGGGCCGCCCGTGATGGCATCGACGAATGGCGATGCGCCGTTGCCATGCTGGTTGGGCAGGATTTGTGTGTTCATCCACAGCTTGCTGAACAGGGTGGAGGCGATGCCGCCGTGGTAGGACATGTCGCGGTAGGCATCGAAGGCGCCCTCCCACGGGATGATGGCGGCCAGGCCCTTGGGCTGCAGCGCCGCGACCTGCCACTGGTTGATGGCGTAGTAGGAAATCCCGAGCAGGCCGACCTTGCCGCTGGACCATGGCTGCTGCGCGGCCCATTCGATCAGCTCCTTGTAATCCTGGGTTTCGCGCGCGCCCAGCGGGTCGAGGTAGCCGGGCGTCTTGCCCGCACCGCGCGAATCGGCATGGATGACCACATAGCCTTGCGGCACCCAGCGTTCCGGATCGGGCATTTCCCAGCGCATGAACTGGCAGGTGGAGCCGTCGCAGAGCCCGGGCAGTTTCTGGCTCATCTTCTCCCAGGCGGCCTGGTAGGGCGGGGCCGTCTGCCACAGCACGTCCTTGCCATAGATGCCGTGGGTGATGATGACCGGGTAGCGTCCGCTCGCCTTGGGGCGGTACACGTTGATGTGCAAGGGCAGGCCATCGCTCATCGTCACGGTGGCGTCGTATTCGAACTGGACGGTATCGACGGGAAAGGGCATGGGCGCGCCGCTGGTCGATGGCGCGGCACTTGCCTCTGTGACGGGGCCGGGGACCTTGGCAGCGGCCCAGCTGGCTGTGCCTGCGGCGGCGAGTGCAAGGCATGCTGCGGTGATGCAGCGGCGGATTCCAAGTTTCAAAGGCATGGGGTCTCCTGTTTATTAACGCAATTAATTATGCGTTAATTGACGGGCGATGCCAAACTACTTGTCGCCTCTTCCACCGTTCGTCGGCTGCTGTGCTGTAATTTCGGCCATGAGCAAAGTGACCAAGATGACCAAGATGACCAAGGTGACCAAGGCGAGAACGGCAAAGGGGGGAGTGGCCGCCGACGATGTCCGCCCTGCGCCCACCCCCCGGTTGGGCGGGCGCAGTGCCAGGGTGATCGAGCATGTCTCGCAGGCCGTTCTGGAGGAGTTGCGCGTGCACGGCATGCACGCGCTTTCCGTGCCGCGCATTGCCGAGCGGGCCCAGGTCCACAGCAGCTCGATCTACCGGCGTTGGCCCACGGCGGTGCAACTCGTGGCCTTTGTGGCTGCGCGCCAGGCCGAACAGTTGCTGCCGGTGCCGGATACGGGATCGCTGGCCGGCGATCTGCGGGCCATGCTCGTGGATTTGCGCCGTTTTCTGGAGGGGCCCGACAGCGCGGCCTTCGTGGCCGTGGCTTTCGCCTCGGGGGACAGCGCTGAACTCCATGCGCTGACGCGCCTTTACTGGCTCAAGCGTGTTGCGCTGCGGGAGGCGATGTTCGGGCGCGCCCGCGTGCGGGGCGAACTCGATGCGCAGACCGACGCGGAAGAGCTGATCGAGCGGGCCATCGGCCCGCTCTACATGCGCCGTTTCATCAGCCACCGGCCCATCGACGATGCCTTCATCGAGCGCGTCGTACAGGGCGTGCTGCCCGAGCGAATGCCCGGATCAGCCGGCGCTTGAAAGCAGCCGCTTGGCGGCGCGGGCGATGACGATTTCCTCGTTGGTGGGAATCACCATCACGCGGGTGCGGCTCAGATGGGCGCTGATGACCATCTGGTTGGCCTCGTTGCGTTCGCGGTCGATGTCGATGCCGATCCAGTCCAGGTCTTCGCAGATCAGGTAGCGGATGAAGCGCGAGTTCTCGCCGATGCCACCGCAGAACACCAGCGCATCCAGTCCGCCCATCGCGGCGGCCAGGCCGGCGAGCTCGCGGCGGATGCGGAAGATGAAGTAGTCGATGGCCTGGTTGGCCTCGGGCGTGCCGGCCTTCTCGAGGATGCGCATGTCGTTGGAGATGCCCGAGAGGCCCTTGAGGCCGGATTCGTTGTAGAACATCTCGCGCACTTCGTCGATGCTCATGCCCTCCTGTTGCACGAGGTAGAAGATCACGCCAGGGTCGATCTGCCCGCAGCGCGTGCCCATCGGCAGGCCGTCGAGTGCGGTGAAACCCATGGTCGAGGCCATCGATCGGCCGCCAAGCATGCCGCACATCGAGGCGCCATTGCCCAGGTGGGCCACCACCACGCGGCCGGCATGGATGAGCGGCGCCACGCGCTTGAGCTCGCTGGAGATGTACTCGTAGCTCAGGCCGTGAAAGCCGTAACGGCGCACCCCTTGGTCGTAGTACTTGCGCGGAATCGCGAAGACGTCGTTGACCAGTGGCTGGTTGCGGTGGAAGGCGGTGTCGAAGCAGGCGATCTGCAACGCGTCCGGAAAGGCCTTGAGCGCGGCTTCGACGCCGGCGAGGTTGTGGGGCTGGTGCAGCGGCGCGAAGGGGCAGAGCCGGTAGAGCTCGGCGAGCACGTCCGGCGTCAACACCACCGGCGCGGTGTAGGCCACGCCGCCATGTACCACGCGGTGGCCGACGGCCACCGCGTGGGCGTCGGGGAACTGCTCGCGCAGCATGCCCAGCGCCATGTTCAACGCGCCCTCGTGGTCGCGCACGTCGGCGCTGGAGAGGTCGCGCAACATCTCGGTCTGGTCCACCCCGGAGCGCGCCTTCAGGCGTGGCTGCGAACCGATGCGCTCGATCTGGCCGACGGCCAGCTCGACGGGCTCGGCCGAGATGTCGTAGAGGCCGAATTTCAGCGACGACGATCCGGAATTGAGGGTCAGGACGACGGGGCGGGCCATGGCAATGCTCTCCTGGCAAAGGTGGACAACGAGGCAAGACAACGAAGCGACAGGCCGATTATGGCCGCCAATCGTGTCGGTACCGCGTCCGTGGCCGTGCGCCGCTCCCGGGCCTTCAATAGGCGTGCAGCGCGGCCAGGTCGAGCACTTGCAGGCTGCCGTAGTCGATGCGGATCAGGCCTTGGCCAGCCAGTCGGGTGAGGGCCTGGTTGACGCGTTGGCGCGAGAGGCCGACGATGCCGGCGAGCTCCTGCTGGGTGATGCGCAGCACCTCGCCGACGCCGGGTGCCAGAATCGGGTTGAACAGCCCGACCAGCGTGCGTGCCACGCGCATCTCGGGGTTGTTGATGCGGTCGGTCTCGCGGCTGACGAAGAACTGGGCCACCCGCTCATTGAGCTGGTACATGATGGTGCGGTTGAACTCGATGGAGTTGTCCACCAGCCAGTGGAACTGCTCCAGCGGCAGCGCGGCGATGGTGCTGCGCCGCAGTGCCTGCACGTCGTAACGGTAGCACTCGCGCTTGAGCGCGGTGCCCTCGCCGAACCAGCTGCCGGCCGGCACGCCCATGTAGGTGATGGTCTGGCCGTCGCGGCGGTCGTTGCTGACCTTGAGCAGACCGTCGATCAGGCCCAGCCAGTGGCGCACCGGGCGGCCTTCGCGGCAGACATGGCCGCCGACCTGGATTTCGCCCACCTCCAGCGCCGACTGCACGACCTTGCGGTCGCGTGGCTGCAGCTTGTGCAGCCACGGGATGCCGTCGAGCTCCTGGGGCGTGGGTGCGCGCCGGCTGCGCAGCAGCTCGGTGATGCCGGATGTGCTCAATACTGTCTCCTGAATGACCTTTTGGCCATTTTGCGTTTCGTTGCTGCCTGTTCGTGGATTTTTGACAGCGAATTGTAGGGAAATGCCTAGAGCGGGTTTACCCAGGATTGTCGTTGCAAAGACAAAAAAGCGTCAAAGTTTTGCCTACCATGCGTTCCAGATGACTTGCGGTACAGGCATCGCGAACACAGAACAAAGTGCACGTTTGGGCGCAGTCGCAGGGCTGGCGTTCCACTAGACACGGAGGTGGCATGGAGACAACATTCCCGAGGCTGTTGCAGCGGCATGCGCAGCAGCGCCCAGAGGACCCGGCGATCCGGGAGAAGGAGTACGGCATCTGGCAGACCTGGAGCTGGGCCGAGGTGGCGCGCGACGTGCGGCAGCTGGCCTGTGGCCTGACGGCGCTGGGGCTGGAGCCCGGGCAGAACCTGGTGCTGGCTTCGGGCAACCGGCCGTTTCTCTACATGGGCTTACTGGCCGCGCAGAGCCGGCGCGCCGTGCCGGTGCCGATGTACCAGGACGCAGTGGCTGCCGAGATGGCCTACGTGGTGCAGGACACCCAGGCGCGCATCGCCTTCGCCGAGGACCAGGAGCAGGTCGACAAGCTGCTGGAGATCCGCGAGAGCAACCCATCCCTGGAACACATCGTCTACGACGACCCGCGCGGCATGCGCGGCTATGCGCAGAGCGGTCTCATCAGCGTGCAGCAATTGCTGGAGCTGGGCCGCAGCTGGGATGCCGAACACCCCGGCGTGTTCGAACAGTGGGTGGCCGCGGGCGCGCCCGATGATGTCTCGGTGATCCTCTACACCTCGGGCACCACCGGCAAGCCCAAGGGCGTGTGCCAGACGCACCGCTCGTTTGCCAGCGCGGCCGAAGGGGGCGTGCAGGTCGATGGCCTCAGCAGCGGCGACAACGTGATCAGCTACCTGCCGCCAGCCTGGGTGGGTGACCATCTGTTCTCGGTGGCGCAGTGGCTGGTGGCGGGCTTCACCATCAACTGCCCGGAGTCGAGCGAGACGGTGCAGATCGACCTTCAGGAGATCGGGCCGAGCTACTACTTCGCGCCGCCGCGTGTGTTCGAGGGGCTGCTCACCAGCGTATCGATCCGCATGGAGGATGCTTCGCGCCTCAAGCGCTGGCTGTATGCCAGGTCGATGGCGCTGGCCGGGCGCGTCGGCGCGGACATCCTCGACGGCCGTCCGGTGGGGCTGCTCGATCGCATCCAGTACGCGCTGGGTCATGTGCTGGTCTATGGCCCGCTGCGCAACGTGATGGGTTTCTCGCGCATCCGCGTGGCCTACACGGCGGGGGCGGCGATCGGGCCGGAACTCTTCAAGTTCTACCGCTCGATCGGCATCAACCTCAAGCAGCTCTATGGCCAGACCGAGACCTGCGCCTACGTGTGCCTGCAGAAGAACGGTCGCGTCAAGCTCAACACCGTGGGCGAGGCGGCACCCGGCATCGAGCTGAAGATCGCCGACAACGGCGAGGTGCTGGTCAGGGGCGTCTCGGTGCTCAAGGAATATTACCAGCGCCCGGATGCCACCGCCGAGGTCATCAATGCCGAGGGCTACTTCATGACGGGCGATGCCGGCGTGCTCGATTCGGATGGCCAGTTGCGCATCATCGACCGCGCCAAGGACGTCGGCCGCCTGCGCGGCGGCGCGATGTTCGCGCCCAACTACATCGAGAACAAGCTCAAGTTCTTTCCGCAGATCAAGGAGGCGGTGTGCTTCGGCCACGAGCGCGACGAGGTGACGGCCTTCATCAACATCGATTTCGAGGCGGTGGGCAACTGGGCCGAGAAGCGCAACCTGCCTTATGCCGGCTACGTCGACCTGGCCGGCAAGCAGCCGGTGCTGGAGATGGTGGCCGGATGCATCGCCCAGGTGAACCAGGAACTGGCGGCCGAGGAAGGCATGGAGGCCACCCAGGTCAGGCGCTTCCTGGTGCTGCACAAGGAGCTGGACCCGGACGACGACGAACTCACCCGCACCCGCAAGATTCGCCGCAACTTCGTTGCCGAAAAGTACGCGGTACTGATCGAGGCGCTTTACGGCGGCAGGAGCGAGCAGTTCATCGAGACCCTGGTGAAGTTCGAGGACGGGCGCAGCGGCAAGGTCAGCGCCACGCTGCGCATCCTCGATGCCCAGACCCATCCGGCAGCGGCAAGAAAGGCGGCCTGACCATGACGAGCAGAAAGACCGGTGACGTCATCCTCGATGTCAAGAACATCAGCCTGCGCTTTGGTGGCGTCAAGGCGTTGACCGACATCTCCTTCAATGTGCGTGAGCATGAGGTGCGCGCCATCATCGGCCCCAATGGGGCGGGCAAGAGCTCGATGCTCAACTGCATCAATGGCGTCTACGTCCCGCAGGAGGGCTCCATCACCTTCCGCGGCCAGACCTTCTCGCACATGAACTCGCGCCAGGTCGCCGAGATGGGTGTGGCGCGCACCTTCCAGAACCTGGCGCTGTTCAAGGGCATGAGCGTGATCGACAACCTCATGTCCGGGCGCAACCTGAAGATCAAGAGCAACATCCTGCTGCAGGCGCTGCGCTGGGGCCCGGCCGAGCGCGAGGAAATCCGCCACCGCGAGTTCGTCGAGAAGATCATCGACTTTCTCGAAATCCAGGCCTGGCGCAAGACGCCGGTGGGCCAGTTGCCCTACGGCCTGCAAAAGCGCGTGGACCTGGGCCGCGCGCTGGCGATGGAGCCGCAGGTGCTGCTGCTCGACGAGCCCATGGCCGGCATGAACCTGGAGGAAAAGCAGGACATGAGCCGCTTCATCCTCGAGGTTAACGAGGAGTTCGGCACCACCATCGTGCTGATCGAGCACGACATGGGCGTGGTGATGGACATCTCCGACCGCGTGGTGGTGCTGGACTACGGCAAGAAGATCGGCGATGGCGCGCCCCACGAGGTGCGCGACAACGAAGACGTGATCCGCGCCTACCTGGGCACGGCGCACTGAGCGGCCGGGAAGAGAGCAAGGAGACGAACATGGCATTTTTTCTCGAGACGCTGTTTGGCGGCCTGATGACCGGCATGCTGTACGCCCTGGTGGCACTGGGCTTCGTGCTGATCTTCAAGGCCTCGGGCGTGTTCAACTTCGCGCAGGGGGCGATGGTGCTGTTCGCGGCGCTCGCGATGGCGCGCTTTGCCGAGTGGATTCCCGCCTGGCTGGGCTTTGACAGCAAGATCCTCGCCAACCTGCTGGCTTTCGTGGTGGCGGCGCTGGCCATGTTCGTGGTGGCCTGGCTGATCGAGCGGCTGGTGCTGCGCCACCTGGTCAACCAGGAGGGCGCGACGCTGCTGATGGCGACGCTGGGCATCGCCTATTTCCTCGACGGGCTGGGGCAGACGATCTTTGGCAGCAACGTCTACAGCATCGACATCGGCATGCCCAAGGACCCGGTGTTCCTGCTCGATACGGTGTTCGACGGTGGCGTGATGATCAACAAGGAAGACCTGTATGCCGCCGCCATCGCGGCGGCGCTGGTGGCCCTGCTGACGCTGTTCTTCCAGAAGACCGGCACCGGCCGGGCGCTGCGCGCGGTGGCCGACGACCACCAGGCCGCGCAGTCGGTGGGCATTCCGCTGGCGCGCATCTGGGTGATCGTGTGGTGCGTCGCCGGCGTGGTGGCGCTGGTGGCCGGGATGATCTGGGGCTCCAAGCTCGGCGTGCAGTTCTCGCTGACGACGGTGGCGCTGCGGGCGCTGCCGGTGGTGATCCTCGGCGGACTGACCTCGGTGCCCGGCGCCATCATCGGCGGGCTCATCATCGGCGTGGGCGAGAAGCTCTCGGAGGTCTACATCGGCCCGCACGTGGGCGGCGGCATCGAAATCTGGTTCGCCTATGTGCTGGCGCTGGTGTTCCTGCTGTTCAGGCCGCAGGGATTGTTTGGCGAGAAGATCATCGATCGTGTGTGAACACACGATCGGCCCGGAGGGTTCTTCGCCGCAGGCG
The DNA here is from genome assembly GCF_004217315.1 of Corticibacter populi. GTDB lineage: Bacteria > Pseudomonadota > Gammaproteobacteria > Burkholderiales > Burkholderiaceae_C > Lampropedia > Lampropedia populi. The sequence continues at coordinate 108,515 of NZ_SGWR01000005.1, forward strand.
AAGGATGATCTTCTGGTGCACTGCGCACCGCGCAGGGAGCCAAAAGATCATCGCCCCAAGATGGACAAGAGGAGACACAAGGTATGTTCTACAGAGAAAACGGCCAGTTCAAAACCAGCTACCAGGCCGATCAGCAGATCTTTCCGATCCGCCAGGACCGCATCGCCATGCTGGTGCTGCTGGCCGTGCTGTTCCTGCTGATCCCGGCCTTCGCCAGCGATTACCTGTTCCGCGCCATCCTGATCCCGCTGGTGATCATGTCGCTGGCGGCGCTGGGCGTGAACATCCTGGTGGGCTACTGCGGACAGATCTCGCTGGGCTCGGGCGCCTTCATGGCGGTGGGCGCCTACGGGGCCTACAACTTCTTCGTACGGGTGCCGGACATGCCGCTGATTCCGGCGGTCATCCTCGGTGGCCTGTGCGCGATGGCCTTCGGCATCCTGTTCGGCCTGCCCAGCCTGCGGGTGCGCGGGCTGTATCTGGCGGTAGCCACGCTGGCCGCGCAGTTCTTCTCGGACTGGATGTTCCTGCGCATCAAGTGGTTCACCAATGATTCGCCTTCCGGCTCGGTGTCGGTGAGCCACCTGCAGGTGTTCGGCTTCCCGCTGGATACGGCCACCGCGCGCTACCTGTTCTGTCTTGCGTTGCTGGTGGTGGTGGCCCTGCTGGCCAAGAACCTGGTGCGCAGCGCCATCGGCCGCGAGTGGATGGCGATCCGCGACATGGATGTGGCTGCCGCAGTGATCGGCATCCGTCCGATGTACGCCAAGCTCAGCGCCTTTGCCGTCAGCTCCTTCATCATCGGCATGGCCGGCGCACTGTGGGCCTTCGTGCACCTGGGGGCCTGGGAGCCGGCGGCCTTCTCGGTGGAGGTGTCGTTCAAGCTGCTCTTCATGGTCATCATCGGCGGGCTCGGCTCCATCATGGGCAGCTTCTTCGGCGCGGCCTTCATCGTGGTGCTGCCGATCGTCCTCAATCAGTTCCTGCCCTGGTTGTTCGGGCTGTTCGGCGCGCAGATCTCCACCGCGGGGGTCTCGCATGCCGAGCTGATGATCTTCGGCGCGCTGATCGTGTGGTTCCTGATCGTCGAGCCGCATGGCCTGGCCAAGCTGTGGTCGACGGCCAAGCAGAAGCTGCGCATCTGGCCCTTCCCGCATTGAGGCCGGCTTCGATGTCCTGGCCCCGACCGGTTTCCCTCGTGCTTCAACCCACTACACCACCAAGGAGACAAACCATGAAGCGACTCAAGACCCCCCTGATGGCCGCCGCCGCCCTCAGCGCCGTGCTGGCGGCATTTGTCCCGGCCGTGCAGGCGCAGGATACGCAGTTCATCCCGCTGCTGTCCTACCGCACCGGTCCGTATGCCCCCAACGGCATTCCCTGGGCCAATGGCAAGCAGGACTACATCAAGCTCATCAATGAGCGCGATGGTGGCGTCAACGGTGTCAAGCTCAGCTACGAGGAATGTGAATTCGGCTACGCCACCGACCGTGGCGTGGAGTGCTACGAGCGCCTCAAGGGCCGCCCGGGCGTGGCCATCTTCGATCCGCAATCCACTGGCGTGACCTTCGCGCTGACCGAAAAGGCGCCGGTCGACAAGATCCCGCTCATCACGGTCGGCTATGGCCTGTCGATCTCGCAGGACGGCTCGGCCTTCAAGTGGAACTTCCCGTTCCTCGGCAGCTACTGGACGGGTGCCGACATCCTGATCCAGCACCTCGGCCAGGAGCTCGGCGGCCTCGACAAGCTCAAGGGCAAGAAGATCGCGCTGGTCTACCACGACAGCCCGTTCGGCAAGGAGCCGATTCCGCTGCTGCAGGAACGTGCCAAGCTGCACGGCTTCGACCTGCAGCTGCTGCCGGTGACGGCGCCGGGCGTGGAGCAGAAGTCGACTTGGCTGCAGGTGCGCCAGAGCCGCCCCGACTATGTGCTGCTGTGGGGCTGGGGCGTGATGAACTCCACCGCGCTCAAGGAGGCGCAGGCCACCGGCTATGCGCGCGACAAGATCTACGGCGTGTGGTGGGCCGGCACCGAGCCGGACGTGCGTGACGTCGGTGCCGGCGCCAAGGGCTACAAGGCACTGGCGCTCAATGGCTACGGGCAGGACAACAAGGTCATCCAGGAGATCCTCACCCACGTGCACGGCAAGGGCCAGGGCACCGGCCCGCGCGACGAGGTGGGAGCGGTCATCTACACGCGCGGCGTGATCATCCAGATGCTCACCGTCGAGGCCATTCGCACCGCGCAGGAGAGGTTCGGCAAGGGCAAGGTGATGACCGCCGAGCAGGTGCGCTGGGGGCTCGAGAACCTCAACCTCACCGACGAGCGCCTGCGGGAGCTGGGCTTCGAGAGCATCATCCGGCCGCTGCAGACCACCTGCCAGGACCACATGGGCTCGACCTGGGCGCGTGTGCATACCTGGGACGGCAAGCAGTGGGGCGGCATGTCCGACTGGTACCAGGCCGACGAGGAGATCCTCACGCGTCTGATCAAGGCCGGCAGCGACACCTACGTGGCCGAGAAGCGGCTGCAGCGCCGCGATGCGGCCGACTGCGAGTCCTGAGGACATCGCCCTGAGCCGCAGCGCCATTCCGGAAGGATCGGATGGCGCAGGCGGCCGGGCCAGGCCCGGTCCACGGCGCCCGCCGGCTCGGGCGCGCCAGTTTCAGAATGGCTGTCACCGCAGCCGCCACGCGAAGGCAACACCATGGATTCCAACAGCATCGTCCTCAACGTCAACGGCATCGAAGTCATCTACAACCACGTCATTCTGGTGCTCAAGGGCGTCTCGCTGCAGGTGCCTGAAGGCGGCATCGTCGCATTGCTGGGCGGCAATGGCGCGGGCAAGACCACCACGCTGCGGGCCATCTCCAACCTGCTCAGGGCCGAGCGTGGCGAGGTCACCAAGGGCTCGATCGAGTTGCGCGGCGAGCGCATCGAGAACCTCTCGCCGGCCGAGCTGGTGCAGCGCGGCGTGGTGCAGGTCATGGAGGGGCGCCACTGCTTTGCCCACCTCTCCATCGAGGAGAACCTGATGACCGGCAGCTACACGCGCCGCGACAAGGGCGAAATTGCCGCCAACCTGGAGAAGGTCTACACCTATTTCCCGCGCCTGAAGACCCGCCGCACTTCGCAGGCCGCCTACACCTCGGGCGGCGAGCAGCAGATGTGCGCCATCGGCCGCGCGCTGATGACCAACCCGAGCATCGTGCTGCTCGACGAGCCCTCGATGGGCCTGGCGCCGCAGATCGTCGACGAGGTGTTCCACATCGTCAAGGATCTCAACACCAAGGAAAAAGTCACCTTCCTGCTGGCCGAGCAGAACACCAACATGGCCCTCAAATACGCCGACTATGGCTACATCATGGAGTCGGGCCGCATCGTCATGGATGGCAACGCCCATGATCTGGCCAACAACTCCGACGTCAAGGAGTTCTACCTGGGCGTCGGCGGGGAAGGGCGCAAGAGCTTCCGCGACGTCAAGAGCTACAAGCGCCGCAAGCGCTGGCTGGCCTGATGCGGCGTCGCCATCGAGGTTCGCCTTGATCGACAACCCGTATGAAGGGCTGTGACCGTCCGCAGGACCGGGCACACCGCCACGCACACTGTCACGCCACCGACGAACCTCAAGAGCAAAAGCAAGGAAGATACGCATGAGTTCCACCCTCGACGCCCTGGAAACCCGCGCGCCCGAGGCACGCGAAGCCGCACTGATGGCCGTGCTGCCCGCGCAGATCGCGCATGCGCAACAGCACACTGCCGCGTTCGCGGACATCCTGCGCGGTGTGGATGCTGACGGCATCGCCAGTCGGCAGGCACTGGCGGCGCTGCCCGTCACGCGCAAGTACGAGCTGCTGGCGCGCCAGCAGGCGCTGCGCGCCAGCGACGTGTTCGGCGGCTTCACCGGCCTGGGCTTCGGCGCCGCCATGCCACGCGTGTTCGCCAGCCCCGGCACCATCTATGAACCCGAAGGCGCCCGGCCCGACTACTGGCGCATGGCGCGGGCGCTGCGCGCGGCCGGCTTCGCGGCCGGCGAGCTGGTGCACAACAGCTTCAGCTACCACTTCACCCCCGCCGGTTCGATGATGGAAAGCGGCGCCCGCGCGCTGGGCTGCACCGTGTTCCCGGGCGGCACCGGCCAGACCGAGCAGCAGGTGCAGGCCATCGCCGAACTGCGGCCGGCCGGCTACGCCGGCACGCCCAGCTTTCTCAAGCTGATCGTCGAGAAGGCGCAGGCGCTGGGCACCCCGATCGCCAGCCTGAAGAAGGCGCTGGTCTCCGGCGAGGCCTTTCCGCCATCGCTGCGCGACTGGCTGCGCCAGCGCGGCATCGAGGGCTACCAGTGCTATGCCACGGCCGATCTGGGCCTGATCGCCTATGAAACCCGGGCACGCGAAGGCCTGGTGCTCGATGAAGCGGTGATCGTCGAGATCGTGCGGCCGGGCACCGGCGAGCCGGTGCCCGAGGGCGAGGTGGGCGAGGTCGTCGTCACCACCCTGAACCCGGACTATCCGCTGATCCGCTTTGGCACCGGCGATCTCTCGGCGGTGCTGCCGGGCCATTGCCCGACGGGGCGCACCAACACCCGCATCCGGGGCTGGCTGGGGCGCGCCGACCAGACCACCAAGGTACGCGGCATGTTCGTGCATCCCGGCCAGATCGCGGAAATCGCCCGGCGCTTTCCGCAGGTGGGCAAGGCGCGTCTGGTGGTCAGCGGCGAGATGGCCAGCGACCGGATGGAGTTGCAGGTCGAGACCCTTGAGACCGGTGGCGGCCTGGCCGTGCAGATCGCCGAGGTGATCCGCGAGGTCACCAAGCTGCGCGGCGAGGTGCGGATGGTGCCGCCAGGCACGCTGCCCAATGACGGCAAGGTCATCGAGGACGTGCGCAGCCTGCAGTGATCAGGCCCCGGCGCGATGCCTGGTGAATCCTCGCTTTCGATTGGTGGCAAAGCTTTACCATGGCTTGACGCGGGCCTCGCACAACTTTGAGCGGCCCGCGCACAATGCGCCGTACCACAACCGATCCAATGAGGAGGTCGATGAGATGAAATCAATCAAGATCACCAGCGCTTTGATGGCCCTGACCCTGGGGCTTTCCAGCACGCTGGCGCTGGCCCAGCCCAGGGACGACCGTGACCAGCGCGATCAACGCGATCAACGCCAGTCGGCGCAGCAGGCACCGCAGCGCGCCGAGCCCGGCAAGGGCCAGCCACAGGCGCAGCAGGTGCAAAGGGCGCCGCAGGCGAACAAGCCGCAGCCCGCCGCGCAACGTCAGCAGGATGCCGGACGCGGCGCCGGCCCGCAGCACAACTACCGCCGTGGCGACCGTCTGCCGCCGGATCAGCGCACCCGCCATGCGGTGGTGGACAACTGGCGGGCCTATCACCTCAGCGCCCCGCCGCGCGGCCACCAGTGGGTGCAGGTCGGCTCCGATTTCGTGCTGATCGCGGTGGCCTCCGGGATCATCACGCAGCTCGTGCTGTCGAACCGCTGAACGACGAGCCGGCGGCCGACAAAAAAGTGCCCCGGCATATGCCCCGGGGCACTTTTTTGCTGCCTGAAGCCGCTTGAAGCCGGGTGACCTCGGCTCGGCCTATGTTTGCCCGCGCAGGATGTGCGGCACGAAACGCTCGCGGTCGAAATCCGTGATGTGGTGGTCGAACTCGCGGATCGCCAGGGTCTCGCAGTAATCCTCGCAGCTCATCCAGCCACAGACGATGAAGTTGCCGGTCTCCGTGCGGCCCGGCGCGCAATAGTGCTGGTAGACCATCGGCACATCGCCATAGGCACCCGCCGATTGCTCCAGCACCTGGCCGTTGCTGACGACCGTGACGTTGGCCGACAGGCGCCCGATTACCGGCTTGGCGACATAGCTGCCGGTGGGCAGACCCAATGCCTGCTGGCGCGCCTGCAGCGCTTCGAGGCTGAGCGCGGTGGGCAGATGGGGCAGGGCGCTGTAGGCCTGCAGTTCCCCCTGTGCCAGCAGATCGCTCACCCAGGCCAGAATGCCCTTGTGGCTGATGAACCAGCGCCAGGGCGGCTCCAGAAAGCGCGTGCGATCGAACCAGTAGCGGTACTGCTCGAAGGCCAGGCTGAAGTTCTCCACCAGTTCCTCCCACGGCGTCAGGAAGAACAGGATGTCCGGATGCTCCTCGACCTCGTTGACGATGAACGGGTTGGCCGGGTTGCTCTGGTCATAGTCCAGGTCGGCGATGTCGACCAGGTAGCAATCGAGCCCGGCCGCATCAAAGACCTGCAGGATGGTCTCGCTGGTGATGATGTCCTCGATGGCGTCGGTGGTGCAGACCGCGGCGATCTTCTGGCCCGCCAGATTCATGTTTTGCAGTTGCTCGACGGTCTGGCCCCACCAGTCGTTGAACTGCAGGTCGCCATCGATCTGCCCGGCCAGGTAGGACTGCAGGTTGACCGACTCGAACAGCATCACCGGGGTGTTGCCGTTGAATTCATACACCCCGGTGATGCGGCCGGTGACCGGATCGGCCGCGGCATCGAAGCGGCCATAGATGGTGCTGCCCTGCAGGCCGCCCTGCCACAGCCCGGCGGCGCTCGCCGCGCGGCGCGTGGCCATGGCGTATTCGGTGAACATGCGGCCATGGCTGCGCATCATCGGGCAGTCGAAGTAGCGGGCGATGAGCGCCTGGCGTTCCTGCTCGGAGGCCATCGGGGCGAAGAACAGATGGTCCAGCGCGGCGCACAGCATCAGGTAGTACTGGCGCAGCGTCTCGCCCATACCCACGGCAGCGGCCGTGCTGATGGAGTAGAACGGCATGCGGCTGCTGTGCGCCAGGTGGTGGGCGAACAGCTCCTGCAGGGTGGCGCCAAGCGCCTCCTTGCTGGCGTAGCAGTGGTAGGTGAATGGCAGCTCCTCCTCGATCAGCCGGCGCAGGTCCAGCGTGACCGGGCAGGTGATGGAGGTGATGGCCGCCGCCAGCGAACTGGGATGTATCGACGAGGGTCTCATGAAGGCTCAGCGCATGTGCGATGGGAAAGGGGGAGCGGCGGATGCGGAGCGTCCGCCGCGCTGGCGCGGCTGCTGGTCCGGTTCTCAGGATCCCGAGCCCATGGTGGAGCGGCGTGGCGCTGCGTTGTTGCCGCTGAAGGCGCCCTGCTGGCGCAGCGCGCTGGCGCGCGTGGCGGCCCTTTGCTGGTGGTTCTGCGCCACCGAACGCTGGTAGCTGCTTTGCGATGCGGTCTTGGCCTGCTGGTACTGGCCGGCATTGCCGAAGCGCTGGGCGCCCGAGCTGAACATGTTCGCCAATGCATAGCCGGCCAGCGCGCCCATGGCCGCGCCCGCGAGCATCTGGCCCATCGACGGCCCGCCGGCTTGCGCTTCCTGCTGGCCCTGGCCGCTCTGGCTGTTCTGGAGGATCTGTTCGATCGGCGGCGTGGTCCAGCTTTCGATGGAGTCGTCATCGTTCCTGCGGCTGATCACCGCGACCTTGCGGCCCTGTGCATCGAGTTCGATATAGGCATCGAAGATGCGCGGGTCGGTCTTCTGCAACTGCGTCAGCAGTTCGCTCGCCAGTCGCTGGTCGCTTTGCATCTCGGCTGCCGCCTGGCGGGCGATTTCGCCGGCATCCAGGCCCAGATCGGCGGGCGGCTCGGGTTCCTGGGTGCAGGCGCCGAGCGCCAGCCCGACGGCCGCCGCAACCACGCCAGTGCCGGTCAGGCGGTACACACGGTTCTTGATCAGTTGAATCGACATGATGGATGTTTCCCCTCTCTGTTGGAACAATTCGCCGGGCCCGTCATGGTTCGGGCGGCATCCGCCTGCCGCCGGCGCGTGCGGGCCAAGGCCATGTTGTGCGGATGCCAGGGATGGCCGATCGACCACGCGGGGCGAAGGTCGAACTCTGGCGAACACGTGGAATTGAGCAGCGGGCCGATCATACCCCGGTGCCCGGCCTGGCCATGTGGGGCGCGTACCGCCCGGACGGGAGCCGCCCGCCATCCGGCCAGGCCGGTGCCGGGCGGCTATGGGCGATGCCCGATGGGCGAGGATCAGTAAGCCTGGACGATCCATTGATGCGGCACCATCTTGCGGATTTCCTTGCGGGCGTGGTCGATGAAGGGTTTGAGGATCAGTGTCGAGTCGTTGCGCGCGGAGAGCACGATCGAGTAGTCATTGATGATTTCCGGCTCGAACGGGATGAACTTGACCAGCGAATCCGCGTAGCCGCTGGCTGTCAGCGGATCGACGATGGACAGGCCCGCGCCGGCTTCCACGAGCTTGATGAGAGCGAACGATATCTGCGTCTCGATGTTGATGCGGCGGTGGATGCCGTAAGAGAGGAACAGCGAGTCGATCTTGGTGCGTGTTTCCATCAGCGGCGGCATGGAGATGAAGTTCTCGCCCTCGAAGTCTTCCGGGTGCAGCACCTTGCGCCGTGCCAGATGGTGGTGCACCGGAACCGCGCCGACCATTCTGGCCGAGAGCAGTACCTCGCTGTTGCCGTGGCGCGTGGTGCGCATGGGCAGCATGGCAAAGCCGATGTCGCAGCGCCGGCTCTGCACCATGTCCAGCACGGTGGGTGTGCCGTGCATGTGCATGGACACCAGTGTGTCGGGATGCTCCTTGGTGAAGTTGGCGATGGCGTGCGGCAGGAAGGACAGCGCCATGGCCGGAGCCGCGGCGATTTCCAGGTGCCCCATCTTGAGCGCCTTGATGTTGGATGCGGCGTTGGCGATGCGCTCGACGCCGATCAGGCATTGGTGCACGTCCTCGAACAGCAGCGATGCTTCGGGCGTTGCGACCAGCCGCCCCTTGTTGCGCCGGAACAGCTCGATGGCGATGCGCTCCTCCAGGTCCGAGATCAGCCGGGTGACCACGGGTTGCGTCACGCCCAGCATCTCGGCCGCGCCGGTAACGGTCTTGCGCACCATGATGGCGCGGAACGCCTCCAGATGGCGCAGGGTGATTCGCTTATCCATAGTATTTGGACATGAATTTATTTAATGATCGTATTGTAATGAAATTATTTATAAAAATATCGTTTTAAATCAATGATATTTTTACGGTTGGCATGCCTATTGCACAATAACATTGACTGGTGGAAATGCCGATGCGGCCATTCCGCTGGTTCGATAGCATCAAAGTCTGCCGGCATGTCGCCCTGTGCGCGGCGCCGGTGCCCCTGGCTTCCTTTTCTTTTGACAGGTCTCGACGATGAAAACCTTCACTCTGGCACTTGCCACCGCCTCCTGCATCTCCGTGCTTCCCGCCCTGGCCACGGCCGAGGACATCTATGTCGGCAGCTATGGCGGCTCGACGGAGAATGTGTTCAAACAACGCATCATTCCGGCCTTCGAGAAAGCCACCGGCCACAAGATCATCTACGTGGCGGGCAACTCGACCGACACGCTGGCCAAGCTGCAGGCCGAGCGCAACAACCCGCAGTTCGATGTCGTGCTGATCGATGACGGCCCCATGGAGCAGGCCGTGCAGTATGGCTTCTGCGGCAGCATCGAGCCGGCGCCGATCTATGACGACCTGTACCCGCTGGCGCGCATCGCAAACGACCAAGCCCTGGCGCTCGGCGTGGTTGCCACCGGCCTGTTCTACAACACCGAGGCCTTTGCCAAGGCCGGCTGGGCGGCTCCCGACTCCTGGGAGGCCCTGACGGACGCGAAGTATGCCGACCGCATGGTCATTCCGCCCATCTCCAACGGCTATGGCCTGCAGACGCTGCTGATGTTCGCCGATCTGCGCGGCGGCGGCGCCAGCAACATCGATCCGGGCTTCAAGGCGCTGATCGACGAGGTCGGCCCCAATGTGCTGGCCTGGGAGCCGTCGCCGGGCAAGATGACCGAGCTGTTCCAGAACGGCGATGCGGTGATCGGCGTATGGGGCAGCGGCCGCGTCAAGGCGCTGCAGGACACAGGCTTCCCGGTGAAGTTCGTCTACCCGAAGGAGGGCGCGTATGCGCTGTTCACCGCCATCTGCCCGGTCGCCAAGAAGCAGCCCAAGGCGGGTTCGCAGCAGTTCATCCAGTTCCTGTTCTCGCCCGAGTCGCAGACCGCGCTGGCCGAAGGGCAGGCGTGGGGGCCGGTCAACAGCAAGGTGACGCTGGCGCCGGAAGTGGCAGACAAGGTGCCCTATGGCCCCGAGCAGATCGGCCAGCTGAAATCGGTCGATTACGGCATCGTCAACGCCAAGCGCGCCGAGTGGACCAACCGCTGGAACCGCACGGTCGAGCGCTGACCGGGTCCGGCAGCCTGGCGCGCCACGCGCCACTGCCGCCCATCACCATCCATGACGCAGACGTCCCCGCCCGCCGCGCGGCGGGGGCAAGAGGTATTCCATGAGTTTCCTGACGATCAAAGGCCTCGGCAAGAGGTTTGGGGATTTTGTCGCCGTCGACCAGCTGGACCTGGAGGTCGAGCGCGGCGAGTTCGTTTCGCTGCTGGGGCCATCGGGCTGCGGCAAGACCACCACGCTGCAGATGGTGGCCGGATTCATCGAGCCCAGCCGCGGCACGGTGTCTGTGGCGGGGCGCGACATCACGCGGCTGCGTCCAGAAAAGCGCGGCATGGGCATCGTGTTCCAGAGTTATGCCCTGTTTCCGCACATGACCGTGGAGCAGAACATCGCATTCGGCCTGCAGATGCGGGGCCTGACGGCTGCCGAGCAGCGCCAGCGCATCGACGAGACGCTGGCGCTGGTGCGGCTGCAGGGGTTGCAGGCGCGCTATCCGCGTGAACTCTCGGGCGGGCAGCGCCAGCGCGTGGCCATCGCCCGCGCGCTGGCCATCCGGCCCGAGGTGCTGCTGCTCGACGAGCCCATGTCCAACCTTGACGCCAAGCTGCGCGAGGAAATGCACATCGAGATGCGCGCCATTCAGCGGCACCTGGGCATCACCACCATTCTGGTGACGCACGACCAGGTGGAGGCAATGACGATGAGCGACCGCATCGCCGTGATGCATGGCGGACGCATCGTCCAGCTCGATACGCCCTACGGTGCCTACGAGCACCCGAAATCGAACTTCGCCTCGACCTTTCTGGGCAAGACCAACCGGCTGGAGGCGCAGGCCGTCGGCAGCACCGCGGTGCAGGTCGAGACCGTCGAATTGCCCAGCGCGCCGCATGCGCTGCATGGCGCGGTGCACGCCTATATCCGCCCGGAGAAAATCCGCGTGCTGGCGCCCGGCCAGGGGCGCTGGCCCGGGACGGTGAAGACCAAGCTGTTCCTTGGCAGCCACTGGATGCTGGAGGTCGAGACCGCGCTGGGCCCGTTGCGGGTGAGTGTGCCCAACAGCCAGGCGCTGGCGGTGGAGGAGGGCGGCGCAGTGGCCCTCGACTGGCGCGCCGAGGATCTGCGCGTGCTCCCGCGCACGGAGGCCGCCCATGTCTGACACCTTCCGTCCCGCGCGCCGCCTGGCGTGGCTGCCCTGGGCGCCCTGGGCGCTGTCGGCACCGGGCTTGCTGGTCTTCGTGACCATGCTGCTGACGCCGCTGATCCTCACCGGCATGCTGTCCTTTCACGTCTTCGACGGCATGGAAGGCATCAAGGACGTCTACACGCTGGCCAACTACTGGGAAATCTTCTCCGACGGCTATTACCTGGAGATCTTCGCGCGCACCGCCATCATGGCCGGCAGCGTCACGCTGCTGTGCATTCTGCTGGGCGTGCCGGAGACCATCATCCTCTCGCGCATGCAGGGGCGCTGGCGGGGCATCTTCCTGCTGGTGATCCTGGCGCCGCTGCTGATCTCGGTGGTGGTGCGCACGCTGGGCTGGTCGATCCTGATGGGCAGCAACGGCCTGATCAACGGCGCCCTGCAGGCGCTGGGCCTGGCGGACCGGCCGGTGCGGCTGGTGTTCACCATGACCGGCGTGGTCATTGCCATGGTGCACGTGATGGTGCCCTTCATGGTGCTGTCGGTCTGGGCCTCGATCCAGAAGCTCGACCCGCAGGTCGAAAGTGCCGGCCTGTCGCTGGGCGCCTCCGGCGCCACCGTGCTGCGCCGCGTGATCCTGCCACAGCTGCTGCCGGGCATTCTCTCGGGCAGCATCATCGTCTTCGCCCTGTCGGCCTCGGCCTTCGCCACTCCGGCCATGCTGGGCGGGCGGCGCCTGAAGGTGGTGGCCACCGCCGCCTATGACGAGTTCCTCAGCACGCTCAACTGGCCGTTGGGCGCCGCCATCGCGCTGGTGCTGCTGGTGGCCAATGTGATCATCATCGTCGGCTGCAACCGCTGGGTCGAAAAGCGCTTCAAGCCGGTCTTCGAAGGATAACGCCATGCAGAAAAACGGACCCCTGGCCCTGGCCTTCCACACGCTTTTCATCCTCTTCATCCTCGCGCCGCTGGCGGTGGTGGTGGCCGTCTCCTTCACCGACAAGGGCTTCATCTCCATGCCCACCGACGGCCTGTCGCTGCGCTGGTTCCGCGCCATCCTTGATGCCGGCGAGATCACCAGCGCATTCTGGTTCTCGGTGCGCCTGGGGCTGGTGGCGGCCTGCTGCGCGGTGGTGCTGGCCGTGCCCGCGGCGCTGGCACTGGCGCGCTACCGCTTTCCGGGACGCGAGGCGCTGATGGCATTCTTCATGTCGCCGCTGATGATCCCGCAGGTGGTGCTGGGCGCGGCGTTCCTGCGCTTCTTCAACATTGCCGGGCTCAGCGGCTCGTTCTTCTGGCTGATGCTCACCCACGTGGTGGTCATCGTGCCCTATGCGATGCGGCTGGTGCTCTCGGCTGCCACGGGCATGAACCGCGAGATCGACAACGCGGGCCTGTCGCTGGGTGCCTCGCGCTGGACGGTGTTTCGCCGCATCACGCTGCCGATGCTGATGGCCGGCATCGCTGGCGGCTGGATGCTCTCGTTCATCCAGAGCTTCGACGAGCTGACCATGACCATCTTCGTGGCCACGCCCGGCACCATGACGCTGCCGGTGGCCATGTACAACCACATCGCCCACACCATCGATCCGCTGGTGGCCTCGGTATCGACGGTGCTGATTGCCGGCACGCTGGTGCTGATGCTGCTGCTCGATCGCGTGGTGGGCCTCGAAAAAGTGCTGATCGGCAGAGGCTGAGGCCCAAGCCGCAAGCGGACCGAGACGATTCATGACGCAAGACAACCATCATTCCATTCACACCTGCGATGCCATCGTCATTGGCGGCGGGCTGGTCGGCAGCGCGGTCGCCCATGGGCTGGCCGGCCAGCGGCTGCAGGTCGCCGTGCTCGACGAAGGCGACGTGGCGCTGCGCGCCTCGCGCGGCAACTTCGGCCTGGTCTGGGTGCAGGGCAAGGGCTACGGCAAGGCCGACTATGCGCGCTGGAGCCTGGGCTCGACGCGGCTGTGGCCGCAACTGCAGGCCACGCTGCTGGAGGAGAGCGGCATCGACGTGCAGCTGCAGCAGCGCGGCGGCTTTCACATTTGCCTCTCGGAGGCGGAAGTGGCCACGCGGCGCGAGCGCCTGCACTGGCTGCAGCAGCAGGTGGGTGCGGCCGACTACCGCTACGAGTTCCTCGATCCGCAGTCGGTGCACGAGGACCTGCCCGGCCTCGGCCCCGAGGTGCGGACCGTGAGCTATTCGCCCATGGATGGGCACTGCAACCCGCTGAAGCTGCTGCGCGCGCTGCATACCGCCAACCAGCGCCGCGGCGTGCGCCTGCACACCCGCGCCGGCGTGCAGCGCATCGCGCATGCCAATGGCATCTTCACGGTGACCGGCGGAAGCGACCAGCCCAGGCGCTGGCAGGCGCCGCGGCTGGTCATTGCCGCGGGGCTGGGCTGCCAGGCCCTGGCCGAGCAGGTCGGCATGTTCATTCCGGTGCGCCCCAACAAGGGGCAGGTGCTCATCACCGAGCGGCTGCAGCCCCTGCTGCGCATGCCCACCAACTACGTGCGCCAGACCGACGAAGGCACGGTGCAGATCGGCGACTCGATGGAGGAAGCCGGTTTGGACGATCTGGTGCGCGTGCCGGTGAGCGCCGAGATTGCCGCGCGCGCGCTGCGCTGTTTTCCGGCGCTGCGCAATGCGCGACTGGTGCGCACCTGGGCGGCGCTGCGCATCATGACGCCCGATGGCTTTCCCATCTATCAGCAGTCCGCGGCCTGTCCCGGTGCGTTTGCCGTGACCTGCCACAGCGGCGTGACGCTGGCCGCGCAGCATGCGCTGACGCTGGCGCCATGGATCGCCGGCGGCAGCGAACAGCCGGCCATCGCCGCCTTTTCCGCCAACCGATTCACCCCCGATACCCCGATCGCCCGCTATGGTCACTGAAGCCCTGTTCACCCCCCTGCCACCGGTCGCCGGCACGCCGCCGCGCGCGATGGTCTCCATCGATTTCAATGGCGTGCCGCTGGCGTTGCCCGCCGGCATCACGCTGGCCGCCGGCCTGCTCGCCGCGGGCGTGCGGCGCTTTCGCTCCGCGCCGGTCGGCGGCGATGCGCGCGCACCCTACTGCATGATGGGAGTGTGCTTCGAATGCCTGCTGGAGATCGACGGCGTGCCCAGCCAGCAGGCCTGCCTGGTGCAGCCGCGCGAAGGCATGCGCGTGCGGACCATGGATGCACTCCCGGGTCTGGCCTTCCCGGTGCCGGCATCGCAGCCCGATGCCGAGAGCGCCGTCTGCGGAGGGCGCCATGACTGATGCCATGCATGCCCATGAAGAGGCCACGGCAGATTTTGACTTGGTGGTTATCGGCGCCGGCCCCGCCGGCATGGCTGCCGCACTGGCGGCCAGCCGCGGGGGTCTCTCGACGCTGCTGATCGATGAGCAGCCGGCCGTCGGCGGGCAGATCTACCGCAGCATCACCGACACCGATGCGCAGCGCGAGCGCATCCTGGGGCCGGACTACAGCCATGGCGCGGCACTGGCGCGCGAGGTGCTGGAAGCGAACGCCGCGGGCCGGCTCACCCATTGGAGCGGCACGGCCGTGTGGCAGGTCGCGCCCGACAAGACCCTCCACGTGCTGCGTGAAAGCCGTACGCAGGCCGTGCGCGGGCGGGCCATCATCGTGGCCACCGGCGCGATGGAGCGGCCCTTCCCGGTGCCGGGCTGGACCTTGCCGGGCGTGATGACCGCCGGCGCGGGACAGATCCTGCTCAAGAGCGCTTCGCTGGTGCCCAGCACACCCGTGGTGCTGGCCGGCTGCGGGCCGCTGCTGTACCTGCTGGCGGCCCAGTATCTGCGCGCCGGCGTGCCGCTGCGCGCCATCCTCGACACAACGGCGGGAACCGACCTGCGACTGGTCCTGCGCCATGCCCGCGACCTGCTGGCCGGCTGGCAGTACGTGGGCAAGGGCCTGCGCCTGCTGCGCGAGATCAAGGCCGCTGGCGTGCCCTTCTTCCACGACGTGCAGCAACTGCGCCTGGAGGGCCATGACCGGCTCGAGCGCGTGTCCTTCACCGCCGGTGGCAAGGTACAGGTGCTCGACTGCCAACTGGCGCTGCTGCATCAGGGCGTGGTGCCCAACACGCAGATCAGCTGGTCGCTGCGCGCCCGCCATCGCTGGGATGACACCCAGCTGTGCTGGCTGCCCGAGTGCGACGAATGGGGCCAGCTCAGCGTGCCGGGTATCCATGTGGCCGGTGACGGCGCGGCCATCGGCGGCGCACTGGTAGCGGCGTTGCAGGGCGAACTGGCGGCGTTGGGTGCCATGCGTGGCTTGGGCGCCGGCGATGCGGCGGTCATCGGGCGGCGCGCGGCCGAGTTGCGCGCGCAGATTCATCACCACCTGGCGATCCGCCCGTTCCTCAACCGCCAGTACCGCCCGCGCGACTCCTACCGCATTCCGGCCGATGAAGTGATGGTCTGCCGCTGCGAGGAAGTCACGGCCGGGGCCATCCGCGAGCAGGTGACCATCGGCTGCATCGGTCCGAACCAGACCAAGTCCTTCAGCCGCTGCGGCATGGGCCCGTGCCAGGGACGCCAGTGCGGGCTGACGGTCACCGAGATCATTGCGCAGGCCAGCGGCCTGCCGCCACAGGAGGTGGGCTACTACCGCATCCGCCCGCCGATCAAGGCGTTAACGCTGGGCCAGCTGGCACAAGGTGACGCATGAGTGGCAGGACCGGTGCCACGTCCACGGGCAGCGATGTGCTGGTCATCGGTGGTGGCCTGCAGGGCCTCTCCAGCGCATTGCAGCTGGCGCGGCGCGGCCTGCGGGTGCGTCTGCTGGAGGCGGAGTACTGCGGACGCCACGCCTCGGGCGTCAACGCCGGTGGCGTGCGCACGCTGGGGCGGCATGTGGCCGAGATTCCGCTGGCGCTCGGAGCGCGCCGGATGTGGCACCGGCTGCGGGAACTGCTTGGCGATGATGGCGGCTTCGTCGCCAGCGGGCAACTGCAGGTGGCGGAGAACGCGGCCGATCAACAGGCGGCGCAGGAGCGCATTGCCCAATTGCAGGCACGCGGTTTCACGCACGAGCAGTGGATCGATCAGCAGGAGGTGCACGAACTGGTGCCCAGCATCTCGCCACACGTGGTGGGCGGCATCTGGGCGGCGGATGATGGCTATGCACAGCCCTACCGCGTTGTCACGGCCTTCCGGCTGGCGGCGCTGCGGGCGGGCGTGCAGATCCATGAGGGCGCCGCAGCAACCACCGTCCGGCGGCGTGACGGCGTCTGGCAGGTCGAGGCTGGCAGCGCGCGCTACGCGGCGGCGCAATTGATCAACACGGCCGGAGCATGGGGCGCCGAACTGGCCGGCCGGCTCGGCGATGCCGTGCCGCTGCAGCCGGGCGGACTGATGTTGATGGTCACCCAGCGCGTGGCACCCTTCGTGCGGCCGGTGCTGGGCGCGGTGGGCCGGCCACTGTCGTTCAAGCAGTTCGACAACGGTACGGTGGTCATTGGGGGCGGCCTGCGCTGCGAGGCCGATGCCGCCGCGCGCGTGGCGCCGGTCGATCTCGCCAGCATGACGCGCAGCGCGCAGACCGTCGTCGATCTGTTCCCGCATCTGCGGGACATGCAGATCGTGCGGGCCTGGGCCGGGGTGGAAGGCTTTCTGCCAGACCAGATTCCGGTTATCGGGTTCGGGCGCGCGAGTCCTGGCGTAGTCCATGCCTTCGGTTTTTCCGCGCACGGTTTCGAGCTCAGCCCCATCATCGGCAGTATCGTGGCCGATCTCGTCGAGCACGGATCCACCGAGTGGCCCATCGCGCCTTTTGCGGTGGACCGCTTCGGCGCCGGCTGAATCCTTGTTTTTTCTATCTTTTTCTCACCATCAGGAGTTTTCCATGAGCAACGACAGCAATGACATCCAGCGCATCGACAGCAACGAGCGCCTCAGCCGCATCGTCATCCACAACGGCACCGTGTACGTGGCCGGCGTGACGGCCAGCGACATTCACGCCGATATCGAGGGCCAGACCCGTGACGTGCTGGGCAAGATCGACGGCTATCTCGCCCAGGCCGGCACCAGCAAATCCCGCTTGCTCACGGTGCAGATCTGGCTCAAGGACATCGAACGCGACTTCGCCGGCATGAACAAGGCCTGGGGCGAATGGGCCGACCGCAGCGCCATGCCAACGCGAGCCACCTGCGAGGCCAGGCTGGCCCGCCCCGAACTGCTGGTGGAGGTGATCGTCACCGCCGCGCTCTGAGAGCCTGTTCACGCGCTTTTCGCGGGCTTATGGTCTCGCCAAGCAGCGGCATGGCTGCGCCATGCCCTTCGGGTGACGCCTGAAAAGCCGCGGCTGCGGCGTGGTAAATCCTCGCGGCGGTTTGTGCTTGGCACCGCATCGCCTGCCTGGGCCAGGTGGCCCGCGAAAAGACCGGGCACAGGCTCTGCGTGTGTGCCACCGGCCCGCGCCTGAAGGGCGCCAGTGCCGGTGGCCGTGGCCGTTCAGCGGCCGATCATGTGCTCAGGCACGACCCACTGGTCGAACTGCTCGCCAGTCAGGTGCCCTGAGGCCACGGCCGCTTCGCGCAGCGTCGTGCCTTCCTTGTGCGCCTTCTTGGCGATGAAGGCAGCCTTGTCGTAGCCGATGTGCGGGTTCAGCGCGGTGACCAGCATCAGCGAGTTGCCGACCAGTTCGCTGATGCGCGCACGGTTGGGCTCGATGCCGACGGCGCAGTTGTGGTTGAAGCTCAGCATGCCGTCGGCCAGCAGCCGCACGCTCTGCAGGAAGTTGTGCGCCACGACGGGGCGGAACACGTTCAGCTCGAAGTTGCCGGAGGCGCCGCTGATGTTGATCGCCACGTCATTGCCGAACACTTGCGCAGCCAGCATGGTGACGGCTTCGCTCTGCGTCGGGTTGACCTTGCCGGGCATGATCGATGAGCCGGGCTCGTTCTCGGGAATGCTGATCTCGCCGATGCCGCTGCGCGGGCCGCTGGCCAGCCAGCGCACGTCGTTGGCGATCTTCGTCAGGCTGGCTGCCAGGGTCTTCAGCGCGCCATGGGCGAACACCAGCGCATCCTGCGACGCCAGCGATTCGAACTTGTTGGGCGAGGTGATGAAGGGCAGGCCGGTGATGCTGGCGAGCTCCTTGGCCACGCCTTCGGCATAGCCCTTGGGCGCGTTCAGGCCGGTGCCGACTGCGGTGCCGCCCAGCGCCAGTTCGTAGAGGTGGGGCAGGGTGTCCTGCACGTGCTTCTTGCCGTGTTCCAGTTGGGCGACCCAGCCGGAGATTTCCTGGCCCAGCGTCAGCGGCGTGGCGTCCTGCAGGTGGGTGCGGCCGATCTTGACGATGTCATCGAACGCCTTGGCCTTTTGCGCCAGCGTGTTCTTGAGCACGTCGATCGCGGGCAGCAGCTTGTTGGTCAGCGCATCGACGGCGGCCACGTGCGAAGCGGTGGGGAACACGTCGTTGGACGACTGGCTCTTGTTCACGTCGTCATTGGGGTGCACCAGGCGGGCCTCGCCGCGCTCGCCACCCAGCAGCTCGCTGGCGCGGTTGGCAATGACCTCGTTGAGGTTCATGTTGGTTTGCGTGCCCGAGCCGGTCTGCCAGACCACCAGCGGGAATTCATCGGGGTGCTTGCCGTCGATGATTTCCTGGGCGGCATCGATGATCGCCTTGGTCTTTTTTTCATCGAGCAGGCCCAGCGCATGATTGACGGCGGCCGAGGCGCGCTTGACCTGGGCCAGCGCCTTGATGATTTCCCTGGGCTGCTTCTCGCCGGAGATGTCGAAGTTCTGCAGCGAGCGCTGGGTCTGTGCGCCCCAGAGCCTGTCGGCCGGGACCTCGATGGGACCAAAGGTGTCTTTTTCGGTGCGGGTGTTGGCGTTGTGCGTGCTCATGTCTCGATGTCTCGGTGCGTCCGGGCGTGATGGTTGAAAGGATGAATGACATGAAATCATTATCATTCTTGGCGCATTCATTGTAGTGACATTCCGGTTCGGGCGTGGTTCCAGGCTGCGGCGCCTGGTTGGCTTGGGGTTGGCGTAGCAGCAGACGCAGACGGACACACTTGCATGCCGGGCCGGGGCCAGGGGAAGCCCGCGGCCTGCTGCCAGGCCCCTACAATCGGCTTTTACCAGTACACCGGAGGGCTTTCCTCGTGACCATCTCAGCATCCATTTTCAAGGCCTACGACATTCGCGGCATCGTGCCGAGCACGCTCGATGCGGACATCGCCCGGGCGCTCGGACGCGCCTTCGGGACGGTGGCCCGGCGCGCTGGCGAGCGCGAGGTGGCCGTCGGCCGTGACGGGCGCCTCAGCGGCCCGGAGCTGTCGGCCGCTCTGATCGAAGGCCTGACCGCTGCCGGCGTGGATGTGCTGGACGCCGGCATGGTGACAACGCCGATGCTGTACTTTGCCGCCAGCACGCATGCCAGGAGCGGTATCCAGGTCACCGGCAGCCACAATCCCAAGGACTACAACGGCTTCAAGATGGTGCTGGCCGGCAAGGCCATCTACGGCAAGGATATCCAGCAGCTGCGCCAGCTGATGGAGGCCGATGCCTGGGACGATGTGCCCGCCGGCCAGGTGCGCCAGCTCGAGATCCTGCCCGAATACATCCAGCGCATCGCCTCCGACATCCACCTCGCGCGCCCCATCAAGGTGGTGGTTGATGCCGGCAATGGCGTGGCCGGCGCCAGCGCGCCGCAGGTGCTGCGCGCCATTGGTTGCGAGGTGGTCGAGCTGTTCACCGAGGTCGATGGCAACTTCCCCAACCACCACCCGGATCCGAGCAAGCCCGAGAACCTGCGCGACCTGATTGCCGCGCTGCAGTTCAGCGACGCCGAGCTGGGCCTGGCCTTCGATGGCGATGGCGACCGCCTGGGCATCATCACCAAGGATGGGCAGAACATCTTCCCGGACCGCCAGATCATGCTGTTCGCGCAGGATGTGCTCTCGCGCGTGCCCGGTGGCGAAATCATCTTCGACGTCAAGTGCACGCAGCAGCTCGCCCCCTTCATCGAGCAGGCCGGTGGCAAGCCGGTGATGTACAGCACCGGCCACTCGCTTATCAAGGCGCGCATGCGCGAGACCGGCGCCCCGCTGGGCGGCGAGATGAGCGGCCACATCTTCTTCAAGGAGCGCTGGTACGGCTTTGACGACGGCACCTACGCCGGCTGTCGCTTGCTGGAGATCCTCAGCCGCAGCGCCGATCCGTCGGCAGTGCTCAATGCCCTGCCGCAGAGCCACTCGACGCCGGAGATGAACATCGTCTGTGCCGAAGGCGAGCCGCACCAGCTGGTGGCCGAGCTGGTGGGCAAGGCGCAGTTCGAGGCACCAGCCAAGGTCAGCACCATCGACGGCCTGCGCGTGGACTGGCCCGACGGCTTTGGCCTCGTGCGTGCTTCCAACACCACGCCAGTACTGGTGCTGCGCTTCGAGGGGCAGACCCCCGAGGCGCTCGCGCGCATCCAGAAGCAGTTCCTGGCGCTGGTGCAAAGCGTCAAGCCCGGCGCACAGATCGCCACGGCGGCGCACTGAGCGCGGCCAAGCACGAGCCTCGCTGCCATGCCGCCACGCCAGCCCGCGCGCGAAGGCCTTGCCAGCCGCGCCGCCTTGCGTGCCTACGGGCTGGCCGCATGGCTGGCGCAGCCCTTGCTGCGCCGCAAGCTGCGCCGCCGTGCCCAGGCCGAGGCTGGCTACGCCGAGGCCGTGCCCGAGCGGTTCGGACGCTACACCACACCGGCCCAGACGCAGGCCGAGCTGCTGTGGATCCATGCCGTTTCACTGGGCGAGACGCGCACCGCTGGACTGCTGATCGCCGCCCTGCGCGAGCGCATTCCCGATGTGCGCATCCTGCTGACCCACGGCACGGCAACCGGCCGGGCCGAAGGCCGCCAGCTGCTGCAGGGCGGTGATCTCCAGTGCTGGCTGCCGTGGGACACGCCCGGCGCGGTGCGGCGTTTCTTCGCGCATTTCCGGCCGGCCATGGGCCTGCTGATCGAAACCGAAGTCTGGCCCAACCTCATCGACCAGGCTGCACACGCAGGCGTGCCGCTGTGGCTGGTCAATGCGCGCCTCAATGCCAAGTCGCTCGCCGGCGCCCAGCGTCTGCCGGCCCTGATGCGCCCGGCCTACGCCGGGTTGGCGGCCGTATACGCACAGACCGAGCAGGACGCCGGGCGCCTGCGCGCCGCCGGTGCCAGCGTCACGGCCGTGACGGGCAACCTCAAGTTCGATGCCCGGCCCGATGCGCGGCTGCTGGCGCAGGGGCGCGACTGGCGCACCCGGTTCCGCCAGCGCACCGGCCGGCCGATCGTGATGCTGGCCAGCTCCCGCGCGGGCGAGGAGGCGCAGTGGCTGAACGCGATCCGCACCACCGCCGGCGCGCAGGATCTGCAATGGCTGGTGGTGCCGCGCCACCCGCAGCGTTTCGACGAGGTCGCGGCACTGGCCCGGGAGCGTGGCTTGGTGGTGTCCCGGCGCAGCCAGTGGCCGGCGGATGGCGAGGCGCCGCCGGCGGCGGATCTCTGGCTCGGCGACAGCATGGGCGAGATGGCGCTGTACTACGGCCTGGCGGACCTGGCCTTGCTGGGGGCATCGTTCGAGCCGCTGGGCGGGCAGAACCTGATCGAGGCCTGCGCCTGCGGCTGCCCGGTGGTGATGGGGCCGCACACCTTCAATTTTGCCCAATCCGCGGAGGACGCACTGGCGCAAGGCGTGGCCTGGCGTGCCGGGGACATGACGCAGGCCGTGGCGCTGGCGCTGCAACAGGTGCGGGATCCGGCGCAGCTGCGGCTGTGCAGCACGCGGGCGGAAGCCTTCGCGCAGCATCATCGTGGCGCGCTCGCTCGCCTTGCCGATGCCGTGGCGCTGGCTTTGCACCGGCACGCGCTGCCCGCACGCTAGTGTCGTGAATCGGGGGCGGCGCATGTGCGCCAGCGGGCATATGTCGCATCCGCACACCATATGATCGATCGCCATCGATGACAGTTTGATGAATAGGCATCGTTCTCATTAAAATGAGCGCTTTCAGCCAGCCACCCTTGATCCCGGCCTCTGCCGGCGGGGACAGCCAGCCAGATGTTTGATCCTTTCCGGAAATCCATCCCATGGCTTCATGCTCTCCGCCGGCTGCAACTCGGCCACCCGTCTCCTGGTGTGCCCCGACAGGCGCCCATTCGTTCAATTTGACACGCCATTGGCTGCTGGCCGCCGGGCTGGCCTCGCTGGCCCTGCCGATGACGGTCATGGCGCAGGCCGCGGCCAATGCGGCCTTGCCGGCCGACAGCAAGAGCCTCGCTGAAGTGCAGGTGCTGGGCCAGCGCGAGGAAGAAACGCGCGGCAGTCTCCAGCGCCTCGATGCCGAGACGCTGGCCGGGCAGGACACCAACAACATGGCCGACGTGGTGCGCTACCAGCCGCTGGTGAGCGCGCCGGGCATTGCCAGCGGTTCCGGCAACAATGTCTGGGATGGCTCCGGCACCACCGGCTACAACATCCGCGGCGTCGATGGCAACCGCGTCGCCATTGATGTCGATGGCATTGCATTGCCGCCGGCCGAGAGCAAGCCCGACAGCATGCAGAACAACAGTTTTGCCGGCGGACGCGACACGCTGGAGCCGGAGCTTTATCAGCTGGTCGAGATCGAATCGGGCGCTACCGCTTCGGGGCGGCCCGGCAGCAACGGCCTGGGCGGACGCGTGCGTTTCATCACCAAGTCCCCGGAGGACTTCCTGCAAGGCGGCCAGAGCCGGTACCTGGGCTACAAGTTCGGCTACCTCTCCAGCGACAAGAGCCGCATGCACGCGCTGACCGGCGCGGCGCAGGTGGGCGGCGTGCAGGCGCTGGGCATTTACGTGCGCCGTGATGGCGAAGAGGAGAAGTCCGAAGGCGACGTGGCGCCCAATCCCAAGGACTGGAACAGCAATGCCCTGCTCACCAAGTTCGTCTGGGGCGCGGGCACGAACAGCCGCCTGGGGCTGGGCATCGAGCATGTGGCGCGCGATACCGAACTGACCAACAATAACAAGATCACGGCGGCCAGTCCCTACGCCCCGCGCCAGGACGGCACCGATCGGCGCAGCCGCATCAGCCTCGAGCACACCTGGGTGCCGCAGGGAGAACTGGCGGCCTTCGACGTGCTGGACAGCCGCATTTACTACCAGCGCAGCGAAGCCAAGAACCATACCACTGCACAGGTGCCCACGGCGCAGCCCCGCGTGCCGCGCGGCTATGAGCGCCACATCCTGACCAACAGCGAGTACAAGACGCTGGGCGTGACTGCCGATGCCAGCAAGCGGCTCGGTCAGCACCACGTGTTCTATGGCGCGGCGCTGACGCGGACCAACAATGAACGGCCCTGGGAGGAGAGCCGAAGCTATCTGGACAATGGCGAGGTGGCGCCCGTTGCTGCCCCCGTCAGGGACCGTGCCGCTTCCGCCAGGGACACGCGCCTGAGTCTCTATCTGCGCGACGAGATCGGCTTCACGCTGGCCGGGCGGCGCGCCACCTTGACGCCCGGGCTGACCGTGCAGCACCACCGCCTCAAGCCGACCGATGTGGATCGCTATGCCGAAGGCTCCAGTGCCTCGGCAGGCGAATTGCGCACGCGTTCGGGCACCGACTGGCTGCCCAGCCTGAACCTGACGGTGCAACTGCAGCCGGGCTTCGATGCCTTCGCGCAATACAGCCGCGGCGTGCGCCAGCCGACAGTCAGCGAGTTGACGGGATCGTTCGAGAATCCGGGCACCGGCTACGCCGTACTGGGCAATCCGGACCTGAAGAAGGAGACCAGCGACAACTTCGAGCTGGGCGTGCGTGGCGAGCCCAGCCGTGGCGTGACGCTGAGTGCCTCGGCCTTCTACAGCCGCTACAGGAACTACATCGAATACACCAACATTGGGGTCGATCCGAGCCTGCCGCAGTTCGGCCTGTTTGTCTATCGCACCGACAACATCGGCAAAGCCACCATCTGGGGCACCGAACTGGCCAGCCGCTTTGAACTGGGCGAGTGGGCGCCATCGGTGCAGGGCCTGAGCCTGTCGCTGGCGGCCGGCTGGTCCAAAGGCACGGCGCGCAACAGCGAGACGGGCGAGAAGGCCGATCTGCCTTCGGTGCTGCCGGCCAAGCTGGTGCTCGGACTCGGCTATGACGATCCGGGCAAACGCTTTGGCGGCGCGCTGCACACGACATGGACGCGCGGCAAGCAGGCGCCGGGAGCCGATGTGCTGAGGGATTCGACGGGCGAATACTTCGACGTGCCCGGCGCCACCGTGCTGGACCTGACCGCCTACTGGAACATCAGCCGCAACGTGACCTGGCGCGCGGGTATCTACAACCTTGCCGACCGCAAGTACTGGGACTATGCCTCGGTGCGCGACCTGGCGGCCAGCGCCACCGGCGACATCGAGCGCCAGGCCCGTCCGGGCCGCAGCTTCGGTACCTCGCTGGAGGTGCGGTTCTGATGGTGCCGTCCGTCATCGGGGCACCCGGTGGCGGTGACACCGATGGAATACATTGGAATCATGAACATGCCTCTCAAGAAAATCTCCGCTCACCGGCACGTTGGTTCGGGGTTGCTGGCCGCAGTCCTGGTTTTGTCCGCCTGCAGCTCGTTGCCTCCTCAGCACCGCAACGCCACGCAGGCACCGGCGACGGTGGCGACGACCGTCACGGCCGGCAGCTGGGACGCCGTGGTGGCGCAGCTGGGCCAGACCGCCACACGCCTGCGTGCGAATGGCATGGAAGCTGCGCCCGACATCATGACGGCGGTGCTGGACCTGGGCCAGATCCGGGTCAGCTCCTCCAATGAGAACGCCCAGATCACCCGCGTGGGCATCCCCAACCGGATGTCCGGACGCTGGACCGAGCCGAGCGGCGATGCCGAGAAGGACCGCCAGCAACGCGAGCGCAACCGTGCCAATGCCAACGGCTATTTCGAAGGGCCGATCGATCTGCGCTTGCGCTTCACTGAATGGGCACATGCGTTTGCGGTGGTGGCGCCGGACTCCCATGGTCGCGTGCGCCGCAGCCTGCTCTTCTTCAATGCCGAAGGGCGTGAAATCCTGCGCCTGACGCTGGCCAACACCGCCCATGAGGCGGCCTTCGACCAACTGGTGATGCAGTTCCGCAGCGACGACCAGAGCGCACCACCACTGCAGCCGGCGGGCACGGCGGCCGGTGCCGCGACACCCGCGGCCGCGCCGACGCCCGATGCGGCCATCGATCTTGCCGCCTATCACGCGGCCTGGAACCAGATCACCGACGTGCACCAATTCAATCGCATCCTGCGCGACTTCAAGCTGGGCCGCGAACAGGCATTGCGCCTGGCGCCGCCGGGCAAGACGCGCGAGTTGGCGCCCGAGTCACTGCAGGCCTTGTTCGACGGGGCAGCGGCGCGTGGTCTGCCGATCATGGTTTTCGTCAGCAATGGCGCGGTCACGCAAATCCATGGCGACCCGGTTCACGATGTGCGCCGCGTGGGTGACTGGCTGGAGGTGGAGGATCCCACCTCGCTGCTGCGCGTGCGCATCGCCAGGGTGGCTCATGGCTGGCAGATCGAGCGCGGCGGCATCTACTCGGTCGACTACTACGATGCCGATGGTCAGTTGGTCACCTCGCTGTTCGGCGTGCGCAGCAGCGCGCATCCGGTACCCACCGAGTGGATTGACCTGGTCAAGAGCCTGCCGGGTGCCGATGACCATGCTGGTCGGCGCCTGAACTGAAGGGCATGCGCTGCGCACCGCCGGTTGTCATCGGCCAGGCGCAGGAAGAAGAAAAGCCGGGCTTCTTGCCCGGCTTTCCCATGACAGCGGCCCATACGGTCCGGACCCATGGCCGGACGGCCCGGCCATTCGAAGGCGTCAGAATGCGATGCGCACCACACTTTCGGCACCGCCGCGCTCGGCCTCACGCCCGTTCTTGACGCTGACGTAGAGGACATTGCGCCGGGCATCGAAGGCCAGGCTGTTGGGATGCTTCGGCAGTTCGAAGGTCTGCAGCAGCGCATGGCTGCGGGCGTCGAACACCGTGACGGTGCCCGCACCGCGATTGGTGACGAACAGGCGCTGGCGGGCCTCGTCGAGCAGCAGCGCGATCGGGCCGGCACCGGTCGGAATGCTGGCGGTGATGGCGGCGGTGGCCGGATCGAACACCACCACACGGTTGCCCGGGGTGGGCACGAAGCCGGGTTCGCTGGCCTGGCGCCGCGCATTGATGGCGTCGAGGCCCTGGTCGGTGGCCAGCAGACGCTGGCCCCGGGTGTCATAGGCGAGGTTGATGAGCTGGTCGGCCCCCACCGAATGGGACTGCGCGACGGTGAGGTTTTGCGTGTCCACCTCGTAGAGGTTGCCGCGCAGGTTCGAGACGAAGAGGCGCTGGCCGGCCGCATCGAGCGCAATGCCGGTGGCCACCGGGCCGAAGCCGTCCATCACCTTTTCGAGCTGCAGCGTACGCGTGTTGATCACATAAAGCGCGCTGCCTTCGCTGCTCAGCCCCGGCGCATAGAGCCGGTGGTGGGCCGCATCGAGCACCAGTTCGCGGAAATGGTGCTCGAATTTCTCCTTGCCGTCGGCACCGCGAACCTTTGCGGCCAGCGCGATGCGTCCGATGATGCGGCCGCTGGCGGTGTCGATGACGCTGATGGCACCATCAAGGCCATGGCTGACATACAGCCGATCCTGGGCATCGTCGAGCACCACGCCGAAGCCGCGCAAGGGGAGCGTGATCTCCGCCTCGATGGCCAGCGTGTCCGGGTTGAGCCGCAGCACCTTGCTGGCCGGCGCATCATCGCCAAAGCCGCCGGCCGATGCCACGAACACCGCATTCTGGCGGGGCGAGAACGCCAGTTCGTAAAGGGCTGGCGCAATCTCTGCGCGTCGCACTTGGGCGGTGGTGGCCGCCACATCCGTCGTTGGCGCGGCGGCGGTGCCGGATGGCGGTGTCGGGGTGGTTCCGCAGGCCGCCAGCGCGCCTGCGGCGGCCAGGCACAGGGCCAGTCGCGTGAAATGGGAAAGAGGTGTGCAATGCATCATGCCGGTTCCTTTGAACAGCGTTCAGGGTCGTGAAGGAAGTGGCTGAGCAGTGGCGCGAGCTCCATCCGTGGCCGCACGAATGGGATGGCGCTGCGATGCGGCAGGCCGGCTGCGGCGCCGGTCGCGCCCTGCTGTGGCTATGCGAGGAGAGCCTTGAATTGTCGCATCAAATGCACCGCAGCCAAGGCGCTGCATTGGGGGGCGGAAAGAGGCGTATGGCCGAGCATTTCAGGCCAGCGCCGGAAAGCGCCGGGCAATCGGGTCGCCCGTGTATCGGGCGGCCCAGCCGGCCGGGTCGGTGAACAACCGGATGCAGGTGAACGCGGGTTGCGGCCCCATGTCGAACCAATGGCGCAGACCGGCGGGCACGGACAGCAGATCGTTCTGCTCGCACTGCAGCGCATGGACCCGTCCCTGCGCATGCAGCAGAAACAAGCCGCTGCCGGCGACGAAAAAACGCACTTCATCCTCCTCATGGGTGTGCTCACAGAGAAACTTGTCCCGCAGCGCCTGCAATTGCCCGGGCATTTGCGTGCCGCTGGCAGCATCAACGCTGATGACGTCTGCACTCCGGTAACCGCGCTCGCGCTGCAGCCGCTCGACCTGCGGTGCGTAGGCCTGCAGCACGGCCTCGGGCGGCGCGCCGGGTGGCAGTGGCTGCGTGGCCTCCCAGCGTTCGAAGCGCACGCCCAGGCGTTCCGCAAGGGTGGCAATGACCTCCGGGTCGGAGGTGTGCAGCAAGGGTGTCTGCGGGTGCTGTTCCAGGTAGATCGTCAGCGTCGTCATGAGATGTCCTGCGCCCGACGGGGCCTGGCTGATTCTAGGCGCCTGGTCCTGGCCCGAAAAATGGGCTTTTCTCATATGGATATGCGGGAGAACGTGCGCATGAAAAAAGGCAGGTCGCCCAAAGCGCCTGCCTTTTTGTATTCCAACCGGCCGTGGGCCGGCTGACATCAGCCCTTGTAGGGCGCGCTCTTGCGCGCGCGCACCGGGGCATTGCCGTCGTTGTGGCGCGGGCGGGCACGCTCGCCATCGTGCCTGCGCGGAGCGGCAGAGCGCTCGCCGGCACCGGCATCGCGGCGGCCGCGCTCACCAAAGCCGCTGGTGTTGCCGGCGTTGGCATTGCCGCGCCATTCGCCACGGGATTCACCGCGTGCGTCACGGCCATCGCGGCCATCACGTCCTTCGCGCTGCGGGCGTGCGGCATAGCCGTCACGGTTGCCGAAACGCTGGTCCGGACGCTGCTCGAAGCGCGGCGCGGCAGGGCGGCTGTCGAAGCGCTGGTCGCGGCCACCGCGTTCGTCGCGTCGATCGAAGCCTTCACGGCGTTCGAAACCGGTCGCGGGCCGGTCGGCGCCGTTGCGATTGTCGCGGTACGGTGTGTCGCGGCGTGCGCCGCCAAAGCCCTCGCTGCGGCGACCGTCGTGGCGGTTGCCGCGGCCACCGTCACGGCTGCCCGGGCCACCGGGACGACCCTTGCCGCCACGGTCGCTGCGCCATTCGGGGATGCGCTGCTGCGGCTCCAGCCCAGGCAGCACGGCGACGCTGAATTTCTGGCGCGTGAACGCTTCGATGTCGGAGATGCGGCGGCGATCGCGGAATTCGGCAAAGGTGATGGCCAGGCCATTGCGGCCGGCGCGACCAGTGCGGCCGATGCGGTGGGTGTAATCCTCGGCCTTCATCGGCAGGCCATAGTTGAAGACGTGGGTGATGGTGGGCACGTCGATACCGCGGGCGGCCACGTCGGTGGCCACCAGGATCTGGATGCGGCCGTCGCGCAGCGCCGCCAGGCGCCGGCTGCGCAGGCCCTGGCCGAGCGCGCCATGCAGCGCCACGGCGGAGAAGCCAACTTGCTGCAGGTCTTCGGCCAGCGCATCGCATTCGATCTGGGTGCTGGCGAACACGATGGCCTGGTCGATTTCGGGGTTGCGCAGCCAGGTATCGAGCAGGCGGCGCTTGTGGTCGGGGCTGTCGGCCCAGAACAGTTTCTGCGTGATGTTCTCGTGCTTTTCCTGCGCGCTGGCCACTTCGATGCGCTGCACGTGCTGGCCGCCGTCATGCATGATGCGCATGCCCAGCTGCTGGATGCGCGATGCGAAGGTGGCGCTGAACATCATGGTCTGGCGGCGCTGGGCGGTGAGCTGGTGCACGGCTTCGAGGTCTTCGGCAAAGCCCAGATCGAGCATGCGATCGGCTTCGTCGATGACGAGGAACTGCACCTCATCGAGCTTGATCTGGCCGCTGCGCTGCAGGTCCAGCAGACGGCCGGGCGTGGCCACCACCAGATTGGCGTTTTGCAGTTGGGCGATCTGCTTGGGGTAGGGCATGCCGCCGATGATGCTGCCTACGCGCACGCCGCGGCAGTGGGTGAGCAGATCGATGGCGTCGCGCGAGACCTGCAGGGCCAGTTCGCGTGTGGGGCACAGCACCAGGGCGCCGGGCACGGCGGGCTCGAAGCGGCGGTGCATCGGGCTCTTGCGGCGCGGCTTCTTGGGGGCGGGCAGACCTTGCTCGAGGGCTTCGGCCACCTTGCGCTCGAAGGCGGCGTGTTCGGCGGCCTTGGCGGCTTCATGGTGGCCGATCAGGGTGTCGAGCACGGGCAGCAGGAAGGCGGCGGTCTTGCCGCTGCCGGTCCGGCTGGAGACCATCAGGTCCACGTAGTGGCTGTGATCCTTGCTGTCGGCGCCTTCCACCGCGCCTTGCAGGGCCAAGGGGATGGCGCGCAGCTGGACTTCGGTAGGCTGGGTGTAGCCGAGCTCGACGACGGCCTGCACGAGAGCAGGCGCCAGACCGAGCTGGGTGAACGGCGATGCGGCCAGGGCCGCGGCCGACGTGTCGATGGTGGTGGCTTCGGGTGAAGCGGATTCGGATGTTGGCGCGGACTGGGCTTGGATGTCAGGCGCGGAGGTGTCGGCAGATTCTGCCAGGGTAGCTTGATGCATGTGAGTGGGTCGCAAAGGATTCAACGGCAGGCCGCGCCGGGCAGGGAAGCCGGGGCCTTGCAGATGGATGGAAAAACATCATCCATCCAACGGTACCGTGGCCAGGCGGCGATTGCGTCGATGCGCCTGGCGCGGGGGTTGTCCTTGACCAATGCGCCAGCAGCTACTGCTGGCGATCGCTATCAACCCGGCGAGATAGAAAGATGCGTACGCGCTGCATGCTGTCGGAGCAGATCCGTGGCGCAGCGAAGTGCCGGATTATGCGCGCGGAGGCCAGGATAGGTTGCGGCAGATGTATTGACCTTCAGTCACAAAGGGTTATGGGGGAGGGGGGAACCGTCTCCATCAATTGTCTGGCGCCTGGGCCGGTTTGCCGGACGGCCCGGCGCCCTGCCATGCATGCATGCATGATTGTCCGCGGGTTAACACCTAAGAAAATGAACGTATTTTTATGCACAAAAAATAGATTGATGCGTATATTTATTTCTGTGCACAAAATTGTCCATGGCATCAAAGCCAGATGAAGAAAGGTCTGATGTGGTAACCAAGAAGATCGATGGCGAGGCAGAAACGCTGACTGAGCGTGCGACGCAGTTGCTGGAACACGAGATACTGCATGGCGTGCTGGAGCCGGGCACCAGGCTTGCCGTGCTCGATCTCGCAGACCGGTATGGCATCAGCAGCAGTCCGATCAGGGAAGCCTTGTCGCGTCTGGTGGCGCAGGACCTGGTCGAGGCAATTGGTCGGCGCGGGTTCCATGTGCGCGCGTTGAGTCACGAGGACTTGCGCGACATCACTCATGTTCGATTCACGATCGAGCGGGAGGCCCTGCAGTTGTCGATGCGCAACGGTGGTGATGAATGGGAAGCAGCAGTGGTTGCCGCGCTGCACCGGTTGCAACGCTATGTCGAGCGCAAGGGCGCGGAGTTTGGCTTGGGTGGCGATGAGCTCGACTCGTTGCACTACCAGTTCCACAAGGTGCTCATCAGCGGCTCGGGTTCGCGGCGGCTGACGGTGCTGGCCCATGATTTCTACAACCAGGCCTATCGCTATCGCAACATCAACATGAGCGGCTTGAAAGAGCCGGATGCCTTCATGCAGATGCACCATGTCCTGGCCGAGGCAGCGCTCGGCGAAAACGAGGCGCTGGCGGTGGAGTTGCTGCATGAGCACCTCTATTCCACGCTGACAAACATCTATCCCGACAAGGGCGCCTAGCGCCGTTCGTTACCGAATGGCGTGCCGGACCAGTGGGCGCGGCATCTGGCCATGATGCCGGGGCACTGCGTTCACCGGTCGACGACAGCGCCGTTCGGCTTTCCCACCGACACCTTCCATTTCCAGCTTCCTGGTCGCACAAGACTGTGCGCAGCCAGGCTGGCTCTGCCTGTGTGTCATTTTTTGCAAAGCAGGAGACAATATGAAAGAAATCAACAACATATCGGTCATTGGTGCCGGCACCATGGGGCATGGCATCGCTGAGGTGTTTGCCACCGGCGGCTACGCGGTACAGGTCTATGAGCCTCATGCGACGGTGAGAGAAAAGGCCGGCCGTGCCATTCAGGACGAATTGGAACTGCTGGCTGAAATGGGCCGTATCGATGCTGCAGCCATTCCTGCCATCCTCGCGCGCATTGCCTTCCACGACGATCTGGCGGTAGCGGTTGCGAACAGCGACTTCGTGATAGAGGCGATTCCCGAGGACGTGACGCTGAAGCAGGAGCTGTTTGCCAGGCTCGATGCGCTGTGCCCGGCCGAGGCCATCCTGGCCAGCAACACCTCCAGCCTGAGCCTGCCCGACATGATCAGCACGGTGCGCCCCGAGCGTGTCTCGAACTGCCTGACTTGCCACTGGTACAACCCGGCGCACCTGATTCCGCTGGTCGAGCTGTCCGACTTCGGCAGCAGCTCCGCGCAGACGCTGGAAGCGGTCGAGGCACTGTTCCGGAAGGTCGGCAAGAAGACCATCCGCGTGCTCAAGGACATTCCCGGCCTGATCGCCAACCGGATTCAGCAAGCCATTGCTCGCGAAGTCTTCTCGCTGATCGAGATGAAGGCCGCCTCGCCCGAGGACATTGACAACGCGCTCAAGTACGGCCCGGCGTTCCGCTATGCCACCACGGGTCAACTGGAGATCGCCGATTTCGGCGGCATCGACATCTGGTGCACCGTTGGCGACAACCTGCTGCCGCTGATCAGCGCCGAGCAAAAGGCCAGCGAGCTGTTGCGCCAGAAGATTGCCGAGAACAAGCTGGGGCTGAAGAGCGGCGAAGGGTTCTTCGTCTACGACCAGGCGCAGCGTCAGGCGGTCACGCGTGACTTCCACACCCGCCTGATCCGCCAGCTCGCGGTCAGCGAGCAGAACCAATGAGCGCAAGCGAGGAAATGCCCATGACTGCTATTGCCTCCAAGGCTCCCCAGGGTTCGTTCTTCTGGCGTTTGAGCAAGAAGTTCGACTTCGCCGCCGAGCGTGTCATCCCGGACCCGCTGGTGTTCTGCCTGATCTTCACTGTGGTGCTGTTCTTCTGCGGCGTGCTGCTCACCGACAGCAGTGCCATCGATATGGCGCAGTACTGGTACGACGGAATCTGGTCGCAGATCGCCTTCGCGTTCCAGATGTCGTTCATGGTGGTTTGCTGCGCCGTGGCAGCGCGTTCGCCGCAGATCGCGGCCGGCCTCAACAAGCTGGCCCGTTTGGTGCGCCGGCCCGTGTCGGCGGTGCTGATGCTGATGGTGTTCGGCTATCTGGCGAGCTTCGTCAACTGGGCTTTTGCGCTGATCGTCACGCCGGTGTTGGCGGTGGCGCTCAGCAAGCGCATTCCGGGGCTGCACTTTCCGATGCTGATCGCGGCCGGCTACTCGACCATGATTCTCGGCCAGTGCCTGAGCCCGACCGGCACGGTGTTTGCCCTGCTTGCATCGCCCGATCACTTTCTGGCCGGCAAGATCGGTGCCATCGCCCAGACCGAAACCACCTATAACCCGGCCAACATCGTGATCTGGGTGGTACTGGCGGTGATCACGGTGGCGATTGCCATCATGGCCCTGCCGCCGGCGCACGAAGTGGTGGAGTTCCGCGAAGAGACCGAGGCGAGGCCAGAGGCCGAAGCCGGTTCTGCAGAGCAGTCCGGGCGCAGCTTCGCCGACCGTCTCAATGGCAGCCGGCTGCTGATGTGGGCGATCGGTGTGCTCGGCGTGGTGATGATCGTCAACACCGTGGCCACCAAGGGCCTGTTCTCCTCACTGACGCTGAACTTCGTGATCTTCGTCTTCCTGGTGCTGAATTTCTTTCTCTACAGCACACCGTTGAAGTTCATCACGGCGTATCGCGACAACCTCAAGTTGGCGACCGACGTGATGATCCAGTTCCCGTTCTATGGCGGCATCGCCGGCATGATGGCGCAGTCCGGCATGGCGGTGGCGGTGGTGGGCTTCTTCACTTCGCTGGCCACCGCCGACACGTTGCCGCTCTACACCTACTACGCGACCTCCTTCGTCAACCTTTTCATTCCGTCGCAAGGCGGTCAGTGGATCGTGCAGGGCGACATCACGGTCGATGCGGCACTGCTGCTCGGCGCGGATCTGAACCTGGTCATCAACGCGTTCGTCTACGGCGATCAGGCGACCAATCTGCTGCAGCCGCTCTACGTCATTCCTGCGTTGGCAGTGGTCGGCATGCGACTCAAGGATGTCTGGGGCTACATGGCCTTTCTGTGGTGCATCTGGTTCGTGGTGACATCTGTCGCGCTTGTGCTTGTGCCCAAGTTTTTCTAGGGCTGCGTCGAACAAATGTCGGCGGTGCGGCCTGCTTTGGCTTGGGATGCCGTGCAATGCGCTAGCCGCCGCCATGGCCTCAGCTATAGCGACGCATCTGCAATGCCGAGATGTGTCCAAAGCAGAGAGGGTGTGCCCGCGAGAGATTGGTTCCGCGTCGCCCTCGCCAGTTCCGACGGCGGCCTGCCCCTTTGTCTCTGTCAGGCAGTTCTCCGTTTTTTCCTCTGTCGCAACAGCCGAAAGCTCCGCAGGTAGCGGCGGTCGGCAGGCTGGAGCGGCATAACCAGAGCTTCAACTATGCAATCATTCTTCGATATCGACCATACCCATGAGCCATCCCAGCGAAGCTGGGTGGCATCGGCCAACACCGGCACGACGGACTTCCCCATCCAGAATCTGCCGTTGGGCGTGTTCAGCACGGCTGTGACCGGTCCACGTGTTGGCGTGGCCATTGGCGACCAGGTTCTGGATCTGCCCGCGGCGCATGACCTCGGGCTGCTTGGCGACGCTGTGCCACGTGAGCTGCTGGAGCAGGACAGCCTGAACGCACTGTTCGCCGCCGGTCACGGTACCGGCCTCGCGCTGCGCCATGCCGTGTTCCGCCTGCTGCATGCGCAGGAAGGTCTGCAGGCGCAAGCTCAGGCCGGCTCGATCCTGCATGCTGCTTCTGCAGTGCGCCTGCATCTGCCTACCCGCATCGGCAACTACACCGACTTCTATGCGGGGATCCATCATGCGGTTCGTGCCGGCTCGCTGCTGCAGCCCGAAAATCCCTTGCCCGAGAACTACAAGTGGATGCCGATCGGCTATCACGGGCGTGGTTCGACCGTGAAACCGTCTGGTGTCGAGGTGCGCCGGCCGAATGGTCAGCTGATGGCGGCAGGCAGTACGGGGGCACCGGGTTTCGGGCCGTGTCGCGAGCTCGACCTGGAACTGGAGATGGCGGTATGGCTGGGCAGGC
This sequence comes from Corticibacter populi, assembly GCF_004217315.1. Classification (GTDB taxonomy): domain Bacteria; phylum Pseudomonadota; class Gammaproteobacteria; order Burkholderiales; family Burkholderiaceae_C; genus Lampropedia; species Lampropedia populi. The sequence continues at coordinate 143,552 of NZ_SGWR01000005.1, forward strand.
CCAGTGACTGGGGTGTGCCGATTCCGATCACGCAGGCGCATGAGCACATCGCTGGCTACGGGCTGCTCAACGACTGGTCGGCGCGCGACATTCAGCGCTGGGAAATGAAGCCGCTCGGCCCGTTCCTGGCGAAGAATTTTGGCACCACCGTCTCGCCTTGGGTGCTGACGCCGTATGCCCTGGCACCGTTTCGGGTCGCAATGGAGCCCCGTCCGGCCGGTGACCCGGCGCCGTTGCCGCATCTTCTGTCAGCACAGGATCAGCAACAGGGCACTTTCGATGTGGCGCTCGAGGTGCACCTTCGGACCCGCAAAATGCGCAGCGACGGCGCGGACTCGATTGCCATCATCCGCTCCAACATGCGCTATCTGTACTGGACGCCGCAGCAGATGCTGACGCATCACGCCTCGGCCGGCTGCGAAATGCTCAGCGGCGATCTGATCGGCACGGGCACCATTTCCGGTCCGCGCCAGGACGAACTCGGCAGCCTGCTGGAACTGACCGAGAATGGCGCGCGCGAGGTCACGCTACCCAATGGTGAGATACGCAGCTACCTGCATGATGGCGACGAGGTCACGCTCAGGGGACGTTGCAGCCGCGCGGGCTTCGTCTCGATCGGCTTTGGCGACTGCGCGGGCACCATCGTCCCCGCGATATCGTGACTGCTGCGCAGTGGTGGTGCCCGCGCCCCGCAGGCATTGCCGACGGGCGCTTGCCGATCAGATCTTCATGACCTGCTCACGGTAGTACTGCAACTCGTCGATCGATTCCTGCACATCGGCCAGCGCGGTGTGCTGCTGGGCTTTGCGAAAGCCGTTGGCAATCTCGGGCTTCCAGCGGCGCGTGAGTTCCTTGATGGTGCTGACGTCGATGTTGCGATAGTGGAAGTAGGCTTCGAAGCGGGGCATGTACTTGACGAGGAAGCGCCGGTCCTGGCTGATGGTGTTGCCGCACATCGGCGACTTGCTGCGCGGCACGTACTGGCGGATGAAGTCCAGCAGGATATGCTGGGCCTGCTCCTCGTCGATGGTCGATGCGCGCACCTTGTCGATCAGGCCGCTGCGGCCGTGGGTGCCCTTGTTCCAGGCATCCATCTTGTCGAGCACCTCATCGCTCTGGTGGATCACCAGCACCGGGCCTTCGACGCGCGGCTGCAGTTCGGGGCCGGTGATGACGATGGCAATCTCCAGCAGGCGTTCCTTCTCGGGGTCGAGCCCGCTCATCTCGCAGTCCAGCCAGATCAGGTTGTTGTCGGATTTCTTCAGCACCGCAGGTGCTGGCGCTGCAGTGGCCGGGGTCTCGGCCAGGATTTCGGTCGGTTCGGGGGTGTTCATGCTTGAATTGTCGCGCATGCGCAGCCACTCCATGACGAGAGCGTCACGTGTGCGGTATCGCTTGCCGCCTTTGAATAGCCCTATTGCAGCCCCAGAAAATGCTCCAGGCGCGCCTGTTCTTCCAGCAGCGCGGGCGCGAAGGCGTCATCGCGTGGCGCATGTCCGTGCACATAGCCGGTCTGCACCTGCAGGCGGCCGCCAAGCACCGCAACATTGGCCCAGCCGATGACCTGACCGCGCCACAGCATGGGCAGTGCGTAGTAGCCGCGCAGCCGCTGTGGCGCAGGCGTGTAGGCTTCGAAGCGATAGGCCCAGCCCCAGAAACGCTCGAAGCGCTCGCGATCCCAGACTACCGGATCGAAAGGCGCCAACAGGTGCAAGTGTTCGCCGCATACCGCGTCATTCGCAAAGCGGCGGCGGCCGGGGTTTTCATCCGCCGGCCAGTACCAATCGCAGCCGTCCACCATGGCGTGGGACAGCCGCTGCCTGGCCCGCTCAAGAGCGGCCTGGCGACGTTCGCGCCACTGCGGCGCTGCCGCAGAGCCGACATCCATGACAAGGCGTTTGAGTGTGGCTGCGGGCAGCGGCGCGTACTTCGCCACCGCCACGTCTATCAATGCGTCCAGATTGCCGTCCGGCTCCAAAGGCCGGTCACACGCATGAGTGCCATCTGCGGCATACAGACGCACGCCATTTTCGCGTCGCGCCACACGCAGCATGCCCCGGTAGTGCATGCCATCCAGCAGTTGCGTGCTGGCCCGGCTGTTGCCGCCGAACCAATTCTTGCCGGTGCCGAGCGAGAAGGCCGCATCGACCTCGCGTGGATGCACCACCCCGCTGCCACGCACGAATTCCAGCAGTGCTTGTGCCTGCGCTTCACGCGCTTCGGTCCATGTGGTGCGCGCCGTGCGCGGATGCATCAGGCCTCGTGTGGCGCGCGGCAGAATCCCGTAATTGACGAAAAAGTCTTCCTCGATGGGAAGGCCTGGATAGCGCGCCTCAAGGTCGCCCGCGCGGTAGTTGCTGACGCGGTGGCGCAGCGTCAAATCCTGCGCCCGTGCCGGCGCGCGGATCGGATCCAGCTGCACAAAGCCAAGTCTGGTGATGGCCCGCAGCAAGGTCGTTGGCTTGAACAGGCTGCGTGCGATGGCATAGCGGCGCAGGTGGTCCAGGGTGAGATGCGTTGACATGCGCTGATGTTATCCGCGCAGGCCTGTGCAGGTAACCATGGAAGTGCCCGCCTCGGCAGAAGATTCCTGCCCGTCACGACGCATCGCCTTGGCATTGTTGCGATGTCCTCGAAACAAGGTGAGTGCCGCACGCGGCACTTGCACGGCCTTGCCTTAAACTGCCGGATTGCGCTTGCCCGCTTCGACTGCCTCATGCCATGCCTGCTGACCTGTTCTCCAATCCTGCCCTGTTGCTGACGCTGCTGTTCGCCGCGGCGCTGGCGGTGCATTTGCTGCTCGAACTGTGGCTGGCGGCGCGCCAACTGCGCCATGTGGTGCAGCATCGCGGCGCGGTGCCGCCGGCTTTTGCCGGCCATGTCTCGCTGCGGGCACACCAGCGCGCGGCCGATTACACAGTGGATGCGGTGCGTCTGGGCATGCTGGAGAACACATTTTCGGCGGTGGTGCTCTTGGGCTGGACGCTGCTGGGCGGGCTCGATGCGCTCAACCAGGCGCTGCAGGCCTGGCTGGGGCAGGGGTTTGTGCAGCAGCTGACGCTGCTGCTGGCTTTTGGCGTCATCAGCGGCCTGCTGGGCTTGCCCTGGGGTCTTTACAAGACCTTCGTGATCGAGCAGCGCCACGGCTTCAACCGCATGACGGCGCGGCTCTGGCTGGCCGACGGGCTGCGTGCGCTGTTGGTCGCCGCGCTGCTGGGCGTGCCGCTGGCGGCGGCCGTGCTGTGGTTGATGCAGGTGGCCGGCAACAGCTGGTGGCTGTGGGCATGGGCGCTGTGGATGGGCTTCAACCTGCTGATGATGTGGCTGTTCCCGACGGTGATCGCGCCGCTCTTCAACCAGTTCAAGCCGCTCGAGGACGAAGCGCTCAAGACCCGCATCCTGGCGCTGATGGACAAGAGTGGCTTCCGGGCGCAGGGCTTGTTCGTGATGGACGGCAGCCGGCGCAGCGCCCATGCCAATGCCTATTTCACCGGTCTTGGCAGTGCCAAGCGCGTGGTGTTCTTCGATACGCTGCTGGCCAAGCTCAATGCCGGCGAGATCGAGGCGGTGCTGGCGCACGAGCTGGGGCATTTCCGCAACCACCACGTCACCAAGCGGCTGCTGTCTTTCTTCGTGCTGAGCCTGGCCGGCTTTGCGCTGTTGGGCTGGCTGCTGCACCAGCCATGGTTCTTCGCCGGGTTGGGGGTGATGCCCAGCCTGCTCGATGCCGGTGGGCTGGCACCGGTGTCGGCCAACAGCGCGCTGGCACTGATTCTCTTCTCGATGCTGGTGAGCGTGTTCGGCGGCCTGCTGCAGCCGCTGTGGTCGCAGCTCTCGCGCAAGCACGAATTCGAGGCCGACGCCTATGCGGCAACGCATGCCAGCGGAGGTGACCTGGCGGCGGCGCTGCTCAAGCTCTACGAGGACAATGCCTCGACGCTCACGCCCGATCCGCTCTACGCACGCTTCCACTATTCGCACCCGCCGGCGGCCGAACGCCTGGCACGCCTGCCAGGGGCGCTGGGCGCGCAAGGCCATGCCGGTGGGGGCGGCGCAGCTGCGCCGGCAGGTGCATGATGGAATTGCAGCCCGGCCGCATCGTCAACAGCCATGGCCGCCACTATGTGGTGGAGTCGCCCGATGGCACGCGCCGCATCTGTCATCCGCGCGGCAAGAAAAGCCAGGCGGTGGTGGGTGACGAGGTGCTGTGGCTGCCGCCCCGTCCCGGCCAGGGCGACGAGGGCAGCATCGAGAAGATCGTGGAGCGCCGCAACCTGTTCTACCGCCAGGACGAGATCCGCACCAAGGCCTTTGCCGCCAACATCGATCAGGTGCTGGTGCTGCTGGCGGCCGAGCCGGTGTTCTCCGAAAGCCAGCTGGCGCGGGCGCTGGTGGCGGCCGAGGCGCAGGGCATCCCCGTCATCATCGGCCTCAACAAGGAGGATGTGACGGTGCCTTTTGCGCAGGCCTGGCAGCGCCTGGCCGCCTATCGGCGTCTGCTGCCGGGCCAGGACGGCGCGGCGGCTGCGCCGCTGTATCCGGTCTTGCGCCTGCAGCTCGACGCTCCGGATGGCGGCACCGATTTCCCGCAACTGCGCCAGACGCTGGCAGGCCGTGCCACGCTGGTGCTGGGGCCGTCCGGGGTGGGCAAGAGCACGCTGATCAACCGCCTGATCCCGGATGCAGCGGTGCAGACGGCGGCAATCTCCACGGTGCTCAACAGCGGCAAGCACACCACCACCACCACCACCTGGTACTGGCTGGCGCGCGAGCAGGGCTGCGCGGTGCTGGATTCGCCGGGTTTCCAGGAGTTCGGCCTGCGCCACATCGCGCCCACCGAACTGGTGCGCTGCATGCCCGACATTGCCCGCCACGCCACCGGTTGCCGCTTCTACAACTGCACGCACATCCACGAGCCCGGTTGCGTGGTGCGCGCCGCGGTCGAAGAGGAGGCCGGCCCGGACGGTGACGAGGCCGATGGTGTGCCGCACGATGGCATTGCGGCGAGCCGCTATGCGCTGTACCAGGCGCTGTTTGCCGAGCTGTCGGGGTGAGTCCGCGCCAGCAGCCGCGCCCGGTCTTGCCGTGTCTGGCCTGAGGCGCGCACAATCGGCGATGCCGGCGTCGTCGGAAGAGGCCGGTACCGGAAAGGAAATTGCCATGCGTGCCATGCTTCTTGAACAGGTGGGCCAGCCACTGCAATTGCGGGAGCTGCCGCTGCCCCAACCCGGCGCAGGCCAGGTCCGCGTGAAAGTGGCGGCCTGTGGGGTCTGCCGCACCGATTTGCACGTGGTCGATGGCGAACTGCCGCATGTGCCGGTGCCGGTGGTGCCCGGCCATGAGATCGTCGGCCGTGTGGATGCCATCGGCCCCGGCGTGCAGGGGCTGGCGCTTGGCGAGCGTGTGGGAGTGCCCTGGCTGGGCCATGCCTGCGGCCATTGCCGGGCTTGCCTGCATGGTGCCGAGAATCTTTGCGATGCGCCGGAATTCACCGGCTACACCCGCCCCGGCGGTTATGCCGAATACGTCGTGGCCGATGCCCATTTCTGCTTCGCACTCGGCGAGGATGGTGACGATGCCGCACTGGCACCATTGCTGTGCGCTGGCCTGATCGGCTGGCGCTCGCTGGTCAAGGCGGGTGCTGCCGACACCGCGCGGCGCATCGGCCTGTACGGTTTTGGTGCGGCGGCGCACATCGTGCTGCAGGTGGCGCGCTGGCAAGGCCGCGAGGTCTATGCGTTCAGCCGCCCGGGGGAGCAGACGGCGCCGGCTTTTGCCCGCTCGCTGGGGGCGGCATGGGCCGGCGGCTCGGACGAGACGCCACCCCGGCCGCTCGATGCCGCCATCATCTTCGCGCCGGCCGGCCAACTGGTGCCGGCGGCGCTGCGCGCGGTGCGCAAGGGCGGGCGGGTGGTCTGCGCGGGCATCCACATGAGCGACATTCCCAGTTTCCCCTATGACATCCTGTGGCAGGAACGGGAACTGGTCTCGGTGGCCAACCTCACCCGCCAGGACGGGCTGGACTTTTTCCCGGTGGCCGCGCGTGCCGGCGTGCACACCACCATCCGCCGCTATGCGCTGGAACAGGCCAACCAGGCGCTGGAGGACCTGCGGCACGGGCGCTTCCTGGGCGCGGCGGTACTGCTGCCGTAGCGCCTGGCGACGGGAATGGCGCCGCCGGGAATGTCACTGCGGCGGGTTCATTGTCTGGCAGACGTAGCAAGTGTCAAAAACTGCTTCCAGAACGGGCCTGCCGAGCCGAATTGGACCTCTGGCTTGTGCGACACTCGGCGCTCGCGCGCTATGCGCTGTTGTCCTGCAAGGCGGCCATGGGAGTTCTGGCATAAATCTTTCTTCGCGTGGCCTGCGGGCTGTTCTTTCTGACGATGGCGCGTGTCCAGCGCAGGCCGCATGATGTCGGCTGCCCGGTGGACAGGGGCCTGATGATCCGGTTCATGACAATTCAACACCTCACACCTTCTTCCATGTTCGGGGCGAACGGCCTGTCGCGATGGCTGGCGTCGGCACGCGCCGGTCTGGCCGTCTGCACCGCTTGCCTGGTGCTGGCCCTGCAGCCTGGCCGGGCGCACGCCGAAGCGCTCTACACCAAGGATGGCGCCTTTGATGTCCACACGGTGCGGGGCCTGGCCGAGAAACTCGCCAAGCAGCCCTACAAGGCACCGGCCAAGGTGCCCGAGACCCTGGACAAACTCAGCTATGACGAGTACCGGGCCATCCGCTTCCGGCCCGACCGCGCCGTCTGGGCCAACCAGGACCTGCCGTACCGCATGCAGATGTTCCTCTCTGGCTTCTACTACAAGGAACCGGTGGAGATCGCCGTGGTGCAGGGCGGCCAGGCCCGGCACCTGCGCTACCAGCCTTCGATGTTCACCGTCGAGCCGCCGGCCCAGGTCACGCTGCCCGAGCAGGACGTGGGCTTTTCCGGACTGCGCCTGCACACCCAGCTCAACGAGCCCAACATCTGGGATGAACTGCTGGTGTTCCAGGGCGCCAGCTATTTCCGCTCGCTGGGCAAGAACCAGGGCTGGGGCCTGTCGGCGCGCGGCCTGACACTGCGCACCGGCGCGGCCGAGGGCGAGGAGTTCCCGATGTTCCGCGCCTTCTGGGTGGAGCAGCCGCGTTCGCAGACCAACCTGATCACGGTGCACGCCTTGCTCGACAGCCCCAGCGTCACCGGCGCCTACCAGTTCATCGTGCGCCCCGGCGACGAGACGGTGATGGACGTTCGCGCCACGCTGTTCCCGCGCACCGAGCTCAAGGATGTGGGCCTGGCACCGGGTACCAGCATGTTCTACTTCGCCGCCAACGATCGCCTCGGTGTCGATGATTTCCGCCCGCAGGTGCACGACTCCGATGGCCTGCTGATGATCAACGGCCGCAACGAGCGCCTGTGGCGCCCGCTGGCCAATCCGAGCAAGCTGCAGATCAGCGCCTTCGTCGACAGTTCGCCGATCGGCTTCGGCCTGATGCAGCGCGACCGCAACTTCGCCAATTACCAGGACCTGGAAGCCCATTACGAGCGCCGGCCGAGCCTTTGGGTCGAGCCGCAGGGCGACTGGGGCGACGGCGAGGTGGTGCTGGTGGAAATTCCCACCGAGTCCGAGGTGCACGACAACATCGTCGCGTTCTGGCGGCCCGGCCAGCCGCTGCCCGCCGGCAAGCCCTACGAGTTTTCCTACCGGCTGAGCTGGGGCGTGGGGCCGCGTACCAAGTTCGGCGAAGTGCGTGTCGATGCGACCCGCGTCGGCCGTGCCGAGGTGGCCAGCCCGACACCGCGGCGCCTGTTCGTGATCGACTATGCCGTGCCGCGCGATGGCAGTCCGCTGCCCGACGAACTGCCTAAGGCCGAGCTGAGCGCATCGGTGGGCGAGACCAGCAACGTCAACGTGCGGCGCCACCCGCTGATCGATGGCTACCGCGTTTCGTTCGAGCTCGATCCCAAGAACGAGCAACTGGTCGAGCTGCGCCTGAGCCTGGAGATGCCCGACAAGCGGGCGGCCGAGACCTGGGTGTATCGCTGGACACCGGAATAATGGCCGCGCATGACCCTGCCGACCGCATCCGCCTTGCCGATCCGTCTTCCGCTGCCATGACCAATTCCGATGCCGCCTGCCCGCAGGGTGCGGCGCCACTGCGGGGTATGCCGCCGGTGCAGGCCAGCCCCATGCCCGCGCAGGACCTGCGCCGACGCCCGGCGCGGAGCAGCGGCCCTGCGCCCAGGCGCTCGCCAGGCGTGTTCTGGCGCCGTTGGGGCGTGTTGCTGCCGGCGCTTGCGCTGGCCATGCTCGGCGGCTACGAGATGCATGCCGTGCTGGCGCTCGACGGCATGACGGTGCTCGAATGGTGCATGCTGGTGCTGTTCATCAGCACGTTCAGCCCGATTGCGCTGGCCGCCGTCAGCGGCCTGGCGGGCCTGCTGCGACAGTGGCTCCTGCAACGGCGCCTGCGCAGCCAGCCACTGGTCGAGCCGGGCTTTCGCCCCGAAGGCCGCACCGCCGTGCTGATGCCCTGCTACAACGAGGATTCGGCCAGCATCGCCGCCGCGCTGCACGCCATGATGGAAGACCTGCAAAGCCGCTTCGGACCCGAGGCCTTGCAGTGGTTCGACTGGTTTCTGCTCAGCGACACCCGCATTCCCGAGCGCGCGCTGCAGGAAGAGCAGGCCGTCAGCTTGCTGCGCGAGCGCTGGCAGGAGCGTGGCGCGGGCATTTACTACCGCCGCCGTTTGCATAACACCGACAGCAAGTCCGGCAATCTCCACCAGTTCTGCGAGGCCTGGGGCGCGCGCTACGATTACCTGCTGACGCTCGACGCCGACAGCCTGATGTCCGCCGAGTCCGTGGTGGCGCTGGTGCAGCGCATCGAGCGCAATCCGCAGGCCGGCCTCGTGCAGACCGTGCCCCACCTGATCGAGGGCGTGAGCCTGACTGCGCGCCTGCAGCAGTTCGCCAATGCCGTCTACGGCCCGGTGGTCGCCAGCGGTCTGGCGGCCTGGAGCAACCCCGAAGGCAACTATTGGGGCCATAACGCGATCATCCGCCGCAGCGCCTTCATGGAGGCGGCGGGGCTGCCCCACTTGCCGGGCAAGCCGCCCTTTGGCGGCGCCATTCTCAGCCACGACTTCGTCGAGGCCGCGCTGCTTCGCCGAGCCGGCTGGCAGGTGCTGATGGCCGATGACATCGGTGGCTCCTACGAAGAGGCGCCGCCCTCCATCGTCGACCTGGCCATCCGCGATCGACGCTGGTGCCAGGGCAATCTGCAGCATGCCAAGGTCATCGGCGCGCGTGGCTTTCACTGGGTCAGCCGCATGCACCTGCTCACCGGCATTCTGTCCTACTGCAGTTCGGTGCTGTGGATGCTGCTGATCAGCGTGGGTGTATTGATGGCCATGCAGGCGCAGTACATCCGGCCCGAGTACTTCAGCGCCGACTCATTTTTGCCGGTCTGGCCGCGCCAGGATGCACCGCGTTCGTTGCGCCTCTTCGTCGTCACCATGCTGGTGCTGCTGGTGCCCAAGATGCTGGGCCTGCTGCTCTACCTGTGCAACGGGCCGTTGCGGCGCAGCGTCGGTGGCGGTCTGCGCCTTGTCAAGAACGTGCTGTTCGAGACCTTGCTGTCGGTGCTGATCGCGCCGATCATGATGTGCGTGCACACCGGCGCCGTGTTCTCGGTGTTGCTGGGCCGCAATGCCAAGTGGACCACCCAGCGCCGCGACGATGGAACGCTGCCCTGGCGCCAGCTGATCCACCGCCATCGCTGGCACATGCTGCTGGGCGTGGCACTGGCGGTGATCGCCGGGCTCAACTCCTGGGCGCTGGTGGCCTGGCTCTCGCCCATGCTGGTCGGCCTGCTGCTGGCCGTGCCGCTGTCGGCCTGGACGGCCTCCCCGGCCATCGGCCGCTGGTTCTCGCAGCGTGGCTGGCTGCAGACCCCGGAAGAGCGCCAGCAACCCGCCGTGCTGCAGGTGCGCGAGCGCGTGGCAGGCGATTACCAGCAGCGCATCGGCTCCACCCCACCGCTGGCGGACCAACTGGCCCAGCCGGCGCTGGTGCAGCGTCACCTGGCGCTGACCTGGGCCACACCGGTGCCGCGCGGCCAGATCAGCGCCGATCAGGCTCTGGCCCGCGCCAAGCTCGCCGATGCCCGCACGCAGGCCGAGGCCCTGGGATGGTTGACCGAAAAGGAGTTGGGCCTGGTGCTTGGCGAGCCAGGGCTGTTTCGCGTGCTGGTGGCCTTGCCGGCTGCAGTTCCTGCCGCTTGAACGGCTGCTTCAGCGCCAGGGCTTGAGGCGCCAGCCGCACAGCAGCAACACGGCCAGAGCCACTGCTGTGGCGAGCAGCAGGCGCGGCCAGGGTGCCAGGTCCAGAGGCTGGAGCCAGGTCAAGGAGCCAGCCAGCAAGACGGCCTGCAGCAGCCATTGATGCCCCCAGGACCAGACGGCCTGCAGCTTCAATTGCCGCACCAGCAGGACATTGGTGGCCAGTACCCCGGAGAGCGCGGCCATGGCCACGCCGGTCAGCCCGAGTGGCAGCGTCAGAGCCAGCAAGGCCAGCGCATTGACGAGGCCTCCCAGCAGTTCACAGCGCAACGGCGTGCGGGTATCGGCATTGGCGTAGGCATAACGGGCCAGCAAGGCGTTCCAGGCGCCGAACACCAGCGGCAGGCACAGCCAGGCGAGCAATGCCGGCAGCGGGCTGTCCGGCGGTATCGCTGCCAGCAGCGCGGGCAACAGCGGACTGGCGACGATCAGGCCCAGCGCCGCCGGCAGGCACAGCAGCGTTGACAGCGCCAGGCCCTTGCGCAGGATCACCAGCCGGTTCGCTCCCTGTTGGCCACTCATCAACCCGAGCAGGACCTGGTTGAGGGCCATCAGCGCGATCAGCGGCAGATTGATGAATTTGCGTGCCAGATTCAGCCACGTCACTGCCCCTTCGCCCAGGAAACTGGCCATCAGGCGCTCGAGCAGCGACAGTGCGTGGCTCGCGCCGCTGCTCAGCAGCAGCGGCGCGAGTTGGCGCCAGAGTTCGCGCAGCAGCGGCAGCTGCACATCGGGGTGCCAGGGGCGCCAGCCATGGCGCAGCGCCGCCGGCAGCAGCGCCAGGGCCATCAGCACGCTGCCGAGCACGGCACTTTGCGCCAGCCCGGTCGTTGTCATGCCGCCGTCGCGGTGCAGGGCCAGCGTGGCGACAATCGGCAGATTGAACAGCAACGATCCCAACCCGGCCAGCACGAAGCGCTGGCGCGCCTGCAAGGCAATGCTCCAGAGGCTGTGCAGCAGCAGGCCGGGCACTGTCCATCCGAGCACCCGCAGGGTCGCCGTGGCGCTCTGGCGCGCCGCCTCGGTCATGCCGCCGCCAATGAGCTGGACCAGCAATGGCGCCGCCAACGTCAGCAGGGCGCCGAGGAGCAGGCCGACCAGCAGCAGTGCCCAGCTTTGTGCATGCAGCCATTGGCGCTGCTGCTGGTCATCGCGTTGCGCATAGAGCGGCAGCGCAGCGGCGGACAGGATGCCCGCCGCCAGCATCATGCGCAGCGCCTCCGGCAGGAACATGGCCACGAGGAAGGCATCGCTGCGCTCGCCGGCGCCCCAGGCGGCCACCAGCAGCCATTCGCGCGCCAGGCCCGCGGCCAGCCCCGCCAGGGTGGAGATCGTCAGGCCCAGGGTGCTGCCGAACATGTGTGGCGATTCTTTCTGTGCGGCAAGGACTGGCTCAGGTGGTGGCCGGGCATGTCAGTGGAACAGCGTGAACAGACCCTTGCCGCCGACCCGGTAGCGGAGGTCTTCTGGCCGGTGACCCATCACTTTCGCGCCGGATCCGCCCACGATGGCATAGGGCGCGATGTCCTTGGATACCAGCGTGCAGGCGGTCACTACCGAGCCGCGACCGACGCGCAGTCCGAAGCCGATGGTCGCGCGGGTGGCGATCCAGGCATAGTCGTCGATGTAGATAGGCCCGGAAATCGACCAGAATTCCGGCTCCATCACGTCGTGACTGCCGGCGATGATAAGCACGTGCGAGGCAATCGCCACATGGTCGCCGATGACCAGGCCGGCGCGGGCGTCAAGCAGGCCGTGCCAGCTCACCACGCTGTCCTCGCCGATCACCAGGTTTTCGATGCCCAGCACCTCGGTGTTGCGCCACACCGAAGAGCCCTTGCCGATGCGCGCGCCGCCCAGGCGAAGCCAGGCGATGCGCACGTGGTGGCTGGGGATCTTGTTGATCAGGATGTTGTAGGCCTGCTCCCAGGCGCGCAGCCAGCGGTCCTTCAGGGTGGCCCAGTTGCGGCCGTAGCGGGGCACCAGGTGGGTCGGCAGCTGCTGCTTGAGCAGCGCATAGAAGCGGCTGGTCAGCGGGTCGCTGATGCGATGGCCTGCCTCGACGCTGCAGAGCCAGTAGCGGCCGCCTTCATTGAAGAGAAGCTGCTGTGCCAGCATCCAGTCCACACACGAGTGCAACTGGGCCGGCTCCACCTGCAGGGTGGCGGCGAATTCTGGCAGCCGCTCCTCGAAGGCAAAAGGCAGTTTGATGCGGTGTTTCATGGGCGTGGACGGAAAGTGGCTGGTGCCATGCCGGAGGACGCCTGCCGGGCCAGTTGCAGGCTCATGGAAGCCATGAGCCAGAACAGGCCGACAAGCACGAAGGTGAAGCTGTAGTAATGGTCGAAGATACCCGTCAGCAAGGCTGCCATGACACCGCAGGTGGCCCCCAACTGCACGGCGTTGCCGGCATCGACACGCGTGATCGGGCCGTGCGGGCGCACCTCGCGCCACCAGAGCAGCGTGACGACGATGAACAGCAGCATGCCTGGAATGCCGATCTTGTAGATGTAGTTGAGCCACAGGTTGGAGATGCCCACCAGGCCGCTGCCCGGCACCGGCGGATCGACCTTGAAGCCAATACCCAGCGGATAGCGGCGCATCGCATCGGGGAACATCGCATACTCCTCCATGCGGACCTCGGTGCTGGCATTGCTCGACGAAAACATGCTGACCAGGCGCTCCTGCAGTGGTGGATAGAAGAGCACCAGCGCCAGCGCGAAGGCCACGCCCAGTCCCAGGATGCGGGTGCTGTAGGGCACGCGCTTGTAGACCAGCCACAGCAGCACCAGCGCGAGCGAGACGATGGCACCGCGGGAGATGCTGAAGAGCAGGCCGGCGCAGCCGAGCACCGCCACCGACAGGCCCAGCAGGCGCCGCCAGCCGCGCGTGGCCCAGCCATAGAACAGCGCCAGCGGAATGAAGAGCGCCAGCGCCCCACCGGTGAGATTGGGGTGCACCCAGGGCGAGCCCATGCGCGGCGCGGTGCCCGAGAAGATGTCCTGCAAGGCCTCCGGATGGGCGTACTTCATCTTCAGCAGGATGGGCATCATGCCCATCGGGTTGCGGTCCTTGAGGAACACTGCCACCGACAGCAACAGCAGCAACAGGCAGCCCAGCAGCAGGGCTTGCACCAGCTGGTCGCGGTCATGCTCGCTGCGTACCAGCAGCGGGATGAGGAAGAAGGTCGAGAGATTGAGCAGCCAGCGCACCCAGTTGACGGGGCCATTGCCCTCGGCGTGGATCATCACCATGCCGACCAGAAACGGCAGCGCGCTGTAGGCCATCAGCCAGATCAGTGAGCGTTCGGTGGGCTGCCAGCGCAGCCGCCCGTTCATGTTGCCGATCAGGCCCTGCCACCAGACGCCGCCCCAGGTCAATGCCAGCAGCGCCTCGGCCACGGTGGTGCGCACGCCCAGGCTGATGGAGGTGTAGGGTGCGAATGTCGCCACGACGGCGAACAGCAGCAGGCCCCACAGAGGCCGGCGCAGCACCGTGATGGCGGCGGCCGCACCGACCAGCAGCACCGCCAGCTGACCCGGCGCGAGCACTGCCGTCAAGGCGCCGAACACCAGTCCCAGCAGGACGGCGATCGTCATGCCGCCGATCATGCCGGCTCCAGCTCCTGCAGCAGCGCGGCCAGGCGGGCGCGATACGCCGGCCAGGCATAGCGCGCCGCCCAGTCCTGCAGTTCGGCCTCGCGCTTCAATGGCTGCCTGGCGAGCGCCCGCATGCACTGGCGCAACTGTTCCGTGTCGTATGGGCTGAAACGGGGGGCAGCGGGAGGGGCCACCTCGTCCAGCGCCGAGCCGTGTGCCACGGCCACCGGCGTGCCAATGCCCAGTGCCTCGACCACCGGCAGGCCAAAACCTTCCGCGTAGGAGGGCTGCCAGAGGCATTCGGCGCGGGCATAAAGCTGGTGCAGCTGGGCGTCATCGAGGCCCTGCATCCAGTGCAGGCCTTCGCCCTGCTGCATCGCTGTGGGCAACGGGCCTGGCGCACCCACCAGCACCAGATCGGGCAGCTCCTGGCCCTGTTGGCGCAGCGCTTGCCAGGCACGGATGAAGAATGGAATGTTCTTGCGCGGCTCCTGCGTCCCGATCAGCAGCCAGTAGCGCGCAGGCAGCGCAGGCATGACGACCGCTGTGCCCTTCTGTGCTTGCATGGGATCGACCAGATTGGGCAGCAGGCGCAGCTTGCCTTCGGCCTGTGGGAACAGCCGCACAGCCTCCTCCATGGTGAAGCGCGACGGACACCAGATGCGGTCGGCTTGGTGCACGGACCACTGGATGCTGGCGCGGTCGATGGCACGGTAGGCCAGGGCCTTGAGTAATGAGCGATGGTGGTTGCGTTCGGTCAGCTGGAACAGGTCATGCAGCACCAGCGCATAGCGCAGCCCGGCCGCCCTGGGGCCAATGGGCAGTCCCATGTTGACGGTGGCGATATAGAGCCCGACATGCTGCGCTGCCAGGGCGGCAGGGAGAAACCGGCGCTCGAAGCGCCAGCGCACCTGTGGCCGCTGCAGCCCGGCCATCGGACTGGCCCAGGGAGGGCAGAGCATGCCGGCACGGCGCGGATCGTCCAGTGGCAATTCGCTCAGGCGCAACAACTGCGAAGGACCGACCAATTCGGTGAGCGCCTGTTCGAGCGCCCGGACCTGTCGGCCAATGCCGGAGTAGGGCGCCACCGTGGCTGCCCGGTAATCAATGCCCACGCGCATGCTTGGCTCCTTGGTGTTGTGGCAGCGGCGCCGGGGCCCGGTCATGACCAGGAGGCGCGGCGTGGGGTAGCCGGGCATAGACCTCTTCGAGCTGGTCCGCGGCGATAGACCAGTCATGGTGGGTTCGCACATAGGTGCGCGCGGCCTCGCCGATGGCAAGGGCGCGTGCCGGCGCCTGCAGCAGCGCGATGACGGCCTGGGCGAGTTCGGCCGCGCTGTCGCCGCCCAGGTATTCCCGGCCCGGCACGACGGCAAGCCCCGAGACGCCCTGTGCGGTACTCGCCAGCGGCAGGCCCGCAGCCATGGCTTCGAGCACCTTCAGCTTGGAGCCACCGCCCTGGCGCAGCGGTGCCAGAAACACGGCCGAGCGGCGCTGCAGGGCAGGAAGGTCGGCGACGAATCCGAGCCATTCGATGCGAGGGTCCCTCCAGCGCGCCGGCCAGTCGGCCGGCATGGCGTGACCGGCCACCGCCAGGCGCGCCTGGGGCTGGGCGGCCCAGATGCCGGGCATGATGTGCTCGATGGTCCAAGTGACCGCATCGACATTGGGTGGGTACTCGTAATTGCCAAGAAACAGGATGCGCAGGCTGTCCGGTGCCGGACGGGCGGCGCTGAATGCGGCGCAGTCCACGCCATTGACGACGACGTTCACGGGGGTCCGGGTGATTGTGCGCATCGCCTGCGCATCCGCCTCGGTGACGGCGACGATCTGGGCGGCGGCGGCGAAGACCCGGCGTTCCCAGCGGCGTGCCCGCCATTGGTCGAAGCGCACGAAGGGCCAGGCCCAGCCGGGAAAGCGGTCATAGGTTGCTCCACCCAGGCCCGATTCGAGGTTGTGTTCGGTGAGGATGAATTCATGCCCGCGCAAGGCACTTTCGCAAGGCTCGAAGGTATAGCTGTGCTCGATCTGGATGACATCCCAGGGCTGCGCCAGCAACTCCTTGAAGCGGCGCGTGAGTGCCGGCGCCGCACCATTGAGTGCGGTCAGCACCGGCCAGGGTCCCGCCAGCGCCAGCGCCAGCGTCAGCGGATGGCGCAGCGGCCGGCGCGGCAGCACGATCAGTTCCTCCAGATACGGTGCGAGGGCGGCGCGATCGGCCGCACTGGGCATCTCCTTGCTCTGGGCCAACAAGGTGATGCGGTGGCCGCGCCCGGCGAGTGCGCGCAGCAACTGCCACTGGCGCGTCTTGCCGCCGCTGGTGGCGGGCCAGGGCAGGTAGGGCAGAACCCACAGCATGCGCATGGTGCGTGCCTTACCAGACCAGCACTTGCAGGTGCGCCGCCGCGGGCACCGCCAGCGGTGCGCTGGCGCTGTCAGTGCCGAGCGTGGTCTGGCTGCCGGTGAGCGGGTCGTGCAGCGTCCCCTTGCTCACTCCGTTCAAGCGAACCGTGCCGCCCGAACGGCTCCAGAACATCCAGACCTTGCGCCCGTCATCCGGGCGTTGCCATGACACACTGTAGAGGTCGGCGGGGGCCTGGGCCAGTGCGGGAGGGGGCGCGGGCTGCAGCGTCGGCCCCGTCAGCTGCAGCAGCCGCTGCAGCGCCTCGTACACCGGCTTGGGTTGCCCCTGCAGGTCCAGCAGCCCATAGTGCTGGTCGCGCGCCGTGGCACGGCCATCGAGGTCCGAGAGCGCAAAGAGGAAAATGCGGTCGTAGTCGAGCGCGGCCATCAGTGCCAGCCGGCGCAGCACATAGTCGGCCTGGCCATCCTGTCCGATGATGGACTGCGCCTCCTTGGGACCGTCATAGCTGGACCAGCCCCATTCGGTGGCCATGATGGCCGGCACGGCCTGCGCCCGCAATTGTTCGTTGATGATCTGGCTGCGCACGATGAAGTCGTTATCGGTGCGCACGTCGCCTTCAGGCTCCTGCGAGTAGGGGTGGTAGGCCGGGATGGCACCCAGCTGGCCAGCCCCCAGCTTGAAAAGTTCTTCCAGCATCAGGCCTTCGCGCCCGGACATCTGGCTGTAATAGGCCATGCCGGCCATCAGGATCGGCTTGCCGGGCGCCGCCGCGCGCAGGGAGGAGACACTGGCGGCCAGCAACTGGCCATAGCCGGCCGGGTCTGGCAGCGGTCGCCAGAATGGTGTGATGTTGGGTTCGTTCCAGACCTGCCAGGCATTCACCATCGGGTAGCGCTGCGCCAGCATCGCCATGCGCGCCGCGAACTCTCCGGGATCCTTCGGCGGGTACTGGTCGAGGTGGCTGGTCGTGCCAAGCGGGGCGCTGCTGGCAAACGGCGCGCTGCCAACCAGATAGAACACCGACTTGAGCTGTTCGCGGGCGAGGCTGTCGGTCAGTGCGTCGAGCTCTCCAAGCCGCAACTGGCCCTGTCTGGGCTCGTGGATGTCCCAGTGCAGGTCGACCCGCACCCATTCGAGCCCGAGTGCCTTCAGGCGCTGCATCTGCTGCAGATACTGCTGCGGCTCGAACCAGAGGAAATGCGCGTTGACGCCGAGAAAATCCTTCCAGACAAGGTCACGCGTGGCCTTGAGCGTCACGGGCGTGGCGCGCGCCGTCGGAGCCGGGGCCAGCAGTGCGAGCGCCAGACCGAGCAAGCCCAGGCTCAGACAGGCCATGGCATGGCGGCGCGGCATCGTCCCCGGACCATGGAGACGCCGCGGCCAGGAATGCAGAAAGGGAAACTTCATCACCGGACTCCTTCAATCGTCTCGACGCATGTCATGGCGTGCCGCTTGGGCGTGGCGTGCCTGAAGGGTTTCGAACAGCTGCCGGAACTGCGCGGCAATTACCGGCCATGTGCGCTGCGCGCCAATCCGGGCGGCGTGGCCAGCCCAGCCCGCTGCCAGCGAGGGATTCGCCAGCCACTGCGTCAGTCGCTCTGCCAGTGCGGCGACGTCGCCCTGCGGATAGGTCAGGCCGTTGCCGCTGCTCACTTCCTCGGCGAAGGCGCGCGCATCGGAACTGATCACGCCACGCCCGCATGCATTGGCCCAGGACAGCGCACCACTGGTGCCCAGCATGCGTCCGAGCAGGGCCAGCTTTCTCGACTCCCGGTATGGCAAGGCCATGACGTGGTGTGTCTGGATGGCGGCGGCAATGTCGCGGGCCGGCAGATCCAGTTGCCAGTCGATGCAGTCGGTCAGGCCCAGTCGGAGAATGCGTGCACGCAGTTCGTCCAGGTAGGTGCCGTGCTGTGCGAATGCGGTCTCCGGCGC
Source organism: Corticibacter populi (assembly GCF_004217315.1). Lineage (GTDB taxonomy): Bacteria > Pseudomonadota > Gammaproteobacteria > Burkholderiales > Burkholderiaceae_C > Lampropedia > Lampropedia populi. The sequence continues at coordinate 161,790 of NZ_SGWR01000005.1, forward strand.
GGTGCCGCCCGCCAGCGTCAGCCGCAGATTGCCGGCATGGACATCCTGCCGTTGCCGCACCAACGCCATGGCGTCGAGCAGGTCTTCGATGCCCTTGCCGCGGTAGATGAAGCCGAAATAAAGCAGTTTCAGCGGCTCGTCCGGGCCGAACCCCGGCAGGGCCTGCGGGGTGATCGATGCGTTGCCGTGCGCGATGACCCGCACCCGTTCGGGCGGGATGCGCATGCGGGTGGCCAGGGCATGGCCTCCCATGTGCGTCAGCGTGATGCAGGCATCGAGCTGCCGGGCCAGTCGGCGTTCGGCCCGCAGCGTCCATGGATCGGCCAGCAATGTGGCCGCCTGTGGCCACGGGGCCGGCCAGCGCTGCGCCAATGACAGCGGAAACGGCAGATGCGCGGGGCGCCAGATCAGCCGTTCCGGATCATGCACCGTGGCACTGAGCGAGAGCTGCGGCTGCTGCCTGGCAAGCCAGCGCAGCGCATCGAATTCACTGTTGCGCCCGCCGCCGATCTCGGCGTGTACATGCGTGACCGTGTGCCAGGCGAAATCGCGCAGCCGCGCCGGCGCCTCGGCGGCCGGCGTGCCCTGCAGCGGCAGCGCGACCTCGGTGCCGCCGGCCCGCAGGGCGGCCACCAGTTGCGATGCGTAGTCGGCAATGCCGTTTTTCTCCGGCGGCAGCGGGGCAAGCAGGGCAATGCGCATCAGGCTGCACTCCAGCGGCCGAGGATGCGCTGCACCCGTCGGGGCAGCGAGAAGGAATGCCGATTGAGGATGATGCCATCCACCCGGCCGAATGCCGTGCGCAGCAGGGATAGCACTTGCGTGACCACTGGCAGCGTGGTTGCGCTGGCTTGCACAACCAGCACGATGACGTCGGCGCGTTGTAGCCGCGGGAAGGCCTGGTCATCGCTGAGCAGGTGGGGCACGGTCAACAGCCGCACCTGACCTGCCGCTGGCGCCTGCTGCTCGTTGAGCAGGACCTGCAGCCCGCGTGCCTCGAGGGCGCGTTTGAGAAAGTGCGCGACGAACTGCGTTCCTTCTCCCCTGGCGGCGGAGGTGAAGGCGACCGTGACGCCTTGCGTGGCGACGTTGCGCAGCGGCAGCAGGTTGTAAAGCCGCGAGAGGCTGGCAATGAAGACATTGTCCGGATGCCAGGGCGACTCGCCCAGATCTTCCAGCGTGGCCCAGACAGGCACGCCCAGACGCTGCTCCAGGCCATCGGCATCGTGGATGCGTTGGTCGAGCAGATAGCAGAGGTAAATGGCCAGGCAGCCGACGGCGATGCCGGCGGGCAGCGCCATCAGCAGGATCAGCAGGCTCTTGGGAAACACCCGGCTGCGGTTGATGGTGGCGGCCTCGATGATGGCGACATTGCTGATCTGGTTGAGGTCGAGTTCGCGGTCGATGCGGGCCTTCTCGACATTGGCGGCATAGAGCGCGTAGCTTTTCTCCGCGTTGTCCAGTTCCATGGACAGGCGCAGGATTTCCGGCTCCTGGGCTTGCACGTCGAGACGCTGCTGCCGCAAGGACTCGATCTGTTCCTGGTAATCGGCGATCTGGCCGACCAGCCGGCTGTCCTGCAGTTCGGCATCGACGATGTCCTGCGCCAGTTTGGAAACGATGCTGTTGGGCGCGACATTGCGCGAGCGTTCCAGCCGCTCGTTGTGCTGCTCGATGAGCTGCCGCATGGCGGTGATCTGCGCGTCGATGTCCTGCACCGGTGGCGCCTCTTCGGTGTAGGTGCGCAGCAGCCGGGCTCGGCTCTGCTCCAACTCGTTGAGTTTGAGCTTGAGGTCCTGCTGTGTCGGGTTCAGGCTGATCTCGCGCTCGGTGATGACCTCGCGCGGCTGCTTGCGCAACTCCGCGCGCGCATCGACCAGCAAGCGCTGGATGCCGGCACGGTCATTGGTCTTGCTGAGCAGGTCCTCATTGAGGCGGTTGATCTGCACGGTCAGGCTCTCGAGCCGCTCGGCAGTGCTCACGGCCTTGAGCTGGCGCAGCCGCTCCAGCCGCTCGCTCTTGAGCGTGGCGATGCGTTCGGCGGCCTTGTCGGCTTCCTGCTCATAGAAACCGTGGAGGCTGTTGCGGCTGAGGGCCTCGGTCCGGTCTTGCAGGTAGGCATCGACCCAGGCCCTGACGACTTCCTGGGCGATGACGGGATCGTCCCAGCGGAAGCGGATCTCCATCACCGCGGAGCCCGGCTCATGGCTGACCGACATGTTCTTCAGGAGCCGCTTGGCCAGGCGGTCGACCACGGGCTGGTCCTCGACCAGGCCCAACAGTATCAGCAGATCGCGCAACCGTTCGAGCAACCAGCCCGAAGCGGCACCGATGTGGTGTTTGATGGTGCGCCAGAATCCCCGGGGCGGCGCATCCTGCATGCGTTCCAGGTAGTACTGCGCCACCGTCCGCGAGATCGGACCGCCGGTGAACATCTTCTCCTCATCCAGGATGGGGTCGCGCTGGGTGACGGGCGAAAAGATGGTCTGGCGGTCCGCTGCCTCGATCGGCAGCGTGGTGTTCTCGCGGCCCGGCTTGATCAGCAGGCGCGCCTGCGACTCGTAGCGCGAGGGCAGAAGAAAGGCGGCGAGCACGGCCATCAGCATGGTCAGTGCGCAGGCCCACAGGAATTCGCGCCGGTAGATGAAGAACAGCCGGACGAGGTCGCGCAGGGATCGGATGGTGATCATTGTTGCGGCCAGTTGATGGTGCTGTTCGACGAGCTTCGGTTCAACTCGTAGTTGAAGCCCAGGCCAATGGCCTTGGAGATCGGAATCAGCCGGGTGAAGTACATGTCGACGGCTTCGACGGCGTTGCCGATGCCGGACTTGGGCACGTAGAGCACATCACCGCGCTGCAGGGCGATGACGGGCCGGTCGGGTTCGGTGAGCAGGTTGGCCAGGCTGAAGAAGTACAGCTGGTACTTGCCATCATCGCCCTCGCGAAGCAGCGCAACGTTGCGTGTGTCGGCCGTGGGCAGCACGCCACCCGAGGCCAGGATGGCCTGCTCCACGGAACCGGCACCGGCCAGGTCGAAGAAGGCCGGATTGGGGACCGCTCCGCCGACGAAGACCTTGTTGCCCGGGGCAATGGCGATGTTCACGGTGACCTGTGGCTGGCGGTAGATGCGGGCATAGCGTTCGGTGATGTCGCCAGCGAGCGCCTCGGGCGTCTTCCCGGCCGCCTGTACCTTGCCGACGAAGGGCATGGAAAAGGCGCCATCGGGCTGCACCACGAACAGGGTCATGTCATCACTCTCGGCGGGCTCCTGGGCATCTCGCACGATGCGCAGCGTGTCACCGGGATGGATGCGCACGACGGGTGCCGTCAGCTCGGCCAGGGTGTGCACTTGCGCATGGCGTTGCTCCAGCAACTGCGCATCCGGCAGGGCTATGGTCGCTGGCGTGCTGCAGCCCGCCATCAGTGCAGCCATGCCGGGCAGTGCCATTGCCAGTGTCAGCTTGAGCGTGCGCAGGCACGAAGGCATGGACAGCAGGAACCGTCGCAGTGATTCCGTCGAGGACGGATTCCGCGTTTGGCAGTGGGAACGTGCCGGGGCGCGATGATTGGAATGTGCGGGCATGCGGTTCAGCCAGTTCGTTGATCGGACCCGGCAACTGCAGGACGGCGCCAGTAGTTGCCAAACATGCTGATGTGCGGCTTGAGCGAAGCTGGCAGCCATTTCTCCATATGTCCCAGCCGGTAGCCCACCAGTTTCAACCCGCTGCGCAGCAACGCTTCGGGAAGGCGGTGGAGCTGGTGGGAATTTTTGAGCATCTCCAGTTCGGATATCACATACCGCCGGCCTTCACCACCGGCGGCGCCGAAGGCGTCGCGGATCCAACCTTCCCGTCCATAGAAGACGCCGATGTCGAAGTAGCGCTTGAATTCCTGCAGCAGCGTGTAGTCGTGGGAATGGTACACACAGGCCGAGGCGGCATAGCGTACGGCATAGCCGGCCATCAGCAGGCGCGCGGCCAGGTAGGCATCCTCGCTGCCGATGACGTCCGCGGGAAAACCGCCGACGGCGTCCATGGCCGCGTGCCGGTATGCACAGAAGGCATCGGAGCTGAAGCAGGTCTTGATGCCCAGCCGGGGCGCATCGGAGAGCCGCTTGGTCTGCGATTGCGCCGGGTAGTTGAAGGCGCGCGCATGGACGGCCAGCAGATCGGCACCGGCATGCGGCAGTTGCCTGCCATAGGCAGCACCAATGTCTGGTGCGCCATCGAGTTCGGCCAGCAGATGGGCAAAGCTGTGCGGATCGGCCGGTACGGCATCCTGCGTCATGTAGATCAGCGCATCGGCATCGGTCTGCTCGCTGGCCCAGCGCCTCGTGCCGCCATGATTGAACCGACTGGCGTCGATCACGCGCACGTCCGCTCCCCAGGCGCGCAGCCTGGGCACGGTGGCATCGCTTGAGCTGCTGTCGACCACCAGCACATGATCGGGTTGCCGGGTCTGCAGCTCAAGCGCGGCCAACAGCGCGTCGAGATAGGGCTCGGCGTTGCGGGTCGGGATGATCAGGGTCGTGCGCATGTGGCGATGTCCTGCGCAATTATGGCGAAGGCGCGTCGGATGATGTGGCGGGCGCCACGCGGCCGTAGACGTCATCGAAGCGGACGATGTCGTCCTCGCCCAGGTATTCCCCGCTTTGCACCTCGATCATCACCAGGTCGATCACGCCCGGATTGCTGAGGCGGTGATGCTGGCCGGCCTTGATGAAGGTCGACTCGTTGGTGTCGAGCAGGAACTCGCGCTCGCCATTGACCACCCGTGCCATGCCGCTGACGACGATCCAGTGTTCGCTGCGGTGATGGTGCATTTGCAGCGACAGCGAGGCTCCGGGCTTGACCACGATGCGCTTGATCTTGAAGCGCGGGCCTTCCTCGATGACGCTGTAGGTGCCCCATGGCCGGTTGACGGTGCGGTGCAGCCGGTAGGCGTCGTGCTGGCGTTGCTTGAGCGTCTCGGTGATGCGCTTGACATCCTGGCTTCGGCGCGCATCGGCGATCAGCAGCGCATCGGGCGTGTCGACGACGATCAGGTCGGTGATGCCCACTGCGCCGACGAGCCGTTCGGGCGCGTCGATGAAGCAGTCCTCGACATCGATGAGCACCGTCTCGCCCACGCTCTGGTTGCCATCCGCGTCGCGGGGATAGAGCTCGCGCATGCTGGTCCATGAGCCAATGTCGTTCCAGCCCGGGTCGCAGGGCACCACGACCACCCGCTGTGAGCGTTCCATGAGCGCGTAATCGATCGAGATGTCGGGGGCCTGGGCAAATGCCGCTGGTGCCAGTTCGACATGGCTGCTGCCGGCACCCTGCATGCAAGGTGCCTGCGCGAGGCTTTGTCCGGCTGCCTCCAGGACATCCGGGGCATGTTCGGCCAGTTCGGCGAGCACGGCGGCAGCGCGAAAGCAGAACATGCCCGCGTTCCAGAGGTGCCGGCCGTCCAGCAGGTATTGCTGTGCGGTGGCTTCATCGGGTTTTTCCGTGAACCGCACCACATGCCGCGCGGCGGCTTCGCCATCGAGCGCATCGCCGGTTTCGATGTAGCCATAGCCTATCTCGGCGTATTGCGGCTGGATGCCGAAGGTGACCAGCCAGTCTTGCTGCGCCGCCTCACAGGCTTGCTGCACAGCGGCGGCAAAGGCCGGCTGATCGTCGATCAGGTGGTCGGCCGGCAGCACCAGCAGCAGCGCCTCGTCACCATGCAGTTGTTGCACGCGCAGGGCGGCCGCCGCAATGGCCGGCGCAGTGTTTCGGCCCTGGGGTTCGAGCAGGTAATCGAACTGCAGCCGCGCGGCGACGGGGAGTTGGCGGAACTCGTCCTGCGTGCTGAAGTACAGGTCCTTGCCGGTGACGACCAGAACCTGTTCGACGCCGGTGAGGGCGGCCGCGCGCAGCAGTGTCTTCTGCAACAGGCTTTGGCCATCGGGCAGGGTCATGAAGGGCTTGGGGCGGGCCTGGCGTGAGACCGGCCAAAGGCGCGTGCCCGAGCCTCCGGCAATGATGCAGGGAATCAGAATCGGCACTAGTAGGCCTCCTTTTGGAACAGCACCGCGGGAATGGTGCGGCACAGGATGGACAGGTCCAGCCAGATCGACCAGGTCTCGATGTATTCGAGGTCATAGGTGACGCGGTGCTGGATTTTCTCGATGGTGTCGGTCTCGCCGCGAAAACCGTGGATCTGCGCCCAGCCGGTGATGCCCGGCTTGACGCGGTGCCGGGCACTGTACTCCTGTACAGCTTCCTCGAACAACACCCCTGCCGCCTTGGTCGCCTTGGCGTGCGGCCGTGGCCCGACCATCGACATCGTCCCCTGCAGTACATTGAAGAGTTGCGGCAACTCGTCGAGGCTGGATTTGCGCAGGAAATGACCGGCACGGGTCACGCGGGGGTCGTCGCGGGTGGTTTGCTGGTCGGCATCGGCATCCGTCTGATCGACGAACATGGTACGGAACTTGAACACTTCGATCAAATGGTTGTTGTAGCCATAGCGTTTCTGGCGGAACAGCACCGGACCACGCGAATCCAGTTTGATCCAGATGGCGATCAGCAGCATCAATGGCGCCAGCAACAGTGTCAGTATGCCCGCGATGAGCAGGTCCTCGATGCGCTTGGCAAGGCTGGACCAGCCTTGCAGTGGCGGTTGCGACATGTTGAACAGTGGCACGCCGGCAAACTGGATGATGCGGCTCTGTGCCAGCCACAGACCCTGCATGTCTGGCGTCAACAGCACGCGCACCGGCAGTTGTCGCAGGCGTGTCACCAGCGCATTGATGCGGGCCTCGGCCTGCCAGGGCAAGGCGACCAGCACGACCTGGACCTGTTCATCGCGGATCATGTCGATCAGCCGTGTTGAATCGCCCAGATAGGGCAGGCCTGCCACCATGGCGGGGGTGCGGCTGACGCGATCGTCGATGAATCCGATCACTCCCAGGCGGACATCGCCGTTGTGGCGCAGGTAGTCGGCAATGGCCTCCCCACTGGGTGTGGCGCCAAGAATCACGGCTTTCTGAAGGTAGGCGCCATGCCGCATGCGCCACTGGGCCAGTGCCAGGAACGCCAGGCGCTTGATTCCGAAGAAGGCCAGCGCCGAGGCAAACCACAGCAGCATCTGCTGCCCTGGAAGCTGTCCGAACAGGCCCAGTTCATTGTGCAGCAGCAGCAAGGCGGCAAAGGCCGCACACCAGGCCAGCAGGGTCCGCCGGAACTGCAGCTTGTGACTGAAGTACGCTTCGTCGTAGAGGATGAAAGCCTGGAACACCAGAACCGTCAGCGTCCCGATGAATACCAGCAGCACCAGATGGTTGGCCAGCATGTCCAGCAATTGGCCGTGCCAGCCCATGTAAAGGATCACGGGCAGAATGGCAATCAGCCCATCCAGCATCCGCGAAATGGCGAGGTAGTATCCCCAGTCCGCATGCCGGGCTACGCCTTTGCCATCTGATTGGAAGGTGAACATGGGTATCGATTGGCTTTGTGGAAGTGCCAAATCGATGCATTTTAGGTGTGATGTCCAGAGTTCAGGTTGCCAAATTGCTGCAATGCAGCACAGGAAGTCTCTGATTGACCACATGTTTGCCTTGTTTGACATTCCCGGCCCTGTGGGTAGGCCTGACGCCAGTGCAGGCGTCCTGTTCCAGGTTGGATCACGGCAATGATCCGCTTGAGTCTGATGTGGCGGATGATTTCTCCAGCAACGCCTGCACCCGTTGCTGCAAGAATGCGGGTGTGGCGGCGCTGCCAGGCACGGCTGCGCCGATGTGCAGGCCGACATGGCTGAAGATGCCGCGGCGAAACGGCCGCACCATCGCCACGTTGCGGCCGCCGCGCATCTCGATGCGCGAGAAGAACGAGCCCCACAGATTGCTCAGAGCCATTGGCACCACGGGCACCTGTAGGCCCTCTTCGGCGGCGGTGTGCAGGATGCGGTTGAGCCCCTTGCGAAAGCGCTGCAGCTGGCCGTCGCGGGTGATCGAGCCTTCCGGGAAGATGCCCAGCAGGTCACCGTTTCGCAGCACCTGGGCGGCTTTTTCGAACGCTGCCTCGAAGGCTGCCGGGTCGTCGCGTTGGGGCGCGATCGGGATGGCGCGTGCCATGCGGAACACCCAGCCGAGCACTGGCTTGCGGAAGATCCCCGCGTCCATGATGAAGCGGATCGGCCGCGGGCTCGCGGCCATCAGCAAGATGGCGTCGACGAAGCTTACGTGGTTGCAGGCGAGCACCGCCGGGCCGCTGGCGGGAATGTGCTCGCGCCCATCGACGCGGAAGCGGTATGCCAGGTGCGTGAGCACCCAGGCGATGAAGCGCAGCAGGTATTCCGGCACCAGCAGGAAGATGTAGCCGGCCACGATGGTGTTGGCCACGGCCAGTGCCAGGAAGAGCTGCGGGATGCTCAGCCCGGCCTGCAGCAGCGCACCGGCGATGAGCGCGCTGGCTACCATGAAGAGCGCGTTCATGATGTTGTTGGCGGCGATGATGCGCGCACGGTGCGTGGGTGCCGCACGCATCTGCACCAGCGCGTACATCGGCACGCTGTAGAGGCCGGTGCACAGGCAGAGCAGCAGCAGGTCGGTCATGACGCGCCAGTGGGCGCCCTGGCCGAGGAACTGCGCGACTGACAGCAGGCCATCGGGCCGAGGCAGGCCGCGCGTGGCGAAATACAGGTCGGCCAGGAAGAGGCTCATGCCCAATGCACCCACCGGCACCAGGCCGATTTCGACCTGCCGGCGCGAGAGCACCTCACACAGCAGCGAGCCAATGCCAATGCCCAGCGCGAACACCGTCAGCAGCAGCGAGGCGACCGGCGGACTGCCGTGCAGCACCTCCTTGGCGATGGCCGGGAACTGACTCATCAGCACCGAGCCGATGAACCACATCCAGCTGATGCCCAGCAGCGAGCGGAACACCACCGTGTTGCCATGGGCCAGGCGCAGATTGGCCCAGGTCACGCGCAGTGGGTTCCAGTCGATGCGCAGATCCGCATCGGTGGCGGGTGAGGTGGGAATGCGCATGCTGCTGGCGTAGCCGAGCGCCGCGACCGCCAGGCAGGCCAGCGCCACCGGCAGGCGGCCGAAGGCGGCGGACTCGACCAGCGCGGCACCGGCCAGGCTGCCCAGCACGATGGCAACGAAAGTGCCCATCTCCACCATGCCGTTGCCGCCCGTCAGCTCGGCTGGCCTCAGTTGCTGGGGCAGGTAGGCGTATTTGGCCGGGCCGAAGAAGGTCGACTGCACGCCCATCAGGAAGACGCATGCCAGCAGCAGCGCTACCCAGGATTGCCAGAAGGCGATGGCGGCCACCGCCATGATGCCGATCTCCAGCAGCTTCAGGCGCTGGAACAGCAGGCTGTGCTCGTACTTGTCGGCCATTTGTCCCGCAGTGGCGGAGAACAGCAGAAAGGGCAGGATGAAGACCGCACCGATCACCAGGCCAGCCAGACCGGCCGGCAGCCAGCTCACCTGCAACTGGTAGGTCACCATCACCGTGAGGGCGAACTTGAACAGGTTGTCGTTGGCGGCGCCGGCAAACTGGGTCCAGAAGAACGGCGCGAAGCGGCGCTGACGCAGCAATTGAAACTGGTTGGCTTCCTGCGGGGAGCATTGCTGCGTCTGAAGCGTCTCGGCATCAGGCTGTTGCGACCCAGACGGGTGGGATGGTTGCAGTGGCGCGGACATGGCGGTGAAAGGGCGGGGTCGCAGAATTCAGTGGCGGGCGGGTTGCGCAGGCACTGTCTTATACAGCATGGCGATGATGGGCCAAGCCGCCAGCGCGGCAAAGACGTGCTTGAGGCTGTGGCCGGAAATCCAGTGGCCAGTGGCCTCGAACACGGTGTGATCGGCCAGTTCGCACAGCTTGGCCAGCGCATACCAGGCCAACAGGGCCAACATCGCGAGCGGTGGCCGGCCGCCCTGCGCAGCAGGCCAGCGCCATCGCCGCAGCGCCACTGCCAGCACCAGCAGCATGCCGCCGCCCTGCAGCACGCTCCATGGCGTGAAGTTACCTGTGGCACGCCACCATGCCAGGCTGATGGCGGCTGCCGCAAGCGTGGTGGCTGCTGCCGTTGCCGCGCTGCGGGTGTCGGCCACCTGCAGCACGGCCAGGCCCACCACTGCCGTGAACACCAGCGACATGGCCATCCGGTCCCACAGCACGCCAGTGTCGCCGGGTTGCAGATGGTAGATGCCGGAGGCACATGCCGTGGCGGCAAAGCCCACTGCAGCCAGACCGGCGAAGTGCCACCACAGAGGCATCGGCACTGCCCTGTGCGCACGCCGTACCCGTGCCATGGCCATGGCGATGCCCAAGGCCGCGAACAGAAAGGGCAGGTTGCTCAGCACATCCATCGAATGCGGGATGCCCAGCAGCGTCCGGGCGTCGGCAAAATCGTGGTAGCCCGCCACCTGGGGCACGGCAGGCGCCAGCATTGCAATCAGCAGCAGCGCAATCGCGTAAACGGCCAGCCAGCGACGCACATGGTTGATGGGGGCGGGCCGGGATGGTGCGGCGGGAGGAGCGGGAAGCGGCATGGTGACGGAGCAAACGATTGGCATGGCAAGGCGCCACAGGCAGTATCGGTGCCGGCCCGCTCTGGCGCGGTCGATGGCCAGTCACCGGTCTTCATGCCGTATCCATGGGTATTAGAATCCAATACCTTTGAACGGGTTCTTGGAAGACAAGGAGCGACCATGAGCAGTACCCAGGATCTGATCGCGGTCATCAAGCGGGAGCTCAAGGCCCAGCACATGACCTATGCGGATCTGGCCGCAGCCTTGGACATGGCCGAATCGAGCGTCAAGCGCATGCTGGCCAAGGGGGACATGGCGCTCTCGCGCATCGACGCGATCTGCCGCGTGCTGGGCACCGACTTCGCCGAACTCTCGCGCCGCGTCGCCGACGAGCGCCCGATGCTGAGCCAGCTGAGCGTCGAGCAGGAGCGCGCCGTCATCGCCGACAAGAAGCTGCTGCTGGTGGCCGTCTACGCCATGAGCCAGTGGAGCGTCGAGCAGATCGTGGCGGCCTACCGCATCAGCGAGGCCGAATGCGTCAAGTACCTGATCCAGCTCGACCGTCTGGGCATCCTGGAGCTGCGTCCGCTCAACCGCTACCGGCTCAAGCTGGCCAAGACCTTCAAGTGGCGCCCCAATGGTCCGGTGATGCAGTTCTTCCGCGAGCATGTCGCGCTCGAATATTTCGGCGGCGCCTTCGCGCACGAGGACGAGGCACTGTTCCTGGTGCATGGCAACATCAGCCGTGCGGCGGCTCCCGGCCTGCTCGATCGCATGCAGAAGATCGGCCACGATTTCTCGCAGCAACACCTGAGCGACCAGAAGGTGCCCGCTGGTGAGCGCGAGGGCTACACCATGATCCTGGCCTTGCGGCGCTGGGAATACGGCGCCTTTACCGCGCTGCGGCGCTGAGCGATGCCGAGCGGCGGGCCGCAAATGCCGGCGACCACCCCAGCGCAGCCGCTTTTGCCGCAACTGCTGCGGCAGGTGCGAGCGTGCCGCCACTGCGCGGCCAGCCTGCCGTTGCCTCCCCGGCCCATCGTGCAGGCGGGCGCGCGGGCCCGCATCCTGATCGCGGGGCAGGCGCCGGGACGCATCACGCACGAGAGGGGCATTCCTTTCGACGATGCCAGCGGCGAGCGCCTGCGCCGTTGGCTGGGGGTGGACCGCGCCAGCTTCTACGATCCCGATTGTTTTGCCATCCTGCCGATGGGTTTTTGCTATCCCGGTCGTGGCGCCCATGGCGATCTGCCACCACGGCCCGAGTGTGCGCCGCTGTGGCGTCAGCCGCTGCTCGATGCACTGCCCCGCATCGAGACCACGCTGCTGCTGGGCCAGTACGCGCTGGCCTGGCATCTGCCGGCGCAGCGCGGTCAGCGGCTCACTGACACCGTGCGCAACTGGCGCACGCTGTGGCCGGCCTACGTGCCGCTGCCGCACCCCAGCCCGCGCAACCAGCTCTGGCTGCGCCGCAACCCCTGGTTCGAGGCCGAGCTGCTGCCGGCACTGCGCGCACGGGTGGCCGCGCTATTGCGATGAGCGCGGCTTTTGCTGCCAATGCCGCGCCAGTGCCTGCGCGGCCTCCTCGAAGCTGCTCGTCAAGGCGGTGCAGGAGCACGCCAGCATGAGGTTGAGCGGCAGCCCGAAATCCTCGAGAGCGGCCCCGTCGGCATCGTGCATGGCATGGCCAGGCAGTTGCAGGCGCTGGCGTGCCCAGGCCAGGTAATCGAGTCTGGCCTGCTCGCCCAGCCAGGCTGCCACCGGTTTGCCGCTGGCGATGGCATGGCCGACCTCGAACACCGTGCCCGCATCGGGTTCGGTGCCGCGGAACGCGCACAGGTTGGCGATGACCGCGTCGCAGCTGGCCAGCAGCGCGATGTTGGCCTGGTAGATGTGGCGGGCCTGCTCGGCCGGAGGCAGACCGGTGGGCACCTCGCCGTCGAGCGGGCTCAGGCCGCACAGGCCCAGTCGGGCGCAGATCTGCTTGTAATGCGCGTAGCGCGTGGCCTGGTCGGGCAGGAAGACGTCGGGGCCGGCCAGGTAGATGCGCGGCTGCGTGGACAAGGGTGGTGAACGCATGGGCAGCGGTGATGTGCAGAGTGCGGCCCCACTGTACCTCGCTTATCCCCGCTGCCGGTCGCGGCGGTCAGGCCGCGATGACGTACAGGTCCATATACTCGTTGACCGGCATGTTTTCCAGCGTGGCCTGGTCCAGCGACGCATCCAGGATGGCCTGCTGCTGCCTGGCCGGGAACTTGCGCGCCAGGTTGGTGCGGAACTTGGCCTCCAGCAGCGGAATGCCGTCGGCGCGGCGGCGCTTGTGGCCGATCGGGTACTCCACCACCACTTCGTCGAGCACGGTGCCGTCATTGAGCTCCACCGTCAGCGCGTTGGCGATGCTGCGCTTGTCGGGGTCGTGGTAGTCGCGGGTGAACTGCGGGTCTTCCACGCAGTTGATCTTCTCGCGCAGCGCGTCGATGCGCGGATCGGCGGCGACCTTGTCCTCGTAGTCGGCGGCGGTGAGCCGCCCGAAGATCAGCGGCACGGCCACCATGTACTGGATGCAGTGGTCCCGGTCGGCCGGGTTGGCCAGCGGCCCCTGCTTGTCGATGATGCGGATGCAGGCTTCGTGCGTGCGGATGGTCACCTTGCGGATGTCGGCGGCGGTCTTGCCCAGCGCCTGGAGCTTGCCGTACAGCGTCATGGCCGCCTCCACGCCCGTCTGGCTGTGGAACTCGGCCGGGAAGCTGATCTTGAACAGCACGTTCTCCATCACGTACGAACCATAGGGCCGCTGGAAGCGGAACGGCTGGCCCTTGAACAGCACGTCGTAGAAGCCCCACACCGGCGCGGTGAGCACGCTGGGGTAGCCCATTTCACCGGTTTGCGCCATCAGCGCCAGGCGCACCGCGCGGCTGGTGGCGTCGCCCGCGGCCCAACTCTTGCGGCTGCCGGTGTTGGGGGCGTGGCGGTAGGTGCGCAGCGACTGGCCATCGACCCAGGCCAGCGAGATGGCATTGAGGGTCTCGTCGCGCGAGAGGCCGAGCAACTGCGCGACGACCGCCGTCGAGGCCACCTTGACCAGCACCACATGGTCGAGACCGACCTTGTTGAAGCTGTTCTCCAGCGCGATGCAACCCTGGATCTCGTGCGCCTTGATCATGCCGGTGAGCACGTCACGCATGGTCAGCGGCTTGCGTCCGGCGGCCACATTGCGGCGGCTGAGCCAGTCTGCCACGGCGAGGATGCCGCCCAGGTTGTCGGATGGGTGACCCCATTCGGCGGCCAGCCAGGTGTCGTTGAAATCCAGCCAGCGGATCATCGCGCCGATGTTGAAGGCCGCCTGCACCGGATCGAGCTGGTGCTGCGTGCCGGGGACTTTGGCGCCATGGGGCACGACGGTGCCGGGCACGATGGGCCCGAGCAGCTTGGTGCAGGCAGGGTATTCCAGCGCCTCCAGGCCGCAGCCGAGGGTGTCGATCAGGCAGTTGCGCGCCGTCTCATAGGCCAGCGGCGACTGGATCTGGTCGTTGAGAACGTAGTCGGCGATGTCGACGATGACCTGGTCGAAATCGGGGCGGACGTTGCTGATGGGCGAGGACATGGCATCTCCAGGAGTGAAAGGTTGCGGATGGCAACGCAGCGGGCGGCGCGTGCGGACGCGGCGCGTCAGCCGTGCGGGCTGCCGGTGGGCGCAATCCCTTGGCCTGGCTGGATGTCCTGGCTGGGGGCGGGGATTCGGGTGGTCCGGCGCCACGTGCTGTCACATGCGGCGCCGGACCATGATACTCAACTGTATTTTTTCTCCAGCGCATCCCATTCGGGCTTGCCAACCAGGCGTTGGCGTTCTGCAAAGGGTGTGACGAGGCCGCTCGATTCCAGCACTTCCTTCTCGTCGCGCAGCACCGTCAGGGCCTTTTGCATGCCCATGACCGCCCCCTGCAGTGCGGCGTTGGCATAGAGCACGATGCCAAAGCCCAGCTCGCCCAGTTCGGTGGCGTTGAAGATCGGCGTCTTGCCGCCGATGACCATGTTCATCAGCTGCGGTGTGGCCAGGCGCTGGGGCAGTGCGCGCACTTCCTCCGGCTTGGTCACGGCCTCGACGAACAGGATGTCGGCGCCGGCCTCGGCAAATTGCTGGGCGCGCTCGACGGCGGCCTCGAAACCATGCACGGCGGCGGCATCGGTGCGGGCCATGATGAGGAAATCCGGGTCACGCCGCGCATCGACGGCGGCCTTGATCTTGCTGACGGCCTCCTCGGTGCTGATGACGTCCTTGCCGCTGAAGTGGCCGCAGCGCTTGGGCGCCACCTGGTCCTCGAGCTGGATGCAGTCGGCACCGGCGCGCTCGAGCGTGCGCACGGTGTGGTAGACGTTGAGGGCATTGCCGAAGCCGGTGTCGGCATCGACCAGCAGCGGTACGTCCACCGCATCGCGGATGCGTGCGGTGTGATCGGCGATTTCGGCCAGGCCCATGAAGCCCTGGTCGGGCATGCCGAACCACATGTTGGTGACGCCGGCGCCGGTGACGTAGATGGCCTCGAAGCCGAGGTCGGCGATGACGCGGGCCGAGAGGGCGTTGAAGGCGCCGGGCACGATCACGCCGCGTTTGGCATTGACGAGTTCCCTGAGTTTCTTGCGGGTGGTATGGATGGACATGGAAGGGGTTCCTTGAGAGAGAGTCCGACAGCCGGCAGGGCCTATCAGCGCAGTTTAAAAGGCATCACCGGGAACATGCACCCAGCCGCTCATCAGTATGCGGGCGCTGCGGCTCATGATGGCCTTGGTGACGCGCCACTGGCCATGCTCCAGCCGCGCCTCGGCGCCCACGCGCAGCGTGCCCGACGGGTGGCCAAAGCGCACAGCCTGTCGTTCACCGCCGCCGGCGGCCAGGTTGACCAGCGTGCCTGGAATGGCCGCGGCGGTGCCGATGGCCACCGCCGCAGTGCCCATCATGGCATGGTGCAGCTTGCCCATCGAGAGCGCGCGCACGCGCAGGTCGATGTCCTCGGCCCGCACTTGCCTGCCGCTGGAGGCGGTGTAGGCGGCCGGCGGCGCAACGAAGGCGACCTTGGGCGTGTGCTGGCGTGTGGCGGCTTCGGCGACATCCCGGATCAGACCCATCTGCACGGCACCCCAGGCGCGGATGGTCTCGAAGCGCGCCAGCGCGGCGGCATCGCTGTTGATGGCCTCCTGCAGTTCGCTGCCGGTGTAGCCGATGTCCGCCGCGTTGAGGAAGATGGTGGGGATGCCGGCATTGATCAGCGTGGCCTGGAAGCGGCCGATGCCGGGCACCTCAAGCTCGTCGATCAGGTTGCCGGTGGGGAACAGCGCGCCGCCGTTGTCGTCGTCTTCGGCCGGGTCGAGGAACTCCAGCACGATCTCGGCGGCCGGGAAGGTCACGCCGTCGAGCTCGAAGTCACCGGTTTCCTGCACCTGTCCGTCGGTGATGGGCACATGCGCGATGATGGTCTTGCCGATGTTGGCCTGCCAGATGCGCACGGCGACGCTGCCATTGGCGGGAATGCGCGCCGGATCGACATAGCCGGCGTGGACCGCGAAGGCGCCTGCGGCGGTCGAGAGGTTGCCGCAATTGCCCGACCAGTCGACGAAGTCGGTGTCGATCGAGACCTGCCCGTAGAGGTAGTCCACGTCGTGGTCCGGCTGCGCGCTGGGCGAGAGGATCACGCACTTGCTGGTGCTCGAGGTCGCGCCCCCCATGCCGTCGGTGTGCTTGGCATAAGGATCGGGGCTGCCGATGACGCGCTGGAACAGGCGGTCGCGGGCGTGTCCCGGCTGCCGCGCGGCGGCCGGCAGGTCTTCCAGACGGAAGAACACGCCCTTCGAGGTGCCGCCCCGCATGTAGGTGGCTGGAACTTTGACTTGCGCGGCGTTGGACATGGGCGATGGTCTCCTGCTTGGGCTCGATGGCCGGTTGGTGGTGCGGCGAAGGGCGGGTTCCGGTGTGGATGGGTGGGCGTCAGTGCACCGCCTGCGTCTGCCGGGTGTTGCCGCCGGAGCCGCTGGAGGCGAGGAAATCCTGCGCAAAGCGCTGCAGCACGCCGCCAGCATCATAGATCGACACTTCTTCGTCGGAATCCAGGCGGCAGGTCACCGGGACTTCGACGGTTTCTCCATTCCTGCGATGGATCACCAGCGTCAGCGTGCCGCGCGGCGTGCGCTCACCGATGACGTCGAAGGTCTCGGTGCCGTCGATGCCCAGCGTCTTGCGGGTGGTGCCGGGTTTGAATTCCAGCGGCAGCACGCCCATGCCGATCAGGTTGGTGCGGTGGATGCGCTCGAAACCCTCGGCGACGATGGCTTCCACGCCTGCCAGCCGCACGCCCTTGGCGGCCCAGTCTCGGCTGGAGCCCTGGCCGTAGTCGGCACCGGCGATGATGATGAGCGGCTGCTTGCGCGCCATGTAGGTCTCGATCACCTCCCACATGCGTTGCACCTTGCCCTCGGGCTCCAGGCGCGCCAGCGAGCCCTGTTTGACTTCGCCATCGACCACGGCCATCTCGTTGACGAGTTTGGGATTGGCAAAGGTGGCGCGCTGGGCCGTCAGGTGATCGCCGCGGTGGGTGGCGTAGGAATTGAAGTCTTCTTCCGGCAGACCCATCTTGTGCAGGTACTCGCCAGCGGCGCTGTTCATCAGAATGGCGTTCGAGGGCGAGAGGTGGTCGGTGGTGATGTTGTCGGGCAGTACCGCCAGCGGGCGCATGCCCTTCAAGGTGCGCGTGCCGGCCAGTGCGCCTTCCCAGTAGGGCGGGCGGCGGATGTAGGTGGACATCGGGCGCCAGTCATACAGCGGGCTGATGGTCTCGCCGCTCTCCACGCGGGCGGCGAACATCGGCTCGTACACCTTGCGGAACTGTTCGGGCTTGACGGCTTGCGCCACGATGGCGTCGATCTCCTCGTCGCTGGGCCAGATGTCCCTGAGGCGCACTTCGTTGCCGTCGGCGTCCATGCCGAGCACATCCTGCTCGATGTCGAAACGGATGGTGCCGGCAATCGCATAGGCCACCACCAGTGGAGGCGAAGCCAGGAAGGCCTGTTTGGCGTAGGGGTGGATACGGCCGTCGAAGTTGCGGTTGCCCGAGAGCACGGCGGTGGCGTAGAGATCGCGGTCGATGATCTCCTGCTGGATTGCGGGGTCGAGCGCGCCGCTCATGCCGTTGCAGGTGGTGCAGGCGAAGGCGACGATGCCGAAGCCGAGCTGCTCCAGGTCTTCCAGCAGACCGGCTTCCTTCAGGTACAGCTCGACCGCCTTGGAGCCGGGCGCCAGCGAGGTCTTGACCCAGGGCTTGCGCATCAGGCCGCGCCGGTTGGCGTTGCGCGCCATCAGCGCGGCGGCAATGACGTTGCGCGGGTTGGAAGTGTTGGTGCAGCTGGTGATGGCGGCGATGATGACGGCGCCATCGGGCATCAGGCCCTGGGCTTCCCCGGCCTTGCCTGCAGCCAGCTTGGCCTCGTCGGCGATGCCGCGTTCGGCCAGGGCCGCCACCGGCAGGCGGCGGTGCGGGTTGGAGGGGCCGGCCATGTTGCGCACCACGCTGGAGAGATCGAACTCCAGCACGCGCTCGTACTGTGCGGTTTTCAGGCTGTCGGCCCAGAAGCCGGCGGTCCTGGCGTAGTTCTCCACCAGCTTGACCTGTTCGTCATCCCGGCCGGTCAGCCTGAGGTAATCGATGGTCTGACCATCGATGTAGAACAGCGCGGCAGTGGCGCCGTACTCCGGGCACATGTTCGAGATGGTCGCGCGGTCGCCGATGGAGAGGCTGTCGGCACCCTCGCCGAAGAACTCCACATAGGCACCCACCACACGCTCCTTGCGCAGGAACTCGGTCAGTGCCAGCACGATGTCGGTGGCGGTGATGCCTGGCTGGCGCCGGCCCGTCAGGCGCACGCCGACGATGTCGGGCAGGCGCATCCAGGAGGCGCGTCCCAGCATCACGTTCTCGGCTTCGAGTCCGCCCACGCCCACGGCGATCACCCCCAGCGCGTCGACGTGCGGCGTGTGGCTGTCGGTGCCCACGCAGGTGTCGGGGAAGGCCACGCCCCGTTCCCCGTCTTTTTGCACATAGACCACCGGCGACATCTTCTCCAGATTGATCTGGTGCATGATGCCGTTGCCTGCCGGGATCACGTCGACGTTGTCGAAGGCATCCTTGGTCCACTCGATGAAGTGGAAACGGTCCTCGTTGCGGCGGTCCTCGATGGCGCGGTTCTTGGCAAAGGCATCCGGGACATAACCACCGCATTCCACCGCCAGCGAGTGGTCGACGATGAGCTGCACCGGCACCACCGGGTTGATCTGCGCCGGATCGCCGCCGGCATCGGCAATGGCGTCGCGCAGCCCGGCCAGGTCCACCAGCGCGGTCTGGCCCAGGATGTCGTGGCAGACCACGCGCACCGGAAACCACGGGAAATCCAGGTCGCGGCGCCGCTCGATGAGCTGCGTGAGATAGTCGTTGAGCTTTTGCGGGTCGGCGCGGCGCACCAGATTCTCGGCATGCACGCGGGCGGTATAGGGCAACTGCTCCCAGGCGCCTGGCTGGATGGCGTTGACGGCGGCGCGGGCGTCGTAATAGTCCAGGCCGGTGCCTGGAAGGGGTTTGCGAAATGGCGTGTTCATGGGGCTTGTTCTCGTGGGCACAGCCGCCGCCGGTGTTCGGGGCCGCGCCGTGTGTCACTGGCGCGCAGGGGCTTGGATGGACTTGTTATGGTGAAACGGCCCGGGCTGGCATGCCCGGGCCATGCTGGCATGGAGCCGGCCCGGGCAGGGCTCAGCGGCGCTCGGACAGCGGCACGAAGGCCTGGTTCTCCGGCCCGGTGTAGTTGGCGCTGGGGCGGATGATCTTGCCGTCGATGCGCTGCTCGATGATGTGCGCGCTCCAGCCGGCGGTGCGCGCGATCACGAAGAGCGGCGTGAACTGCGCGGTCGGCACGCCCATCATGTGATAGCTGACGGCGCTGAACCAGTCCAGGTTGGGGAACATCTTCTTGACTTCCCACATCACCGATTCCAGGCGCTCGGCGATGTCGTACATCTTGGTCGAGCCGGCCTCGTCGGAGAGCTGCTTGGCCACCTTCTTGATCACCACATTGCGCGGGTCGCTGATGGTGTAGACCGGGTGGCCGAAGCCGATCACCACTTCCTTCTTCTCGACGCGGGCGCGGATGTCGGCCTCGGCCTCATCCGGGTTGTCGTAGCGTTGCTGGATCTCGAAGGCGACTTCGTTGGCACCGCCGTGCTTGGGGCCGCGCAGTGCGCCGATGCCGCCGGCAATGGCCGAATAGATGTCCGAGCCCGTGCCGGTGATCACGCGGCTGGTGAAGGTCGAGGCGTTGAATTCGTGCTCGGCGTAGAGGATCAGGCTGATGTGCATCGCCTTGACCCAGGATTCGGGCGGCTTCTTGCCATGCAGCAGGTGCAGGTAGTGGCCGCCAATGGAGTCGTCGTCGGTCTCCACCTCGATGCGGCGGCCGTTGTTGGCGAAGTGATACCAGTAGAGCAGCGCCGAGCCCAGCGAGGCCATCAGCTTGTCGGCGATGTCGCGCGCGCCGGGCAGGTTGTGGTCGTCCTTCTCGGGCTGCACCGTGCCCAGCATCGAGACGTAGGTGCGCATCACGTCCATCGGGTGGGCGGCGGCGGGAATGGCTTCCAGTACAGCTTTGGCCTGTGCAGGCAGGCCGCGCAAGCTTTGCAGCTTGGTCTTGTAGGCCTTGAGCTCGGCGGCGGTGGGCAGCTTGCCGTGCACCAGCAGGTGGGCGATTTCCTCGAATTCGCACTGTTCGGCCACGTCCAGGATGTCGTAGCCGCGGTAGTGCAGGTCATTGCCGGTCTTGCCGACCGTGCACAGCGCGGTATTGCCGGCGGCCACGCCCGAGAGGGCCACCGACTTCTTGGGCTTGAAGGCCGGGGTGCTGGTGTTTTCTGTTGCGCTGCTGGACGTGCTTGTCATGGAGTCTCCTTGGAACGGTCATCAATCAATGGGGCGGGTGCCGCCGCCTGCCGGGGCGGTGCGCAGATCCTTGGCACACTGTAGAGACATCCGGCCCCTGCAGTGAAGCACTGAATGCGCAAATTCCTGTGAAGAAAAGCATGGCTATTTGCGAATATTGCGAATTATGAAGCGCTCCGTCCCCGCCGACAGAGGGAATGTGTCGCGCCGGCGCCAGTCGTGCACCCCTATGGAACGATCTTTTTGCGAAGGGCTTCGCAATGTTTGTAGGTATGGCCAGGATGCCCGCAGGGCTGTTCGGCAGGTTTTCAGAACCTGTTCACGATCTTTTCATGGGCCACGTTGCCCCGGCAGGCGATGCGATGCAAGGCGCAAACCGCAGTCGGGTCGGTGACCCGGCGAGGATTTGTCACACCGCAGCGCGCGCCTGCCGGGACAACCCGAAGGGCGGGAGGTCAAAAATGCACCGGGCGGCGTTGCCCGCCTTGCCCAGACGGCCAGTCTGGGCGGCGACGGGCGTCTTGCCCACTGCATTTTTGACCTTCCGCGTGACCCATGAAAAGATCGTAAACAGGTTCTTAGTCACATTGCCCGCCTAGAATCCTTGCCGCGACAGGATCGGCGTGTCCTGGAATGCCGGAGGACTGGCATTCCACAAACAGGCGCAGTCAAGGCGACACAACGGCATGGAAGAGGAATTCACATGAGTGACGGTATGGCCGCAGCCCCTGCAGGGCTGCCCGCAACTGCGCCGCAGCGTGGCTGGCGCCAGCGTTTGCTGCGGAGGGTATGGCAGACGGTCAAGCTGTTGCTCGGGCTGGTGGTGGTGAGTGCGGTGCTGTTCGTGGCGATTCGCTACTACCATGCGCACAACCGGCTGGAGCGCTGGTGGTTTGGGCATGACGAGCACATGCAGCAGGTCTGGGCATCCGGCGATGCCGGGCCGATCGACTCTTTGTCATTGCACCGCTATGCGTTCGATTTCAAGACCCGCATCGATGGCGTGCGCGACAACTTTTCCGGCCTAGCCTACATGCCCGAACATGGCCAGTTGCTGGGCATCCTCAACCGGCCTGCCGATCTGCTGCGGCTCACGCGCGAGGGGGAACTGGTCAGCCGCCACCGCATCCATGGCATGTCGGATCTGGAGGATCTGGTGTACCTGGGCGCAGGCAAGGTCGTCGCCATTCAGGAAGGCCGCAACACCCTGGTGATGTTCGATCTGCCCGCGCCCGACCAAGCCGAGGTTCCCGAAGAGGCGGTGCGGCGCTGGAAGCTCAGCTTCCATGACCAGAACAACCGCGGCTATGAAGGGCTGGCCTATGACGCCACCAGCGACAGCCTCTACATTGCCAAGGAAAAGAGTCCGGTGGCGCTTTACCGCATCCGCCAGTTCAGCACGCTGCCGCAGGGACAGACGCCGGCGCTCGAGGATGTCAGCCACCTGCTGGCCAAGGTGCCGTTTCTGACCGACCTCTCGGCCATTGCCTTTCGCGCGGACACCGGCAACCTGCTGCTGCTGAGCGACGAATCGCAAAGCCTGGTCGAGATCGATGCCCAGGGCCGCCTGCTCGGGGTGCGCAGCCTCATGCCCGAGCGCTGGTGGGATGCGCTGCCCATGCCCCAGCCTGAGGGCCTGGCGCTGGATGCCGATGGACACATTTACGTGGCCAGCGAGCCCAATGCCTTTTACCGGTACCGTCCCGGCGCTCCGTTCTGAACCCGTCGCGCCATGTCCCATCCGGGATGCCGGACTTGACGGCGAGCCGCGCCGGGCGTCTACTCGCACGATGGCGCGCAGAGGAAGAGCACGGCAACGCACGCCTCAATTGAATGCAATTTGTTGATTTCTGTCATTACTTGTATCTTTCATTTTGGTAGACTGGCAGTTGATTGATGAATTTTTGACACTTCGTTTCCGCTGCAGCGAAGTGTCATGCACACTAGAACGGGTAGCCATGCGTATTGACATTCTTGAAAGCACCTTGAAGGAGCTCAACGGCTCGACGGCCGATATCGAGGCCTCCGCACTGATCTCCATCGACGGCTTGCTGGTGGCCTCGGCCATGCCGCAGGGCATGGATGAGGACCGCATTGGCGCCATGTCGGCGGCCATCCTGTCGATGGGCGAGCGCGCGGCGCGCGAGCTCGCACGCGGCGCACTCGAGCGCGTGCTGATCCAGGGCAGCAACGGCGTCATCATCATGACCTCCGCCGGCGAAGAGGCGGTGCTGACCGTCACCGCCAAGGCCAACGCCAAGCTGGGCCTGTTGTTCCTCGACATCAAGCGGGCCGCGCAAACCCTGGCCAGCCAGATCTGAGATCGAAAGAGCGGAGGAAGAAGCACCATGGGATTGCCGGACATGCAACAGCCCGAGGGGGAGAGCCAGGGCAAGCGGCTGACCTATTTCGATGGAACGTCCCGCCAGGTCTACTGGACCGAGGTGGAGACGCCGTTTCCGGAAGGACAACTGATCGTCTCGCGCACCGATCTGCAGGGTGTCATCACCCACGCCAATGACGCCTTCGTGCTGATGAGCGGCTATGCGCGCGAGGATCTGCTGGGGGCGCCGCACTACATCCTGCGCCATCCGGACATGCCGGCCAAGGCCTTCAAGAGCCTGTGGGACGATGCCTTTGCCAAGAAGAAATGGCATGGGTATGTGAAGAACCTGCGCAAGGATGGCGGCTTCTACTGGGTTTATGCCACGGTGGTGCCCAATGTGCGCCATGGCGAGGTGGTCGGCTACACCTCGGTGCGGCGCAAACCCTCGCGCACCCGCATCGAGGAAGTCGTGCCGCTTTACCGTGACTGGCTGGCTGAGGAAGGGCAGGCCCAATGACTCTCAATTTCCTGGTCGCCCCCGACTTTCCGCCGCAGAACTTCGCCGGCTGGCACCTCTTCAACACCGTGCTGCAAAGGCGTGCGGGCATGCAGCTGCATCTGGTCATGCCGCAGGATGCCGTCGAGCAGGCCGCGCTCCTGGACAAGGAGACGGTCGATGTGCTTTACGCCAACCCCTTCGACGCCGCCGAGCTGATCCGCGACAAAGGCTACATCCCGTTCGCGCGGCCGGTCAACCGTTCCAACGAGATGGTGATCGCCGTGCCGGCCAGCTCCGTCATCAACCGGGTCGAGGACCTGCGTCCGGGCTGCCGGATCGCGCTGACGGCCAACCATGACGTCAAGTTGATCGGCCTGCGCCTGCTGGAACCCGCCGATCTGGCCGAGGCCGATGTGCAATGGGTGCTGGCCGACAGTTACCAGGCGGCCGCCAGGCAGGTCATCAAGGGGCAGGTCGATGCCGGCTTCTTCCTGGCCTCGGCCTTCCATTCGCTCTCGCGGCTGACGCTCAGCCAGCTCAGGCCGCTGGTCGAGAGTTCCCTCAAGGACATCTCGCACGTGCTGATTGCGCACCCGCGCGTGCAGGCCGACCTGCCGGTGATCCGCACCGCCATGCTGGGCATCGGCTCGCAGCCTGGCGATGCCGACGTGCTCGAGGCCATGGGGTTGGGGGAGGGCCTTGAGCCGATGGACCAGGAGGACGCCGAGTTCATGATCGACCTGATGGACACCTTGCTGGACTGACGCCCGCGATGGACAGTCACAGCCACGACCGCACCGCCGGTGCCAGCAGGCCCGGCCCGAGAGGGGTTGACCATGCCTGATGCCTTGCCATCCGAAGCCCTGGGCTGGCTGGCGCGACAGCGCATGCGTGCACTGGCGCGCCAGTTGCGCGTGCGCCCGGATGATGCGCAGCTCCACCTGGAACGTCTGCAGGCGGCCATGGACCTGCCGGGCAGCGATCCGTTGCAGGGCTGCCTGGCCGACCTGTTCCATGCCGTCACGGCGAGCCGTGGTCAGGATTTGCGCCAGCTGGCCAGCGAGCTGGCGCAGGCGCGTTTGCCGCGGCACGTCTCCAGTGTGTTCCAGCAACTGCGCCAGAGTGGCCAGATGATCGGGCCGATCAGTCTGGTGGCCAACCGCTGGAGCGTCATGGTGCAGCCCTCGGCGGCGGCGCCGGCGCGCAGTCGCCGCGCCAGCGGCGACGACTCGCGCCGTCTGGCCGAACAGGTGGTGCGCGCAATGACCGGTGGCGATGCCGCCGATGCCAGTGCCGCCGTCGAGCTGCTGGAATACGAATTCCTGGCACACTGCAGCGCCTGCCAGGACAAGCTGGCCTTCATGCTGGCACGCCGCGAATTGCTGCGCCAGGGCCTGGAGCTCACACCGGCCTGGCTGGATGTGGCCGCGAAGCTCGAAGGCGATGCCGCCGGCGCGGCCAGCGCCTCCTGACCCGTACATCCCAAGCCCCTTCTCCTATGTCATCGATCCCACCTTCATCGTCACGAGCCCGGCCGTCGAACGGCCTGTTCGACAGCTGGCTGACCCTCACGCCCCAAGGTGTCCTGCAGGCCTTCGGCTCGGCCGAGCCAAATGAGCTGCAGCTGGCCCTGCAATCGCTGTTGCGCAAGGAACTGGCCGTGAGCAAGAGCGAGTGGAGCATTTCGACGCGCCACAATGCCTACCTCGAACAGGCGCGCGATCAGCAATGGGTGCAGGTGCTGTCGGCGCCGGTCAACGGCCCGGATACGCGCCTGTCGGACTTCATCCGCCACGTCATCGCGCCGCTCTCGGGCGAGCGCCGCGCGGTGCTCGCTTCCGAGAGCGGTTTCTGCCTTGATCGCGTGGGCGTTGAGCAGGACGAGGCCGAGGCGCTCAGTGCCGCCGCTGCCGACTTCTCCGAATATGCGCGGCGTCAGGCGCGTCGTGGCTGGCAGGGCGCGAGCCGCTATGTGTCCTTCTTCGACGATCCGCAGCTGCTGCTGCCGAGCTGGTCGTTCGTGCCGATCTGGGTCGATGGCGCCGGCTACTGGATCATCATCGGTGACGAGCCCCTGCTCAACAACCTGGCACTGGTCGAGTTGGTCTGGGGCATCTGCCTGGCCGGCAAGCGCTTCCTGCCGGATTTCTGAGAACCTGTTTACGATCTTTTCATGGGTCACGTTGTCCCGACAGGCGATGCGATGCAAGGCGCAAACCGCAGTCGGGCCGGTGGCCCGGCGAGGATTTGTCACGTCGCAGCGCGCGCCTGCCGGGACAACCCGAAGGGCGGGAGGTCAAAAACGCACCGAGCGGCGTTGCCCGCCTTGCCCACTGCATTTTTGACCTTCCGCGTGACCCATGAAAAGATCGCAAACAGGTTCTGAGCACATCGATGCGCATGGAAAAGGCCGCTTTCCAGCGGCCTTTTCTTCGGAGATCGGCGTGAACAGGTCCTGAGGGACTGGGTGTCCGGCTCAATCGCGGAAGGTGCGGAAGCGGATCGCGTCGTCGATGTAGGTCTTCTCGCCAAACGGCTTCTCGTTCGAGCCGAACGGCATCTGCGCACGCAGCTTCCAGGCTGGCGGAAGATTCCAGGTGCGCGTGACTTCGGCGTCGATCAGCGGGTTGTAATGCTGCAGGCTGGCACCGATGCCGGCCTCGGCCAGCGCCGTCCACACCGCCAGTTGGGCCATGCCGGCCGAATGCTCGGAGAACACCGGAAAGTGCTCTGCGTAGAGCGCATATTTTTCCTGCAGGTCACGGATGGTCTCGCCATCCTCGAAGAACAGCACGGTGCCGGCTCCGGCGGCAAAGCCGTCGAGCTTCTTGTCGGTCGAGCCGAACTGGTCGGCCGGCACCAGCGGGCGCAGCGTCTCGCGCACGATGTTCCACAGCTTCACGCTGGCCGCACCGAACAGGATCACGGCGCGCGAGCTCTGCGAATTGAACGAGGAGGGCGCCAGGCGCACGGCCTCGTGGATCAGGGCTTCGGCCTCGGTCTCGGCGATGGGCAGGTTCTTGCCGAGTGCGTACTGGGTGCGGCGCTTGCGCAGCGCGTCGATGGCGGGATTGCTCATGGTTGCAGAAGGCTTTCGTTGTGGAAGATCGTCAACAGGCTCCAGGCATCGGCCGACATGGGGATGAGGCCAGCGGTAGCGGCGGCGTGGCCGTTTGCCGTGCTGCACACCCCTTCGGCCCAGCCTGGTTTTGCAGCGCACAAGATAGCCGAAATCGCAATTCCCTGCAGACGCGGCTGCGATGCATGATGCGCGGGCGCGGGCGCGGGCGCGGGCGCGGGCCGTGCTGCTTGCATAATGTTTGCGTTTGCCTATCCACCCCCATCGATCCGGCATGGGCGCGCGCGGCGTGATGCGCGAACCCTTGCCCCATGAGCGCAAGAACCATGAACACCTACCCGAACGAGAGCGAGAAAGAGCGTCCCCTGCTGGAAGACATCCGCCTGCTGGGCCGCATTCTTGGTGATGTGATCCGCGAGCAGGAGGGCGAGGACGACTTCGCGCTGATCGAACGCATCCGCCAGCTGGCTGTGGCCGACCGGCGCGAGCGCAGCTCCGACGAGGTGCCATTGCAGCGGTTGCTCGAGCAGCTCTCGGGTGACCAGACCGTGACGGTGGTGCGCGCCTTCACCTATTTCAGCCACCTGGCCAACCTGGCCGAGGACCAGCATTTCCTGCGGCGGCGCGAGGTGCACGAGCGGCGCGGCGAGCATTCGCGCGGCAGCATTGCCGGCGCCCTCGAGGCGCTGCGCCAGGCCGGTGTGGACAACGGCGCCATCGTGCGCATGCTCGACAACGCCTATGTGTCTCCGGTGCTCACCGCGCATCCCACCGAGGTACAGCGCAAGAGCATTCTCGATGCCGAGAAGACCATTGCCGCATTGCTGGCCCAGCGCGGCCAGTGGCTGGAGCAGTCCCGCCTCGATGCGCAGCCCGATGCGCGCCTGCCGGGGCGGCTGGCCGACAACGAGGAGGCGCTGCGCGCGCGCGTGACGCAGCTGTGGCAGACGCGCCTGCTGCGTTACTCGCGCCTGAGCGTGCAGGACGAGATCGAGAACGCGCTGAGCTACTACGAAGCCACCTTTCTGCGCGAGATCCCGCAGCTCTATGCCGAACTGGAAAAGCGCCTGCACGAACCCCACATCGCCAGCTTCTTCCGCATGGGCCAGTGGATCGGCGGCGACCGCGACGGCAACCCCAACGTCACCGCCCAGACATTGCGCTATGCGCTGCGCCGGCAAGCGGCGGTGGCACTGCGCCATTACCTCGACGAGGTGCATGCGCTGGGCGCGGAGCTCTCGATGTCCGAGCGGCGCGCCGGTGTCAGCGCCGAGCTGCGCGCGCTGGCCGAACGCAGCGGCGACGACAGCCCGCACCGTGACGACGAGCCCTACCGGCGCGTGCTCACCGGCATCTATGCGCGCCTGGCCGCTACGCTGGCGCAGCTCTCGCCCGGCGCCCAGCCGCCCCGGCTGGTGCAGCGGCCCGGCCCGGCCTATGCCCACGCCGGCGAACTGCTGGCCGACCTGCAGGTCATTGCCGAGTCGCTGCGCAGCCACCATGGCACGGCGCTGCTGAGCGCCCACTTGCAGCCGCTGCTGCGCAAGGTCGAGGTGTTCGGCTTTCACCTCACCACGCTGGACATGCGGCAAAGCTCCGACCAGCACGAAGCGGTGCTGACGGAACTGCTGCAGGTCGCCCGCGTCGAGTCCGACTACGCCGCGCTGGACGAGGCCGCGCGCTGCCGCCTGCTGCTGCAGTTGCTGGGCGAGGCGCGGCCGCTGCGCGTGCTGGATCACGCCTATTCCGACAAGGCACAGGGCGAACTGGCCATCTTCGATGCCGCCCGCGAGGCGCTGACCACCTATGGCCCGCAGGCCATCCGCCACTACATCATCAGCCACACCGAAAGCGTCAGCGACCTGCTCGAGGCACTGCTGCTGCTCAAGGAGGCCGGGCTGGTGCAGGGCCTGCTGGCCGAGGGCGCGCGCGCGGCCATCATCGTCGTGCCGCTGTTCGAGACCATCGGCGACCTGCGCAATGCCCCGGGCATCATGCGCGACTACTACGCGCAGGACGGCATCGCCCGCATGGTGCTGGCCTCGGGCGCCGAGCAGGACATCATGCTCGGCTACTCGGACAGCAACAAGGACGGCGGCATCCTCACCAGCAACTGGGAGCTTTACGTGGCCGAGACGCGGCTGGCCGAATGCTTTGCCGAGCTGGGCCGCCAGCATGGCAGCGCCATCGGCCTGCGCATGTTCCATGGCCGCGGCGGCGCCGTCGGCCGCGGCGGTGGCCCCAGCTACGACGCCATCCTGGCGCAGCCGCCGGGCACGGTGTGCGGGCAGATCCGCCTGACCGAGCAGGGCGAGGTGATCGGCTCCAAGTACGCCAATCCCGAAATCGGCCGGCGCAACCTGGAAACCCTGGTGGCCGCCACGCTCGAGGCCACGCTGCTGCCGCAGCGCCGCGAGGTGCCGGCCGACTTCCTGCAGGCGGCGCAGCAGCTCTCGGACGCCAGCATGGCCGCCTATCGCCAACTGGTCTACGAGACGCCGGACTTCGCCAGCTACTTCTTCAACGCCACGCCGGTGCGCGAGATCGCCGAGCTCAACATCGGCTCGCGCCCCGCCTCGCGCAAGCCGGGCCAGCGCCTCGAGGACCTGCGCGCCATTCCCTGGGGCTTCGGCTGGGGCCAGAGCCGCCTGACGCTGCCGGGCTGGTATGGCTTCGGCAGCGCCGTGGCCCATTACCTGGAGGCCGAGCCGGCCGGACGCGACGAACGCCTGGCGCGGCTGCAGCAGATGGCGCGCGAGTGGCCGTTCTTTCGCACGCTGCTCTCGAACATGGACATGGTGCTGGCCAAGAGCGACCTGGCGCTGGCCGAGCGTTACAGCACGCTGGTGCCCGACCAGGCACTGGCGCGGCAGGTTTTTGCGGCGATGGCGGCCGAATGGCAGCGCACCGTCCTCGCGCTGACGCAGATCACCGGCCACGGCGAGCGCCTGGCCGCCAATCCGGGACTGGCGCGCTCGATCCGCCACCGCTTCCCCTACATCGATCCGCTGCACCACCTGCAGGTCGAGCTGCTGCGCCGCTGGCGCGCCGGCGAGACCGACGAGCGCGTGCAAACCGCCATCCACATCAGCATCAACGGCATTGCCGCGGCGCTGCGCAACACGGGTTGAGCCGGGCAGGCGTCCGGCCGGTCCTGCTCTTCAGCGTGGCTGTGACCCAGATGCGGTGAGGGCGTTCAGGGCGTGTTCATGGTCTCGCCGCGCAGCCGCATGGCTGTGCCATGCCGTTCGGGCTGCACCTGGAAAACCGCGGCTGCGGCCTGAGCCTTGCCATCCATCACGATCTTTCAGGCGCAACGGCAAGCCCGCCGGGACTTTGAACAGGTTCTCAGTCCTCGCGCTGCAGCTGCGCCCGATCGATGCCGAGCTTGCGGATCTTCTCGTACAGCGTGGGCTTGGGCAGCTGCAGGGCGGCTGCGGCGGCGGTCACATCGCCCCGGGCCTGGCGCAGCGCATCGGTGATCAGCGCCTTCTCGAACCAGCCGAGCTGTTCGCCCAGACCACCCGCGGCGGGCGCGGACGGCGGTGCCTGGCGGCCCGGCGGCTGCCAGGGCGCGGTGCCGGGCAGGCCGAGCACATGGCGGTCGGCGGCGTTCCGGAGTTCGCGCACATTGCCGGGCCAGGGTTGCGCCATCAGCGTGGCCAGCAGCGCCGCATCGTGCGGCGGCACCGCTTGCTGGTAGCGCCGCGCGGCCAGCAGGCAGAAATGCTCGAACAGCAGCGGGATGTCCTCGCGCCGCTCGCGCAGCGGCGGCAACTCGATGAAGGCCACGGCGATGCGGTAATAGAGATCGGCACGGAACTGCTGGCGCTCGCTGAGCGCGCGCAACTCGTGCTTGCTGGCGGCCACCACGCGGGTGTCGATGGGAATGGCGCGGTTCGAGCCGATGCGCTCGACCTGCCGCTCCTGCAGTGCGCGCAGCAGCTTGACCTGGATGGCCAGCGGCATGCTCTCGATCTCGTCGAGGAACAGCGTGCCCTGATGGGCATACTCGAACTTGCCCACGCGCAGCTTCTGCGCGCTGGTGAAGGCGCCGGCCTCGTGTCCGAACAGTTCGCTCTCGGCCAGGTTCTCGGGCAGGCCGCCGCAGTTCAGCGGCACGAAGGCATGCTGGCGGCGTGCGCTGAAGTCGTGCAGGCAGCGCGCCACCAGTTCCTTGCCGGTGCCGGTCTCGCCATAGATCAGCACATCGGCGTTGGTGGCGGCCAGCGCCAGAATGGTCTGGCGCACCCGCTCGATGGCCGGGGAGTGGCCGATCAGCACCGCCTCGAGGCCGTGGCGCGCCTGGGCATCGCGCTGGGCCAGCTGGCTGTGCAGCGTGCCCACCTGCAGCACCAGGCGGCGCTTGTCGATGGCACGGCGCACGGTGGCCACGAGCTGCTCGGAGGAAAACGGTTTCTCGATGAAGTCGTAAGCACCCTGGCGCATGGCCTGCACGGCCATCGCCACATCGCCGTGGCCGGTCACCAGGATGAAGGGCAGCTCGGTATCCTGGGCCAGCACCTGCGGCAACCAGGCCAGCCCGCTGGTGCCGGGCAGGCGCACGTCGCAGACGATGACCAATGGCGCGCCCGGATGCAGCGCGCCACGCGCGGTCTCGACGCTGGCGTGCGCCTCGACCGCGAAGCCGGCGAGTTCGAGAGCCTGCTGGCAGCCCAGGCGCACGTCGGCGTCGTCCTCGACGAGCAGGACGCGGATGGGAGGGGCAGTGGGTTTGTCGGTCATGGTGTGCGGCAGGTGTTCAGGTGGCGGCAGGCAACTGCAGGTTGAAACAGGCGCCGCCAGCGGGACGATTCTCGCCGCTCAGGCGCCCGCCCATCTCGCGCGCGAGGTGTTCGCTGATCATCAGGCCCAGGCCCAGGCCGACACCGGCGGGTTTGCTGGTGGAAAACGGCTCGAAGAGGCGTGGCAGCATGTCGGCGGCGATGCCCGGTCCGTTGTCGCAGATGGCGATGCGGACCTGTCTGGCTTCGCCAACCGTATCTGCACGGGCCTGGATGGCGATGCGGGGCGCCGGCTGCTGCTGCAGGGCATCGGCGGCATTGCCGATCAGATTGACCAGCACCTGTTCAAGCCGCAGTGCATCGGCCTGCACCGCGAGGTCGGTCGGCGCGATGTCGACCTGCACCTGCACGGCCGCCGGGCCGCCGGTGGCCAATCGCGGCTCCAGCACGGCCAGCGCCTGCTGCACGGCCTGCGCCACCGGCACGGCCTGCAGCGGCGCAGTCGGCTTGTGCGCGAACACCTTGAGCGGCTGGGCAATGGCCGCCAGCCGCTGCACCAGCGTGCCGATGCGCTGCAGGTTGCGCGCCACGTCCGCATGGCGGTCATGCTGCAGCAGCACCTGGGCGTTGTCGGCCAGGGTGCGCATGGCCGCCAGCGGCTGGTTGATCTCGTGCACCATGCCGGCCGACATCTGGCCGAGCGCGGCCATCTTCTCGGCCTGGATCAGCTCCCGCTGGGTCTGCTGCAGCTGCCGGGTGCGGCGCTCGACCTCGGCTTCGAGCGAATCGTGGGCGGCCTGCAATGCCTGCTGGCTGGCGAGCCGCTGGCGCAGGCTGCGCTGGCGCTGGTAGCGCAGCGCCAGCAGCAGGAAAGCGACGGCGGCCAGTGCCGCCGCCAGCGCGCCCGCGCCGAGGGCGCGCTGGCGCAGCGGGCCGGTGGGCTCGAGCACCAACACCTGCAGCCCGCCCGAAGGCAAGGCGCGCCGCGAAGCCAGATAGGAGGTCTCCTCCAGCCGCACGAGCTGCGCATCAGGGCCCAGGTCTTGCAAAGGCCGCCATGGCAGCGATGCGCCGAGGGTGGTGCGGTAGCTGCGTTCGCGGTCGAGCTTGGCGCGGGTGGCGTCGGGAATCGGGTTCAGCGGGTGGTAGCGCCAGCGGCCCTGCGTGGACAGTACGGCCACGCCGTTCTCGTCGAGCACCAGCACTTCGCCCGGCAGCTTGTGCCAGCGCTGCTCGGCATCGCTCAGGCCGATCTTGACCACCGCCACACCCAGCACCGCGTCGCCATGTTCGGGCTGCGCCGCGCGCGGCAGCGCATACGAAAGGTAGTAGCCCGGCCGGCCGGTGGTGATGCCGATGCCGAAGAAGTGCCCGCGGCCGCCGGCCAGTGCCTGCTGCACATAGGGGCGGTAGGCGAACGAGGTGCCCCATGGCGAGCCGGGCTGGCCAGCATCGTCGGCGGCGACGGCCAGGCCGCTGCGGTCCACCAGGTACAGCAGCTCGGCGCCTGCGGTGGCGTTGATGTGGTGCAGGTGCTCGCTGACCGTCGCCTGCAGCGTGCGGTCATCGCCGTGCTGCAGCAGCCGCATGACATCCGGGGCGTGCTCAAGCAGGGCCGGCAGGTATTCGAAGCGTGCCAGCGTGGCCTCCAGGTCGAGCGTGAGGAGCTCAAGCCGGTGTGCCCCGGCATCGCGCAGCTCGGCGAGGCCATGGCGCCATACCCAGGCGTGCGCGCCGCAGGCGGCGGCCAGCGTCAGCGCCAGGGCCAGCAGCGGCAGCAGCCAGCGGCGAAGGGGTGGGAGGATCGGGAAGACCGGGAGGGGCGAAGAGGGCATGCGAGGCCGTGGGGCGGGACAGCGCCAAGCATAGTCCAGATTCATCGCCCTGCCACGCGGCAGGCTGCGGCTCACGGCTGCAGGTGGTGGCGCAGGAAGGCTTCCATCGCGGCATAGAACGCGAACTTGTTTTCATCGTTGTGGAAGCCATGGCCCTCGTTGTCGCGGACCATGTATTCCACCTCCACGCCGCGCTTGCGCAGGGCTTCGACCATCTGGTCGCTCTCGGCCTTGTTGACGCGCGGGTCGCGCGCTCCCTGGGCGATGAAGAGCGGCGTGGTGATCTGTTCGGCATGCAGGGCGGGCGAGGTCGCCGTCAGGCGCTCCTTGTCACGCACCGGGTCGCCCACCATGTCGCGCATTTTCTCCAGCATGGGCTTCCAGTACGGCGGGATCGTTTCCATGAAGGTGAACAGGTTGGAGACGCCCACGTAGTCCACCGCGGCGGCATACAGGTCGGGAGTGAAGGCCACTCCCGCCAGCGTGGCATAGCCGCCGTAGCTGCCGCCGTAGATGCCCACGCGCCGAGGGTCGGCGATGCCCTGCTCGATCAGCCAGTGCACGCCGTCGGTGATGTCGTCCTGCATCTTCAGGCCCCATTCGCCGAAGCCCGCTTCCCAGAACTGGCGGCCGTAGCCGGTCGAGCCCCGGTAGTTCATCTGCAGCACGCAGTAGCCGCGGTTGGCGAGGAACTGCACCTCGGGGTTGTAGCCCCAGCTGTCACGCACCCATGGGCCACCATGCGGGTTGACGATGCAGGCGAGATTGCGCGGTTCGCGGCCGGCCGGCAGCGTCAGGTAGCCATGGATGGTCAGGCCATCGCGGCTGGTGTAGCTGACGGGGCGGGTTTGCGACATCTGCGACTCGGGCAGCGCCGGGTTGATGTCGGCAAGCTTGGCGAGCGTGTCGGCGCGCGCATCGTACAGATAGCGCGAGCCGGGCGTGCGGTCGTTGTAGGCGGCGACGATGTAGGTGTTCTCGTCGCGGCTGGCGCCCTGCAGCGCCACCGTGTATCCCGGCAGATGCCGGCTGAGTGCCTCGTAGCGCTGGCGCGCCTGCGCGTCGAAGAAGTGGCGCTGCTCCTTGTCGGTCTCCCAGGACACCTCGGTCAGCACCTTGCGCAGGCGCGAATAGGAGGCCGAGCTGATGTCCACTTGCTCGCTGGCATAGACGAGTTCCTCTTCGTCAGGCCGAGCCGGGTCGATGACCACCAGCGCCGATTTGTCGCGGCCGCGGTTGCTCAATGCGTAGAGCTTCTTGTCGTCGAAGCTGAAGAACAGCGGGCTGACCTCGGTGCGGTAGTTGGTGGAGATCAGCGGCTTGAATTCGCCGGCCTCGTCATCGCGGTACAGCAGCACGCTCTCCAGGCCGTCGCTGGCGATCGCCACGCGCACCCGCCCCTGGTGATCGGTGAGCCAGCCGACGATGTTGCCGGGGTTGGAGGCCACCAGCTCGGAGGCACCGGTGTGCACGTTGACGCGGTAGACGTCGAACACCTCGGGCTGGCGCTGGTTGTGCGTCAGCAGCACGTGCTCGGGATCATCTTCCAGGTCGTCGATGATGCCCGCGCGCACGTTCTCGAACGGCGTCAGGTCGCGCACCTCGCCGCTGCTGGCGTCGACTGCCAGCACGTGGAAGTTCTCGTCACCGCCGAAATCCTTGGAGTACAGGACGGTGTGGCTGCCCTTCCAGAAATAGCCGCCGATGTCGCGTGCGGTCTCGGCAGTGAGGCGCCGCGCCGCGCCGGTTGGCGCCAGGCCGTCGAGCGCCTGCACAAAGATGTTCATGCGGGGCGGCTGGCCATCGACGGAGACCGGCTGCATGAAGGCCAGCGTTTGACCATCATCGGCCAGGCGGAAATAACCCTTGTCGGGATTGCGGAAGAAATCCTGCAGCGGGAACTGCCGGGCAGGTGAGGCTGTGGCTTCGGTTGTGGCGTTAGCGGTCATGGAAAAGGCCATCGAGAAAGCAAGAAAGCCGGCCAGAGCCGGGCGGGACATGGAGTGCATGGGGCTGGGTGTTCGGGAGGAATGGAGCCTCCTTGGATACCGGATGGCCGCCAATCGTTCAACGCATTGTCGAGGGGCGACCTGCAATGCGCTGGACAAGTATCCCGTACGCCAGGCAGCCCGGCCCGGGTGCCTGCCGTGTTGTTACAAACCGTTGCCGTGGCGAAGGCTGCGGTCCGCAGTCTGGGTTTCGTACTCCTGGGCCGCTGCCTGTACCTGTGCCGGTGCTCGTGTCGCCCCATGCTCTTCTCGATGGGGTGATGGTGTCCCGGCGGGGGGGCGGCCGGTTCAAGCCATGTCGCCCGTTTCTGCCCGCCTCAGGCCTGGGCCGGCTTGTGCGAGGCTTCCATGGCATCGTCTGCTGCCGCATCCACACCGGCGTCGGCGACAGGGGCCAGATCGTCCACCGGCTCGCCGGCCAGCACCTTGTGCATGCGCTCGGTGTCGAGGTCGCCGGTGTGCTTGGCCACCACCAGCGTGGCCACGCCGTTGCCGATCAGATTGGTGAGCGCGCGCGCCTCCGACATGAAGCGGTCGATGCCCAGCAGGATGGCGATGCTGGTGACATCCACGTGGCCGACCGCCGAGAGCGTGGCCGCCAGCACGATGAAGCCGCTGCCGGTCACGCCGGCGGCGCCCTTGGAGGTCAGCAGCAGTACCGCCAGCAGGGTGAGCTGCTCGAACAGCGACATCGGCGTGTTGGTGGCCTGCGCGAGGAACACCGCCGCCATGGTCAGGTAGATCGAGGTGCCGTCGAGGTTGAAGGAATAGCCCGTCGGGATCACCAGGCCCACCACCGACTTGCGCGCGCCCAGGTTCTCCATCTTGTGCATCATGCGCGGCAGCACCGATTCGGACGAGGACGTGCCCAGCACGATCAGCAGTTCGTCCTTGATGTAGCGGATGAAGCGCCGGATCGAGAAGCCCGTGTGGCGTGCGATGGTGCCCAGCACCACGAAGATGAACAGCAGACAGGTGCCATAGAAGGTCAGCATCAGCTTGCCGAGGTTGAGCAATGAACCCAGGCCGTACTCGCCGATGGTGAAGGCCATGGCGCCGAAGGCGCCGATGGGCGCGAGCCGCATGATGTAGCCGACGATCACGAACAGCACGTGCGAGAAACTCTCGATGAAGTCGAACACCCGCGTGCCGCGGCCGCCGAAACGGTGCAGCGCGAAGCCGAACAGCACGGCGAACAGCAGCACCTGCAGGATCTCGCCCTTGGCAAAGGCATCGACAACGGTGTTCGGGATGATGTCCATCAGGAACTGCGTGGTGGTCTTCATCTTGCCCGGCTCGGTGTAGGCCGCCACGCTGGCGGCATCGAGCTTGGAGGGGTCGACGTTCATGCCGGCACCGGGCTGGATGACGTTGATCATCAGCAGGCCGATCAGCAGCGCGATGGTGCTGACGACCTCGAAGTACAGCAGCGCCAGGCCGCCGGTCTTGCCCACGCGCTTCATGTCCTCCATGCCGGCGATGCCCACCACCACCGTGCAGAAGATGATCGGCGCGATGATCATCTTGATGAGCTTGATGAAGCCGTCGCCCAGCGGCTTCATGGCCTTGCCGCTGTCGGGGAAGAAGTGGCCAAG
This sequence comes from Corticibacter populi, assembly GCF_004217315.1. GTDB lineage: Bacteria > Pseudomonadota > Gammaproteobacteria > Burkholderiales > Burkholderiaceae_C > Lampropedia > Lampropedia populi. The sequence continues at coordinate 198,359 of NZ_SGWR01000005.1, forward strand.
CGCGACGCCGATGACGATGGCGGCGATGACCTGGACGTAGAGGTTCTTGTAGAGCGGGGGGCGGGGCTGGTTCCACTCGCTGTTGGCCGCGGGCGTGGTCGTGGGATTTCCCATGTTTGTCTGTCTCCTGGCTGATGGCGCCGCAGCGCGGGGCGCAGTGGCGTGGCTGGTTGCTCTGGAAGGGATGGGCGCCGCATGCGCCGGCAGGCCCTTCTGCAAGACCAATGCCAGTTGACAGACTCGGGTATCTAACTGATTTTCAAGGGAATGGGCATTGCCCGACGGGTGTTTTCAATGGATTTCCATACAGACATCTGTTTGTCTGTATGGAAATCCATTGAATGGAGCTTTCGAGCGTGGCCTTCTTCAGGACGCCTGCGCTGCCTGCGCCGCATGCCGGGCCAGCACCGGCTGGTAGGCAAACAGGCCGACGGCACCCCCGGTGTGCACGAACACCACGTTCTCGTCCTTGCGGAAGCGGCCCTTGCGGATCAGGTCCAACAGGCCGGCGAAGCCCTTGCCGCTGTATACCGGGTCGAGCAGGATGCCCTCGGTGCGGGCGAGCAGCTGAACGGCTTCGAGCATGCCTTCGGTGGGCACGCCGTAGCCGCCGCCCACGTAGTCGGCATTGGCCTCGACGGCCTCGCGCGGGAAGTCGCCGCGAATGCCCAGCAGCTCCCAGGTCGCCTGGGCCAGCCGGGCGACGTTCTCTTCCTGCTTTTCGCGCGGTGCGCGCACGCTGATACCCAGCACCGGGATTTGCGCGTTGTTGCCCTCGAGGCCGACCACCAGGCCGGCCTGCGTGCCGGCACTGCCGGTGGCGTGCACCACGTGGTCGATGCGCAACTGCCGGTCATTGGCCTGCGCGATCAGCTCCTGCGCCGATTCCACATAGCCGAGCGCACCCACCGGATTGGAGCCGCCGCCGGGAATCAGGTAGGGCTCCTCGCCAGCGGCCCGCAGGCGCTCACCCACCGCCACCAGCTCCTGGTTCATGTCCAGACCTGCCGGGCGGTACTCGATGCTCGCGCCGAAGATCTGGTCGAGCAGCACATTGCCATTCTCGCGGTAGATGGCATCCGCCTCGGCCACGCGCTCCTCGAGCAGCACGGTGGCCTTGAGGCCATGAAGGGCCGCGGCGGCCACCGTCTGGCGCACGTGGTTGGACTGCACGGCGCCTTGCGTGACGATGTGCGTGGCCTTCCTGGCCAGCGCTTCGCCGATCAGGAACTCCAGCTTGCGGGTCTTGTTGCCGCCCAGCGCCAGGCCAGTGTTGTCATCGCGCTTGATGTAGAGATTGGGCCCGCCCAGCAACGCCGTCAGGCGCGCGAGGGGCTGCAGCGGCGTGGGCGCCTGGGTGAGTTTGACGCGGGGAAAGCGGCTCAGATGCATGGTGATGGTCTCAAGAGGGGAAAGCCCGGGCGCACAGGCCGGACGAGGTCGGTCAACAAATGGAAAGCCGTGTCATTTTTGCACGCCCCAGCGCCTGACGGTGACGCGTTCGAGCGTGTTGAAGACCAGATTCTCGACCAGCAGGCCCAGCAGGATGACCATGGCCAGGCCGGCGAACACGCGGTCGGTGTAGAGCTCGTTGCGGTTCTGGAAGATGTACCAGCCCAGCCCGCCATTGCCCGAGCTGCTGCCGAACACCAGCTCGGCGGCGATCAGCGTGCGCCAGGCAAAGGCCCAGCCCAGCCGCAGGCCCGAGAGAATGGCCGGCAGGGCCGCCGGCACGAGGATCTGGAAGATGTAGCGAAAGCCCCGCAGTCCGTAGTTGTGGCCCACCATGCGCAGCGTGTTCGGTACCGACAGGAAGCCGGTGTAGGTCGAGAGGGCCAGCGGCCACAGCACCGAGTGCACCAGCACGAAGATCAGACTCTTGTCGCCCAGGCCGAACCACAGCAGCGCCAGCGGCAGCAGCGCGATGGCCGGCAGCGGGTTGAACATGGCTGTCAGCGTCGAGAGCAGGTCGCGCCCGAGCTGGGTCGAGACGGCCAGCGAGGTGAGGGCGAAGGCCGCCAGCACGCCCACCAGGTAGCCCTGCAGCAGCACCTTCAGCGAGGTGCCCACGCGCACCAGCAGTTCGCCGCTTGCCAGGCCCTGCCAGAATGCCTGCGCGGTCTGCAGGAAGGTCGGCAGCAGCAAGTCGTTGTCGGCGATGCGCCCGGCAAGCTCCCACAGCAATGCCAGTGCCAGCAGAATCAGGCCCTTGCGCAGCCAGGTCTGCTGCCAGAGCCGACTGGCGATGGAGCGGTGGCGCACCACGGGCGCATCGGTGAAGGGGGCCAGTTCCAGCTCGTATTCGGGCCGCACCGGCGGCACCGCATGGTCGCCATGACCGGGGACGGGCGGGTGATGGGGCGTGTGCGTGCTCATACCGAGATGTTGAAATAGCCGTCGGCATTGGGCCGCAGCCAGAAGACATTGTTTTGTTCGGCCTCATCGCCCGGCTGCGGATGCTGCTCGTCGAACAGCAGCTGGTGGATGCGCCGCGCGGTGCGCTGGAACTGCGCGCCACCGCCGCCATGCAGGTCGAACTGGTGGCTGTTGATCTCGGCGCGCACCCGGCCGGGATGCGGCGAGAGCAGCAGGATGCGGTTGCCCACCACCATGGCTTCCTCGATCGAGTGGGTGATGAAGACCAGCGTGAAGCGCACCTCGTCCCACAGCTGCAGCAGCTCTTCCTGCATCTTGCGGCGCGTCAGGGCGTCCAGGGCGGCAAAGGGCTCGTCCATCAGCAGGATGCGTGGCTGCATGGCCAGCGCGCGGGCAATCGCCACGCGCTGCTTCATGCCGCCAGACAGGGTGTGCGGATAGGCATTGACGAAGCGGGCCAGGCCCACCTTGTCGAGGTAGTGCAGGGCGCGTTCGGTGGCTTCGGCCTTGCCCATGCGCCGCGATGCCAGCAACGCGAAGGTGACGTTCTGCAGCACGGTCTTCCAGGGCGCGAGCTGGTCGAACTCCTGGAACACCACCACGCGGTCGGGGCCGGGCTGGTGGATGCGCTGGCCGTCCAGGCGCATCTCGCCCTCGGTGGGCGCGATGAAGCCTGCGATGGCCTTGAGCAGCGTGGACTTGCCGCAGCCCGAGGGGCCCAGCAGCACGTAGCGGTCGGCCGCATGCACATCGAAGCTGACCTGGTGCGTGGCACGCACCACGTGGCTGGGCGTGGCGTACTCGAGGGTCACGCCGCTGACCTGCAACAGCGGCCCGGGTTGCGCCGAGCGCGTGCCCTCTCCTGCCCGCGCAGGGCCGGCGGGCGTGCTAGTCGTCAGGCTCATGGTTCAGCTGCCACCCTGGATGTGGGCGTCGTCGAAGAAGTAGTCCGTCAGGCGCTCGGGCTTGTTCTTGATCGCGCCGACGCGGTGCAGGAACTCACCCAACTGCAGCGTGTTGTGCGGCGTGGTGGTGAACGTCACCTCGGGGTTCTTGAGCACCTGCAGGATCAGGCCGCGGTCGGTCTTGGAGTCGGTCACGCGGATGAAGATGTCGGCCGCTTCCTCCGGGTTCTTCGTGATGAACTCGGCCGCCTCGCCCAGGGCGTCGACGAAGGCCTTGTAAGTCTTCGGGCTTTCGTTGCGGAACTTCTCGGTGGCATAGAGCACCGTCGCTGAGGCCGGGCCGCCCAGCGCTTCGTAGGAATTGAGCACGATGTGGGCATTCGGGTTGTTCGCCAGGATCTGCTCGGAAAACGGCGGGTTGCCGAAATGTGCGTTGACCTCGGTGCCGCCGCTGATCAGTGCCGCGGTGGCTTCGGGGTGCGGCAGTTGGACCTGCAGCTTGTCGAGGCGGTTGAACTGCTCGTCGCCCCACAACTTGGCCGAGGCCAGCTGCAGGATGCGCGACTGCACCGACACCGTTACCGCCGGCACCGCGATGCGGTCCTTGTCGCTGAAGTCGGCAATGGTCTTCACATCCGGGTTGATGCTCACCAGATAGTACGGGAAGTTGCCCAGCGAGGCCACGCCCTTGACGTTGTGGCGGCCCTTGGTGCGGTCCCAGATCGTGAAGAGCGGGCCGACGCCGGCGCCGGCGATGTCGATCGAGCCCGACAGCAGCGCGTCGTTGACGGCCGCGCCGCCCGAAAGCCGCAGGTACTCCACATCGATGTCCACGCCGGCGGCCTTGCCGTGCTTCTCGATCAACTGCTGCTCCTGCGCCACGTTGATGAGCAGGTAGACGATACCGAACTGCTGGGCGATGCGGATCTTGCCTTCGGCAGCCTGGGCCAGACCCGGCAGTGCCAGGCCACTGGCGAGGATGCTGGCGGCGGCGCTCCAGACCACCAACCGGCGCTGCCGGTGGTGGTGGGCGGCGTGCCCGCCGGTATTGCGCTTGAACAGGGCGCTCCAGCGCAGCGGGTTCCAACGGATGGTCATGGGCTTCTCCTCGTGGCCTGCCGCATTGGGGGAAGGCCATCTCTGTTTGACTGGATGAGGCACCCCGGCAGCTTGAACATGCCAGCAGGCCTCGGTGAAGCCGTGACTTTATGCAAGCAGAGATATATGGAAAACGATTTGTTTGTGGTTTGCTAATTTCAAATCGATATATGACGCCACATGAAAACCACAGCCGACACGGTTTGGGGCATCCAGGCCGGCGATGCAGGCAAGTTCTTTTACAATTTTGTGTCGTTAATATGACGACCATCCAATACCGAAGGATTTCGCATGCTGTTTGGGAAACTGTTGCCACGCGAGGGCAATTTTTTTGTGCTGTTCAACCAGCACGCCGACCGTATCGTCGAGGCGGCCGAGGCGCTGAACCAGCTGATCAAGCACTATGCCGATCCCCTGCTGCGCGAGAAGTACACCCTGGCGGTGGACGAGGCCGAGAGCGCGGCCGACACCATCACCGTGCTGGTCAACAAGACCATTCACCAGACCTTCATCACGCCGATCGACCGCGAGCAGATCCACAGTCTGATCAACACCATGGACGATGTGGCCGACCTGATCCAGGACGTGGCAGAAACCCTGGTGCTGTATGACGTGCAGACCATCACCGAGGCCATGCACCGCTTTGCCGACCTGAGCATGCGCTGCTGCGAGCGCGTGCGCTCGGCCGTGGGCACGCTCGACAAGATCGCCGACGGCACGGTGGCCGAGGCGGCGCTCAAGACCTGCGAGGAGATCGACAAGCTCGAGGACGATGCCGACCGCGTGCTGCGTTCGGCCATGAGCGCGCTGTTCCGCGAGGAGCAGGACGTGCGCGAGCTCATCAAGCTCAAGGCCATCTACGAATTGCTCGAGACCATCAGCGACCGCTGCGAGGACGTCGCCAACATCATCGAGGGCATCGTCCTTGAGAATTCCTGACGGATCCGTCACAACCCGCAAGCACAACAACCCACAGGCGGACCCTCAATCATGGTTACGGTACAGGCGGCCCTCTGGGTCGTGATCCTGCTGGTGCTGCTGGCGCTGGTGTTCGACTTCATGAACGGTTTTCATGATGCGGCCAACTCCATTGCCACCGTGGTCTCCACCGGCGTGCTGCGGCCCACCCAGGCGGTGGTGTTCGCGGCCTTCTTCAATTTCATCGCCATCTTCATCTTCCACCTCAGCGTCGCCGCCACGGTTGGCAAGGGCATCGTCACCCCGGAGGTGGTGGACACCCATGTGGTGTTCGGCGCGCTGGTCGGGGCGATCGCCTGGAACCTGCTGACCTGGTACTACGGCATCCCGAGCAGTTCCTCGCACGCGTTGATCGGCGGCATCGTCGGTGCCGTGGTGGCCAAGGTCGGCACCTCCGGGCTGGTGGTGTCGGGCATCCTCAAGGTGGTGGCCTTCATCTTCGTCTCGCCGCTGCTGGGTTACCTGCTGGGCTCGCTGATGATGGTGGCGGTGGCCTGGATCTGTCGGCGCAGCCGGCCCGGTCGCGTGGACCAGTGGTTCCGCCGTCTGCAGCTGGTATCGGCCGGCGCCTACAGCCTGGGTCACGGCGGCAACGACGCGCAGAAGACCATCGGCATCGTCTGGCTGCTGCTGGTGGCCACCGGCTATCTGGATTCCGGTGCCGAGGCGCCGCCGCTGTGGGTCATCCTCTCCTGCTACATGGCCATTGCCATGGGCACCATGTTCGGTGGCTGGCGCATCGTCAAGACCATGGGACAGAAGATCACCAAGCTCAAGCCGGTGGGCGGCTTCTGCGCCGAATCCGGCGGCGCGATGACGCTGTTCATCGCCACCGTGATGGGCATTCCGGTCTCGACCACGCACACCATCACCGGAGCCATCGTCGGCGTCGGCTCCACGCAGCGCGCCAGTGCAGTGCGCTGGGGCGTCGCCGGCAACATCGTCTGGGCCTGGATCCTGACCATTCCGGCCAGTGCCTTCGTGGCTGCGCTGGCGTATTGGTTCAGCCTGCTGCTGTACTGATCCGGCCGCGCGCGCCGCGCGGTGTTCGGCGCTGGCTGCAAAAAACAGCCGCCAGGGTGTGGCACAGCCGCATCGGCCGCTGCGGCCTCCGTAGAATTGCGGCTGTCTCCAACCTTGCCATCGCGGCCCGCATGAAGGACGACGGCCGTGGTCATGCCATGCCCATGCCCATGCCCATGCGCCTGCCTGGATGGCAGCCTGAACATTCCCGACAATGACCCAACATCACGATACCTTGCACGTCATCGACCATCCGCTGGTGCAGCACAAGCTGACCCTGATGCGCAAGAAGGACACCAGCACCAACAGTTTCCGCCGTCTGCTCAACGAGCTGAGCACCCTGATGGCTTATGAGGTCACCCGCGACATGCCGGTGCAGCACATCGAGATCGAAACCCCGATGGAGACCATGCTCGCACCCGTCATCGACGGCAAGAAGCTGGTGCTGGTGTCGATCCTGCGTGCCGGTGGCGGTATCCTCGACGGCGTGCTCAATGTGGTGCCCGGCGCGCGCGTGGGCCACATCGGCCTCTATCGCGATCCCGAAACCCTGCAGGCGGTCGAATACTATTTCAAGATGCCCTCGGAAGTGGCCGAGCGCGACGTGATCCTGGTCGATCCGATGCTGGCCACCGGCAACTCGGTGGTGGCCGCTGTCAATCGCGTCAAGGCACTGGGGCCGCGCTCGATCAAGTTCATGTGCCTGCTGGCCGCGCCAGAAGGTGTGAAGACCCTGCAGCAGGCCCATCCCGACGTGCAGATCTACACGGCGGCGGTGGACCGCGAGCTCAACGACCACGGCTACATCCTGCCCGGCCTGGGCGATGCGGGGGACCGCATCTTTGGCACCAAGTAAGCCAATTCCGGTGTAAGGCGGCCGGTCAGTGGCTGCCGCCTGCGGCAGGCGGCGCCGGCTCCGGTGCAGTGGCTGCTTCGGTTTCTGGCGGCTCGCGGGAATCGGCCAGCGCCTTGGCAAAGCTGGCCGACAGCAGCAGGATGGCGCTGGAGAAGTACAGCCACATCAGCAGCGCCACCAGCGATCCGGCGGCGCCATAGGCCGACACCACGGCGGCGCCCGAGAGGTACATGGCCATCACGTGCTTGCCGATGATGAACAGCACGGCGCCCATCATCCCGCCCACCACCAGATAGCGCAGCGAGGGCTTGGGGCCATCGCTGATGCGCATCAGCCCTGTAAAAAGCAGCACCACGAACAGGAACGATACCGTTTCGTTGAGCAGCGACCAGAACCACGGATTGGTCAGCACGCCGTCGAGCCAGGAAGCCACCACCTTGAGCACCGCCGACATCACGAGCGAGGCGAACAGCAGGCCGCCGAGCACCAGCATGTAGCCGACGCCGCGCAGACGCACCACCAGAATCCACCACCAGGGCCGCTGGATCTCGGTGTTGGAACCCCAGATCGCCTTGAGCGCATCCTGCAGGGCCACGAACACTCCGGTGGCCGCCGACAGCAGCACGCCAAAGGCGATCAGCGAGGCGATGATGCCTTCCGATTTGGTGGTGGCACTGCTGAGCGCCTGCCGTACCACGCTGGCGGCGCGCTCGCCGGTGACGGCCTGGACCTGATTGATCAGGGTGCTCTCGACGGTGGATCGGTCCAGCCACCAGCCCAGCCCGGCCACCACCAGCACCAGCAGCGGCGCCAGGCTCAGCATGGCATAGAACGCCATGGCTGCGCTCATGCGCATGCCGTCGGCGGCCATCCAGGACTGCACGGCCCGCACCAGCCAGAAACCCTCGGCGCGCTCCTTGAGCGCGACCGATCGTTCGATCAATTGCTTGTTGTCCATGGCGCTACTTTAGCAGCCTGTTTTGAGAGCGTGTTCATAGTCTCGCCAGGTGGACGCCACGATTTTTCTGGCATGTCGGCAAGCGTGTCGAGACTTTGACCACGTGCTTACGGGCATGTCGAATGGAGCCGCCAAAGCAGGCGAAGAAGGGGTCATGCGGCTTAGCTGGGGAAAGCATGGGAACGTTCACTGCCAAGCTTTTCCGAGGCCGGACAGGTGTGTGGAAAGCCTGATGGGGTCAATAGGCCGGTGTGGTGTCTCGCACGTAACTCGCATGGAAAAGGGCGTCTTCATCGCATGGCGGCATTGCAAATGATGGAGCAGCGGCTAGGGGCAGCAGATCGTCGCCACGGTGCGCCGCAGCGGCGTGTCCTGGATGGCTGGACGGCAATGCGGCCCTTCGGGTGGATGATTCGCTACCTGTTCCCAGAAGCGGCGCGGTTCGCAGGCGCATCCAGACTCCGCAGCAACTCGGATAGGCGCATGTCCAACTCTTCCAGCGCCGCCGCTGGCAGAGCGGACAAAATCCGGCGCTCGTTGTCGAGGTGCGCCTCCACGGCACGGTCGATCAGTGTGCGGCCTTTGCGCGTCAGCTGCACAAGCATGCTGCGCGCATCCTGCGCGTTGGGCACGCGCTCGATCCAGCCCTTGGCCTCCAGGCCCTTGAGCCGATGGGTCATCGTGCCGGAGGTCACCATCAAGGTGGAGAACAACTCGGTCGGACTCAGGCGGTACGGGGCGCCAGCGCGCCGCAGCGCGGCCAGCATGTCGAACTCCCAGAGGCTCAAGTCAAATTCGGCGAAGCGGGATTCCAGGCGCTGTTCCAACAACGCAGCGCAGCGCTTGATGCGCCCGATCGGCCCCATCGGGCTGGCATCGAGATCGGGCCGCGCTTGCGCCCACTGGTCGAGGATGGCGTCCACCGCATCGGGTGGGCGTTGACTGGCTTTCTTCATATGTCTTGACTTCAAGATAATTGATCGACACAATCCTATTGTCTTGAATTAAAGACAAGTGGCAAGATCATGTCGACTGCAAGCGCATTGCCCTACTGGCGCGATGTCATCCTCACCGCGGTGGCCCCGGCGATCTGGGGCTCCACCTACATCGTGGCGTCGGAACTGCTGCCTCCCGATCGGCCTTTCACGGCTGCGCTCATCCGGACCTTGCCCGCGGGTCTGCTGCTGCTTCTGTTCACGCGCCAGATGCCTGCCCGGCGGGACTGGTGGCGTTTGCTGGTGCTTGGCGCGTTGAACATTGGCATCTTCCAGGCGCTGTTGTTCGTGGCGGCCTATCGCCTGCCTGGCGGATTGGCGGCCGTGCTCAGCGCGATCCAGCCGTTGCTGGTCATGGTGCTGGCCTGGGCTGTGGATGGCCGATCGCCAGCGCAAACCACGCTGTGGGCGGCGCTAGCGGGCGTTCTGGGAATGGCGATTCTGCTGCTGTCGCCGCAGACGGTGTTCGATCCTGTAGGGGTAGCCGCAGCATTGTTGGGTGCGGCGTGCATGGCCAGCGGCGTGTGGCTGACACGTCGCTGGCAATTGGATCTGCCCTTGTTGCCGCTGACTGGCTGGCAATTGGTCATCGGCGGATTGATGCTCGCGCCCGTCGCGTGGCTGGCCGACGCGCCGCTGCCGCCCTTGGCGCGTTTGCAATGGGTTGCCTACGCCTACCTCAGCCTGGCCGGGGCCTTGCTTGCCTATGCGCTCTGGTTCCGTGGCGTGGCCCGCCTGCCGACCGTCGCAGTGGCATCCCTGGGATTGCTAAGTCCGCTCACCGCCGTGGTACTGGGCTGGGCGCTGCTCTCGCAGTCGATCACGGGAGGGGCACTTTTCGGACTGGCGATGGTGCTGACCAGTGTCTTCGCCGTGCAGTGGACGACGCCGCGTAGCAAGTGACTGCGCCCCTTCAAACCTCTTACTTTCCATCGGTAATGGCATGAATACTTCCATACGAAGCACCATCGAGACTCGAACATCGGTCAATGACTTTCAGCCCAATCTTCCGCTGGATGATGGTGCCATTGCAAAGCTGGTTGACCTGGCGACAAGGGCTCCGTCTGCCTATAACTTGCAGAACTGGCGCTTCATCGCCGTGCGCTCGCAAGACGCCAAAGTGCGGTTGAAGGCGGCTGCCTTCGGGCAGCAGAAGGTTGTCGATGCTTCCGTGACTTTCATCATCTGCGGCACGCTGGCAGCGCATCGGCAATTGAGGGCGGCTCTGCAGCCCAGCGTAGAAGCCCACGTCATGGCCCAGCGGGTGGTCGATGCGTGGGTCGCGCAGGCCAGCGCGTCCCATGAAAATGACGCAGTCTTGCAGCGTGACGAGGCTGTGCGCTCGGCTTCCCTGGCTGCCATGACCCTGATGCTGGCCGCGCAGGGCATGGGGCTGGGTTCATGCGCGATGGGTGGCTTTGATGCAGCACAGGTGGCTCAGGCGTTTGGGTTGGGCCCATCTGAATTGCCCGTGGTGATTGTCGCCATCGGTCATCCGGCAACCGGCAATTGGCCACAGAAACCACGCAAGCCGCTACCTGAAATTCTGGCCATCGTTTGAAGGGCGCCGTGATGGCGCTTCTGTGCCGGCGTTGCGTGCTCAAGCCATGCTCATTGGCCGACCATGTCACGTTTTTGCGGGTTGTCTTGTCATGTCTCAGGTGGCTTCTTTCGCGGCCACCATCGTCACAACCCAACTCAGAGGAGAAACCATGACTGGCAAACAGCTGGCAACGATCGACCCAACGGCGGCGTACCTGACGCTGATAAACGTCTACGAGGTAGAACCTGACCATCAGGCTGCATTGGTGAAGGCGCTTGCGGAATCGACCGAGCACACCATCCGCCACCAACCCGGCTTCGTATCGGTCAGCATCCACAGTAGCCTTGATGGCAAGAAGGTGGTGAACTATGCCCAATGGGCATCAAAGGAGCATTTCGAAGCATTCATGGCGAAGGCGCAGACACAGGCGCAACTCAAGCAGTTTGCCGGCCTCGCGAAATCGGTCGCGCCAAGCCTCTACAAGGTCAACGCGGTGCATGCAGCGTAGCGCACAGATGCAGCCATGAGCGACATCCTTTCTGACCCGACGTTCACCGAGATCCGTCCTCGCCTTGTCCGTCTTGCGTATCGCATGCTGGGCTCGGTCGCGGATGCGGAGGATGTCGTTCAAGATGCTTATCTGCGCTGGCTGGTGACAGACCGGGATGCGGTGCGCCAGCCAGCGGCGTTGCTGCGCACCATCGTGACCAGGCTTTGCCTCAACGAGCTGAAATCCGCTCGGCGCAGGCGCGAGACCTACATCGGGCCATGGTTGCCGGAGCCCATCGTCGAAGCCGACGAGATGGAGTCAATCGACGATATGACGCTGCCACTCATGATGGTATTGGAGCGCCTCTCTCCATTGGAGCGGGCGGCGTTTCTTCTGCATGACGTATTCGGCATCGGATTCGATGACATTGCCGATGCCCTGAATCGCGACACGGCGGCATGTCGAAAGCTCGCGAGCCGTGCTCGTGACCACATCCAGTCAGCCCGTCCGCGCTTTCCCGTGACGAAGGAGCATGGCTTGGAAATCGCCGCCGCATTTTTCATGGCGTCCAGAAATGGCGACCTGGACAGCCTGCGGTCTCTTCTCAGAGCCGATGTGATGGCTTGCACCGATGGCGGAGGCAAGGTTCCTGCCTCGCTGCATCCGTTGATCGGCATTGCACAAGTCATGGCACGGCACGCAGCGCTTGCGCGGGCGTTCATTGAGTCGCCGTCCTCGCTGGTCCGCTATGTTGTGATTGATGGACTTCCGGGCTTTGTCAGCATCGAGGGGGGAGGAATCGTTCAGACCACCGCTTTGCAAATTGAGGAAGAAAAGATCGTTGGCATCTTCATCACCAGAAACCCGGACAAGCTGCGGCACATCGGCAGTGTTTGAAGGCGCCCATAGCGCCTGTCCACATCAGTTCCCATGACTCTGCCTGCCGCGCCTCTTGCCGAATGCTCGGAAACGATGGCTTGGTGCTCGGCCCGTGTGCATGCCGTCATGTCCCGCACCGGGAGAGCGTTAGATGGTGTCCCACGGCGCCTGCCGCCAACGCTCCACCAGGAAATCGCTGAACGCCGTCAGCCGACGCGGCACGGGTTCGCGCCGCGCCCGCAGGATGCTGATCTTCGAGGGCGTGGCCTCCCATTCCGGCAGCACGCGTACCAGCCGCCCGTCGCGCAGTTCCTCGTGGATGTCCCAGGTTTCGCGCAGCGAGATGCCCAAGCCGGCCAGGCACCACGCATGCAGCACGTCGCCGCTGTCGCTGCACAGCGTGCCGCTGACGGTGACGGGTTTTTCCCGACGCCCCTTGCGCAGCGGCCAGGTGTTTTGCAGCAAGCCGGGATAAGCGAACACCAGGCAGTTGTGCCGGGCCAGGTCTTCGGGCGTTTCGGGCCGGCCATGCGATTTCAGATAGACGGGCGAAGCCGCCAGGACGCGCCGGTTGCCGGCTACGCGCCGCGCCACCAGCCGCGAATCGGCCAGTTCACCCATGCGGATCGCCAAGTCCAGGTCGCCGCCATACAGATCCTGCACCTGATCGGACAGGCGCAGGTCGAAACCGACCTTGGGATGCAGGCGGCAGAAGTCATGGATTGCCGGGGCGACGAACTTGCGGCCGAAAGGTGTGGGCGCGGTCAGGCGGATGACGCCGCGCAGTTCCTGGCTGCCGCTGCTCGCCAGTTCCTGCACTTCTTCCAGCACGCCCAGCGCCACGCGCGCGCGTTCGGCGATGGCGCGGCCTTCGTCGGTGATGCGCAGGTTGCGGGTGTTGCGCTCGAACAGCGTGGTGCCCAGCGCCTGTTCCAACCGGGCGATCTGCTTGCTCACGGTCTTGGGCGCCAGGTGCAGGGCGCGCGCAGCGGCGGAGAAGCTCTCGCGCTCCACCACATGCACGAACACCGCCAGGTCATCGAGGTTGCGCAGGGCCATTTGGGTCGTTTCGTAGAAAGTGTTTGTCGATTCTGGTGATTCAAAGGATAGCCCGAAATCACCAGAATGACGATCCAAAATCGGCAAGCCGCAGCGGGGTCAATCGTCCCCGGCCAGTGCCTCGCCATGCGTTCGCATCCAGTCGGCGAGCGAATCCAGCGTCGGCCGTAATGACTGGCCCAGCGCGGTGATCTGGTACTCCACGCGCGGCGGCACCTCGGCATACACCTGGCGCCGGACCAGTCCTCGCCGCTCGAACAGGCGCAGTTGTCGCGTCAACTCCTTCTGCGTGATCGGTGCGATGGCGCGTTGTAGCTCGCTGAAACGGACAGCTACGCCGATCACGATCAGGCGGTAGAGGATCGGAATGGCCCATTTGCCCGACACCAGATTGACGAAACTCACCATCGGGCACGGTTCGATCGTGCCCGATGGTGGAGAAGATGGAGGGGCTGCGGGAATGTGATGCGGCATGGCGATCCAATGACCTCCTTGGTATCCAATAGGTGCCTACTATGCAAAGGATACCATTGAGAAAACAATGCGGCTTTCCAATCGAATCACGGGAGCACGCATGAAACGACTGCAAGACAAATTCGCCCTGGTCACGGGCGGCACCAGCGGCATCGGCCTGGAGACGGCGCGGCAATTCCTGGCCGAGGGCGCGACGGTCGCCATCACCGGCCGCGATGAGCGCGCGCTGGAGCGCGCAAGAGTAGAGCTGGGCAGCGCCGCGCTGGCGATCCGCTGCGATGCCGGCGACATCGGCGCCCAGCACGATCTGGCGCAGGCGCTTGCACAGCAATGGCCGCGCCTCGACGTGCTGTATGCCAACGCCGGCGACGTCACCCATCGGCCGCTACAGGACTGGGACGAGACGACGTGGGATCGGCTCATGGCGATCAACCTCAAGGGGCCGTTCTTCCTGATCCAGTCCCTGTTGCCGCTGCTGGCCGATCCGGCGTCGGTGATCCTGTGCGGATCGAGCAGTGCCCATATCGGGCTGCCGCAGAGCAGCGCCTATGCCGCCAGCAAGGCTGGCCTGCTGTCGCTGGCGCGCACGCTTTCGGCGGAGCTGGCGGATCGCGGCGTGCGGGTCAACGGCTTGAGCCCAGGCCCGACCGAAACCCCGGCCCTCGGCAAGCTGGGGCTGTCCCCGGAACAGCAACGCGCCATGCAGGATGACATCCGCAAGCTGGTACCCATCGGCCGCATGGGCACGCCGTGGGAACTGGCGAAGGCGGCCGTTTTCCTGGCCTCCGACGAATCGCGCTTCGTCGTCGGCACGGAACTGCTGGTCGATGGCGGCGTGGCCAGCCTGTAGCACGACCGCGTATGCGGCGTGCGCTTTCAGCATCGTTTCAAGCACTACCCGTGCTTCGGCAAACCCGCAATCAGCTTTGCACGATCGAGTGGGCACGGAGGACATCGCGCCGACCATCAATGTGTTGGCGGCGAACATCGGCATTGTGTTCGTCAACTGGATTGGCGAACCGCTAACGGATTCGCGGCCGGGTGGGTGCAGGTCAAGGGTGCGATATCGCGAGTCAGCGCCATCACGACGGTCAAGTAATCGCAGTTACGCAGGGAAATTTGGTTTATTTCGTAGAAAGTGTTTGTCTATTTGGGTCATTTAAAGAATATACCAAGCCCGCCAGAATGAAACGCTCCATTTCCATCAGGAGCTTCCGATGACCCAGCGCATTCTTTTCGTCCTCACCAGCCACGACCGCAAGGGGCCGGCCGACGCCGCCGATGCAGCGCCCAGCGGCTTCTATCTCTCCGAGGTCACGCATCCGCACCGGGTGCTGGCCGATGCCGGCTATGCCGTCGATTTCGTCAGCCCCAAAGGAGGAAAAACACACGTCGATGGCCTTGATCTGGACGATCCGGTCAATGCCGCGTTCTGGAACGATGCAACCCTGCGCGGCGCCACCGAAACCACGCTGGCACCGTCCCAGGTCGATGCCGACGCCTATGCCGCGATCTTCTATGCCGGGGGCCACGCGACCATGTGGGACTTCCCCGATAGCGCCGAGCTGGCCGCGATTGCCGCGCGCATCTACGAGCGCGGCGGCGTGGTCGCGGCAGTCTGCCATGGCCCGGCCGGGCTGGTGAACCTCAAGATGTCGGATGGCCGCTATCTGGTCGATGGGAAGAACGTGTCGGCCTTCACCAACGATGAAGAACGCACGGTCGGCCTGTACGACACCGTGCCGCTTCTGCTGGCCGATGCCTTGCAGGAACGCGGTGCCCGCCACCTTCCCGCGCCGAACTTCCAGGCGCAGGTGGTGACGAGCGAGCGGCTGGTGACGGGCCAGAACCCGGCGTCGGCCAAGGGCGTGGCCGAAGCGATGCTGCCGCTGCTCGTGCTCGCTACCGCAGCGCAGGATTGATCCATGATCGAGCGAACAGGGCCCGGTCGAGTAAGTGCGGCCAGCGAGTCATCCTGGCTCGCAACCTGCTAGGCATGCTGCGCAACCGGGAACTGGCGCAGGCCGCCAAGGACATTGCGGCGGAAATCGGCCTGGAATCTCGCCCGGTGGCCAACGGTCAGCGAGTGGTCGGTATCGCCAGAAGCGCGATGAAAAAATCGAGAGTATCTGTCATTGTCTGTTCCGTCGCGCGCTGCGGCTCGCCCCATTCAGGGAAGTGACCGTCTACGGACATGCGCGCCAGCCCATAGACCAAAGCACGCGCCGCGATTTTCGCTAGTCCTTGGCTCCGTAAGTCCATGTGGTCCTTGAAGGCTTCAGCTAGCAGCTGCTCCATCACTTCGCGGATCGCAGCATTGCTGCGTGTCAACGTTTCGGAACTTTCATAGTCGATCAACGGGCGCTCGCTGACAACGCGAAAGTGTGTCGGGTGCGCACTTGCCCAGCCCAGGTAAGCATGTCCAATGGCTGCGAGACGTACCAGTGGCGGCTGCTTTTCGACAGTTCGCAAGGCGCCTTGCACCTGCGTACGCAGATGCTCAGCCGCCTGCTCGGCGACTGCGGTGAGCAGCGCTGTGCGCGTAGCGAAATGACGGAAAGGCGCCCCTGGCGACACGCCTGCACGCTTGGCGGCTTCGCGCACGCTGAGCTTATCCACTCCCTGCTCCTCGATCAGCTGTACGGCAGCCTCAATCAAAGCTTCGCGTAAATGCCCATGGTGGTAGTTCTTGCGCGTGGACTGAGCGCGTGGTTTGAGTGGAGGAGAGTGGGGCATGCCTGGAGAGGGCTCATGGGAAATGTAATCACCGATCATTTCAGTGTAAGCTGCCCATGCGATGTATTCATTGATTACATTGCATGGGTCATCAACAAATTTTTCTGGAGTTCGTCATGCGTTTCAGCTCTTCTTTCCTAAAAGCGGCGTTTCGGGCCAGCGTGGCCTCGCTTTGTGTCAACCTTGCCGGACCTGTTACGGCGCAGACTGAGCCGGCTACGCTGAAGATTGTTTGGCCGCCCTCGGGCGCCACCGTACCCCTGAACGCGGATGGAGAGCGTGCCATCGGCGTGCTGGTGGAAAGCAATTTCAAGCTGCTGGCTGCTGGCCAGTGTGGCAGCGACAAGCGTTGCGGGCAC
Source organism: Corticibacter populi (assembly GCF_004217315.1). Classification (GTDB taxonomy): domain Bacteria; phylum Pseudomonadota; class Gammaproteobacteria; order Burkholderiales; family Burkholderiaceae_C; genus Lampropedia; species Lampropedia populi. The sequence goes on from NZ_SGWR01000005.1 coordinate 215,088, forward strand.
GTCCATATGAAAATCGACCCACAAGGGGACAGTTGCAATCTACCGGGCCGCCCCTACAACAGCATGAATAGCGACTTCGGCGGACCGCTAATCAAGGCCAACTTTGGCGCTTGCGCCGTGCCAACAGGCGAGCATGTGATCGGCGTGCTATTGGCCGACGACCACCACCAGCCCGTGCTGATCGATGGCAAACCCGTGACAGCTCTCGTGCAAGTTCGAACCACTATGCCTTGAGAATCTGTTCAAAGTCTTGGTATGAGAGCCGTTGTGGTTGAAAGGTTGTGGCTGCAAGGCGCAAAACGCAGCCGGGCTGGTGGCCCGGCGAGGCTTTGCAACGCCGCAGACGTAGCATTTCAGCCGCAACTCACAGGGCATGGCGTTGCCATGCGGATCCATGCGGAGACTTTGAACAGGTTCTGAGCGCGTGAAGCAACCTATCGAATGGTGGGGTTGCGGTAAGACGGCAATCTTGGGTCTAGCTGCGGTCACTACATCTAGTAGTTGTTCGTTCGCACCAGCCGCAGTGCGCAGCCGACGCAGGCGGGCAGACACGCTATCGGGAACACCGCCGAAGTCCTGATGGATTCGTCCAGTGCGATGGCACTCAGACATTGAGGTTGACAGGTAATATGTAGCCAGCTACATTTATCGAAAGGAGGACGCATGCCGATGTTCGAGCTTAAAGACTTGCCCAGCTATGACACCTTGGAAGCCTTCGGGTCGCTCTACGGCAATCCCGACGTGAAGGGGCTTCAGACGTGGCTGATCTGGGCGTCGGCGACTCAGGAAATGCTGGCGGCGTTCGAGGCCAATCTGGCGCGTGCCTGCGGCCTGTCGCAGACCCAGTTCTTCGTGCTGTTGCTGCTCAAGCGCAACCCGGACGGATTGAGCGTAGGCGCGCTGGCCGAAGGCGTGTCGGTGACTTCGCAGACCATGACGCGGGTGATTGACCGCATGGTGGGCGCGGGTCTGTGCAGCCGCGACATTGATCCGGCGGACGCACGGGCACGGCTGGTGAAGCTTGCGCCGACCGGCGACGACATGCTCGGCAAGGCGCTGCCCAGCCACTATGCCTGGGTGGCAAAGCTGATGCGCCACTTCAACGCCGGAGAACGCCAGATGCTCAACCAGCTCATGTTCAAGCTCAACAAGGCCGGGCTGCTGCCTGGCGGAACGAACGAAGCGGGCTGACGTTTTTTTTAAGAATTTATGTAGCTTGCTGTCTATTTGGGGACCTCATGCAATCTCAGTACCTGCCGTCTTTCGCCTTGCGTGCCTTGCTGGTGGCCTGCGCATTAGCCGTGGTGTCCCTGCTGTACCTGCCTTTGCCGATCCTGCCGCAACTGGCGCAGGCCCACGGCCTTGGCGCTGCGGCAACGGGCATCATCAGCGTCTTCGGACTGGCCTATGCCTCGGGCTTCCTGGTTTTCGGCCCGCTGTCCGATCGGCTGGGCCGCCGTCGCGTCATGGTGTACGGATTGACGGCACTGGCCCTGGTCACTGCGCTGCTGGCCGCAGCCAAGTCGGCGCCGCTACTGTTGGCCGGCCGCGCCGTGCAGGGGCTGGCTGCTGCCGCTTTTCCGCCGGTGGTCATCGCCTACCTCGCCGAGCGCGGCACGCCGCGCCAGCGGGTGTGGAGCGTCGCGTGGTTGAGCACGGCATTCTTGTCGGCCGGGCTGCTCGGGCAAGTCTATGGCGCGTCGGTCGCGGGGCGATGGGGGATGGGCGCGGCGCCGCTGCCGCTGGCCGCCGTCTTTGCCCTGACCGCCTGCTGGCTCTGGTGCACGCCGGCCGATCCGGCTCGCGCTGCCAATGCCCCATTGTCGAGTGGATACCGCCAGTTTGGCCGGCTGCTGGCCGATCCGCAACTGCGCCGCGTCTATGCTCCGGCGCTACTGCTGCTGATGTGCTTCGTCGCGTTCTACCTCGTACTGGACGCGCGGCTCGGGCCGGCGCTGCAAGCGCGGGGCATCTCTGCCTTGGCCGCACGGGAACTGGCCTTGCCGGGGTTTCTGGCGCCGCTGGCCGTGGCTGCCGTGATGCCACGCTGGGGCGCCGAGCGCGTCGTCATGGTCGGGCTGACCATTGCCACCGTTGGGCTCGGCCTATGCGCCTGGGCCGGCGGCGCGCACTTGTATGGGCTGCTTGCCGCCAGCGTGATGTTCGTCGCTGGCATCGGTATCAGCGTGCCGGGCTTGATCGCGCGGGTGGCCGGCATGGCGGAAGCGCCGCTGCGCGGTCTGGCCGTGGCGTTCTACACCTTCGTGCTGTTCGTTGGTGCCAGCCTGGGGCCGTGGCTGGCGCGGCAGACCGCCGCCTGGCCAGTCGAATACGCCTTCCTGCTGCTGGCTGCGTTGCTGGGCGCTGGGGCCATGTACGCGATTTCGGGGCGGTGCACTCCATCTCCGTGAATCCTCTTTTTCTTTGCCCGAAAGGACTTTCGCCATGAAATCCGAGCCATCCGCCATCGCCCTGTTATCGGCCGTCATCGCTGCCACCGCGGCACTGCCAGTCACTGCACAAAGCACTTCCCAGGATCCGGACACCATGACCCGCGCCGCCGCCGCAGACGCCATTGCCGTTTTGATTCCAGCCATGCATCGCGAGGTCGGCCACCGCGCGGTGTCCGTCGATGGCGAGACGGTCAGGCTCACCCGCCACGAACGCCGCGATGGCCGCAACGCGGGCCTGGAAGGCGAGCATTTCAGCACCGTGGTGGCGGCCGATGGCACGCTCAAGGGCTTCGCCAACATCGCGCTGGACCTGGCCGGCAAGCCGCTGCCTTCACGCGAGCGCACCGAGGCCGTGGCGCGCGACTTCCTGAAAACCTACGCCCCTGATCTGCTGCCGCGCATGGAGATTCATTGGATCGACGCCCACGATGAACCCATTCGCGTGCAACGCGACAGCCGCACCGAAACGGTGACGCTGACCGGCATGAAGGTCAAGGCGCGCAACCTGGCCGATGGCCGCTGGTTCTGGGTCATCGTCGGCGCCGATGAACGGCCGATGGTGTTTGAGCGCGACATCGTGTGGATCACATTCCCCGGCCGCCGCAAGACCGAGAAGTGGCTGCACGATGCCTGGCTCAAGGAGCACGGGCACGCCATCGGCAAGAGTGCGTGAATGTCTGGACAACGTTGATTTGAACAAAGGAGTGTCGTCATGTCTTTCCTGCATCCAAACCTGAAAATCTGGCTGGCGTCGACCTTGCTGGCGCCGGCCGTGGCCCTGGCCGCCGAGCGCATCACCGTCGAGAACGCGGGCCTGGCCGCGCCGGAATCGGTGGTTCACGATACGGTGGACGACGTTTACTACGTCTCCAACATGAATGGCGGTATCGCCGACAAGGACGGCAACGGTTTCATCAGCCGCATTGCACCGGACGGCAAAGTGCTGGCACTGAAATGGGCCGATGGCGCAGCCGCGGGCACTACGCTGCATGCGCCCAAGGGCCTCACGATCGCGGGCCGCACCCTGTACGCGGCCGACATCGACACCGTGCGCCTGTTCGACCTGGCGACGGGAAAACCGCAGGGCGATATTCCGATCCCCGGCGCGACCTTCCTCAACGGCCTGGCGGCGTTGCCTTCAGGGGAGGTGGTCGGGACGGAAAGCGCCCTGCTGGTGGAAGGCACCACCGTCACGCCGACCGGCAAGGATTTCATCTACCGCATCGGCACCGACCGGCGTGTTGCCATCGTGGCGCAGTCTCCCCAACTCAACCAGCCCAATGGCATTGCCGCGCTGCCTTCGGGCCACTTCCTCGTCTCCACGCGCGGCGCGGCCGAGGTCTATGAACTCACGCACCAAGGCGAGAAGCGCAACGTCCGCACGCTGCCCGGCAAGATCGTCGATGGCGTCGGCCTGGCGCCGGACGGCCGTGTTTTCGCCTCGTCCTGGGAAACCGCCGAAGTCTATGCAGTGACACCGGACGGCCAGGTGTCGAGTCCCTTTGGCAAGCTCGCCGCGCCGGCGGCGGACTTCCATTTCGATGTCAAGCGCAACCGCATCCTTCTGCCGCTGCTGCGTGCCGACAGTCTGGTGCTGGCGCCCATCCCCTGATTCCAAGGGTTATCAGAAGGAGGTACGCACCATGCCGACCCGCATTCACGTCAATGGCCGCGAGGCCGTCGTCGATGCGGCGCTCGATACGCCGCTGCTCTACGTGCTGCGCAACGACCTGCAACTCAACGGCGCCAAGTACGGCTGCGGCGCGGCTCAGTGCGGCGCCTGCAAGATCATCCTCGATGGCCGCGACGTTCCATCCTGCGTAGTGCCGCTGTCGGCCGCCGTTGGCCTGCGCATCGAAACGGTCGAAGGGCTGGCCAGGAATGGCCGGTTGCACCCGGTGCAGCAGGCATTCATCGACGAACAGGCCGCGCAGTGCGGCTACTGCACGGCAGGCATGGTGATCGCCGCCAAGGCATTGCTCGACCGCAGCCCGCGGCCCGACGAAGGCGACATCCGCGAGGCGATGGCCGCACACCTGTGCCGTTGCGGCACCTATCACCGCATCATCCGTGCCGTGCAGCGCGCTGCGGCAAGGATGACGCCATGAGCGCCAGCCGGTCGCGCCGCGCATTTCTAAGCAGCACCGGTGCGCTGGTCGTGCTTATCCTGGCGCCGGCCTGCCGTCGCACGGACGGCGCGCAAGCCATGCCGTCGCAGGCCCTCAATGACCGTATCGAAGTGAACGGCGACGGCACGGTACGGCTGCATCTTGGCCGCATTGAGATGGGCCAGGGGCTCTACGCCGCCGTGATTCAGCTTGCGGCCGAGGAACTCGACCTGGATATGGCTCGCATCCAGGTGGCACCCGTCGATACCGCCAGCGCGCCCGACGAGGGTTTCACCGATTCCAGTGCGTCGATGCGCGGCGCCGGTATGGCCGTTCGCCGCGCCGCTGCCGACGCGCGGGCCGTGCTGCTGGCATTGGCAGCGCAGCGATGGCGCGTACCCGCTGCCAGCCTGCGCGTTGAGGATGGCACGGTGCGAACCGAAGATGGCCGCAATACCGACTATTGGCAGTTGCTGGCCGGCGTCCGGACATTGCCGTCAGCACACGGCACACTCAAGCGTCCAAACGAGTACCGTCTGCTGGGCCGCCCGGCTCCGCGTCCTGATCTTCCGGCCAAGGTAAGGGGGGCGCCCGCCTTTGTGCAGGATCTTCGCCTGTCCGGCATGCTGCATGCGCGCGTACTGCGCCCACCCAGCCCCGGTGCCGTATTGCGCCGTGCCGATCTGGCTGCGGCACAAGCATGTCCGGGCGTGCAGCAGGTATTGCGCAATGGCAGTTTCCTGGCAGTGGTGGCGCAGCGCGAGGAACAGGCCATCGCCGCGTTGGAAACGCTGCGCGCCTCGTGCGTATGGAGCGAACCGGCGAGCTTGCCCGAACCGCAGGACTTGTACGCCTATCTGCGCCGGGAAGCCGGCCTGCCCGAACCCAAACCCGAATCCAGGCACTTGTCCCGAGAGCGGCGGCTCACGGCGACTTACGAAGTGCCGTACCGTATGCACGGCTCGATCGGGCCAAGCTGCGCGGTGGCGCAGTTCAACCAGGGACAGCTTACCGTCTGGACGCATGCCCAGGGTGTTTTTCCGCTGCGCTCATCTCTGGCTGGACTCGTGGATTTGCCTGCGCGCGCCATTCGCTGCATTCATCTCGAAGGCTCCGGATGCTATGGCCACAATGGCGCTGACGATGCAGCCGCCGACGCCGCCTTGATCGCACGTGCTCTGCCGGGCGTGCCGGTGCGCGTTCAGTGGTCACGAGAAGACGAACACCGCTGGGAGCCCTATGGCCCGGCGATGGTGATGCGCCTGGAAGGCTCGGTCGATGAGCTTGGACGCATCGCTCAATGGCGGCATGTGGTTGCCAGCCCCACACATTCGTCCCGCCCTGGTGGCGCACAGCGCCTGCTGGCAGCCCGGCATCTCGATCCGCCGATCGCGCCGGGGTTTCTCGACAGCCTGACGACCTGGGCTGGCGGCGGAAGTTACAACGCACAGCCCTACTATCGCGTTCCGGCCATGGTGGACAACCGTTTCGTGCGCCGGGCGCCGCTGCGTTCCTCGGCGCTGCGCAGCCTGGGCGCTTACGCCAACGTGTTCGCCATCGAGAGCTTCATGGACGAACTGGCGGCACTGGCAAGCGTCGATCCCGTCGCGTTTCGCCTCGCGCACTTGGACGATCCGAGAGCCACGAGCGTACTGCGGCTGGCCGCCCAACGTTTCGGCTGGCGCGCAGACAGATCGCCAGCAGTGGGGCAAGGGGTCGGGTTTGCCCGTCTCAACGGATACGGCGCCTATGTCGCGGTCTGTGTTCAAGCCGTGCATAACGAGAGGGAACAGCCGCGCATCACCCGCATGGTGGCCGCTGTTGACTGCGGCGAACTCGTCAATCCCGATTCGGTACGCAATCAGATCGAAGGCGGTCTGGTACAGGCCGCAAGCTGGACGTTGTATGAGCAGGTCGGGTTCGATCAGACCCGCATTACCAGCACCGACTGGAGCAGTTATCCCATCCTGCGATTCGGGGACTCGCCGCAGGTAGAAGTTCACCTGATCGACCAGCCAGGCCAAGCCTATCTCGGCCTTGGGGAAGCCGCGCAAGGCCCGGGTGGCGCAGCGGTGGCCAACGCCGTCGCAATGCTGCGTGGTTATCGCACCAGGACATTGCCACTGGTGCGGTCGCCATGAAGGGCGGGACATCGGGAGATGTGGTGTGGAACGGCGTCATTTGCGCTGCTTCCTGGCCGTAGCCGAAGAACGCCACTTCGCTCGCGCCGCCGAGCGGCTGCACATCGAACAGTCGTCCTTGTCGCGCGCCATCAAGGAACTGGAAGAAGACCTGGGCATGCGGCTATTCATCTGCATCGCGCGCAGCGCCTGCCTGGCGCGCGTCGGGCAAATGTTCCTGGGGCACGTCCTGCGCATCTTCATCACCTTGCAGCAGGCCCGCGAGAGCGTCAAAGCAGCTGCGGCCGGTCAGGGCGGCCAATCACATGTTGCCCATCTCCGATGGCCTCACACCGTCGCGCCCATGCGCTTTCCTGGTGCAGTGCCGCGAGGATGGCCCCGAGGCCGATCCACGAGGCCGATGCGATCCGCTGGTGGTGTCCGTGCCCTTGCGCCATCTTCTCCTGCTGACTCACAAGCGTGTCCCGCCGGAGGAAGTGTCGCGCTATCCGCTGGTGATGTGTGATCCGCGCATCTGCAAGGGCTACTGCTGCGAAATCGCGCGCGTACTTCGCACCGTGGATGAAATGAAAAAGGCCGCGTCGTGACGCGGCCATGGAGACGTGGCGATGCCAGTGGCTCAGGAAGCCAGTGCGTCGAAGACACGCTGGGTGATCTCGTCGACCGAGCCGACCCCCGAGACCTTGCGGTACTTGGGTGCCTTGGCCGGCTCCTGCGCGGCCCATTGCGAATAGTAGTCGACCAGCGGGCGCGTCTGCGCATCATAGACTTCCAGGCGCTTCTTGACGGTCTCTTCCTTGTCGTCGTCGCGGTGGATCAACGGCTCGCCGGTGACGTCGTCGAGGCCCTCGACCTTGGGCGGGTTGAAGCGCACATGGTAGGTGCGGCCACTGCCCGGATGCTGGCGGCGGCCGGTGGCGCGCTCGAGGATGTGCTCGAATGGCACGTCGATCTCGACCACGTAGTCGAGCGGCACGTCCGCATCCTTGAGCGCATCGGCCTGCGGAATGGTGCGTGGAAAGCCATCGAACAGGAAGCCGCCCGCGCAGTCGGGTTGCGTGATGCGTTCCTTGACCAGGCCGATGATGATGTCGTCACTGACGAGCTGGCCGGCGTCCATGACGGCCTTGGCCTGCAGCCCCAGCGGCGTGCCGGCCTTGACGGCGGCGCGCAACATGTCACCGGTGGAAATCTGTGGAATGCCGAATTTTTCCGTGATGAATGCGGCCTGGGTTCCTTTTCCGGCACCTGGCGCACCGAGCAGAATCAATCTCATGGATGTCCTCAAATTCTTTGTTGTGGATGAAAGCGCGCCAGCCAGACGGTGCCGTCGGCACCATGGTTTGCAGTGCGCCCGCGGCTGCTTGGCCAGGGCCGTGCATGCGCGGTCTTTCAGACCGTCGCAAGAATAGCATGCAGTGGCCGCCTTGGTGCCTTGAGCCGCCTTATTTGTGTTGCGTGCGCGGCTGTGCGGCAACAAGCGCCAGCGCGTGCTGGCGAGCCCGCTCCAGGTCGGCCTGGGTATCGACCCCCGGCAAGGGCGCGGCCGTGCTGACGTGCACTGCAATGCGGTGTCCATGCCAGAGCACACGCAATTGTTCCAGCGATTCGGTTTGCTCGGTTGGCGCCGCCGTCAGGGCGGGGAACGTGCGAAGAAAGCCGGCGCGGTAGCTGTAGATGCCGATGTGCCGCAGCGGGGCATGCCATGCGGTTGCGCCCGGTGCTGACGCGTCATGCCACCAGTCGGGCTGACGGGCATCGCGGCAGCAGGGAATGGGGGCGCGGCTGAAGTACTGGGCCTGCTGCTGGCCGTTGAGCACCAGCTTGACCACGTTGGGATTCTGGAAGTCCGCGGCGTCATCGATGGCATGCGCGGCCGTGCCCATCACCGCATCGGGCTGGGCGGCCAGCAGCGCCGCGGTGGCATCGATGAGGGCCGGCTCGATGAAAGGCTCGTCGCCTTGCACGTTGACGACGATGGCCTGGTCATCGAGACCGAGCAGTTCCACCGCCTCGGCCAGCCGGTCGCTGCCGCTCGGGTGGTCGGCGCGGGTGCGCAGGCAGCGCACCCGGTGCTCCGCGCAGGCTTGCTCGATGCGGGCATCGTCGGCGGCCACGACGACCTGGGTGGCATGGCTTCGCTCGGCCTGGCGAGCCACCCGCACGACCATCGGCAGGCCGCCGATGTCGGCCAGTGGCTTGTCCGGCAGGCGGCTCGACGCCATGCGGGCCGGAATCAGCACCGTGAAAGCTGCCGCCGGGGAGCGGCTGGGGATGGTCATTGGGCGAGTTCTTCGTCGGTCAGGGGACGGGCCTCGTTCTCGAGCAGGACGGGAATGCCGTCGCGCACCGGATAGGCCAGGCGCGCGCTGCGCGAGACCAGCTCCTGGCGCTTGCGGTCCAGGCTGAGCGGGCCCTTGGTGACCGGGCAAACCAGCAGTTCCAGCAGCTTGCTGTCCATGGCGGTGATCCTTATGCTTGTGGGGTTCGAATGGAAAACGCAATGATACGGGATGGGCACGGCCCTGCCGGCATGCGCCGCCCCGATCGTTCCGGTCGCATTCGCTCCACCGGACTCTTCCTCCGCCTGACCCTGCATCAAGGAGTACGCCCCATGCATCACCCCATCCCTTCATGGCGCGCCCAGGGCGCCGCCTGCGCCATCTGGCTGCTGGCCGCCACATTGGCTGGCTGCGCGTCCTGGTTGCCGGACGGAGCCTCCCAGGGCAGGGCGACGAATTTCCAGTACCAGATACCCACGCAGCCCGAGGTGGCTACCGGGCGCAGCGAGAAACCCGGCTGGGTGACCCAATCCTTTGCGGTGGCTGCGGCCAACCCGCTGGCCACCGATGCCGGCTATCAGGTGCTCAAGGCAGGCGGCAGCGCGGTGGATGCGGCCATTGCCGTGCAAATGGTGTTGACGCTGGTGGAGCCCCAATCGAGCGGTATTGGTGGCGGGGCCTTTCTGCTGTTTGGCAATGACGCCGTGGTGCAGGCCTACGACGGGCGCGAGACGGCACCCGTTGCAGTTGGCGAGGACTTGTTCCTGCAGCCTGATGGTGGGCCCATGTCTTTCGAGCAAGCCGTGGTTGGCGGCCGTTCGGTCGGCACGCCGGGCGTGGTGCGCATGCTGGAGCTGGCGCACCGCGAGCATGGCCAGCTACCCTGGGCGCAACTGATCGAACCGGCCATCGCGTTGGCCGAGCAGGGCTTCGCCGTCAGCCCGCGTTTGCACCAGATGCTGGCGGGGGAGACGGCGCTGCGGCAGGACCCGGAGGCACGCCGGTATTTCTACGACGCCAAAGGCCAACCATGGCCGGTCGGGCATGTGCTGAAGAATCCCGCGCTGGCGGAGGTGTTGCGCCGCATCGCCCGTGAGGGCGCACAGGTCATGCATGAAGGGGAGCTTGCCGAGGCCATGGTGCAGAAGGTGCGTTCCCATCCCGCCAATCCGGGGCTACTCAGCCTGGCCGATCTGGCCGGCTATCAGCCTCAAAAGCGTGAGCCGCTGTGTCACGACCATGTGACGGCCCAGCAGATCGCCTATGTCATCTGCGGCTTTCCGCCGCCAAGCTCCGGTGCGCTGGCGATCGGGCAGATCCTTGGCATTCTGCAGCACACACCGGCGGCCGGGCTGCCGCTGGTCGATGGCCTGCCCTCCGCCGACTGGCTGTATGCCTACGGCGAGGCGGCGCGCCTGGCCTTTGCCGACCGTGCCCAGTATGTGGCCGACCCTGACTTCGTGGTGCCACCGGGGGGCAGCTGGCACAGCCTGCTCGATGGTGCTTACCTGCGCCAGCGGGCCGGCCTTGTTGGCACCACCAGCATGGGGAGCGCGCTGCCCGGTGTGCCGCCGGGGCCGGCTGCACCGCAGGCCTTCGCGCCCATGGCGGAGCAACCCGAATATGGCACCAGCCACATCAGCGTCGTTGATGGCCAGGGCAATGCCGTGGCGATGACTACCACCATCGAAGCACAGTTCGGCGCACGTCAGATGGTGCACGGTTTTCTGCTCAACAACGAACTGACGGACTTCAGCTTTGCGCCACGCGACGCCGAAGGCCGGCCGGTGGCCAACCGCGTGGAACCGGGCAAGCGCCCGCGCTCTTCAATGGCGCCGACGCTGGTGTATGCCCGCAATTCCGATGGCAGCCGTGGTGCGTTGCTGGCCAGCCTGGGTAGCCCTGGCGGGGCGTTGATCATCCACTACACCGCCAAGACCTTGTATGGCGTGCTCGATTGGGGCCTGACACCCCAGCAGGCCATTGACCTGCCCAATTTCGGTTCGCTCAATGGACCCACCTTGCTTGAGGCTGGAATGTTCCCGGCTCCTCTGGTCGAGCAGCTCAAGACCCGAGGCTCCGAGGTGCGGGAAGTGGACATGACCAGCGGTCTGCAGGCCATCACGCAGGGCGTGGCCCATGGCCGCAAGCTGTGGTTTGGTGGAGCCGACCCCCGGCGGGAAGGAATTGTGATGGGGGATTGAGGCTGGTGCGCTCCCGCTTGGTGTGGCGCTTAGAGCCTGTTCATGAGGCGATCGTGGGCAGGTTCCTAGGGCTGCCTGCCTGCAGGAGTCTCGGGCGGCAGCGTGACGGTGTCCTCGCGCCACAGGCCGCCGCCCATGACACTGCCACTGGCCCTTGCATTGCCGGTACCCAGCACACGTGCTTCACAGGCGCTGCGGTCGGCGGAGCCGGCGGCATGCACGGCGCAGCGCTTGAGCGCATTCTCTGTGAAGGTGTCGGCGTTGGCGCCGTGCGGGTCGATGGGCGCGGTGCGCTGCACGGTGGCCATTTCGCGGCGACAGGCGGTGCGGTCCTGTTCGCCGTCTTCACAGACTGACTGGGACTGGCCGGTGCCACTGCGTTGCTGCGCATGGGCTACAGGCGCGGAGGCAATGAGCAGTGCCGCCATCGTGAGTGCCAGTGTGGCTCCGGTGGGTTTGGCTTGCATGGATGTGCTCCTTTGCTCGAAAACGATGAAGGAATGCTCAGTGTAGGCCGATCGGCTGCCCATGCTTGTAGGACGGGATGGTCAGGGCAAGGCGCGATGGCGCGGCCGACTGGCTGCTGCTGCGTTGGCGTGGCAGAGAAAGCGGCGCCTGATGATCCCCTGCGTACCCCCAGAAAACAGAAAAGGCCCCGGAGGGCCTTGATTCTGCTGGATATTCGGTGGGGTGGCTGATGGGACTCGAACCCACGACGACCAGAATCACAATCTGGGACTCTACCAACTGAGCTACAGCCACCGGAGAATTCGAAATTATAGCGGATAAATCAGCCACCAATCGGATTCGGTACGCGAATCTGGACCTTGTATTGCTGTTTCAGCACTTCGTAGTAAGCCTCGAGTTCGGCCACGGCCTGCATCTGGGCAATCTGCTGCTCATAGGCGCTGGTCAGGCGGGCCTGTTCCTGCGCTGGCATGTCGGGGTTCTCCAGCGGCGCGATGGCCGTGACCTTGACGATCAGGTAGCTGCCGTCGAATTGCACAAAGCCCAGGAACTGCGGCAGCGCATCGGTCGGGGTGGCCATGACCTGGCGCAGGCTGGTTTCATCGAGGCCTTGCGGATTGACGCGCGAGACGGTGACCGATTCGGCCAGTTGGGCGTCGTCCGGGCTGGCTTGCCAGGCCTTGAGCTTGGCCTCGCCGTCGGCCTGCGCCAGCTTGGCGGACTCCTGGGCGCGGAACTGAGCCTCCACCTGTGGCTGCACTTCCTCGAAGGATTGCTGGCGGGCGGGGTGGAACTCGCTGACACGGGCGGTGACGACCTGGCTGCTGCCGGTGTCGACGGCGTCGATGTTGAGCTTTTCCTGGGTGGCGCGGCTGCTGAACAGGGCATCGAGGACGGCCGGGTTCCGCAATGCCTCGGGGGCGCTGGCGGCATTGTCGCGTTCGACGGCCTTGGCAGATTGGATCTGCAGGCCCAGTGCGCCGGCGAGCGGCTCCAGGCTGTCAGGCTGCTCGTGCGCAAGGTTGCGCAGCTGGTCGGCAGCTTCGATGAACTGGGTGTTGGCCAGGTTCCTCTTGACATCCTGTTCGAGGCGCTCGTGGACTTCCTCGAACGACGGGATGTCGGCAGGCTTGATGTCGGTCAGCTCGATGATGTGAAAACCATACTCGGTGGCCACCAGATTGCTGATGGCGCCCTTGCTCATGTTGAAGACGGCATCGTCAAAGGCGCTGACCATTTCACCGCGGCCCATGAAGCCGAGGTCGCCGCCATTGTCCCTGGTGCCGGGATCCTCCGACTCGGCGCGTGCCAGCTCGGCGAAGCGGGCGGGATTCTCGCGCACTTGCGCCAGCAGCGACTCCGCCTTGGCGCGCGCGGCCTCGCGCTCGCTCTCTGACATGCTGGCATCGGAGTTGATCAGGATGTGGCTGGCGCGGCGCTGCTCGGGTGCGCGCGCATAGCCCCCCTTGTTGCTTTCGTAGTACTGGCGCAGCTCGTCCTCGCTGATCTGGATGCTGGGCATGATGCTGTCGAGATCGAGCACCACGTATTCGACGTCGACCTGCTCGGGTTGCTGGAACAGCGCCAGATGGGCCTGGTAGTAGTCCTGCAGGGCCGCTGGCGTGACCTCGACCTTGTCCGCATAGTCGGCAGGCTGCAGGTGCGCGAGCTGCACGTCGCGGCGCTGGAACACGCTGCCAGCCGCGTTGCGGGCCAGGCGCGGCGTGGTCAGCGAGGCTTCCTGGACCACGCCCAGCACCTGCTGGGTGGCGAGCTGGTAGCGCACGTTGGCCTCATAGCTTTCGGGTGAGAGGCCGCTTTGGGCCAGCAGGGCCCGGTAGGCCTCGATGTCCAGGCGTCCGTCGGCACCGCGCAGCGCGGCGATCTCGGGCTGATTCTGCAGCTCGCGCGCCAGCTGGGCATCGCTGACGAGGTAGTGGCGATCCCGGATGGCGGCGTTGATGACCTGATCGCGCACCATGCGCTCGAGCGTGCCGTAGCGCGCCGTCGGCGAATCGAGTTGCTGGACGGGGATGTTGCGGTTGCGGTCGGCCCATTGGCGGTGGGCGAAATCCCAGTCGGCCTGCGTGATGTCTTGGCCGGCCACGCGCGCCACCACCGGGCTGCGCTGGGTCAGAAAGCTTGTGTCCACGCCAACGAAAACAAAGGCAAAGATCACCAGTGGAAAGAAGATGATCATGACCACCGTGAGGTGCTTGCGGATGAATTCAAACATGCTTGCCTGCAGGAGATAGAGTGAAGCCACGCGCGTCACCCGGAGGGAACGCGCCTGCATGGGGGCTAGCGCATCGATGTGCGCATAAGCAAAAGGGCGATCCCGGAAGGTCGCCCTTTGTCATTGCCTGCCCTGGTCTTGCCCGGATGATCGGGCTGGATCGGTTGGTGGGTGCTAACGGGGTCGAACCGCTGACCTACGCCTTGTAAGGGCGCCGCTCTACCAACTGAGCTAAGCACCCAACCTGGAAACGGTTATTTTACAGCGTCCTTGAGGGCCTTGCCGGCACGGAACTTGGGCACCTTGGCAGCCTTGATCTTGATTTCGGCGCCGGTCTGCGGATTGCGGCCCTTGCGGGCGGCGCGCTTGGAGACCTCGAAGGTGCCAAAGCCGATCACGGAGACGGCACCGCCCTTCTTGAGGGTGGTCTTGATGGCGCCGATGGTGGCCTCGAGCGCGCGTGCGGCGGCGGCCTTGGAGATGTCTGCGTTGGCTGCGATGTGTTCGACAAGTTCTGTTTTGTTCACGATGTGCCTCTCTCAAAGAAATGGATGCCAAGCATTTCAGTACCGGCATGTTAGGCGAGCAACTGTATCACCAAACCCACGCCGCAAATGGCCCGGCAGCGGAAATAAACACGGCCCGAATCCAAAGCGTCCATTAAATAGCGGCTCGGGAGGCGCTGTCAAGGATTCGCGGGTTTCGCTTATCCGGGCAGTGCCAGGCTGGCTCAATGGCCGACCCTGGCGCGGATTTCCGGCATGGCCTGCCGCATGTAATAGACCATCGACGCGATGGTCAGCACGGCTGCGATCCACAGCAACACCAGGCCGATATGGGCAGTGTGGAACAGCGTGCCGATCGGCCCGTCATAGAGCAGGAACGGGATGGCCACCATTTGCGCGGTGGTCTTGAGCTTGCCGATCATGTGCACGGCCACGCTTCTGGAGGCGCCGATCTGCGCCATCCATTCGCGCAGCGCCGAGATGGCAATCTCGCGGCCGATGATGATGAGCGCCACGAACACGTCGATGCGCTGCAGGTGCACCAGCAGCAGCAGGGTGGCGCAGACCAGGAACTTGTCGGCCACCGGATCGAGGAAGGCGCCGAATGCGGAGGTTTGCCCGAGCTTGCGGGCCAGATAGCCGTCGAGCCAGTCGGTGATCGCAAAGGCAATGAACAGCAGCGTGGCGATGATGTTGGCCTGGGAGGTGCCCAGAGGCAGGTAGAAGACCAGCACGATCACCGGAATGGCAATGATGCGGCTCCAGGTCAGCAGGGTGGGAATGGTGAAGAACATGGTGGTGCCAAAGCCGCCCGGGCGGGGCAGCGGTGCGCCGGCCGCTGAGAAGAAACTGACGGAACGGACAGGAAGTGGAGAGCGGGGACGAAAGGACGGCCGGTCGATTGTCGGGGTCTGTGCAGTGCACATTATCGGCGCTATCGCCGCGTTGCGGCGGCGGTGGGTGCAACCAGGTGTTCCGCCTGCTCAATGCAGGGCACGGTAGATGCTGGCGGCCAGTTCATGGGAGACTCCCTCGACCGAGGCCAGGTCATCCACGCTGGCATCGGCCACGCCCTGGATGCCGCCAAAGCGTTGCAGCAGGCGCGCCCGCCGCTTGGGGCCGATGCCGGCAATGTCTTCGAGGCGGCTGGCGCCGGTGCGGATCTTGGCGCGCTGGGCCCGCATGCCGGTGATGGCGAAGCGGTGGGCCTCGTCGCGTATTTGCGCCACCAGCATCAGCGCGGCGCTGTCATGGGGCAGGCTGGCCTTGGGGCGCCCATCGGCGAAGACCAGCTCTTCCAGGCCGACCTTGCGCCCCTCGCCCTTCTCGACGCCCACCAGCAGGCCGATGTCGAGGCCGAGTTGTTCGAAGATTTCGCGCGCGGCGGAGATCTGCCCCTTGCCGCCGTCGATGAGGACGAGGTCGGGCATGCGCAGCGCGCTGCGCTGCAGGGGCTGTGCCTGGTTCGGCTCAGCGCCCGCGCCGGGTTCCCCGCTCGTCGGAGGCGGCACCGGGTCGTCTGCCGCGGTTGTCACTGTGGCAGTTGCGGCGGCTTCCCGCGCCTGCATGGCCTCGACCAGCTTGCCATAGCGGCGCAGCAGCACCTGGCGCATGGCCTCGTAGTCGTCGCCGCCGGTGATGCCGCGGATGTTGTAGCGGCGGTATTCGCCGCTTTGCATCCGGTGGTGCTGGAACACCACGCAGGAGGCCTGCGTGGCTTCGCCGGCGGTGTGCGAGATGTCGAAGCATTCGATGCGCCAGTCGTCCAGCGCCGCATCGTCGAGGTCGAGCCGCAGGGCCTTGGCCAGCGCCTGGGTGCGGGCCTTCTGCGAGCCCTCCTCGGAGAGCAGCCGGGCCAGTTGCAGCCGGGCATTGTGCTGTGCCATTTCCAGCCACACGCGGCGCTGTTCGCGCGGCTGGTGGATGCAGCGTACGCTGCGCCCGCAATGCTCGGACAGCAGCTCGACCAGGCCCGGCTCGACCCGGCTGCTGGTGATGATCAGCGGCGGTGGCGGGTAGTGCAGGTAATGCTGCGCCATGAAGGCCTCCAGCACCAGTTGGCGGGCCTGTTCGGGCAGCCGCTCGGGGGCTGCCGCATCCTGTGCGGGCGTGGCCGCCGCACTGGTGGCATCGACGGGGTCCTCTCCGGCTTCATCGCTCTCTTCGGCATCCATGCCACCGGCGGCATGCACCCCGAGGGCCGCGTCGATCTGGCTGGGAAAGTAGGGGCGGTCGCCCAGGTGGCGGCCGCCGCGCACCATGGCCAGGTTGACGCAGGCCTTGCCGCCCTGGATGTGCACGGCAATGATGTCGGCA
Organism: Corticibacter populi; assembly: GCF_004217315.1. GTDB lineage: Bacteria > Pseudomonadota > Gammaproteobacteria > Burkholderiales > Burkholderiaceae_C > Lampropedia > Lampropedia populi. The sequence continues at coordinate 231,802 of NZ_SGWR01000005.1, forward strand.
TCGCTGTCGCCGGAGGTGTCCACGGCCTGCTGGTGCAGCACTTGCGAGAGCGAGGCGATGCGGTCGCGCACCTGCGCGGCCTGCTCATACTCCATCGCCTCGGCATGCTGCATCATGCGGGCCTCCAGTTTGCGCAGCAGGCCATCGGTCTGGCCGCGCAGCAACGCCTTGGCTTCTTCCACGTCGCTCTGGTAGCCGGCCTCGCTGATGAAGCCCACGCAAGGGGCGGTGCAGCGCTTGATCTGGTAGAGCAGGCAGGGGCGGGTGCGGTTGTTGAACACCGTGTCTTCGCAGGTGCGCAACAGGAAGACGCGCTGCAGCAGCTGGATGGTTTCCTTGACGGCCCAGGCATTGGGGTAGGGACCAAAGTAGTCGTGCCGCCGGTCGGTGCCGCCGCGGTAATAGCTGATGCGCGGATAATGCGCAGCCTGAACGGCGTCGGTCTCCGCGCCTCCAGGGCGGTGGGCGGCGTGCGCCGAAATCTTCAGATAGGGGTAGCTCTTGTCGTCCCGGAACAGGATGTTATAGCGGGGGTGCTGGGTCTTGATGAGGTTGTTTTCCAGCAGCAGCGCCTCGGCCTCGGAGCGCACCACGGTGGTCTCCAGGCGCCGGATCTTCGAGACCATGTGGCCGACGCGTGTGCCATCGTGGTTTTTCTGGAAGTAGCTGGAGACGCGCTTCTTCAGGTTCTTGGCCTTGCCGACATACAGCAACTGTCCGTTCTCGTCGAAATAGCGGTAGACACCGGGCAGGCCTGGCAGCGAGGCCACCTGCTGCAGCAGGATCAGGAGGGAGGATTCGTCCATCGGGGAAGGAACCGGTTCGGATGTCAAAAGGCCGGCGCAGGAGTGGTGGGCAATGGCTGGAAGGAGGGCGCGTGCGCTGGGACGTATTTTGTCAGGTCATCGATAACTATGGGGATGCCGGTGTTTGCTGGCGGCTGGCTTGCGATCTGGCCGCACGGGGCCAGACGGTGCGCCTGTGGGTGGATGATGCAACGCCGCTGCAATGGATGGGCGCTGCTGCCGCGACGGCTGATGGCGGGGCCCATTTCGATGCCGGTGCTGGCCGCGTTGAGGTGCTGCCCTGGCGCCGCGCGCAGGAGGGCGGTGCCGCTTTGCAGGCACTGGGGCCACCGGAGGTGCTGATCGAGGCCTTCGGCTGTGAGATTCCCGAGGCCTATCTGCGCCATCTCGCCAGCCAGCGCCGCGATGGCGGCCCCGGCGCTGCGCCAAGGCGCTGGCCGCGTTGGCTGAATCTGGAATACCTCAGTGCCGAGGCCTATGTCGAACGCATGCATCTGCTCGCGTCGCCGGTGATGTTCGGCCCGGCGGCCGGGCAAACCAAGACCTTCTTCTACCCGGGCTTCACGGAGCGCACCGGCGGCCTGCTGCGCGAGCCGGGTCTGCTGGCGCGGCGCGCACGCTTTGATGTGTCTGCCTGGCGCCGTGCGCGGTTGGCGCAGGCCGGACTGGCACACACCATCGCCGAGCAGGATGCCGAGACGAACAGCCAGGCCCAGTGGATCAGTCTGTTCAGCTACGAGCTGCCCGGCCTGCCCGACTGGCTGCAGGCCTGGGCTGCCAGCCCCCGGCCGGTGCATCTGCTGGCTGCTGCCGGACGGTCCCAGACGCACCTGAAGGCCTGTTGGCAGGCCTTGGGCTGGCCGCAGTGGCAGCGCGCAGAGGGGAATGCAGAGCGTGCGGATGGCGCCGGCCTGGCATGGGGGAGGTCTGGCGCGCTCACGGTGCACGGCCTGCCCTTCATGCCGCAGGCCGCCTTCGACGAACTGCTGTGGGGCTGTGACGCGAACATCGTGCGCGGCGAGGATTCGCTGGTGCGGGCACTGTGGGCCGGAGGGCCTTTTCTCTGGCACATTTATCCGCAGCATGACGATGCCCATCACGCCAAGCTGGCCGCCTTGCTGGACTGGTTGCAGGCACCGCAGGACTGGCGCGACTGCATGTTTGCCTTCAATGGCATTGGCCAGGCGTCGGCGGCCGTGCCGGGCGGGCCGGCTTTCGATCCGCAGGGGCGCTGGCGGGCTGCGCTGCAGGCCGCACAGCAGCGGTTGCTGGCCCGGCCCGACCTGGTGACCCAGTTGATGGCCTGGCTGCAGCGCCATCCATCGCCATAGCGCAAGAGCGCATGGCCCACGGATGGCGCCAGCGATGCTCGCTGCCGCCATTGGAGCGGACCGGCTTTCACCGGGGCCAAATTTGGGGAATCGGTTCCCTGCGGTTAAAATCCGCGCCCAAGCATGCAAGTGCCTTTCGCAAGTGCCTTCGTCAGCTCCGGGACCGCAAGGAACGCTGGAGCGCGTTGATCGCGCCGCACCGGCGCCTTCACCGGCCATGCTGTTCTTTGCCTGTCTCCATTTGCAGCAGGCCTTCGTTTCGCAACACACCACACAGTCTTTATGAAAATCGCGCAAGAAATCCGTGCCGGCAATGTCATCATGCACGGCAAGGATCCGATGATCGTCCTCAAAACCGAATACGCCCGCGGTGGTCGCGGCGCCGCCACGGTGCGCATGAAGCTCAAGGCCCTGCTCTCGAACATGGGCACCGAAGTCGTCTTCAAGGCCGACGACAAGATCGACAACGTGATCCTGGAGAAGAAGGAGTGCACCTATTCCTACTTCGCCGATCCGATGTACGTCTGGATGGATGCCGACTACAACCAGTATGAGGTCGAAGCCTCCAACATGGGCGACGCGCTGAACTACCTCGAAGACGGCATGACCGCCGAAGTGGTGTTCTACGACGGCAAGGCCATCTCGGTCGAACTGCCAACCAGCGTGGAACGCGAAATCACCTGGACCGAGCCGGCCGTCAAGGGCGATACCTCGGGCAAGGTGCTCAAGCCGGCCAAGATCGCCACCGACTTCGAAGTGGCAGTGCCGCTGTTCGTCAGCCAGGGCGACCGCATCGAAATCGATACCCGCACGGGTGAATACCGCAAGCGCGTCTGAGTCGCCGGCGTATTGTTGCATGGCACCTGAATGGTGCATACTTCCGTCTGGCCTGCGCGCCGTACTGGTGCATTTGTTGGACGTTCATTCGAAAAGGCTCCGTATCGCGGAGCTTTTTTTCGCGCCTGCACGGCGGTTTCGAGCCGCCGGATGCAGAACGTGTTCACGGAAATGGGGCAGCAAGGGCCACCGCATGCGTTCTTTCGTTCCTTTCTGGTAATCATCATGTCCGAACTGTCACTGACCCAATTCCTTGGCGATGTCGCCGCCCGCAATCCGCTGCAGCCCGAATTCCACCAGGCTGTCACGGAGGTGTTCGAGAGCCTGTGGCCTTTCATCGCCAAGAATCCGCGCTACGCCGGGCATGGGCTGCTCGAGCGCCTGGTCGAGCCCGAGCGCATCATCATCTTTCGCGTCAGCTGGGTCGACGACAACCATCAGGTGCGCGTCAATCGGGGCTTTCGCATCCAGCACAGCATGGCCATCGGCCCCTACAAGGGCGGCCTGCGCTTTCATCCGTCCGTGAACCTGTCGGTGCTGAAGTTCCTGGCCTTCGAGCAGACCTTCAAGAATGCGCTGACCACGCTGCCGATGGGCGGCGCCAAGGGCGGCTCGGACTTCGATCCCAAAGGCAAGAGCAACGGCGAGATCATGCGCTTCTGCCAGGCCTTTGCCAGCGAGCTGTTCCGCCACGTCGGCGCCGACACCGATGTGCCGGCTGGCGACATCGGCGTAGGCGCGCGCGAGATCGGTTTTCTCTCGGGCTACATCAAGAAGCTGAGCAACCGGGCCGACTGCGTGTTCACCGGCAAGCCGCTGCAGCTGGGCGGTTCGCTGATCCGCCCCGAGGCCACCGGCTACGGCACGGTGTACTTCGCCGAGGAAATGCTGGGTGCGGTCAAGAAGTCGCTGCAGGGCATGAAGGTGGCGATCTCCGGCTCGGGCAATGTGGCGCAGTACGCCATCGAGAAATGCATGGCGCTGGGCGCCGAGGTGGTCACCGCCTCCGACTCCAGCGGTACCGTGTACGACCCGGAAGGCTTCACCCCCGAAAAGCTGGCGATCCTGATGGAGGTCAAGAACCAGCAGTACGGCCGCATCAAGGATTACGCCGAGCGTGTCGGCGCACGCTACCTGGAAGGGCAACGCCCATGGCAGATCCCGGTCGAGGTGGCGCTGCCGTGCGCGACGCAGAACGAACTGGACGAGCAGGATGCGCTGGCGTTGATCAAGAATGGTGCGGTTTGCGTGGCCGAGGGAGCCAACATGCCCGCCACCATGGAGGCGGCCAAGGCCTTCGAGGCCGCTGGCGTGCTGTTCGCGCCCGGCAAGGCCTCCAACGCCGGTGGTGTGGCGACTTCGGGGCTGGAGATGAGTCAGAACGCCGCCCGTCTGGCTTGGCCGCGCCAGGAAGTTGATCGCCGCCTGCTGGAGATCATGCGCGGCATCCATGCTGCCTGTATCGAATATGGTCGCAAGCCCGACGGCAGTGTCAGCTACATCAATGGCGCCAACATCGCCGGCTTCGTCAAGGTGGCCGATGCCATGCTGGCGCAGGGCGTGGTCTGATGGCTGCCTGATGGAGCGGCCGTGGGGATCGTGAACCGAACTCGCAAGGACGTGAAGCAATGAGCGATATGCCGCGCCGCCCGGATGATCTGCGCTTTTTCATCCTCACCGGCCCGACCGCCTGCGGCAAGTCGGCACTGGCACTGGCACTGGCCGAGGCGGTGGCGGCCGAGCGCCCGCTCGAAATCATCAGCGTGGATTCGGCGCTGGTCTATCGTGGCATGGACATTGGCACGGCCAAGCCCAGCGCGGCGGAGCTGGCCCAGGTGCCGCACCACCTGATCGACATCCGCGCGCCGCACCAGCCTTACAGCGCGGCCGAGTTCGTGCGCGACTGCATGGCGCTGGTGGACGCCATCCATGCGCGTGGCGCCTTCCCGCTGCTGGTGGGCGGTACCATGCTCTACATCCACGCGTTGCTCCATGGTCTCGATGCGCTGCCGCAGGCCGATGCCGCGGTGCGCGCGCAACTGGAGGCCGAGGCCGCCACACGTGGCTGGCCCGCCATGCATGCCTGGCTGGCGCAGGTGGATCCGGTCGCCGCGGCGCGTCTGCCACCCAATGACAGCCAGCGCATCCAGCGCGCGCTGGAGGTCTGGCTGGTCAGCGGTCAGCCGATCTCGGCCCTGCAGACCCGTACGCCGCAATCATCGGCCTGGCAAGCCGACTGGTTGCGCACCCACATGCTGTCGCTGGAGCCTGCCTCACGAACCTGGTTGCACGAGCGCATCGGCCGGCGCTTCGAGGCCATGCTCGGGCAAGGCTTTCTGGCCGAGGTCGAGCGGCTGCGCGCCGATCCGCTGCTGCACGCGGAGCTGCCATCCATTCGCAGTGTCGGTTATCGCCAGGCCTGGCAGGCGCTCGATGGCGTTTTCCCCATGGCCGAGCTGTCCGCCCGCGCCGAGGCGGCAACGCGCCAGCTGGCCAAGCGCCAGATCACCTGGCTGCGCGCCATGACCGGCCGCCAGATCGCCGCCAGCGACCAACTCGATGCGGCGCAGCTGCGCGCGCAGGCACTGGCACTGCTGCGCCCGCTGCTGGCCGACAGTCAGCGCTAGCAAGGGAACGTGTGCGGCGCAGGCGCCCACAGGCGCCAAAGCGTAGTATCGTTGCGGCTTGGAACAGGTTCGTCTGAACGCCTGCCGCAGCCTTTGGCTCCACCGCCCGCGCCTGTGGCTGGCGTGCCCGGCTGATGCACGGACCCGGTTCGGCCCATACACCGTCAATACCCGGCGCCGGCATGGACGGCCTGCGCATCGATACCATGAACACGGATTCCTACCACCCCAACCCGGTGCCGGCAGGCCCGGCGCCATTGCCGACCCGGCGCGCGCAACTGCTCTCGCAACTGGCCAATCATCCTGGTTTCGATCTGCTGGTCATCGGTGGCGGCGCCACCGGCCTTGGCGTGGCCGTGGATGCCGTCACGCGAGGCCTCTCGGTGGCATTGGTCGAGGCGCACGATTTCGCCAAGGGCACCTCGTCACGCGCCACCAAGCTGGTGCATGGCGGCGTACGCTACCTGGCCCAGGGCAACATCGGCCTGGTGCGCGAAGCCCTGCACGAACGTGCCAGCCTGCTGGCCAATGCCCCGCATCTGGCGCAGCCACTGCCCTTCGTCATGCCATCGTACAAATTGTGGGAGACGGCGTTCTATGGCGCCGGCCTGCGCGCCTATGACGCGCTGGCCGGCGCGGCCGGACTGGGCGCGACCGAGCTGCTGTCGACCCGCTCAGTGACGGCGCTGCTGCCCAATGTGCAGCGGCATGGACTGCGTGGCGGCGTCAAGTACTGGGATGGCCAGTTTGACGATGCGCGGCTGGCGCTGGCGCTGGCACGCACGGCAGCGCAGCACGGAGCGCTGCTGGCCAATTACTGCCGTGTCGCGTCCGTGATGCACGATGGCCAGGGCCGCGCCTGTGGAGCCACCGTGGTGGATGCCGAGACGCAGCAGCATTTTGCAATCCAGGCGCGCTGTGTCGTCAATGCCACGGGAGTCTGGGTGGATGCGGTGCGCGCGCTCGACGAGCAGGCGGCTGGCCGCAGCGTCGCGCCCATGGTCAGCCCGAGCCAGGGCGCCCACCTGGTGGTCGATCGCCGCTTCTGGCCGTGCGAACATGCGCTGCTGGTGCCCAAGACACACGATGGCCGTGTGCTGTTCGCGGTGCCGTGGCTGGGCAAGGTGATCCTGGGCACCACTGATCATCCCCGCAGCGATCTGCCGCTGGAGCCGCGCCCCCTGGTGCAGGAGTTGCAGTTCATCCTGCAGGAGGCTGGCCGCTACCTGGCCGAAGCGCCGGAACTGAGCGATGTGCTGAGCGCCTGGGCCGGGTTGCGTCCACTGGTGCGGCCGACCGCCGATGCAGGCGGCAACACCAAGGGCATCAGCCGCGAGCACACGGTGCAGACGTCGGCCAGTGGCATGGTCACCGTCACCGGCGGCAAGTGGACCACCTATCGGGCCATGGCGGAGGACGTGATCCGGCACTGCCAGCTGGCCGGCGTGCTGCCGGTCAAGCTGCCGGGCAGCATTACCCGCAACCTGGCACTGGCCGGTGCCGGTGCGCGCGAGGCAGGCCGTCCACAGTTGACGCACAGCCTGGCACTGTCCCAGGGCCTGCAGGCCTATGGAGCCGATGCACCCTGGGTACAGGCCTTGCCGGGCGCCGATGCACCGCTGGCGCCTGACCTGGGCCTGACCGAGGCCATGGTGCGTTTTGCCGTGCGGCATGAATACGCGCGCAGCGTCGAGGATGTGCTGGCGCGCCGCAGCCGCCTGTTGTTCCTCGATGCCCGTCTGGCGGTCCAGGTGGCCCCCCGGGTGGCCGCACTGCTGGAAGAGGAACTCGGCCAGCGGCCGCAAGGCGAGGACTTCGCTGCGCTGGCGGGGCAGTACGCGCTGCAGGACGTGGGCTGAGCCACTGGCCCATTGCCGAACAGCTGCGCGCTGTGAAGAAAGGTGTTGACTGTCCATTTGAAAGTAGTGATAATTGGCGGCTTCACCTTTTTTAGGGTGATTTTCTGCCCAAACGCCGGGCGCGAACAGCGTCCGGTGACGGGTCCAAGACTGACTGTGTGGCGAGGCTTTGCCTCGTTCATTGCGCAGGAAAAGTTGGGAATTTAAACAATGATCCAGACAGAATCTCGGTTAGAGGTTGCCGACAACACGGGCGCTAAATCCGTCCTGTGTATCAAGGTGCTCGGCGGCTCCAAGCGTCGCTATGCCAGCGTGGGCGACATTATCAAGGTCAGCGTCAAGGAAGCGGCTCCGCGTGGCCGCGTCAAGAAGGGCGAGATCTACAACGCTGTGGTGGTGCGTACCGCCAAGGGCATCCGCCGCCAAGATGGCTCGCTGGTGAAGTTCGACGGCAATGCTGCCGTCCTGCTCAATGCCAAGCTCGAGCCGATCGGCACGCGTATTTTTGGGCCGGTGACTCGTGAGTTGCGCACGGAGCGCTTCATGAAGATCGTCTCCCTGGCTCCCGAAGTGATTTGAGGTGTGGCATGAACAAGATTCGCAAGGGCGATGAAGTCATCGTGTTGGCAGGCCGTGACAAGGGCAAGCGTGGCGTTGTGTTGTCGCGCAAGGATGATTCCTACCTGTTGGTCGAGGGTGTCAATGTCGTCAAGAAGCACGTCAAGCCGAACCCGATGAAGGGTGAGGTTGGCGGTATCGTCGACAAGGTGATGCCGATTCACCAGTCCAACGTGGCGATCTACAACGCGAGCACCGGCAAGGGTGATCGCGTGGGCGTCAAGGTCGATCTGTCTGCGGAGAAGGGCGAACGTCGCGTGCGTGTGTTCCGCTCCAGTGGTGAAGCAATCAAGGTGGCGTAAATGGCACGACTGCAAGATTTTTATCGTGAGAAAGTGGTTGCCGATCTGGCCAAGCAATTTGGCTACAAGTCGGTGATGGAGGTGCCTCGCATCACCAAGATCACCCTGAACATGGGTGTGGGCGAAGCGGTTGCCGACAAGAAGGTGCTGGACAACGCCGTGGCCGATCTGGTCAAGATCGCTGGTCAGAAGCCCGTCGTAACCAAGGCGCGCAAGGCCATCGCCGGTTTCAAGATCCGCGAAGGCCAGCCCATCGGCTGCATGGTCACGCTGCGTGGCGTGCGCATGTACGAATTCCTGGACCGCTTCGTGACCATCGCGCTGCCGCGCGTGCGTGACTTCCGTGGTATCTCCGGCAAGTCCTTCGACGGCCGTGGCAACTACAACGTCGGCGTGAAAGAGCAGATCATCTTCCCGGAAATCGAATACGACAAGGTCGATGCTCTGCGCGGTCTGAACATCAGCATCACCACTACGGCGAAAACGGATGAGGAAGCCAAGGCGCTTCTGGCTGCTTTCCGCTTCCCATTCAAGAACTGAGGTGCAACGTGGCTAAGAAAGCATTGATTGAACGTGAGCTCAAGCGTGAGAAGCTGGCTGCCAAGTATGCCGCCAAGCGCGCCGAGCTGAAGGCCATCATCGACGATGCCAAGCGTGGCGACGAAGAGCGCTACCAGGCCCGTCTGCTGCTGCAGAAGCTGCCCCGCAACGCCAACCCGACGCGCCAGCGCAACCGCTGCGAACTGACGGGGCGTCCGCGCGGCACCTTCCGCCAATTCGGTCTGGCGCGCGCCAAGGTGCGCGAGTTGGCCATGTCGGGTGACATCCCTGGTGTCATCAAGGCAAGCTGGTAAGCACGGTAGGAGTATAGATTATGAGTATGAGTGATCCGATTGCCGACCTGCTGACCCGCATCCGCAATGCGCAGCTGGTGTCCAAGGCATCCGTCAACGTCCCGTCTTCCAAGCTGAAGCTGGCCATCCTGCAAGTGCTCAAGGATGAAGGCTACATCGACGGTTTCGAGGTCAAGAGCGAAGGCGGCAAGTCCGACATTCGCGTCGACCTCAAGTACTACGCCGGTCGCCCGGTGATCGAGCGCATCGAGCGCGTCAGCAAGCCTGGCCTGCGCGTCTACAAGCCCAGCAAGGCCATTCCGCAGGTCATGAATGGCCTGGGTGTGGCGATCGTCACCACCCCCAAGGGCGTGATGACCGATCGCAAGGCCCGCGCTGCCGGTGTCGGCGGCGAAGTCTTGTGCTACGTGGCCTAAGCCGGGAATGGAAGGAATACTGAAATGTCTCGAGTAGCAAAACTGCCGGTGGTCATTCCCTCCGGCGTTGAAGTCGCCATCAAGGATGGACGGATTTCGGTCAAGGGCTCCGCAGCGCAGCTGTCGGTCGCCGAGAATGTTCTGGTCAAGGTTTCCCAGGAAGACGGCGCCCTGAGGTTTGCGCCGGCCAATGACTCCCGCGAAGCCGACGCGCTGGCTGGCACATTGCGCCAGCTGGTCAACAACCTCGTGATCGGCGTCACCAAGGGTTTCGAGCGCAAGCTCAACCTGGTGGGCGTGGGCTACAAGGCTGCTGTCAACGGCAAGAAGCTCAACCTCTCGGTCGGCTTCTCGCACCCGGTCGAGTTCGACCTGCCGGAAGGCGTGGCCGCTGCAACACCGACACCGACGGAGATCATTCTCAAGGGTGCCGACAAGCAGGTGCTGGGCCAGTTCGCCGCCATCGTGCGCGAAGTGCGTCCCCCCGAGCCCTACAAGGGCAAGGGCATCCGTTATTCGGATGAGACGGTGGTCATCAAGGAAACCAAGAAGAAGTAAGAGGCTGCAAGATGTTGAACAAGAAAGAACAGCGTTTGCGTCGTGCCCGCCAGACCCGTATCCGCATCGCCAAGCTTGGCGCGGCCCGCCTGACTGTGCACCGCACCAACCAGCATATCTACGCGACCATCATCTCCGGCGATGGTGCCCGCGTGCTGGCCACCGCCTCTACGCAAGAGAGCGAAGTGCGCGGCAACGTCAAGGGCGGCAACGCCGAGGCGGCTGCCCTGATCGGCAAGCGCATTGCCGAGAAGGCCAAGGCGGCTGGTGTTGAGAAAGTGGCTTTTGATCGTGCAGGCTTTGCATATCATGGTCGTGTAAAAGCATTGGCAGAGGCTGCGCGCGAAGCAGGTCTGCAGTTCTGATCGAGGCGAATGGCAATGGCTACAAAGAATCAAGCAAGAACGCAGGACGAAGGCCGCGATGACGGTTTCCGCGAGAAGATGATCGCGGTCAACCGCACCACCAAGGTGGTCAAGGGCGGTCGTATTCTGGCCTTCGCTGCACTGTCCGTGGTTGGTGACGGCGATGGCCGCATCGGCATGGGCAAGGGCAAGTCCAAGGAAGTGCCCGCCGCCGTGCAGAAGTCGATGGAAGAAGCGCGTCGCAACATGGTCAAGGTGTCGCTCAAGAACGGTACCCTGCACCACGGTGTGGTCGGTCAGCACGGCGCCGCGCGCGTCATGCTGGCACCGGCTCCCCAGGGTACCGGTATCATCGCCGGCGGCCCGATGCGCGCCGTTTTCGAAGTCGTGGGTATCACGGACATCGTGGCCAAGAGCCACGGCTCGAGCAACCCCTACAACATGGTGCGTGCCACGCTGGACGCACTGAAGCGGTCGACGACGCCGGCGGAAATCGCCGCCAAGCGTGGCCTGACTGTCGAAGAGCTGCTGGCTTGAAGAGGTGATGCACATGTCCACGAATCAAACCATCAAGGTCCAGTTGGTGCGTAGCCCGATTGGTACCAAGGAATCCCACCGCGCCACCGTGCGTGGCCTGGGTCTGCGCAAGCTCAACAGCGTGAGCGAACTCAAAGACACGCCTGAAGTGCGCGGAATGATCAACAAGATCAGCTATCTGGTCAAAGTCCTGTAAGAGGTCGACGATGCAACTCAATACAATCAAGCCGGCTGCAGGCGCCAAGCATGCAAAGCGCCGTGTTGGGCGCGGTATCGGCTCCGGTCTCGGCAAGACGGCCGGTCGCGGTCACAAGGGCCAGAAGTCCCGTGCCGGTGGCTATCACAAGGTCGGTTTCGAAGGCGGTCAAATGCCGCTGCAGCGCCGCCTGCCCAAGCGCGGCTTCAAGTCCACGACGCTGAAGTACAACGCCGAAGTGACTCTGGCTGACCTCGAGCAGCTCGGCGCCGCCGAAGTGGATCTGCTGGCGCTCAAGGAAGCCGGTCTGGTGCGCTCGATCGCCAAGGTCGTCAAGGTCGTCAAGTCCGGTGAGTTGACCCGTGCGGTCAAGCTCAGCGGCATCGGCGCGACCGCTGGTGCCAAGGCTGCCATCGAGGCTGCCGGCGGCGCCGTGGCGTAATCGGACAACTAGCGCAAGCGAGGCTGGATTTTGGCTACCAACACTGCACAACTGGCGAAGTCGGGAAAATTCGGTGACCTGCGTCGCCGGCTGGTTTTCCTGCTGCTGGCGCTGGTTGTCTACCGCATCGGCACGCACATTCCGGTGCCCGGTATCGATCCGCTCGAACTCGAGCGGCTGTTTTCCGGGCAGCAGGGCATCCTGAACCTCTTCAACATGTTCTCCGGCGGTGCGCTGGAGCGCTTCTCGGTTCTGGCGCTGGGCATCATGCCGTACATCTCTGCATCGATCATCATGCAGCTGATGACCTACGTGGTGCCGAGCCTGGTGGCCCTGAAGAAGGAAGGGGAAGCCGGACGTCGCAAGATCACCCAGTACACCCGTTACGGGACGCTGGTGCTGGCGCTGTTTCAGTCGATGGGTATTGCCATCGCACTGGAGAGCCAGCCTGGCCTGGTGCTGGCGCCGGGTATGGGTTTCATGGTCACCACCATGGTTTCCCTGACGGCTGGCACGCTGTTCCTGATGTGGCTGGGCGAGCAGATCACCGAACGTGGTCTGGGCAATGGCATATCGATCCTGATCTTTGCAGGTATTGCCGCCGGCCTGCCCAATGCCCTCTCGGGGACGCTGGAGCTGGTGCGCACCGGTGCGATGAACATCATCACGCTGTTGGTGATCGCGCTGCTGGTGGTGCTGGTGACCTACTTCGTGGTGTTCGTCGAGCGCGGGCAGCGTCGCATCCTGGTCAACTATGCCCGCAGGCAGGTTGGCAACAAGGTGTACGCCGGCCAGTCCTCGCACCTGCCGCTCAAGCTCAACATGGCGGGCGTGATCCCACCGATCTTCGCTTCGTCCATCATCCTGTTGCCCGCCACCTTGGTGAACTGGCTTAGTACCGGTGAGTCGGTGCGCTGGCTGCGGGACGTTGCTGCTAAGCTCACGCCGGGGCAGCCAATCTATGTGCTCTTGTACGCATCGGCCATCATCTTCTTCTGCTTCTTCTACACGGCCCTGGTTTTCAACAGCCGCGAGACGGCAGACAACCTGAAGAAAAGTGGAGCGTTCGTGCCAGGAATTCGCCCTGGTGAGCAGACTGCCAAATATATTGATAAAATCCTCGCCCGTTTGACACTGGCTGGTGCTATCTACATCACGGCGGTTTGCTTGTTCCCAGAGTTCCTGATGCTGCGTTACAACGTGCCGTTCTATTTCGGGGGCACTTCGCTGCTGATTTTGGTGGTCGTGACCATGGACTTCATGGCACAGGTCCAGAACTACCTGGTATCGCAGCAGTATGAGTCGCTATTGAAGAAGTCCAACTTCAAGCCGGTTTCGCGTTAAGTGGACGCATTTGGGAAATTTGGGAGTTAGCTATGAAAGTTTCAGCTTCTGTGAAGAAGATGTGTAGAAATTGCAAGATCATCCGCCGCAACGGCGTGGTGCGCGTGATCTGCAGCGACCTGCGTCACAAGCAGCGTCAAGGTTGATAATTAAAGGACGTATATGGCACGTATTGCTGGTATCAACGTACCGCCGCATAAGCATACCGAAATCGGTCTGACGGCAATCTTCGGTATCGGCCGCAGCCGCGCTCGCAAGATCTGCGAGGCTGCAGGCATCGAGTACACCAAGAAGGTCAAGGATCTGACCGATGGCGACCTGGAAAAGATCCGTGACCAGATCGCGCAGTTCACCATCGAAGGTGACCTGCGTCGCGAAACCACGATGAACATCAAGCGCCTGATGGACATCGGCTGCTACCGTGGTTTCCGTCATCGTCGTGGTCTGCCGATGCGCGGCCAGCGCACTCGTACCAACGCACGCACCCGCAAGGGCCCGCGCAAGGGTGTCAAATAAATCGCTGATTAAAGTTAGCAAGGATAACAATGGCTAAGACTTCTTCCGCGTCGCAACGGGTGCGCAAAAAGGTCCGCAAGAATATTGCGGACGGTATTGCCCACATCCACGCCTCGTTCAACAACACCATCATCACCATCACCGATCGCCAGGGCAACTCGCTGTCCTGGGCTTCTTCGGGTGGTCAGGGTTTCAAGGGCTCTCGCAAGTCCACGCCGTTCGCAGCCCAGGTGGCTTCCGAAGTGGCCGGCCGCGCCGCCATCGAGCACGGCATCAAGAACCTGGATGTCGAGATCAAGGGTCCTGGTCCCGGCCGCGAATCCTCGGTTCGTGCACTGGGCGCACTGGGCATCCGCATCACCTCGATCTCCGACGTGACGCCGGTTCCGCACAACGGCTGCCGTCCGCAAAAGCGCCGTCGCATCTAATTTCATTCAAGACCACCGCCATTTCTGTCGAGAAATGGCTCCTGTGCCTATGTGCGCAGCAGATGAACCTAGGAAAATCAAGTGGCACGTTACACTGGGCCGAAGGCCAAACTCTCCCGCCGCGAAGGCACCGATCTGTTCCTCAAGAGCGCTCGCCGCTCCATCGCCGACAAGGCCAAGTTCGACAGCAAGCCTGGTCAACATGGCCGCATCTCCGGCAGCCGCACTTCCGACTACGGCCTGCAACTGCGCGAAAAGCAAAAAGTCAAGCGCATGTACGGCATCCTGGAAAAGCAGTTCCGCCGCTATTTTGCCGAGGCCGATCGCCGCCGTGGCAACACCGGCTCGAACCTGTTGTCACTGCTGGAATCGCGCCTGGACAACGTGGTGTATCGCCTCGGTTTCGGCTCGACCCGTGCCGAAGCCCGTCAGCTGGTCTCGCACAAGTCCATTCTGGTCAACGGCCAGCAGGTCAACATCCCTTCCTACCAGGTCAAGGCTGGCGACGTGATCGCCGTGCGCGAGCAGTCGCGCAACCAGGCTCGTGTGCAGGAAGCCCTGCAGCTGGCCCAACAAGTCGGTTTCCCGGCATGGGTGGAAGTGGCCCTCGACAAGGCCGAAGGCGTGTTCAAGAAGGCCCCGGATCGTGATGAATTCGGCGCTGACATCAATGAGTCGCTGATCGTCGAATTGTATTCGCGTTGATCGTTTTTGATTCATTCAATAAAGAACCGCGACTCGTTCGCGGTTTACTCGCTTCACCAGCCTTACCGGTGTAACGAGCCGGGGGTATTGACAGGAAGTATCTATGCAGACCAACTTGCTAAAACCAAAGACCATCAGCGTTGAACAGATCGCAACCAACCGCGCCAAGGTCGAGCTCGAACCGTTCGAGCGTGGCTATGGACACACCTTGGGTAATGCGCTGCGTCGCGTGTTGCTGTCTTCGATGGTCGGTTATGCACCCACCGAAGTGACGATTGCTGGCGTTCTGCACGAATTCTCCAGCATCGATGGTGTCCAGGAAGATGTGGTCAGCATTCTGCTGAACCTCAAGGGCGTGGTCTTCAAGCTGCACAACCGTGATGAAGTGACGTTGAGCCTGCGCAAGGAAGGCGAGGGCGTGGTGACCGCCGCTGACATCCAGACGCCGCATGACGTCGAGATCGTCAACCCCGAGCATGTGATTGCCCACATGTCCCAAGGGGCCAAGCTCGACATGCAGATCAAGGTCGAGAAGGGTCGTGGCTATGTGCCCGGCACAGTGCGACGCTTTGCCGACGAAGGCACCAGCAAGTCGATCGGGCGCATCGTGCTCGACGCCTCGTTCTCGCCGGTGCTGCGAGTGAACTACACGGTCGAGAACGCCCGTGTGGAACAACGCACCGACCTGGACAAGCTGGTGATGGAGATCGAGACCAATGGTGCGATCACTGCCGAGGATGCCGTGCGCACCTCGGCCAAGATCCTGGTTGAACAGCTGGCGGTGTTCGCGCAGCTGGACGACAGTGACCTGGCCGACTTCACGACGACCACGACCGCTTCGCGCAGCGCTGCAACCTTCGATCCGATCCTGCTGCGTCCGGTCGACGAACTGGAACTGACTGTGCGTTCGGCCAACTGCCTCAAGGCCGAGAACATCTACTATATCGGTGACCTGATCCAGCGCACCGACAACGAACTCCTCAAGACGCCGAACCTGGGTCGCAAGTCGCTCAACGAAATCAAGGAGGTGCTCGCCTCGCGTGGCCTCACGCTGGGTATGAAGCTCGAGAACTGGCCGCCCGCCGGACTCGAGTAAACCCTTTCCACCGCGCCACTTTTGTTGCACCTGCGGGTACCTGATACGGCCCGCAGTTATTTAATCTAAAAAGGAAACTACCATGCGACATCGTAATGGACTTCGTAAACTCAACCGCACCAGTGCCCACCGCCAGGCCATGCTGCGCAACATGAGCAACTCGCTGATCGAGCATGAGCTGATCAAGACGACGGTGCCCAAGGCCAAGGAATTGCGCCGTGTCGTCGAGCCGCTGATCACGCTGGCCAAGGAAGACTCGGTGGCGAATCGCCGCCTGGCCTTCAGCCGCCTGCGCAGCCGTGATGCCGTGACCAAGCTGTTCAATGAGCTGGGGCCGCGTTTCAAGACCCGTCCCGGTGGCTACACCCGCATTCTGAAGATGGGCTTCCGCGTGGGTGATAATGCTCCGATGGCGTTGGTCGAGCTTGTGGACCGTCCAGAAGAGGCCGAAGCAGAGAATTCTGCAAATGTTCAGGACAACGCATAAAGCTGTGTTATAATTTTTGCTTACCGCGCGATGGAGCAGTCTGGTAGCTCGTTGGGCTCATAACCCAAAGGTCGGAGGTTCAAATCCTCCTCGCGCAACCAAATTCAAGAAGCCTGCTGGAATGCCAGCAGGCTTCTTTTTTTTGCAGAAATCATTGATGCTTGGTGCCATTCTTGATGGGCATCCAGCGTTCTGATGTATTTGGTTCGGTTCAACCTGCTCAGAGGTCAAGCCACACTTATGCAAATGGCTCAGCGGGGGCCTCATGCCAAGCGTCTGGTGCCGGCACTGTTGATTGCAGCTGTGATCCAGTCGGCAATGACTCGGCTGGCCGTGCTGCAGCTTCTTGAATCCGCGCGCCGTGAACTGGTAGCTGCAGCCGCCGCCAATCTGGCTCAGGTAAATCCTGGGCGGTTTGCAGGCGCACGTCGTCGATGGTCTACAGACCCTGGTCGCCGAGTTGCGCGAGCACGTGATCAGTCTGACCCACTGGGGCGTCTCGCGCAGGCTCAGGCCCAGGCGAGGGCCGTGGTACTCGGACCGGTGGCGAAGAAGGTGCCGAAATACTCGGTGGTTGGGGCGGCACTCGGTGAGTCGGTGACTTCGACGGCGGGCAGGCGAGATGTCTTGCGTTTGCGCTGCTAGCAGAGGGAGTGGATGGAACAAGCCCGGTCCACTGGAGTGGGGAAAAAATCCCCCGCGCGGGAAATAGGAGCGGGTTTCACCATCGCGGCATGCACCGGTTATGGATGCTGGTCTTCGGTGCGTGACCGGGGCGGTGAGAGGCTGGCGAGACAGCGGCGGCTCAAGGTAGTGGAGAGGCCCAGCAACACCAGCGCACCCACGCCGGCTGAAACGGCAAACACCAGCAGCACCGATGAAGGGCCGTAGCCGGCGGCGAGGATATGTCCGCCGAGCACGGGTGCGATGACGGCGCCCAGACGACCCAGGCCGAGGGTGATGCCAATGGCGGCGGCGCGATAATGCTCCGGAAAGGCATCGGCCACCAAGGCATTGACGAGGTTCTGGGCACTGATGGCGCTCATGCCCAGCAGGGCGATAACGGCGAACAGACCCCAACCGTTGAGTACGCGTGCCGCAACCAGCACCAGGCACGCGCTGGCCAGCAGGCCGGCGACGATGGCTACCGGACGGGAGCCCCAGCGAAACGCCAGGCTGGCCGTGAGCAGTGAGCCCACAATGGCACCTGTGTTGAGGGTGAACATCATCTGCATGGCATCGGTGAAGGGCACGTCGAACTCGCGCATCAGCTGCGTCAGCCAGACACTGACGCCATACCAGGTCAGCAGGTCGGCCAGCGTGGCCAGGGTGCCGAGTACCAGCACACCGAGGCTGGCGCCGCGGAGGATCGTGCGCCAGTCATGCTGCCGCACCGTCTGGTTGGCGTCCGAGTGGCGGGCTTGCCGTTCGATCCTGCCGAGATAGGGGGCAATGGACAATATCGCGAGCAAGCCGATGATGCCCCCGGCCACAAACAGCGGGCGCCACCCCCAGTGGGGAATGATGGCGTGAGAGACCACGGCAGCCAGCATGCCCCCCAGCGGGATGCCGGACATCACGATGCTGATGGCCATGGCTCCGTGGTGCTGCTGGCTGTGCTTGCGGGCCAGCGACAGTCCGGCGGGGAGTACGACGCCCAGCCCGAAACCTGCCAGCAGGCGCAGTGCCCCGAACTGCCAGCCGCTTTGCACCAGGGCGATCAAGGTGGTCGCGGCAGTGAAGCCGGCAAAGCCATAGCTCACGGTTCGGGCCAGGCCGAGCGATTGCGTCAGGCGCCCCGCCATGACGCCACCGAGCAGCATGCCCAGAAAGATCATGCTGCCGATGGTTCCGGCCTGGGCCTTGTCGATGCCCATGTCCTTGTCCATCAGCAGGGATGGAATGGCGTTGCTGTAGATCAGCAGGTCGAAGCCTTCGGTCATCATGATGACGCAGCAGGCCGCGACAACCAGCCATTGGCTGCGGACCGGTCCCAGCGGTGGTGTCAGGGCTGTGCTGGGGCTTGGATGGGCAGGAGCGGGGGGCATGGATGAAATGCGGCAACGTGCATCAATAAGAATGAGATGCGATTATGTATCCATTTCCTGTGCCAGTGATGCGTTGGCGCGGGGTAGCAGTACCGATGCCGTCATGCCCATGCATACGGCGGAATGCCTGCGAGAATTTGTCGGCCCACGACGCATATCCGCAGGCATGTCTGCGGCACGGTATGGTCGTTGTTCGAAGCGTCCGCTAGGCCTGTTGCCGCCCGCTCCCGGGGCAACAAGCCTCTCGCGGGCATCATCTCATGGTCTGCCTGGACTTGGTCGAAGCCCGGGCAATTGGCCTGATGGCAGTGCTGAGAAGCGGTTCACGAAAAGATCGTGAACCGGTTTCTCACAGGTTGTCGATGAAGCTGCGCAGCTTGTCCGAGCGGCTCGGGTGCTTGAGCTTGCGCAGCGCCTTGGCCTCGATCTGGCGGATGCGTTCGCGCGTGACGTCGAACTGCTTGCCCACTTCCTCAAGCGTGTGGTCGGTGCTCATCTCGATGCCAAAGCGCATGCGCAGCACCTTGGCCTCGCGCGGCGTCAGCGAGTCGAGGATGTCCTTGACCACGTCGCGCAAGCCGGCCTGCATGGCTGCATCCATCGGCGCAACGTTGCTGGTGTCCTCGATGAAGTCGCCCAGGTGCGAGTCGTCGTCGTCGCCGATGGGGGTTTCCATCGAGATCGGCTCCTTGGCGATCTTCATGATCTTGCGGATCTTGTCCTCGGGCATCTCCATCTTCTCGGCCAGGATCGAGGCATCGGGCTCGTAGCCGAATTCCTGCAGGTGCTGACGCGAGATGCGGTTCATCTTGTTGATGGTCTCGATCATGTGCACCGGGATGCGGATGGTGCGCGCCTGGTCGGCGATCGAGCGCGTGATGGCCTGGCGGATCCACCAGGTGGCGTAGGTCGAGAACTTGAAGCCGCGGCGGAATTCGAACTTGTCCACCGCCTTCATCAGGCCGATGTTGCCTTCCTGGATCAGGTCGAGGAACTGCAAGCCGCGGTTGGTGTATTTCTTGGCGATCGAGATCACCAGGCGCAGGTTGGCCTCGGTCATCTCCTTCTTGGCGTCGCGAGACGTCTTCTCGCCGGCGAGCATGCGCTTGTTGATGTTCTTGAGCTCGTCGAGCGGCACGACGATCTGGCGCTGCAACTCGATCAGACCCTGCTGCAACTCCTGTACGTCGGGGATGTTGCGGCTAAGCACGTCGCTCCAGGCGTGGCCCGCGCCAGCTTGCTGCTCGACCCAGGCGAGATTGAGCAGGTTGGGCGGGAATTCCTGGATGAAGCGCTCCTGCGGCATGCCGCACTTGTCCACCACGATGGATTTGATCTTGCGTTCCGAGTCTCGGATCGACTTGACCTGCTCGCGCACCATGTCGCACAGCGTGTCGATGGTCTTGGCGGTAAAGCGGATCGACATCAACTCGCGCGTGAGCACGGCCTGCTGATCGTTGTACTGCCGGGAGCCCCAGCCGTGCTTGTCGTAGGCCTGATGCAGGCCCTCGAACAGCTCGCGCAGGTGGTCGAAGTGCTCCATGGCCTTGTTCTTGAGCTCTTCGAGGCGCTTGGTCATGGCCTTGGAGCCGCCCTTGCCATCGTCATCGTCCTCTTCGTCGAACTCGTCGAAGTCTTCCTCGGCGACGAAGTCGTCGGCCTCATCGGGGTCGCTGAAGCCATCGACGATGGTGGTGATCAACACCTTGCCCTCGCGGATTTCCTCACCCATGCCCAGGATGGCGGCAATCACCGCAGGCGAGGTGCTGATGGCTTCCATCATGTCCTGCATGCCACCCTCGATGCGCTTGGCGATCTCGATCTCGCCCTCGCGCGTGAGCAGCTCCACGGTACCCATCTCGCGCATGTACATGCGCACCGGGTCGGTGGTGCGGCCAAACTCGCTGTCGACGTTCGAGAGCGCGGCTTCGGCCTCTTCCTCGGCCTCCTCCTCGGTGGTGACGTTCTGCGCCGTGTTGGTCAGCAGCAGGGTTTCGGCATCGGGCGTCTGTTCGTAGACGGCCACGCCCATGTCAGAGAGCAGCGCGACCACGACTTCCAGGGTCTCGGCCTCGACCAGCTTGTCGGGCAGGTGATCGTTGATCTCGCCGTGCGTGAGGTAGCCACGTGTGCGGCCCATCTTGATCAGGGTCTTGAGGCGTTCGCGCCGCTCGCGGTCTTCCTCCTCGGAGACCACCGAATCGTCCAGGCCGAATTCCTTCATCAAGGCGCGTTCCTTGGCCTTGCTGATCTTCATGCGCAGCGGCTTGACCTTCTCGGCCGTCTCGCTGGCTTCGCTTTCTTCCGCGACGACTTCCTCTTCGATCTCCAACTCGCTGTCGCCACCGACATCCAGGTCGTCATCGACAAAGTCGTCGTCCAGATCGTCCTTGGCCTTCTTGTCAGCCGTCTTCTTGCCCTTGGCGGCGGTGGTCTTGCCGGTCTTCTTGGCTGCGGCCTTGGGCTTGCCGGCCGTCTTGGCGGCCTTGGCCGGCGTCACTGGTGCATCATCCAGTTGCTCGATGTCTGCGGCTGCGCCTTGCTTGGAGGCCGTGGCCTTGCTGGCCTTGGCGGCAGTCCTGGATGGGGTGGTTTTCTTCTCGGTTGTCACGGTTTTCGCTGTGGATGATGAGGCCGGGGCCTTGCCGGTGCCCCTGGTGGATTTTGTGGTTTTGCTGGCGGTCTTGTCCGGTTCATTGGCGCTTGCTCCCGTTGCGGCCTTCGGGGCCTTGACTGCTTTGGCCGTCACTGGTGCGGCGGCAGCGGCTCTCTTGCTGGCTGCAGTACGCGCTTGGGGAGTGGCAGTCGTCGTCTTGGAGGCTTTGGCCATGGTGCAATCTCGCTGGTGATCCGGACAAATCAAAACATATCCCAGCACGCACGTCGTCCAGGGCATGGGGCCTGCTGCGTGGGTACGGTGAAACCGGCCTCACGGCTGCGCGACCGCCCATCAGGCGCTGCGTGCTGGTTGAGATTTTCGAAGCAAGATGAGGGCGAACATTTGGCGTACAGTCCTTGCGGATTTGGAGGCGGTGCTGTCCTGTTGCACGCTTGCCTGCCCCGGAGGTGCTGCTGTCGCTCTTGCTGACAAGAACGCATATTATACCAACACGCCCTTTTTCAATAGGCAGGGCTGATACGGGGCTGATACGGTATTCCCCGGCCGTCGGCGCGCAAGCGCCGGCATGCGGGCCGTTTCACTTCACTTCAGTGTTGCCAGGTGGCTGGTGAGCTGGCGCAGGCGCACACCCGCCTGGCTGTCGGTTTCGTAGGCGCGGGTGGCCTGCTCGATCTCCCATGCCAGCTGCTTTTTCATGATCTGCCGCAGCACGCTGGTGAATTCGCTGCGGTAATTGTCCGCTGGCTGGCGGGCGATGTCCTCGATGCGTGCGAGCAGGCGCTCGATGGCGCCCTGGCGCGTGGTCAGCAGCAGCGGCTTGAGTGTCTCCCAGTCTTGCACGCCATGATGCTGGTAGTGGTCGTCAACCCAGGCGAACAGCGTACCATCGGGCTGCGGCAGGCGGCACAGCAGCGCCAAGTCCTGTTCGCTCAGTGTCTCGAGCAGACCCATGTGGGCCAGCAGAATGCAGGCGGCGTGTTCCTCGCTGCGCAGTGGCCGCTGGCGCAGCGGGCCGGTGGGGGTGCCGCCGCGTCCACCCTGGTTGGCCTTGTTGTTGCGCCAGTTGCGCCCGGTGCCATGGCCGGCCGGCGACCATGAGCTGGCCCGACTCGATGTCTGTGGGCCGTTGGGTTGGTGAGACTGCGATGGCGCCTCGTATTCATAGGGCGGCCATGGTGCCCCCGTCTCGCCGTGGGCGTCGGCAGGCGGCGGGTAGTCGGGGTGCTCGTAGGCGTCGAATGGCGCGTAGGCTTCCGGGGCGTCGGGTGCTGCCGGCATGCCTGGCATGCCAGGTGCTGCGCTGGACGTCGCATGGGGCTGCGAGCGGCGGGGGGAGGCGCCCTGGGCTGCTCCGGCCTGTTGCCACAATTGCTGCAGGTCGGCGCTGTCCATCTGCGCGATGCGGGCGACTTCGGCACGGATCTGCAGTTTGAGCCCACCTTCGGGCAGTGCTGCCCACAGGGGACGGGCCTGGTGGGCCATGCGCGCGCGCCCTTCCGGGGTGGCCAGGTTGCAGTCCTGGCCGGCGACCTGCAGCAGGTACTGGCTCAGCGGCAGCGCCAGTTCGATCTGCTCCGCAAATGCGGGCTGGCCGCGCTCGCGGATGAAGCTGTCGGGGTCGTGCTCCTTGGGCAAAAACAGGAATCGGATGCTGCGCGTGTCGGTGGCAAAAGGCAGGGCGCACAGCAGTGCCTTGGTGGCGGCCTTGCGGCCGGCGTTGTCGCCATCGAAGGCGAACACGACGCTGTCGGTGTGCCGCAGCAGCAGTTGCACGTGCTGTTCGCTGCTGGCCGTGCCCAGCGTCGCCACCGCGTTGGCAAAGCCCCACTGGGCCAGCGCGACCACGTCCATGTAGCCTTCGCAGACCAGTGCATAGCCCATTTGCCGGATGGCCTGCTTGCCTTCGAACAGGCCGTACAACTCGCGGCCCTTGTGAAAAATGGGGGTTTCGGGCGAGTTCAGGTACTTGGGCTGGCCTTGCCCGAGAATGCGCCCGCCAAAGCCGATGCATTCGCCGCGCACGTTGCGGATGGGAAACATCAGTCGGTCGCGAAAGCGGTCGTAGCGCTGGTTGGTCTCGCTCTTGTAGATCACCAGGCCGGCCGTCTCC
This sequence comes from Corticibacter populi, assembly GCF_004217315.1. Classification (GTDB taxonomy): domain Bacteria; phylum Pseudomonadota; class Gammaproteobacteria; order Burkholderiales; family Burkholderiaceae_C; genus Lampropedia; species Lampropedia populi. The sequence goes on from NZ_SGWR01000005.1 coordinate 254,904, forward strand.
AGCAGCGGGTCGGCATAGTCGGGGAACACCGCCGCGAGGCTGTGTTCGCCCGGTGGTGCGTAGCCAAGCTGAAAGCGCGCCGCGATCTCGCCCGAGACGCCGCGGCCTTTGAGGTACTGGATGGTTTGCGGGGCCTGGCGCAGCAACTGCTTGTAGGCCTTGGCGGCCCGGTCGTTGATGCCGGAGAGGGTCTGCTGCTCGGCCTTGCGCTGCTGGCGCTCGACCGCCTGGGCTGGCGAGATATCTTCCTGCGGCACCTGCATGCCGGCCTGTTGGGCCAGATCGTGCACGGCATCGACGAAGCCGACACCGGTGTAGTCCATCAGAAAGCCGATGGCGTTGCCATGCTTGCCGCAACCGAAGCAGTGGTAGAACTGCTTGCTGGGGCTGACGGTGAAGGAGGGCGATTTCTCGTCATGGAACGGACATAGTCCCAGCAGGTTGGCGCCGCCTTTCTTGAGCGTGACGTAGCGGCCGACCACATCGACGATGTCGACGCGCTCGAGCAAGTCATCGAGAAAGTTCTGCGGGATGGCCACGGTGGAGGATGCGGAGGGAGAAACGAAACGCCAAGGTGACGATTATGAACCGGCGTGACGGGAGGATGGTGTGCGGTGCGGCTTTCAGAACCTGTTCACGAAAAGATCGGGAACAGGTTCTGAGGTCAGAAGGAGGGCGCGCCGGATCCGTGCGAACCTTCTCATGCCTGCGCCTCGACGAGAAAGCGCAAGCGCTTGCGGCCCATCCATTCGTCGGTTTCCATCCGGTAGGCCAGGCGCGCGCGCGCCGGCAGTCGCTCGGTATGGCCAAACCAGATGGCATCGATCACCTGCCCGTGGTGCAGCAGCTTCATGGCCAGGTGCTTGCCTGCAACCACGCGCTGCTCGAGCACGTCCAGCTCTTCGAGGAACAGCGGCGCTGCAAAGCCCTGGCCCCAAATCTGCAGGCGCAGCAGCTCGGCGGTGGCGATCGAGCGGTGCTCGGGCGGCAGCGGGCCGTCGACCCAGGTTTCGCCCTGCAGCGCGGCGGCATCGAGCCATTCGGTCGCGATGGTCTCGATGGCTTGCTGGAAGATCGGCAACTGCGCTTCGGCCAGGCTGCAGCCGGCCGCCATGGCATGCCCGCCGAACTTGTCGAGTACGCCCGGGTGGCGCTTGGCCAGCAGGTCCAGCGCATCGCGCAGGTGAAAGCCGGGAATGGAGCGCCCCGAACCCTTGAGCAGCCCGGGACTGTCCGGCGAGGCGCTGGGCGCGAAGATGAAGGTGGGACGGTGGAACTGCTCCTTGATGCGGGCGGCAACGATGCCGACCACGCCTTCATGGAAGGAGGCGTCGCAGGCGGTGATGACGGCCGGCATGCGTTGGTTGCGTGCCAGCCGCTGGATCAGGCCGCCGATGGCCACCTGCTTCATGTCGGTTTCCAGCTCGCGGCGGGCGCGGTTGATGTCATCGAGCATGGCTGCCAGTTCGGCGGCGCGCTGGGCGTCGTCGGTGAGCAGGCATTCGATGCCGATGGTCATGTCGGTGAGGCGTCCGGCGGCGTTCAGTCGTGGCGCCAGCGCAAAGCCCATGTCGCTGGCCTGGGCGTGTGCGGGGTTGCGGCCGGCCACCTCGAACAGGGCCGCCATGCCGGCCGGCATCTGCCCGGCGCGGATGCGCGCCAGTCCCTGGCCGGCCAATAGACGGTTGTTGGCGTCGAGCGGCACGACATCGGCCACCGTGCCCAGCGCCACCAGTGGCAGCAGCGTATCCAGGCGCGGCTGGCTGGCGGTGGTGAAGACACCCTGCGCGCGCAACCGGCTGCGCAGCGCCAGGAGCGTATAGAACAGCACGCCTACCCCGGCCAGATGCTTGCTGGCAAACGCGCAGCCGGGTTGGTTGGGATTGACGATGGCATCGGCCTCGGGCAGTTGCGCGGCGGGCAGATGGTGGTCGGTGACGAGCACTCTCAGGCCCAATTCCCTTGCGCGTGCCACGCCCTCGATGCTGGCGATGCCATTGTCCACCGTCAGCAGCAGCTCGGCGCCGCGCTGGTGCACGCGCTCGGCCAGCGGGGCGGTCAGGCCGTAGCCGTCCTGGATGCGGTTGGGCACCAGGTAGTCGACGTGCCTGGCGCCCAGCATGCGCAGACCGCGCAGCGCCACGGTGCAGGCGGTGGCGCCATCGCAGTCATAGTCGGCGACGATGCAGATGCGCCAGTCGGCGGCAATGGCTTCGGCGAGCAGCGCGGCCGCCGCGTCGATGCCCTTGAGACCCTGGGGTGGCAGCAGGCTGCGCAATTGGTGGTCGAGCTCGCTGGCCGACGCGATGCCGCGCGCGGCCAGCAGCCGCGCCAGGAATGGATGAACACCGGCCTGTTGCAGTTGCAGGGCGATGGCGTCGGGGATTTCGCGTTGGCGAAATTGCATGGTCGATGCGATCAGTGGGGCGCGTGCCTCAAATTGGGCAGGTCGCGCCTGGAAGAAAAGGTGGAAGGGGAGGGTAGCGTTGCGCGGGTTGCCGCGCTGCGGCGATCAGCACTGCGACATCTACAGCTCCAGCAGCAGATCGGTGACGGGGTCCGTCCGGCGCGCCGTGGCCCACGGTCGCCACTGCCGCAGGCGGGTACCCAACTGGTGCCAGCGGCTTGCCGGTGAGGTTGCGGCGGCGAGGATCACCGCATGGCGTTCGCCGCAGAGTACCAGCTGCAGGTCTTCGCCGCGCGCCAGGGCCGCCTCGAGCTGGGGCAGCCAGTCGGCATCGAGCGTCTGCCACTGGTTCAGCCAGGCCTGGATATGGCCGGCCAGTGCGGGCTGGCGCAGGCTCTCCTCGACATGCAGCCGGGCGAGGCCCGGCGTCAGTGCATCCAGATGGTCGTTGCGTCCGGTGCCCGAGCACCAAAGCGCATTGATGGCGGGTAGCCCGGTGGCGGCGCGCGCGTCGTTGACCGGATGGTGGTAGAGCAGCATCTGGATTTCCGTCTGCAGGCGCTGCAGACGGCCGGTCTGGCCAAGCGCGGGCATCCACTGGCGCACGTCGCGGTGGATGGCGCGGTCCAGCGAGGTGGTGGGCAGGCCGTCCAGCCAGTCGGCACCTGCCAGCCAGCGGTCGGGGGCGATGGCATGCAGGGTGATGCCATCCTCTTCCCACAGGGCCTGCACGGATGCCAGCAAGGCCTGACTGTGCGCGGGCGAGAGCTGCAGTTGCGCGGGATCGGTGAGCTGGATGCGGTCGGTTGTGATTTGCAGGTGGCTGGGGGTGACGAAGGCCCAGCCGGCAGGCTGGCCGGCGCTGCCGGCCAGTTTCAGCGCATGGGCTTGGAGGGCGGCCAGCGAAAGCGGTGGGTGCTCTGCCGAAAATTCCCGTGCGGGACCCCCGAGCGTCTCCAGCAGGTGCGAGAGCGCGAACTCATGCGGCGCAGTCGGCGTATCGGCGCCGATGCGCAGCCAATGGCGCTGCGGGAGCCGGGCAAGCAGCCGGTTCAGTTGCGGCAGGGCCGGCCGGTGGCCGGTGGTGGTGCCGTACTCCTGCAGGCCGTCGATGGCTGCAAAGGGCAGGATGTGGATGGGCATATTCATGGCAGGTGCGCCATTGTAGTGATGCGGCTTGCGAACAGTGCGTCCGGGTCCGGGGCGACTTGTCCTGTCCGGCTGTCTTGACACTCCGGTGCGCGTATTTCGTACCATCACCGATGGACTGTATGGGCATCGCTCCGGCCATGGGGCCGCGAGCCTGACGAGGCCACTGGAATTTGTTCGCGACCGATCGCCAGATCGGCCCGGCGAGAGCCGGCTCGGCCGGGGCGGGTGGCGCATTCACGGTTTGCAAGGAGGGCCTGCCATGACGGATTTTTCGTTCTCCTCAGCCTGGCAGGGACTTTTGCAGTGGCTCTCGCAGGGGGGGCTGGACTGGGCCTGGTGGCAGGTCCTGCTGTTCACGATAGCTATGGCTATCACTGCGGTTTGCGCCTTGCCTGACAACGATTTCGACATCTTTATCTATTCAACGAACTTCTGATTCACGACACTAGAGGTACGTCCGGCACTGGCGCATGCTTTTCGCTTCTGGCTGTGGCTCTCCACCGGCATGAGTACGCGCGAGTGGGTGGCGGTACATCGTAAGCACCACGCCAAGTGCGAGACTGCGGACGATCCTCACAGCCCGCAGGTCAAGGGCATTCGCAAGGTGCTGTGGCAGGGTGCCGAGCTGTACCGTGACGAGGCCGCCAATGCCGAGACGCTGAAGAAATTCAGCCATGGCACGCCCGACGACTGGCTCGAAAACCGGCTGTATGGCCGTCACACGTTGCTGGGCGTGGGCCTGATGCTGGTGATCGACGTGCTGCTGTTGGGCGCCATTGGGCTTTTGGTGTGGGCCGTGCAGATGGTGTGGATTCCGTTCTGGGCGGCTGGCGTGGTCAACGGCCTTGGCCATTACTGGGGCTACCGCAATTTCGAGGTGCAGGACGCCAGCACCAACATCTCGCGCTGGGGCATCCTCATCGGCGGTGAGGAACTGCACAACCACTACCATACCTATCCGACTTCGGCGCGTTTTTCCGTGCGTCCTTATGAATTCGATTTGGGCTGGTGCCATATCCGCGTGCTGCAGGCGCTGCGGCTGGTCAGGGTCAAGAAGGTACCGCCGCGCCTGCGGCTGGGAGCCGTGCGGCCGGTGGCCGTGCTTGATGCCGGCACGCTGGAGACGCTGATCGCCAACCGCTACGAAATGATGGCCCGCTACGCCCGTGGCCTGCGCAGCACCTGCAAGACCGAACTGCAACGCCTGGGCGAACACCGCGCAGGGGCGGACCGCCAACTGGCGCGCCTGGCACGGCGCTGGTGGCACCGTGATGCCGACAGGATTCCCGGCCATGTGCTGCCGCGCGTGCAGCAGCTGCGCAGCCTCTCACCGGTGATCGACACCATGGTGCACATGCGCGAAGAGCTGCGCCAGCTCTGGCTCAACACCACGCTCGGCCGCGACCAACTGCTCGAGCGGCTGCGCTTGTGGTGCCAGCAGGCCGAGGACAGCGGCATCGCCGCGCTGCAGGATTTCTCGCGCAAGCTGTGCGCGGCCTGCTGATCCTTTCGGACTGGCAGCGCCCCGGATTCCCTGGCGGCCTGCCAAAAAACCCGACAATCGGACGTTTTCGCGCGATGCGCGCGCATGGGTCTGCCCGCGCCGGCAGTGTCCCATCAGAGAGCAACAGGCAAGGACAGAACGATTCATGAATGACAAGCTGACGGCGGTGACCATCTACACCGATGGCGCCTGCAAGGGCAATCCCGGCGCGGGAGGCTGGGGCGCGGTGTTGCAGTCCGGTGGTTCCATCAAGGAGATCCATGGCGGTGAGCACGAGACGACCAACAACCGCATGGAGCTGCGTGCCGTGATCGAGGCGCTGCGGTTGCTCAAGCGGCCTTGCCGCATCACGCTGTACCTGGACAGCCAGTACGTGCGCAAAGGCATCACCGAGTGGATCCATGGCTGGAAGGCCAAGGGCTGGAAGACCGCCAGCAAGCAGCCGGTCAAGAATGCCGAGCTGTGGCGCGAGCTCGATGCGCTGGTGCAGCAGCAGGGACACCAGATCGACTGGCGCTGGGTCAAGGGCCATGCCGGCATTCCCGGCAATGAGCGGGCCGACGAGTTGGCCAATCTGGGTGTGCAGGAGCTGGCCTGAACGCCGGCGGCATCGCAGGAATGTGGAGAACCATGGGTTGCGACGACAACAATGACAATGGGGCAGTTGCACCGGGTCATGCCGCCGTGGTGTTCAAGAGCGTGGGCAAAACCTACCCGTCATCGGGCGGACCGGTGCATGCGCTGGCGGAGATCAGCCTGGAGGTGCCTGCAGGCAGCATATTCGGCATCATCGGACGCAGCGGCGCGGGCAAGTCGAGCCTGCTGCGCACCATCAACCGGTTGGAGAAACCCAGCAGCGGGCAGGTGATCGTCGACGGCGTGGACATTGGCACGCTGGGCGAGGCCGAACTCGTTGCGCTGCGCCGGCGCATCGGCATGATCTTCCAGCACTTCAACCTGCTCTCGGCCAAGACCGTGTACGAGAACGTGGCGCTGCCGCTGCAGGTGGCGGGAGTGCCTCGGGCCGAAGTCACGCGGCGCGTGAACGAACTGCTGGCGCTGGTGGGCCTGCAGGACAAGCACCACGTGCGCCCGGCGCGTCTCTCGGGCGGGCAAAAGCAGCGCGTGGGCATTGCCCGTGCGCTCGCCACCGGCCCGGAGATCCTGCTGTGTGACGAAGCCACCTCGGCCTTGGACCCGGAGACCACGCAATCCATCCTGCAACTGCTGCGGGACATCAACCGGCGTCTGGGCATCACGGTGATCCTGATCACCCACGAGATGAGCGTGATCAGGGAAATTGCGGACCAGGTGCTGGTGCTCGAACAAGGGCGCATTGCCGAGCTGGGCGCAGTCTGGAAGGTTTTCGGGGCACCGCAGCACGAGGCCACCAGGGCCTTGCTGGCGCCGCTGCAGCATGGCCTGCCCGATGACCTGCAGACGCGGCTGGTCAAAGAGGCGCCACAGGCGGGGCGCTACGAACAGATCCTGCAGCTCTCCTACAGCGGCGAGGGCGGGCTGGAGCCCGACCTCGTGCGCATCGGCCAGGCGCTGCCTGGTGTGCGGCTGCTGCACGGCGGTGTCGACCGCATCCAGGGCCATGCGCACGGGCGCCTGTTGCTGGCCGTCGATGGCGCGGCGGTGCTGCCCGACCTTCACGCACTCACGCAAGGCGCGGGTGCCATTGCCCACCATATCGAGGTGCTCGGTTATGTCCCTGCCCATGCCGTTTGAACTCTCCATTCCTGCCATGCGCTATTGGCAGGCCCTGCTCGATACGCTGACCATGGTCGGCGCGTCGGCAGCCATCGCCTTCGTCTGTGGCATTCCATTGGCCATTGTGTTGATCGTCACAGCGCCGGGCGGCTTCCTCGAATCACCCAGGCTCAACCGCGTGGTCGGCTATGTCGTCAATGGATTCCGCGCGGTCCCCTTCATCGTGCTGCTGGTGGCGCTGATTCCTTTCACACGGCTGATCGTCGGCACGACGATCGGCGTGTGGGCGGCCATCGTGCCACTGGCGATCAGCGCCACGCCGTTCTTTGCGCGGATTGCGGAGGTGAGCCTGCGCGAGGTTGATCCGGGCCTGATCGAGGCGGCGCAGGCGATGGGTTGCAAGAAGTGGCACATCATCCGCCACGTCTATCTGCCCGAGGCGCTGCCGGGGATCATCGGCGGCTTCACGATCACGCTGGTGGCGTTGATCAGCTCTTCGGCAATGGCCGGGGCCGTGGGTGCCGGCGGGCTTGGCGACCTGGCAATCCGCTACGGCTACCAGCGCTTTGACACGCAGGTGATGCTGATCGTCATCGTGCTGCTGGTGGCCATGGTCACGCTGGTGCAGTTTGCCGGGGACCGCTACGTGCGCTGGCTCAAGAGCCGGTGATTGCCGGCAGGACACCCAGTCCTGAGAACAGGTTCTCAGACTCCCGGTGGCAGCTTCGACGCCATCATGGCGCGGCGGTCGAATTTGCGGCCGTCGACGATGAAACTGCCATCGCCGATGGCATGGATGGCGCGGCGCTCCTTGCGCAAGGGATCGATATGCGCGGCCACGGCTTCAAGCACCACGATGCAGTAGGGCTCGATGATGTCTGTCACCAGGCACTCGATATTGGCCAGGCATTGACCAATCAGCGGTGCCTTGACCTGGCGGCCCGGCTCCGAGTGCAGGTCGAATTGGACGAACTTGTCGGTATCCAGCCCCGAGCAGGTGCCGATGCCGACGACCGTATCGAGCATGTCCACAGTGGGAATGGCAATGACACATTCGCGCTGCTGGCGCAGTGCGGCGAACGAATGGTTCCATGGCCCGGTGGTGATGGCGAACACCGGCGTGAAATCCATCACCATCGTCCACGAGATGGTCATGACGTTGGGCCGATGTCCGTCGTGCGTGGTGACCAGGACCACCGGGCCGGGCTCCAGCAGCGTGAAGGCTTGGGCAAGTGGCAGCGTTTGCATGCATGTCCCTCCAGACCGGAGGGCGCCCGGCCATAGCTGGTTATATCACCGCTCTGGCATGACAGTGGCTGCGGCAGGCTCAGATGCCTCTTCGAGTCGCGACAGCCGCACCGTGCCGCGTACATTCAGCGGCTCGGTGAGCTGGTAGCCCACTCTGTGGAAGGTGCGCAGGGGAAGCTCCTCGCCAGTCTTGCGCCTTACCTTGCTGCGCAGCCGGCTGACGGAAACTTTCAGCGGCGTATGGCCGGTGTCATCTGGCAGCAGGCGCTCTTTCAGCCGAGCCCAGGTCGAGTGACGCAACAGCCGCTGTGCATGGCGCGCGGTGATATCCAGAATGCAGCATTCGAACGGGGTCAGGACGATGGTGGCGCCCGACGGGGCTCGCAACAGCTTCGCATCCAGATCAAGCTCCCAGGTGCCTGATGTCAATGCCGGCTCAGGCCGGGGATGCGTGACGGGCCTGTCACAGGCTCGCCATGATGCTTCTGCCGCACTCCACTGCAGGAAGCGGCGTGTCATCGCGAGTATGGTGGCGATGATTTCTTCTTCGCCAGCGTCACCGGGCAGGCAGACATCAGCGCCCGAGTACAGCATCCTGGCACGCGCGGCTACATCGTCCACACCGAGCATCACGACGCGCAGCCGCAGCGAGGCTTGCAGATGAAGGCACAGTGAATGGATGTCCTCGCTCTGGCTCATCGAAGCGTGCAGTATCACGACGGCCGTGCCCGGACTTCCGCATTCGATCAGGAGATCCCGCCTGCTGGTGCATGTGCGAACGCGCACGCCTACTTGCCTGAGCAAGTCAGGGAGGGCATCCAGCGCGCCGATGGCAATACCGGTCATGGTCTTCATGGTCAGTACCACTGGCTCGGTGATCGGTGCTCTGGAGATACTGGAGTTCAGGCGAAGCGGCATGTCGGAAGAAGTGGAAGGCGATTCTAGTCGCGAGCAGAAAAACTGTCTTGTTCGTGGAAGCTTTCGAGAATCGTGATTTATGTATTGTTTGTATCGTCCTGAAATGACGGCACTGCTTTGGTCATTACGGCCATGCTGAATGGTTGACAATCGAAGGACAAAATTCTCTTTGAACTTCTGTTGTAAGTATCTGATACGCGTTGCCTTGCCAACGGTTCGTCACTGGAACTTATAAACATTACTCCTGCGCAATGGCTAACAGAATGCGTGGAGGCATAGGTGCGCGCATGCAAAAGACGAGCCAGGTTGATGGCATATACATTTTGATACGCGATATTCGTGATTACTTTGGATGCTTCTGATCGCTGCGCACCCTTTCTCGGGGCGCCGCTGACGGTATGGCGTCAGCTGTGCTGTTTTCAAATCAACAGCTTGTCTCACCCGGGGCAATGCTGGTTTCGGGCCGACACGCGTAACTGGTCCATTCTCCGGGCAGTCAAGCTCGTTCGAAAGTCCTGGAGTGACCCTGTCCCATGATTTCGAACCGTTCGGTAGCAGAACGACCGGCATGATTGAAGGCCCGGATCGGGCCAGGAGCATGTCATGAGGAAGAGCATGTTCACTGAGGATCAGATGGCCTTTGCGCCCAAGCAGGCGGAACTGGGCATCAGCGTCGAGGAGGTGTGCCGCAAGATGGGCATCAGCGATGCACCTTCTATGTGTGGCGCAAGAAGTACGCGGGCGTGGGGCCATCGGAGCTGCGTCGGCTGCGCCAGTTCGAAGAAGAGAAGCGCAAGCTCAAGCAGATCGTGGCCGACCTGAGCCTGGACAAGGCGATGCTGCAGGCGGTGGTCGAAAAAAGCTTTGAGGCCTTCGCAGCGCCTGGCGTTGGTGCCCGAATTGATGCAGCGTTTCGGATGCAACGAGATCTGGAGCATGGATTTCGTGGCCGACGCGCTGTTCGACGGGCGCAAGCTGCGCATGTTGACGGTTGTTGAGCTGTACACGCGCGAGTGCCTGGCCATTGATGTCGGGCAGAGCCTCAAAGGGGAAGATGTCGTGAGAACACTCAATGCGATCGCGGCTCAGCGCGGCTTGCCGGCTACGATCAGGACCGACAGCGGCAACGAATTCATCTCCAGGGTGATGGACAGATGAGCCTATGAGCGTGGTGTGGAGCTCGACTTCAGCCGACCGGGCAGGCCGACCGACAACGCGGCTGTGGAGAGCTTCAATGGCCGGTTGCGCCAGGAGTGCCTGAATGCACATTGGTTCTTGTCATTGGCCGATGCGCAGGCCAAGATCGGGGTTTGGCGCAGGGACTACAACGAGAGTCGCCCCCACTCTGCGCTGAGGTGGGCGACACCTGCCGAATTCGCCCGCCGTTGCTGCCTGCAGACAGCAACGGCGATATCAGAGGAGCAGGAAGTTTCTACTTCAGGGCGGTACTGAGTCGGGTACAGGGTCAGCACCGGCCGGCATCGTTTCGATGAGTGGTCCATGGAGATGTGTCGATATGACCGAAAGCCGGATGCCTTCCATGGATGCGTGGATTTTGGTGGTGTGCCACATATTGCGCCGCGTGGATGTGGGTTTGTGGTCTCGGGCGCGGGCGTTTCGGGAAAATGCGTTACGATTCCGCGTCGCAGTGAACATGCCCGACTGGTGGGCATGTACCCAGGTGTTCTTGTCCTCTGAGAAGGGGATCTTGCCGCCATCAGGCCTTGCTCTGTGATTGCGGTGATTGCTCGCCGAGCGTGGGGCTGCCAACGGTGAATGAGAGAGGCATGGTCGATAAACATCATTGCGACAGCAATGTCCTTGAAGCCGCTAGAAAGCGGATTCGACTGGCTTTCAAGCACTTCGACCGGGTCTGCGTGGCGTTCTCAGGCGGCAAGGACAGTTCTGTCACGCTGCATCTGGCGCTGGAGGTGGCGCGAGAGCTCGGCAAGGGGCCCGTGCATGCGTTGTTCATCGATCTGGAGGGCCAGTATCGCAGCACGATCGACCATGTGCGCGAGATGTTCGGCCGTGAAGATGTCCGTCCATGGTGGATTTGCCTGCCGATCAATCTGCGCAATGCCTCCAGTCTGCAGGAGCCGTACTGGTGTGCCTGGGAGCCTGGAAGGGAGACGGATTGGGTTCGGCCCATGCCGGAGCATCCGGCAGTCATCAGCGACCAGGGTTTTTTCCCGTTCTACCGCTATCGGATGGAGTTTGAGGAGTTCGTGCCGGCTTTCAACGAATGGATGGCGGCAGATGTGTCGACAGCGTTCCTGGTAGGCATCCGCTCGGATGAATCGCTCAGCCGTTATCTGGCTGTCAAACCGCGCCAGAGCGGCAAGAAGCGGGCCTGGACGGCGCCTGGTTCGCAAATCCCGATTCCATGGAGCTCGCGCGATCCGCGAGGCCGTGCCGTCAGCTTTTTCCCGATCTACGACTGGAAGTTTGCCGATCTGTGGCGCTATGTGGCGGAACATGGTCATGCATACAACCGTCTCTATGATCACATGTACCGTGCCGGCGTGCCGTTCTCGCAGATGCGCATCTGCCAGCCCTATGGGGATGACCAGCGCAAGGGACTGGATTTGTTCCACCGGCTGGAGCCGGATACGTGGTTTCGCGTCGTGAGCCGGGTCGCTGGCGCGAACTATGGCGCGCGCTACAGCCGCCAGCGCTTCCTGGGATACCGGGGCGGATTGGGTTTGCCTGCCACGTTCTCGAGCTGGCAGCAGTACAGCCAGTTCCTGCTGCAAAGCATGCCAGAGCAGGTACGCGAGGTGTACCGCCGTCGCATCGATGTGTTCATCCGCTGGTGGGAACAGCATGGGTATCCACTGGCACAGTGGCCCGATGCAGGAATTCCGGAGCTGGAGAACCGCAAGCAGCAGCCCTCGTGGCGGCGTGTTGCGACGTCGCTGCTCAAGCAGGATATGGCCCGGTCGCTGTCGTTCGGCTATGCCAGGCGTGACACGCGAGCATTGGCGTTTTCCCGTGATTGCGTTGCATGAGACAAAAAATGTGAGACAAACGTGAGGCAAATGGACGCGCTGGAAATTGTGGAGTGGCGCTCGTTCGATGACGAGAGCACCTTTTTCGCCGCCATGGGGCGGTTCTTTGCCAGCCCGATGGTGCGGCGCGAATGTGGCGGCTACCCGCTCAACGATGGGCCCTTCTACCGGTGGTTCATACTGCGTTCTCGCCATGATCGGCGAGTATTGGGGTTCATCAGTGTGGAGCGGCAGGAGAAGGTACTGCACCTGCGGCAAGGCTATGTGCGTGCCGAGGTTCGTGGCATCGGACTGTTTCGCGAACTGTTGACGCAAGCGCTGGCCCATGCCGACTCGGCAGGCCTGGATTGTTCGACCCGGGTTCAGTGCGCCAGTGCGCCATTCTTGGAAAAATACGGTTTTGTTATCAAAACCACCCGGGGTGAATGGATCACCATGTACAGGAGCAACAAGAATGCCTGAAGTCGCACAACTCGCCCGCCGTGCCGAAGACCTGTTTCGTGAACTGGATGCATTGCCGGTCGACCGGCGCATCGATGCCATCAACCGAATTCGCCGAAAGCTGCGTGATCACAGCCCCTTCATGCGAGAACCGGTGGATTGCGTGCAATGGGTCCCTGCGGAGCAGGTCGAGGGCAATGCGTACAACCCGAACACGGTGGCGCCGCCGGAGATGCGGCTGTTGGAGCTGTCCATTGAGGCGGATGGCTTTACCCAGCCCATCGTGGTGCATCCGGGCGATGCGCAGCAATACGAGGTGGTGGATGGTTTCCACCGGCAGCGGGTGGGCAAGAAGTCCCGCCGTATCCGTCAGCGCCTGCAGGGCTATCTGCCGGTGGTGGCGATACAGCCTGAGCGCAGCGACCTGCGGGACCGAATTGCGTCAACCATCCGGCACAACCGCGCGCGAGGCGTGCATGGTGTATTGCCGATGACGGACGTGGTAGTCAGGCTGCTGCAGTCCGGCTGGAGCGAACAGGAGGTGGTCCGCCAATTGGGAATGGACGAGGATGAGGTGCTGCGCTTCAAGCAGGTCTCCGGCCTGCCGGAGCTGTTTCGCCACCATGTCTATTCGTCATCGTGGGAGTGATCAGCCCCAGTCAATCTTTGCCAGGACCTGCTCGCAGCTGGCGCGCTGCGAATGGTTTCACGTTGGAGTTCGGCCCGCCTGCCGCCGCAGGAGGCGGTGGCGAGAGCCAGTGGGGCTGTTCAGCGCAGTTTCTGGCAGCGGGCTGGCCGATCAGGCCTTGGGCAGGATGGCCACGGCCGCCTCGGCGGTGAGCAGGCGGAACGTGAGTGTCTCTTCCAGGTAGAGTTTGACACTGACGTCGTTGTGACTGAGGTAGCCGATCGAGAGGTCGCGCCCGAGGTGCAGCTCGAAGTCACCGCCGCGAGTGGAGAGCACGTAGGCTCCTTCAATTGCCGGGGCCCAGATGATGTTGTCGCTTCCGACCAGGCGCTGGATGTGGTTGAGTACCGGATAGCCCTTGTCGTTGGCTTCCTGCAGCGCGGTGTAGGCGTTGGCACCCAGCACGGTCACGTAGGGGCCATCCACGCCCACCAGCTTGAGCTGCTTGAGCGCGGCGGCGATCACGTCGGGGTAGTCGATGGCAGCCTCGGGCAGGTTCAGCGCCGGGTTGGAGCTGCCTTCGCGGATGCCCTCGATACCGGCGGCGCCGTAGCCGAGGAAGATGGCGCGGTCTTCGGCGTAGGCCAGTTGTTCTGCGGCATCCTTGGCGGGTTGCCAGTCGGAGTCGTCGGCACCGCGTTCGACGTCGTCGATGGCCTCGCGCGAGAGCTCGAATGGCACGCGCAGCTCCACCAGCGGCATGACGATGCGCTGGCGCGCGAGCACGCCGTCCTGTGGCGGTGTCAGCGTGCTCAGGTGGCCGGTGCCGATGGCCGAGCATTTGCCGCCGGCTTCGGCCACCTTCACGTCCACGGCGCGGCGGCCGGCGAGGTTGCGGCGGAAGGTGCGCGCCACTTCCTCTTCGATCTGCGCCCAGGCGCTGGCGGAAATGGGGGCTAGTTCACGGTGGAGATTGTTCATGTGGGTGCTCCTGACGGGGAATGATGGGAGGATTTGAGTGATGAATGCTGGTGGATCGCCAGAGGCATGTTGCGGGCCGGCCGTCAAGGCGCGGGCTCGCTGCCAGGCTGGGCGGAACCACCGCTGCTGGTTGTGCGGTTCAACTGCGGCTGCCCCTTGAGCGAGCCGATCTGCAGTGTGCCGGCGGCGGATGCCGCCACCGGGCTGGGCGTGCTGGCTGCCGTTTCAGCTGTTTCAGCCGCATCCGGCGCATCGTCGCCGGCGAGCGGGTTGCCATCGGCGAGCGCCTCCAGCAATGCCTGCGAGGGCACGAAGAACAGCGTGCCGGTGACGGCCACGCTGAAATCCAGCAGCCGGTCGTAGTTGCCGGGTGGGCGGCCGATGAACATGTTGGTGAGCATCAGCTCCGTCACCGCCGGATCGCGCGCATAGCCGATGAAGTAGGTGCCATACTCGCCGCGCGACGGGGTGGCGAAGGGCAGGTTGTTGCGCACGATGGCCAGTTCGTTGCCATTCTCGTCTTCGACCACATTCAGCGCCACATGCGAGTTGCTGGGCTTGACGTCGTCGGCCAGTTCGATGTCATCGTGCTTGGTGCGGCCGATCACGCGCTCCTGCTCCTCGGTCGGGAGCTGGTTCCAGGCCGTCATGTCGTGCAGATACTTCTGCACGATCACGTAGCTGCCACCGGCAAAGTCGGGGTCTTCGGTGCCGATCAGCGTGGCCTCCAGCGCTTCCTGGCCTTCGGGATTTTCGGTGCCGTCGACGAAGCCGACCATGCTGCGTGCATCGAAGTAGCGAAAGCCGTGCACCTCGTCGACCGGCTCGACCGCGCCTTCGAGCGCACGCATGGCCTGCATGGCCAGCTCGAAGCACATGCTCACGGTCTGCGCGCGGATGTGCAGCAGCAGGTCGCCCGGAGTGGATGGCGCTCGGTGCTTGCCGCCCTGCAGCTCCTTGAAGACATGCAGGTGGGCCGGGCGGGGCGTGCCGAACAGGCGATCCCAGGCGTTGGAGCCGATGCCGACGACCATGCTCAGGCGCAGCTCCGGCAGGCGCCGCCCGACGCTGCGCACCAGGGCGGCCGCATTGCCGAAGAAGGCGCGCACCGTCTCTTCGGCAGCGGCACCCGGGGCGATGTTGAGCACGATGAAGTGGGCGGCCATGCCCTGTTGTTCGACGACCGGCTGCGGGCCGGGTTGGCCGCTGGCGACGGTGGTCTCGCTCAGGGGCGGGATGGAGGATGCTGTCATGAGTGGGGAGAATCTGACCTTGAATTGGTTCTGAGTCTAGCACTCACTTTGGGAAACACCGTACTGGTGTCGTGAATCAGAAGTTCGTCTCATAAAGATGCCGAGAATCGCCGCCATGCCGCGTTGCAAATCCTCGCGATAGCTATGGCTATCGCTGCGGTTTGCGCCTTGCCTGACAACGATTTCGACATCTTTGTTGATTCAACGAACTTCCAATTCACGACACTGGCTTCCGATTCCTGAAATCGATGGCAACCATCGTGGTTGGCGGGTATGAAGCGCTCCCGCTCAGGCTGCGGGAACAGGCAGATGCTGGGCCACCTGGCTGGCCACCATGTCAGCCGTGGCGGCCGAGAGCGTCCAGCCGAGGTGGCCGTGGCCGGTGTTGTAGAACACATGGGGGGTGCGCCCCGGACCAACCCTGGGCATCATGCTCGGTGTCATCGGCCGCAGGCCGGCCCAGGGCACGACACTGCGCGTGTCGACGTCCGGGAAGCATTGCTCGACCCACTCGACCAGCGGGCGAATGCGGTCAAGCCGGATGTCGCGGTTGATGCCATTGAACTCGGCCGTGCCGGCCACGCGAAAGCGGTCATCGCCGAAACGGCTGGCCACCAGCTTGGTTTCGTCGTCGAGCAGGCTCACGGTGGGTGCCGCGCGGCGGCTGGCTTCGTCGCGCAGGTTCACGGTGATCGAATAGCCTTTGACCGGATAGATGTTGATGCGGTCGCCCAGCTGGGCGGCCAGGGCGCGGCTGGCAACGCCGGCGCACACCACCAATGCATCGAAGCTGGCCTGCTCGCCATCGGCCAGCGCCACGGTCGCGCCCGAATCGGTGGCCGCCAACCGTGCGACATCGGCGCCAAAGCGCTGCCGCACACCCAGCCGTGCATTGGCAGCGGCCAGGCCATTGGTGAAGAGGTGGATATCGCCGCTGGCGTCGCTCTCGGTGTAGTAGCCGCCGTAGTAGTTCCCGCTGAGGGTGGGTTCGATGGCGCGGATTTCCTCGGGCGTGACAGCCCGCCGTTCGAGCCCGCCTTTGGCCAGCATGGCATTGACGCGGCCGGCATGCTCGAACCACTGGCGGTCGCGGTAGAAGTGCAGAATGCCTTGGCGGCGCAGCCCGAACTCGATGCCTTCGGCCTCGGCCCAGGAGAACAGGTGCTGGCGTGCGGCAATGGCCAGGCGCGTGGTCTCCACGGTATTCGCTTCGTAGTCGCGCAGGTGGCCGAGGAATTCGGCAAACCAGCTCAGCTTGTGCCAGGTGGGACGGGGATTGACGAGCAGCGGTGCGTCCTTGCGCAACATCCACTTGAGGCCCTTGAGCACGGTGGAGGTCTGGTTCCAGACTTCGGCGTTGGAGGCCGAAAGCTGTCCGCCATTGGCGTAGGAGGTATCCATGGCCGGGTAGCGGTGCTTCTCGTACAGGGTGACCCGGTAGCCGCGCCGCGCCAATGCGTAGGCGCTGGTGGTGCCGGTGATGCCGCTGCCAATGACGGCGATCGAAGGGTTTTTCATGCAATGCACTCCAGAAGGGGCGGGCGTACGGCGGGATGGGAGCCCGGACGCCACAGGTGGGGAAATCAGCGCCAGTGTGACTGTTGCGCTGGGCACCCCCTCTGTGTTCAACCTGAGAGATTCACCCGGCAGGCCCGGGTTTGCTCCTTCGGTGGGCCGGTGCATGGTTGCGCCTGCCACTCTTCAGAGTGAAGGCCAGGCTGAACGAACGGATCCGTTCAGCCTGGCCGGAAGTCGATACCGGTCCTTTTGCCTGAGAGTTTCCGGGGCGGTTGCTCCTTCGGCGCGGGCCCTGCCGCAGCATGTGGCGGCAGGGCCCGTCTCTCCCGGTATCGACGCGGCACTGGGCCGCCTGCGGATTATGGCGTAAATCGGAGCCACCCGCGCATCCGTTCAGGCATCCGCGCAGGCCTGTGCTGCAAAAAGAACGCGCGGGACCATGAGGCAAAGGCTCGCGGCCTTTATCGCAGGCACCCAGTTTTCCAGCAGGACCTCATTGCCGTGCCGTGCGCACGTTGGCCGGTATGGCCTGTGGGTGGCTGCTGCGAAAGGGGTTGATGTCCAGGCCCCCACGACGGGTGTAGCGGGCCCAGATGGCGAGCTGCAGGGGCTGGCAGCGTTGCCAGATGTCGATGAACATGCGCTCGACGCAGTTCTCGTGAAAGCCGGTGTGGTTGCGGAAGCTGACGATGTAGCGCAGCAACCCGGCCTGGTCGATGGGGTGGCCGCTGTAATGGATCTGCACGCTGGCCCAGTCGGGCTGGCCGGTGACGGGGCAGTTGCTCTTGAGCAGGCGGCTGGTGAGCGTCTCGGTGACGAGGGCCTCGCTGCGGCGGCTGCCCAGCAGTTCGGGGGCGGGCAGGTAGTGGGTGCATTCCACATCCAGCCGGTCCAGGTCCAGGCCGTCCAGTTCGGCCATGGGTTCGGCATCGAAGCCGGCCGCCTCGACGATGCGCACGCCGATGCTGCGCAGGCCGCTTTCGCTGCCACGCCAGGCCGCCTCGGAGAGGTCGGCACGCAGACGCTCGCGCAGCGCCTGCGTGTCGGCAAACACGGCGTTGTTGAGGCTGTTCAGATAGAGCTTGAAGGACTTGCTCTCGATGATGTTGGGCGTCTCGGCCGGGAAGGTGAAATGCGCAACGCCCACTTGCGGCTTGCCGTGTGGATTGAGCCAGCTCAGTTCGAAGGCCGTCCATACGTCGGCACCGACGAAGGGCAGGCGGGCTGCGTCCAGGCCCAGTTCCGCGCGCTGCGCGGCGCGCGCAATCGGGAACAGCAGGCCGGGGTCGTAGGCGCCGGGGTAGGCGACCTCCCGACCCAGCGGCAGATCGGCTGGAATGGGCTGGTCAGGCTGGCTGCTGTTCATTGCTGAATGCTCGGGCCTCTCAGAGTACCTTGCGCACCCAGCCGCGCGTGTCGGCGATGCGGCCGCGCTGGATGCCCACCAGTTCGTCGCGCAGCGTGGCCGTCAGCGGGCCGCCATTGCCGTCGCCGATCTTGAAGGAACCGCCGGTGAAGCGGATTTCACCAATGGCGGCGAGCACGGCGGCCGTGCCGCAGGCAAAGGCCTCGGTGACCTTGCCGCTTTGCGCGTCGGCCTGGAACTCCTCGAACGAGTATTTGCGCTCCTCGACCTGGATGCCCTTGCTGGTGGCCAGTTCGATCAGCGAGGCGCGGGTGATGCCCGGCAGGATGGTGCCCAGCGGCGTGGTGAAGAGGCTGCCGTCGTCGCGCACGAAGAAGATGTTCATGCCGCCGAGTTCCTCGATCCAGCGGTGTTCGGCGGCATCGAGGAACAGCACCTGGTCGCAGCCGTTGTCATAGGCCTGGCCCTGCGCGATCAGGCTGGCCGCGTAGTTGCCGCCGCACTTGGCGGCGCCGGTGCCGCCGACGGCCGCGCGCGTGTATTCCTTGGAGAGCCAGACATTGACCGGCTTGGGGCCGTGCTTGAAGTAGTCGCCCACCGGCGAGGCGATCACGCTGAAGATGAAGTGGTGGGCCGGACGCACACCCAGGAACGGTTCGTTGGCGAACATGAAGGGGCGCAGGTAAAGGCTGCCGTTGCCGCCGGGAATCCAGTCCTTGTCGATGCGCACCAGCGATTCCACGGCTTCGAGGAAGCTGGCCTCCGGCAGTTGCGGCATGGCCAGGCGTGTGGCGGAGTTGTTCAATCGCTTGGCGTTCTGGTCGGCACGGAACAGGGTCACGCCGCCGCTCTCGGCGCGGTAGGCCTTGAGGCCCTCGAAAATCTCCTGCGCGTAGTGCAGCACGGCGGCGGCCGGGTCAATCTGGAACGGCTCGCGCTTGCGGATCTGGGCGTCGTGCCAGCCGCGGCCTTCGGTCCATTCGATGGTGACCATGTGGTCGGAGAAGGCGGTGCCAAAGCCGCCCTTGGCCAGGATGGCTTCGCGTTCGGCGGCAGGTGTCGGAGTCGGGGTGGGAATGTGCGTGAATGTCAGGGTGTCAGGCATGGAGCCTCCGGAAAACAGGGAACCCGCGTTGGACGCGAGCCGTCAAAAACAACCGGGCGCCATCCAGGCGCCGAAACTGCTGGCCCCAAGCGCGGGCTTGCGGCCATGGTCTGGTCAGCATGGGGCAGGCAGTCCGCGCTTCTGGCGTCCATCGGATCGCGATGCAACTGTCATGAGGCGCGCTACGGCCGGGGGATGGTCGAATGCAATCATCCGCAGTGGCTGTCTGCCCGGAATTCTGGTGTTCAGAGCCATCCGCACATGATACCGATTGTGAGCCCGCCTGGCGCGGAGCCGCTTCATCCGGATGGGAGGCAATGATGGCGTGGTGCCCGAGCCAAGGCGTATTTCAACGCCCGTCAACGCCTGTTTCAATGCCTATTCGAATGCCTGTCTCAATGCCTGTCTCAATTGGCTGCCCCAAGGCCATTTCCGGCACTTCGCCCGGCACGATCAGCGTGGCGGCGGTGGCGGCGAGGATGTCCTCGATGCGCACGCCGGGGGCCCGCTCGCGCAGGATCAGGCCACTGTTACCGGGTTCGATGACGGCCAGTTCGGTGATCACCAGATCGACGCGGCGCAACGCGGTCAGCGGCAGCGTGCATTGCGGCACGATCTTGGGCTCGCCCCTGGCAGTGTGCTGCATGGCGATGATGACGCGCGCAGCACCGGTGACGAGGTCCATCGCGCCGCCCATGCCGGGTACCATCTGGCCGGGCACTTTCCAGTTGGCCAGATGGCCGGCGGCATCGACCTGCAGGCCACCGAGCACGGTCACGTCCAGGTGGCCGCCGCGGATCAGGCCGAAGCTCATGGTGCTGTCGATGCTGGCGGCTCCCGGCACGGCGGTGACGAAACCGCGGCCGGCATCGGTCAGGTGTGGGTTCTCCATGCCCTTGGGCGCCCGCCCGCCCTGGCCGATGATGCCGTTCTCCGCCTGGAAGAACACGCCCTTGTCGGCGGGCACGAAGCTGGCCACCATGGTCGGCAGGCCGATTCCGAGATTGACCAGCATTCCTGGTTCGATTTCCATCGCCACGCGGCGGGCGATGAGCTCCTTGGCATCCATTGGATTCTCTCCTTGTTGTTTTTCTCTTTGTGCTGTGCTTGGGGGCGTGGCGATGTCCACCCAGGCCGGCATCCGGCCTTGTTGGCCTTGTGTCTCAGGCGGTATGGCTGACCAGGTGGTCGACCAGTACGCCCGGGGTCTTGACGGCGTCGGGACCGATCACGCCCGTGGGCACGATGGCATCGGGCTCGGCGATGACGGTGCGGCCGGCCATCGCCATGACCGGGTTGAAATTGTGCGCGGTCAGCGTGTAAGTGAGGTTGCCAATATAGTCCGCCTGCCAGGCCCCCAGCAGCGCGAAGTCGGCGGTGATGGGAGTCTCCAGCAGAAAACGCTTGCCCTCGACTTCGATGACGCGCTTGCCTTCCTCGACTTCGGTACCCAGGCCGGTGGGGGTGAGCACGCCGCCCAGGCCCACGCCGCCGGCGCGGATGCGCTCGGCCAGCGTGCCCTGTGGCACCAGTTCCACGTCGATCTCGCCGGCCAGCATCTTCGCCTGCGTCTCGGGGTTGAGGCCGATGTGCGAGGTCACCACCCGCGCGACAGCGCCGGCACTGATGAGCTTGCCGATGCCATGCCCTGGCAGGGCGGTGTCGTTGGCGATGACGGTGAGCTGGCGGGCGCCGCGCTCGACCAGGGCGTCGATGAGGTGCTCGGGCGTGCCCACGGCCATGAAGCCGCCGATCAGCAGGCTGGCGCCATCGGGAATCAAGGCCGCCGCGGCGGCGGCGTTCAGGGTGCTTTTCATGCGAGTGACTTTTGCGTGGCAGCGTGGTGCAGCGCGGCGACGGCGCAGGAGGCCAGGCGAGACATCGGGCTGTCCGAGCGGGAATTGAGAATGACGGGGACGCGCGCGCCCAGCACCAGCCCGGCGCTTTCCGCGTGGCTGACGAAGGTGAGCTGCTTGGCCAGCATGTTGCCGGCGTCGATGCCGGGCACCACCAGGATGTTGGCGTGGCCGGCCACGCCGCCCTTGAGACCCTTGGTGCGCGCGGCGCCCAGGTCCACCGCGTTGTCCATGGCCAGCGGGCCGTCGACCAGACCACCCTTGATCTGGCCGCGTTCGGCCATTTTGGAGAGCAGCGCGCCATCGATCGAGGACTGGATGGCGGGGTTGACGGTCTCCACTGCCGAGAGCACGCCCACGCGCGGCTCGATGTCCAGCGCCAGCGCCAGGTCGATGGCGTTCTGCACGATGTCCACCTTGGTGAGCAGATCCGGTGCGATGTTGATGGCCGCATCGGTGACCATCACCGGCTCGGGGCGCCCAGGCACATCCATCAGGAACACATGGGTGAAGCGCCGGCCGATGCGCAGGCCCAGTGCCTTGTCGAGCATGGGGCGCAGCAGGTCGTCGGTGTGCATGTGGCCCTTCATCATCGCGGCGACGCGGCCTTCATGCACGAGCTGGCAGGCCGCTGCAGAGGCGGCGGCATCGCCGGCACTGACGTTGATGACCTCGAGGCCGGCCAGGTCGGCTCCCATGGCGTCGGCCGCGGCGTGGATGGCGGCGGCGTTGCCCACCAGAATCGGCAGTATCAGGCCCTCGCGCGCGGCCAGCAGCGCGCCGCCGAGCGAATTGGCGTCATCCGGGCAGACCACCGCCACGGGCACGGCCGGCAATTGGCGGGTGCGCTCGACCAGTGCCTCGAAATGGCGGTGGCGCTGCACCAGCAGGCCGGGCACCTCGATGTCGTCACGGTCGAACTTCTGCGCGGGGGCGATGACTTCGGCGATGCCGCTGAGGATGGGGGCATTGTCGCCCAGGCGGGTGGCGCGGGTCTCCAGGCGCACGGTGCCGTCGATGGTCTTGTCCTGCACCTTGACCTGGCACAGCAGTTCGTCGCCGGCGTGGGCGCGGGTGTGCACCTCGAAGCTGTGGCGGCGGATCAGCGTGCCGGGGCCGGGCAGCAGGTTGCCCAGCACACTGGCGATCAGCGCGGCCACGAACATCGAGGGTGCCACGTTCTCTGGCACGCCGTCGCCGTCCACGTCCTCGCTGGGCAGATGCATGGGGTTGTAGTTGCCCGACGCGGCGGCAAACACGTACAGATCGTCCAGGGTGAGCAGGCGGCGCAACTCGGCGCTATCTCCCACCTGCAGTTCGTCGAAGGTTCGGTTGGTCAGGCGCATCTCAGGCTTTCTTGGCGGGTTGGGCCCGGCGGCTTGGTTTGGCGGGGGTGCCTGGCGCGGTTTCGGGAACGTTGGTGGCTGGGCCGGCCTCGGTCTTGGGGTCGCGTGCCGCGGCGGCCTGGCTTTCGGGCTGCGGATCGGCCCCCGCTACAGTTTCGGTTTTGGTGTCGGTTCTGGGCTTCGGGCGGACTGCCGCGCTCGGGGCGCGGCGTGGCCGGCGTGCGGCGCTGGCGGCCTGGGCAGTTTCGGTGTTGACAGCGGCCACCGGGGCCATCGACTCCACTGCGGCGGCGGCCTCCAGCGGATCGGCATCCACATCCTCGCTGCTGACTGGCAGTCCCAGCACCTCTTCGAGGCGCCGCAGCAAGGCCAGCGTGCCGGGCGACATTTCGCTGCGGTGGCCCGGCACAAAACGCACGATGCGTGCGGCCAACTCGCGCTCGGCAGGGGTGGGCAGCAGCAGCGGTAGGGTTTCGATGGCGCGTTCGGGCTCGTAGGTGACGATCAGCGTCTGCTCATGGATGATCATGGCGCGGCGCTCGGCGCCCAGCGACTTGAACGGCTCATCCTGCGTGAGCACTTTGCTGGAGCGTTCGAGCCGGTCGCGGCGCACGCCGCCGCGGCTTTCGGCCAGCAGGATCAGCATGCGGATCACCGCTTCGACGAAGCCGCCGCGATTGACGTTGTAGAGCGCTGCCGCCACTTCCGGCAGACCACGCAGTTCATCGATGTGTTTGAGCGTGCGGCGCGCCTCATGAGTGCGGCCGAAGGCGCGCGCCCAGGGCGAGCCCCAGAGGCTGTGGAAGCTCAACTCGTAGGCGGCGTCGCGGCTGTCACGCCAGAAGTCGATGCCTTGCTCGACCCATTGGAACCAGAGATTTTCGGCGGCCACGAACGGGTTGCCGGCAGCGGCCCTGTGGCGGCTCTCGCGCACCACTTTGGCAGCATTCTCGACGGTCGCCATGGCCGGGTTCTGCGAGGAGGCCAGCGCGCGCTCGAGCCGCTTGGGGTGCAGCGCGCGGCTGAGCTCGGCGCTGGTGGGCGTGACGGCGGCCTTGACGGCCGGGCGCACCAGCGCGTCGTAGAACTGGGCCTGCACCTCCGAGGCACGCGCCACGGCGGCGAAGGGGCGTTCGTCGGCCACGCCATCGTCGAGGCCGCGGATGTCGTCGAGCGAGCGCTCGACGAACCCGACAGTGAAGGTGGTGCGGCCGTCCTGCTCCTGGATGTCCTCGATGATCATCTCGTAGAGGCCGGGCGCCAGCGCCTCGATGGTCTGCAGCGTCGAGGCCATCTCGGTGTGTTCGCGCCGCGCGATCTGTGAGGACACGAAGATGCCCAGGTGGCCGACCTGCTCATGCACCATGTAGATGATGCGCTGGCCGCGGATGCGGATTTCCTGCACGTCGGCGTAGGTGTCGACGATCCAGTTGAGCGCCTGCTGCGGCGGCGTGATGTTGTCGCCGTGGCTGGCAAAGGCGATGATGGGCGCGCGGATCGCCTTGATGTCCACCGGCCGGCCCGGCTCGATGCGTGCCTCATTCTTGGCCAGGCGGTTGCCGACGAAGAGCTGCTCGACCACCCAGCGGATTTCGGCCTCAGTCAGCAGGAAGAAGCCGCCCCACCAGGTCTCGAATTCGAGGAAGACCTTGTCGCCCTTGTCGATGTCGCGGTAGAGGTCGGTGTACTTGCGGTACAGCGTGCGCGACGGGTTGAGCAGCTCGAAGTTCTGCACCAGCCAGGCGCCATCGAAGATGCCGCCACCCAGGTCCGAGAAGAACATCGGCACCCAGGTGCCGCCGAGCACGCCGCCGTTGTAGCGCATCGGGTTCTCGCCGACCTTGCCGGCCCAGGGCGCCACCGGCGCGCCGTTGATGACGATGGGGCCGGTGAGGTCGGTGTTGATGGCTGCCAGCAGCAGCGTGGCCCAGCCGCCCTGGCAGTTGCCGATGATGACCGGCTTGGAGGCCTTTGGGTGGCGCCGCATCACCTCGCGCACGAAGGCGGCTTCGGCGCGCGTCACGTAGGAGAGGTACTGCCCCGGTTCCGGCCGGCTGCGAAAGGCCACGAAGTAGACCGGGTGGCCGGCGCGCAGCGCCACGCCCACCTGGCTGTCGGGCTTGAAGCCGCCGATGCCGGGGCCATGGCCGGCGCGCGGGTCGATGATGACGTAGGGCCGGCGCGTGTCGTCGATGGTCACGCCTTCGGGCGGCAGGATCTTGAGCAGGAAGTAGTTGCAGGGGTAGGGCAGATCCTTGCCATCCATGACCACTTCATAGTCGTAGATCAGCACCGGCGGGCAGTTGGCCGCCTCGTGCTCGAGGAAGATGTCCCCGCGTTTTCTCAGCGTGTCGGCCGTGAGGATGGCGCGCTCGGAGGCATCGCGCAGGTACTCCAGCCAACTGCCCGCCAGCGTGTGGCTGCCGTATTGCTGGCGCAGGTTCTCGAACAGCGCGCGCGCATCCTCGGCCTGCTGGCGCCCGCGCCTGGAGTGCTCGGCGAGCATGTGCTGGCCGTGGCGGCGTACCGCCGTGGTGAGTATCTCGCCGGTGCCGGTAGCGGCATCGACCTCCTGCTGCAGCCTGGTCAGGTTGCCGTCGACGGCGTTGGCCACGTCATTGTCGAGACGGGGCAGTTCGGGGGACGGCTGACGCGGATCGAAGA
The DNA here is from genome assembly GCF_004217315.1 of Corticibacter populi. Classification (GTDB taxonomy): domain Bacteria; phylum Pseudomonadota; class Gammaproteobacteria; order Burkholderiales; family Burkholderiaceae_C; genus Lampropedia; species Lampropedia populi. The sequence continues at coordinate 280,018 of NZ_SGWR01000005.1, forward strand.
AATCAAAAACATTGGCCATGTGGAACTCCTTCAGGCAATGAGCGAAAAGCCACCGTCGATGTCGTACACGCCGCCGGTGAGGTTGCGCGCCGCTGGCGAGGCAAGAAAAGCCGCCAGTGCGCCCACGTCGGCGAGGCTGGCGAGCTGGTGGGTGGGGGCGTGCTGGCGCGCCGCCTCGAGCAGGGTTTCGAACTGGTCGATGCCCGAGGCCGCGCGCGTGGGCATCGGCCCCGGAGAGAGCGCGTGCACCCGGATGCCCTTGGCGCCGAGTTCGACGGCGGCGTAGCGCACCGCGCATTCCAGCGCGGCCTTGACGGGCCCCATCAGGCTGTAGCGCGGTACCACGCGCTGTGCGCCGAGGAAGGACACCGCCATGCAGGTGCCGCCGGTGGCCATCAGCGGCTCGGCCAGGCGGATCATGCGCAGGAACGAGTGCACCGAGACGTCCATGGCCTGGGCAAAGCCTTCGGCGGAGCAGTCCACCACGCGCCCGTGCAGGTCGGCCTTGGGTGCGAAGGCGATCGAGTGCAGCAGCGTGTCGAGCCGGCCCCAACGCGCGCCGATCGCCTGGAACACCGCTTCGAGCTGGCCGGGCTGCGTGACATCGAGCGGCATCATGAGCTCGGCACCCAGCGATTCGGCCAGCGGCCGCACGTGCGCCTCGGCCTTGTCATTGAGCCAGGTGATGGCCAGCCGCGCGCCCTGCTGATGCAGGGCTTGTGCGCAGCCCCAGGCGATGGAGTCCTGGTTGGCAATGCCGACGATCAAGGCATGCTGTCCGTGCAGGGAGAACATCGTCGCCTTTCGAAATGGTGCGAAATCATGATGCGTTGCAGCATGATAAGCCATTCCTGTGTCAGCTCCGCGGCATCCCCGGCGCCGCCAGTGGGCAGTCCGGATAGAGGCTGCCCACTGGCGTCAAGCAGTCGTCCTGGCGGTCTCGGCCGTGCCGGCAGCCTGGGCCAGCGGCACCCCCAGGTTGCGCAGCACGTCGCGCACCATCTGAACGCGGTCCCGCATGGCGGGCAGTTCGCGCTCGATGCGCAGCCGGTCGTTGCCGGCAAGCTTGATGTGGCGGTTCTTCTGGATCATCTCGATGATGCGCAGCGGCTCGATCGGCGGGTTCGGGCGGAAGCTGATGGTGATGGCAGCCGGGCTGGCGTCGACCTTCTGCACACCATAGGGCTCGCAGAGGATGCGAAGGCGGTGCGTGTCGATGAGCGACTGGACCTGCTCGGGCGGCTTGCCGAAGCGGTCGACGATTTCCTCGAGCAGCAGGTCGATGGCGTCCAGGCCGTGCGCGGTGGCCAGTCGCTTGTAGAACGACAGGCGCAGTTGCACGTCACCGCAGTAGTCGCTGGGCAGCAGTGCGGGCACGTGCAGGTTGATCTCGGTGACTGCCTGCATGGGCGCGAGCAGGTCCGGCTCCCGACCGGCCTTGAGGGCGCTGACGGCGTCCGAGAGCATCTCGTTGTAGAGCTGGAAGCCGATCTCCATCATGTTGCCGCTCTGGTTCTCGCCCAGCACCTCGCCGGCGCCGCGGATCTCCAGGTCGTGCATGGCGAGGTAGAAGCCCGAGCCCAGTTCCTCCATCTGCTGGATGGCCTCCAGGCGCTGCTGGGCCTGCCGGGTCAGGCCCTCGATGTCCGGCACCATCAGGTAGGCATAGGCCTGGTGGTGGCTGCGGCCGACGCGTCCGCGCAACTGGTGCAGCTGCGCGAGGCCGAATTTGTCGGCGCGGCTGATGACGATGGTGTTGGCCGTGGGCACGTCGATGCCGGTCTCGATGATGGTCGAGCACAGCAGCAGGTTGTGGCGCTGGGCGACGAAGTCGCGCATGACCTTCTCCAGCTCGCGCTCGGGCATCTGGCCGTGCGCGACGGCGATGCGCGCCTCGGGCAGGATCTCCTGCAGCTTCTCGCGCCGGTTCTCGATCGTCTCGACCTCGTTGTGCAGGAAGTAGACCTGGCCGCCGCGCTTGAGCTCGCGCAGCACGGCCTCGCGGATCACGCCCTGGTTTTCGCTGCGCACGAAGGTCTTGATGGCCAGGCGCTTCTGCGGCGCGGTGGCGATCACCGAGAGATCGCGCAGGCCCTCGAGCGCCATGCCCAGCGTGCGCGGGATGGGGGTGGCCGTCAGCGTGAGCACGTCCACTTCGGCGCGCAGCGCCTTCATGGCCTCCTTGTGGCGCACGCCGAAGCGGTGCTCCTCGTCGATGATGAGCAGGCCCAGGTTCTTGAAGTCGATGGAGGACGAGAGCAGCTTGTGCGTGCCGACCACGATGTCCACCGTGCCCTCGGCCAGGCCCTTGGCGGCAGCGTTGATTTCCTTCGTGGTGCGAAAGCGGCTCATCTCGGCAATCTTCACCGGCCACTTGGAGAAGCGGTCCACCAGCGTCTGGTAGTGCTGCTCGGCCAGCAGCGTGGTGGGGGCAAGAAACGCCACCTGGCGCCCGCCCAGCATCGCCACGAAGGCGGCGCGCAGCGCCACCTCGGTCTTGCCGAAACCGACGTCGCCGCAGACGAGGCGGTCCATCGGCTGGGGGCTGACCATGTCGTGGATCACGGCGTGGATGGCGGCCAGCTGGTCGGGCGTTTCCTCGAAGCCGAAGTCCTTGGCGAACACCTCGTATTCGGCCGCGTTGAAGCGGAACGCATGGCCCTCGCGGGCGGCACGGCGCGCATAGATGTTGAGCAGTTCGGCAGCCACGTCCCGCACCTGTTCGGCGGCCTTGCGCCTGGCTTTGTCCCACTGGCCGGAGCCGAGCTTGTGCAATGGCGCTTCGTCGGCGGCGACTCCGCTGTAGCGGCTGATCTGCTGCAGCTGGCTCACCGGCACGTACAGCACGGCCTCGCCCGCGTATTCCAGGTGCAGGAACTCCTGCAGCGCGGCGCTGCCGTCGGGATTCTTCTGCCCCATGTCCAGCTCGACGAGGCCGCGGTAGCGGCCGATGCCGTGCTGGGCGTGCACCACCGGATCGCCGATCTTGAGCTCGGCGAGGTCGCGCACCATGTTCTCGACGCTGGTGGTGTGCTCGTGGCGCTTGCGCTTGCGGGTGCTGGGCTCGGTGTTGAAAAGCTCGGTTTCGGTGACGAAGTCGATGCCGCCCTCGGGCCAGCCGAAGCCGCGCTGCAGCGCGCTGGTGGCCAGGCCGATTTTCTCGTCACTGGCGCGGAATTCCGCCAGCGAATCGAAGGCGGGCGTGTCCACGCTGCTGGCGCGCAGGAAGTCCGCCAGGCTTTCGCGCCGCCCGGCGCTCTCGGCCAGCACCAGCACGCGGTGGGCGGTGTGCTGCATGTGTGCCTGCAGGCGCGTGAGCGGGTCGTCGGCGCCGCGCACCGCCGAGACATCCGGCAGTGGCGTGAACTCGGCGCTGTGCTGGGCCTCGCTCTCGGCGCTGGCACCATCGGCCGGCGGGCGCAGCGACAGCTGCGCGAACGGCTTGCACAGTGCATAGAACTGCTCGTTGCTGAGAAACAGCGAGGCCGGCGAGAGAGCCGGGCGTTCTTCGTCACCGGCGATCAGGCGGTAGCGCTCCTGCGTGTCGTCCCAGAAGCGCCGCAGCGCGGCATCCAGCGGGCCGTGCAGCACCAGCGTGGTGGCGGGGCCGGCATCCCGGGCGCTGGCGCCACCCAGGTAGTCGAACACCGTGGCGGTTTCCTCGAAGAACAGCGGCAGATAGTACTCGATGCCGGCGGTGGCCACGCCGTTGCCCATGTCCTTGTAGATGCGGCTTTTGGTCGGATCGCCTTCGAGCAGCTCGCGCCAGCGGCTGCGAAACAGCTTGCGCGCGGCCTCGTCCATCGGGAATTCGCGGCCGGGCAGCAGGCGGATCTCGGGTACCGGAAACTGGCTGCGCTGGGTGTCCGGATCGAAGGTGCGGATGGAGTCGATCTCGTCGTCGAACAGGTCGATGCGGTAGGGCATCGCGCTGCCGTTGGGAAACAGGTCGATCAGGCTGCCGCGCACCGCGTATTCGCCGGGGCTGACCACCTGGCCGACATGCTGGTAGCCGGCCATGGTGAGCTGTTCCTTGAGCCGGGATTCGTTGAGCTTCTGCCCGGTCTTGAACTGGAAGGTGTAGCCGGCCAGGAAGGACGGCGGTGCCAGCCGGTACAGCGCCGTGGTGGCCGGAATCAGCAGCACGTCGGCCTCGCCCTGCAGGATGCTCCAGAGCGTGGCCAGGCGCTCGCTGATGAGGTCCTGGTGCGGCGAGAAGCTGTCGTAGGGCAGGGTCTCCCAGTCGGGAAACAGCACCAGCTTGAGTTCGGGCGAGAAGAAGGCCATCTCGCGCAGCAGGCGCAGCGCGTCACGCGCGTCGGCGGTGACCACGACCAGTTGCCGGCCGGCGGACTTTTCACGGTTGGCAAGGCGTGCGAGCAGCAGGGCGTCGGCGGAGCCCACCGGCATCGGCATGGTGTAGCGCTGGCCGGTGGCGAGTTTGGGAAGATTCATAACCAGTGGCAGTGGCGCGCATCAGGGGCCCCTGGGCGCGTGCAGACGTGGAGAAAACGGCAAAAGGCCTGCAGGAGCAGGGTTGCGCCGTGGCGCACCCTGTCGGCAGGCGGGAGATCAATACATTGTATGCGCAGGTCCCCGGGGCACACCGGCGGTGGGATGGCGCGGGACGGGATGCGGCATGCTTCGATGGTTTTCAGTGGTGCGTCTTTCACGTGAGTTTGGCTGGATGGGCTTGCCGGCCGGATGCAGTGAGTTGGATAGAATCCCTTCGCCCCGCCGCATTCATCTCCTGCGCGGCGACATCGGTGCCGATCATGACCATTCACAAAAGAGTAAGCCGCTACAACCCGGCCAGCGAGGACTTCAGCAAGGAAGACTTTCCGTTCTACTGGATCGCCCGCCTGAACAACATCTACATCCATCACATGGAAAAGGCTCTGCGCAAGGTCGGTGCGGATGTGCCGACCTGGCGCGTGCTCTTCATCCTCAAGCAGAACGGCACTTGCAGCATGTCGGAGATCTCGCTGCATGCGGTGGTCAAGCTCTCTACCATCACCAAGATCGTCTACCGCATGAAGGCCGATGGGCTGGTCGAGACCAGCACCTCGGCCATGGACGGGCGCGTCACCGAGGTGGCGCTGACCGCGCATGGCGACGAGATGATCGTCGAGATGCAGCGGGCCACCGAAAAGGTCTTTGCCAAGGGTTTCAGCGGCATGTCCTCGGTGAAGATCGCACGGCTGAACCAGATGCTCGAACAGATGTTCGAGAACCTGCGAGACGACTGAACCGGCGTCGCGCTGGCGTTCGCCGGTTCGCTTAGAACCTGTTTGCGATCTTTTCATGGGCCACGTTGCCCCGACAAGCGATGCGATGCAATGCGCAAACCGCAGCCGGGCCTGGTGGCCCGGCGAGGATTTGTCACGCCGCAGCGCGCGCCTGCCGGGACAACCCGAAGGGCGGGAGGTCAAAAAACCACCGGGCGGCGTTGCCCGCCTGGCCCAGACGGCCAGTCTGGGCTGCGACGGGCGTCTTGCCCACTGCATTTTTGACCTCCCGCGTAACCCATGAAAAGATCGTAAACAGGTTCTTAGTAGGCCGGTTGCTGGGCGCGTACCGGAATGCCATTGCGGCCCGGGAAATCGGGCGCGAGCGTTCGCGCGTTGGGCATCTTCAGCCACAGGCGCAGCAGCTTGCGGCGCTGGGCCAGATCCTCGGCGTCCTCGAACCGGGTGCGCGAGTGCAGCACCGCGTAGTTGTTGGCGAACTGGATGTCGCCGGGCTCGAGCATCATGTCCAGCCGGATGTGCTGGTCGTGGATGATGGCGTCGAACAGGTCCAGCATCTCCACCTCGACCCGCGAGAGTTGGACGCCGCGCCGCTCCTGGCCCACCTCGATGTAGTAGCGCAGGTAGCGGCAGCTGAGCTTGCCGGCGTGGTGGCTGAATATGGGCGAGAGGCTGGGCAGTTCCTCGCCGAGGTGGTCGAAGTAGATCGGGCGGTACAGCAGGCCCAGGTACTCGGGATATTTCTCGAGGATTTCGTTGTAGATCGCGCCGGCGCTCACCAGGCTGCTCAGGCCGCCGGATTGGGCCTTGCGGATCGACAGCAGGCCCACCACATCCGAGAGGTCGGTGTGGTATGGCAGGTAGGCGTTGGTCTCATAGACACGCGTGCTTTTCTTGTTCTGGTCGCCGATGTTCATGACACGGCCCAGCAGGTCGCCGCGCTCGTTCTGCGTCACGGGGGTGCCCATGTGCAGGCCGATGCCGTAGTAGATGGTGGCCAGCGCATCCTCGTCCAATTGGCTGGCGGGCAGTCCGCGCAGCAGCAGAAAGCCCTGGCCGTTCTCCAGTGTGTCGGCCCATCCGGCGATCTCGGTGACCAGCGCGGGCGGAATCGGAAAGTCGTCCTTGCCGAAGGCTGGCGCCGTCAGCCCTTGGGCCGCAACCTGCCGCTGGGCCGCCACGAGTGCGGTGACGGTGTCGGCAGAAAGGTGGTGGATCCAGTGGCCGGTGTCGGCGAGCTCGCTGCCGCGCCAGGCGGCGGGGCCCTGGATTCTTTGCTTGAGGATGGTGCTCATGGTGGGCTCCGGATGGGGGAGGGCAAAGATCGTAAACAGGTTCTCGGAAGTTCGTTTCATGAAGATGCCGAGAATCGCCGCCCTGCGGCGTTGCCAAACCTCGCGATGGCTGCTGCTATCGCGGTGATTGGCGCCTCGCCTGGCAACGATTTCGACATCTTCATTTCTTCAACGAGCTTCTGGTCAGGACACTAGGCGCTCATCAGGACCGAGGTTTTGGGAATGCTCTCGGCCCAGCCGGGTGCCAGCGGCGCGACGAAGACGTTTTCGGTGCGGGTGCGGGTGATCAGCCAGCGGCCATCGATGCGCCGGAACCGGTTGTTGAGGCGGCTCGATCGCAGCAGCGAGGCGCCGTCGCTGAAGATCCAGGGCTGGCAATGCACCCACTGGCCATCGGCGTGGTCGCCGTGCACATGGATCTGCTCCGACGTCAGGTAATGCACGTTCAGCAGCAGTGCGGGGTCGCGCCGGCTGCCCCAGAACTTCTCGAAGTGGGCGCGGATCGCCGCCTTGCCCACGGCCTGCCCGAACTGACCTTCGTAGTAGCTGCCCACGCCTTCCCAGATCGCTTCCTCGGCATACAGCGCCATGATGCGGTCGATGCGCTCGGCGTCGTCCGCCACCGGCTCGGGGCAGGGGGTGTCGCAGAGGAACATGTAGCGGGCCTGGATGCGGCGGATCTCGGCCTCGGCTTCAAGGCTTTCGATGCGGGTGCGCAGCGCGTCGAGCGTGGCGCTCAGTTCGGCAGTGTCCATGGGGTGTCCTTTCGTGGCGGGAGAAGCAGTCAGGATTCAGTCATGAATCAGTCAGGCCTGGCGCAGGCGTGGCAGCAGCCAGGCGGCCGCGGCCAGGGTGGCGTGGTCGGCGTGGAGTTTGCCCACGGCCTGCAGGCCCACCGGCAGGCCGTGCGGGCCGCGCGCGAAAGGCAGGTGCACGCAGGGCAGGCCCAGCAGGGTCCAGGCGCGGCAGTACTGGGGATCACCGGTGCCCTCCTCGAACAGGGGCGCTTCGCCCGCAGCGCTGGGCGCCAGCAGCACGTCCACGTTTTCGAAGATGGCGGGCAGCTGGGCACGGGCCCATGCGGCCAGTTGCAATTGCGCAACGTACTCGGCATGCGGCATCTGCAGGCCACGTTCGATGACGCCGCGCAGCCCGGCGCTGAGTTGCTGGCCGTGGCGCAGCCGCTCGTCGCTGAGGGTGCGTGCCGCTTCGTAGGCCATGATGTCGATGTGGGCCTGGGGCAGGCTCGCAAAGCCCGCTGGCAGCTCCACGTCCACCACGGTCGCCCCGGCCTTCTCGAGTGCTGCGGGCACCATGGCCATGGTGGCCTTGGTCTCGGCAGCAACGCTGTCCCAGGCGGCCGTGCGGCACAGGCCCACGCGCGGCGCGTGGTGAAAGGAGAGATCGAGCAACCGCTGGTTGCCACTCAGGCAGGCAGCCAGCAGGGCCACGTCCTCGACCTCGCGGCCGATGGCGCCGATGGTGTCGAGCGAATCGCTCAGGCCCTTGACGCCGGCGCGGCCGATGGCGCCGAACGAGGGCTTGTAGCCCACCACGCCGCAGTAGGCGGCGGGGCGGATGATGGAGGCGGCGGTTTGCGAGCCGAAGGCCAGCGGCACCATGCTGGCGGCCACCGCCGCGCAGGAGCCGCTCGACGAGCCACCGGGCGTATGCGCCTGGTTGTGCGGATTGCGCGTGGGACCGGCCTGGAAGGTGGCGAACTCGGTCGTCACCGTCTTGCCCAGCAGCACCGCGCCGGCTTCACGGCACAGCGCCACGCTGGCGGCATCAGCGGCAGGCTGGTGGCCGGCATAGATGGGCGAGCCATAGCCGGTGGGCATGTCCCAGGTGTCGAAGATGTCCTTGATGCCCAGCGGCAGGCCGTGCAGCAGGCCCTGGATGGGGCTGTCATCGAGCGCCCTGGCGCGCGCCAGGGCGGCATCGGCGGCCACATGGGTCCAGGCCTGCAGCGCGGGCTCGCGTTCGGCGATGCGTTCCAGGCAGGCGTGCACCACGGTCGTGGCCTGGATGTCGCGTGACTGCAGGCGGCGCGTGAGCTGGGCTGCGCCGGCGTTCAGGAGGAAGGTGGAAGTGTGCATGGGCAAATGGGGCGGCCGGTCGTCAGGCAGCCATCGCCGAGCGCCGGTTGACCTGGTGGTAGTTGCGGTTGAAGTACACCAGCCCTTCGCCTTCGGGCTGGGTGCGGATGTCGAGGACGCGGCAGAAGCAGACGTCGTGCGTGCCGACCTGATGGACGTGGTCGATGGCGCAGTCGAGGTTGACCAGCGCGCCGCGCAGCGCCGGGGCGCCGGAGGCGAGCCGGTCCCATTGCGCGCAGTCGAAGCGTTCTTGCTGCGACAGTCCGGGGTTGGCGAACTGTCCGGAAAGGGCTTTCTGCGCGGAGGTCAGCACGTTGACGCAGAGTACGCCGTTGCCGTGGAAGACGGGGTTGGACCAGGCGGCGGTGCGCATGCACACGAGGATCGTGGGCGGGCTGTCGGTGACGCTGCAGACGGCCGAGGCGGTGAAGCCGGCCAGGCCGGCCGGGCCGTCGGTGGTGATCAGGTTGACGGCGCCGGTCAGCAAGGCCAGTGCGCCGCGGAAATCCTGCGTATCGATGGGGGCGGGGGTGGGTTCGGTCATGGCGGTGTTCCTGGAGTTCCCTGGCGCTCGGCGCTCAGATGTCGAGTACCAGGCGCGGCGTGAGCGCGCGCGAGCAGCACACGGCAATCTGGTCGTTCTCGGCTTTCTCCTCGTCGGTCTGGTAGGAGTCTCGGTGGTCGGGAATGCCTTCGAGCACGGTGCACATGCAGGTGCCGCACACGCCTTGTTCGCAGGACATCTGCACGCGGATGCCGATGCGCCCGAGCGCCTGGGCGATGGTTTCATCCGGGCCCACCGTGACCTCCTTGCCGCTGGCCTCGGCCACGACCTCGAAGCCGGCCCCACCGGTCTCGACCTCCACCTGGAAGTACTCGTGGTGGATGCGCGCGGGCGCGAAGCCGCTGGCGCGGGCCGTCTCCATCACCCAGTCCATGAAGCCATTGGGCCCGCACACATAGACATGGCTGTCGGCACCGGCGCCGGCGAGCAGCGCTGCCACGTCGGCGGGCGAGGGTGGCTCTGCCTGGTCGAAATGGGTGAATACCTTGTCGGCAAACGGCGCGGCGGCCAGTTCGGCCAGAAAGGCGCTGTGCTCGGGCGAGCGGCTGCAGTAGTGCAGTTCGAAGTCGCGTCCGGCGTGGTGCAGGCTGTGGGCCATGGCGATCATCGGCGTGATGCCGATGCCGCCGCCGAACAGGTAGCTCTTGCCGCCACCGGCCTCCAGCGGGAACAGGTTGCGCGGCGTGCTGATCTGCAGCGCGCTGCCTTCCTCCAGTTGCTCATGCACAGCCACCGAACCGCCGCGCGAGGCCGGGTCGCGCAGGATGCCGACGCGGTAGGCGCGGGTGTCGGCCGGGTCCGAGCACAGCGAATACTGGCGCACCAGTCCGCCGGGCAGGTGCAGGTCGATGTGCGCGCCGGCATCGAAGGCGGGCAGGGCGCTGCCATCGGCAGGCTCCAGGTCCAGCACGACGATGTCTGCCGTGGCCATTTGACGTTGTGCCACGCGTACGTGCAGTGTGGTGTCGTTCATGGGCATGTCCGTTCGTGGCGTCAGCGCATGAAGATGCCGCCGTTGATGTCCCAGGCTGCGCCGGTGACGAAGCCGGCCTGCGGCGAGGCCAGGTGCACGACCGTATCGGCGATGAAGCCGGGATCGCCGAGCTGGTGTACCGGGATGACGTTGTCGATGATGCCTTGCAGCTTCCCGGGCGGCACGCTGGCACGCACCGCGGGCAGGTCGATCGGGCCGGGGGCGATGGCATTGACGGTGACGCCGTGTCCGGCCAGCTCCTTGGCGAAGATCTTGGTGAGCACCAGGATGCCGGCCTTGGATGAGGCATAGTGCGCGCCGGCGGCGGTGCCGCCGTTCTGTCCGGCCAGCGAGGCGAGGTTGACGATGCGGCCGTAGCCGTTGGCGCCGAAGTGGCTGCCGAACACCTGGCAGCCCAGGAAGGTGCCGCGCAGGTTGGTGTCGACGACGCTGCTGAACTCCTCGGGCGAGATCTGCATCACCGGGGTGTGCAGCGTCACGGCGGCGTTGTTGACCATGACCTGCACGCCGCCCCAGCTTGCCAGCAGGCTGTCGCGGGCGGCTTCGAAGTCGGCCTTCTCGCGCACGTCGAGCTTGAGCGCCAGCGCGGTCGTGCCGCTGGCATCGAGCCGGCTGGCGAGCGCGCGGGCGGCATCGAGGTTAATGTCGGCAATCGCCACGCGGTAGCCCGCGGCATGCAGGTGCTCGGCGATGACCTGGCCGAGACCCTGGGCGGCGCCGGTCACGATGGCCACATGGGCCGCGCCGGCCCCGTTCACCGCGTTCACCACGTTGTTGGACATGAGGGGATCTCCTTGTCAGGTCAGAGGATGTAGCCGATGGTCTGCAGCACATCGTCGGAGTTGATCAGGCGCACCACCTTCCGATCGATCAGAAAGCTGTCCGCATGGCGGCGCAGCGTATAGATCAGGTTGGCGGTGTACTGGTGCGCGTTCTCCTTGCGGAAGTCGGTGAGGAACTGCGCGCAGCGCACCGTCACCGTGTCGCCGTCTTCGGCGGCGACGCGAAAGCGCGAGACCATGCGCACGGTGCGCGGCTCGGGACTGGTGGAAATCGACTCGCCGCCGGTCAGGCGCTGCACGCGCAGCTCGCGCATGTGGGCGTTGTCGTAGGCGTAGTTGAGGGTGTTGGCGAAGTCGGTGGCCTTGGGGTCGATGGGCACGATGTAGAGGCCATCACCGCTCCACAGCCTCAGCCAGTCCTGGTAGAGCTCGTTGTCGAGCATGTCGGCTTCCTGCCAGATGAAGGCGGCGACTTCGTTGAGCAATGGGATGTTCATCTCGGGGTTCTCCGTTCGGCGCTCAGGCCGTCATCGACTTGAGCCACTGGCGGTAGGCGGCGCGCATGCCGGTTTCGGCACTGACGTCGCTCTTGAGGCCATCGGCGGTAGGCACCTCGCCGGGCAGGCCGCGGTTGACCATGATCCACAGGTCTTCGCCGGCGTGCGCGCCCTTTTGCACGCGCTCCCAGGCTTCGGAGTCGTCGGGCGTGCCAAAACCCATCGGACCCTGGAAGTGCTCGTGCAGGCGCAGCCGGTACTGGTTGGCGATGGCCGGGCCGCCGTCCATGACGATGGCCGCGTGGTGGATTTCGGTCTTGTCCACCGCGATGGGGCGCAGCACGCGAAAGAACGCCATCGAGCAGGCCACGTTGGGGTAGAGGTTGAGGTTGAAACCGGTGCCGCCGACGGCGCGCACGATGCGGCGCACCTGCGCTTCCTCGTGGCCTTCGCCCCGCAGGGCCTGGGCCAGTTCCTCGAAGCGCTCGGGAATGGGCTTGTCCAGGTCGGCCTCGAGGTCGATGAGGTCGGGGATCATCACCATCACGCTGTGGCCGTTGCCCAGTTCCTCGACATAGCCGGGCCCTTCGACGAAGTCGAAGACCTTCTTGGTTTCCTCGTCCAGCGAGGTCAGGAAGGACTTGTGCACCAGCGGGAAGTGGTAGGCGTCGGTGGTGTTCTCCAGCTGGATCTTCCAGTTGCCGGGGAAGCTGAAGCGATGCTCGCCGGCGACCTTGACCGGGTAGCCGCCGGCCTGCTTCATGAAGAGGTCCATCCACTTCCTGGCCGGGCCCAGCCACTGCTCCAGCGGCATGATGTCGTCCTTGAAGCTGGCGAACACCATGCCGGCGTATTGCTCGACGCGCAGGCTCACCAGCGGGAATTCGCCCTTGTCGATGCTGTCGCCATAGCTTTCCGGATGCGGCACGCCGCGCAGCGAGCCATCGAGCCCGTAGCCCCAGCCGTGATAGGGGCAGACGAAGCTGCTGGTCTTGCCCTTCTTGTGCTCGCAGACGGTGGCGCCGCGGTGGCGGCAGCGGTTGAGCAGCACGTGCAGGTTCTTCTTGCGGTCGCGCACCAGGATGACCGGCTGCTGGCCGATCCAGGTGGACTTGAAGCTGCCGGGCTCGGGCACTTCGCTGACGTGGCCGACCCAGATCCAGTTGGAATAAAAGACCTTCTCCATCTCCTCCTCGAAGATGGTCGGGTCGGTGTAGAGCGAGGTGTGGACGCGGTCGGGCTTGACCAGGTCGGCATAGGCATGGCCGGCTGCCTTGGCGGCCGGCCGCGCGACCGGCTGGATGGGAATGACGGTGGACATGGTGGGGCTCCTTGTGGTGTGGGCCGGCGCCGCCGGCGCGTCAGACAGGCGCAGTGGCGCGCGGCCGGGAGGATTGAAGATGGTCTGCAGGTGCGGGCTGCGCCCGATTTCTCAGGCGGGTACTTCCAGTTCGCGGCCGATGCGCGCCTCGACCTTGGCGTATTTCCAGAGCTTGTAGGTGCCGTCGCCCACCGGGGTGGTGCGAAACAGGTTGCAGCCGGCGGTGACGGTCTCCAGGTCGGGCACATCGGCGAGGATGTAGGTGGTCCAGGGCCAGCTTGCCGACGCGCCGACCATGATGCGGTCGTCATCCAGATTGCCCAGCACCTTGACGCCGGGCAGCTCGCCGATGGCCTTCATCATGCTGGCGAAGGCCGTCCACACCTCCTTGGCCTCGGCGGCGCTGGCGTCGAAGAAGTTCTGCTGGATGCCGATGCAGAACAGCACTCGCAGGGGTTTGGTGTTGCTCATGGTTTTCTCTCCTTGGGGGGGCTTGAATCAGGGTGGGCAGGGTGGAAGGGGCTTGCGGCGTGCCGGACGCGGAGCGGGCCGGCCGTCAGAGATAGCCGGGCAGCGGATCGCGGCCGAACAGCATGGCGCCGCCGTTCTGGAACGTCACATCGCCGAGGAAGGCGTGCTGCGTGACGGCGTTGGCGTCGCGTACGCAGCGCGCCAGCGGACTGCTGTTGTAGATGCCGGCCATGCCCGAGAGCATCTGCATGCTGCGCGCCACCTCGGCACCGACACGGGCGGCGTGCGAAGCCGAGAGGCGCAGCATGTTGGTTTGTTCGCGCGAGACCGGATCGCCGACCAGCAGGCTTTCCCAGGCGTCGTCGATGGCATCGAAGAACCAGCTGCGGGCCGAGCGCAACTGGGCCTCGGCGTGGCCGAGCTGCGTCTGCGTGACGGGCCGGTCGCCGAGCGTCGGCGCGCCGGTGACGGCCTTGTAGCCGCCGGCAAGGCGGCGCAGCTCGTCGATGGCGGCGCGGCCGATGCCCAGGTTCACCACTGCCAGCACCTGCGCGGCAAAGGCCAGCGTCGGGTAGCGGAACATCGGTTCGTCCAGGTTCGAGGCGCCGCCGCGCACGAAGGTCCAGTCCTCCGGGACGACCACGTCCTCGACCACCAGGTCATGGCTGCCGGTGCCGGCCAGGCCGCTGACGTCCCAGCTCTGCACGATTTGCACCTGCTCGCGCGGGATCACCGCCATGCGCGGCAGGCCGGTGGCGTCGCCCTTGCGCGGGCTGATGCCCACGCCCATCACGGTCGCGCCCATGCAGCCACTGGAGAAGCTCCAGCGGCCGCTGACCTGGATGCCGCCATCGACATAGAAGGCCGGCTGCGGCGGGAAAATGCCGCCGGCGAACACGGTGTCGATGTCGTCGGTGTAGATCTGCTCGAAGGTCGCGCGCGGCAGCGCTGCCAGGTAGGTGGGCGCCATGCCGAAGCTGGCCACCCAGCCGGCCGAGCCATCGGCCTGCGAGATGGTCTCGATCAGCTCGCAGAACTGGTGCGCACTCCATTCGCTGCCACCCAGCCGCTTGGGCACCAGCGCGCGGTAGACGCCGATGCGCTTGAAGCCGTCGACGATGTCCTGGGAGATGTGGCGCTGCTGCTCGAACTCGGCAGCGCGGGCGCGAATGTCGCGCAGCAGGGCTTGCAGCAGCGCGGCGTCGATGGCGCCCGGTGTGCCGGGGACGGTCTGGGGCGCGCCGCCGCAGGCTGCCTCGGCCGTCTGGGCGGCCTGGGCCAGTTGCAGGGATGCGATGGTCATGGTGTAGCTCCGAAAGTGAGTGCCTTGTCCAGGCGTTGAAACAGCAGCGCGCCGACGGCGCACAGCCATTCGTCCCTGCCGCGCGCCGCCACCAGTTGCAGGCCCACGGGCGGATGGCCGGGCTGGCTGCCGGGCACGCGCAGGGGTATCTGCAGCGCAGGGTGGCCCGAGAGGTTGAAGGGGCGCACGAAGGCGGTGATCCCCACCAGCTTCTGGAGATCGCCGGCATCGGCCAGCAGGGGCGGGAAATCGGGCATCGTCGGCAGCACCAGCACGTCGCATTGCGCGAGTGCGGCATCGACCTCGGCGGTGAAGCGGGCGCGCACCGCTTCGGCGGCGGCCACGTCGGCGGCGCTGGTCCGGCCGGCGCGCCGCAGCCGCGCGGCCACGTCCTCGCCAACCAGTCCGGTCTCCAGCCAGGCGCGGCAGGCCGAGAAGGTTTCGGCGTTGATGATGGTCAGGCCCGCCGCAAAGGCCTCGTCAAGCCCTGGCAGCGCCACCTTGTGCACGGCTGCGCCGCTGCTATCCACCGCATGGCGCGCCGTGGCGAGGACTTCGGCCCGGGCGCTGGCTGGCGCCAGGTCGATGAAGCCCAGCCGCAGCAGCGCGTCGGCGGGCAGCGGGCTGCGCCGGTAGCCGGGGTCGATGGCCTGCATCAACCGTTCCAGCGTTGGCATGTCACGCGCCATCGGGCCGACGCAGTCGAGGCTGCTGCTGGCCGGCAGCACGCCGGCACGGCTGACGCGGCCGAAGCTGGGCTTGAGGCCGAACACCCCGCAGCAGGCGGCGGGAATGCGCACCGAGCCTCCGGTATCGGTTCCCAGCGCACCATCGGCGAGGCCGGCGGCAACGACGCTGGCCGAGCCGCTCGATGAGCCACCGGGAATGCGGTTCGGCCAGCGCGGATTGGGGGCGGTACCGCAGCCGGGGTTGATGCCTGTGGTGCCGAAGGCCAGCTCGTGCAGGCCGGTCTTGCCGCTCAGGTGCCAGCCATGTGCCAGCAAGCCCGCCACCACATCCGCGTGCCGCTGTGCGGGCGCGGCGCCAGCCAGGGCCCGGCTGCCGGCGCGGGTGCGATGGCCGGCCACATCGATGGTGTCCTTGACCATCACGCCCGGTCCTTGCGGGTCGCCGATGGAGAGGGATTCGGCAATGGCACTCATGGGGTTTATTCCGTCTTGCAATATGCACATTAAAAATTATTGATTCATGTGAAAATTCACATAAATATCCGCAGCCGGCCATGGATGCATCGTGTGTCGGCGCGAGCTGGGGTGATGAGGCGTTTCAAGCAATAAGCGGGCCAGCTATTCGCTCTTTTGATCGGGTGGGTGACGGGCGCATGGGAGGCGGTTTCTGCACGTCATTTGTGCAATTTCGGTGGATCGCGGTCGATTGCGGTGCATCTTTGCCGGTTTGCACCAAATGCATTCATAAAGTTCTTTCGTCGATATCAAAAATGCTCCATCTTTCAAATGAAAGAAAGTGTTTTGGCATGAAACATGCTTGATGCCCGTGGCCATGCTGTGACGCGATTCACCGTGGGTGCCGCGCGCGGTATGGTGGTTCTGGCGGCTAAACGATTTGGAGTATGAACATGACGATGAAACGGAAGATATGCGCCCTGGTGGCGGGAGTCTGTCTGGCGGTCACCGCGCAGGCGCAGGTCAAGGTGGGCGTGGTGACGTCTTCCTCCGGTCCGATTGCGCTGGTCGGGATTCCGCAGAAGAATTCGGTGGACCTGCTGCCGGCCAAGGCAGGCGATCTCGACATCCAGTACATCTCGCTGGACGATGCCAGCAATCCCACTGCCTCGGTGACGGCATTCAAGAAGCTCATTGGCGATGGCGTCGATGCCATCATCGGCCCGAGCGGCACGCCCAATGCCATGGGCGTGATCCAGATCGCTGCGGAGGCGCAGGTGCCGATGCTGGCACCGGTGGGCAGCTCGGCGGTGATCCTGCCGCTGACCGAGCAGAAGAAGTGGGTCTTCAAGACCACCCAGAACGATGACATCATCGCCTCGGCGCTGATCGATCACATGGCCAGCAGCGGCGTCAAGACGCTGGGCTTCGTCGGCACCGCCGATCCGTTTGGCGAGAGCTGGCTCAATGTCACCCGGGAGCTGGCCGAGAAGGCCGGCATCAAGGTGGTGGCAGCTGAACGCTTCCAGCGGCAGGACACCTCGCTGACGGCGCAGTCCATCAAGCTGATCGCCGCCAGGCCCGACGCCATTCTGGTGGCGGCGCCGGGCAGCTCCTCGGTGCTGCCGCAGACTACGCTGGTGGACCAGAAGTATCCCGGCCAGATCTACCAGACCCATGGCGCCGCGCTCAATGACTTCCTCAAGCTCGGCGGCAAGAAGGTCGAGGGCACGATTCTCGCGGCCAGCCTGATGCTGGTGATGGACGAAGTGCCCGATTCGCACCCCTCCAAGACGGTGGCGCGCAAGTACATCGACGACTACAAGACCAAGTACGGCAGCGAGCCGGCCACCTTCGGCGCCAACGTGTATGACGCGGGCCTGCTGCTGCAGGCGGCGATTCCGGAGGCGGCCAAGGCCGGCCAGCCGGGCACGGTGGCGTTCCGCCAGGCGCTGCGCGATGCGCTCGAGCAGATCAAGGACCTGCCGGCCACGCAAGGCGTCTACACCATGACGGCCGAGGACCACAGCGGTTTCGATGAGCGCGGCCGCGAGTTGATCGTCGTCAAGGACGGCACCTGGAGGCTGCTGAAGTAAGCGCGGCTGCAGAGCACTCCCGGGCGCGCGCCGCCGAGGCGGACCGCGCTTTCTCCAGGCCTCTCTTGTGCTGCCCGCCGCCATGCCGGCGCGGGCCGCAGGGAACCACACATCCTTCCCTCCGATGAACCTGCAAATCATTGCCTTGCTCGGCCAGGATGGCATCAGCAGCGGTGCGATCTACGCGCTGGTGGCGCTGTCCATCATCCTGGTGTTCTCCGTCACCCGCATCCTGCTGATTCCGCTCGGTGAGTTCGTGGCATTCAGCGCGCTGACGATGGCGGCCATCCAGGCTGGCCGCGCGACCATCGGCTGGCTGATCCTGGCGCTGGCGCTGGCGGCCTTGCTGGCCGATCTCTGCGCTGCGTTGCGCCAGCGCGGCCAGGGCCGGCGCATGGCCTTGTCGTGGCGGCTGTTTGCCATGCCCTGTTATGCCGTGGTGCTGGTGCTGCTGCTGGCTGCGCTGCCGCTGCAGTCGCTGCCGATGGCGCTGCAGGCACTGCTGACGCTGGCGGCCATCACGCCGATGGGGCCGCTGCTGTACCGTCTCTTCTTCCAGCCGGTGGCCAATGCCTCGGGCCTGCTGCTGATGATCATCGCGATTGCGGTGCACGTCAGCCTGGTGGGGGTGGGGTTGCTGGTGTTCGGCCCCGAGGGCATGCGCACCGAACCGTTCTCGGACGGCGCGCTGGAACTGGGCTTCATCAGCCTCAACAGCCAGACCATTTGGGTGCTGCTGGTCTCGGTGGCCCTGATCCTGGCGCTTTACGTGGTGTTTGGCCGCACGCTGTACGGCAAGGCGCTGCGTGCCACGGCGGTCAATCGCCTGGGGGCGCAGCTGATGGGCATTTCGCCGGCGCTGGCCGGCAAGGTGACCTTCAGCATGGCGGCCTTCATGTGCGCGCTCTCGGGCATTCTCATCGCGCCGCTGACCACGCTCTATTACGACTCGGGCTTCATCATCAGCCTCAAGGGCTTCGTCGGCGCCATCATCGGCGGACTGGCGAGCTATCCGGTCGCTGCGATCGGGGCGGTGGCCGTGGGGCTGATCGAATCGTTCTCGACTTTCTGGGCCAGCAGCTACAAGGAGGTCATCGTCTTCACGCTGATCCTGCCATTCCTGATGTGGCGCTCGTTCAAGAGCGGCGACCGCGAGGAGGAGCACTGAGCCATGCGCAAGTTCCATCCCTCCTGGCTGGTGTTGCTGGCCATCCTGGCGGTGCTGCCGCTGGTGGCTTCGACCTTCTACATCTCGCTGCTCAACAACATCGGCATGTTCGCGCTGGCGACGCTGGGCGTGGTGCTGCTGACCGGCGTCGCTGGCATGACCAGCTTCGGCCAGGCCGCCTTCGTGGGCCTGTCGGCCTATACCACGGCGGCGCTGGTCGCGCCTTCCACGCTGAATCTGGGGGCGATGGCTGCCTCGCCCTGGCTGGCGCTGGCGCTTGGCCTGGCGTTGACGCTGCTGTTCGCCTTCGTGCTGGGCCTGATCACGCTCAAGCTCTCGGGGCATTACCTGCCCCTGGGCACCATCGCCTGGGGCATGTCGCTGTACTCGCTGTTCGGCACCATCGAGAGCCTGGGCGGGCATTCGGGCGTGCCGGACCTGCCGCCGCTGCGCATCGCCGGCCTGACCTTCGGGGACGGGCCGCGCATGTACTACCTGATCTGGGTGTGCGTGCTGCTGGCCATCGTGCTGATCCGCAACCTGCTGGAGTCGCGCGTGGGCCGCGCCATCCGGGCCCTGCGCGGTGGCCAGGAGATGGCGACTTCGATGGGCGTGAACGTGTTCCGCACCAAGATGATCGTGTTCCTGGTGGCCGCGGGGCTGGCCGGCGTCTCCGGCTGGCTGTATGCCTACACGCAGCGCTTCGTCAGCCCGGCACCGTTTGGCGTGCAGGCCGGCATCGACTACCTCTTCATGGGCCTGCTCGGCGGCATGGGCAGCCTGTGGGGCGCGGTGATCGGCTCGGCGGTGGTGGTGCTGCTGCGGGAGTGGCTGCAGGACCTGCTGCCGCAGTTGCTGGGCCGCACCGGCAATTTCGAGAGCATCGTGTTCGGCCTGCTGATCGTGCTGGTGATGCAGCGCTGGCCGGGCGGCATCTGGATGGCGCTCTCGCGGCGTTTCAAGCTGCGCCAGGGCGGTCATGTGCGCCTGCCCGCGCCGGGTGCCGGGGTGCCGGCGCTGCCGCGCAGCGCCCGCCCCAAGCCCAACGAACGCATTCTCGACGTGCGCAAGGTCACGCGCCGCTTCGGCGGGCTGGTGGCCAATCGGGAGATGTCGCTGCGCGTCGACGCCGGTGAAATCCTGGCCGTGATCGGACCCAATGGCGCCGGCAAGAGCACGCTGTTCAATCTGGTTTCGGGCGTGGATGTGCCCAACGAGGGCGATGTGATCTTTCGCGGCCACCGCATCAATGGGCGCAGTCCGCGTGAACTGGCGGCCGAGGGGCTCTCGCGCACCTTCCAGCACGTCAAGCTGTTGCCGGACATGACGGTGCTGGAGAACGCCGCCATCGGCGCTCATCTGCGCGGCCACAAGGGCGTGTTCGCATCGGCGCTGCACCTCGATGGCGAGGACGAGGCACGGCTGCTGGCCGAGGCGCGCCGCCAGCTCGAGCGGGTCGGGCTCGGCCATGAGCTGGATCGCACGGCCGGCAGCCTGGCGCTGGGGCAACAGCGCATCCTGGAGATCGCCCGCGCGCTGTGCGCCGATCCCTGCCTGCTGCTGCTCGACGAGCCGGCTGCCGGCCTGCGCCACAAGGAGAAGCAGGCGCTGGCCGAACTGCTGCGCAAGCTGCGCGCCGAGGGCGTGGCGGTGCTGCTGGTCGAGCACGACATGGACTTCGTGATGGGGCTGGTCGATCGCGTCGTGGTGATGGAGTTTGGCCAGCGCATCGCCGAGGGCCGGCCCGAGGAGGTGCAGCGCGATCCTGCGGTGCTCAGGGCCTATCTGGGAGGAGTGGAAGAATGAACCAGACCGACACCGCCAACCAGCCCGCCGCTGTGGCGCCGGGCGATGCCGCCGCGCTGCTGAGCGTGCGCAAACTGGGCGCATCCTATGGTCATATCGACGCCATCTTCGACATCGACATCGAGGTCGGGCAGGGCCAGATCGTCACCGTGATCGGCCCCAACGGCGCCGGCAAGACCACCACCCTCTCGGCCATCATGGGCGTGCTGCCCGCGCGCGGCCAGGTGCTGCTCGATGGCCGCGACCTCGCCGGCACCAGCATCGAGGAACATGTCATGCACGGCATGGCGCTGGTGCCGGAGACGCGGGCGTTGTTCTCCAGCATGAGCGTACAGGACAACCTGGAACTGGGGGCATTCCGCTTTCGCCACGGGCCGCGCCAGGAGCGCGAGGCGGCGCTGGAGGAAGTCTATGCGCTGTTCCCGCGCCTCAAGGAGCGCAGCCGCCAGGAGGCCGGCACGCTCTCGGGCGGCGAACGCCAGATGCTGGCGGTGGGGCGGGCGCTGATGGGCAAACCGCGCCTGCTGATGCTCGACGAGCCCAGTCTTGGCCTGGCGCCGCTGATCGTGCGCGACATCTTCCGCATCATCGCCGCGCTGCGCGAACGCGGGGTCTCGATCCTGCTGATCGAGCAGAACGCGCGCGCCGCGCTCAACGTGGCCGACCATGCCTACGTGCTGGAGCTGGGGCGCGTCATCATGCAGGGCCCGGCCCGCGAGCTGGCGCACGACCCGCGCGTCATCGAAGCCTATCTGGGCTCGGCCGGCCGCCATCAGGAGCTGCTGTCCACATGAATGCGTTCGTCAACCCTGTCGATCAACGGCCTCTGCGTGTGGGCGTTGCCGGTGCCGGTGCCATTGGCTGCACGCTGGCAGCGTTGTTGGCGCGCGCCGGTGCCGCCGTGCACGTGCTCGCGCGCGGCGCCAGCCTGACGTCATTGCGGCGCGATGGCGTGCGGCTGCGGCGCCAGGGGCAGTGCCTGCAGGCTGCGGTGGTCGCCAGCGACGATGCGCATGCGCTGGGGCCGCAGGACGTCCTGTTCCTCTGCGCCAAGGCGCAGGACGTGGCGCGGCTGCTGCAGGCGGCGCTGCCCATGGTGGGGCCGCAGACCTGCGTGGTGCCGCTGGTCAACGGCGTGCCCTGGTGGTATTTCCAGGCGCTGCCCGGGCCGTGGCAAGGCCGGGCAGTGCGGGCCGTCGATGCCGATGGGGCGCTGCTGGCATTGTTGCCGGTTGCGCAGATCGCCGGCGCGGTGGTGTTCATCACCGCCGAGCGGCTGGGCCCTGGCGAGGTGCTCTCCGACAACCCGCTGCTGTTGGTGCTGGGCGAGCTCGACCATAGCCTGCAGAGCGACCGCTTGCAGCGCATCGCCGTCTGGCTGGAGCGTGCCGGCATCGAGGCGCGCATTGCGCCGCAGATCCGCGACACGCTATGGACCAAAGTGCTGGCCAATCTGACCTCGAACCCTTTGTCGGTCATTGCCGGCGCGACGTTGCAGAACATCTATGGCGATGCGCGGCTACAGCCCATCGTCCGGCAGATGCTGCAGGAAGGGCTGGCGCTGGCGGCCGCCTGCGGGGCGCGCATTGCCTTTGCGCCGGCCAGCTTCATGGCCGAGGGCGCCGCCATGGGGGAGGTGCGCACCTCGATGCTGCAGGACTTCGAGGCAGGGCGGTCGCTGGAGCTGGCCGCCATCGGCGACGCCGTGCTGGAGCTGGCCCGGCTGCAGGGCATGGCCATGCCGGTGACCGAGCGCGTCATCGCGCTGGCGCATTTTCGTGACGAGGCCCGCAGTGCCCATGCCGATGCTGCGGCGAGAGAGCCAGCCACATCCATGACCACCACCATGACCATCACCGACCGCATACAGGAGGTTTCCCCATGAACCAAGTCGTCGATTTCACTGCGCCGCCCATTGACATGCAACGCCTGCCGGGCTGCACCGACGAGGAATGGGCGCTGCGCTGCCAGCTCGCCGAGTGCTACCACCTGGTCGACTACATGGGCTGGACCGAGACCATCTTCAACCACATCTCGGCGAGACTGCCCGGCCCGGCGCATCACTATCTGGTCAACCCGTTCGGCCTCAACTACACCGAGGTGACGCCGGCCAACCTGCTGAAGGTGGACCTCGACGGCCACAAGCTCGAGGATTCGCCCTACGACGGCAACCCGGCCGGATTCGCGCTGCACGCGGCCATCCACGCTGCCCGCAGCGACGTGCAATGCGTGATCCACACGCACACCACGCCGCTGTCGGCGGTGGTGCAGAAGCAGGCGGGCTTCGACTACAACAGCTTCTATGGCGCGCAGCTCTACGGCCGCGTGGGCTACCACAGCTTCGAGGGCATCACGCTCTTTGCCGAGGAGAAGGAGCGCATGGTCGCCAGCCTGGGCGACAAGCACATCCTGGTGCTGCGCAACCACGGCATCGCGGTGGCCGAGGGCTCCATCGCCAGGACCTTCTTCCTGCTCTGGACGGTGCAGCGCGCCGCCGAGATCCAGTGCGCTGCCGGCGCGCTGCCGGGGCCGGACACGCCACTGCCCGAGGCGATCAAGACCAGGTGCATGGAGCTGACGGCGATGCTGATCCGCGAGGACGATTTCGCCAACAAATTCTTCAACGCCATGGTGCGCAAGATGCACGCCGAGCGTGGCCCGAGCTGGTGAGCCGCCGGCCGGATTCCTTCTCATGGCACCTACCGGGAGCAATCGGATGACACATCGTTTCAAGGCCGCCTGCGTGGCCATCGGCCTGGCCTGCACCAGCGCCGCCGCACTGGCGCAGCAGGTGACACTCAAGGCCATCAACGCCTTCCAGGAAGGCACCTACTTTGCGCAGAACTTCGAGGCCTTCGTCAAGAAGGTCAACGAGGAGGGCAAGGGGCTGGTGCAGATCCAGTACATCGGCGGGCCCAAGGCCATTCCGACCCTGGAGCAGCCCGCGGCACTGCGCAATGGCGTGGTGGACATGGCGGCGACCACGGCGTCGTATGCCGGCGGCATCGTGCCGGAGGTGCAGGCGCTCAACTATGCCACCGTGCCGTTCCAGGAGCTGCGCAGGAATGGCGCGCTGGATTACATCAACCGGCTGATGGCCGAGAAGAACCTGATGTACTTCGCGCGCACCGGCGACGGCGTCAAATACCACCTGTACCTGACTAAGCCAATCAACGGCCCCGACCTCAAGGGCATGAAGATCCGCATCGCGCCGAACTTCCGCGAATTCTTCCAGTCGCTGGGCGCCACCGTCATCCAGACCCCGCCGGGCGAGGTCTACACCGCGCTTGAACGCGGCGTCGTCGACGGCTATGGCTGGCCGCTGCTGGGCATCTTCGACATGGGCTGGCAGCAGGTCACCAAGTACCGGGTCGACCCGGGCTTTCACAACCTGGAGATGGCGGTGCAGTTCAACCTCAAGTCTTGGCAGAAACTCTCGCCAGAGCAACAGGCCTTTCTCGAACGCCAGCGCGACTGGCTGGAGCAGCTGGCACTGGAGAAATCCATGGCCGACGTGGTCACCGATCTACAGCGCCAGCAGGACGCCGGCATCCAGACCATCACGTTCGAAGGGGACGATGCCCGGGAGTACCTGCGCAAGTCGCTCGATACGGCCTGGGCCGGCATCATCCGGCTCAGCCCCGAGCACGGCCCGCAGTTGCGCGAGTTGATGGTGGCCAAGCCATGAAAGCCATGAAGGTGTCGTGATCCGCAGGAATCACAGGAGCTTTGGCCATGAAAGCCTATGACCACTTGATGAGCGCTCTGGGCATTTGCGCCGCCTGCATCGTGGCAGCGCTGACCGTGCTGGTGACCTATGACGTGCTGGCGCGCAACCTTGGCCTGGGCAGCCTCGACTGGATTCTTGAGGTGTCCGAATACATGCTGCCGACCCTCATCAGCCTGACGGCGCCCTGGTTGATGTACCGCAACCAGCATGTGCGGCTGGACCTGCTGCAATCCATGCTGCCGGCGGCGGCGCGGCATGGGGTCGAGCGCGTGGCGGCGGCCATCGGCATGGTCGCTGCGGCGGTGTTCGCCTGGTATGCGCTGCAGTTGCTGCTCGACTCGCGCCAGTCCGGCACGCTGGTCATGAAGGCCCTGGTGTTCCCGGAATGGTGGCTGTACATCGGCACGCCGATCGGCTTTGCGCTGTTGGCCATTGAATGTGCGCGTCGTGTGTTTCTGCCGGCCACCGTCCATGACGACGCCGCGCCAGGAGGCCTGTGATGGAGTGGTGGCAGACCCTGATCCTGTTTTTTGGTGGCCTGACGCTGCTGCTGTGTGCCGGTTTGCCGGCGGGCTTCGCGTTCATCTGCATCAACCTGGTGGGTGCCTTCGTGTATTTGGGCGGCGAGGCCGGCCTCATGCAGTCGGTGCGCAACGGCATTGCGTCGGTCACCAACTTTTCGCTCACGCCGATCCCCTTCTTCCTGCTGATGGGTGAGCTGCTCTTTCGCACCGGCGTGGCGTTCAAGGCCATCGATGCGTTCGACCGCGTCATCCGCCGCGTACCGGGACGGCTGGCGGTGGTGGCGGTGGTGGGCGGGACGGTGTTCTCAGCCATTTCCGGCTCTTCGGTGGCCACCACGGCGCTGCTGGGCAGCGTGCTGCTGCCCGAGATGCTGCGGCGCAAGTACCACCCCCGCCTGGCCACCGGCCCGATCATGGCGATCGGCGCGGTGGACATGCTGATCCCGCCCTCGGCCATTGCCGTGCTGCTGGGCAGTCTCGGGCAGATCTCGATCGCCGGGCTGCTCATTGCCGGCTTGCTGCCCGGCCTGCTGCTGGCGCTGATCTTCATCGTGTTCATCATCATCCGGGTGCGCATCTCGCCCGACTGGGCACCGGCGGCCGATGCCGAGGCGGATGACCTTGGCGGCTGGCAGCGCTGGCGGGCGCTGGTGCTGCATGTGCTGCCGCTGGTGGCGATTTTCGTGCTGGTGGTGCTGTCGATGACCATGGGCTGGGCCACGCCGACCGAATCGGCCGCGGTGGGCGCATCGGCCTGCCTGCTGGTGTGTCTGCTGCACCGCAGCCTGACGCTGAAGAACCTGACCGTCTCGCTGATGAACACGGCGGCGCTCACCGGCATGATCCTGTTCATCATCATCGGCGCTTCGACGTTCTCGCAGATCCTGGCGTTCTCCGGTGCCACCGACGGCCTGGTCAGCGGTATCCGTGATGGCGGGCTGCAGCCCTGGATGGTGCTGGCGCTGATGATGCTGATCCTGCTTCTGCTCGGATGCTTCGTCGACCAGGTCAGCATGATGCTGATGACGCTGCCCTTCTACATGCCGCTGATGCAGCACTTCGGCTGGGACCCGCTTTGGTTCGGGGTGCTCTACCTGATCTGCATGCAGCTCGGCCTGCTGACGCCGCCCTTCGGCATGCTGGTGCTGACGATGCGCAGTGTCACACCTCCGAGGATTGCCACTTCGGAGCTTTTCATGGCGGTCATGCCTTACGTGCTGTTCGGGCTGTTGATGCTGGTGCTGGTGATTCTGGTGCCCGGCATCGCCACCTGGCTGCCGGCGTGGCTGTCGGTCCAGTGATGCGAACCGGTGCCAGTGAATGGCAATGTGGAGGTCTGGAGATGACGGAAGATTCAAGCAACCAGGGCATCCCCGCGTCGCGGGAGCAGGCCTTGCAGGCTGTGCGGCAAGGGGGCTACTGGCTGGCCTTGCTGCCAGTGCCGTGGCGCGATGACGAGACCATCGTGCAGGAAGCCGTGGCGCACACCGGCATGGCGCTGGAATACGCCTCGCCACGGTTGCGCGGGAGCAAGCCGGTGGTGCTGGCGGCGGTGGCGCAGGACGGGCTGGCGCTGAGCGTGGCCGACCCGTCGCTGTGCGCGGACCCGGACGTGCTGCGCAGCGCGGCGCGCAGCAATTTCCTGGTGTACGGCTTCGCCTCCAGGGAATTGCGGGCCGACCAGGACTTCATGGTCGATCTGTTCCGCAACGTGGTGCGGCCGCAGATCCTGTGCGGCTTCATGCCCGAGGAAGTGCCGCAACTGCTCGATGAGGCTTTGCAACAGCGCCGCCGCGACCGGATGGCCTTCTTCCAGCAGTTGCACGTTCCGGAGCCATCCTGAGAATTGGTTGCAGCATGCTGGTTGGCCGGTGCACCGGTCCGGGAAAAAGGGCCATCCAAAGATGGCCCTTTGCTCCATTGGTGCCGGAGTGCGGCAGCGGCGGCCCCGGCAGGCGGGGCCGCAGGACTCAGAAGCGGTGGCGCAGGCCGATGGCCAGGCCCACGCGGGAATCCTCGCCACTGGCGGGGATGAGGGCATCGGAGAACTTCGTATAGTCAACGCCCACGTAAGGCTGGGTGCGCTTGGAGAGATAGTACTCGGCGGTGAGGATGCCTGCCGTGCGCTTGCCATCGACGTTGGCGAGATCGCTCTTGGTATGCAGCACTTCACCCAACAGCTTGACGCTGGGCGAGAGGTCGTAGCCAAAGCCGGCCGCATAGGTCTTGTCCTTGCGGTCTGTGACATTGTTCTTGTGTTCCAGGTAGAAACCATGGAGCTTGAAGGCATCGAACTGGTAGGTGCCGCCGACCGAATAGCTCTTGCGCTTGGCATCCGAGGTTTCGATGCTCGGCTTTTCCTGCATGTAGGCGCCGCCGAACTGCCAGTTGGTGCCCTTGTAGACCAGCGTCGCCCCGAGCGGATAGCTGGTCTTGCTCTTGCTGGTGTCGATCACGCCCATGGCGCTGACGACGAAACCGCCGATCTTGTGGGTGTAGCGGATCGAGCTGTCATAGCGCGGCGTGTACTGCGAGCCGACGTAGTAGCTCCATTCCGGGTGGTTGGCCACATCCAGAGGGTCGATGCCGTTGAAGCCCAGGAACTCGTGAATCATGCCGTACTGACGACCGATGGTGAGTTGGCCCAGGGTGTTGCTCTTGAGGCCGACGAACGTGAGGCGGTTGAAGTGGCGCGTGCCGTCGCCTGCGGCGCCGGTGGTCGGGTCGATCCCCATCTCCATGGTGAAGATGGCCTGCAGATCGGTACTGAGCGCCTCGCTGCCGCGGAAGCCCAGCCGGGTGGCGGTGCGCGAGCCGTTGGCCAGCTTGGTGCTGCTATCGTCGGCGGCATCGGTGTTGCTGGTGTAGCGCACGCCGACATCGGCGATGCCATAGACGCTGAGCGAGGAGCCTGCTTGCGCAAACAGCGTCGATGAAAGCACTGTGCCCGCGAGGAGTACGGGATATTGTTTGATCTTCAGAGACATTTGACGGTTCCTTTTTCCGTGAGGCACGCAGAGGATGCTTGGGACGGCGACATCCGAACATCTCCCGCTGACTTTTGACTTCCGTGGAATATTGAAGAGTGCGTGACCGGAGTGGTCAGGAAAAAGGGTCAGCAAAAAACATGCCAATATAGGCCATCAATCATTTGAAATTTCAAATGATTGATGGCCTTCGGGATCACCCTGTTGGTGCGATTTCCGGTGTTGGCAAAGGCCCGTGCACCCATGACGCACAGACCCTTGCAGATCAGGCTGCGCAATGCCTCAATATGGCGTGCGCGGTGCCTGCATGCCGCTCATGCCGAGGCGGACAGCGTCTTGGCATGGTGGGCGAAGTGGTCGCCGATGAAGCTGGCGATGAAGTAGTAGCTGTGGTCGTAGCCCGGTTGCATGCGCAACTCCAGCGGATAACCGACTTCCTGGCATGCAGCCAGAAGGAGCTCGGGCCGCAGGTGTTGTTGCAGAAACTCGTCCGCATCACCCTGGTCGATCAGCAGCGGCAGTCTTTCGTGTGCGGTGGCAATCAGCGCGGTGGCGTCCCACGCCTTCCAGACGTCGGGCCGGTTGCCCAGGTAGGCGGCCAGCGCCTTCTGCCCCCAAGGCACTTGGCTGGGCGCGACGATGGGCGAGAACGCCGAGACGCTGCGATAGCGCCCGGGATGGCGCAGCGCTGTCACCAGCGCGCCGTGCCCACCCATCGAGTGGCCAAAGATGCCACGCGCTGCGCTTGCAGGGAAATGCTGCTCGATCAACGCGGGCAACTCATCGGCCACGTAGGTTTGCATCTGGAAGTGCGCGGCCCACGGTGTCTCTGTGGCATCGACGTAGAAGCCCGCGCCCTGGCCCAGGTCGTAAGCGGCATCGTTGGCGATGTTGGCGCCGCGCGGGCTGGTGTCGGGCGCGACGACGATGAGGTCGTGGGCGGCTGCATGCCGCTGCGCACCGGCCTTGGTGATGAAGTTCTGCTCGGTGCAGGTCAGGCCCGAGAGCCAGTACAGCACCGGACAGCGCTCGCCCGCCAGCGCTGCCGGCGGCAGGTAGATGCCGAACTTCATGGTGCAGCCGGTACTGCGGCTGGTGTGTTGCCAGACTTCCTGGCGGCCGCTAAAGCTGGCGTGGTGTTCGATACGTTCCATTTTTTTCCTTCAGGCAATGCGGAGATGCCGCTCAAAGCCGCGGATCGGTTGCGAAGACGGGGGCGGCAAGGCTTCGCCCTGGCGGCCCAGCACCTGCGAGCCAAACACAATCAGCGGCAAACCGATCAGCAGACCCGGCGCAAGTTGGGACAGGCCACCCTGGTACGCGAGAAACCCGCACACGCCGGCCAGCAGCGTCCATGCCTCCAACTTGGCCGGATGCGTACACGCACGAGCGAACCCCGGCCCTCGCTGGAAATATCTCCCGGCAGGATCAGGTACACGCAGTGGCGCACCTGCGTGACCTGCCGCAGCCGAAACGCGCTGGTCTGCACCGCGCTGAGCTGGCGGGCTGCATCTTGTGGCGAGCGGGCGGTGCGCAGCTCGAACTTCAGGAGCGACATAAGGCTTCGTCAAAGGACACTTTTTTCGGCTTTTTCAGCTCTCTGTCAATCAGCCATAATGCACGACCGAGCGGATCGACTTGCCTTCGTGCATCAGCTCGAACGCATGGTTGATGTCATCGAGCGGCATGGTGTGGGTGACGAAGGGCTCAAGCTGAATCTTGCCGGCCATCGCGTCTTCCACCATGCCCGGCAACTGGCTGCGGCCCTTGACGCCGCCAAAGGCGGTGCCCAGCCATTTGCGGCCGGTGACGAGCTGGAATGGGCGGGTGGAGATTTCCTGACCCGAGCCAGCGACGCCGATGATGACGCTTTGGCCCCAGCCACGGTGCGCGCATTCCAGTGCGGCGCGCATGACTTGAACGTTGCCGATGCACTCGAAGCTGTGGTCGACGCCCCAGCCGGTCATCTCGACGATGACTTGCTGGATGGGCTTGTCGTAATCCTTGGGATTGACGCAGTCGGTGGCGCCAAAGGTGCGGGCGAGATCGAACTTGCCCGGATTGGTGTCGATGGCGATGATGCGCCCGGCCTTGGCCAGCTTGGCTCCCTGGATCACCGCCAGGCCAATGCCGCCGAGGCCGAAAACAGCCACCGAATCGCCTTCCTGCACCTTGGCCGTGTTCTTGACGGCGCCCAGGCCGGTGGTCACGCCGCAGCCGAGCAGGCAGACCTGTTCGGGGTTGGCCTCGGGATTGATCTTGGCCAGCGACACCTCGGCCACCACCGTGTATTCGCTGAAAGTGGAGCAGCCCATGTAGTGGTAGACCGGTTGGCCGTTGTAGGAAAAGCGGGTGGTGCCATCGGGCATCACGCCTTTGCCCTGGGTGGCGCGCACCGCCACGCAGAGGTTGGTCTTGCCGCTCTTGCAGAACAGGCATTCGCCGCACTCGGCGGTGTAGAGCGGAATCACGTGGTCGCCGGGCTTGAGGCTGGTGACGCCTTCGCCTACCTCGACGACGATGCCGGCGCCTTCATGGCCCAGCACGGCGGGAAAAAGTCCCTCGGGGTCATCGCCGGAGAGGGTGAATGCGTCGGTATGACAGACGCCGGTATGGGTGATCCTGACCAGCACCTCGCCCTTGCGGGGCGGTTCGACGTCGAGTTCGACGATCTGCAGCGGCTGGCCCGCTTCAAAGGCAACGGCGGCGCGTGATTTCATGGGATTCTCCTTGGTATGGTGAGAGAGCAGGGTGTTTGGCTCGGGTCTGCTTCGGACCGGATGGATGGGGTGGTCAGTGGATGGGTCAGGTGAGGTAGCTGCGGATGATGCGCATCAACTGGTCCAGGGTTTCCTCGGCAACGGGAGGCGTGGCGCCGGCGGCGTTCCCATCGGCAGGCAGGGGCGACGGCGCAAAAGTTTCGCGCAGATGGCTTTCCAGCACCTCGGCCATCAGCCCATTGGCGGCGCCACGCAGCGCCGCCAGTTGCTGCAACAGCTCGCCGCAACTGGTGCCTGCCTCGACGGCCCGTTCGAGTGCGTCGGCCTGGCCCTTGATGCGATGCAATCGCGTGACGACGCGCTTCTTGGCTTCGGGGGAGTGGGGCATGGGTTCGGGTGGCGCAAATGCCATGATCGATTATTGATACTAGGGGTGAGTATATGGCGAGACGGCTTGCAATGGAGCGCCAGGCTTCTAAAGCCCGCTGACCCTGGGGAAGATTCAGGCCGCGGCCCGATGTTTTTGCGCGTTGATGCGAATCATTGTTTTTCCGTCTCTTCTGTGTCATGCACGGGTCAAAAAGAGATGCGTGGGTTTGCCGAAAACCAAAAAAATAACGGTTAGAATGCGGGCTGGTTCAACGGGTGCTAACCCTCATTTCGCGGCTTGGCCCGAAACACCTGGGAACTGCATAAGCAAGAATCAGCCGTCGTGGTGGAATTGGTAGACACGCTATCTTGAGGGGGTAGTGGCCCATGGCTGTGCGAGTTCGAGTCTCGCCGACGGCACCATAATGATTAAAGCCTTCGCCCGCGCAGCCGGGCAGAAGGCCAAGACGCGGTACCCCTTCAGATGAACCTCGATCAATATCTGCCGGTCTTATTGTTTATCCTGGTGGGTCTGGCGGTGGGTGTCCTGCCGCTGGCGCTCGGCTGGATCCTGGGGCCGACCAAGCCGGATGCGGCCAAGAACTCTCCTTACGAGTGCGGCTTCGAGGCCTTCGACGATGCGCGCATGAAGTTTGACGTTCGCTACTACCTCGTGGCGATCCTGTTCATTCTGTTCGATCTCGAAATCGCATTTCTTTTCCCCTGGGCGGTCGCGTTGCGCGATGTCGGTGTTGCCGGATTCGTGGCGGTGCTGATCTTTTTGACCATTCTGGTGGTTGGTTTTGCCTACGAGTGGGCCAAGGGTGCGCTGACCTGGGAATGACCGGGTTGGTTGCGCGAGCGGCCCGAAGGCGGCCGCAAGGAGTTGCGAGACATGATTGAAGGCGTTTTCAAGCAAGGCTTCGTCACGACCAGCTATGACACGGTGGCGAACTGGGCGAAGTCCGGGTCGCTGTGGCCGATGACCTTTGGTCTGGCCTGCTGTGCGGTCGAGATGATGCACGTGGCGGCAGCGCGTTATGACATTTCGCGCTTTGGCGCCGAAGTGTTTCGTGCCAGTCCACGCCAGGCCGATCTGATGATCGTTGCCGGCACGCTGTGCAACAAGATGGCGCCGGCGCTGCGCAAGGTCTACGACCAGATGGCCGAGCCGCGCTGGGTGGTCTCGATGGGATCGTGCGCCAATGGTGGCGGCTATTACCACTACAGCTACTCGGTGGTGCGCGGCTGTGATCGCGTGGTTCCCGTGGATGTCTACGTGCCGGGCTGCCCGCCGACGGCCGAAGCCCTGCTCTACGGCATCATCCAGTTGCAACAAAAGGTGCGTCGCACCAACACCATTGCGCGTGTATAAGGGTTGCGAGGAGCTTATGACGACGGCGAATCCTGCGATGAACAATGAATTGATCAGGCCGGCGGTGCTGCGGGCCTCCATCGAAGCGGAACTGGGTGATCTGGCGAAGGCTGTCACCCTTTCTTTTGATCAGGTGGTGGTGGATGTGGCGCCGGCCAATTACCTGGCGGTCATGCTGCGCCTGCGCGATGCCCAGAGCTGCCGTTTCGAGATCCTGGTCGATCTCTGTGGGGTCGATTTCTCGGAGCACGGCAATGGTGTCTGGGAGGGGGCGCGCTTTGCTGCGGTCTCGCAACTGCTGTCGATCAGCCTGAACCAGCGCGTGCGCGTGCGTGTGTTCGCCGGGGATGACGATTTTCCGGTGTTGCCTTCGGTGACGTCGATCTGGCGCTCGGCCAACTGGTACGAGCGCGAGGCCTTCGATCTCTATGGCATCATCTTCGAAGGGCATGACGATCTGCGTCGCATCCTCACCGACTATGGCTTCATCGGTCATCCGTTCCGCAAGGACTTTCCGCTCTCCGGGCATGTCGAGATGCGTTACGACGAGGAGCAAAAGCGCGTCATCTACCAGCCGGTGACGATCGAGCCGCGCGAAATCACTCCGCGCATCATCCGTGAAGACCAGTACGGAGGCCTGCACTGAGGGCGCGAAGCGGTCCCCACGTGTGAAAAACTATGGCTGAAATCAAGAACTATTCGCTGAACTTCGGGCCGCAGCACCCGGCCGCGCACGGTGTGCTGCGCCTGGTGCTGGAGCTCGATGGCGAGATCGTGCAACGTGCCGATCCGCACATCGGCCTGCTCCATCGCGCCACCGAAAAGCTGGCCGAGCACAAGACCTACATCCAGTCGCTGCCCTACATGGACCGGCTCGATTACGTCTCGATGATGTGCAACGAGCACGCCTACTGCCTGGCCATCGAGAAGCTGCTGGGCATTGAGGTGCCGATCCGCGCGCAATACATCCGCGTGATGTTCGCCGAGATCACCCGCATCCTCAACCATCTGATGTGGCTGGGCGGCAATGGCAATGACGCGGGCAGCTCGACGATCCTGATCTACGCGTTCCGCGAGCGCGAGGACTTGTTCGATGTCTACGAGGCGGTTTCCGGCGCGCGCATGCACGCGGCCTACTTCCGTCCCGGCGGCGTGTACCGCGACCTGCCGGATTCGATGCCGCAGTACCAGGCCTCCAAGGTGCGCAACAAGCGCAGCTTGGACGAGATGAACCGCAATCGGCAGGGCAGCCTGCTGGATTTCATCGACGATTTCACGCAGCGTTTCCCGAAGTGCGTCGATGAGTACGAGACGCTGCTGACCGACAACCGCATCTGGAAGCAACGCACGGTTGGCATCGGCGTGGTCGATGCGGCCACCGCGATGGACCTGGGCATGACGGGGCCCATGCTGCGCGGCTCGGGCATTGCCTGGGATATGCGCAAGACGCAGCCCTACGAGGTCTACGACCGGCTCGATTTCGATATCCCGGTCGGCGTGACCGGCGACTGCTACGACCGCTATCTGGTGCGCGTCCAGGAGATGCGTGAATCCAACCGCATCATCAAGCAGTGCGTGGATTGGCTGCGTGCCAATCCGGGGCCCGTCATCACGGCCGATCGCAAGGTGGCGCCGCCGCCGCGCGCGAACATGAAGTCGGGCATGGAAGACCTGATCCACCACTTCAAGCTGTTCACCGAGGGCTTCAAGGTGCCCGCGGGCGATACCTACGCGGCGGTCGAGCACCCCAAGGGCGAATTCGGCATCTACATCGTCAGCGACGGTGCCAACAAACCCTATCGTCTGAAGATTCGCGCGCCCGGCTTCGCGCACCTTTCGGCCATGGACGCGCTCACGCGCGGCTACATGCTCTCCGATGCGGTGATGATCCTGGGTACGCTCGACATTGTGTTCGGGGAGGTTGACCGATGATTACCGAAGCCACCAGGGCGCGCTTTGCCCGCGAGGTCGCCAAGTATCCGCCCGAGCGCAAGCAGTCGGCGGTGATGGCCTGCCTCTCGATCGTGCAGCAGGAAGAGGGCTATGTCAGCCAGGAGAGCGAGGCGGTGATCGCTGAGGTCCTGGAAATGCCCGAGATCGCCGTGCACGAGGTCACGACCTTCTACAACATGTACAACCAGCAGCCGGTCGGCCGGTTCAAGCTGGCGGTCTGCACCAATCTGCCGTGCCAGCTGCGCGGCGGCAAGGAGGCGCTGCACCACCTGGAAGAGCGCCTGAAGGTGCACATGGGCGAGACCACGGTTGACGGCATGTTCACACTGCAGCAGTGCGAGTGCCTGGGGGCCTGTGCCGATGCTCCGGTGATGCTGGTCAACGACCGCGACATGTGCAGTTTCATGAGCAACGAGCGGCTCGACCAACTGGTCGACGCGCTGCGGACGGAGGGCGGCCAATGAGTGCGAGCAATCTGAAGGACGTGCTGCAGCCGTTCAAGGCCGGCGGGCAGCAGACCTGCTTCCATGGCCGCCACATCGAGCCGCAGATCTACGCCGGTCTCGATGGCAGCAACTGGCACCTCAAGGACTACGAGGCGCGCGGCGGCTACCAGGCGCTGCGCAAGGTGCTTGGCAGCGACGGCGGCACCGGCATGACGCAGGACGAGATGATCGCCATGCTCAAGGAATCCGGTCTGCGCGGCCGTGGCGGCGCCGGTTTCCCGACCGGACTGAAGTGGAGCTTCATGCCACGCAACTTCCCCGGCCAGAAGTATGTCGTCTGCAATTCGGACGAGGGCGAGCCAGGCACCTGCAAGGATCGCGACATCCTGATGTTCAACCCGCACATTGTCATCGAGGGCATGATCCTCGGCGGCTACACCATGGGTGCCAGCGCCGGCTACAACTACATCCACGGCGAGATCTTCGAGGTGTACGAACGCTTCGAGGAGGCGCTCGAGGAGGCGCGCGCGGCCGGCTACCTGGGGGATGACATCCTGGGCAGCGGCTTCAGCTTCCAGTTGCACGCGCACCATGGCTTCGGTGCCTACATCTGCGGCGAGGAAACCGCGCTGCTCGAATCGCTCGAGGGCAAGAAGGGGCAGCCGCGTTTCAAGCCGCCGTTCCCTGCCAGCTTCGGCCTGTTCGGCAAGCCGACCACCATCAACAACACCGAAACCTTCGCGGCCGTGCCCTGGATCGTGCGCAACGGCGGTGCGGCCTACCTGGCCTGCGGCAAGCCGAACAACGGCGGCACCAAGATCTTCTCGGTCAGCGGTGACGTGCAGCGCCCCGGCAACTACGAAGTGCCGATGGGTACGCCATTTGCCACGCTGCTGGAGCTCGCCGGTGGCATGCGCCCGGGCCGCACGCTCAAGGCGGTGATTCCCGGCGGCTCATCGGCGCCGGTACTGCCGGCTGCCATCGTGAACGAATGCACGATGGACTACGACTCCATCGCCAAAGCCGGCTCGATGCTGGGCTCCGGCGCCGTCATCGTGATGGACGACACGCGCTGCATGGTGGAAAGCCTGGCGCGTCTCTCGTATTTCTATGCGCACGAATCCTGCGGCCAGTGCACGCCCTGCCGTGAAGGCACGGGTTGGCTCTCGCGCGTGGTCAACCGCATTCTCGAAGGCCAGGGCCGACCGGGCGACCTGGATCTGCTCGACAACGTGGCCGGCAACATCATGGGCCGCACCATCTGCGCGCTGGGCGATGCGGCCGCCATGCCGGTGCGCGCCATGCTCAAGCACTTCCGCCACGAATTCGAGGCGAAGATCGCCCAGGCCCAGGCTTCGCAGACAGCGGTCGGCGAGGCATCCGCCGCCGTGCGCGCAGCCGAGCGCATGGCCGCCTGACGGAGAGACATCTATGGTTGAAATCGAACTCGACGGCAAGAAGGTGGAAGTGCATGAAGGCAGCATGATCATGCATGCAGCCGAGCGCGCCGGCACCTACATCCCGCACTTCTGCTACCACAAGAAGTTGTCCATCGCCGCCAACTGCCGCATGTGCCTGGTGGACGTGGAGAAGGCGCCCAAGGCGCTGCCGGCCTGCGCGACACCCGTCACGCAGGGCATGATCGTGCACACCCACAGCAGCAAGGCCGTGCAGGCCCAGCAGTCCGTGATGGAATTCCTGCTGATCAACCACCCGCTGGACTGCCCGATCTGCGACCAGGGTGGCGAATGCCAGCTGCAGGACCTGGCCGTGGGCTACGGCAAGAACAGCTCGCGCTACCAGGAAGAGAAGCGCGTCATCCTGCACAAGGATGTCGGCCCGCTGATCTCGATGGAGGAGATGAGCCGCTGCATCCAGTGCACCCGCTGCGTGCGCTTCGGCCAAGAGGTGGCCGGCGTGATGGAGCTGGGCATGATCAACCGCGGCGAGCACTCGGAGATCACCACCGTCAAGGGCGATACGGTCGACTCGGAGCTCTCGGGCAACATGATCGACATCTGCCCGGTTGGCGCGCTCACCAGCAAGCCGTTCCGCTACAGCGCCCGCACCTGGGAGCTGTCGCGCCGCAAATCGGTGGCGCCGCACGACGCGTCGGGCGCCAACCTCGTCGTGCAGGTCAAGAACCACCGCGTGATGCGCGTGCTGCCGCTGGAGAACGAGGCCGTCAACGAATGCTGGATCGCCGACCGCGACCGCTTCTCGTACGAGGCGCTCAATGGCGCCGACCGCCTCACCAGCCCGATGATCAAGCAGGATGGCCAATGGCATGAAGCCAGCTGGCAGCAGGCATTGGAATACGTCGCACACGGCCTGCGCCACATCGCGGCCGACCATGGCAAGGACAGCGTTGGCGCATTGCTGAGCCCGCACAGCACGCTCGAGGAGCTGTATCTCGCCACCGAGTTGCTGCGCGGCATCGGCAGCGACAACATCGACTACCGCCTGCGTCATGCCGAATTCGGCAAAGCCGACGGTGTGCGCTGGCTGGGCACGTCGATTGCAGCGCTCTCCACCCTCGGCCAGGTGCTGGTGGTGGGCTCGAACCTGCGCAAGGACCATCCGCTGTTTGCCCAGCGCATCCGCCAGGCCGCCACGCATGGCGCCAGGGTGTATGCCCTCAATGAACGCGCCTATGACTGGGCCATGCCGCTCGCGCAGACCTGGGCATTGCCCAGCGCCCAGTGGGCACAGGCACTGGCCGCGTTGGCCGCCGCCATCGCCGCCGAGAAAGGCGTGAGCGCACCGGTCGATGCCGCCGGCCTCGACACGGGCGCCTACAGCGCCGTTGCCAAGCAACTGCTGGCAGAAGGCGAAGGCAAGGCCATCCTGCTGGGTAACGCCGCCGCACACCATGGCAAGGCCGCATCGCTGCTGGCGCTGGCCAACTGGATCGGCGCGCAGACCGGCGCCAGTGTCGGCTACCTGACCGAAGCCGCCAACACGGTCGGCGCGCAATGGGTGGGCGCCACACCGCGCGCCGGTGGCCTCAATGCTGCGCAGATGCTCGCCGGCGGCCTCAAGGCAGCCATCCTGCTCCATACCGAGCCGGAATTCGACAGTGCCGCAGGTGCGGCCGCTGCCGAAGGTCTCGCCAAGGCCGAGATGGTGGTCACGCTCAGCCCGTTCAAGACCAATCTGGCCTTCTCGGACGTGCTGCTGCCGACCTCGCCGTTCACCGAGACCTCCGGGACTTTCGTCAATGCCGAAGGCCGCGTGCAAAGCTTCCATGCCGTCGTCAAGCCGCTGGGCGAGACGCGCCCGGCCTGGAAGGTGCTGCGCGTGCTGGGCAATCTGATGGGCCTGGCGCACTTCGATTTCGAGGATACGCAACAGGTGCTGGCACGCTTTGCCGGCACCGCCAAGCCGGATTTCGTGCCGCAGGACGTGCTGAGCAATGCCACCGCTGACGTCGCCATCGACCTGCGGGCGCCCGAGGCCGAGCCGGTCGTTGCCGCGATCTATCAGCTCGATGGCCTGGTGCGCCGCGCTCCGGCGCTGCAGGCTACCGCCGATGGGCGTGCCGGCCTGCAGGCAGGTGTGGCTGCCGTGCCGGCCAAAGTGGTGGTGCAAGAGCAAGTGGAAGAGGGAGCCAGCGCATGATCGACGCTTTTTACAATGGCGGCCTGGGGCTGGTCGAGGCCTCCTGGTGGAGCGGCCTGGCCTGGCCGGTGATCTGGAACCTGCTCAAGATCATCGCCATCGTCGCCCCGCTGATGATCGCCGTGGCCTATCTGACGCTCTGGGAGCGCAAGCTGCTGGGCTGGATGCAGGTGCGCATCGGCCCGAACCGCCTTGGCCCCTGGGGCCTGCTGCAGCCGTTGGCCGATGGCCTCAAGTTGCTGACCAAGGAGCTGATCCGGCCCAGCGCCTCGAGCTACAAGCTCTACCTGCTCGGGCCCGTGATGGCCATCATGCCGGCCCTGGCGGCCTGGGTGGTGATTCCGTTCGGACCGGACATGGCGCTGGCCAATGTGCATGCCGGCCTGCTGCTGGTGATGGCCATTACCTCCATCGAGGTCTATGGCGTCATCATCGCCGGCTGGGCCTCCAACTCGAAGTATCCGTTCCTCGGCGCCATCCGTGCCTCGGCGCAGATGATCAGTTATGAGATCGCGCTGGGTTTCTGCTTCCTCGGTGCAGTGATGGTGGCCGGCAGCATGAACCTCAGCGACATCGTGGCGGTGCAGATCAATGGACGCTTTGCCGACATCGGGCTGAACTTCCTGTCCTGGAACTGGCTGCCTTTGCTGCCGCTCTTCGTCGTCTACATGATCTCGGTGGTGGCCGAGACCAACCGCCATCCCTTCGACATGGTCGAGAGCGAGGCCGAACTGGTAGCCGGCCACATGGTCGAGTATTCGGGCATGGGCTTCGCCATCTTCTTCCTGGCCGAATACGCCAGCATGTGGCTGGTCTCGTTCCTGGCAGCCGTGCTGTTTCTGGGCGGTTGGGATGCGCCGTTCGGCTTCCTGGAATTCATCCCCGGCTGGATCTGGCTGGGCCTCAAGGCAGCGCTGATCGTCAGCTGGTTCATCTGGATCCGGGCCACCTTTCCGCGCTTTCGCTATGACCAGGTGATGCGCCTGGGCTGGAAGATCTTCATTCCCGTCACCCTCGTCTGGGTGGTGGTGCTGGGTGCCTGGATCTTCTCGCCCTTGAACATCTGGAACTGAGGATCACGACAATGGCACAAGCAATCACGACTGCCAAGGCCGCTGCCCCATCCCAGGCAGCCGGCTCATCCTTCTCGCTGAAGGATTTCTTCAAGAGTTTCGTGCTCTGGGAACTGCTCGTGGGCATGAAGCTCACCGGCCGCTATGCCTTCAGCCGCAAGGTGACGGTGCAGTTCCCCGAGGAAAAAACACCGCTGTCGCCGCGCTTCCGCGGTCTGCATGCGCTGCGCCGCTATGACAACGGCGAAGAGCGTTGCATCGCCTGCAAGCTGTGCGAGGCGGTCTGCCCGGCCCTGGCCATCACCATCGAGTCGACGGTGCGGGACGACGGCTCGCGCCGCACCAGCCGCTACGACATCGATCTGACCAAGTGCATTTTCTGCGGCTTCTGCGAGGAGAGCTGCCCGGTCGATTCGATCGTCGAGACCCACATCCTCGAATACCACGGCGAGAAGCGTGGGGACCTGTATTTCACCAAGGAGATGCTGCTGGCCGTCGGGGATCGCTACGAGAAGGACATTGCCGCGAACAAGGCCGCGGACGCGCCGTACCGCTGAGGTGCGCGCCGCGGCGCGTAATGTGGGCCGCGCGGGCATGGTGCCCGCGCTGGCATGAAGAGGCTGGAGCCAGCAAAGAGATTGTCATGGACGTCAGAAGCGTATTTTTCTACCTGTTCGCGGCGGCGCTGCTGTTCGCGGCATTGCGCGTGATCACCGCGCGCAATCCGGTACATGCCGTGCTGTACCTCATTTTCGCCTTCTCGCAGGCCGCGGGCATCTGGTTGCTGATGCGCGCCGAGTTCCTGGCCATCCTGCTGGTGATGGTTTACCTGGGGGCGGTGATGGTGCTGTTCCTCTTCGTGGTGATGATGCTGGATATCCGCATCGAGCGCCTTCAAGGCGCGCTCAAGAAGAACCTGCCGCTGGCACTGGTGATCTTCGGCGTGGTGGTGTTCGAGATGGTGGCGGTGCTGTGGGTGGGCTTTCCGGTCACCGAGGCGGCCGGCGAGGCCATTGCCATCAACCCGGATTACAACAACACCCGTGAGCTTGGCATCCTGATGTACACCGAATACCTGCTGCCGGTACAGGTGGCCGGCGTGATCCTCCTGGTGGGCATGATCGCGGCGATCGCGCTGACGCTGCGCACCCGCAAGGACAACAAGCTCATCGATCCGGCGCTGCAGGTCCATGTCAAGGCACAGGACCGCGTGCGCATCGTGAAGATGGAGGCGGCCCGCCCGGCCGCCGAGGAAGACGCGCCAGCCGAGGGCGCATCGCAGGAGGTCAAGCCATGAATCTGTCGCTCGGTCATTTCCTCTCGCTCGGGGCCATCCTGTTCGCCCTGGCGGTGGTGGGGATCTTCCTCAACCGCAAGAACCTGATCGTCCTGCTCATGGCAATCGAGCTGATGCTGCTGGCCGTGAACATGAACTTCGTTGCGTTTTCGTACTTCCTGGGCGACCTGCACGGTCAGGTGTTCGTCTTCTTCATCATGACCGTGGCGGCGGCCGAGGCGGCGATCGGCCTGGCCATCCTGGTGCAGCTGTTCCGGGCCCGCACCAGCATCAGCGCGGATGACCTGAACACCCTCAAGGGCTAAGCGGCAAGAGGCTTATCAAAATGGATCAAACACTGTCTGCTTCGACCCTGGTCTGGGTGCCGCTGGCGCCGCTGATCGGCTCGGTCCTCGTGGGGATCTTTGGTACCGCCATGGGCGGCAACCTGCTGGGCCGCAAGGCCTGCCACAGCATCACCATCCTCGGGGTGCTGGTGGCCTTCCTGCTGTCGGCATGGACACTCTGCCAGGTGCTGGGCGGGGCCAGCTTCAACCAGACGCTCTACACCTGGATGGTGCTGGGCAACGTCAGCATGGAGGTGGGCTTCCAGATCGACAGCCTGTCGGCCATGATGATGTGCGTGGTGACCTTCGTCTCGCTGATGGTGCACCTCTACACCATCGGCTACATGGACGGGGACCCCGGCTACAACCGCTTCTTCTCTTACATCTCGCTCTTCACCTTTTCGATGCTGATGCTGGTGATGAGCAACAACATGCTCCAGCTGTTCTTCGGCTGGGAGGCGGTGGGCCTGGTGTCTTATTTGCTGATCGGCTTCTGGTACAAGAAGTCGACGGCGGTGTTCGCCAACCTCAAGGCCTTTCTGATCAACCGCGTGGGCGACTTCGGTTTCATCCTGGGCATCGGCCTCTTGGTGGCGCAGGTCGGCTCGTTCAATTACAACGACGTGTTCGCCCAGGCCGACCAGCTGGCGCCGCTGACCCTCACCGGCACCGACTGGAGCCTGCTGACGGTGGCGCTGATCTGCCTTTTCATCGGTGCGATGGGCAAGAGTGCGCAGTTCCCGCTGCATGTCTGGCTGCCCGACTCGATGGAAGGCCCGACGCCAATCTCCGCGCTGATCCACGCCGCCACCATGGTGACGGCCGGCATCTTCATGGTGGCGCGCTTCTCGCCGCTCTATGAGCTCTCGGACGCGGCGCTGAACTTCATCCTGGTGATTGGCGCCATCACGGCCTTCTTCATGGGCCTCCTGGGCCTGATCCAGAACGACATCAAGCGCGTGGTGGCCTATTCGACGCTCTCGCAGCTGGGCTACATGACGGTGGCGCTGGGTGCCTCGGCCTACAACGTCGCGGTGTTCCACCTGATGACGCATGCGTTCTTCAAGGCACTGCTGTTCCTTGGCGCCGGCTCGGTCATCATGGGCGTGCATCACAACCAGGACATGCGCTACATGGGCGGTCTCTGGAAATACATGCCGATCACCTGGATCACTTCGCTGCTCGGCTCTCTGGCGCTGATCGGCACGCCGTTCTTCTCGGGTTTCTACTCGAAGGACGCCATCATCGAAGCGGTGCACGCCAGCAACCTGCCGGCTTCGGGCATCGCCTACTGGGCCGTGCTCTCGGGCGTGTTCATCACGGCGTTCTACTCGTTCCGCATGTACTTCCTGGTGTTCCACGGCAAGGAGCGCTACGACCAGGACCCACATGCGCACGACCATCACCATGACGACGATGGCCACGGCCACCATGACAGCAAACCGCACGAATCGCCCTGGGTGGTGACGGTGCCGCTGGTGCTGCTGGCGATCCCCTCGGTCGGCATTGGTGGCTACGTGCTGATGGACTTTTTGTTCGGCGACTTTTTCAATGGCGTCACCTACGTCAACGATGCCATCCACCCGGCCATGCATGAGCTGCGCGAGGAAATCCATGGCGCCGTGGCGATGGGGCTGCACGCTTTCTCGACCGCACCATTCTGGCTGGCACTGGCCGGCGTGATCGGCGCCTGGTATTGCTACCTGGTCAATCCGAAGGTCCCGCAGTTCTTCATGAAGACCTTCCATCCCGTCTACCGGCTGTTCGAAGAGAAGTACTACATGGACAGGCTGTGGATCGATGTCATCGGCGGCGGCTTCACCCGCTTGGGCAAGCTGTTCTGGAAGGCCGGCGACCAGGCGGTGATCGACGGCGCGGTGGTCAATGGCTCGTGGAAGCTGGTGGGCTGGGTTGCCGGCATCGTGCGCTGGTTCCAGACCGGCTACATCTACTACTACGCACTGGTCATGATTCTTGGCGTGTTTGCCCTGATGACGTACTTCGTGTGGCTGGCCAAGTAAAGAGTACGGGAGTACAAGAAAAATGGGATGGTTGAGTCTCGCGATCTGGGTGCCCATCGTGGCGGGCATCATCTTGCTGCCGCTGGGCAGGCCCTGTCACGCCAATCTGGTGCGTTGGCTGGCGTTGGCGGCTTCGCTGCTGGGCCTGCTGGTGACGCTGCCGCTCTACACCGGCTTCGACACCGGCACGGCGCAGATGCAGTTCGTCGAACAGGCGGTCTGGATCTCCACTTTCAACATCCAGTACCACCTTGGGGTCGACGGCCTGTCGTTCTGGTTCATTCCGCTGACCGCCTTCATCACGGTGATCGTGGTGATCGCCTCGTGGCAGAGCATCACCGAGCGCGTCAACCAGTACATGGCGGCGTTCCTGATCCTTTCGGGCCTGATGATCGGCGTTTTCG
Organism: Corticibacter populi; assembly: GCF_004217315.1. Taxonomy (GTDB): domain Bacteria; phylum Pseudomonadota; class Gammaproteobacteria; order Burkholderiales; family Burkholderiaceae_C; genus Lampropedia; species Lampropedia populi. The sequence goes on from NZ_SGWR01000005.1 coordinate 323,154, forward strand.
CTGCGCTCGACGGCATGTTGTTCTACGTGTTCTTCGAGGCCACGCTGATTCCGATGTACCTGATCATCGGCATCTGGGGCGGACCGCGCAAGATTTACGCGGCCTTCAAGTTCTTCCTTTACACGCTGCTGGGTTCGCTGCTGACGCTGGTGGCGCTGATCTACCTCTACAACCGCTCGGGTGGCAGCTTCGACATCCAGGCCTGGCACCAGCTGCCGCTCTCGCTGGCCGAGCAGACCTGGATCTTCTTTGCCTTCTTCGCGGCCTTTGCGGTGAAAATTCCTATGTGGCCGGTGCACACCTGGCTGCCCGACGTGCACGTCGAGGCGCCCACCGGTGGTTCCGCGGTGCTGGCGGCCATCATGCTCAAGCTCGGTGCCTATGGCTTTCTGCGCTTTTCGCTGCCGATCGCGCCCGACGCCGCCCATGAATATGCCTGGCTGATGATCGTGCTCTCGCTGATCGCGGTGATCTACGTCGGCCTGGTGGCGATGGTGCAGCAGGACATGAAGAAGCTGGTGGCCTATTCGTCGGTGGCGCACATGGGTTTCGTGACGCTGGGCTTCTTCCTCTTCAACGAAATCGGCATGACCGGCGCGATCGTGCAGATGGTTGCGCACGGCTTCGTCTCGGCGGCCATGTTCCTGGCCATCGGCGTGCTGTACGACCGCATGCACACCCGCGAGATCGCCGCCTATGGCGGGGTGGTCAACACCATGCCGCGCTTTGCCGCCTTTGCGCTGCTGTTCGCGATGGCCAACTGCGGCCTGCCCGCCACGGCCGGCTTCGTCGGCGAGTGGATGGTGATCCTCGGCGGCGTCGAATACCACTTCGGCATTGGCCTGCTGGCGGCGACGGCACTGATCCTGGGCGCGGCCTATTCGCTGCTCATGTACAAGAAGGTGTACCTGGGCGATGTGACCAATCCGCATGTGCAGGAACTGCAGGACCTCAACTGCCGCGAGTTCCTGGTGATGGCGATTCTTGCCGTGGCCATCCTCTTCATGGGGGTTTATCCCAAGCCGTTCACCGATGTGATGAACGCTTCGGTCGTCGAACTGCTGCAGCACGTCGCACAAAGCAAGCTCCCCTAATCGCCTAGAGAGAACCAAGACATGATTGATGAATACAGCTGGGTGGCCGTATTTCCGGAATTGGTGCTGCTGGTGATGGCCTGCGCCATCACCCTGGTGGACCTGGGCGAGAAGCGCTTGCTGCGCGGCAGCACCTACTGGCTGTCCATGCTCACGCTGGCGGTGGTCGCGGCGATGAACTTCTACTACGCCAGCACCGGCAACACCATTTACGGCTTCGGCAACATGATGGTGGTCGATTCGATGGCCAGCTGGCTCAAGGGCTTTGCGACCGTTGCGGTGATGGTCACGCTGACCTATGCGCGCCCGTACTCCGCCTCGCGGGACATGATGCGCGGCGGTGAGCTGTTCACCCTGTCGCTGCTGGCGCTGCTGGGCATCGACTTCATGATCTCCGGCAATAACCTGCTACTGCTGTACCTGGGCCTGGAGCTGCTGACGCTTTCGAGCTATGCGCTGGTGGCACTGCGCCGCGACGATGAGCGGGCCACCGAGGCGGCGATGAAGTATTTCGTGCTCGGCGCCATGGCCAGTGGCTTCCTGCTCTACGGCATGTCGATGATCTACGGCGCCACCGGCTCGCTGGACATCGGCGAGATTTTCAAGGCCATCAATTCCGGCCTGGTCGGCACGCAGGTGCTGGTGTTCGGTTTGGTGTTCGTGGTGGCCGGCCTGGCCTTCAAGCTGGGTGCCGTGCCCTTCCACATGTGGATCCCGGACGTCTACCATGGCGCGCCCACCGCCATCACGCTGGTCATTGCCTCGGCGCCCAAGCTGGCGGCCTTCGGCATGATCATGCGCCTGCTGGTCGAGGGCCTGCTGCCGCTGGCCACCGATTGGCAGCAGATGCTGGGCGTGCTGGCGATCGGCTCGCTCTTCATCGGCAACCTGGCGGCGATCGCGCAGCGCAACCTCAAGCGCATGCTGGCCTATTCGACCATCTCGCATGTCGGTTTCATCCTGCTGGGCTTGATGTCCGGCGTGCAGGGCGGCGAGATCGATGCCACTTCCGCACAGGCCGCCTATGGTTCGGCGATGTTCTACGTCATCACCTACGTGCTGACCACGCTGGCGACCTTCGGCATCATCCTGCTGCTCGCGCGTGACGGCTTCGAGGCCGACGAGATCGCCGATCTGGCCGGCCTCAACCAGCGCAGCCCGCTGTATGCCGGCGTGATGGCGATCTGCATGTTCTCGATGGCCGGCATCCCGCCGCTGGTGGGCTTCTATGCCAAGTTCGCGGTGCTGCAGGCGCTGGTGTCCACTGGCTCGGGGCTCCATGTCGCGCTGGCGGTGTTCGCGGTGATGATGTCGCTGGTCGGTGCGTTCTATTACCTGCGCGTCGTCAAGGTCATGTACTTCGACGCGCCCGATGCGCAAACCGGTGCGATCACTGCGCGCTGGGACATCAAGGCCGTGCTGGCTGCCAATGGCGGGCTGGTGCTGCTGCTGGGCATTCTGCCCGGCGGCCTGATGGCGATCTGCACCGAAGCCATCCTCAATGCCCTGCGTGGTTGATTGCCGCGGGCGCTGTGCGGGTGCCCGTTCGCCTGTTCCGATGATGCGATGCCACTGACATGGATCTGAGTCTCTCCATCTGGCTGGTCATCGTACTGGCCTTCGCCGCCGCCAATCTGCCCTTCGTCAGCGAGCGCATCCTGCTGGTAGGCCCCAGGCCCTCCCGGCGCAAGTCCATGTGGTGGCGCTGGCTGGAGCTGGTCCTGCTCTATGGCATCGTCGGCCTGATCGCGCACCGCCTGGAGGCGCAGGCCGGCCAGGTCACGCCGCAGGGCTGGGAGTTCTATGCGATCACGGCTTGCCTGTTCCTCACCTTCGCCTTTCCCGGCTTCATCTATCGCTATCTGTTGCGCCAGCGCCGATAATGGAAAGGCCTGCCCGGGCCATCACGGCGTTGTGGGGCAGGCAATCGGGAGATTGACGGCATCATGAAGGTTCTCGACCTGCGCTGTGACAGCGGTCATGTGTTCGAGGGCTGGTTTGCGTCGGATGACGACTACCAGTCCCAGATGAGCCGTGGCCTGCTGCAATGTCCGGTTTGCAACAGCCCGCATGTCGGCAAGACGCTGAGCGCGCCGCGGCTCAACGCGAAGAGCAATACCAGGTCTGCTTCTGCGGCCAGCGCGCGCCCGGAGGATGCCCTCACACCGCCTGGCGCTCTTCATGCGGCAGAGTCGCCGGGACCGGCACAACGCGCCGCAATGCAGGCCAGGTGGCTGCGCCAGGCCCGTGAGTTGGTGCGGCAGGCCGAGGACGTCGGTGGCAATTTTCCCAATGAAGCACGCCGCATCCATGCGGGCGAGGCGCCCGAGCGTCCCATCCACGGTCAGGCCAGCGTGGGCGAGATGGTCGAGCTGCTGCAGGAGGGGATTGCGGTGCTGCCCTTGCCGGACGTGGTCAACGAGCCGGTGCAATAAAGCGGTCGGACCAGGTTGCCAGCCACTGCGGACGAAAGGCCACGAAAACCGCGCACAGCATGCCGGTGACGAAGCCGTCACCCCAGGCTGTCAGCCAATGTCCAACCAGGGACAGTGATCCCTCCACACCCGCCAGTCGCCGCCCCTGGGCATAGGCCCACAGGCTACCGAGGAAGAGGCTCAGCACGGTGCCCAGGAAACAGCGGCCAATCACGTACACGAACAAATGCGTGCCTAGCATGCGCCGGATCGCGGCGCCGATCAGCACCGCGAACGTCGCCGGCAACAGGCCTTGCCAGACCAGCATGTCCAGGCCTTCCTGCCAGCCCGCGCCCGTCAGCCAGAGCGCGGCCAGCGCCACCAGCACCAGCGTGGGCACGGCCAGCGGCCAGCCCAGCATCAGCAACACCAGGCAGGCGCCCGACCACGGCAGTTGCATTGGCATCTGGTGCAGTCGTGGCAGCGCCCACAACCATGGCAGCACGGCCAGGCTGGCCAGCAGTGGCGTCAGCAGCGCCTGGCCGCTGCCGCGCAGCATGTGCCAGGGGCGCAGGCTCAGGGCCAGCAGCAGGCAGGCCAGCGCAAAGCTGGCTTCGTACAGGGGGAAGGGGGCGGGCGGTTCCATGGCGTCCACAGCGATGGTCAGGGACGATTATCACCGTGGCCGGGTGCCGCCGCAGCCGCCCGGCCGGCATCAAGGCTTGCGGGCCGGCTTGGGCAGCAGCGTGTAGGCGAGGGTGCCGGCCGCGATCATGGCGGCGATGCAACCGAACACGGCTGCGTACTTCTCATGGCCATGCTGCTCGGCCCAACTGGCAGCCTGGCCGCTGAGCCACTGCATGAAGGCGACGCCGAGAAACATCGACATGGTGAAGAGGGCCATGGCGCGTCCGGTCATGTCGCTGGGGTAGGCACTGCGCACGTCGGCATACTGCCAGACCGTGTAGCCCATGCAGATGGCGACGCCGATGATGCAGCCGATCGCCAGCGTCAGGCTGCTGGCGCAGGCCAGCAGGACGAACAGCAGCACCAGCGACCAGGGAAAGGCCATCAGCCAGTAGCGCCGCCGGGCATCGCCCGGATCCATGCGGCCGAACAGCGACGGCGCGAACAGCGAGATCAGCGACAACGCCAATGCCACATTGCCGCTGAAGATCAGGCTCTGGCCGAAACGGTCGACCAGCAAGGGTGCCAGCCAGAGCCCGCGCAGGCTGATGAAGGAGGCGTAGCCCACGAACACCAGCGCCAGAATGCCGGCCGTGTGCGGCATGCGCAGCAGCGCCCCATAGCCTTTGAGGGAGGCCAGCAGCGAGGGACGCGCAGTGGTTGCGCGGGCAGGAGAAGATGTACCGGTCGCTGTACCAACCGCCAGTGCGGCTGGCTCGAAGACTCTCAGGTAGATCATCACCCAGCCGAGCAGGCTCAGGCCCGACAGCACCCAGAAACAGGCGCGCCAGCCGAAATGCTCGGCCAGCCAGGCCAGCGGCGTGCCGGTGAAGATCAGGCCCAGCCCGCCCATGCCCAGCGCCAGGCCGGACATCGCGGCGAACTTCTCCGCCGGGAAATGGCGGGCGATGAACACGGTGCAGACCAGGAAGGCCGGAGCGCAGCCGATGCCGATCAGTGCCTGGCTGGCGATCAGCACGGCGGGTGACGGCGCCAGCGCTGCCAGTGCCGCACCGGCGATCGTCAGCGGGAAGGCGATCACGATGGTGCGTCGGATGCCGAACACGTCGATGCCGATGCCCATCAGCAACTGCATGCTGCCGAAGGCGAGGTGAAACACGCCGGCGACCACGGCCATCTGGCGGTCGTCCAGGCCGAACTGCGAGATCAGCGGCACCGACAGGATGCCGGCGGTGGTGCGGTAGGCCTGGCTGAGTGCGAAACAGCCGATCAGCGCCGCCAGCATGCGCCAGATGGCGCGGGAGTGGGCGGCGGATGGGCCGGAGGAAGGGACGGGCATGGACTGGTCGGTCGGTGTGGGTGCTGCCGGTAGCTTAGGCCCGCCATCGGCGGCACCCATGTCGCTTGAGCTACTGCCGGCGCGGCAGCCGCGCGGCGATTTCCAGCAGCAATTGGCGCGCCAGTACCTGCTTGCTCGCGCGTGGCAACTCGACATGGCCGCTGTCGTCGAAGAGCGTCAGCACATTGTCGTCCTGGCCGAAAGTGTTGGGGCCGATGTTGCCCACCAGCAACGGCACGCCCTTGCGGCGGCGCTTGGCCGTGGCGTATTCCACCAGGTTCTCGCTTTCGGCAGCAAAGCCCACGCAATAGAGCTGGCCGCTTTCGGCGCGCGGGCTGTGGGCGATGGTGGCGAGAATGTCGGGGTTTTCGACGAATTGCAGGCCCGGTGTGGCCTCGCCTTCGGCCTTCTTGATCTTGGCGTCGGCCATGCTGGCCGGGCGCCAGTCGGCCACGGCGGCCGTTGCGATGAAGACGTCGGCTGCCCCGGCCTGCTGCTGTACGGCCTCCAGCATCTGCCGGGCCGACTGCACGTCGATGCGCAGCACGCCGCGCGGCGTCTCCAGCGCCACCGGGCCGCTGATGAGCGTGACTTCGGCACCGGCCTGCTGCGCGGCCTGGGCGATGGCAAAACCCATCTTGCCGCTGGAGCGATTGGTGATGCCGCGTACCGGGTCGATGGCTTCGTAGGTGGGGCCCGCGGTGATCAGCACCCGCTTGCCTGCCAGCACCTTGGGCGTGAAGAAGGTGATGAGGTCGTGCAGGATCTGCCAAGGCTCGAGCATGCGGCCATCGCCGGTCTCGCCGCAGGCCTGTTCGCCATTGCCGACGCCAAGCACGATGGCGCCATCCTCGGCCACCTGACGCAGGTTGCGGGCGGTGGCCGGATGCTGCCACATTTCCCGGTTCATGGCGGGCGCCAGCAGCAGCGGGGTGCGCTCGATGGGGCGGGCCAGGCACAGCAGGCTGAGCAGTTCGTCGCAACGCCCCTGCACCAGCCTGGCGATGAAGTCGGCGCTGCAGGGCGCCAATACGATGGCGTCCGCCTCGCGGCCGAGGTTGATGTGTGGCATGTTGTTGGGCTCGCGCGCATCCCATTGCGACAGATGCACGGGCTGGCCCGAGAGCGCCTGCATGGTCACCGGCGTGATGAACTGGCTGGCGGCTTCGGTCATGACGACACGGACGCTGGCACCGGCTTTGACCAGCAGGCGGCACAGCTCGGCCGCCTTGTAGCAGGCAATGCCGCCCGTCAGTCCCAGCACGATGCGCTTGCCTGCCAGTTCCGCCGCACGGGCGGTGCCCGCCAGCGCCGCCGCATTGCCGGCAACGCCCCCTTGCGGCGCGGCGGCTGGCACATGGGTCACGGGATAGGGCGGGGCGGCCGGGCACTGGTTGGTTTGCATCGTGTCTCCGCAAAGCGATACGCTGATGGGCAGGGGCGCCCAGTCTATCGGAAAACCTTGGAGCTGACAGGGCTTCACGGGGCCGGGCCGCCCGAAGGCGATCCGGGGCGGCGCGGCCTGGGCGCTACACTAGCGGCTGTCGAGGTCCCTTCCCGTTTTCTCCCTGCTTTCCATGCGTCAAATCATCCTGGATACCGAAACCACCGGCCTGTCGGTCGCCGAGGGCGATCGCGTCATCGAAATCGGCTGTGTCGAACTGCTCAACCGCCAGCTCACCGGCAATAACCTGCATTACTACCTGAAGGTCGATCGGGACAGCCACCCCGATGCATTGCGGGTGCACGGTATTACCACCGAATTCCTCAAGGACAAGCCCAGCTTTGCGGAGAAGGTGCCGGAGTTCATCGAGTACCTGCGGGACGCGGAGCTGATCATCCACAACGCTGCCTTCGATGTCGCCTTCCTCGACAACGAGCTGCGCCTCGCTGGACGGCCGGCACTGCGCGAGCATGTGCTGGAAATCATCGACAGCCTGGCCCTGGCCAAGCAGTCCTTCCCGGGCAAGCGCAATTCGCTCGATGCCTTGTGCGACCGCTTTGGCATCGACAAATCCTCGCGCACGCTGCACGGCGCGCTGCTGGACTCGGAACTGCTGGCACAGGTCTACATCAACCTCACGCGCGGCCAGGATGCCTTGCTGATGGATGCCGACGAAACTCCGAGCACCACCAACGTGGATACGCGCCGGGAGGATCTCAGCCGCATTGCATTGCCGGTCATCCGCGCCAGCGCCGAGGAACTGGCGGCCCATGAGTCCATGCTCGATGGCATTGGCAAGGAGACGGGCGGCAAGGTCATCTGGCGGCCGGACCCGGCACAGGCTGCGGCGGGGTGAGGCGGTTTCTGGCTGATCTCATCGAGGATGCGCCCTGGCCCCATGTCGAGACCATTGCCGCGAATGCCATGGCAGAGAGAGACGGCGGAGGTTGCTAGAATGCTTGGCATGTCCGCGCCCTTGTTCAACGCCTCCAGTCCTCCCGGCAAGACCCCTGCCGCTCCGCCATATGTGGCGCCGCCGCAGGAGGACGCCACCGTGGTGGCCGAGCGCAGGATGCAAAAGCTCTCGCCGCCGCCGATGTACCAGGTGGTGATGCTCAATGACGATTTCACTCCGATGGAGTTCGTGATTGCGGTGCTGCAGGAGTTTTTTGGCAAGAACCGCGAACTGGCCACCCAGATCATGCTCAAGATCCACCTTGACGGGCGCGGAGTCTGCGGCGTCTACACCCGCGACATCGCCAACACCAAGGTCGCGCTGGTGATGGATGCCGCCGCACAGGCCGGGCATCCGCTGCAGTGCATCTGCGAGCCCTTGGCCGATTGACGCTGCCAGATGATTGGGTCATGATGCTATGCAACAAGCTTCGGTTCATGGGGAATGCCCAGCCGGGGTTCGCGCAGGGCTTGCCGGCCTCCGTGCCTTGTGGCGGGGTGCTGGTGACAGACGCCAAAGTGGGTCAGGGTCATTGGCCCTCAGACAGCGCTTGATTTCGGTCCGGTCGCCCTCAATTGAGGATCATCTTTTTGGCAAGCACACAAGGAGTTCGATTCAATGATTGCTCAAGAACTGGAAGTCAGCTTGCACATGGCCTTCGTGGAGGCTCGTCAGCAACGCCATGAATTCATTACCGTCGAGCACCTGCTGCTCGCACTGCTGGACAATCCCAGCGCGGCCGAAGTTCTGCGCGCCTGCAACGCCAATATGGATGAGCTGCGCGCAGCCCTGACCGGATTCATCAAGGACAACATCCCCCAGGTCGCCGGCGAGGATGAGGTCGACACCCAGCCGACGCTGGGGTTCCAGCGCGTCATCCAGCGCGCCATCATGCACGTGCAGTCCACCGGCAACGGCAAGAAGGAAGTGGTCGGCGCCAACGTGCTAGTTGCCATCTTCGGCGAGAAGGATTCGCACGCGGTGTATTTCCTGCACCAGCAGAACATCACCCGTCTGGACGTGGTGAACTTCATCGCCCACGGCATTCGCAAGGGCGAGACGGCCGACAAGCCGGCCGCAGCCGAGGCCAGCGCCGAGCAGGACGAGGGTCAGGCGCAAGGCGGTGAGCGCAGCGAGAAGGCCACGCCGCTCGACCTCTATGCCCACAATCTCAACCAGGCTGCGGCCGAAGGACGCATTGATCCGCTGATCGGTCGTCAGTTCGAGGTCGAGCGTACCGTGCAGGTGCTGTGCCGCCGCCGCAAGAACAACCCCCTGCTGGTGGGTGAGGCCGGGGTGGGCAAGACGGCCATTGCCGAAGGCCTGGCATGGCGCATCACGCAAGGCGATGTGCCCGAGGTGCTCGAACACGCCGTGGTCTATTCGCTCGACATGGGCGCACTGCTGGCAGGTACCAAGTACCGAGGTGACTTCGAGCAGCGCCTCAAGGGCGTGCTCAAGAACCTCAAGGACAAGCCCGAGGCGATCCTCTTCATCGACGAGATCCACACGCTGATCGGCGCTGGCGCGGCCTCGGGCGGCACGCTCGATGCCTCGAACCTGCTCAAGCCGGCGCTCTCGAGCGGCCAGCTGCGCTGCATCGGCGCGACCACGTTCACCGAGTACCGCGGCATCTTCGAGAAGGATGCGGCGCTGTCGCGGCGCTTCCAGAAGATCGACGTGGTCGAGCCCAGCGTGGCCGAGACCGTGGATATTCTCAAGGGCCTCAAGAGCCGCTTCGAGGAGCACCACAACGTCAAGTACGCCTCGGCGGCACTGCAGGCCGCGGCCGAGCTGTCGGCGCGCTACATCAATGACCGGCAGCTGCCTGACAAGGCCATTGACGTGATCGACGAGGCCGGCGCGGCGCAGCGCGTGGCGTTGGCGTCCAAGCGCAAGAAGACCATCGGCAAGGCCGAGATCGAGGACATCGTCGCCAAGATCGCGCGCATTCCACCGGCAGCCGTCTCGCAGGATGATCGCAGCAAACTCAAGACGCTTGAACGCGATCTGAAGAGTGTGGTGTTCGGCCAGGATCCGGCGCTAGAGGTTCTGTCGTCGGCCATCAAGATGGCGCGCTCGGGACTGGGCAAGCCCGACAAGCCGATCGGCTCCTTCCTGTTCTCGGGTCCCACAGGCGTTGGCAAGACCGAGGCGGCGCGCCAGCTCGCCTACATTCTGGGCATCGAACTCATCCGCTTCGACATGTCCGAATACATGGAAGCGCATGCGGTCAGCCGTTTGATCGGCGCGCCGCCGGGCTACGTGGGCTTCGACCAGGGGGGCTTGCTGACCGAGGCTGTCACCAAGAAGCCGCACGCGGTGCTGCTGCTCGATGAGATCGAGAAGGCCCACCCGGCCATCTACAACATCCTGCTGCAGGTGATGGACCATGGCACGCTGACGGACAACAATGGCCGCAAGGCGGACTTCCGCAACATCATCATCGTCATGACGACGAACGCGGGCGCCGAGACCATGAACAAGGCCAGCATCGGGTTCACCAACCCGCGCCAGGCGGGCGACGAGATGGCCGATCTCAAGCGCATGTTCACGCCCGAGTTCCGCAACCGGCTCGATGCCATCGTCAGCTTCCGCCCGCTTGACGAGCAGATCATTCTGCGCGTGGTCGACAAGTTCCTGCTGCAGCTCGAGAGCCAGCTGGCCGAGAAGAAGGTCGAAGTCAGCTTCACCGACGAACTGCGCAGGTATCTGGCCAGGAAGGGCTTCGATCCGCTGATGGGCGCGCGCCCGATGCAGCGCCTGATTCAGGACACGATCCGCAAATCGCTGGCCGACGAGCTGCTGTTCGGGCGACTGGCTGATGGTGGCCGTGTCGTGATCGGGCTGCAGCAGGTCGATGACGGCAAGGGCGGCAAAAAGGACGAGGTCCAGCTCGACATCTCGCCGTTGCCCAAGAAGGAAGGCAAGACCAAGCCGCAGGAAGCCGAGGAGACTGCGGAGTAAGCCACCGGCCGGGAATTCCTGCACAATCGCAAGCGCCAGCATTGCCTGGCGCTTTTTCTTTGCCACGGCATCCTGCCCAGACCGCTTCGCACACACCATGCCCGCCAGTTCCGATCATTCCCGCTGCAGCCATGCCGGCTGTACCCATGCCCACCACGATCATGCGCACCATGAGGATCACGCACATCATGCGCATGGGCCGGATGCGACCAGACGCATCTATGTTTATTCCCCTTCGGGCGCGGTGCAGGATCGGGCGGCCTTCCGCCGGGGCATCAAACGCTTGCGGCAATGGGGTCACCACGTCGATGTTGATGAAGCCGCCTTGCTGCGCCATACCCGGTTTGCCGGCGATGACGCCACGCGCATCGCAGCGATCCACCGCGCGGCACGCAGCGGCGCCGACGTGGCCTTGATCAGCCGTGGTGGCTACGGCATCACGCGGCTGCTCGATCAGCTTGACTACGCATTGATTGCCCGGGCCATCGACCAGGGCACACAGTTCGTGGGCTTCAGCGATTTCACGGCCTTGCAACTGGCGGTGCTTGCCAGCACCGGTCGCGTGACCTGGGCCGGCGCCAGCCTGGGGGTGGACTTCGGTGCTCAGCCCGAGCCGGATGAGATCACCGTCGCCTGTTTCGAGGATGCGCTCTACGGGGTGGGCGAGGGCACGGGCTGGCGGGTCGGCAAGGACAGTCTCGGGCATGACGGCCTGGAGGTGGCCGATGCCACACTCTGGGGAGGTAACCTGGCGGTGCTGACGGCATTGGTCGGCACGCCCCATCTGCCGCAAGTCGACGATGGCATCCTGTTCCTCGAGGATGTGGGCGAGAGCCCTTACCGCATCGAGCGCATGCTGCTGCAGCTGGAGATGGCGGGCATTCTGCAGCGGCAGCAGGCGGTACTGATGGGGCAGTTCACCGAGGCTCGCGTGACGCCGCATGACCGGGGCTTCAGGTTGCAGACGGTGATCGACGGCTTGCGCGAGCGCCTGTCACGCCATGGCATTCCGCTCCTGAGCAATCTGCCATTCGGCCATGTATCCACCAAGGTCAGCCTGCCGGTGGGCGCCAAGGTCTGTCTGCAGCAGCAGGGGCGGGACGCTTTGCTGTTGTGGGGCCATCTGCCCGGTGCTCATGGGCATGGGACCTGAGTCGGTCCATATCAGCCCATATCAAACAGGCGAAAAAAGGCCCTGCGTTGCAGGGCCAAGGGAAGATACGGGCCAAGTGTAGCGAAGCTGCCCCGCCCAAAGCATTGATGCGCATCAAGAAATGTGCCCCAGTGACGGGTGCTCGTACGATGAGGCAAGAAAAAACGGCTGGCCCGAAGGCCAGCCGTCAAACGCAATGAAAATGGATCTATTCTGATCAGAACAGGTGGCGCACGCCGAGGGCGAAGGAGCTGAAGTCCTTGCCAGTCACGCCAGTGCCGTAGCCGGCGTTGCTGTCGTTGTCGACGCGGGTGTAGAAGCCGTACAGCTTGGTGCGCTTGCTCAGGTTGTAGTTGTAGCCCAGCGTGAATTGCGTGGCGGCGCTGTCGTTCAGGTTGTCGTAGTCGTCAGCCCATCCCACATTGGCGTGCAGTTCGGAAGCGCCGAAGTAGTAGGCGGCCACCAGACGGGCACCCCAGCGGTCACCCAGGCCGGCGCCGAAGCCGTTGTCGTCATATTGCACGTAGCCGCCCAGAGCCAGTGCGCCATTGTTGTACAGGGCGCGCAGCGTGTAGGCTTCGGCATCGTCCCACTTGGCGTAGCCGCCACCCAGGTCGAAATTGCCGAGCTTGTAGCTGGCTGCCAGGTCATAAGCGTTCTTGCTGGTACCTTGGTTGTCCTTGGGGTTGAAACCCAGTTCCAGGGTGAAGCCGGCCAGATCAGGCGTCACGTAGCCGATTTTGGCGGTGTTGGGCACGATATAGGCATACAGCGCGTCGGCTGAGGTGCCGGTATCGTGGTTGTGCAGGCTGATGTAGTCGGCGGTGGCGGTGTAGGCGGCCGAGTTGTAGTTGCCCAGGCGCAGCGTACCGAAGTTGCCAGACAGGTACAGTTCGGATTGGCGGCCGAAACCATTGGAGTTCGAACCATCGGTGGCGTCAACTTCCTGCTCCAGCACGAAGCCGGCCTTCAGGCCGTTGCCCAGGTCCTCGGAACCCTTGAAGCCGATGAAGGAGGCATTGCTGACCAGACCCGTGGAGGAATCGAAGCTCTCGACCTTTTGGCGCTCCAGGGTGGTGTTGATGCGGCCGTACAGCGTCACGCTGCTCTGGGCTTGTGCGGCACCGGCGGCCAGCAGGGGAATCAAAGCGAAAGCAAGTTTCTTGTTCATGGTGCTTCTTCCTGGGAAGTTGTCGAATGGTGTGGTTGCAGCCAGCGTTTCCTGAACGTCAAGGTGTCTCCGCCTTCTTTCCGATGGCATGGTACCGATGCCTCGGAAACGGGATGCAACTGGCTGGAGAGTTTATGACGACTGGCGCGGGAAACCCAGGCAAGGGCTGCGGCGGCGCATCAAAAATTCCTCAATTTGTCATAAAAACAACATTGGCCTGAAACGCACAGGCTTCTCAATCTTTCCAGACGAAGGACTTGAGGTCGGCTTCGTCCGGGTGCCAGCGGCGGATGCTTTTCTGGAAGAAGGCGCTGTTGGGGATTTGCAGGCGCGCGCCTTTGGTCTCCTCGCTGGTAAGGTCCTCAAGGCTGGTGTAGAGCAGATGGATCTCCAGCACGCGCCCCTTGACGCCCGGTTTGTCGGCCGCGTCGAGGATCTCCAGCCGATCTCCGACCCGGAACGGCGCGGCCGTGAAGATGAGAAAGGAACAGAACAGATTGGAGAGCACGCTCCAGGCCGCAAAGAATGCCACGGCGGCCACGGCGGCAAAGCCGGTGAAGGCCGTCCAGATCACGGTGGCCGAAACGCCAAGCCGCTGCATCACCATGAGCAAGGCCGCGACAATGATGAACCAGCCGGCCATGGTGCGCAGCGGCACCAGCATGCCGGGCGGGAACAGGTACTTGCTGCCGAGTCGCTCGACGATGCGCCAGATCAACCGCCGCAGCACCCAGGCTGTGACGATGATCAGCAGAATCTGCAGGCACAGCGTCAGCGGTGCCAGCCAGGCGTGCATCCAGGTGGGCAGGTACTGGTCGATCACGGGAGTCTCCTGACGGGTGAAGAGGTCATCCAGCGTCCCATGCCACATGGTTCCGATGCTCGCTTGCAGTTGTGCACGGCTGTTGCCTGTCAGGCATGGGGCCCATGGGTTCCCCGCGGGTGCATCGCGCCAATGCCAATGATCAGGCTTTGTCCTGCTCGCGGCGCAGGGCCGGGAACAGGATGACGTCGCGGATGCTGGGACTGTCGGTCAGCAGCATCATGAGCCGGTCGATGCCGACGCCGCAGCCGCCAGTGGGAGGCATGCCGTATTCGAGCGCACGCACGAAGTCGTGGTCGTAGTACATGGCTTCGTCATCTCCGCTGTCCTTGGCGGCGACCTGTGCGTTGAAGCGGGCGGCCTGGTCTTCGGCATCGTTGAGTTCGGAGAATCCATTGCCGAATTCGCGGCCGGTGATGTAGAGCTCGAAGCGTTCGGTCACCTCGGGGCGTGCATCGTTGGCGCGCGCCAGTGGCGAGATCTCGGTGGGATGCTCCATGATGAAGGTGGGCTGCCAGAGCTTTTCCTCGACGGCTTCCTCGAAATAGAGCACCTGCAGGCTGGCGAGTGTGCGGCCAGAGAGGCGGCTCTTTTCCTCGCTCAGGCCGAGCTTGCGCAGCGCGGCCATGAGCCAGCCGCGGTCATCGACCTGGTCGCCGGCCTCGGTGTAGCGGATGATGGCTTCGCGAATGGTGAGGCGCTCGAAGGGAGGCGCCAGATCGACCGGCTTGCCCTGGTAGCTCAGTTGCAGCGAGCCCACTGCCTTTTGCGCGGCATCGCGGATCAGGCGTTCGGTGAAGTCCATCAGGTCGCGGTAGTTCCAGTAGGCCGCATAGAACTCCATCATCGTGAACTCGGGGTTGTGGCGCACCGAGATGCCCTCGTTGCGAAAACTCCGGTTGATCTCGAACACCCGCTCGAAGCCGCCGACGATCAGGCGCTTGAGGTAGAGCTCTGGGGCGATGCGCAGATACATCTCCTGGTCCAGCGCATTGTGATGGGTCACGAAAGGCTTGGCATTGGCACCGCCTGGGATCGGGTGCAGCATGGGCGTCTCGACTTCGATGAAGCCGTTCTCTACCATGAAGGCGCGCATGCCAGAGAGTGCCTTGCTGCGTGCCACGAAACGCTCGCGCGTGCTCTCGTCGGTGATCAGGTCGACGTAGCGCTGACGGTACTTGAGTTCCTGGTCGGCCACGCCATGGAACTTGTCGGGCAGTGGCCGCAGGCTTTTGGTAAGCAAGCGCAGTAGCTCGACCTTGATCGAGAGTTCGCCGGTCTTGGTTTTGAACACCGTGCCTTCGGCGGCGACGATGTCGCCCAGGTCCCAGCGCTTGAAGCTGGCGTAGACATCCTCGCCGACGGCGTCGCGCATCACATAAAGCTGGATGCGGCCGGTGGCATCCTGGATGGTGGCAAAGCTGGCCTTGCCCATCACACGCTTGAGCATCATGCGGCCGGCTACCGACACCCGTTTGCCCTGGGCCTCCAGCGCTTCGGCGTCGCTGCCGTCAAAGGCCTCGTGCAGGGGCTGCGCCCGGTGGCTGGGATGGAAGTCGTTCGGGAAAACGGGGGCGCGGGTCTCGGCCGCAGCCACGCGCAAGACACGCAGTTTCTCGCGACGCTCGGCGATCAGCTGGTTTTCGTCCTGTTGAGGGGCGGTCTCGGCGGCGTTGGAAGAAGATGTTTTGGGGTCGGACATGCCAGGGGCCAATGGTGAATCGCGAATGCAAAGCGCTATATTCTAGGCGGTATCGCCACCCTGGGAGGCTGAGCATATGGTCGCAGCAGCAGCTTCATCGCTGCTGATCGCGCCGGATTGTCCCGGCAACAGGTGGCCCATGCGATCGCGAGCCCGTCCCGGTGCGGTTCGCGAAAAAACGGTGAAGATGTTCTTACGCGGACTCCGGCGGCTCATGACCATCCGGATCCGCATTGGGTGCGGCCTCGATGCGAAACTGTTCGGATGCCCAGGCGCCCAGGTCGATCTGCCGGCACCGTTCGCTGCAGAAAGGGCGCCATGGGTTGGCCGGCGCGAAGACGGTTTCTGTCCCGCAACTGGGGCAGCGCACGCGCGGTGCGGGCGCGGGAGTGTCGTCTGGATGCATGGCTGGAGTTGAATTTGGTTGGAGCAAGCATCACGATGCCGGCATGAGGGGCAGTCTGGCTGGCGCGTTGGCGGGGATGGTCCTGCCGATGATGCTCAGAGGCCGCAGATCGCCACTTCCAGCGACAAGTCCTTCTGGGCCTGTACGGGCTTGCCATCGAGATGCGGCTCCATGAAGCGCACGGAAACCAGCAGGCGATTGGCGCTGATTTCGGGGGTGACGTTGTCGCGCGGCTCCACCCACAACCGCAGCAACTGGAAACTGCGCGTCGATGGCAGGTTCTGCTGGAACTGGCCACGCGCCACCGCCACGCGGTGTGCGGTGCCGGTATCGCGGATGAGCTTGAGCAGCAGGAATACCGTGTCGGCGATGGGGGTGAGGCTGTTGGCCCAGGTCTCGAGATCGCGCAGCCGGGAGGCCGAGGGCAGGTGCTTCCAGTGGTGGAAGTGCGGCAGGTCGAAGTTGCAGGTGCCACCTGGAATGCCCATGCGACTGCGGATGGAGCTGAGCCATTCGTTCTCGAAGATGCTTTGGCCAGGCTTGCCGGTCATGGCCGTGAGGCCTTTGGCGCAATAGTCGATGCGGCTGAAGATGCGGTCGAGCACACCGTGGTCGATGTCGGGGTAATCCTTGTAGATCTGCAGCGCCAGGCGTTGACGTTCGAGATCCTTGAGCATGTCGGTCTTCAGGTCGGTGCGCGATGCCACCTCGGCCGTCTCGAAGATGGTCTGCAGCGCGTACTGATGGTCGTTGACCTCCGAGCGGCCCAGCAACTCCTGCAGGCGCAGCAGCAGGTACTCGAGACGCAGGTAGGTCCGGATCCGTTCATTGAATGGGTATTCGTAAAGTATCACGCTGTGTCTGTCCAGAAGGAACGCCAATGGTTGTAATGTGCTTGATATTTTTCACTGAAATCATTGATTCCCTTGGCAATATAAAGCAAAAGGTGTGAGCCGGATCGATTCGGTGCGCTGGGGCGCGCGAACTGGCGCATCCACAGCCCCTGGCATGCGCGGCCATGCCGGATCAGTCCGGGCGGGTGGGGGCCGAGAATATGGTGCTCCGCAGGTGGGTGCCTGCGGTGATTTTGCGCTTCTCGAACCAGCCCCGGTTCATTTCCAGCACATAGCGCACCGGCTCGGAGGAGCAGTGCGAGTCGCTGGAGAAGGGCGTCATGTCGACCAGGTTGGTGATGCGGCCATCATCGGCAATGAATGCCGCCGTCAGTGGCAAAAACGTGTTCTTCATCCAGAAACACTGGGTAGCCGGCTGCTCGAATACGAACAACATGCCTTCGTACTCCGGCATTTGTTGGCGGAACATCAGCCCGACCTCGCGCTGCCTGGGCGTGGCCGCCACTTGTGCATGGATGCGGTGCATGTGTACCGACATGTCCAGCCGCGGCAGATCCATCTGCGGCGTGCCGGCAGGCGCCGAGGCCGGCGGCTCACTCCGCTGTGCCCAGACATGGTTGGGGAGGCAGGCGGCACCCAGCACGAAAGTCAGCGCCGCGCTCCATGCCAGCACTGCATGATATTGGCCGGCCGCGTGATGTGCCGATGCCGCGTGGCGGGCGGCTGGCATGTCGGGTCGCAACGAGGGAGTCAGGAGGCGAGGTGAGGCGGACGGAGTACGCATGGGGGCGATGGGGCGTGGATGAAGGCCCGCATGCAGCGGTCAGCAGGGGGCCTGAAGTGGCAAATGGTACCAGTTGCGACCGTGCGCTGCCGCCATGCTTTGGCAATGCGCTGGGTCAATGGCCGTCCATGACAGCGACTGCCTGGCGATTGCTTGACGACTGCTTGACGATCGCTTGGCGAGGGTATGGGGGATGTGATGCGGACGTTGGCCGTTGCCGGCGCTGCAGGGGCACTTCTTCCTGAATGGCGTGGCCGATGGCACAATGACTTCATGAGTCACCGCCACCACGATCACGCCGGCCCGTGCGGCCATGTGCATGATGCCTCTTCTTCCCATGCCCAGACTGCCGCGGGCGATGCCGAGCCGCGGCTGACGGGAGAGCGCTCCACGCGCCAGCGGGCAGCCATCCGGGCGGCGCTGACGGCGGAGGCGCGGCCCATGTCGCCGCCAGAAATCCTGCAGTTTGCTCAGCAGCACGTGCCGCGCCTGGGCATTGCCACGGTGTACCGCAATCTCAAGGCCATGGTTGAGGCGGGAGAGCTCTCGCCCGTGCCCTTGCCGGGTGACCGGCTCTACTACGAACTGGCGGACAAGGCCCAGCACCACCATCACCATTTTCGCTGCGAAGTCTGCGAGCGGGTCTTTGATGTCGAGGGCTGCGATGACACCTTCAATGCCCTGCTGCCCAAAGGTTTTGTGCTGCACGCCCATGACCTGACGCTGTATGGCCTGTGCGCCGACTGCAGCCGGTCAAAGCCCAAACGCGCCAGGGCTTGATTCCAGGCGCGTGTGGCGCTGGTTCGGCTATTGTTCAGCGATCGATATGGCCGAGCTGGCGCTCCGGTACGACTTGGTCCCGCACCCGTTGCTTGAGTGTCTTGACATCGGGGAAGCCGCCATCGCGCTGGCGGTCCCAGATCAGCACGCCATCGCAATGGATCTGGAAAATGCCGCCGGTTCCGGGGATCAGCGCCACTTCGCCCAGTTCGGTGCCGAAGGTCGAGAGCAGTTCCTGCGCCATCCAGCCGGCGCGCAGCAGCCACTGGCACAGCGTGCAGTAATGGATGGTGATGCGCGGCCCTGGCGCAGGGAGCGCCACGGTTTCGGTGGAACGGGTATCGGGAGCTTCAGCCATGGTCGGGGCTTTTCTCGAGATGGAAACCTGCCAGGTGGTCCTGCCCCATCCAGTCGCGCAGTTGCGGCAGGGCGTCCTTCAGTTCGGCATGCAGGGTGTAGGGCGGGTTGATGACGACCACGCCACTGGCGGCCATGCCGCCGCGCTTGACCTTCTCGCCAGGAATGTGCACACCCGACTGCACCCCGCTTTTGATGCTGAGCGTGGCATGCAGCCAGGACTTGCCGGCCTGGCGGGCCAGGGTCTTGAGCTTGCGCGGCAACTCGTGTGCCTCGGGACGCGGGATGATGGGGTACCAGATGAGGTAGGTGCCGGTCGCAAAGCGGGTCAGTGCCGCATCCAGCCAGCGCACGACCTGGGCATAGTCGCTCTTGAGCTCGTAGCTGGGGTCGCAAAGCACCAGTGCGCGCCGCGACGGCGGCGGCAGAAATCGCAGGCAGCCGTTGAAACCGTCCTCATGCCAGACGTGGGTGCGGCGCGCCAGTGGCAGATTGGCCATGTTGCCCTCCAGGGCCCGCATGTCGGCGGGCTGCAACTCGAAAAGCTGCATCTGGTCCTGTGGGCGAAGAAAATGCTGCATGATGGCCGGAGAGCCGGGGTAAATGCGTGGCGATCCGCCATCAGCCATGCCTGGGTTGTAGGCCTGCAGGATATCCAGGTAGCCGGCGACGGCGGCTGCGACCGGACTGTCCGGCGCGGCGCGGCGGCTGGCCAGCAGTTGCTGGATGCCCTGCTGGCTTTCGCTGCTGGTGCGGGCATAGTCTCCGTCGAGCCGGTACAGGCCGCAGCCTGCGTGGATGTCCAGGATCGACAGTGCGGTCTCCTTCTGGACGAGATAGCGCAGGGTGGCACTGAGCACGACGTGCTTGAGCACATCGGCGTGGTTGCCGGCATGGAAGGCGTGGCGATAACTGAACATGGGGCGCATTATGGGGCATGCATTGCCGCGGCCATTGGCGGCCATCGTTCATGTTTCTCATCGCTTGTATTTGGTGTTTGAGTTGAACCAGGATAGAATGCGCGGTTTGCAGCGATTTGAAGTCCCGCGGCAAAACAGGGCCAGTGCGTGCACGCCACGCACCGGTCTTGCAACTCCCACCTAAGAGGCTCCACTCCAGAAGGGCACCGACCGTGGAAAAGGACTTGCGAAACCACTATCAAGGAATGATTCATGTATACAGTCAGCGCAAAGCCCGCTGAGGTGCAACATGAGTGGTTTGTGATTGACGCCACCGACAAGGTGCTCGGACGGGTAGCCAGCGAAGTTGCCCTCCGTCTGCGCGGCAAGCACAAGGCCATTTATACGCCTCACGTCGATACCGGCGATTTCATCGTCGTGATCAATGCCTCGAAGCTCAAGGTCACGGGCAACAAGGCCCTGGACAAATTCTATTATCGCCACACCGGTTACCCGGGTGGCATCCGTTCCATCAACTTCCGCGATCTGCAGGCCAAGCACCCTGGCCGTGCCCTGGAAAAGGCCGTCAAGGGTATGCTGCCCAAGGGCCCGCTGGGCTACGCCATGATCAAGAAGCTCAAGGTGTACGGTGGCGCGGAGCATCCGCATTCTGCCCAACAGCCCAAAGTGCTGGATATCTAAGGAGCTTTGAAGATGATTGGTGATTGGAACAATGGCACTGGCCGCCGCAAGTCCAGCGTGGCACGTGTTTTCCTGAAAAAAGGCTCCGGCAAGATCACGGTCAACGGCAAGGACGTCGAGTCCTACTTCGGCCGTCAGACCTCCATCATGATTGCCAAGCAGCCGCTGGTGCTGACCAACCATGTCGAGACCTTCGACATCCTGGTCAACGTCGACGGCGGCGGTGAATCCGGCCAGGCCGGTGCGGTGCGTCATGGCATCACTCGCGCCCTGATCGACTATGACGAGACGCTCAAGCCCGCCCTGAGCGCGGCCGGTTACGTCACCCGCGACGCCCGCGAAGTCGAACGTAAGAAGGTCGGTCTGCACTCCGCACGCCGCCGCAAGCAGTTCTCCAAGCGCTGATCGGCGCTGGGCCGCCCGTTGTGGCGGCAGCTGCCGTGCAAAAGGCCACGCCGCTTCGGTTGCGTGGCTTTTTTCTTGTCTTTTTGCAAGAGCGGCCAGCATGCGTTGATAATGTTTGACTTTTTGAGGCTCAAGCAGCCATGAGGCCGGCACGTTGAGTACCGGTCGGCTGACCCCCGACATCCATGCGTTTGCGTTTGTTCCGACGCCGCCATCCGGCCATCAGTCGCCGTGTCACCATTCGGCAGCACATGCCGTGGCCGCTTCGGATGATGGTGCTGTTCGTGATTCTTGGCACCGGTGCTGTGTTCATCATCTGGACCTGCGAGCGCAGCCACTGGCCGTCGGCCGAGATGGCTGCCCGGCAACAGGAAGTGCAGCGGCTGCAGGAGACGCTTGCGGCGCTGCAGGCGCAGCTGGCCGCGCGTGAGGAAGAAGCGGTGGCGACCGTCAAAGCGCCTGACGGCGCTGGCTCGTCCGACGCACTTGCCATGGTCGACCACACGACCAGCGAGCTGCTGGCCCAGCAAGTGCGCGACCTGCAGGCGGAGAATCAGCGTCTGCGTGACGACCTGGGGTTCTATGAGAACCTGCTGCCGGCCAATGGCAACGGGACGATTGCCATCCGCAGTCTGCAGGCCGAACGCAGAACGCCCACGGAGCTGTCCTGGCAACTGCTGGTGATGCAGCCGCGTCGCGATGCCGGCACGTTCAAGGGCCGCCTTGAGTGGGAAGTGCGTGGCCAGAAGGACGGCGAGCCCTGGTCCCTGCCGACAGGTAAGGCCCAGCAGGCGCTGGAATTCAGCCGCTATCAGCGGATCGAGGGTCAATTGAGCGTGCCGGCCGATGTGCAGATTTCGAGTGTGACGGCACGCGTGTTCGAGGGGCGCCAGGAGCGCAGCAGCCAGACGATCGAATTGCAGCCATGAGGGCCGGACAGGCGTTCGGCCTTTGCGGCATTTGAATCAAGGGATGATTGATGTTCACGAAAAGAAAACAGCCCCCGCTTCGCAGCCTGGTGGCCGAAGGGTGCCAGGTGCAGGGTGATATCGTCTTCAGCGATGGCATTCGCATTGATGGTGCGGTGCAGGGTCTGGTGTCGGGCGAGGCCAGTGCCAGCAAGAAGGGCACGCTGGTATTCATCTCGGAACATGGCCGCGTCAGTGGCGGCATCCGCGCCGATGTGGTTGTGATCAATGGCCGGGTCGATGGCCCCATCCACGCCACGCAGCTGCTGGAGCTGCAGCCCAAGGCCCGCATTACCGGCGATGTCAGCTACCGCCAGTTGGAAATGCATCCCGGCGCATTGCTCTCCGGCCGCATGCTGCCAATGGTCACGCCCGCCGGAGAGGACGGCAAGGCCGAGCGAGCCCTGCTGCCCGGCCAGGAGCCGCTGCCTCAACTGGTCGAGCCCCGCGGAGCCGGCGCTGCCAATGGCCAGGTGCTGCGCGCATTGCCGGCGCAGGGCGAGGCAGGGGAGCCGAGCGGGTTGGGCGGAGCGGACGAAGCCGTGGACGCGGGCAAGGCCCAGAAACCAGCAGGCTGATGCTGTCATCGAATTTGCTCTAACATTGGCCGATTACCAAATTTCCGCTTTGTTGGAGATCCACCATGAATGCCGTGACCGAAACCCTTCCCACCGAAATGCCCGCGCCTATCAACTTCACCGATTCGGCCGCCGCCAAGGTGGCCGACCTCATCGCCGAAGAGGGCAACCCCGACCTGAAGCTGCGGGTCTTCGTCCAGGGTGGTGGTTGCTCGGGTTTCCAGTATGGCTTCACCTTCGATGAGATTGCCAATGACGACGACACCACGATGACCAAGAATGGCGTCTCGCTGCTGATCGATGCCATGAGCTATCAATACCTGGTGGGCGCCGAGATCGACTACAAGGAAGACCTGCAGGGCGCGCAGTTCGTCATCAAGAATCCCAACGCCTCGACCACCTGCGGCTGCGGTTCGAGCTTCTCGGTCTGATCGGCTGAAAACCTGTTTACGATCTTCCCGCGGGCAACCGGGCAACCCGAAGGGGCAGGAGGTCAAAAACGCACCGGGCGGCATTGCCCGCCTTGCCCAGACGGCCAGTCCGGGCTGCGACGGGGGGTCTTGTCCACTGCATTCTTGACCTCCCGCGTGACCCTCACGAAAAGATCGTAAACAGGTTCTGGAACCAGCCTGAGGGCCGACACTAGGCTTTCAGATAATCCCACTTGCCACCCAGCCAGCGCTGCATGTGCAGCTCGGCCAGGCGCGGCTGCTGCCGCAGCATTTGAGGCGCCAGCTGGCGGGCCCATTCCAGCAAGGCCTGATCGGTATCCAGATCGGCAAAGCGCAGCAGCGCCGCGCCTGACTGGCGCGCTCCCATGAATTCGCCGGGGCCGCGGATTTCCAGATCGCGGCGGGCAATCTCGAAGCCATCATTGGTCTGCGCCATCGCGCGCAGGCGTTCCTTGGCGGTATCGCCGAGTTGGCCGTTGTCGCCGGTGGCGTAGAGCAGGATGCAGGCCGATTCCTTGCTGCCGCGCCCCACGCGCCCGCGCAACTGGTGCAACTGCGAGAGGCCGAAGCGCTCGGCATGCTCGATGACCATGACCGAAGCGTTCGGCACATCCACGCCGACTTCGATGACGGTGGTGGCCACCAGCACGCCGATCTCGCCGGCCGAGAAGCCCGCCATCACGGCCTGCTTGTCGGCAGCCGGCATGCGCGAGTGCAGCAGCCCGATGCGCGCGCCGGGCATGGCCTGCTGCAGGTCCTCGAAGGTGGCTGTGGCGTTGGAGAGGTCGAGCGCTTCGCTCTCCTCGATCAGCGGACACACCCAGTAGGCCTGGCGTCCCTGTGCCACCTGGGTGGCCAGGCGCTCGATCAGTTCATCGCGGCGGCTCTCGGCGATCAGGCGCGTGACGATGGGTGTTCGCCCAGGTGGCAGCTCGTCGATGGTCGAGACGCTCAGGTCCGCGTAGTACGTCATTGCCAGGGTGCGCGGGATCGGTGTGGCCGTCATCATCAACATGTGCGGCTCCATGCCCTTGTCGTGCGCGCGGGCGTCTTCGGGGGCGGTGGACTGGCGTTTGCGCAGGCTCAGGCGCTGCTCGACGCCGAAGCGGTGTTGCTCGTCGATCAGCACCAGCCCGAGGCGCGCGAATTCGACGCTGTCCTGGATCACCGCGTGGGTGCCGACGACCAGCATGGCGCTGCCGGCGGCCACCGCTTCGAGCATTGCGGCGCGCTCCTTCTTCTTTTGCGCGCCGGCCAGCCAGGCCACGCTCTGCTCGCGTTCGGCCAGCAGCGGCGAGAGCCATTCGGTCAGCTTGCGAAAGTGTTGCTCGGCCAGGATCTCGGTGGGCGCCATCAGTGCGCACTGCCAGCCGGCATCGATGCACAGGCAGGCCGCCATGGCGGCCACCACGGTCTTGCCAGAGCCCACATCGCCTTGCAGCAGCCGGTGCATGGGGCGTGGCTGGGCGATGTCGGCGGCAATCTCGGCGCAGACGCGCCGCTGCGCAGCCGTCAGCTCGAAGGGCAGGCGCGCCAGCAGTTGCTCATGCAGCGGCAATGCGCTGCTGATGTCGGCTGGCGGCGACAGCGCTGGTGCACCCAGGCCGGCGCGGGTCTGCCGGACCTTGAACTGCGAGAGCTGCTGCGCCAGCAGCTCCTCGGCCTTGAGGCGCTGCCAGGCCGGATGGCTGTGGTCTTCGAGCGTCTGCAGCGCCACGTCGGGCGCCGGGTTGTGCAGGAACTGCAGAGCTTGGTGCAGCGGCCACCAGGCGCTGCCCGCGGCCGCGCCATGCCCGGCGGCAATGGGCGGTGGCCCGGCAAGCGCCAGCACGGTCCCGGGCAGGGTTTCCTCGATCTGGATGCGTTGCAGCGCCACGGCGATCATGCGCCGCAGATAGGCCTGCGGCAGGCCCTTGCTGATGGGGTATATGGGTGTGAGGGCTGCTGGCAGCGGACCTTCGGCCTTGCGGATCTGCGGGTGCAGCATCTGCCGGCCCCAGAATCCGCCACGCACTTCGCCATGGATGCGCAGCCGCTTGCCAGGCGCCATGGCTTTCTGCTGCGAAGGATAGAAGTGCAGAAAGCGCAACTGGCATTCGCCGCTGGCATCCTGCACGGTGACGACCAACTGGCGGCGCGGCTGCAACTGCACTTCACTGTTGAGCACGGCGGCCTCGATCTGCACCATCTGGCCTTCGCGGCAGCTGGCGATCGGGGTGATGCGCGTCTCGTCCTCGTAGCGCAGCGGCAGATGCAGCACCAGATCGATGTCGCGCAGCAGGCCGAGCTTGTCGAGGGCTTTGCGGATGGCCGGAGTCATGTCCCTTTCAATTGGATGAGGAGCGCAAGCCATCGATCATAGTCGAGCCCTGGCGGCAGGTGCTCAGCCGGCATCGCGGATTCATGGCCGGCGCCCGCCGGTGCAGCGCCAATGACCGGCAAGATCTCGCCGGCCGCCCACGTCCACATACCCGTATTGGTTCAGATAGTCCGCGACGGCGGCGTGTTGCTGCCAGCCATGTTCGAGCAGCAGGTGGCCGCCTGGCCGCAGGTAGGCGGGTGCCGTGGCGATGATGTGGTGCAGGTCGCGCAGGCCATCGGGGCCGCTGCTGAGGGCGCTGATGGGTTCATGGCGCAGCGCGGCCAGATGCGGGTCGTCCTCGGCGATGTAGGGTGGGTTGGAGACGATCAGGTCGAACGCCGCCAGTCCCGCCGCCGCCACCGGTTCGAACCAGCTGCCTTCGAGCCAGTGAACCGGCAGGCCCAGTGCGCCGCCGTTGGCGCGCGCCTGCGCCAGCGCGGCGGCGCTGGCATCGCTGGCCCAGACCTGGGCATCGGGGCGCTGGCTCTGGATGGCCAGCGCGATGGCGCCGCTGCCGGTGCCAAGATCGAGCACCCGGGCGGTGGCGGGCAGCAGCCGCAGGGTGTCGAGCGCCCATTCCACCAGCGTTTCGGTATCGGGGCGGGGGTCGAGCACGGCCGGGCCAACCTGCAGCGGCAGGCCGAAGAATTCCCGCTCGCCCACCAGATAGGCCAGTGGCACGCCGTCGCGCCGCTGCGTGCACAGTTGTTGATAGAGCGCCTGTTCGGCCTGGTCAAGCGCGCATTCGTCATGGCTGAGCAGCCAGGCACGGCTCTGGCGCGGCTGGCCCAGGGCATGCAGCAGCAGCAGCTGGGCGTCGAGCCGATCCAGGCCTTCGGCCTGGGCCTGCCGCAAGGCCTGGGCGATGGTCGGCATGGCGGGGTGGGGATTCATTGCGGCTGTAATTGGGCGATCAGCTCAGCCTCCCGGGCCGCCTGCAGCGCGTCGAGCAACTCCTGCAGATGGCCTTCCATGATGCTGGGCAGCTTGTAGAGCGTGAGGTTGATGCGGTGGTCGGTGACGCGGCCCTGCGGATAGTTGTAGGTGCGGATGCGGTCAGAGCGGTCGCCGCTGCCGATCAGGCTGCGGCGCTGCTCGGCGTCCCTGGCGGCACGCTCGCTGCGCTCCTTCTCCTGCAGGCGCGCGGCCAGCACCTGCAGGGCCTTGGCCTTGTTGCGGTGCTGGCTGCGGTCGTCCTGGCATTCGGCCACCATGCCGGTGGGAAGGTGGGTGATGCGCACGGCCGAGTCGGTCTTGTTGATGTGCTGGCCGCCGGCGCCGCTGGCGCGGAAGGTGTCGATGCGCAGCTCGGCCGGGTTGATCTGCACGGCTGCGGCCTCGTCGGGCTCGGGCAGCACGGCTACCGTGCAGGCGCTGGTGTGGATGCGTCCCTGGGTCTCGGTGACCGGCACGCGCTGCACGCGGTGGCCGCCCGACTCATAGCGCAGCAGACCGTAGGCACGTTCGCCCTCGATGCGGATCACCACTTCCTTGTAGCCGCCCAGTTCGCTTTCGCTGGCGCTGATGACTTCGACACGCCAGCCGACCGAGTCGGCATAGCGGGCGTACATGCGCAGCAGATCGGCGGCGAACAGCGCCGATTCATCGCCGCCGGTGCCGGCGCGCACTTCCAGGAAGGCGTTGCGGGCGTCGTCCGGGTCGCGAGGCAGCAGCAGGCGCTGGACTTCCTCCTCCAGGCTTTGCAGCTGGGCCTGGGCATGCTCGATCTCTTCGCGGGCCATCTGCGCGGTCTCGGTATCGCAATGCGGATCGGCCAGCAGTTCCTCGGCGGTCTGCAGGTCGGCCTGCAGGGCCTGGTAGCGCGCGTGGCGTCCGGCAATCTGGGTGACTTCGGCATGCTCGCTGGCAATGCGGCGGTATTGCTGCATGTCGGCCATGATGTCTTCGCGCGAGAGCAGGAAGTCCAGTTCCTGGAGGCGCTCGGCCTGGCGTTCAAGCTGGTGCAGCAGATAGGCTTGCATGGCGGGGTGTGGTGTCGGCACCGGGCTGACGCGGTGGAATGGAGGGAGGTGCGGGTCTGGACGCGGCAGGCGCTGCGCCGCATGGGATTGTGCCGCAACCGGCGGCACGGCAGGCGCAAGCCGCGTCTGCCGGGGCAAGGCCGGGCAGGTCGCTAATGGCGGGTCGGGGTCTCGCCGCGCAGGAACATGCGCGAAACCAGCTGGGCGGTCTGGGCGCGCTCCTGCACGTCGCTGTTGCGCAGCTCGGTGACGGCGCCATGCAGCATCTTCTTGGCCATGCCGCTGGCCAGCGCCTGCAGCACAGCGTCGATGTCCTCGCCCTTGGCCAGCATCCGGCGGGCACGGGCCACTTCGAGTTGACTCCAGGTGTCGGCCTGGGAGTGGATCTGCTGGATCAGCGGCACCACCGGGTTGTCGGCGTTGCGCAGTTCCAGCCAGCGCACGAAGTTCTGCACGCCCGAGTCGATGATTGCCTCGGCCTGCGCCACGGCGGCCTGACGGTTGGCCTTGCCGGCCTGCACCACATTGGCCAAGTCATCGACGGTGTAGAGGTAGACGTTGTCCTGCTGCTGCACTTCCGGCTCGATGTCGCGCGGCACGGCCAGATCGACCATGAAGATCGGCTTGTTGCGGCGGCGCTTGAGGGCTCGCTCGACGGCCCCCAGGCCGATGATGGGTACGCTGCTGGCCGTGCAGGAGACGACGATGTCGAAGTCGTGCAGGCTGTCGGGCAGGTCGGCGATGCGCAGCGTGTGTGCCCCAAGGCGGGCCGCCAGCTTCTCGCCGCGCTCCAGCGTGCGGTTGGCGATGACCATCGCCTGCGGGTTCTGCGCGGCAAAGTGGGTGGCGACCAGTTCGACCATCTCGCCGGCGCCGACAAACAGGACCTTGAGTTTGGTGAAATCCTCGAACAGCTGACTGGCCAGCCGCACGGCGGCGGCAGCCATGCTGATCGAGTGGGCGCCGATCTCGGTACTCGAGCGCACTTCCTTGGCCACTGCAAAGGAGCGCTGGAACAGCTGGTTGAGCGTGGTGCCGAGCACGCCGGCCTCATCGGCGATGCGCACGGCGTTTTTCATCTGGCCGAGGATCTGGGCCTCGCCCAGTACCATCGAGTCGAGCCCGCTGGCCACGCGGAAGGCATGGCGCGCGGCCAGATCCTTCTCAAGCGTGTAGGAGTGCTCGGCCAGCTCGTAGACGTTGATACCGCCGCTCTTGGCCATCCAGTCCAGCGTGGCTTCCTGTGCGGCTGCGGGTGCCGAGCAGTAGATCTCGGTGCGGTTGCAGGTCGAGAGGATGGCGGTTTCGACGCGCTCGGGCGACTGGCCGCCGGCGAGCGACTGGCGCAGGCCATGCAGCGCGGGCGCGATCTGGTCCATTGCGAACGCAAAACGGCCCCGGAGATCGAGTGGGGCTGTGTTGTGATTGATGCCGAGAGTCCAGACTGCCATGGGCGTTATTATAGTTTTGTAAGGATTTGCGTACACTGCGTGGTCTTTGCTTGTGGCGCATTTGTTGACATGGCGCAAAACCAGCGGTGAGAATGATTTTTCTTCACGATTTTCGGCTGGTGATAGCCTGCCAGGCAGGCGTCAGAAGCTGTTCATGCGCCGAGATTTCCGCCATTTTCGCTACTTCGCACTAGCGTGTCCGTTGCATGTCCATTCCGACTTTCATCGTCCATTTCCTGACCCTGCTGGCGCCGGCCTGGGGCGTGGCCTTGCTGCTGGTGCCGCTGTCGCGGCTGGTGTATCGGCACCAGCCATGGCGCCTGTCCTGGTGGGCCAACCTGGCCGCCAGCGGTCTGTTCGGCAGCGCCATCCTGCTCGCCGGCCTGGTGCTTGGCGGCGAGGATGGCCGGGTGCTTACCTATTTCGTGCTGGTGCTCGGCATGGCCAGCCTGCAGTGGGCGCTGCTGCGGCCGGCCCCGGCCGGCGGGTGAGCCAAGGGTCGAGGACTCAGGTCCTGGAGCCGCGTGGCTGACGGGCGATGGCGTCGGCTGGTAGCCAGCCGCCCAGGTTTTCCAGCACCAAATCGCCGAGGCCGTCGATCCAGGACGGATGGTCGTTGAGGCAGGGAATGTAGCGGAACGCCTTGCCGCCCTGGTGCAGAAAGGCCTCGCGCACCTCCATGTTGATTTCCTCGAGGGTTTCCAGGCAATCGCTCGCAAAGCCGGGGCACATCACATCGACGACCTGCAGGCCCTGGTGGGCCTCTTCTTCCAGCGTCGGCTGGGTGTAAGGCTGCAGCCATTGGGCACGGCCAAAGCGCGACTGGAAGGTCACGCGATACTGCGATTCACGCAGGCCCAACTGCTCGGCCAGCAGGCGCGCCGTCAGCAGGCAGCGCTGCTGGTAGGGGTCGCCAAGGTCGATGTTGCGCTGCGGGATGCCGTGGTAGCTCATGACCAGCTTGTCCGGTCGTCCATGGGTTTGCCAGTGCTCGAGTGTGCGGCGCGCCAGCGCGGCGATGTAGCCGGGATGCGCCGCGTAATCCTTGATGATGCGCAGATCCAGCATGTTGCGCTGGCGCATGTTCCATTGGTGGATCTGGTCGAGCACGCTGGCGGTGGTGGTGGCCGAGTACTGCGGGTAGAGCGGCACCACCAGCACACGCTCGATGCCCTGGGCGCGAAAGGTCTCGAGCTGCGCAACGATGCCGGGTGAGCCATAGCGCATGCCAAGGGCGACCTGCAGCGGCCCGAGCCCGGCCTCGCCCAGCCAGCCGCGCAGCAGGCTCGCCTGTTTCTGGCTGTAAGCCAGCAATGGCGAGCCGTCCTCCGTCCAGACGCTGCGGTATTTGCGTGCCGATTCGGCGGGGCGGCGGCGCAGGATGATGCCGTGCAAAATCGGCTTCCACAGCAGCGGTGGGATTTCGACCACGCGCGGGTCACCCAGGAATTCGGCCAGGTAGCGGCGCACTGCGGCGGGCGTCGGCTCGTCGGGGGTGCCGAGGTTGCACAGCAGGATGCCGATGGAGGGCGACGGGCGTGGGGCAGGCGTGGGTTGGGGGGCGGTCATGACTCTGTTTTGACATCCGTGTGCGGAGCGGGCCCGTATTATTGACCACCGGACCCATGCCGATGGCCGGCCTGGTCTTTCCGTTGCCTGAGCCGTCCACCCAACCTTCCACCCGAAATTCAGAATGAAAGATTGTCATGTTGCGCAGTGATTTCCGCTTCCTTGCCCGTCACCGGGTCCGCTGGCCCGAGGTGGACATGCAGCAAATCGTCTTCAATGGCCATTACCTCACCTATGCCGACAGCGCCATGATGGATTTCTGGCGCGCGCTGGCGCTGCCGTATGCCTTGTCAATGCAGGCCCTCGGCGGGGATCTCTACGTGCGCAAGGCCACGCTCGAATACCACGCCTCGGCGCAGCTCGATGACCAGCTCGATATCGGCGTGCAGGTGGCGCGGCTCGGCCGCTCGTCGCTGACCATGACGGTGGGCATGTTCCGCGATACCCGGCTGCTGGTCTCGGGCGAACTGATCTATGTGTTCGCCGACCCCGCCAGCCAGACTTCGCAGCCGATTCCGCCCTCGATGCGCGGTGTGCTCGATGCCTTTGCGGCCGGGGAGGCCATGAGCCGCTCGGCCATCGGCTCCTGGAACGATCTCGGCCGTGATGCCGGCCGCTTGCGCCGCCGTGTCTTCGTGCAGGAGCAGGGGTTTGGCGAGGCCGAGGAATGGGATGGCCGCGACGAGGCCGCTCTGCATGCCGTGGTCTACAACCGGCTCGGGGAGGCGATTGCCACCGGCCGGCTGCTGCAGCCTGGGCCGGGACTGGGCCGCATCGGCCGGGTGTGCGTGGAGAAAAGCCTGCGCGGCGGCCAGTTTGGCGCGCAGGTGATGGCGGCGTTGGAACAGGCCGCGCGGCAGCGCGGCGACCGGTTGCTCGAACTCCACGCGCAGTGCCAGGCCGAAGCCTTCTACCGCCGCATCGGCTATGTGGCGGACGGCGAGCCCTTCGATGAGGAAGGCGTGCCGCACATCCTGATGGTCAAACCCTTGCAGGCCGATTGATGGCAGGGCCCGGTCGCCGCCGCAGCAGCAGGGTGGGTGCTTACTTGCGGACGTCCGCGATGGGTTCGTTGCCGAAGTCCTCGCGCGCCAGGCGCGCGAGCACCAGCGCTGCCGCCGCTGCCGGGCTTTGCAGGCTGCCCGTGGCGTGCAGACCGATGAATTTCTGCACGTCCGGAAAGTCTTTGGGCGCGGCGCTGCGCAATTGCTGCTGCATGTCGGTGGCCACCACGCCAGGCGCCAGCGCGCAGACCTTTGCACCATTGGGGTGCTGCGCTTCCTCCAATGCCACGCAGCGGCTGAAGTGGTCGATGCCGGCCTTGGCGGCGCAGTACACCGCCTGCGAGGCCATCGGGTAGCGCCCCAGGCCCGAGGAGATATTGAGTAGCTTGCGCGGCATCGGCCAGTGGCCGGTGGCATGCAGGAAGACCGCACTCAGCACCATGGCCGCCTCCAGCCCCACGCGCAGGCCTTGGGCGATGTCGGCGGCGGCCGTGTGCGCCAGCGGTGCGATCGGCGGGATCACGCCGGCGTTGTTGATCAGCCGCACTTCATCCCACGACTCATCGGTCTGGGCGAGCAGCCAGTCTTGCAGTCGCGCGGCCACGGCCGGAGCATCGGCGAGGTCGACCTGCCATTGCAGCAGGGTCTTGCCGTGTTGCCAGGCCAGGTTTGCCAGCGCATCGCTGCTTTGGCGCGAGAGGCACAGCAGCGTGCCGGTGCCCGGTTGCCGTAGCAATTGCTCGGCCATGGCATGGCCCATGCCGCGCGAGGCACCGGTGAGGATGGTGAGGGTGTTGGATGGGGCTGGCATGCGGGTGGCTGCGGTCATGGCTGGGAAGAGGGTTGGCGACAGGTGGGCCTCATGAAAAAAATCGTCAGCA
Source organism: Corticibacter populi (assembly GCF_004217315.1). GTDB lineage: Bacteria > Pseudomonadota > Gammaproteobacteria > Burkholderiales > Burkholderiaceae_C > Lampropedia > Lampropedia populi. The sequence goes on from NZ_SGWR01000005.1 coordinate 355,298, forward strand.
GATGGTCAGAACTCCGGCGGCCGCTCGAAACGCATTTCCTTGCCGTTGACGGGGTGTGTGAATGCCAGCTCGCGCGCGTGCAGCAGCAGGCGCGGTGCGGCCTCCAGTGCTGTGCCGCTGGCGTAAAGTGGGTCGCCCAGGATCGGGTGGCCGAGGCTTTGCAGGTGGACGCGCAACTGGTGGGTGCGGCCGGTGACGGGTTCCAGATCGAGCCGGGTGTGCGGCACGCCATATGCCGGGCCGGTACCAGAGGATGCCTCTGCCATGTCGATGATGCGCCAGCGCGTCTGGCTGGGCTTGCCGTGCTCGGTATCGACGATGTGCAGTGGCCGCCGCTCCCAGTCAAGCATCAGCGGCTTGTCGATCAGTCCCCAGCCATCGGCGCTGACGGGGGGCTGCAGTTGCCCATGCACCACGGCGGTGTAGCGCTTGTGCACGCGGCGCTCGGCAAAGGCGATCGAGAGGGCGCGGTGCACCTCGGGGCTGCGTGCCATCACCAGCAGGCCGGAGGTGGACATGTCCAGCCGGTGCACGATCAGCGCGTTGCGCCAATACTGCTGGGCGCGCCAGCTCAGCGAGTCGAGCTTGTGCTCGCCCCGCCCGGGCACGCTCAGCAGCTCGTGCGGCTTGAAGAGCACCAGCAGGTGCTTGTCTTCATACAAGGCCTCGGGCTTGATGCGGGGCAGGTCGGTCGCGGTATCCATGGAGGCAAGGCAGGGTGGGAGGCGAAGCCCCGCATTGTATCGAGCGGCTCTGGCGGACATGGTGGGGCCTCGCTCGGCGCCGTGCGGCCCACCCTGGCAAAAACCGCCTGCAATGCAAGGGTGAGAGGTGTGCCGCTGCGGCTTGTGGCGTGGAAATGCCAGAATGGGTGCAATCCCTTGCCGAGCCGCCATGTCCGATCCTCACTCTTCGCCCTTCGCCCGAATCCTGCACCTTGGCTGGAACAGTCTGCGGCGCGACCTGCGCGCTGGCGAACTGACTGTGCTGTTGATGGCCGTCACGCTGGCCGTGGCGGCGCTGACGGCGGTCGGTTTTTTCGCCGATCGGCTGCAGGGTGGCCTGCAGCGCGATGCGCGCCAACTGCTCGGCGGCGATGCCGTGGTGGCCAGCGACCATGGCATCGATGATGCGATGCGCGCGCAGGCCCAGTCGCTGGGCCTGCGCAGCGCGGTGACGGTGGTTTTTCCGACCATGGCACGTGCCGATGATGCCCAGGGCGGCGCCAGCCGGCTGGTGTCGCTCAAGGCGGTCGAGCCCGCCTATCCGCTGCGCGGCAGCGTGCAGACCAGCACGCAGTGGCGCTCCGACCTGGGCAATGCGGCGTTGATGGCCACGGGCCAGCCCGCGCCGGATGGTCCGGGCCGCGGCGAGGTCTGGGCCGACGCGGCGCTGCTGGCCGGTCTTGAGCTGCAGTTGGGCGACACCCTGCACCTGGGCGATGCCGCCTTCCGGCTTGCGCGGGTGATCACCCTCGAGCCCGACCGGGGCGCGGGTTTCATGAGCTTTTCGCCGCGGGTGATGATGCGCATGGATGAACTGGAGGGCACCGGCCTCGTGCAGCCAGCCAGCCGCCTGAACTGGCGCCTGCTGGTCGCGGGCGATGACGCGCCGGCGCTGGCGCGCTTCGTGCGCGACGCGCAGGAGCGCATCGACGCCGGCGCCGAGCGCGGCCTGCGCCTGATGACGCTCGAGAGCGGCAGCCCGCAGATGCAGCGCACCATCGAGCGCGCCGAATCCTTTTTGCGGCTGGTGGCCTTGCTGGTGGCGCTGCTGGCGGCCGTCGGCGTGGCATTGGCGGCACGCTCCTTTGCCCAGCGGCACCTCGACGGGGCGGCGCTGCTGCGCGTGCTGGGGCTGAGCCAACGCGCCATCATCGGCGCCTATCTGCTGGAATTCGTGCTGGCCGGCCTGTTCGCCAGTCTGGCCGGCGTGCTGATCGGCTATGCCGTGCACCATGTCTTCATCGCCATGCTGGCGGGGCTGGTGCAGGTCAGCCTGCCGGCGGCCAGCGGCTGGCCGGTGCTGTTGGGCCTTGGCATGGGCCTGACGCTGCTGCTGGCCTTCGGGCTGGCGCCGGTGCTGCAACTGGCGCAGGTGCCGCCGCTGCGCGTGATGCGCCGCGACGTGGGCGCATTGCGGCCGGCTTCGCGCGGCGTCATCGCAGCGGGTCTGGCGGGTTTTGCCGTGCTGCTTTTCGTCGTCAGCGGCAATGCGCGCCTGGGCGGCATTGCCGTAGGCGGGTTCGCTCTGGCGGTGCTGCTGTTCGCCGTGCTGGCTGCGCTGGCCATCCGGGCGCTGCGCACGCTGGTGCGCGAAGGCCGCGCGCCGAGCTGGCTGCTGCTGGCAACGCGGCAGATTGCCGCGCGGCCCTGGTTTGCGGTCATCCAGGTCAGCAGCCTCGCCGTGGGCCTGCTGGCGCTGGTGCTGTTGGTGCTGCTGCGTACCGATTTGCTGGCGAGCTGGCAGCAGTCCGCGCCGCCGGATGCGAACAACCGCTTCGTCATCAACATCCAGCCGGACCAGGCCGAGGCCTTCCAGCAGGCGCTGCGCGCAGGTGGTGTGAGCGAGTACCAGTGGTATCCGATGATCCGTGGCCGCCTCACCGCCATCAATGACCGCGCCGTCAGCGCCGGCGACTATGCGGACGAGGATGCCGCGCGCCAGGTCGAGCGCGAATTCAACCTCAGCCACGCCGACCGCCTGCCCGAGGGCAATGCAGTGGTGGCGGGCCGCTGGACGCCCGGTGAGGCTGACGGCCTGAGCATGGAGGTGGAGATCGCCGAGCGCCTGGGCATTCACCTGGGCGATCGCTTGCGCTTCGACATCGGCGGCATCGTGCACGAGGCCACTGTGACCTCGCTGCGCAAGCTCGATTGGGGCAGCATGAATGCGAATTTCTTCGTGTTGTACCCGGTGGCGGCCATGCCTGATCTGCCGGTGACCTACCTGGCCGCCTACCGGGCGCCGGACCAGCCCGGTTTCGACAATGCGCTGGTGCGGCAATTCCCGAACATCACCAACGTCGACATGACGGCCACGCTGGCGCAGGTGCAGCGGGTGCTGGGGCAGGTCAGCCAGGCGGTGGAGTTCCTGTTCCTGTTCGCGCTGGCGGCCGGGCTGATCGTGCTGTTCGCGGCCGTCACCGCCACGCGCGACGAGCGGGCCCGGGAGTATGCGGTGATGCGCGCCATGGGCGCGAGCAGCCGCCTGCTCGCGCGCGTGCAGCGTGCCGAGTTGCTGGGCGTGGGTACGCTGGCGGGTGCGCTTGCCAGCGCCGTGGCCATGGCCGTGGGCTGGGCGCTGGCGCGCTTCGTGTTCGACTTCAGCTGGAATGCGCCCTGGTGGGTGCCGCTCGCCGGCGCGCTCGCCGGTGCCGTGCTGGCCTGGCTGGCCGGCTGGTGGGGGCTGCGCGGGGTGCTGCGCCGGCCGGTCAGCGAGAGCCTGCGCGGCATGGCGGCGCAGTGACGCGGTTCGCCCTCGGGCGAGGAGGTTTCTTCAGATGTTCTGCTGCAGCAACTGGCCGTTCTCGGCATTCATGCCGGCGGCCTGCACCAGGGACTTCAGCAGCGTCTGGGCATCGGCATCGCTGGCGATCAGGTCCATCTGCCAGTCGCTGAGGTAGCCGCCTGCCACGCAGTGCTGCAGGAATTGCTGCAGGCCGTCGTAGTAGCCATTGACGTTGAGAATGCCGATGGGTTTGTCGTGGTAGCCCAGTTGCTTCCAGGTCCAGATCTCGAACAGTTCCTCGAAGGTGCCGATGCCGCCGGGCAGGGTCAGAAAGGCATCGCTGCGCGCGGCCATCATGGCCTTGCGCTGGTGCATGGTCTCCACCACGTGCAGTTCGTCGCAATCCTGGTTGGCCAGTTCCTTGTCGACCAGCGCGGTGGGAATGATGCCGACCACGCGGCCGCCGGCGTCGCGGGTGGCGCGTGCGACGATGCCCATCAGCCCGGTCTTGCCGCCGCCATAGACAAGCTGGCCGCCATGGCGGCCGATCCATTCGCCGACGTCCTGGGCGGCCTGGCGGATTTGAGCGGCCGTGCCGTCGCGCGAGGCGCAATACACACAAATCGAAAAAGCGGGTTGGTTCATGCTGTCAGTCTTTCATAAATGGCCCAGCCCCAGACCAGTGCACATAGCAGCAGGCTCAGCAGTACGGCGGCGCTGCCCATGTCCTTGGCGGACTTCGAGAGCGCATGCCATTCGGGTCCGACCCGGTCGACCACGGCCTCGATGGCCGAGTTGAGGATTTCCACCACCAGCACCAGCAGCACCAGTGCACACAGCAGGGCTACCTCGACCCAGCTTTGTCCTACCCAGAAGGCGGCGGGCACCAGCACCAATGCCAGTGCACTCTCCTGGCGGAAGGCCGGCTCCTGCCATACGGCGGCAAAGCCTGCCATGGAATTCCTGAAGGCCGAGACCAGCCGGGCGAGGCCGCGTTTGCGGGAGTCGTGAAGATCGGACATGGGAGGAAGAATCGGGTGCGCGGAAAATCGGCGGGAGCGATCCGGTGAAAGTGCCGGCCAGGGGCTCAGGCCTTGGGCGCGCCCTTGGCGGGGCGATCATCGTGGACCAGCCTTGTGCCGGCCCAGGCGTCATGCCAGAACTGGCGGGTGGGATGAAAGCGCGCCAGGATCGCCCAGACCAGTATCCAGCCGGTCTGCAGCACCAGCACCTCGGCCCATGGCAGACCGTGGGGCCAGAACGCGGCAACCACCATCGGGGCAAACCAGATCCAGCTGAGCAGGTAGCGCAGCGTGGCTCGGGTTTGGCTGACGGGACGACCATCGCGATCGGTGATGCGGATGCGCCAGGTTTTCATGGCCAGCGTCTGGCCCTTGTGCCAGAACCAGACGAAGTAGATGCCGAGCACGGTGAAGATGAAGCCCTGCAGCACCACGCGGTTGTCCATGGCGTTGCGCGTCTGGCTGAGTGTGCCGAACAGGTAGGCGGCGATGAACACTACACCGAACAGCAGCATGCCTTCGTACAGCCAGGCGGCCATGCGGCGTGTGATGCCAGGGGCCTGCAGTGTCTGCTGCGTTTGCTGAGGAAGGGGGCGCTGGCTGGAGGCGGCAGGCGGGGCGGATGCTGCGGTGTGTGTCATGGCGGCCGTAATGGTAGCAGCAGGAGGTGACGGTGCCAGGTTGGTCGTCACCTGGCATCAGCCGGTGTCAGCCGGCCATTCCCTCAATTGGCGTAGACCGGGGGCAGGGGATCGGGTGGGGTGATCGGGATGCCATTCCAGTAGATCACCCGCTTCCCATCGCTGCTGCCGTTGCCGGATGGTGGGGCGGCTGGCATAGCGCTGGGCGCCTCCACATGGGTGATGGCGCTGGCCGCCTGGGGTGGTGCGCCAGCGCTGCCGACCTGGCGGAAGGACACCGGCTCCAGCGGAATCTTGGGCAGGTTGGAAAGCCCCGGCCTGGCCTGGCTGGCGGCCGGAATGCGCACCAGCGCGGTGCGGCGGGTGGCCGGACGTTTCTTGGCGGTGGTGATGCCGGCGGCCTTGCGGGCCCATTGGCGCCGCTCGGCTTCGTCCAGCGCGCTGAAGTCGAGCCAGGCTTGCTGGATCAGCACGGCATCACCCGCATCCGAATCCGCTTGCGTCGCTTCGTACTGGCGGTACTGCTGGCGGATCTGCATGCGCTGCGCTTCGCTGAGATGGCTCCAGTCGGCAATGTTGGCAATGAGTTGCTGCTGCTGTTCGGGCTCCATGCTGCGGGCCTGCCGGGCAATTGCCAGCCAGCGGCGCTTCTCCGCATTGCTGATGTAGGGCCACACCGGCTCCAGCCCTGCCAGCACGGTTTGCTGCTGATCCGAGAGATCGCGCCAGATCGGCCGCGTGATGTGGATGCCCCGCGTCTGCGGACTGGAGGTCGCTGGTTGCCCGGCGGCACTGGCAGCAGCCGGCACCAGCGGTGGCAATGGATGCCCGGAGAGGGTCAAGGGACCGTCATAGACCAGGCCGGGCGGCAGGGTTGGCGAGAGCAGCGGCCGCTGCTTCTGGTTCCACACCCCCAGCAACGCCGCCAGCAGCACTGCGGCAACGGCAACGCCCGCCAGCGGCGGGCGGGAGGGTTCATTGAAGCTGTGGTGGGACGAGGAATCTGCCATCAGGGCAATAAGGGGGGGCGATTGCGTCGCTGCGGCGGCCCCGCTCAGGGTTGTTGCGTTGCGGCAGCGGGTGCCTTGGCCGCAGGCGCCTGGGCGCGGTTCTTGAGGTATTCGAGGAAGGCCGGGTCGGCAAAGGCCTGCGGCGGCACATCACCGGAGAGCAGCTTGACGTCGACATCCACGATCTCCGCTGCGCCATCGTCGCTGACGGCGCCCTGCATGAAGATGGCGCCCGCACCAGCCGCGGCGATCGGCACCGCCGCCAGCAGGCGTTTCCACCATACCGAGCGGGATGGGGATGATGCAATGGCCTGATCGGCGGGCTGGGTGGCCAGAGCCTTGCGGTGCGCCTCCAGCGCCTGCATGCGTGCTGCGCGCAGGCGCGCGGTGATGTCGTGGCCCAGCGCGGCCTCGCCTTGCCGCAACTGGCTGGCGAGCGCACGACCGAGGCGTTCCGTCTCGATCTCGCTGCGGGCGTCGGTGGTCCAATCGTTGCTGGTGTTTGTCATAAGCTGATTCCCATGCCCGAGAGCATGTTGCCAAGTGCCTGTACGGCCCGGTGGCAGTGGGTTTTGACGCTCCCTTCGGAGCAGCCCATTGCCGCGGCGGTCTCGGCCACGTCCATGTCTTCCCAGTAACGCATGATGAAAGCTTCGCGTTGACGTGCTGGCAGCTTTTTCAGTGCGCTTTCGATGGCTTCGAACACCTGCCGGCGGCCGGTCGCATCCTCGGCGCTTTCCACCAGTTGCGAGCCGTCCGGTCCGGCATAGGTGTCCAGCAGCGAAAAGGCACCGCCTTCGTCGTCATGGCGCTCGAACTCGCTCATGTTGGTGAAGATCGCGTTGCGGGTCTTCTGGCGCCGGAACCAGTCCAGCGTCGAGTTCGTCAGGATGCGGCCAAACAGCATCCGGATTTCCTCGATGGGCTTGTCGGCGTAGTTCTCGGCCAGGCGCATCATGCTCTCTTGCACGATGTCCAGCGCGGCATCTTCGTCCTTGACGTGGAAGTAGGCGCGTTTGAAGGCGCGTTTTTCCACCTCTTCAAGGAATTGGGAGAGTTCTTGCTCGGAAGCCAAGGTGTTTGCGTTGCCAGTGATGATGCCGTTCCCGCATCTGCGGCGGGCGGCTCTGGTTCTGGGAATTTCTGATTCTGGGGATGGCTGCGGACCCCATGCGGCGTTATGGCCACGGTAGGGTGGCGGCAGGGCGGTCCAAGGCCGCCACGGATGCCGCAGCACCCATGCCAAAGCGTCGCATTATCGCCGAGTGGCGCAAAATTTTCGGGCAGCCGCGGGAATTGCCGGTGATTCAGTGCAATAATGCCCCGCACACCGTTTACGACTTTGCAAACGGAGCATGGTTCGACAGGCGCGAAAGCGCCGGCTACCCGTCCATGGCCACGCTCCCAAGTCCTGAGTCGGCTCCACAAGAGCTTGGCAATGGGCACCGCAGGTTTTTCAGTTTTGAAATTCTCAGCAGGTTCATCTCATGGAAATCTCCAAGGCAGAACACCAGTCTGCAGCGTCCGCTGCAGCGCAATCGCGCGCCCCCGCCGAACAGATGGGCGCCGACATCCTCATTCAATGCCTCGCCGCTGAAGGCACCAAGCACATCTGGGGCTATCCCGGTGGCGCGGTGCTGTACATCTACGATGCGCTGTACCGGCAGGAGGCCGTGCAGCACGTGCTGGTGCGCCATGAACAGGCCGCCGTGCACGCGGCCGATGGCTTCGCCCGCGCCACCGGCGAGGTGGGCGTGGCCCTGGTGACCTCCGGGCCGGGCCTGACGAATGCCGTCACCGGCATTGCCACCGCCTACATGGACAGCATTCCGATGGTGATCATCTCCGGCCAGGTGCCCACCGCGGCGATCGGCCAGGATGCCTTCCAGGAGTGCGACACCGTGGGCATCACCCGCCCGATCGTCAAGCACAACTTCCTGGTCAAGAACGCCGAGGACATCGCCATCACCGTCAAGAAGGCTTTTCACATCGCGCGCTCGGGTCGGCCCGGCCCGGTGGTGATCGACATCCCGAAGGATGTGTCCTTCAAGAAGGTGGCATTCGCCGGCTACCCCGACAAGCTGGAGATGCGCTCCTACAATCCGGTGCGCAAGGGCCACAGTGGGCAGATCCGCAAGGCTTTGCAATACCTGCTGGCGGCCAAGCGTCCCTATATCTATGCCGGCGGCGGCGTGATCCTGGCCAATGCCACCGGCGAGCTTCGCGCCCTGGCCGACAAGCTGGGCGTGCCGGTCACCAATACGCTGATGGGGCTGGGGGCCTTCCCGGCCTCCGACCCGAAGTTCCTGGGCATGCTGGGCATGCACGGCACCATCGAGGCCAACAATGCCATGCAGAACTGCGATGTGCTGCTGGCCATTGGTGCGCGCTTCGACGACCGGGTGATCGGCAACCCCAAGCATTTCGCGCAGAACGAGCGCAAGATCATCCACATCGACGTCGATCCGTCGGTGATCTCCAAGCGTGTCAAGGTGCAGGTGCCCATCGTTGGCGACTGCAGGGACGTACTGACCGAACTGCTGGGCATGCTGGACGAGACCGACGAGCGGCCCGATCCGGCTGCGCTCAAGGACTGGTGGAACACCATTGAAGGTTGGCGCGAACGCCGGTGCCTCGATTACGACCGTGGCAACAAGGACGTGATCAAGCCGCAGTACGTGGTCGAGACGCTGTGGAACATGACCCGCGGCGATGACGTTTATGTCACCTCCGACGTTGGTCAGCACCAGATGTGGGCCGCGCAGTACTACCGCTTCGATGAACCACGCCGCTGGATCAATTCCGGGGGGCTGGGCACCATGGGCGTGGGCATTCCCTACGCCATGGGCATCAAGCTGGCCAAGCCGCAGAGCGAGGTCTTCTGCATCACCGGCGAGGGCTCGGTGCAGATGAACATCCAGGAACTGTCGACCTGCCTGCAGTACAACACGCCGATCAAGATCTGCGCGCTCAACAACCGATATCTGGGCATGGTGCGCCAGTGGCAGGAGATCGAATACTCCGGCCGCTACAGCCACAGCTACATGGATGCGTTGCCCAATTTCGTCAAGCTGGCCGAGGCCTACGGCCATGTGGGCCTGCTGATCGAGCGGCCGCAGGATGTCGAAGGGGCGCTGCGCGAGGCGCGCAAGCTCAAGGACCGCACGGTTTTCCTCGACTTCCGCACCGACCCCAGCGAGAACGTGTTTCCGATGGTGCAGGCGGGCAAGGGCATCACCGAGATGCTGCTAGGCGCCGACGACCTGTGAACGCGCCGGCTGCGGCACACTGATTCCCGTTTTCCCTTCCCCCGCGCCAGGGCCGCAACGGCTGCTGCCCTGGGTTTCCATCTTCGCCAGATGAATCAATTGCCAGCCAGACCCGGGCATTACCGTGCCGGGGCGAGGGCGGCGAAAAGAGGAGTCCCTCCATGCGACACATCATTGCAGTGTTGCTCGAGAACGAACCGGGTGCGCTCTCGCGCGTTGTCGGTCTGTTCTCGGCACGCGGCTACAACATCGAATCCCTCACCGTGGCGCCGACGGAAGATCCGTCGCTCTCGCGCATGACCATCCAGACGGTGGGTTCGGACGACACCATCGAGCAGATCACCAAGCACCTCAACCGCCTCATCGAGGTCGTTAAGGTCGTCGACCTCACCGAGGGCGCCTACACCGAACGCGAGCTGTTGATCGTCAAGGTGCGCGCCTCCGGCAAGGAGCGTGAGGAGGTCAAGCGCACCACCGACATCTTCCGCGGCCGCATCATCGACGTCACCGACAAGAGCTACACCATCGAGCTGACCGGTGATCAGGGCAAGATCGACGCCTTCCTGGGCGCGCTCGACCGCAGTGCCATCCTGGAGACGGTGCGCACCGGCCCCAACGGCATCGGCCGCGGCGAGCGCATTCTGCGCGTGTGATGCCTCGGCCGGCCGCCCTTCCATTGCGCCGGGCGGCCGGCCCCTTTTTTCAGCACCCCTTTTTTTTGAACAACCCAAGCAGGAGCAAACCATGAAAGTTTTTTACGACAAGGACTGTGATCTCAGCCTCATCAAGGGCAAGACCGTGGCCATCATCGGCTATGGCAGCCAGGGCCACGCGCACGCTCAGAACCTCAACGACAGCAAGGTCAAGGTGATCGTCGGCCTGCGCAAGGGCGGTGCCTCCTGGCCCAAGGCCGAGGCCGCCGGCCTGAAGGTCATGGAAGTGGCCGCGGCGGTCAAGAAGGCCGACGTGGTCATGATCCTGCTGCCCGACGAGGACATCGCCGCCGTCTACAAGGAGCAGGTCGAGCCCAACATCAAGAAGGGCGCCTCGCTGGTGTTCGCACACGGCTTCAACGTGCACTACAACCAGGTCGTGCCGCGCGCGGACCTGGACGTCTGGATGGTTGCCCCCAAGGCGCCTGGTCACACCGTGCGCAGCACCTACGCCCAGGGCGGCGGTGTGCCGCACCTGATCGCCGTGCACCAGGATCAATCCGGCAAGGCGCGTGATCTGGCGCTGTCCTACGCCATGGCCAATGGCGGCGGCAAGGCCGGCATCATCGAGACCAGCTTCAAGGAAGAGACCGAGACCGATCTGTTCGGCGAGCAAGCCGTGTTGTGCGGCGGCGCCGTCGAGCTCATCAAGATGGGCTTCGAGACGCTGGTGGAGGCCGGTTATGCGCCCGAGATGGCCTACTTCGAGTGCCTGCATGAGCTGAAGCTCATCGTCGACCTGATCTACGAAGGCGGCATCGGCAACATGAACTACTCGATCTCCAACAACGCCGAGTTCGGCGAGTATGTGACCGGCCCCGAAGTCGTCAACGAGACGTCGCGCGCAGCCATGCGCAACGCGCTCAAGCGCATCCAGAACGGTGACTACGCCAAGATGTTCATCCAGGAAGGGCGCCTGAACTATCCGTCCATGACGGCACGCCGCCGCAACACTGCCGAACATCCGATCGAGGTCGTCGGTGGTCAGCTGCGCTCGATGATGCCCTGGATCGCCAAGAACAAGCTGGTCGACAAGAGCCGCAACTGATCGCTGATCGTTGATTGCGGCCACCGCACGGCGTCTGGCTGTGCGACTGGCCATGCGACTGCCGGCTGCGCCGGATTTCCGAAGGGCCCATGCGTGGCCCTTTTTCTTTGCAGGTCCATGCCGGGCCTACCGGCCGGTCCTTTGCTCCCGCCGGCAGGGCGGGCAAGGCCGGCGCACCGATGTGCCGGTGTATATTGCGCCATGCCCCACGCGGGCCGTGACGCACACTCTCCAATCTATGACACCACAAGACCAGCCGCCCACCGACCCTGCCGCAACGCCATCCGCCACCGAGGCGGAGCCCGTCACCCAGCGGCCACCGCCGCGCAAGGGCATCTACATGCTGCCCAACATGGTGACGCTGGCTGCGCTATTCTGCGGCTTCTATGCCATCGTCATGGCGATGAACAAGCGCTTTGATCTGGCGACCACCGCGATCTTCGCCGCGATGATCCTCGACGGGCTCGATGGCCGCGTGGCACGCCTGACTCGCACGCAAAGCGCCTTTGGCGAGCAAATGGATTCGCTCTCGGACATGGTCTCCTTCGGCGCTGCGCCGGCGCTGGTCGCCTACGAATGGGCTCTGCAGGGCCTGGGGCGCTGGGGCTGGATCGCCGCCTTCGTCTACTGTGCCTGCGCGGCCTTGCGCTTGGCGCGCTTCAACGTCAATACTTCGGTGGTGGACAAGCGCTGGTTCCAGGGCCTGCCTTCGCCGTCGGCGGCTGCGCTGGTGGCCGGTTTCATCTGGCTGATGACGGACGAGGGACGCGGCTACGACGCCTATGTTTCCACCAGTGTCGAGGCCTGGCTGATGTTCGCCATCACGCTGTATGCGGGCATCACCATGGTCACCAACCTGCCGTTCTACAGCTTCAAAGACCTGCAGGCGCGCCGCTCGGTGCCCTTTGTCAGCGTGGTGCTGGTGGTGCTGCTGATCGCGGTCATCAACATCGACCCGCCGCTGGTGCTGTTCGGCATGTTCGTGCTGTATGCGCTCAGTGGGTTCATCGTCTATGTGCGCCGCCGTGCGCGTGGCCAGCCCACCAGCGTCATCAGCATCTCCACCGACGAGCCTGAAGAGCAGGGCCTGCATAAATAAAGTTTGGCCGCAGCGCAGAAATTGCGCTACACTTATCCGATGCAAAAGCTTTCCCTAGTGCTACTAGCCAACGTCCAACGGGCGGGTTTGGTAGTGCGCGCATAGTTTTTGTAGACCCTACTTTCCCAACGGCCCGTATGCTTGTCAGCGACGGGCCGTTTTGCTTTTCCCCTTTTTCCGCTGGCAGCATCAACCTTCATTGAACAGGAACCCCGACCATGATGTTGAAGAACCCCGCCACCAAGTACCGTCCGTTTGCCCCGGTGCACCTCAAGGATCGCACCTGGCCGGACGCGGTGATCACCAAGCCGCCGGTGTGGTGCAGCGTGGACCTGCGCGACGGCAATCAGGCGCTGATCGAGCCGATGGACATGGAGCGCAAGCTGCGCATGTTCAAGACGCTGGTGGAGATCGGCTTCAAGGAGATCGAGATCGGCTTTCCATCGGCCTCGCAGATCGAATTCGATTTCACGCGCCGGCTCATCGAGGAAGACCTGATTCCCGAGGATGTGACGGTGCAGGTGCTGACGCAGGCTCGCGAGCACCTGGTGCGCCGCACCTTCGAATCCCTCAAGGGCGTGCGCCGCGCCATCGTGCACCTCTACAACGCCACCGCACCGGTGATGCGCGAGGTGGTGCTGGGCATGAGCGAGGACGAGATCGTCGCGCTTGCGCGCAGCAATGCGCAGCTCTTCAAGGACATTGCCGCGCAGTACCCGGAGACCGACTGGGTGTTCGAGTATTCGCCCGAGATGTATTCGGATACCGAGCTGGCCTTCAGCAAGCGCGTCGTCGATGCCGTCACCGAGGTATGGCAGCCCACGCCGGAGAAGAAGTGCATCATCAACCTGCCGACCACGGTCGAGCATTCGACACCGAACATCTTTGCCGACATGGTCGAGTGGACCGGCCGCAACCTGCTGCGTCGCGATGCCATCGTGCTGTCGGTGCATCCGCACAATGACCGCGGCACCGGCACCGCCACCGCCGAGCTGGCGCTGATGGCCGGTGCCGATCGACTCGAGGGCTGCCTGTTCGGCAACGGCGAACGCACCGGCAACCTCGACATCGTCAATGTCGCGCTGAACATGTACATCCAGGGCGTCGATCCCGAGCTGGATTTCTCCCACATCGACGAAATCAAGCGCACCGTCGAGCACTGCAACCAGCTGCCTGTGCACCCGCGTCACCCGTATGTGGGCGAGCTGGTGTTCACTTCGTTCTCGGGTTCGCACCAGGATGCCATCAAGAAGGCTTTCAACGCCCGCAAGGAAGGCGACATCTGGGACATGCCCTATCTGCCGATCGACCCGAAGGACCTGGGCCGCAGCTACGAAGCGGTGATCCGTGTCAACAGCCAGTCCGGCAAGGGCGGCATCTCCTATCTGCTCGAGAGCGAGTACAAGGTGGTGTTGCCACGCAAGCTGCAGATCGAATTCAGCCAGGTGGTGCAAAAGACCATGGACAGCGAAGGCACCGAACTGACCGCCAAGGACATCTGGACGATCTTCCAGCAGGAGTTCCGTCTCGAGGAGACAGCACCCAGCTACCAGCTCGGTGGCGATGGCGCGCAGACCAGCATCGAGGCCACCATTCGCAAGAGTGGCGCTGCTGCCAAGGTCACGGGCCATGGCGAAGGACCGATCGATGCCTTCGTGCATGCATTGAGCCAGGCCACCGGCAGGGACGTGCGCGTGCTCGATTACGCCGAGCACGCGGTGGGGGCTGGCGCCAATGCGCAGGCCATGGCCTATGTGGAGGTCAGTGTCGACGACATCCATGCCTGGGGCGTCGGCAGCAATCCGAACATCGTCACGGCCTCGATCAAGGCGATCCTCTCTGGACTTGAGCGCGCGGGTGTCGATCTGCGCGCGCTGCAGGGCGAGGCCGCCACGGCCAGCTGATGGTGGCCTGATGCCGGCCGGGCCGCAAGCGGGGCCGGTGCAGCGCATGCACTTGGCCGGGCGGCGCCCTTCTGCTATCGTTCGCAGCCTGCGCAAACCGGCGTCCGACAGACATCTGGAGACCTGCGGGCGCCGCCATGGCATGCTTTGGTGCTGCGCCTTGACAGCGCATGCCGTTCCCTTTCCTTGAGAACCCATTTCTATGCATTCGAACAAGAAGCCGCTATCCGATGCCGAACAGGCGCTGCGCGCCGCCGCGCTGGACTACCACCGCTCGCCAAGCCGGGGCAAGATCGCCGTCACGCCCACCAAGCCCCTCTCCAACCAGCGCGACCTCTCGCTGGCCTATTCGCCGGGTGTTGCCTATCCGTGCCTGGACATCCAGGCTGATCCGGCGCTTGCCGCCGAGTACACCTCGCGCGGCAACCTGGTCGGCGTGATCACCAATGGCACGGCAGTGCTGGGCCTGGGCGACATCGGCCCGCTGGCGGGCAAGCCGGTGATGGAAGGCAAGGGCTGCCTCTTCAAGAAGTTCGCCGGCGTGGATGTGTTCGACATCGAACTGGCCGAGCGTGATCCGGACAAGCTCGTCGAGATCATCGCTGCGCTGGAGCCGACGCTCGGCGGCATCAACCTCGAGGACATCAAGGCGCCCGAGTGTTTTTACATTGAGCAGGAACTCTCCAAGCGCATGAACATTCCGGTGTTCCATGACGACCAGCATGGCACCGCCATCATTTCCTCGGCTGCGTTGCTCAATGGCCTGGAGCTGGTGGGCAAAAAGATCGGTGATGTGAAGGTGGCGGTCTCGGGCGCCGGTGCGGCGGCGATTGCCTGCATCAACGTCATGATTGGCCTGGGGGTCAAGCTCGAAAACGTGTTCGTGGCCGACTCCAAGGGCGTCATCCATGCAGGACGCAGCAACCTGGACCCGTCCAAGGCGCGCTTTGCGCAGCAGACCGAGGCGCGCACGCTGGCCGACATCGTCGCCGGCGCCGATGTGTTCCTGGGCTGTTCGGCGCCCGGTGTGCTGACGGCCGAGATGCTGGGTACCATGGCCGACAAGCCGATCGTGCTGGCCTTGGCCAATCCCGAACCGGAAATCCGCCCTGAACTCGCCAAGGCCGTGCGCCCGGACGTGATCATCGCTACCGGCCGCTCGGATTACCCGAACCAGGTCAATAACGTCCTGTGCTTCCCTTACATCTTCCGCGGCGCGCTTGACTGTGGTGCTACCAAGATCACCGAGGCGATGAAGCTCGCCTGCGTCCATGAAATCGCCGCGCTGGCCAAGGCCGAAGCGAGCGACGAGGTGGCCGCTGCCTATTCCGGCCAAGAGCTCTCCTTCGGCCCGGATTACCTGATTCCCACGCCTTTCGATGTGCGCCTGATCCTGCGCATCGCGCCGGCCGTGGCCAAAGCGGCTGCCGAGTCGGGCGTGGCCACGCGGCCGATCGAGGACATCGACGCCTACCGCGACAGCCTGCAGCGCTTCGTCTACCAGACCGGCATGTTCATGAAGCCGGTGTTCCATGCCGCCAAGGCCAACCTGCGCCGCGTTGCCTATGCCGAGGGCGAGGACGAGCGCGTGCTGCGCGCCGCTCAGGTGGTGGTGGACGAACGCCTGGCCAAGCCGATCCTGGTGGGCCGCCCTGCCGTGATTGCCGATCGCATCAAGCGCGCCGGCCTGCGCATCGAACTGGGCAAGGACGTCGAGAACGTCAATCCAGAGGACGATCCGCGTTTCCGCCAATATTGGGAAGCCTATTACAAGATCATGGGCCGCAATGGCGTCACGCCAGAGGCTGCCAAGACGGCGGTGCGCCGCTCCAACACCATCATCGCCGCATTGATGATCCATCTGGGCGATGCCGATGCCATGCTGTGCGGCATGGTCGGCCGCTTCGACAACCACCTGCGCCGCATCAAGGACATTCTCGGCGTGCGCGATGGTTCCGAAGGCCTCGCCACCATCAATGCATTGCTGCTGGAGAACCGTACGATGTTCGTGGCCGACACCTACATTCATGAGGATCCGGATCCCGAAGGGCTGGTCTCCATCGCCCACATGGCAGTGCGCGAAGTGCAGCGCTTTGGCGTGCCACCAAAGGTGGCCTTCCTCTCGCATTCGAACTTCGGCTCATCCTCGCGCCCCAGTGCACTGAAGATGCGCCGCGCCACTGAACTCTTCAAGCAGCGCTATCCCGACATCGAATGCGATGGCGAGATGCACGGCGATGCCGCATTGTCCGAGGCGGTGCGTCATCGCACGCTGCCTGATTCGACGCTGAGCTCCGATGCCAACATCCTGATCTGCCCGAATCTGGATTCGGCCAACATCCTCTTCAATGTGCTCAAGGAAGTCAGCGGCCATGGCACGACCATCGGTCCCGTCCTGATGGGGGCGGCCGCACCGGCCCACGTGCTGACGCCTTCGGCCACCGTGCGCCGCATCGTCAACATGACGGCACTGGCGGCGGCCAACGTCGGCGCGGTTTCCTGAAAGCGCGCAGCCGCCCTTGGCGGGTGGCACATGACCTGAGACCCTGGCCCCGCATGGCAATGCCATGCGGGGCCATTCTGCTGTGGGATTCGGTAGGCGGGGGAGGATTCGCCAGTCGGGCCTGACTGTTGCGCCCCGAATGCGTCAGCCCACCGCGCCCTGTGCGTGCAAATCGGCGATCTGTGCCTCGTTCAGACCGAGTGATCGCAGGATCGCCTGGCTGTGCTCGCCCAGGCGCGGCGGGTTGCGGTAGCTGCGCAGGCGTTCGCCGTCCATGCGGATCGGCAGCAGCGCCGCATGCACGATCTGGCCGGCCCGGTCACCATCGCTCAGTTCAATCGGCTCCAGTCCGCCGGTGGCCTGCAGGTGCGGATCATCGAACAACTGCTCGGGGCGCATGATCCGCGCGTGCGGCAGGCCGTGGGATTCGAAGCGCCTGGCCACCTCCTCGACGGGCCGGTCGGCCAGCCGCTCGCGCAACAGCGGCAGCAGCCAGGGGCGGGCCTGCACGCGTGCATTGTTGCTGTGCAAATCGGCATGGGCCTTGAAATCGGGCCAGTCGAAGGCGTCGCACATGGCCAGCCAGTGGGCGTCGCTGACGGCGCAGAGGAAGATCTGCTGCCCGTCGCGCACGGTGAAAATGTCGTAGATGCCCCAAGGAGAGATGCGCTCTGGCATCGGCGCGGCGGCCTGCCCGGTGACTTCGTACTGCAGCATGTGCTGGCCCACCAGCAGCACATTGTTCTCGAACAGTGCGGCATCCACCTCCTGGCCATGCCCGGTGTTGCCGCGCTGCATCAGCGCCGCCATGGCGCCAATCGCGCCGAACATGCCGCCCATGATGTCGTTGACGCTGCTGCCCGCACGCAGTGGATCGCCCGGGCGGCCCGTCATGTAGGCCAGTCCGCCCATCATCTGCACCACCTCGTCCAGCGCGGTGCGGCTCTCATACGGACCAGGCAGGAAACCACTCAGGTTGACATACACCAGCCGCGGATTGAGGCGGCGCAGATTCGGGTAGTCCAAGCCCAACCG
This sequence comes from Corticibacter populi, assembly GCF_004217315.1. Taxonomy (GTDB): domain Bacteria; phylum Pseudomonadota; class Gammaproteobacteria; order Burkholderiales; family Burkholderiaceae_C; genus Lampropedia; species Lampropedia populi. The sequence continues at coordinate 372,992 of NZ_SGWR01000005.1, forward strand.
CGCCAGCACGCCTGGCTTGAAGTTCTGCAGCACCACATCGGCTGTGGCGCAAAGCTTCAACGCCACCTCCAGTCCCTGCGGGCTCTTCAGGTCGATGGCGATGCTTTGCTTGTTGCGGTTGAACATCGGAAAGAAGCCGGCGCCAGCCCCGAGCAGATGGCGTGTGCCGTCGCCGCCGGGTGGCTCCACCTTGATGACCTCGGCGCCCAGGTCGGCCAGGATCATGCCGCAGGCCGGGCCCATGACCATGTGGGAGAACTCTACGACGCGCAGGCCTTGCAAGGGGCGCCGGGAGTCCGGGCTGTGACTGGTTGTCGGCATGGGGAAGCGATGTGTGGCCGGCACCGGCACGCGCATGGGGTGCGAACAGGCCGTGTACGTTGGTAAAGACAACAAAGCCGTACGGCCAGTCACGGCGATACGGCTTGCAGGGGGTGGCTATGCCAGGGGAGGGCAACCCTTCATGCCTTCGGGCGGGCCGAAGTGCGCAGGGGCCTGTGGCCCTGGCAATGCTGCGCGTTCTTAGCGCAGCACCAGGACCGGTACCTTGGCATTGGTCAGCACGTGCTGGGTCTCGCTGCCAAGCAGCAGGCGAGCGATGCCTTTGCGGCCATGCGAGGCCATGATGATCAGATCGACATTCTTTTCGGCTGCCGTCTTGAGGATGGCTTCAGAGATGTTGTCGTTGTTGACGATGATGGCCTGCACGGCAACGCCCTGCTGACGGCCAGCCTCCTCGATGGAAGCCACATACTTTTGCGACTCGGCGCGCCACTTCGCTTCGATCTCCTTGGCCTGGTCGCTGTTGATGGGCATGCTGCCTTCCAGGTACGTGACCGGATAGCTGGGCGTCACGGTAATGGCAACCAGATCCGCGCCAGTGAGCTTGGCCAGCTCCAGCGCATGATTGGCAGCCTTCTCGGACAGCTCGGAACCATCGGTCGAAACGAGGATGTGCTTGTAGATCGACATAGGGAATCTTCTCCTTCAGAGGGTTGGAATGGGTCTCGGATTTCGAGCTGCCATCAGCCTATCTTATTCGTATTTGCAAAGCCTTGACCTTTGTCAGCGCCGTATATTCTATGGCTTGCCCGGCGGAACATGCGTCGCGGGGGACAGGTCGCATGGTGCCGTTGCCGGCCCTCGGTGAAATATTTCCGGCCAATCCGTTTCTCGGGCACGGTGGGGTTCGAATTCCATCATATAATGATCGGCTTGTCGGAGCGTAGCGCAGCCTGGTAGCGCATCTGCTTTGGGAGCAGAGGGTCGCGAGTTCGAATCCCGCCGCTCCGACCATTTTTGCGAGGGCTTACGGTGTCATGCCGTAAGCCCTTTTATTTTGTCTTCGCATCTCCTGCTGGCGTGGGATGTTGGTGCTGTGGCGTCCCAATGGCCGAGTTGGGGTTGATGCAATGGTTGCTGGTGTCTTGCATCGGGTTCTTGTGGTGCCTCCTTGGGTGAGCTACGTCATGCGGTGTGGGGACTGTGCGGCGGAGTGTCTCCGAAGGGGTATCGAAGTCCAGCAACTTGAACGATGTGCATGGCGCTGCAAGGATACCGGATGCCGCACTCGTTGAATTCACAATGCGGAATCATTGTTTGTGCTTTGGAATAAAGCATTGCTGCGCAGCAGCAATGCTTTTTGTCTTGAGAATCAATTTTCCGAATTGCAAAATGTTGTGCTCAAGCCATTGAATTTTAATGATTAAAAATATGTCTTATATAAGACATAAGATGCTTTTGTGGGTGGTGTGGCGATTACAGTAAGCCCATCGCAACGTCATTCTCAACACAGGAGTATCCCGATGACAAAGTCGCTCAGCCGTGAACAACAAATCGCCGCCCTGGAAAAGGACTGGGCGGAAAATCCACGCTGGAAGGGCATCAAGCGTGCCTATTCCGCCGCCGACGTGGTGCGTCTGCGCGGCAGCCAGCAGATCGAGCATACGCTGGCCCAGCAGGGCGCGGAGAAGCTCTGGTCCCGCATCAACGGCACGGCCAAGAAGGGTTATGTGAATGCATTCGGCGCCATTACGGCTGGTCAGGCCATGCAACAGGCCAAGGCCGGGCTGGAGGCGGTGTATCTGTCGGGCTGGCAGGTTGCGGCCGATGGCAACACCTCCGAGACCATGTACCCCGACCAGTCGCTCTACGCCTATGATTCGGTACCGACCATGGTGCGCCGCATCAATAACACCTTCAAGCGTGCCGACGAGATTCAGTGGGCCAAGGGCGTTAACCCTGGTGACCCGGAGTTCGTTGATTACTTCCTGCCGATCGTCGCCGATGCGGAAGCCGGTTTCGGCGGTGTGCTCAATGCCTTCGAGCTGATGAAGAACATGATCGTCGCGGGCGCTGCCGGCGTGCACTTCGAGGACCAGCTCGCGGCCGTGAAGAAATGCGGCCACATGGGCGGCAAGGTGTTGGTGCCAACCCAGGAGGCCATCGAAAAGCTGGTGGCGGCACGTTTTGCCGCCGATGTGCTGGGCGTGCCCACCATCGTGCTGGCCCGCACTGACGCCGAGGCCGCCAACCTGATCACCAGCGACCATGACGCCAATGACAAGCCGTTCCTGACCGGCGAGCGCACGCAGGAAGGCTTTTATCGCGTCAAGAATGGCCTGGAGCAGGCCATCAGCCGCGGTGTTGCCTACGCGCCTTATGCCGATCTGGTCTGGTGTGAGACCGGTACGCCCGACCTGGGCTTCGCCCGCGAGTTCGCGCAGGCCGTGCACGCGGCCAACCCAGGCAAGCTGCTGTCGTATAACTGCTCGCCGTCCTTCAACTGGAAGAAGAACCTCGACGACAAGACCATCGCCGCCTTCCAGGACGAGCTCTCGGCGCTCGGCTACAAGTACCAGTTCATCACGCTGGCGGGCATCCATGTCAACTGGTACAACACTTTCCGGTTCGCCCATGCCTACGCTGGCGGGCAGGGCATGAAGCACTACGTCGAGATGGTGCAGGAGCCTGAATTCGCCGCCCGTGAGCAAGGTTACACCTTCGTGTCGCACCAGCAGGAAGTGGGGGCGGGCTACTTCGACGATGTGACCACCGTGATCCAGGGCGGCTCTTCCAGCGTCAAGGCGCTGACAGGTTCCACCGAGGAAGAGCAGTTCCATTGATGGCGCGACGTGGCCGCAGCTCGGGCGGAGTCCGCCAGCTGTCCAGCACGGAAAAGGCCCGCAGCGATGCGGGCCTTTTTGTGGGAAAATACATCGTTTAAGGTCAGTGACTAGAGGGCGGGGGGCAATGACCATGGCAGGATGATCTGCAGTGGACTTGCCTGGCACCATCCCGCGGAGGTTGCGCCAAGTGCTTGCCTGTTCTTTGACAACCCGTCAGCGCGGCACCGGCCGCGTTTTTCTTTTGGCATTCTCATGATTCATATTACCCTTCCAGACGGTTCGCAGCGCGAGTTCGACCACGCCATTTCGGTCTCCGAGGTGGCGGCAGCCATTGGTCCTGGCCTGGCCAAGAATACCGTGGCAGGCAAGGTCGATGGCCGTCTGGTGGATGCCTGCGATGTGATCGACCATGATGCACGCCTGCAGATCATCACCCCCAAGGACCCGGAAGGGCTGGAGATCATCCGCCACTCCTGCGCCCACTTGGTCGGGCATGCCGTCAAGCAGCTTTTCCCGAACGCCGAGATGGTGATCGGGCCGGTGATTGATGAGGGCTTCTATTACGACATCTCCTACGAACGTCCGTTCACCATGGAGGATCTGGCTGCCATCGAGGCGCGCATGAAGGAGCTGATCGCCAAGGACTACGACGTCATCAAGCGCGTGCTGCCGCGCGAGGAAGTCATCCGCATCTTCAAGGCGCGGGGCGAGAACTACAAGCTGCGCCTCATCGAGGACATGCCCGATGAAACGCAGATGGGCATGTACTTCCACGAGGAGTACGTTGACATGTGCCGGGGCCCGCACGTGCCCAATACGCGTTTCCTGAAGGCTTTCAAGCTGACCAAGCTGGCGGGCGCCTACTGGCGCGGCGATTCGCGCAACGAACAGCTGCAGCGCATCTATGGCACGGCCTGGGCCGACAAGAAACAGCTCGATGCCTACATCCAGCGCATCGAGGAGGCCGAGAAGCGTGACCACCGGCGCCTGGGCAAGGAGCTCGATCTGTTCCACCAGGACGAGCATTCGCCTGGCACCGTGTTCTGGCATCCCAAGGGCTGGATCATCTGGCAGCAGGTCGAGCAGTACATGCGCAATGTCTACCGCGAAAACGGCTACCAGGAAGTCAAGGGGCCGCAGATCCTCGACAAGGGCCTGTGGGAGAAGACCGGTCACTGGGACAAGTACCGCGAGAACATGTTCGTCACCGAGAGCGAAAAGCGCGACTATGCGCTCAAGCCGATGAACTGCCCGGGCCACCTGCTGATCTTCAATCAGGGCATCAAGAGCTACCGCGATCTGCCGCTGCGCTACGGCGAGTTCGGCCAGTGTCACCGCAACGAGCCTTCGGGCGGTCTGCATGGCATCATGCGCGTGCGTGCCTTCACGCAGGATGATGGCCACATCTTCTGCACGGAAGAGCAACTGCAGCAGGAGGTGCATCACTTCACCGAGGTGCTGCAGCGGGTCTACAAGGACTTCGGCTTCACCGACATCATCTACAAGGTCGCCACGCGTCCGGAAAAGCGCATTGGTTCGGAGGAGAGCTGGGACAAGGCCGAGGCCGCGCTGATCGAAAGTCTCAAAGCCTCGGGCTGCGAGTACCGCATCGCCGAGGGGGATGGCGCCTTCTACGGCCCCAAGCTCGAATACACGCTGCGCGATGCGCTCGGCCGCGAATGGCAGTGCGGCACCATCCAGGTCGACCCGTCGATGCCCGAGCGCCTGGACGCCGAGTATGTCGGCGAGGATGGTGCACGCCACCGCCCGCTGATGCTGCATCGCGCCATCGTCGGCAGTTTGGAGCGCTTCATCGGCATCCTTATCGAGCATTACGCCGGTGCCCTGCCGGTGTGGCTCTCGCCGCAGCAGGTCAGTGTGCTCAACATCACCGATGCGCAGGCCGACTACTGTCGTGAAATTGTTGCAAAACTCCAAAAAGCCTTGCCTTATCAGCCGATCCGCGCCGGCATCGATCTGCGCAACGAGAAGATCACTTATAAAATACGCGAGCATGCATTGCAGAAAGTGCCGTTCATTCTCGTCGTTGGCGACAAGGAGAAGGAAGCCGGCACGGTGGCGGTACGCGGGCGTGGCAACCAGGATCTGGGAGTCATGAAGCTCGATGATTTCATCGCGTTGCTGCGCGAGCGCATCGAGTCGAGGCAATAAGGCATGACAGCGGCCATGGATCCGGACGAGGATGGTCGGCCGCTTCGTTGAAACCAACCATTGAAGGTGAGAACCATCGCTACGGAATATCGTGATCGTCGTCAGCGGGAAGAGCGCAAGCACCGCTTGAATCGAGAAATCAATGCCCAGGAACTGCGGGTGACGGGGCCGGACAATGAGCCCATCGGCATCTTGAGTCTCACCGAAGCCTTGCGCATGGCCGGCGATCTGGATGTGGATCTGGTCGAGATCGCGCCCATGGCGTCTCCGCCCGTCGCGCGGCTGATCGATTACGGCAAGTTCAAGTACCAGGAGCAAAAGCGCGCTGCCGAGGCCAAGGCCAAGCAAACCGTGATCGACATCAAGGAAGTCAAGTTCCGTCCCGGTACCGACGATGGCGACTACAACATCAAGCTGCGCAACATCCGCCGATTTCTCGAGGATGGTGACAAGGTCAAGGTGACGCTGCGTTTCCGTGGTCGTGAGATCACCCATCAGAACCTGGGTCTGGATCTGCTCAATCGCCTGCGCGACGAACTGGCCGACAGCATCGTGGTCGAGCAGTTCCCCAAGCTTGAAGGTCGGCAGATGATCATGATGATCGCACCGCAGCGCAAGAAGGCCACAGGCGGCCAGGCCAAGCCCAAGCCGTCCGAGCAGGACGATGCCATCACCGAGAACGGAGCCGGCTGAGGATAAGCTGGTGAGCTTGGTCGGGTTTCTGATCACTGGGTGATTCGATACAACTTCCCTCCCGTCAGTACTGATCTTGGCGCAGGTTGTCTGTTTGCGGCTCTACGGGGCTGCTGGACAGGCGCAGGGATGGGACGGCAGCTTTCGGGCTGCCGTTTTCTCTGGCGGCTCCATCGACCGTGGATAAGTCAGATGCCGGCGGGAAGTGGGGCAATGCTGTCGGTGTGGCATCGGTGCATCGCTACGGTAGATCTTCGCTGGGGTTCTTGCTGGACCTTGGTGCATTGTCGGCACATTGTGTATAATCGAAGGCTTCGCTTGATTTGTGAGGCTAAGGTTCGCCTTTTTCGCCTTTGTTTCGGAGGGTGGCCTTGTCAGTGGCAGATCGGCGAAGTTCATAAAAAGTGTGGTGGGGCCAACAAAAGGGCGCATTGGCTTGCGCACGCCTTCATCGCACAACGTCAAGCAGGAATTGATCCATGCCTAAAATGAAGAGCAAGAGCAGCGCGAAGAAGCGTTTTCGCGTGCGTCCAGGTGGGACCGTCAAGCGCGGTCAGGCTTTCAAGCGCCACATCCTGACCAAGAAGAGCACCAAGAACAAGCGCCATCTGCGCGGCGCCGTGAATGTGCATGAAACCAACCTCGGCCACATGGCGCAAATGCTGCCATTCGCTGGTCTGTAATCGGATAAGGAGTAACGCACATGCCTCGCGTCAAACGTGGTGTCACGGCACATGCCCGTCATAAAAAAATCCTGAAGCTGGCCAAGGGCTTCCGCGGTCGCCGCGGCAACGTCTTCCGCGTTGCCAAGCAAGCGGTGATGAAGGCTGGTCAATACGCCTATCGTGACCGCCGCACCAAGAAGCGCGTGTTCCGCCAACTGTGGATTGCGCGTATAAACGCCGCCTCGCGTGAACTGGGCCTGACCTACAGCCAGTTCACCAATGGCCTGAAGAAGGCCCAGATCGAGATCGATCGCAAGGTGCTGGCCGATCTGGCCATCCATGACAAAGCCGCTTTTGGCAGCCTGGTCGAGCAGGCGAAGGCCAAACTGGCAGCTTAAAACCATGTGGTTTGCGCATTGGCTGCGCAAACCCTCCCCGCACAGGGCTGGGCTTCGCGAATCTGCTCACAGGTTCCCAAAGCGCCAGCCTTTTTTCTTGGCGGAGCGCATGTGTGCGCGATGCACCCGCCGGGCACCGTGACGAACAGGACAGACACATGAGCACCGAGTTGGAGATGCTGGTCGAGCAGGCCCGCAGCCAGTTTTCGCAAAGCACCACGCCGGCCGCGCTGGAAGATGCCAAGGCCCGCTTCCTGGGCAAGAGCGGCCGCATCACCGAGCTGATGAAGGGCATGGCGCAGCTGAGCGTCGAGGAGAAGAAGAGCCGCGGAGCCGCCATCAACCAGGCCAAGCAGGCCATCGAACGGGCCCTGCAGGAGCGTCGCCAGGCCCTCTCCGATGCCGAACTGGCTGCCCAGCTCAAGGCCGAGGCGCTGGATGTGACGCTGCCCGGCCGCCGGCGCCTGCCTGGCGGGCTGCATCCGGTCTCGCGCACCATGGAGCGCATCGAGCAGATCTTCGGCTCGATGGGTTTCGATGTGGCCGATGGCCCGGAAATCGAGTCCGACTGGCACAGCTTCACTTCGCTCAACAACCCGCCCAACCACCCGGCCCGCTCGATGCAGGATACCTTTTACGTGGATCTGCAAGATGAATCCGGCCTGCACTACAACCTGCGTCCGCACACCAGTCCGATGCAGGTGCGCTATGCACGCCAGCATGTCCGGAAATACCAGGCCGTCGTCGATGCCGGCGGTGCGCTGCCCGAGGTGCGCGTGATCGCGCCGGGCCGCACCTACCGGGTCGACAGCGATGCCACGCACTCGCCGATGTTCCACCAGTGCGAGGGGCTGTGGCTGGGCGAGAACGTCAGCTTCAAGGATCTGAAGTACGTGTTCACGAACTTCTGCAAGGCATTCTTCGAGCAGGAGGATCTGGTGCTGCGCTTTCGCCCGAGCTTCTTCCCGTTCACCGAGCCGAGCGCCGAGATCGACATCCAGTTCGCCAGCGGGCCGCTGGCTGGACGCTGGCTGGAGGTGGCTGGCTCCGGTCAAGTGCATCCGACGGTGGTTGCCAACATGGGACTGGACCCTGAGAAGTACATCGGCTTTGCCTTCGGCATGGGACCCGACCGCCTGACCATGCTGCGTTACGGTGTCAATGACTTGCGCCTGTTCTTCGATGGCGACATCCGTTTCCTGAGCCAGTTCCAGTAATTTCGCCCGTGGCCCGAGCACCACGCGCGTGTCGAGAGAGTCCCTATGCAATTTCCTGAATCCTGGTTGCGTGAATTTTGCAACCCGCCCCTGTCCACCCAGGAACTGGCCGATACCCTGACCATGGGCGGCTTCGAGGTGGAGGAGGTCGCCCCGGTGGCACCGCCTTTCACCGGTATCGTCGTTGGTGAAATCAAGGAGGCCGTCCAGCATCCCGATGCCGATCGCCTGCGCGTCTGCAAGGTCGATGTTGGCAGCGCCGGCCCCGAGGGCGAACTGCTGCAGATCGTCTGCGGCGCGCCCAATGCCCGCGTGGGCATCAAGGTGCCCTGCGCGATGGTGGGGGCGGAATTGCCGCCGGGCGAGGATGGCAAGCCATTTCGCATCAAGGTCGGCAAGCTGCGTGGCGTCGCCAGCCATGGCATGCTGTGCTCGGCGCGTGAACTCCAGCTCGCCGACGAGCATGCCGGCTTGCTGGAGCTGCCGGCCGACGCGCCGGTGGGGCAGGACATCCGCAGCTATCTGCGGCTTGACGACCAGGTGTTCACGCTCAAGCTCACGCCCAACCTGGCGCATGGCCTGAGCATATACGGCGTGGCACGCGAGCTTGCTGCATTGACGGGCACGCCGCTGCAGACTCCGGCGATTGTGCCGGTGGCCGCGAGTGGCGAGGCGCGTGTGGCGGTGGATGTGCAGGCCAGCGATCTGTGCGGGCGCTTCTCGGGCCGCGTGGTGCAGGGTGTCGACACCCGGGTGCCGACACCGAAGTGGATGGTCGACAAGCTGGCGCGCTGCGGCCAGCGCAGCGTCTCGCCGTTGGTGGACATTTCCAATTTCGTGATGTTCGAATATGGCCAGCCCAGCCATATCTTCGATCTGGACAAGATTCACGGCGGCCTGCAGGTGCGCTGGGGACGGCCCGGTGAGCAGCTCAAGCTGCTCAATGGCAACACCATTGGCGTGGACGAGCAGGTGGGCGTGATCGCCGACGAGCAGGCTGTCGAATCGCTTGCCGGCATCATGGGAGGCGATGCCACGGCCGTCTCGGACGAGACGCGCAACATCTACATCGAGGCGGCATTCTGGTGGCCGGCGGCCATTCAGGGGCGCTCGCGCCGTTTCAATTTCTCCACCGATGCCGGACACCGTTTCGAGCGCGGCGTCGATCCCAGCCACACGGTGGACATCATCGAGCGCATCACCCAATTGGTGCTGCAGGTGTGCGGCACGCCGCAGACGCGTGTTGGCGCCATCGACGATCAGGTACTGAGCCTGCCCCGGCCGCAACCGGTGGCGCTGCGCGTGGCCCGCGCCGCCAAGGTCATCGGCATGCCCGTCAGCGCCGCGCAGTGCGAGGACGCGCTGCGCCGCCTTGATCTGCCCTATGCGCAGGAGACGGCGGCAGACGGCGGCCCGGTGCTGGTGGTGATGCCGCCGCCGCATCGCTTCGACATCCAGATCGAGGCCGATCTGATCGAGGAAGTGGCGCGCATCATCGGTTTCAACGCGCTGCCCGATACGCCACCGCTGGCGCCGGTGATGGCGCGCATTCGGCCCGAGGCCTCGCGCAGCAAGTTCGCCGTGCGCCATCTGCTGGCCGAGTTGGGTTACCAGGAGACCATCAACTTCAGCTTCGTCGAGGCGGCCTGGGAAGCGGAACTGGCCGGCAATGCCGAGCCGATCCGCCTGCTCAACCCGATCGCCGCACCGATGAGCGTGATGCGCTCGAGCCTGATCGGTTCGCTGCTGGGGGCCCTCAAGTACAACCTGGACCGCAGGGCCAGCCGCGTGCGCCTCTTCGAGATCGGCCGCGTCTTCCTGCGTGACGCCAGCGTGCCAACGGGGGAGGCCACCGTCAAGGGGGTTCGCCAGCCCATGCGCGTGGCCGGCATCGCCTATGGCGATGTGGCCGGACGCCAGTGGGGCCAGGCCGAGCGCCGCAGCGATTTCTTCGACGCCAAGGGTGATGTGCAGGCCCTGCTGGCACCGCTGGATCTTCGTTTCGAGGCGGCCGAACACCCCGCGCTGCATCCAGGCCGCAGCGCCCGTGTGCTGCTCGGTGATGCGGTCATTGGTGTCGTCGGGGAGCTGCATCCCAAGTGGCGCCAGCAATGGGAGTTGCCGCAGGCACCGGTGCTGTTCGAGCTGGAGCTCGATGCGGTGCTGGAGCTGCCCGTGCCATGGGCCCGGCCGGTGGCACGGCAACAACTGGTCGAGCGCGACCTGGCCATCGTGGTATCCGAGTCGGTTTCCTTTGCCCAGGTGCGCGCCGCCATCGATACCAGCCGCCAGGCCCGGCACATTGCCGATGTGCTGCTGTTCGATATCTATCGCCCGCAGGCCGGACAGGCCAACGCCAGCGTGGCAGCCGGTGAGAAGAGTCTGGCCATTCGCCTGACGCTGGGTGATGGCGAGACCGTGCTGACCGATGCCGATATCGATGCTACTCTTGAGGCCGTGGTACAAAACTTGCAGGAACGGCTGGCAGCACGCCTGCGTGCCTGATATTGGCGGTAAAGGACCGGATCCATGAACGACTTCCCGATCGACATCGACAGCCTGGAGACCACCTCGCTGACCAAGGCGCAGCTGGCCGATCTGCTGTATGAGCGCATCGGCCTGTCCAAGCGCGAGTCCAAGGACATCGTCGATGCCTTCTTTGAGCTGATCGTGCGCCGCCTGATCGACGGCGAGAGCGTGCGCATTTCCGGATTTGGCAACTTCCAGGTGCGCACCAAGGGCGCGCGTCCCGGGCGCAACCCGCGCACCGGCGAGGTGATTCCGATCGAGGCGCGCAAGGTCGTCACCTTCCACGCCAGCAACAAGCTCAAGGAGCAGGTCCAGCAGTCCTGACATGCGCCCGGGATGCCCTTCTGCACCCTGGGGCGCATGCGAGGCTGTTCTTGGGCGGCGTGTCTGTCGCAAAAGCGCACCATCGACTGCCGTGGGCATGCTGGCGGTGCTGTGTTGCCGGGCCTCGGGTTATGATTGGCGCTTGAAAGAACGCCCGAGCAGGTCAGTACATGAACGCGCCATTGCCATCGATTCCTGCCAAACGCTATTTCACCATTGGTGAAGTGGCCGAACTGTGTGACGTCAAGCCGCATGTGCTGCGTTACTGGGAGCAGGAATTCACCCAGTTGCGGCCGATGAAGCGGCGCGGCAATCGCCGCTACTACCAGCACCACGAGGTGCTGATGATTCGCCGCATCCGCGAGTTGCTGTACGGCCAGGGCTTCACCATCAGCGGAGCGCGTTCGCGCCTGCAGAACTGGAGTGCCGACGAGTCCTCGCACGGCGAGGCAGCGCCCACAGTCAATGGGTACCATGCGGCGGCGCACAGTGCACATCCAGACCATTCCCTCAAGGCTGGCGAGAATGGCCAGCAGGGCCTTGATTTCGATGCCACGTCCGATCCGCAGCACCAGGCTTCATGGGGCGTGTCCCGCCTTCGCGCAGAACTTTTGGAAATTCGTTCCATTTTGTCTGAAGAAGGAAATTAACCCGCTATAATCTCGGATTCTCGGCGTGTAGCGCAGCCAGGTAGCGCACTTGCATGGGGTGCAAGGGGTCGCGAGTTCGAATCCCGCCACGCCGACCATTTGTTTTTGAAGTCCTTCGACCCTATCGTCTAGAGGCCTAGGACACCACCCTTTCACGGTGGTTACCGGGGTTCGAATCCCCGTAGGGTCGCCAAGTTTGCAGCACTTGGCCGGTTGATCAAAACCGGCACAGCCTGCCTGCCAGGAGTGGTAGTTCAGTTGGTTAGAATACCGGCCTGTCACGCCGGGGGTCGCGGGTTCGAGTCCCGTCCACTCCGCCAGTCATTCAAGGGGTTGGTGCATGTTGCACCAACCCCTTTTCTTTTTTGCTGCATTTGTCACGGCCGCTGGCCGGTGCCGTCGGCTGCGGTTTGCCCCGGCAGTTGCAGGCTGGGATAGAGCCGACCGAGCGTGTCCAATGCGGTGGCGGTCACCGCATTTTCCAGGCGCACCCGCAGGGCGGGATCTTCCGGGGCTGCCGCCTCCGCCAGGGCCTGTTCGCGCAGGCCTCGCCACAACGCGTGCAGCGTCTCCTGCCGGCTTGCCAATGCCTGGCCAAGCGCGGCATTCCAGTGGGCCGGCGCCTCGTTGGCTGTATAGCTGCCGCGGCCGCGGCCGAAATGGGCAATTGCCAGGTACTTCAGCAGGCTCGCGCGCAGTAGTTCGTCGAGCAGGTTGTCCGAGAGATGCACCTGGTGGGCGGATTGCGCACGCCATTTGTTGAGCCCCAGCGCAGCGCCGGCAAAAGCGGCGGCTCCGGCCAGCGCGCCGATCAGGGCGCCGGTGCCCATGCTCAATCCGCCGGTGGCGAGGTCCGCGCCAAACCCGCTGGCAGCGCCGGTCGTCAGAGCGCCCAGCAGCCCCATCTGGCGGGCGTCGAGCGGCTGCTGCACGGTGAAGTATTGGTTGAGTTGCTGCTGGATCTGTGCGGCGGCGTGGCCGTCGAGCCGGTGCAGTTGCAGCAGCGTCTGCATGGCGGCCTCATCGGCCTTTTGCAGCCGGCGCAGCAATGCCTGCATGGCTTGCCGGGCCGGGTCGTTTTCCGCCGCTGCCTCCGCGCCGGCTTTGCTGGTCATCGCGTTCTGCAGGTGCTTCCAGCTCAAGGCGCTGACCGGTTCGCTGATCGGCTGCGTCCAACCGGTAGCCTCGGCCAGCAGCGTGGCAAGGCAGGCCATGCTGGCGGCAAAGCGTTGCTGGTTGCGCGTCTCCCAGGCCTGCACGATGCGCGCATAGGCGGCCTGCTTGTCGGGAGCGATGGCGGCCTGAACGGCATGGAACAGCGATTGCTCGTGCACCCAGCTGCGCGTGAAGGCATCGAGTGCCAGCACTCCTCGCACCATCGGCTGGTAGGGCCGGACGGCCGCGTGCCAGCGCTCGACATCGGCCTGCTGCGCGGTCCCGGGCTGCGGCTGGCCGAGTTGGTTGAGCAGCACGAAAACGGGTTTGCCAAGCCATTGCAGGATGTGCATTTCGGCATCCAGATAGCCGGCATCGGCCGGGTCTTCGGCGGCGTTGACGAGATAGAGCACCACATCGGCGTTGTCGCGGGCGGCGCGCATGGCCCGCTGGCTCATCCAGAAAGGTTTGTCACGCCAGCGGTCCCAGACGTTGCTGAGGAACCAGCCCAGCGGGTTCGACTGCTGACGCAGGCGCTGGTAAAGCCGCACCGAGTCGCCGAAACCGGGCGTGTCCCAGAGCGTCAGGATGTCGCCGGCCGACGTCTCGAGCAGCACATGGGCATCGGCGGAGTCGGTGACGTGGGCGGCATCGCGGATGTCGCCCACGTCCTGCATCAGCAGCGTGCGCGCCAGCGAGGTCTTGCCGATGTTGGTGTGCGAGATCAGGCACCACTGAATCCGTGTCTGAGCAGGCACGGACACTTCGGTGGTGGTTGGCGCCGCTGTGGGGCCGGGAGGGGCCGGGAGGGGAGGGGAAGAAGTCATGAGGCCGGATGGATGGAGTGGGCCGTAATTTGAAGCTTATGGCTGAAGCGGGTGCGTTGGTGAGTTCAGCCGCCGATGAAGCGGACGTTCGGTACACCATGGGCCTCGGCAAAGCCCTGCCAGAGGTGCTTGCGTTCTTCGAGGCGCTGGTGCTGGCCGTCGCCGAGCCGTTCGGCCAGTTCATGGGCGTACAGCCATACGGCGCATTCGCTGCCCTGGGCCTGGGGCGACTGGCTCAATTGTTCGATGGCACGGCCCTGGATTTCCCGCTCGGGTGTTGCGGCCAGATTGAACAGCAAGACCCGCAGGCTGGGGGCACTGTCGTCGACGGCGGTGAATGCGGATTTGCCGCCATCGCCATCGCCATACTGCAGCGTGGGCGCGACGACAACATGGGCGGCACTGCCGAACTGTGCCTGGATGAAGTTGCGCAGCTGCTGTTGGCGGGCTGCATTGATGGCCATGTCGAAGGGCTGCACCGAGATGGAGAGCGCATCGCTGGCGAAGTCGCGTGCCAGCTTCTGGAAGTACTGGGTCTGCAGCGGCAGGCTCAGATGACGGGCCTGGTGGTGGGCGCGCCACTCCTGGTATAGGCCCATCAGCAGGCGCGGCAGCACCACGCAAACGGCCAGCAGAATGCTGTAGGCCGTGATCCACTGCAGCCCGCCCTGCCGGTTGCCCGAAGGCCATGCTTGCAGGGCCTGAACCTGTTCGAGCGTCCAGGGTGGTTGCTGCAGCAGTGTGCGTGCGGGCCAGGTCAGCGCGTTGAGAAGGCCTTGCAGGTGCGTGGGCTGCAGCAGCGTGCTTTCCCAGCCGATGCGGTACTCGGTCAGCAGGCCGGTGGTCCAGAGCGAGGCCGTCACGCCCAGTGCCAGCGCGGCCGCGCTCCAGTGCAGGCTGCGGCGCCAGTAGCGGCGGTGCAGGGCCTGGGCATATGGCGCCCAGTCGGCGCGGAAGGCGCGTGCCAGCGTACCGAGCTGGCGGTCCTGCGCAAGCGGAAGCCAGCGCCGGGACCAAAGGCTTCGCCACAGGGCAACCGGGGCATCCGTGGCGCTCGCGGCGCCTGCTGCCGCGGCGGGCTGGAGGCGGCGCAGGCCGCCCAGCAGCATGAAGGCATAGGCCAGCAGGTTCCAGCCGATGATCGCCAGCAGAGGCGCGGCCAGCAGGTCGACGCGGTGGGGTTCGCCAATGCGGTCGCCGAGAAAGCCCGTCAGAAACGCCAGCAGTGGCAGCGCAGCGTACAGCCAGTGCACCTGCCGGTTGGGCTGACGCAATGCCGCCAGCTGCGGCTGCATTGCGAGCGCGGCGCGCACGATGCGTTCGGCGCGCCGCTGCAGCAGCAGCGAAAGCCGTCTGGAAGGGGCAAGGCGCTGCTGGTCGCGCAGTTCGTACAAGGCCTGCTCGGTGGCAGCCTGGGCCTGCTCCTGGTCCAGCAGCGCCGGCTGGCCCTGCGCCGGTTCGGTTTCGATGGCCTTGGCCAGCAGGATGTCGCGCAGTTGTTGTTCGTTCATGGTCTCTCGGCCGCCTGCGACAGGCTGCACCAGGGTGCGCAGCGCACCTTGACGCGGGGCAGCTGACATGTTTGGGGACGGCGGCAAAAGGCCGCGTTGCCTTATGATAATCGGTCCACTGTTACCATCGCGCCCATGAGCAAACTCAACCCCAGCCTGCCCGGCCTGCCTGCGGACTCCGAGGAGGGCGTTCCGGTATCCGTCAGAATACGTGAGCGCCTGAGAGAACAGCAGCGTCGCTTCAACGCCAATGACAACATCGCCGACGTGCTGCAGCCGGGAGATCTCGAAGCCCTGCTTGACGAGGTGACGCAGAAGATGCAGGGCGTGCTCGACAGCATGGTGATCGACACGGCCACCGACCACAACACCGGCAACACCGCGCGGCGTGTGGCCAAGATGTACCTGACCGAGGTCTTCAAGGGCCGCTACCTGCCGCAACCCGCCATCACCGAATTCCCGAATGCCGAGCGCCTCAACGAGCTGATGATCGTCGGCCCGATCACGGTGCGCAGCGCCTGCAGCCATCACCTGTGCCCGGTGATCGGCAAGATCTGGATCGGCGTGCTGCCCAACCAGAACACCAATGTCATTGGGCTTTCCAAGTACGCGCGGCTGGTCGAGTGGGTGATGGCGCGTCCGCAGATCCAGGAGGAAGCGGTGGTGCAGCTGGCCGACCTGATCATGGAGAAGACGCAGCCGGACGGCCTGGCGATCGTCATGCAGGCCAGCCACTTCTGCATGTCCTGGCGGGGTGTCAAGGAAATGGACAGCCGCATGCTCAATTCGGTCATGCGCGGCGTCTTCCTCAAGGATGCGACGTTGCGCCGTGAATTCCTGTCGCTGATTCCGAAGTAATCCATCTCAGCCATCTCACGCACGCCGGGGAGCCTCTCATGCTGGTGCAAATGATTTTCGCAAGCGTCGCCGTCGAGCCCGATGACGCGGCCGTCGCCAAAATTCTCACGCAGGGGCGCAGCCACAATGCGCGCCAGGGCATTACGGGCGTGCTCTGCCACGGGCATGGCATTTACCTGCAACTCATGGAAGGCAACCGCAGCGCGGTCAACCAGATATACGCCAAGGTGCTGCAGGACCCGCGCCACCGCGATGCCGAACTGCTGTATTTCGCGGAGATCCAGGAGCGCGGTTTTGCCAACTGGACCTTGGGGCATGTGCGGCTGGAGAAGCTCAATGCATCGGCCGTGCTCAAGTATGCCGAGCGCCTGCCGCTGCAGCTCGACGCGCTCAATGGTGCTGCCGTGCGTGCCATGCTGCTGGATCTGGCCGCCACCGCGGCGATCGCGCACAAGTGATGCCGAGTTGAACGGTGCGGATGCCGGCCGGAACTGCACCTACCGGGTCAGCGGGGTAAATCGGCCCTTGGGCCCCATGAAAAGACCGCAGAGAGGTTTTCAGGCCAGCCCGCACCAGACCAGGAAGTCGTGGCCCCATTGCATCCACATGGCCCAGCCGGCCGCGCCAATCAGTGCCAGTCCGGCCAGCCGGTTGATCCAGGCTTCACGGTGGTGCTCGCGCAGTTTCTGCCACTGGCGCCAGGCCAGTGGCACGGCCAGCAGACCCACGCTGCTGCCGAGCGCAAATGCCAGCATGGTGGCCGCGCCCTGCCATGGCCCGTTGGCCAGGCCGGCCAGCAGCAGGGCCGAATAAAGCAGACCGCAGGGCAAAAGGGCCCAGGCCAAGCCCACGCCGAGGCTGCCGACGTGGCTGCGCAGCACGGGCCGCATGAACTGGCCGGCTTGGCGGCCCCAGCGCGCAAGCTGCTGGTCGAGCCAGAGCGGCTGGCGGCCGAACAGCAGCAGCACCAAGCCCCAGGCGAGCACCGTGACCTGAAACAGTGTCCAGGCCGGCTTGAGCGCGCTGAAGTGCTGGGCCATCCACTGCAAGCTGCCGACCAGCGAGGCGGCGATGGCGCCCGCTGCGGCATAGCCGAGCATGCGGCCGAGCAGAAGCCAGCTCAGTGCACTGATCGCCGGGGCGGGAGCGGCGGCTGGTGGGTGGCCGGGCGAATCGGTCGTCGCCAACCGCAGCAGGGGCAGGGTGCTTATGGCGGATGTGGCCAGGGTGTCGGAGTCACCCGATGCCGGGCGGCGGCACAGGCTGGCGCAGGCCACGCCGCACATGGTGGCGCAATGGGGGCTGCCAGCGAGCCCCATCAGGAATGCCGTTGCCAGCAGCGCTGTCGACATGGGATGTTCGTCAAATGCCTCGGAACCTGTTGTCAGAGAATCTTCGAGAAACGGGCGCGGTTGCGGTCGGACTGCAGGTAGCGGTCGAACACCATGGCAATGCCTCGCACGAAGGTCCAGCCCAGTTCGGTGACCTCGATGGACTGGTCGTTGATGTGGACCAGCCCATTGGCCTCGTAGTTGGCCAGCACGGCCAGTTCCTGGGCGAACTCGGTGCGAAAGTCTATCAGGTAGGACAGCTCGATCGATTCGAAGCTCACCAGTCCCTGGCACATCAGAGCCATGATGATGCTGCGTCGCATCAAGTCGTCCTTGCTAAGTGCCAAGCCGTGGATGATGGGCAGGCGGCCATGGTCCAGGGTGTCGTAATAGTTGGCCAGCTGGCGGTCGTTCTGGCTGTAGGTCGGCCCCACCTTGCTGATGGCGGAGACGCCCAGCCCGATCAGATCGGTGTCGGCCTGGGTGCTGTAGCCTTGGAAGTTGCGGTGCAGCAGGCCGCTTCTCTTGGCCTGGGCCAGGCTGTCCTGCGGCAGCGCGAAGTGGTCCATGCCGATGTCGACGTAGCCGGCGTTGTTGAAGGCCTCGAGCGCTTGGGCCAGCATGCCGACCTTGTCGGCCGCCTTGGGCAGTGCCAGGGCATCGATGCGGCGCTGCGGCTTGAAGCGCTCGGGCAGGTGCGCATAGGCGTAGAGCGCGATGCGGTCGGGGCGCAGTGCGCAGACCTGCTCGAGCGTGGTGGCGAACGACGCCGGGGTTTGGCGTGGCAGGCCATAAATCAGATCGACGTTGACCGAATCGAAGCCCAACTGACGCGCGGCCGCCACCAGCTCGAACACCTGTTCGGTGGACTGGATGCGGTGTACGGCCTTTTGCACTTCGGTGTCGAAGTCCTGCACCCCCAGGCTGATGCGATTGAAGCCGAGGGCGCGCAGATGTGCCAGACGCCGGGTGTCAATGGTGCGCGGGTCGACTTCGATCGAGCATTCGGCCGCCTTGGTGAAACGAAAGTGCTGCTGCAGCAATTCCATCAGACGGCTGAGCTGGCGGTCGTCGAGAAAGGTCGGGCTGCCGCCGCCGAGGTGCAACTGGGAGACCTGGGGTTTCTCGGTAACGCCTGTTTGCGCCGACGTCTGGAACTGGCCGGTGATCAGATCGAGCTCCTTGGCCAGATAATCGAGGTACTCGTCGGCACGCTCATGGTGCTTGGTGATGACCTTGTTGCAGGCGCAGTAGTAGCACAGGGACTCGCAAAACGGCACGTGCACGTAGATGGAGAGCGGTCGGTTGGCGGTGCCAGTGCCGGCTTGGCGCTGGCACAGCGCGCGCAGGTAATCCTGTTCGGTGAAGGCCTCGACGAAGCGGTCGGCCGTCGGATAGGAGGTGTAGCGTGGCCCATTGACGTCGAATCGCTGCAGCAAGTGCGCGGATGGAGGTCTGGCGGTCGTGTTCGGGCTCGTGGGCATGGAATTTATTGGAGACATTGATTGACTTTTTGATACTGTGCGACCGATTGCCACCCGGCTCATTGATGATCATCAAGACATCGGCTCATCGGCTCATCGGCTCATCGGCTCATCGGCTCATCGGCTCATCGGCTCATCGGCTCATCGGCTTTGAACAGGCTGCAATGGCGGGTGCGATGTCATCCCCGGAGAGGGCCTGCCAGGGGGCGCTGGAAGTGGGCAAAGGCCGCGTGTGGGGGCACTCCACAAAAGTTCCCGGCTTGGTTGATAATCTCCCGTTAGAAATCGCCTACAGAGAAAATGCCCGCATGAAACTGGATACCCTCAAAGTCGCCTGCTCAAACTGCAATCTGCGCGAACTGTGCATGCCCGGAGGCCTGAATCTCCAGGAATTGCAGCAGATCGATGGCCTGGTTGCGAACCGGCAGAAGGTCCCCAAGTCCGGCCTGCTGTTCCGCAATGGCGAGACCTTCCAGGCGTTGTATGCGATTCGCACGGGCATGTTCAAGACGGCGGTGAACACCGAGCAGGGCAAGGAGCAGGTCATCGGCTTCCAGATGGCTGGCGAGATCATCGGGCTGGATGGCATCGTCGAGGATTGTCACAGCTGCGATGCCATTGCGCTTGAGGATTCGGAGGTCTGCATCCTGCCGATGGAGCGCATCGATGACATCGCCAAGGAGGTCCCGGGACTGCAGCGTCACCTGCACAAGATCATGAGCCGCGAGATCGTGCGCGAGCATGGCGTGATGCTGTTGCTGGGCAGCATGCGGGCGGAGGAGCGGGTGGCGGCCTTTTTGCTCAACATGGTGCAGCGTCTCAATGCGCGGGGCTTCTCATCATCCGAGCTGGTGCTGCGGATGACGCGCGAGGAGATCGGCAGCTACCTCGGCCTCAAGCTCGAGACCGTCAGCCGCACATTCTCCAAACTGGTCGAATCGGGCATGATCGAAGTGCGCAACCGCCACGTGCGCATCGTCGACGTGGACGCGCTCAAGGAGCTGGCGAGCTCCTGCAACTGATCCCGTCGACGATCAGCGAGGCAGCGGGAAGCCGCGGGACGACGGACGACGGCTTTTCAGCGGTTGCGCATCCAGTCGGCTGTCTGCATGAAGCTCTGGGCCAGGCGCTGGCGCAGCGCCTCCGGAACGCAGGTCTCCAGCATCGCCTGGTCCATGCAGGCGACCCATTCATCGCGTTCACGGATCCCGATCGAGAAGGGCAGGTGGCGCATGCGCAGGCGCGGGTGGCCAAAGCGCGCAATGTAATGGTCCGGCCCGCCCAGCCAGCCGCAAAGAAACCAGAACAGTTTCTGCCGGGCCGCATCGAGGCTGTCGCCGTGGCTGGCGCGCAAGGCCTGGTAGGCCGGCTCGAGGTCCATCAGGTCATAGAAGCGCTCGACCAGTGCCTTCACGGCGGACTCTCCACCGATCCATTCGAACGGCGTGTCGGCGTGGGGTGGATGCTCAGTGGGCGTGGCGGGCATGAGTGTTCTGGAAGGTGCCGGTGGTGCGGGAGAATGGCATGGCTGCGATTGGCGGGACCTGCAATGGCGGCTGAAGGATTGTGCGTGAAGAATGGGCCGGTACTCAGCACCGGGCGCCTGGCTCTACCGAGGTCTTGATACGCCGCAAAGAAAAAGCCACCCGGACTGCAAGAACCGGGTGGCTGTCTCGGGCGCCGTTTTGTACGCCTTGTGGAAGGTCTGCAAGCCCATGCTGACGCGCAAATTCATCTGGTGAATGCAGCGCGTGTTCCCGCAGAGTTTCGCAGAACTTTCTTGATGGCTTTATCGAGGCTGGGTGCCGCTGGCGGCGCTGACAGCTTCCTCTGCCTTCTTGCGGGCCTCGTCAGCAGCCTGTTGCGCGTTGTCGAGGGCTTGCTGAGCCTGGTCAACGGCGTTGACGGAGCCGGTCGTGGCCGCATCGGCGGCGCTGTTGGCGGCGTCGCGGGCAGCGTTGGCAGCATCACCTGCGGCATCCTGCGCGGCATTGGCCGCCTCGGTAGCGGTGTTGCTGCCGCTTTGGGCCGCGGCCGAATTGGCCTGTGCAGCTGCATCAGCCGCTTCGCTGGCGGCCTGGGTGGCGGCGCTGGCAGCATTGCCGGCGGTTTCGCCTGGCGAGACGGCGGGGGCTTCGCTGGAGGGGGCCGGTGCCGGTGCGGGGGCCGGTTGCTCGATCGGCGGTGTGCTCGGCGCGGCAGGCGCAGATTCTTCCTTCTTGCCGCAGGCGACCAGGGCGGCGGCGGCCACTGCCGTGGCGATGAGGTGATGCATCTTCATAATTCCTCCTATGACTTCGAATGAAATGGTGGCCGGCTCAAGCCCCATGGGAAGCAGCCGACTTTTCAAGCATGAGCGGCCCGCAGGCCGTCTATAGACCCAACGTGCTGGCCGCGAATCCGTTGACGGAGCGGCGCTCGCGCCATTCGTCGACCAGTTCGGCAAGCTGGCTGCGCCAGGCGGCATCGGTGCCGGCGATGCCGCGCAGCCGCTCTGCGTTGGTCAGCCACACCGAGTATGCCGGGCACCATGCGAAGCTGGGGGTGTCGTTTTGAAAAGATCGCATCACTTTGCGGCCCGTGATGATGGCGTCCCACTGCTGGCGCCAGGCCAGAAAGCGTGGCTGCTGGCGCACCAGCGTGTCGAACTCGTTGGCGATCAGCACCAGGCGCCGGTTGCGCCCGGCCCAGTGCTGCAGGGCCTGCAGCACTGGGGTCTGTGACAGCGGCCAGTCGGCGAAGCGGGGGCTGCAGAACACCAGGGGACTTTCCGGTGCAGCGGCGGCCGCGCCGATGCAGGCGAGCAGGGCCGCCTGCCATTGCGCCGGGCCGGCGAGGGTGGCATCGCCAGCCTGCGGCTGCGTTGGCTCAGCCTGCATGTCCGGCATCGATGAAGAACAACCAGCCCTGGTCATGCCATTCCTGCACGATCTCCTGCGCCTCCCCGCTCATGCGCGCGAGCTGCGCAATCGGCAACTGCCGCTGGTCGGCCAGCTGGCGCAGGTGTCTGGCGTCGCTGCCGGCGCAGCGGTAGCTCTCGCCGTTGATGTAGAGAAAGCGGCGGTCATAGAGCATGCGGGTCTTGCGGCTGAGCACCACCGCGGTGGCGGCCTCGGGCTCTGCCACGCCGTTGGCCGGCGCATCGTCCTCGTCGAAGAAGACCTGCGGCTTGGGCTCACTGAGGTATTCGCCCAGAGCCTGTTCAACCACGTGGGGCTGCTTGAGCGCACGCGCCAGCGCGTCATGGGCGAAGGTCTGCAGCGTCTCTGGGATGAGGCCGCTGGCGCTGACGGCTGGCTGGCCAGCGTCGCGGTAGAACGGTACGTCCAGCGCGTGGGTGCTGGCCGGAGTGTCCTGCGCGAATTCGGCGAGGCGCTCGAGCAGCGAGGCGCCCAGTTCGTCGCGTTTGGGCGAGCGAAAGCCGACCGAGTAAGTCATGCAGTCGCCCTCGGCGATGCCGTCATGCGCATAGCGCGGCGGCAGGTAAAGCATGTCGCCGGGTTCGAGCACCCATTCGTGCTCGGGCTCGAAGTTCTGCAGGATGCGCAACGGCACATCGGGCTGCAGGCGCATATCCTTTTGGCGGCCGATGCGCCAGCGGCGCTTGCCATGTGCCTGCAGCAGGAAGACGTCGTAGCTGTCGAAATGTGGGCCAACGCCACCACCGTCGGTGGCAAAGCTGATCATCAGGTCATCAAGCCGTGCCTGCGGAATGAAGCTGAAGCGCTGCAGCAGTGCGTGTGTGCGCTGATCATGCAGGTCCACGCCCTGCACCAGCAAGGTCCAGGCAGCCTGAGAAAGGGTTGGCAGTTCGCGCCGGCGAAACGGGCCGTGCCGCAGGCTCCAGTGGCTGCCGTGGTGCTGGATCAGCCGCGACTCCACCGTCTCCCGGCCGGCCAGCGCGAACAAGGCTTTGGCATCGACGGGGGGCTTGAAGCCGGCGATGGCCTGACGGATCAGCAGCGGCTTGCGTTGCCAATAGCGTTGCATGAATTCGGCGGCGCTGAGGCCGCCGAGCAAGGGCAGGGGAAGAAGAATGGCGTCGGTCACGGCGGAATGGGCTTTCTGCTGGGGTCAGGGGACTGGCCGGTTGAAAACTGCGACAATGCGCGGCATGCAAATCATGAACAAGACGGTGGTGGGTCTGACCTGGACCCTCAAGGACAGTCTCGGCGAGGAGCTGGACACGCTGGATCAGCCGGTGGAATTCTACGTGGGCGGCGCAGACCTGCTGCCGACCATTGAGGAGGCGCTGCAGGGCAAGCAGGTGGGCGATGCCATTTCGCTCTACCTGGAGCCCGAGCATGCGTTTGGCGATTATGACGAGAACCTGGTGTTCCTCGAGCCGCGCGACCTCTTTCCGAGGGAGCTGGAAGAAGGCATGGTGTTCGAGGCCTCGGCACTGGATGGGCACCTCTCGGAGGACATGGATCCGACTCTGCTGCTGACGGTCACCGAGATCTATCCAGAGCATGTGGTACTCGATGGCAATCACCCGCTCGCCGGCATTGCATTGCGGCTCGATGCCAAGGTGCAAAGTGTGCGCCCGAGCTCGCCGGCGGAACAGCGGGCCGCCTCGGCCGGCGCGGGCTTTTTCCGGATTGCCCCGGAACTGCCGGACGAGCCGCCACCCTCCTTGCATTGAAATCCTGCGTCATGCACAAAGAGCGGCCATGGGCCGCTCTTTGCATAGGAGAATGATGCCGGCCGGCAGTAAGCCCCGGCGGCATGCCGCGTTCAGCGGGTACGGGCGATCTGGCCGTCGCGCACCTGCACACGGTCACCCACGCGCAGGTCGCCGGGCGAGGTCACGTCATACAGGCGGTAGGCGCCGTTGTCCACCTGGATGGTGACGCGGTAGCCATAAGGACCTTGCTGGGCCGAATCCATGCGGCCTTCGATGGTGTTGCCAGCGACGGCACCACCGACGGTGCCGGCGATCGTGGCGGCGGTGCGGCCCGTGCCGCCGCCAACCTGGTTACCCAGCAGGCCACCGACTACGGCGCCCAGCAGGATGCCGGCACCGGTGGAGCCGCGATGAGTGTTCTGCAGGGTGTCGATCTGCGTCACATAGCCATACTCGAGCGTGTTGGCGGGAGCCGGTGCGACCGCAGCACTGCCCTGTTGCTGGTAATAGGGCTGGGTGGTCTGGCATCCGACCAAGGCAAGACTGGCTGCGATGGCGGTGGTCATGCAAGCGGTGCGAAGTGTGATGGCCATGAGGGCTCTCCTTTGAATGGGAAAAATAGTTGGTGTGCTTGTCGCCTGGGCAGCAGTGCACTTGTCATCTATGCTAAGCCCAAACTCCGGCTTGTGGATGGACTTGCGTGTCGCAAGGGTAAACGCCGTAAGCATTTGGCGCCTGTGGGACGATGGCTGGTTGGCGTGTCGGCGGCGGCCCTTTGACGCCGGGATGCAGCGGGAAAGAAAAAGCCCGCCATGGCGGGCTGCAGGGGCTTTGGCCTGTGCTGTTGTTCGGGTTGTGCTGTTCGGATTCTGTTGTGCGCATTCCGCGATGCACGCATTGCGGAGGCCGGTGCCATGCGGCATATCCGGTGGCTAATGCTAATGGCGCATGCGGCCAGGGCCGGGTCACACCGTGCTCAACGCTTGCGGTCGCGTTCGTCGTCGGGCCAGATGCTGTTCGTGGTGTTCTTGTCGATCATGTCCTGTCCTTTGTTCATTCAATGGCACATGGACCTTCAACGCCGCTGCCGTCGTGGCGTTGACAGCGGCCATCCCGCGAAGGCTGTAAATCTTTGTGTTCCAACAGAGGCTCATGCATCGGGTGGCGCCAGTGCCTGCAGCGTCTCGGAAACCGTCAGCCACTCTTCCTCGGCGGCATCGATGTCGTCCTGCAGCTGCTTGAGCTTGCGGCCTTGCTCGGCCCACTGCTGGGCGGAGGCACCTCCGCCGGCCAACTCCTGCTCCAGCGCCAGCTTGTCCGCCTGCGAGGCGGCAAGCTGTTTTTCCAGCTGTTCCAGCCGTTTCTTGAGCGGACGCGTCTGCTCCAGCAGCTTCTGGCGCGCCTGGGCTTCCTGCCGGCGCAGTTCCTTCTGATTGGGCGCCGCGCCGCTGCCGGCTACCGGGGCGGCGTCGTCGGATTGCGCCACACGCTGTGTGAGCGGGGCCGACTGGGCCGATTTGGCCAGTTCGGCGCGTTGCCTGCGCTGCTGCTCCAGCACGTATTGCTGGTAATCCTCCAGATCGCCATCGAAGGGGCGCACGCGGCCTTCGCTGACCAGCCAGAAATCGTCGGAGACAGCGCGTAGCAGTGCGCGGTCGTGGCTGACCAGCATCAGCGTGCCGTCAAAGCCATTGAGCGCCATGCCCAGGGCCTCGCGGGTGACGAGGTCCAGGTGGTTGGTGGGCTCGTCGAGCAGCAGCAGGTTGGGGCGCTGCCAGACCAGCATGGCCAGCACCAGGCGGGCCTTCTCGCCGCCGCTCATCGAGCCGACCGGCTGCGCCATCATGTCGCCGCTGAACTGGAAGCGGCCGAGGAAGTTGCGCAGGTCCTGCTCGCGCGTGGCATTGGGCGCCTCGGTGCCATACTGGCGGGCCATGTGCATGAAGTGCTGCAGCGGGTTCTCGTCCTCGCGCAGCACATCCAGTTCCTGCTGGGCGAAGTAGCCGATCGCCAGGCCCTTGCCCTGGGTGATCTCGCCCGAGAGCAGCGGAATGTCACCGACCACCGACTTGATGAAGGTCGACTTGCCCTGGCCGTTGGCGCCCAGGATGCCGATGCGCTGGCCGGCCAGTATCGAGGCATTGACGCCGCGCAGAATGGTCTTGCGCGTGCTGCCATCCTTGCTCTGGTAGCCCATCTCGGCGTCGCGGATGGCCAGCATCGGGTTGGGCAGCTGCAGCGGCTCTTCGAATTCGAAGCTGAATTCCGCCTCGGCCAGCACCGGGGCGATGCGTTCCATGCGCTCGAGCGCCTTGACGCGGCTTTGCGCCTGTTTGGCCTTGGTGGCCTTGGCCTTGAAGCGGTCGATGAATTTTTGCAGGTGGGCGATCTGGCCCTGTTGGCGCGAGTAGGCCGCCTGCTGCTGCTCCAGCTTGAGGGCGCGCTGTTCCTCGAAGTAGCTGTAGTTGCCGCCATAGCGGGTCAGGCCCTGGTGCTCCAGGTGCAGCGTGACCTGGGTGACGGCATCGAGAAATTCGCGGTCGTGGCTGATGACGACCAAGGTGCCCGGGTAACGTGCCAGCCAGCCCTCCAGCCACACCAGCGCATCCAGGTCCAGGTGGTTGGTGGGCTCGTCGAGCAGCAGCAGGTCGCTGGGTGCCATCAGTGCACGGGCGAGTTGCAGGCGCATGCGCCAGCCTCCCGAGAAGCTGTTGACGGGGCGTTCGAGTTCGTCCGGTGCAAAGCCCAGCCCGAGGATCAGCGCTTGCGCGCGGGCCTGGGCGTCATAGGCGCCGGCATCGGCCAGTTCGGTGTGGGCCTGGGCGATGGCCATGCCGTCACCGCTGGCATCGGCTTCTTGCAAGGCGGCCTGCAGCGCGACGAGCCGGGCGTCACCCGCCACCACGAAGTCGGTGGCGCTTTCCTCGGTTTCGGGCATGTTCTGGGCCACCTGGGCCATGTGCCAGTGGCGGGGAATGCTGAACTCGCCGCCATCCTCGTGCAGGTTGCCGTTCAGCAGTGCGAACAGGGATGACTTGCCCGCGCCATTGCGGCCCACCAGCGCGACGTGTTCCCCCGGGTTGATGGTGACGGAGGTGCCCTCGAGCAGCACCTTGGCGCCGCGGCGCAGGACGATATTCTTCAGCGTGATCATGGGGTGTGATTATCGGGCACGGTTTGCACGTCGCTGCCAGGTGCGTATTCGACCTCTTGGCGGGCAGTCGGAGCATGTGGGGCATGTGAGCATGTAGAAATCATGCTTGGCTTCTGAGCGCCTGGTCAAAGCCTCGCCACGCAGCCGCATGGCTGTACCATGCCCTTCGGGTAGCATCTGGAAAACCGCGCCCGCGGCGTTGCGAACCCTCGTCGGGCAACCAGCTCGGCTGCGTTTTGCGCCTTGCCGCCACGATTTCTCTGGCACAACGGCAAGCGTGTCGAGACTTTGAACACGCTCTGAGAAAATGACAGCCCAATGGAATACGGCAAATGGGATGGATGCGAATGGACGGCATGGCGGATCGGGATGGCTGTTACATCGGCCTGATGTCTGGCACTTCACTCGATGGCGTGGACGGCGTGCTGGTGCGCTTCGTGGCCGCCAGCGGCGGGCAGGAAGGACAGGGGGCGTTGCGGGTGCAGTGCCTCGCCCATGTGCATGGGCCTCTGGCGCCGGAACTGGTGGCCAGCCTGCGGCGCCTCAACCAGCCTGGCAATGATGAACTGCACACTGCAGCCGTGGCCGCCAATACGTTGGCGCAGACCTATGCCGAGGTTGTGCAGACCCTGTGCAGGGATGCCGGTGTTGCCGCCAGCGCGGTGCGCGCGATCGGTGCGCATGGGCAGACGGTGCGCCATCACCCTAATGCCGGGCAGGCCCGTGAGTGCTATACCATCCAGCTCAACAATCCGGCTTTGCTGGTGGAGCAGACGGGCATTGCCGTGGTGGCCGATTTCCGCCGCCGCGACATGGCCGCTGGTGGCCAGGGCGCGCCGTTGGTGCCGCCCTTTCATCGTGCCGTGTTCGGCACAGCAAAGCAGGGCATGGCGGTGCTCAACTTGGGCGGCATTGCCAACCTGAGTCTGCTGTTTGCCGATGGCCGCACCCAGGGCTTCGACAGCGGGCCCGCCAACACCCTGCTCGATGCCTGGTGCCAGCGGCACACCGGCCAGGCTTTTGATGCCGATGGCGACTGGGCTGCCGGAGGTGTGGTGGAGCCGGCCTTGCTGCAGGCCATGTTGGGTGATCCGTACTTTGCCGCAGCGGTGCCCAAGAGCACGGGGCTGGACCATTTCAACCTGGGCTGGCTCGAGGCACATCTGGCGCGCCTGCCGGCCCTCGATCCGCGCGATGTCCAGGCCAGTCTGGCGGAACTGACGGCTGTTTCCTGTGCCCAGGCCCTGCGGCGCCACGGCAGCGAACTGGCCACACTGGGCGTATGTGGTGGCGGTGCCTACAACCGGCACCTGATGCGGCGTCTGCAACATCACCTGGGTGCGGATGTGCAGGTGCAGTCGACCGCGGACTGGGGGATTGCGCCCGACCGGGTCGAGGCCATGGCTTTTGCCTGGCTGGCACGCCAATGCTTGCTGGGTCTGGCGGGCAATGAGCCGGGAGCCACGCATGCGCGCGGGGCGCGGGTGCTGGGCGCGATCTACCCCGTCTGAGCAGGCGGGCCTGGCGAAGGCTCAAGCCGCCAGCAGCGGCGCGACCAGTCGGCCCACGTAAAAGGTCACGCCCATGGCCAGCAGGCCACCGCCGACGTTGCGCACCAGCGCCGGCAGCATGGCCGCATTGCCAAGCTTTGCGGACGCCAGGCCGGTCACCGACAGCGCCATGGCAACGGCCAGAACCGCAATCGGCAACCGTGGACCGGCCGGTGCCAGTGCCACGGCCAGCAGCGGCACCAGGGCGCCGATCGAGAACGACAGCGCGGAGGCCGCCGCGGCCTGCCATGGGTTGGTGTAGTGACCGGGCTTGATGCCCAATTCCATCTCCGCGTGGGCGGCCAAGGCGTTGTGGCGCGTCAGCTCGCAGGCCGCCTGCTGCGCGACCCCATGGCTCAGGCCCTTTTGCTCCAGCAGCGTGGCGAGCTCGGCCAGCTCCGCCTGTGGCAATGCGGCCAGTTCGTCCTTTTCCTGGGCGATGGCGGCCTTTTCGGTATCGCGCTGGGTGCTTACCGATACATATTCGCCCGCCGCCATCGATAGCGCGCCCGATACCAGCCCAGCAACGCCGGCCACCAGCAGGGCCGACTGCGAGGTGCTTGCTCCGGCCACGCCCAGCACCAAGCCCGCCGTGGAGACGATGCCGTCGTTGGCTCCGAGCACACCGGCGCGCAGCCAGTTGAGGCGGTTGGAGATGCTGGCGGGATTCATGGCATCCGCAGCTTGTGCACGGGTCTGGGAGGAAGTGGCCATGTCGAAGGTGCTTCTGGGAAGGGAATCGGCGGTGGTGTATGTGCTGTCTGGCACCCAGGCGCCATCTTCGCATGGATCGCCTTGGCATGGCCACGGTCGCCTGCGTGTCCGAACAAGGGGTGCCGGCTATGTTGATATAAATGAATTTTGACGACAAAAAGGATGAATATTGGAAAAGATGCGATGAGATGGTTGCATTTGTCGACGATATTGGTGGTCTTGGACGTTCTGATGTGTTCTATATTCTTTTTTTTGATTTAAATAAGATTTTTTAGTCTTTTGAGTTTTGAGCCTGCAGTCTTAAATTCTTGCTGGTCATAGACGGCAAGCTTCCTCGAACAAGGATTGGGGGCAGCGACCGTCGTTCATCGACACAGGAGATCACGACATGACTGAAGAGGTAGTGGAGAGCCGGCTGGCCGGAATTCTGGAAGAGCGGCTGGCAGAGGCCGAACGCGAGCAACTGGGCTATGCCGGCGGCGTTACGCCCCAGGAGGCCTGGTCGCTGGCGCAGGCGGGGGATGCCGTGCTGGTGGATGTGCGGTCTGGCGAGGAGCTGGCCTTCGTCGGTCGCGTGCCCGGCAGTGTGCATGTGGCCTGGGCCACGGGCACCGCGTTGACGCGCAATCCGCGCTTCGTGCGCGAGCTGGAAGCCAAGCTGGCCTCGCATGGCGGCAAGGAGGCGGTGGCGCTGCTGCTGTGCCGTTCGGGCAAGCGTTCGGTGCTGGCCGCCAAGGCGGCGACCCAGGCCGGATTCACCCATGTGTTCAATGTGCTCGAGGGTTTCGAGGGCGAGATCGATGCCAGCGGCCAGCGCGGTCACGGCGACGGCTGGCGCTTTCACGGCCTGCCCTGGATACAGGACTGAAGACGGGGCCTGCCCAGCCGCGCCGATCGGCGCGGCTGGCTTTCGTCTCCGCATGAAAAGAAAAACATGGCGAACTACGATATCCAGGCCATCGTCCAGGCACTGCACCAGGTGCGCGACGATTGGCGCGATTCCCAGAGTCGGGTGAGGGACCCGTCCGCGCGCGAGCTGCCATCGCCCGAGGCGGTGCGTCACATCATCGAGCAGCTCAAGGGCGCGCTGTTTCCGATGCGGCTGGGCCCGGAGGACCTGCACCACGAGAATGAGGATTACTACGTCGGTTACACGCTGGGCGCGGCGCTGCATTCGCTGCAGCGCCAGGCACGGCTGGAACTGGCGTTCAATGCCCGCAACGGCGAGGCGGATGCCCAGGCCATCAGCGACCGTGCCGGTGCAGCAGTGGGCGCGCTGGCGGCGCAGCTACCGGCCATCCGGCGCTTGCTCGACAGCGACGTGGTGGCCGCCTTCAAGGGGGATCCGGCGGCACTGAGCGTCGACGAGATTTTGCTGTCCTATCCGGGCATCCAGGCGATCATTCACCATCGCGTGGCGCACGTGCTCTATCAGCACGGCCTGCGCCTGTTGGCGCGGCTGATCGCCGAGCAGGCCCACAGCCGCACCGGCATCGACATCCATCCCGGCGCGGAGATCGGCGCCGGCTTCTTCATCGACCATGGCACTGGCGTCGTCATCGGCGAGACTGCACGCATCGGCGAGAACGTGCGCATCTATCAGGCCGTCACGCTCGGCGCCAAGCGCTTCGCCACCGACGAGGCCGGCAATCTGCGCAAGGGGGAACCGCGCCATCCCATCGTCGAGGACGGGGTGGTGATCTATGCCGGGGCGACGATTCTCGGCCGCGTGACGCTGGGCAAGGGCGCCGTGATCGGCGGCAACGTCTGGGTTACCGAGAGTGTTCCGGCCGGCGGCAGTGTGTCGCAGGCCAGCCTGCGCCGGGAACAGCGCGACGAACCTGGATCCAGCTGACAGCACCCGTACAAAGGATGAGCATGACCTCTGCAAGCCTCTCTCCCCCGCTGTCTTTTGCCGTCAAGCAAGGGCAGGCCCGAGCCGATGCCAGCACGGGCCTGAAGGCACTTCTCGTGGAAAACCTCGGCATCGCGGTGCGCCAGCTGCGCGAGAAGCAGGGCTGGTCCCAGGAGGAACTGGCCGAGCGCTCGGGCCTCAACCGCTCCTACGTCGGGGAAGTCGAGCGTGGCCGTGTCGTGGCTTCGGTCGTGACGGCGCAGAAGATCGCGCAGGCGCTCGATGTCAGCGTCGTCGATCTGTTTGCGCAGTGCGAGACCATTGCACGTCTGCGCGCCAGGCCTTCCGCGCCGCCGGCGCTGCGGCCTTCATCCTTGCCGGACGAAGATGGCAGACGCTGACGGGGGGGACTGGCATTGCGTGCTTCATGCGATGGCCATGAATAACCCCTATGAATATGACTAATCGGTATAAACATATTTCTTTTGGCAATGTTTTGGTGGTGATAGCCGGTTGAGCGGTGCAGAGCCAGTCGGGACACTATCGCTGTTCGGGTGATCGAGCCGATGGCCTTCAATGGCTTTCATCCTGATCCGCCTTTTTCTTTTCCTCTTCCTTTTCCCTTTCCTTCTTCTGAATCAACCGGAGAGCACTGCCATGAGCGCAACCGTTGGCGGCACCACCGCCCTTGGCGACAACGCCGCAAGACAACTGGCCAACGCCACCAAGACCGCCCCGCAACTGGCCACCATCACGCCGCGGTGGCTGACGCACCTGCTGCAGTGGGTGCCGGTCGAGGCGGGCATCTATCGGGTCAACCAGGTCAAGAACCCCGAGAACATCAAGGTCACCTGCACTGCCAAGGAGCACGAGAACCAGCTGCCGCGCACCTATGTCGACTACGACGAAAAGCCGCGCGAGTACTTCCTCAACGCCGTCTCCACCGTGCTGGATGTGCACACTCGCATCTCCGACCTCTACAGCAGCCCGCACGACCAGATCAAGGAGCAATTGCGTCTGACGATCGAGACGATCAAGGAAAATCAGGAAAGCGAACTGATCAACAACCCCGACTATGGCCTGCTGGCACAGGTGACGGACGAGCAGCGCATCTTCCCGCTCTCGGGCGCACCGACGCCGGACGACCTCGATGAGTTGCTGACCAAGGTCTGGAAGGAACCGGCCTTTTTCCTGGCCCACCCGCTGGCGATTGCCGCCTTCGGCCGCGAGGCCACGCGCCGCGGCACGCCGCCGCCGACGGTGAGCCTGTTCGGTTCGCAGTTCATCACCTGGCGCGGCATTCCGCTGATCCCGTCGGACAAGGTGCCGGTGGCCGACGGCAAGAGCAAGATCCTGCTGCTGCGCGTGGGCGATCGCCGCCAGGGCGTGGTGGGGCTGTTCCAGCCGGGGCTGCCGGGCGAGCAAAGCCCGGGCCTGTCGGTGCGTTTCATGGGCATCAACAACCACGCCATCGCGTCTTATCTGATCTCGCTGTACTGCTCGCTGGCCGTGCTCACGCCCGATGCGCTGGCCGTGCTCGACGACGTCGAGATCAACAGGTACCACGACTATTCCGTGCTCGACACCTACAAGTAACCGGGGGGAAGTGTCTTGACTTCTACCGCAACCTCCAAACCAGCCGGGGCTGGCAGCGCGGATGCGCGCGACGCCGCAGCGCTCCCGCAGGCACCGGAGACGCCGATCGATCCGACTGCGTTGGCGCAGTTGGCCACGGCGTTCTTCCGGGCCCTGCCGGGGGAGGCCGGGTCGCCGGCCGGCCTGCAGTCGGCCAGCGGCGGCGCGGGCGTCACGCCGCTGACGGTGCCGGCCAGCGCAGGTACCGTCAGCAACGAGCTGCCGTTCGGCAAACAGCCCCAGGCCAATCTGGCGCCGGGCGGCTCGCCGCTGGCCAGCCCGTCCGGTACCTCGCCGAATGTGCCTGGCACGCCAATCCCGCAGGGACAGGTGCCGGGGGCCAATTTCATCCCCTCTTCGCATGCGCAGGTGCTGTCGCTGGGCAATCGCGCCGGCGTGGCCTTGCCGCATGCGCAGGCCGGCAATGGCGTGCCGGACAAGGCCTATACCAGCCTGCCGGCCTACGAGCCCAAGCTCGGCGGCATCACCGCCGGTGTGCCAGAGGCGCATGCGGGCACCGGCGCGGCCGCGGCCCAGCACCCTGCCGGCGGCGCCGCGCCGTTCTACTTTTCCGGCGATGACTATGGTGTGCCGTCGCCCGGCGGCGCCGGCACGGACGCGCCTGCGGCGCCCGCCGCAGGCGGGTTCGGGCTGGACGCGTTGAGCCGCCAGGCCATTGCGGCGCTCAATGGGCAGGGCCAGCAGGCCGTGCCCTCGGTGCCGTCGAACCTGCCAGGCGCGGACAGCGCGTCGGCGAGTGCCGCGCCGGCTGGTGCGCCGCAGTACTATTTCGTCGATTCGGTGGTGTTGCCCAGTGGCTATGTGACGCCGGCCAAGCCCCACCCCCACGGCGGGGCGCAGGCGGTGCCACAGGCCGAGCGGGGCCACCGCCCGGCATTCGACGTCAACGCCGTGCGGAGGGATTTTCCGATCCTCTCCGAACGTGTCAACGGCAAGCAACTGGTGTGGCTGGACAACGCCGCCACCACGCACAAGCCGCGCCAGGTGATCGAGCGCATCTCGCACTTCTACGAGCACGAGAACTCGAACATCCACCGCGCCGCGCATGAGCTGGCGGCGCGCGCCACCGACGCCTACGAGCACGCCCGCGAGGTCGTGCGGCGCTTCATCAACGCGCCCGACGTCAACGAGGTGATCTTCCTGCGCGGTACCACCGAGGCCATCAACCTGGTGGCCAAGGCCTGGGGCGGCCAGCACGTGGGCGAGGGCGACGAGATCATCGTCAGCCACCTGGAGCACCACGCCAACATCGTGCCGTGGCAGCAACTGGCGCAGGCCAAGGGTGCCAAGCTGCGCGTGATTCCGGTCGATGACCAGGGCCAGGTGCGGCTGGACGAGTACCAGAAGCTGATCAACGACCGCACCAAGATCGTCTCGGTCGCGCATGTCTCCAACACGCTGGGCACGGTGGTTCCGGTCAAGCAGATCGTCGAGATCGCCAAGCGCCGCGGCATCACCACGGTGATCGATGGCGCGCAGTCGATCGCGCATACGCCGGTCGACGTGCAGGACTTCGGTGCCGATTTCTTCGTGTTCTCCGGGCACAAGATCTTTGGCCCGACCGGCATCGGCGTGCTGTGGGGCCGCCGTGCGGTGCTCGAAGACACACCGCCCTGGCAGGGGGGCGGCAACATGATTGCCGACGTGACTTTCGAGAAAACGGTGTTCCAGCCGCTGCCCAACACCTTCGAGGCCGGCACCGGCAACATCGCCGATGCGGTGGGCTTGGGAGCGGCACTGGAGTATGTCGAGCGCCTGGGCATCGAGAACATCAGCCAGTACGAGCATTCGCTGGTCGATTACGGCATGGCGCAACTGGGTGCCATTCCCGGCCTGCGGCTGATCGGCACGGTGCCTGGCAAGGCCAGCGTGCTGTCTTTCGTGCTCGATGGCTACAGCACCGATGAAGTTGGCCAGGTGCTCAACAGCGAAGGCATTGCGGTGCGCACCGGCCACCACTGCGCCCAGCCGATCCTGCGCCGCTTTGGCGTGGAGACGGCGGTGCGGCCCTCGCTGGCGTTCTACAACACCTTTGGTGAGATCGACCAACTGGTGGCCATCATCCGCCGGCTGGCATCGCAGCGGCGCAGCGGCTGAAGCCATTGCGCATCGGGTGCGTGGCGAGACTTTGAACACGCTCCCGGCGCGCTCGCCCGGCCGGTGACGCAAAGGTGGCGGGAAAGCGGGCGAAAGCCCGCTTTTTTCACGAGAGACGCGCCCTGGGTGTTACTGCATCGTGCCATCTGCGATCAGTGCGGCGTTCTGGCGCAGCAAATCCTGCAGCCATGACTCGAAGACGGCCAGGCGCCGCGAGCGCTGGCGCCGGTGCGGATAGACCAGCGACACCGGCATGGGCGCGGCGCGGTGCGCGGGCATGACTTCCACCAGCGCGCCGCGGCCGAGCAAATGCTGCACATCGAAACGCGGGATCTGGATCAGCCCGAGCCCGGCGATGCAGCAGGCAATGTAGTTCTCGGCCGAGTTGGTGAGCACCCGGCTGGGCAGCGACAGGGCCTGGTCGTGGCCATCCGCGTTCCGGTATTCCCAGGGCATCGCACGGCCGGTGCGTGGCGAGGCATAGCCCACGCAGCAATGGCCTTCGCGCAGTTCAGCCGGACTGTGCGGTTCGCCGTGGTTGCGCAGATAGGCCGGACTGGCGCAGTTGATGAGTTCGAGCTGCCCCAGTGGCCGGGCCACCAGGCTGCTGTCCTGCAACGGACCGATGCGCACGGCGCAATCGACGCCGTCACGCACCAGATCGGTGGTGCGGTCGCTCGAACCCAGCACCAGTTGCAGCTGCGGATGGCGGCGCAGCAGCCCCGGCAGCGCCGGGGCGATCAGGCGGCGTGCGATGCGGCTGGGTGCGTTGATGTGCAGGCGGCCCGCAACCTCTTCCTGCTGGCACGGGCCGAGGAACATCTGCTCGATGTTCTCGGCCTCGGCCAGCAGCGGGCGCAGGCGTTCCATCAACTGGCTGCCATCGTCCGTGAGGCTGACCTGGCGGGTCGTGCGGTTGAGCAGGCGCACCGCCAGGCGGCTCTCCAATTGCTGGATGGCTGCCGATACGGTGGCGCGTGGCAGGTCCAGAGCGTGGGCCGCCTTGATGAAGCTGCCCATCTCCGCCACCTGGACAAACACGCGGTACTGCTCCAAGGGATTCATGCTGACTGCCGGCTGGTGTTGCGGCCGCGGTTTGTCACCCATGAAAACCGCGGTGCGGCAAGGATAGCCGCAAATCGCCGCAAATCACCGCAAGCGCCCGGGGGCTATCAGCGCCTTGTCACGCTCTTGCGGCCTGCCGCTGGCCGCTTACTTGGTGGTGTAGCCGCCGTTGATCAGGATGGTCTGGCCGGTGATCCACCAGCCGTCGCTGGCGAGGTGGCGGATGAACGGCACGACATCCTCGATTTGGGTCAGCCCGGTGGGCGAGCAGGGCGAGAGTGCGGCGGCGCTCTTGTGATAGGCGACGGCCTCGGCGCTTTCCTGACCATAGAAGAAGGGCGTATCCATCGGGCCCGGACCGACCGCATTGACCGAGATGCCGCGAGCGCCCAGCTCCTTGGCGGCCGCGCGGGTGAAGTGTTCCACCGCCGCCTTGGTGCCTGCGTAAGAGGCATAGAAGGGCGTGAAGGCGCCCAGCAGCGAGGTCACCAGCGTGATCACCTTGCCGTGGTCATTGACGTGGCGGCTCGCTTCCTTCAGGAAAAAGAACGCCGATTTGCTGTTGACGGCCGCCATTTCGTCGTATTCGGCCTCGCTGGTCTCGGCAATGGGCTTCTTGAGCACCTTGCCGACGGTGTTGATGGCGATGTCGGGGCGGCCAACTGCCACGAAAGCCTCGGTGAACAGCTTTTCGACGGCGGCGGCGCTGCCGAGATCGGCCTGCAGCGCCACGGCTCTGGCGCCGGTTGCTTCGATGGCCGCCACGGTGGCATCGGCGTCAGCCTTGCTGCTGTCGCTGTGGTAGT
The DNA here is from genome assembly GCF_004217315.1 of Corticibacter populi. Lineage (GTDB taxonomy): Bacteria > Pseudomonadota > Gammaproteobacteria > Burkholderiales > Burkholderiaceae_C > Lampropedia > Lampropedia populi. The sequence continues at coordinate 409,458 of NZ_SGWR01000005.1, forward strand.
GGATGGCCACGGCCTTGGCGCCGTGGGCGGCCAGGTCGCGCGCGATCAGGCCGCCCAGGTTCTTGGCGCCCCCGGCGATGAGGACGACCTTGCCCTCGATGGAATGCTGGCTCATGCGAAAGACTCCTTGATGTGACAGTGCATGGGTGGATGAGGCAGCCAGCGTAGAGGCAAGGGACGCACAGATAAACCGTCCGGGCCTGGATGCATTGTCCAGCCGGACCGAACAATGCCGCGCTACAGCCATCGGTGGCGGTGCGGCACCGTGGTGGACGTGTTCGGTGCAGGTGCCGGCGCGGCATATGCGAATCGGCATATGAGTATATGCGGTCATCGCAAAAAATGTCTTTTCATTCAATGGCTTGAATTTCATTTGCGGCGCATAAGCAAATGAGAAAACTGTCGTGGCGCCGACCGGGCTTTGCCGGTTCAATCGGGGCCTTGTTCATGGTGGGGTGCCGTCTTGCAAGCAGGCTTCTCCCTGCGCTCGCAGCGAATTGCATGCCATTCATTCAGAAGGATTGGGAAGATGATCAGAGACATTCGCCGTTTTCTTGCCGTCAGTGCGTTGGCCCTGGCGGTGCTGCCTGCGGTGGCGGCCGACAAGCTGCGCATCGGCGTGGTGCCGGGCGCCTATGCCGATTCGATCAACGTGGCGGCCAAGGATGCGAAGACGCAGGGCATCGACGTGGAGGTGATCGAATTCACCGACTGGACCACGCCCAATGTAGCGGTCAACAGCGGCGACATCGACATCAACTACTTCCAGCACCAGCCCTTCCTCGACAACGCGGTGCAGAAGAACGGCTTCAAGCTCGCCAGCGCGGGCACCGGCATCCTGGCCAATGTGGGCCTGTATTCGCTCAAGCATCCATCGGTCGGGCAGGTGCCGCAGGGCGGCAAGGTCGGCATCGCCAATGACCCGGTCAACCAGGGGCGCGGCCTGCTGCTGCTGCAGAAGGTGGGGCTGATCACCCTCAAGCCCGATGTCGGTTACCTGGGCACCATCGACGACATCGTCGAGAACCCCAGGAAGCTGAGCTTCACCGAAGTGGAAGGGCCGCAACTGGTGCGCATCACCGGGGATGTGGACATCGCGCAGGGGTACCCCCACTTCATCGTCGCCGCCAAGGCCTTCGACCCGTCCAGCGGCCTGGCGTACTCGGGCATCGAGGATGCGCAGTTCGCCATCCAGTTCGTCGTCAAGGACGACCGCGTGCAGGACCCGGTGGTGCAGAAGTTCATCCAGATCTACCAGAACTCGCAGGCCGTCAGGGACGAGACGCACCGCGCCTTCTCCAATGACGACCGGCTCTACACGCTCGCCTGGCTGAAGAAGTGAGACCGGTGGATGCCATCAAGAGCGCGCAATGACGTGAAAGGAGTGCGGATGCCATTCAAATGCAAGTCGTGGCTGGTATGGCTGGGGGCAATGGCTTTGGCCGCCGCTGGCCATGCCAGCGAGATCGTGCGGGTCGGCTCGACGCCGGGCGCCACCTCGGATGCCGTCGAAGCCCTGGTTGCCGAGGCCAGGGAGCAGGGGTTGGACGTGCGGTTGATCGAGTTCACCGACTGGACGCTGCCCAACGAAGCCTTGAACAACGGCGACATCGATCTGAACTTCTTCCAGCACCAGGCCTTTCTGGAGAACGCCGTGCGCGAGCGTGGCTACCGGATCGAGCTGATCGGCCTGGGCCTGCTGCAGAACATCGGCCTGTATTCGAACCGGATCCGGTCGCTCGATGCTATTCCCGATGGCGCGCGGGTGTCGGTGCCCAATGACCCGGTGAACCAGGGGCGTGGACTGTTGCTGCTGCAAAAGGCCGGGCTGATCACGCTCAGGAATGGCGAGGACACGGGCGCCACCGTCAATGACGTGGTGGGCAATCCGAAACACCTCCGCCTCTTCGAGATCGAAGGCCCGCAGCTCATCCATTCGCTGCAGGATGTGGACCTGGCGGTGGTCTGGCCCAGCTACTTCGTGAACGCCGGCAAGAAGGAGCAGGCCAGCGAGGCGCTGGTGTATTCGGGCATCGCCGATACCTATTACGCCATGGGGTTTGCAGCGCGCTCGGACCGCAAGGACGAGCCCCGACTGCGCCGTTTCGTCGAGCTGTTCCAGAACTCGCCGAAGGTGCGCGAGGTGATCGATGCGCGTTTCGACCACAACAAGAACCTCTACACGCTGCCCTGGCAGCGCTGAGACCAGGGCAGGAGAGCATCCCATGTCAAGTTCATTCGCATTGCGCCGCAGCCTGGACCATCTGGCCGAGGTGTTCGTTGACGCCGATGACGCGTCCGCAGCGCCTGCCGCATCAGGCCCGGGCGAGGTCGGGCCTCAGGCTGCGGCAGCCGGTGGCGCGGTGTCGTTCAGGAAGGTCTCCAAGTTCTACCCATCGTCCGGCGGGGCCGTGCATGCGCTGGCGGACATCAGCCTGGAGGTGCCCGCAGGCAGCATATTCGGCATCATCGGACGCAGCGGCGCGGGCAAGTCGAGCCTGCTGCGCACCATCAACCGGTTGGAGAAACCCAGCAGCGGACAGGTGATCGTCGACGGCGTGGACATTGGCACGCTGGGCGAGGCCGAACTCGTTGCGCTGCGCCGGCGCATCGGCATGATCTTCCAGCACTTCAACCTGCTCTCGGCCAAGACCGTGTACGAGAACGTGGCGCTGCCGCTGCAGGTGGCGGGAGTGCCCCGGGCCGAAGTCACGCGGCGCGTGAACGAACTGCTGGCGCTGGTGGGCCTGCAGGACAAGCACCACGTGCGCCCGGCGCGTCTCTCGGGCGGGCAAAAGCAGCGCGTGGGCATTGCCCGTGCGCTCGCCACCGGCCCGGAGATCCTGCTGTGTGACGAAGCCACCTCGGCCTTGGACCCGGAGACCACGCAATCCATACTGCAACTGCTGCGGGACATCAACCGGCGTCTGGGCATCACGGTGATCCTGATCACCCACGAGATGAGCGTGATCAGGGAAATTGCGGACCAGGTGCTGGTGCTCGAGCAAGGGCGGATTGCCGAGCTGGGCGCAGTCTGGAAGGTTTTCGGGGCACCGCAGCACGAGGCCACCAGGGCCTTGCTGGCGCCGCTGCAGCATGGCCTGCCCGATGACCTGCAGACGCGGCTGGTCAAAGAGGCGCCACAGGCGGGGCGCTACGAACAGATCCTGCAGCTCTCCTACAGCGGCGAGGGAGGGCTGGAGCCCGACCTCGTGCGCATCGGCCAGGCGCTGCCTGGTGTGCGGCTGCTGCACGGCGGTGTCGACCGCATCCAGGGCCACGCGCACGGGCGCCTGTTGCTGGCCGTCGATGGCGCGGCGGTGCTGCCCGACCTCCATGCACTCACGCAAGGCGCGGGTGCCATTGCCCACCATATCGAGGTGCTCGGTTATGTCCCTGAATCTGTCCATTCCCATTGAACGCTACTGGCAGGCCCTGCTCGATACGCTGACCATGGTCGGCGTATCGGCCGGCATCGCCTTTGCCGCCGGGGTGCCATTGGCCATTTTGCTGATCGTCACCGCGCCGGGCGGCTTTCTCGAATCGCCCAAGGTCAATCGTGTGGTCGGCAGCGTGGTCAACGGCTTTCGTGCCACGCCTTTCATCGTGCTGCTGGTGGCCTTGATTCCATTCACGCGGCTGGTGGCGGGCACGACGATCGGCGTGTGGGCGGCCATCGTGCCACTGGCGATCAGCGCCACGCCGTTCTTTGCGCGGATTGCGGAGGTGAGCCTGCGCGAGGTTGATCCGGGCCTGATCGAGGCGGCGCAGGCGATGGGTTGCAAGAAGTGGCACATCATCCGCCACGTCTACCTGCCCGAGGCGCTGCCGGGGATCATCGGCGGCTTCACGATCACGCTGGTGGCGCTGATCAGCTCTTCGGCAATGGCCGGGGCCGTGGGTGCCGGCGGGCTTGGCGACCTGGCAATCCGCTACGGCTACCAGCGCTTTGACACGCAGGTGATGCTGATCGTCATCGCCGTGCTGATCGCGCTGGTGACCATCGTGCAGGCCAGCGGCGATTACTACGCGCGCTGGTTGCGCAACCGCTGAGCGGCGGCGCGCACCCGGCGGTGCTTTTCTGACCGTTCCCGCGCCGCCGCGGGAGCGACCCGCAGGCCCATGTGGTCCTGGCGGGAACAGGCCAGCGGCTTGCGCCGCTGCCATGACTTCCACCCGTTTTGACCCCTGTTTGATGAGGCACCGAATGACACACGCGGATGCTCAGGGCAGCGCATTGCCCGCAGAACCGATTTCCACCAGGGCAGACGCTGCCACGCACCTGCCCTTGCCGCCACGACCGCCGCGCCGGATCGCCGGCGAGGCCGAGGCCTTGCAGAGCGCTGCCGAACTGGCCGAGGCATTCCGCGCCGGCGCCGCCGAGCGCGACCGCGAGCGCCGCCTGCCCTGGGACGAGATCGAGCGCTACACCGCCAGTGGCCTGGGCACCATCACCATCCCGAAGGCGCATGGCGGGCTGGGTGCCTCGAACGAGACCCTGGCACAGGTGTTCGCCACCATCTGCGCAGCCGATCCGTCGCTCGGGCAGATTCCGCAGAACCATTTCGCCATCATCCAGAACCTCAAGGACACCGGCACCGAGGCACAGCAGCACCGCTGGTTTGCCGATGTGTTGGCGGGCCACCGCCTGGGCAATGCGGGGCCGGAGCGCAAGAGCCGCGCCGCCCGCATCACCGATGTCACGGCCCGCCTGCAGCGCGATGCGCAGGGGCGGCTGAGGGTCAGCGGCAGCCGTTTCTACTCGACCGGCGCGATCTTCGCGCACTGGATTCCGTTTCGGGCGCTGGACGAGGAGGGCCGCGGCGTGCAGGTCTGGGTGCGGCGCGATGCGCCGGGCGTGCAGGTCATCGACGACTGGGACGCCTTCGGCCAGCGTACCACCGCCAGCGGCAGCGTGGTGTTCGAGCAGGTGCCGGTCGAGGCGGAGGATGTGGTGGAGGTCTGGCGCCATGCCGAGCGGCCGACGCTCTCGGGGCCGGTTTCGCAACTGATCCAGGCCGCCATCGACGCCGGCATTGCGAAAGGGGCGCTGCAGGATGCGCTGCGCTTCGTGCGCGAGAAAAGCCGGCCGTGGATGGATTCCGGCGTCGACAGCGCCAGCGCGGACCCGCACCTCATCCAGGAGGTGGGGCAGTTGCAGATCGAGGTCGATGCTGCCCATGCCGTGCTGCTGGAGACGGCGCGGCGGCTGGATGCGCTTGCGGCTGGCCCGGTCGATGCCGAGGCCAGCGCGCAGGCTTCGGTGGCGGTGGCCGAAGCCAAGATCCTGACGACCGAGGCGGCGCTGCATGCCAGCGAGCAGCTCTTCGCGCTGGCGGGCTCCTCGGCCACGCGCGCTGCCCACAACCTCGATCGCCATTGGCGCAATGCCCGCGTGCACACGCTGCACGACCCGGTGCGCTGGAAATACCACTTGCTGGGCAATTACCTGCTCAACGGCGTGGCGCCCCGGCGCCACCAATGGAACTGAGCGCAGAGAACCGAACGCAGAGGGAGAAGGAAAACCCATGACCAAGCATTCCCCATCGGAGCATTCCGCCGTGGCCGCACCGCTGTCGTACGCCATCGGCAGCCATCCGGAGCCGGCTGCGCTGCCGCAGGCGCCGGCCCATCGCATCCGCGACGAGGCCGAGGCGCTGCAGGCGGCCCAGACATTCGCCGCGGCCATCGCGCCCGGAGCGCAGCAACGTGACCGCGAGCGCATTTTGCCCTGGGCCGAGGTCGAGCGCTTCAGCCAGAGCGGGCTGTGGGGCATCACCATTCCGCGCGAATACGGCGGCGCGGGCGTCTCCACGGGCGTGCTGACGCAGGCGGTGGCCTCCATCGCGGCGGCCGATGGCAATTTCGGCCATATCCCGCAGAACCACTATTACGCGCTGGAGGTGCTGCGCGTGGGCGGCACGCACGCACAAAAGCAGTTCTTCTACGAGCGCGTGCTTGCCGGCGAGCGGCTGGGCAATGCGCTGGCCGAGATCGGCCACAAGGATTTCAAGCGCCGCACGCAACTGCTGCGCGAGGCCGGCGGCTGGTTCGTCAGCGGCCGCAAGTTCTATTGCACCGGCGCCATCTATGCGCACTGGATTCCCACGCTGGTGAGCGCGCAGGAGGAGGCCGGCGAGCGCATGTACCTGGTGTTCGTGCCGCGCAGCGCGCCGGGCGTGACCATCACGGATGACTGGGACGGCTTCGGCCAGCGCGTCACCGGCAGCGGCTCGGTGCAGTTCGAGCGGGTGCGCGTCGAGCCCGAGTGGGTGGTGCCATTCAGCAGTTCGTTCGAGCAGCCCACCACCATCGGTCCGTTCGCGCAGATCATCCATGCGGCGCTGGACGTGGGCATCGGCCACGGCGCCTTCGCCGCGACGCTGCCGTTCATCCGCGAGCATGCCCGGCCCTGGATCGACTCCGGCGTTGAGCGCGCCAGCGACGATCCGCTGCTGCTCGAGCAACTGGGCAACGTGCACCTGCGCTTGCGCGCGGCCGACGCGTTGATCGCCCGCGCGGCACGCATTGTTGACGCGGCGCAGCAGCACCCCACGGAGGACAGCGTGGCCGAGGCCTCCATTGCCGTGGCCGGAGCCAAGGCCCTGAGCACCACGGCCAGCCTGCTGGCGGGCGGCAAGCTCTTCGAGCTGGCGGGAACCGCCTCCACACTGGCCGAGCACGGCCTGGACCGCTTCTGGCGCAATGCCCGCACGCACACCTTGCACGACCCGGTGCGCTGGAAGTACCACGCCATTGGCAACCACGCGCTCAATGGCGTGCGCCCGCCGCGGCACGGAGCGCTGTGATGAGCCGCACACCGATCATCCTCAACGCCTTCAACATGAACAGCGTGGGGCACATCAACCACGGCCTGTGGACGCACCCGCGCGACCAGTCGAGCCACTACCACACGCTGGAATACTGGACCGATCTGGCGCGCGAGCTCGAGCGCGGCCTGTTCGACGGGCTGTTCATCGCCGACATCGTCGGCGTCTACGACACCTACGGGCAATCGGCCGAGGTGACGCTGCGCGAATCCGTGCAGTTGCCGATCAACGACCCGACGCTGGTAGTGCCGGCGATGGCGGCGGTGACGCAGTACCTGGGCTTTGGCGTCACTGTCAACCTCAGCTACGAGCAGCCCTACCTGCTGGCGCGGCGCTTCTCGACGCTCGACCACCTCACGCGCGGCCGCGTGGGCTGGAACATCGTCACCGGCTACCTGGACTCGGCCGCCCGCGCCATGGGCCAGCCGCAGCAGCTCGCGCACGATGAGCGCTACGACCGTGCCGACGAGTTCCTCGACGTGCTCTACCAGCTCTGGGAAGGCAGTTGGGCCGACGACGCGGTGCGGCGCGACCGCACGCAGCGCATCTTTGCCGATCCGCGGCGCGTGCGGCCGGTGCAGCACCATGGCCGCTATTTCGACGTCGAGGGCTACCACCTGGCCGAGCCCTCGCCGCAGCGCACGCCGGTGCTATTCCAGGCCGGCAGCTCCGGCCGTGGCCTGCGCTTTGCGGCACGCCATGCCGAATGCGTGTTCATGGCGATTCAGGACAAGGCCGCCACCGCCGCGCTGGTGCGCCAGTTGCGCGAGGAAGTGGTGCGCGCCGGCCGCCAGCCGGGTGACGTGAAGGTGCTGGTCGGCATCACGCCGGTGGTGGGGCGCACCCCGCGCGACGCCGAGGAGAAGTACCGCGAATACTGCCGCCACGCCAGCCCGGAAGCGGCACTGGCGCACCTGGCGGCCACCGCCGGCATCGACTTCTCCGCCTACCAGCGCGATACCCCGCTGCTGGCCCAGCACAAGAGCAACGGCATCGAGAACAGCATCCGCCGCCTTGCCGGTGGCCGCGAGCATTACACGCTGGGCAACCTGCTCGACGAACTGGCGCTCGGCGGGCGCTATGCCACGGTGGTGGGCGATGCCGGGCAGATCGCGGGCGAGCTGCAGTCCTGGGTGGACGAGGCCGGTGTCGACGGCTTCAACATCGCCCGCACCGTGGTGCCCGAGAGCTTCACCGATTTCATCGACCTGGTCGTGCCCGAACTGCAGTCGCGCGGTCTGCACAAGCGGGCTTACGAGGGCGGCACGCTGCGCCACAAGCTGTTCGGCCAGGGCGACCGCCTGCCCGCCCGCCATCCGGTGGATGGATGGCGCTTCCGCGCCGCCGCCCCATCTCTCCAACCCGAAGCTGTCCATCCCTGATCCCATGACCGACCAACACATTCCCGCATCCGCATCTCCACGCGCCGCCGTGCCCGGCGCGCGCCGCCGCTTCCTGTCCACGTCGCTCTCCGCCATCGCAGCGGTGGCCACCAGCGCCTGGCTGCCGCAGGCCGTCGCCAGCAGCGGCGATGGCAAGGTCCTGAAAGTGGGCGTGACCTCCGGGCCGCACGAGCAGATCTTCGAGGCCGTCAAGAAGGTGGCCGAGCGCGACTACGGCTTGAAGATCGAGATCATCTCGTTCAGCGACTACGTGTTGCCCAATGCCGCGCTGGATGCGGGCGACCTCGATGCCAACAGCTTCCAGCACGGTCCGTTCCTGCAGGCGGCGATCCGTGCGCGCGGCTACAAGCTGGCCGGCTTTGGCCGCACCTGGGTGGGGCCGATCGCGCTGTTCTCCAAACGCTACCAGCGCCTGGACCAGTTGCCCGAGAAGGCGCAGATCTCGATCCCGAATGACCCGGCCAATGGCGGACGTGTGCTGCTGCTGCTGGAGAAGGGTGGGTTGATCAAGCTCAGGCCCGGCATCGATCCGGTCACCGGCGTGTTCGCCTCGACGCAGGACATCGTCGAGAACCCGCGCGGCCTGCGCTTCGTCGAGCTGGAATCGCCGTTGCTGGTGCGTTCGCTCGATGACGTCGATGCCGCCGCCATCAATGCCGACTATGCCTACAAGGCCGGCCTGAACCCGGTGCGCGACTCGCTGCTGGCCGAGGGCGCCGAGAGCCCCTACGTCTGCCTGATCGCCGTGCAGGAGAAGAACAAGGACCAGCCCTGGGTGCAGCAGCTCGTGCGGGCCTACCAGACCGACGAGGTGCGCGATTTCATCCTCAAGGAATTCGATGGCGTCGTCATCCCGGCGTTTTGAGTCCGTCGTTTTTGCGCGTTCTTCCCATTTCATCCAACCATTCATTGAAACCAGCCATGTCCCACCCACGCATCCTCAAAAACCTTCTCGCATCTCTGGCTGTCGCCTCGCTGGCGTTTTCCGCCATGGGAACGGCGCTGGCGGCGCCGTTGAAAATCGGTGTCGTGCCCGGCGTGTTTGCCGATTCGGTTGAGGTCGCCGCGCAAGAGGCGAAGAAGCAGGGGCTGGACGTGCATGTCGTCGAGTTCACCGATTGGGCCACGCCCAACGTCGCGCTCAATGCCGGCGACATCGACCTGAACTATTACCAGAACAGCAACTACCTCGCCAACGCGGTGCGCGACACCGGCTTTGTCATCAGCAGCGTGCAGTCGGGCATTCTTTCGTTCCTGGGGCTGTACTCGCTCAAGCACGCCTCGCTGGCGGACATTCCCGAGGGCGGCCGCGTCGCCATCGGCAGCGATGCCGTCAATCTGGGGCGCGGCCTGCGTCTGGTGGAGTCCGCCGGCCTGATCAAGCTGCGGGAGGGCACCGGCCTGCTGAGCACGACCAGCGACATTATCGAGAACCCCAAGAAGCTGCGGTTCGTGGAAGTCGAAGGTCCGCAACTGGTACGCACCACGCCCGATGTCGATCTGGCGGTCGGCTATCCCTACTTCATCCTGGCCTCGAATGCGTTCGACGCCACCAAAGGGCTGGCCTACACCAGCTACGAGGACGACTCCTGGGCGATCCACTTCGTCGCGCGCAACGACAAGAAGAACGACCCGCGCATCGCGCAGTTCCTGGAGATCTACAAGACCTCACCGGCGGTGCGCAAGAGCATCCACGACTTCTACCGCAATGAGCAAAAGCTTTACCGCCTGACCTGGTTGAAGGACTGACGGCATGACCCGTTTGCCGAGGAGCACGCTGTCATGAGCCAGCCAAAGCACATCCACGTCAACGCGTTCAACATGAACTGCGTCGGCCACATCCACCACGGCCTGTGGACGCACCCGCGCGACCGCTCGACCGAGTACCACACGCTGAAGTACTGGACGGACATCGCCAGGATCCTCGAAAAAGGCCTGTTCGACGCGCTCTTCATCGCCGACGTGATCGGCTACTACGACGTCTACCAGCAGGGCGTGGACCTGACGCTGCGCGAGGGCATCCAATTGCCGGTGAACAACCCGTGGCTGCTGGTGTCGGCCATGGCGGCGGTGACCGAGCACCTGGGCTTTGGCGTCACCGCCACCGTCAGCGCCGAGCACCCGTATACCTTTGCGCGTGATGTGACCACGCTCGACCAGCTCAGCAATGGCCGCATCGGCTGGAACATCGTCACCGGTTATGTGGACAGCGGCGCGCGCGGCCTGGGACGCGACAGCCTCGATGAGCACGACACGCGCTATGACCGTGCCGACGATTTCCTCGCACTGGCCTACAAGCTCTGGGAAGGCAGTTGGGAAGATGGCGCGGTGATCGCCGACAAGGCGCGCCGCATCCACGCGCTGCCGGACAAGGTGCATGCCGTGCAGCACGAGGGGCCGTACTACCGCGCCAACGCCATCCACATGAGCGCGCCCTCGCCGCAGCGCACGCCGCTGCTGTTTCAGGCCGGCACGTCCGAGCGTGGCCGGCGCTTTGCCGGCCAGCATGCCGAGGGCATTTTCATTGGCGCGCGCGATCCGGCGGCGGCGCGTGCGTCGTCGCGCCAGCTCAGGCAGGCGGCCATCGACGCCGGGCGTGCGGCGGATGACGTGAAGATTTATGCGGGCGTGGCCGTCGTCACAGGCCGGACCGAGGCCGAGGCGCGCGAGAAGTACGAGGATTACCTTGCCCATGCCAACCCGGAGGGCGGGCTGGCGCACTTTGCGGCCAGCACCGGCATCGACTTCGCGCAATACGACCTCGACGAGCCCATCGCCTATGGCAACAGCAACGCCATCCAGTCGGCCGGCCAGGCCGCGCAGCAGGCCGGCCTGAGCACGCGTCGGCAATTGCTGGAGCAGTTCAAGCTGGGCAGCCGCTACAACACCATCGTTGGCACACCGGCACAGGTGGCCGACCGGCTCACGCAGTGGATCGACGAGGGCGAGATCGACGGCTTCAACCTCACGCGCATCGTCGTGCCCGAGACCTGGGAGGATTTTGCCGAACTGGTCGTGCCCGAGCTGCAGGACCGCGGCCGCTACAAGACCGCCCATGGCGAGGGCACGCTGCGCCAGCAGCTGTTCGGCCACGGCGACCGCTTGCCCGCGCGGCACCCGGCGGCGCAATGGCGCCGGTCCTGAACGGCAGGTCGCATTTCCCCGCATTCCTGCCTGTCCCACCGAATCCCACCGCATCTCATCGAAAAAGGACATCTCCATGCTTGGACCATTGCGCAAGGCCGTTTGGCTGGCTGTCGGCGCCGCGTTGTTCTCGGGAGCCGCCTGGGCGGCGCCGCTGAAGATCGGCGTTACGCCGGGAGCGATTGCCGACTCCATCGAAACCGCCGCCGAGGAGGCCCGCCAGCAGGGCCTGGAGGTCGAGGTGGTCGAATTCTCGGAATGGCGCGGCCCCAACACCGCGCTGGCGGCGGGCGACCTCGATGCCAACTATTTCCAGCACCTGCCGTTTCTCGCCAATGCCGCCCGGGACGGCAACTACCGCTTCGCGCCGGTGGCTGTCGGGCTGCTGCCCAACGTCGGTCTGTTCTCTCTGAAGGTATCCAGCTTCGCGGACCTGACCGAAGGCGCCCGCGTGGCGGTGGCCAGCGACCCGGCCAACCAGGGCCGTGGCCTGCTGTTGCTCGAGCGTTCCGGGCTGATCGCGCTGGCGCCGGGCAAGGGTGCGGCGGCGACCCTCGATGACGTCACCGCCAACCCTAAGAAGCTGCGCTTCGTCGAGGTGGACGGGCCGCAGCTGGTGCGTTCGCTCGAGGATGTGGACCTGGCCTATGGCGTGACCTCGCACTATGTGGCCGCGGGCAAGGCCGATATCGCCGATCGCCATGGGCTGCTGTTCTCGGGCGTGGACGACGTGCAATGGGCCATCCACTTCGTCACCCGCGAGGACAACCAGGACGACGCGCGCCTGCGCAAGTTCATCGAGATCTACCACAGTGCCCCCGCGGTGCGCGAGCGCATCCATGCCTCGTATGCGAACAACGACAGGTTCTATTCGCTGCCCTGGGTGAAGTAAATGCCTTCGCATCTGCATCTGCATCCACATCCGCGCACGCAAAAGGCCACGCCATCATGACAACAACCCCATTCAACCCTCCCTCCATCGCCGAATTGCAGGCGCGGTTTCGCCCCGTGTTCGCGCGCATTGCCGAAGGTGCCGCCGCGCGCGAGCATACGCGCACGCTGGCGTATGAGCCCATCGCCTGGCTGCGCGAGGCCGGTTTCACACGGCTGCGCGTGCCGCCGCATTTCGGCGGCCTGGGCGCCAGCGTCGAGCAACTGTTCGCGCTGCTGGTGGAGTTGGCCGAGGCCGACTCGAACGTCGCGCAGATCCTGCGCCCGCACCTGGGCTTCGTCGACCGCCTGCTGATCGACCGCGATGCGGCCACGCAGGCGCGCTGGCTGCCGCTGGCGGGGCAGGGCGCCATTTTTGGCAATGCCACCACCGAGACCGGTGGCGGTACGGTCGGTGAGTTGCAGACCACGCTGGTGCCCGATCCCGAGCGGCCCAGTGGCTGGCTGCTCGATGGCCGCAAGTTCTACAGCACCGGCACGCTCTATGCCGACTGGGTCACTGTGGTGGCGCGCACCGTGGTGCCGGGCCGCGCCGATGAAACCGTGCATGCGCTGGTGGAGACCACCGCGCCGGGTGTCGAGCGGCTGGACGACTGGCATGGCTTCGGCCAACGCCTGACGGCTTCGGGCACCACCGTGCTGCGGCAGGTGCGGGTGGTCGAGGACGCGTTGATCCGTTTTCCGCGCCAGCAGCCCACGCCGCTGGTGGCCTACTTCCAGCTGGTGCATCTGGCCACGCTGGCGGGCATTGCACGTGCGCTGCAGCGCGATGCGGTGGCCTATGTCCGGGCGCGTAAGCGCGTCTTCAGCCATGGCAGTGCCACCTTGCCCAAGGACGATCCGCTGGTGCAGCAAATCGTCGGCGAGCTGGCCAGCACCGCCTATCTGGCCGGACTGGTGGTGCGCGACGTGGCGGCGGAGCTGGGTCGCATCGCCCGCGTGCGGGTAGCAGGCGAAGACGTGAGCAAGGCCGAACTCGATGCCCTGGAGCTGCGCACCGCGCAGGCCCAGGTGGCGGTGGCCGAGCCGGTGCAGCGCGCCGCCGCGCGCCTGTTCGACGTCGGCGGCTCCAGCGCGCTGGCCGAGGATCTGCGGCTCGACCGCCACTGGCGCAACGCGCGCACCCTGGCTTCGCACAACCCGGTGGTCTACAAGGCCCGCTCGGTCGGCGACATCCTGCTCAACGATGCCGAGCCGGTGTACTACTGGAACGTTGGCGTGGCGGCGCCATGACTCCGGGAGCAGGCTCGTGACGCGGGGAACACCACAGGGCATGGACCGGGGCTGGCGGGATGCGGCGGGGCAGGGCGAGCCACTGCGGCCCTTGCTCGACGTTCGCGGACTGGACGTGCATTTCGGCGCGCAGCACGCCGTGCAGGCGCTGGATTTGCAGATCCGGGCGGGCGAGACGCTGGCGCTGGTGGGCGAATCCGGCTGCGGCAAATCGACCACGGCGCTGGCCATCCTGCGGCTGCTCTCGCCGCGCGCGCGGCTGGCGGGCAGCATCCAGTTCGAGGGCCGCAACCTGCTGGCGCTGCGCGAGCGGGAGCTGGCGCAGGTGCGCGGCAATGCCATCTCCATCATCTTCCAGGAGCCGATGACCTCGCTGAACCCGGTGCTGTCCATCGGCGCGCAGGTGGTCGAGGCGATCACCCTGCACCAGCCGCTCTCGCGCCAGGCCGCCAAGGCCCGCGCGCTGGCGTTGCTGGAGCTGGTGCGCCTGCCGCAACCCGGCCAGCGTTTTGACGATTACCCGCACCAGCTCTCGGGCGGCCAGCGTCAGCGCGTGATGATTGCGATGGCCGTGGCCAGCAAGCCCAAACTGCTGATTGCCGACGAGCCCACCACCGCGCTCGACGTGACCATCCAGGCGCAGATCCTGCAACTGATTGACGATCTGCGGCGCGAGCTGGGCATGGCAGTGCTGTTGATCACGCATGACCTGGGCGTGGTGGCGCAATGGGCCGATCGCGTGGCGGTGATGTACGGCGGCCAGAAGCTGGAGGAAGGCCCGGCTGCGCAGGTGTTCACCCATCCCGCCAGCACCTACACGCAGGGCTTGCTGGGCGCCTCGCTGCATGGCAACCAGGGCATCCACTACCGCACGGCGCGGCTGGCCGAGATCCGCCACCATGCGGATGGCGCGTTCGAGCTGCAGCGCCCGCCGGTGCGCGAGGCGGCAGATGCGCCGCGCCTGCCGGAGCCGGCGCCTGGCAAGCCGTTGCTGGAGGTTGAGAACCTGCAGATCAGCTACCCGTCGGCCGGCGCCGTGGTGCAGGCGGTGCGTGGCGTGTCGTTCGCCATCGCGCGTGGCGAGACGCTGGGGCTGGTGGGCGAATCCGGCTGCGGCAAGTCCAGCCTGTCGCGCGCCATCGTGCGGCTGGCGCAGGCCCAGGCGGGCCGCGTGCGGTTCGACGGCGCGGATCTGCTGCCGCTCTCGCGCCGCGCCTTGCTGCCGTGGCGGCGGCGCGTGCAGATGATCTTCCAGGATCCGTACAGCTCGCTCAACCCGCGCCAGCGCATCGAGGACATCCTGGGCCATGCGCTGGCCATCCACGGCGTAAAGGACCGGGCCGAGCGCGCGCGGCGCATCACCGCCATCCTCGACGACGTGGGCTTGCCAGCCGCAGCACGGTTGCGCTACCCGCATGAATTCTCCGGCGGCCAGCGCCAGCGCATCGGCATCGCGCGCGCGCTGGTGCTGCGGCCCGAACTGGTGATCTGCGACGAGCCGGTCTCGGCGCTGGACGTTTCGGTGCAGGCGCAGATCCTGAACCTGCTGGTCGATCTCAAGGACGCCTATGGCCTGGCCTACCTGTTCATCTCGCACGACCTGGCGGTGGTGCGCTACATCGCCGACCGCGTGCTGGTGATGCACGCCGGGCAAATCGTCGAGGCCGGCAACGTCGAGCAGGTCTGGCAGCAGCCGCAGCATCCGTATACCCGCACGCTGCTGGCGGCTGCGCCCGGCCACGGCGCCGGTTTGGCAACCACGGAGACACCGCTGGCGCAGCAGCGTTTTGGCTGAGCCGCCGCTGCACCGACCACCTATCCACAGGAGCATTTCCATGTCCGATTCGCACCGTCCCGATCACGCTTGCGAAGACGAGCGCGTCTTCCTCGACATCCAGCGCCGCACCCTGTTCGGCCTGACCGGCGCGCTGCTGGCCGGCGGCCTGCTGGCGACGCTGGCTGGCCGTGCCGCGCACGCACAGGCGTTGCCGCAGACCAGCACCGCCGATGGCGCCCGGCGCGGCGGCACGCTGGATGCGGTGATCCACCCTGAGCCGCCATCGCTGGCGTTCTTCATCAACACGGCATCGCCCACGCGCGCCGTGGTCAGCAAGATCTTCGACGGCCTGCTGGACTATGGGCCGGACTTCGTTCCGCGCCCGCAACTGGCCGAGAACGTGCAGGTCTCCGCCGATGGCCTGAGCTGGACGCTCCAACTGCGCAAGGGCGTGTTCTGGCACGACGGCACGCCGTTCACGTCGGCCGACGTACAGTTCTCCGCCGAGGAAATCTGGCGGCAGTACGCCCCGACCGGCCGCCGCGTGTTTCGCAACCTGAGCCGTGTGGAGGCGCCCGATGCGCACACCGTCATCCTGACGCTGTCACAACCGGCGCCGGTGATCATCAACGCGCTGGACGTGGTGGCCGCGCCGGTGCTGCCCAAACACATCTACGAAGGCACCGACATCCCCAACAACCCGCACAACAACCACCCGGTCGGCACCGGCCCGTTCGTGTTCAAGGAATGGCAGCGCGGCAGCCACATCCGGCTGGAGAAGTTCGACAAGTACTGGCAAGAGGGCCGCCCGTACCTGGACGGCATCACCTGGAAGATCATCCCCGACGTCTCGGGCCGTGCCAACGCGCTGGAGACCGGCGTGGTGCAGTATGGCGAGCGCAACCCGGTGACCTTCGCCGATGCCGACCGGCTGGCCAAATCCGACAAGCTGGTCGTCAGCACCGACGGCTACAACGGCTTTTCCGGCTGGTACTGGCTGCTGCCGAACCTGCGCCATCCGATCCTGGGCAAGCCCCAGGTGCGCCAGGCCATCCTGCATGCCATCAACCGTGATCTGTTGGTCAAGACCGTCTGGGGCGGCTATGCGGTGCCGGCGACGGGCCCGATTACGTCGCAACTCAAGACGTTCTACACGCCCGATACGCCGCAATACCCGTTCGACCGCAAGAAGGCTGAGGCGCTGCTGGACGAGGCCGGCTACCCCAAGCAAGCCGATGGCTGGCGCTTCAAGCTCACGCACGATTTCATCCCCTATGGCGACGACTACCGCCGCACCGGCGAATTCGTGCGCCAGGCGCTGCGCGCCATTGGCATCGACGTGACCTTGCGCAGCCTGGACTTGCCGACCTGGCTGACCAACGTCTTCCGCGATTACGACTATGAATTGGCCAGCTCCTGGAGCGTCAACTGGCAAGACCCGCAACTCGGCGTGGAGCAGCACTACTGGTCCAAGGCCGAATCCAAGGGCACGCCATGGCAGAACGCCTCCGGCTACGCCAGCGCCGGGTTCGACCAGTTGGTCGAGGCCGCCCAGGTCGAGACCGATACCGCCCGGCGTGTGCAACTGTGGCAGCAGATCCAGCATCTGGCACAGGCCGACCTGCCGCTGATCAACCTGTTCGAGTTCCGCTGGTTCGGCGTGTGGGACAAGCGCCTGCGCAACGTCACCGACACCTACATCCACAGCCAGCACAACTTCGCCCAGGTCTGGTTCGACCCAAAGGCCTGAAGCGCCGCTTCTTCCTTCACTGACGCATTGACGAGGTATCCACCATGAGCCGTAAACCTGACCTGCCCCACGCGTTCAACGACGACGCGCAAGATGCAGTCTTCCTCGAAATCCAGCGCCGCACCCTGTTCGGCCTGACCGGCGCGCTGCTGGCCGGTGGCCTTCTCAGCAGCCTGCCCGCGCGCATCGCCCATGCGCTGACCGAGCCGCTGCCCAACACCGTCGAAGGCGCCACGCCCGGCGGCATCCTCGAAGCCGTGGTGCATCCGGAGCCGCCCACGCTGGCGTTCTTCATCAACACCTCCACGCCAGGGCGGGCCGTCAGCAGCAAGATCTTCGACGGCCTGCTGGACTACGGCCCCGACCTGCAGCCGCGCCCGCAACTGGCCGAGAGCGTCGAGCCCTCCGCCGACGGCCTGACCTGGATCTTCAAGCTGCGCAAGAACGTGTTCTGGCACGACGGCACGCCGTTCACGTCGGCCGACGTGAAGTTCTCCGCCGAGGTGATCTGGAAGGAGTACGCGCCCACGGCGCGGCGCATCTTCCAGCATCTGACGAAAGTGGAGGCGCCGGACGACCACACCGTCATCCTGACGCTGGCCAAGCCCACGCCGGTCATCATCAACGCGTTGGACGTGGTGGCCGCGCCGGTGTTGCCCAAACATTTGTACGAGGGCACAGACATTCCGAACAACCCGCACAACAACAACCCTGTCGGCACCGGGCCGTTCGTGTTCAAGGAGTGGCAGCGCGGCAGCCACATCCGGCTGGAGAAGTTCGGCCAGTACTGGCAGGAAGGCCGCCCCTATCTGGATGGCATCACCTGGAAAATCATCCCCGACGTCTCGGGCCGCGCCAACGCGCTGGAGACCGGTGTGGTGCAGTACGGCGAGCGCAACCCGGTGACCTTTGCCGATGCCGACCGGCTGGCGAAATCGGACAAGCTGGTGGTCAGCACCGACGGCTACAACGGCTTTGCCGGCTGGCTGTGGCTGATTCCCAACCTGCGCCGCCCCATCACCGGCAATCTGAAGGTGCGCCAGGCCATCCTGCATGCGATCAACCGCGACCTGCTGGTCAAGACCGTCTGGGGCGGCTATGCGGTGCCGGCCACCGGGCCGGTCTCCTCGCTGCTCAAGACCTTCTACACGCCCGATACGCCGCAGTATCCGTTCGATCGCAAGAAGGCCGAGGCACTGCTCGACGAGGCCGGCTACCCCAAGCAGGCCGATGGCTGGCGTTTCAAGCTCAACCACGATTTCATCCCGTTCGGTGACGACTACCGCCGCACCGGCGAATTCGTGCGTCAGGCGCTGCGCGCCGTCGGCATCGACGTCACCCTGCGCGCGCTGGATCTGGCGACCTGGACCAAGAACGTCTTCGCCGACTACGATTTCGACCTGATCAGCTCCTGGGGCATCAACTGGCAAGACCCGCAAATCGGCGTCGAGCAGCACTACTGGTCGAAGGCCGAATCCAAGGGCACGCCGTGGTTCAACGCCTCGGGCTATGCCAGTGCCGAGGCCGACCGCTTGCTCGAGGCCGCGCAGACCGAGACCGACCAGGCCAAGCGCATCGCCCTCTACCAGGAGTTCCAGAAGCTGGCGCAGCAGGATTTGGGCTTGCTCAACATCTTCGAATTCCGCTGGTTCGGCGTGTGGGACAAGCGCGTGCGCAACGTCACCGACACCTTCAACCACAGCCAGCACAACTTCGCGCGCATCTGGCTGGACCAGAACGCCTGAAAGGCCAGAGCGCCATGAACGTGTTGCTTGCGCTGCTGCGCCGCCTGCTGCAACTGGCTGGCATCGTGCTGGCCATCGCGGTGCTGAACTTCGCGCTGCTCAAGGCCTTGCCGGGCGATCTGGTGGATGTGATCGCCAGCGAGAGCGGCAGCGTCACGCCGGAGTATGTGGCGCAACTGCGCCAGCTCTACGGACTGGATCGCAGCACGCTGGAGCAGTTGGTGGCCTACGTGGGCCGGCTGGCGCAGGGCGATCTGGGCTACTCGTTCCGCTTTGGCGAGCCGGTGCTGGAGCTGGTGCTGCAACGGCTGCCGCCCACGCTGGCGCTGGTGGGCAGTGCGCTGCTGCTGTCGGTCGGCGGCGGCATCCTGCTGGGCATTGCCTCGGCGCGCAAGCCGCATGGGCTGGCCGATACCGTCATCTCGGGTCTGGCGACGCTGGGCTATTCGGCGCCGATGTTCTGGACCGCGCTGATGCTGATCGTGCTGTTCGGCGTGCAGCTCGAATGGCTGCCGATCGGCGGCATCCGCGACATCAGCGCCAACCACAGCGGCTGGCGCGCCGCGTGGGATCTGCTGACGCATCTGGTGCTGCCGGTGCTGACGCTGTCGATCTACTACGTCGCCGTCTATGCGCGGCTGGCGCGCGCCTCGTTCATCGAGACGCTGGCCGAAGACTACATCCGCACCGCCAAGGCCAAGGGCGCGCGCGAGTGGCGCGTGGTCTTCCGCCACGCGCTGCGCAATGCCGTGCTGCCGGTGCTGACCATGCTGGGCGTGCAAAGCAGCGCGCTGCTGGGCGGCTCCATCGTGGTCGAGACGGTGTTCGGCTGGCCGGGCCTGGGCCAGCTCTCGTTCGAGGCCATCAAGAGCCGCGACATCCCGGTGCTGCTGGCGGTACTGCTGTTCAGCGCCGTGTTGGTGGTGCTCTCCAACATCCTGGTCGATCTGGCGCAGGCCTGGCTGGACCCGCGCGTGCGCAAACCCCGCAAGGCCGCAGCGCAGACACCCACAACCGATGCGCAGGAGTTCGCATGAAACGCTGGTATCTGCAACCCTCGATCCTGCTGGGCGGGCTGATCCTGCTGCTGGTGGCCGGCGCCGCGCTGCTGGCCGGCTGGCTGTACCCCGACGATCCGCTCGACATGGTCGGCGCGCCCTACACCTGGCCGGGCAGTGATGCGGCCACGCCCCTGGGCACCGACCTGATGGGCCGCGACCTGCTGGCCGGGCTGGTGCACGGTGCGCGCGTGTCGCTGCTGGTGGGCGTGTCCTCGGCCATCATCTCTTTGTTGATCGGCATCACCGTGGGCGCATTGGCGGGCTTCTATGGCGGCTGGGTCGATGCGGTGCTCACGCGCATTACCGAGTTCTTCCAGACCATCCCGGCCTTCCTGCTGGCCATCATCCTGGTGGCCATCCTGGAGCCTTCGGTCAAGACCATCGTGTTCGCGCTGGGCGTGACCTCGTGGACCAGCATCGCCCGGCTGGTGCGCAGCGAGTTCATCGCCCTGCGCGAGCGCGAGTTCGTGCGCGCCAGCATCGCCCTGGGCGCCAGCGATGCGCACGTGGTGCTGCGCGAGATCCTGCCCAACGCCTGGACGCCGGTGGTCGTCTCCACCGCGCTGCTGGTGGCCAACGCCATTCTGTCGGAAGCGGGTTTGTCCTTCCTGGGCCTGGGCGATCCGAACGTGGTGAGCTGGGGCTCGATGATCGGCCTGGGCCGCGACGCACTGCGCACCGGCTGGTACATGACGGCCATCCCCGGCCTGGCCATCGTGCTGACGGTGCTGGCGCTGAACCTGCTGAGCGACGCGCTGCACGGCGCGCTGAACCCGAAGCTGCGGCGCGGCCGGTGATTCTGCTTGCTGCCCAAGAGAGGGTACTTGAACAGTTTTTGCATGATTTGCTGCTGCGAGGAAAAGCCGCTGCTGCGGCTGCTGCCGGCCGGCCACCGGCTGGCTTGCCATCACGACGTGCCGGCGCTGGGGTGACGGGCTTACGGGTCAACTACGCCCGCTGGCCTGGCGGCGGCAGCTATCCGACGCCTGGTGCGCTCTTGCGAGCAACACGGATCCGGGCGGTTTGCAATGACCGTCAAGGACTGGGCGGCAGGTGGCTCGTCAGGTGGTAGTGGTAGAAGCGGGTGTCGATCGCCATGCGTGGAAAGCCAAGGGGAAGCCGGGCTTCATCCATGCGAGCGAAACCTTCGCGCTCATAGAAGCGGTGCGCGGCGTGAAACATGGGGGCGGTGCCGAGATAGATATCGGTCATACGCTCGGCTCTGGCCCACGCGAACAGCACGTCGGTCAGCGCTCGGGCCAGACCTGTGCCACGCTGGTGCGGTGCGACGAACAGCTTTCTCAGCGCGCCGGTGTGATGGGTGATGCGCTGCACGCCGATGCATCCCACGATGCGGTCCTGGTGCGTTGGCCATGGCGGTACGGCAACCCAGAATTCGCCACCGCCGGCCCGGTAGCTGGCCTGCACGTCTTGCAGGTCGGGTTGGTCGGTTTCGGTCAGCCCGGTATTGAACTCCCGCTGCTGGATATCGAAGATCAGCCGCAGCAAGGCAGGCTTGTCGCCGCACTGGTAGCGCCGGATGGCATAGGGGATCGGACAACTGGCGCACATGGGCAGATCGGGCGACGTTCAAGGGTGCCGGGAAGTGTACGCAAGCCACGGCACCCTGCAAGGCCCGATGGGCCCCACCTGCCACTCATGGGCTGCGATAGCCCACTTCTTGCTGGCTCCACAGCCCTGCATAGGCGAACAGCGAGGCCTGCCCGCCGGTGTGCAGGAACAGGATGTTCTGGCCTTTGGTGAACACCCCCCGTTCCACCAGCCCCAGCAGGCCATCGAAGGCCTTGCCGGTGTGCACCGGGTCGAGCAGGATCGCTTCCTGCCTGGCCAGCAGGTCGATGGCCTGCAGCGTGCGGGCCGAAGGTTTGCCGAAGCCTGCACCGATGAAGTCGCCGTGGACGTGCACGTCTTCGGGCTGGATGAGGTCGTCGCGGTGGCCCAGCAGGTGCAGCGTTTGTTGCGCCAGCGCGTGCACGTTGGCCTGGACGGCGGCGGCCGGCCCGAGGATGTCGATGCCATGGATGCGCGTGCTGCTGCGCAATAGGGCGTGGCCCGCGAGCAGGCCAGCCTGCGTGCCGCCGGAGCCGGTGGCGTGGACGATGCCATCGAAGCGCAAGCCCAGCGCCTGGGCCTGCGCATGGATTTCCAGGCTGGCATTGGCGTAGCCGGCCGCGCCCAGCGGCGCCGAAGCGCCGACGGGAATCCGGTAGGGCACGCCGCCTTGGTCGCGCAGTTCCCGCGCGGCTTCTTCCAGTGCGGTTTCGGCGTCCGTGCCGCCGGGCACGACGCGCAGGATGGCGTGGAACAGGCGGTCCAGCAGGATGTTGCCGTTGGTGCGGTAGGCGTGGTCGGCATCGTCCAGCCGGTCGTCGATGACGAGTTCGCACTCCAGGCCGGCCGCGGCGGCCGCGGCGGCGGTCTGGCGGCAATGGTTGGATTGCAAGGGACCGGCGGTGATGACGCGGGTGGCGCCATGGCGCAGCGCATCGGCGATCAGGTATTCGAGTTTGCGGGTCTTGTTGCCGCCCAGGCCGAGACCGGTGCAGTCATCGCGTTTGATCCAGAGGTCCGGCCCGCCGAGGTGCCGGCTGATGCGCGGCAGGCGCTGCAGCGGCGTGGGCAGGTGGCAGAAGCGCTCGCGTGGCAATTGATCGAGGGAGGGCATGGTGTGGCAGCAATGGATGAATGGGGGGAAGGCGAGGACGGTGTCAATGCAGAATTTGCTCCAGGAACTCGCGCGCCCGTGGGCTGCTGGGGGCCTGGAAGAACTGCTCTGGTGTATTGGTTTCGACGATGCGGCCGTGGTCCATGAAGACCACCCGATCGGCGACGCGGCGCGCGAAGCCCATCTCATGGGTCACGCACAGCATCGCCACGCCGCTTTGCGCTGCCAGTTCGGTGATGACGTCGAGCACTTCCTTGACCATTTCCGGATCCAGCGCGGAGGTGGGCTCATCGAGCAGCAGCACCTGCGGGTCCAGGCACAGCGCTCGCGCAATCGCCACGCGCTGCTGTTGCCCGCCCGAGAGGCGGGCTGGGTACTTGTCCGCCAGCGCGGCGACGTGCACACGTTGCAGTGCGGCATGGGCGCGGGCGCGTGCTTCGGGGGCCGCGCGGCGCAAGGCCCAGATTTGCCCGAGCGTGAGGTTTTCCAGCACGCTCAGGTGCGGAAACAGGTTGAACTGCTGGAACACCATGCCCACACGGTGGCGCACGTGCTGCAAGTTCCTGCGCCGGTCGTTGACTTCCACGCCATCGACCTCGATGACGCCCTGCTGATGCGCCTCCAGCCGGTTGATGCAGCGGATCAGCGTCGATTTGCCCGAGCCCGACGGGCCGCACACCACGATGCGCTCGCCGCGCGCGAGCTCCAGGTCGATGTCGACCAGCACATGGTGCGGGCCATACCATTTGTGCACGCCATGCATCCGCACGAGCGGTGCGCTACTGGCCTGCGGGGAAGTTTCAATCGCCATGGTGCAGCTTTGCCTCCAGCCAGGCGCCATAGCGCGAGACGATGAAGGACAGGATGAAGTAAACCAGCCCCACCGTCAGGTAGAGCTCCAGGAAGAAGGACTGCCAGGGCAGGTCGGCCAGTGCCGCGCGGGTGGCGCCCATCAGGTCGAACACGCCGATCAGCAGCACCAGCGAAGTGCCTTTGAAGAAATCCAGGAAGGTGGTGACCAGCGCTGGCAACGCCACCCGCAAGGCCTGCGGCAGGATCACCAGCCGCACCGCGTGCCAGCGCGAAAGGCCGATGCTCGCGCCCGCTTCCCACTGGCCGCCCGGCACGGCGCTCAGGCCGCCGCGTATCGCCTCGGCGAAGTAGGCGGCCATGCACAGGGCGATGCCAAACAGCGCGCGCAGCACCTTCGGCGCATCTCCCGCGCTGGGCAGCAGCAGCGGCAGCAGCAACGAGACGGAGAACAGCACCGCGAGCAGCGGCACGCTGCGCATCAACTCGATGTAGGTGGTGCAGAGCAGGCGCAGCGGCGCCTGCCGCGAGCGCCGGCCGAACGCCAGCAGCAGGCCTGCCGGGAAGGCCAGCAGCGTGCTGCCGAGAATCAGCAGCAGCGTCAGCAGCAGGCCGCCCCATTGCTCCGAGCGCACCACCGGCAGCCCCAGCCAGGCGCCGTGCAGCAGCCCGATGACCAGGGCGATGGCCGCGGCCCACAGCAACGCCAGCCAGCGCGACCAGCAGCGCGGCGCGGCGGAGATGCCCAGCGTCAAGGCCAGCAGCGCCAAGGCGGTGCAGGGTCGCCACAGCATGTCGCGCGGAAACAGGCCGACCGCCAGCAGTTGCGCCTTCTCCTGCACGAAGGCCCAGCAGGCGCCTGCCGCCGCCCGGCATTGCTCCGGCCCCGCCGGCAGCAGCACCGCATCCCGGATGCCCCAACGCCAGGCCGCCAGCGCGGCCAGTGCCAGTGCCACGCTCAAGCCGGCCGTGAGGACGGCGTTGTACCAGGGGTGCAATGCCGGGTGATGGTGCCAGCGGCGCTGGCGTTGGCGCTGGCGTTCAGTCCGGCTGGCCATGGCGCGCCTCCAGTCCATGCATCAGCCACGCGATCAGCAGGCCAATCGCACAGTAGCTCACCATCAACAGCAAGACCATCGTCACCGCCTGACCGCTCTGGTTGATGATGGTGTTGCTGACCGACATCACATCCGGAAAGCCGATGGCCACGGCCAACGAACTGTTCTTGACGATGTTGACGTACTGGCTGGTCGTCGGTGCCATGGCAATGCGGGCGGCCTGCGGCAGCACCACCTTGCGCCAGCGCGCCAGCACGCCCAGGCCGATCGCCTTGGCCGCTTCGGTCTGGCCGGTGGGCACGGCGCGAATGGCCGCACGAAACACTTCGGCCAGCGAGCCGCTGGTGTAGACCGACAAACCCGCCAGCAGGGCGCACAGCTCTGGCGAGAGACTGACGCCGCCTGTGACGCGAAAGCCCTGCAGGGTTGGCAGCTCCCATTGCGGCCATTGGCCGCGCCACAGCAATACCGCCAGCGCTGCCAGCAGCGCAGCCGCAACGGGCACCAGCCGCCAGCCGCGCCGGGCGTGCCGTGCCTTGCGCGCGGCGTAACGCAGCCAGGCGATTGCCAGCAGCGCCGCCAATAGCGCAGCAGTGGCCGCCCACCAGCCGGCGCCCGCCGCGTCCAGCCGTGGCAGCCACAGCCCGCGGTTGCTCAACAGCACGCCAGGCAGCGGCGACCAGGCCGAGCGCAAGGCCGGCAGGCTGGTCGTCAGCAACGCATACCAGGCGAACAACTGCAGCAGCAGCGGGACGTTGCGGACCGCCTCGACCACCGCTGCCGCCAGGCGGCTCAGCAGCGGATTGCTGGAAAGCCGCGCCGCCGCCAGCAGCAGACCGAGGCCGCTGGCCAGTGCGATCGCGCAGGCCGACACCAGCAAGGTGTTGAGCAAGCCTGCCAGCAGCGCACGGGCGTAGCTGTCCGCGCCCGAGTAGCGAATCAGCGATTCGCTCAGGTCGAAGTTGGCCGGATAGGCCAGGAAGGACAGATCGAGCGCCAGGCCAGGGCGCTGCGGCCCCGATTGCCAGACCGCCACGACGGCCAGGAACAGCGCGACGGGCAATACCGACGCCAGCAGCGATGGCCAGATGCGCGTGGTGCGCCGGTGTTCTGCCGGCGGTTGGCGAGATGCTGCGGACATGGGTATGGATCGGCGCATGGATGCACTTACAGGGGTGGTGCGTACTGCAGGCCGCCGCGCGTGTAGAGATCGTTCAGGCCGCGCTCCAGACCGAGCACCGTGTCCTTGCCGAGGTGGCGCTCGAACAGTTCGCCGTAGTTGCCCAGGTGCTTGATGATGTCGTAGGCCCAGGATTCACGCAGCCCCAGCGCCTTGCCGTTGCCCGGCGTGAAGCCCAGCAACTGCCGGATCGTCGGATTCTTTGTATCGCGAATTTCTGGGCTGTCGATATTCTTCGAGGTCACGCCCAGTTCCTCGGCGGTGACCAGCGCAAACAGCGTCCAGCGGACGATGTCGGCAAAGCGCGCATCGCCCTCGCGCACCACCGGGCCGAGCGGCGATTTGGCAATGCGCTCGGGCAGGATCACGTAATCGTCCGGCTTGGGTGCGCGCGTGGCGCGAAAGCCTGCCAGGCCGGACGAGTCGTAGCCCAGTGCGTCACAGCGCCCGGCGAAGAAAGCGGACACCAGCTCGGCCTGGCTTTCGAACGCAATCGGCGTGAAGGTCTTCTCCAGCCCTTCGTAGTAGCTGCGGAAATGCGCTTCGCCGGTGCCGCCTTGCGGCAGGCAGATGGTGGCGCCGTCTAGCTCCTTGGCACTCTTGACACCCAGATCCTTGCGCACCAGCAGGGCCAGGCCGTCATAGAAATTCACGCCGGTCCAGTCCAGGCCCAGCGATGCATCGCGCTGCAATGTCCAGGTGGCGGTGCGCGTCAGCACGTCCACCTCGCCGGCCGAGAGCGTGGCAAAGCGCACTTGATCGGACAACGGCACGTAGCGGGTTTTCTCCGGGGTGCCAAGAATGGCGATAGCGATGGCGCGGCACAGGTCGACATCGAAGCCCGACCATTGGCCATCACTGCCGGGCAGGGCAAAACCGGCCGTGCCGGGCGCGACGCCGCAAATCAAGGTATCGCGTTGCTTGACTGCATCAAGATCCTTGCCGGCCCAGGCGACGGGGCTGGTTGCGGCGATACCAAGGGCGCTGACCAGCGCCAGCAGTGTTTTCTTCAACATGAAAAGCTCCTGAGAGAGGAAGGGGAGAGAGGTGCCGACGCTGCGGCGGTGTGGGTAAGGCGAGGGGCGACGTCAACACCTGTCGGCGCCGATGCGTTCGAGGTTGCGCCGTACGGCGTTGATGAAGATCTGTGCGCTGGCGGAGAGCTTGCGGCCCCGCCGGGTGATGAGATTGACCTCGGCGTTGCTGAGGATGTCGCTGGCCACCGGCATGGCGGTGATGCCGCTGCTGGCGCCATAGATGGCGCAGCCCGGCACCAGCGCGACGCCCAGGCCGCTGCGCACGTACTGAACCAGTGCGCCCAGCGAGTTGGTCTTGAAGGAAAAGCCCAGCGAGATGTTGGCCGCCCGCTCGGCTTCATGGATCAGCCGGCGCAATGCCGAGATGTTTTGCGGCACGCCGACGTTGTATTGCGCAATGTCGCCTAGCTCGACCGGAGCTGACAGGTGTGCCGCCGGGTGCTGCGGCGCTACCAGCAGGACGATCGGACTGGGCGCCCGCGCGGCCACCAGCAGTTCTTCGTCATAGCCGACGTTGTAGGAGAGTCCGAAGTCGGCCATGCCGTTGGTCAGGATGTCCTTGAGCATGCCGATGTCGGCGACCTGCAGCTCCACTGCGATGTTCGGGTAGGTTTGCGTGAAGTCCCTCAGCACGTGGTCGATCAGCCCATTGACGAACACTTCTCCCGTCGCAATCGACAGATAGCCGGTGCGCAGCGCCCGCAGATCCTCGATCTGGGTACGCAGCGCATCGGTTTCATTGACGTAGTTCTGGTGGTACTTGACGAACAGCTTGCCGGCTTCGGTGGGGGCGATGCCATGGCGGCGGCGCTCGATCAGCGCAATGCCGAACTCATCCTCCAGCTTGCGGATGTTGCGGCTGACCGATGACGGGTCCACGTCCAGCAATGCAGCCGCGGCGGAAAGCGAGCCGCGCTCGATGGCTAGCGTGAGGCTGATTAATTGTTTATGTTCCATGGGGTGGTTCAGGGCTGAGTGGAGTCTATTTTCTTTTTCGAACCGTGGTTATGCAGTGAATTTTGAGAGTTGTGCGTGCATCGCAAAAATAGAAATAGTTATTTGCTAATAACAGTTTCCTGGGTGGCGGCGGTAATGCCTGGATCGTGGTGGCGATTCATTTGAAAAGCAGCGGTGCGCCACGCTGGCAGAGCTTTGTAGCGACACGGGAAGCTGCTGATGCTTTGTTGATTTGCTTTCTTTTGTTGTCTTTTGACGTCAATGGATTCGATGTTGGTGATTGGCTGCCACTAGCTGCACCTGTTGTCACCAGCCTCTGGACTGCTGGCGTTTTGGCCGGCCTGCACTTCGTGTTTCGGTAGGCGGCACTTTGCAGTGCTCGTGTGCATTACTAGTCGCCATTTGCCGTCGGTCCTTAAATGCTGGAGTAAGAAAGATATAAGAAAACAATTGTTCGGTGGTTTTCGGCGGCGACGTAGAGTCCTCGGCTTTATCTCGTTTCCAAAAAAGCTTTGGACATCCCATGACCCACATACCACAAGGCTGGGGCGAAGGCCCCGGCGGCGATTACGAGGCGCTGGCGCAGCGCTTTCGCGGCCTGTTCGATGAAATTCGCGCTGGTGCGATCGAGCGCGAGCGCGGCCTGCCGCACCAGGAGGTACGCCAACTGGCCGATGCGGGCCTGACGGCGCTGCGCGTGCCCAAGGAATACGGCGGCGGCGGGGCGACGCTGAGCGAATTCTTCGCGCTGTTGATCGAGCTGGGGGCGGCCGATTCCAACCTCGTGCAGGCCATCCGTGCGCATGCCGGTTTTGTCGAGGTGGTGCTCAACTCCAAGCGTGGCGAGTGGCGCGAACGTTGGCTGCGGCGCATTGCCGAAGGTGCGCTGGTGGGCCCTGGCCGCGGCGAGCGCGGCGACGAGGTCAAGCAGGGCGTGCTGGGCACGCGGCTGTCCAAGCAGGGCGAGCAATGGATTCTGAATGGCACCAAGTTCTACTCCACCGGGCTGGCCTATGCCGATTGGGCCGACGTGGGCGCAGTCGGCGACGATGGCACGCCGTATGCCGTGGTGGTGCGCCGCGATGCGCCTGGCGTGGAGGTGGTGGACGACTGGAACGGCTTTGGTCAGCGCCTGACTTCCAGCGGCACCACGCATTACCGCAACGTCGTGGTCGATGCGGCGGAGATCCGCTCGGACGACGAAAAATTCCCGTACTCGCAGGCGTTCTACCAGCTGTTCCACCTGGCCAACATCGCCGGCATTGGCCGCGCCGTCGCGGATGAAACGGCTGCGCTGGTGCGCGAGCGCAAGCGCAGCTTCAGCAGCGGCAATGCGCCGCTGGTGCGCGACGATCCGCAGATCCTGGAGGTGGTCGGCCGCCTGCGCGGCGCCGCCTACAGCGCCGGGGCCATCGTGCTGCAGAACGCGCGTGCCATCGAGCGCGCCTGGCAGGCCAGTGCCAGCGGTGATGAGGCTGCCACGCGCGCGGCACGCGAGATCGTCGACCTGGAGGTGGCACAGGCGCAGACCATCGTGATCGAGTTGATCCTGCTATCGTCCTCGCACCTGTTCGACGCGCTGGGTGCGTCGTCCACGCTGCCGCAGCATGGGCTGGACCGCTTCTGGCGCAACGTGCGCACGCTGGCCACGCACAACCCGCGCGTCTACAAGGACCGCATCGCCGGCGATTTCGCCGTCAACGGCACGCCGGCGCAGGACCAGTGGAAGATTGGCGTGGTGTGAGTGGGTGCCGCGCATTCTCCGTGCGGCCATTTATGCGGCCATTCACGGACAAGTCCTTGGCTTGTAATCACCCTGATCCGCCCGAGCTCGTGCATTCTTGCCGCCTCTGCCCGCGCTTGCCCAGGCGTTCTGCCATGCGGGCGGCGGGTTGATGCTTCAGCCGCAGCGCAGTTCTGCGGGCCTGTACGTGGTCTCACGCTGAGATCATGAACAGGTTCTCAGTCCTGTGACTACTCCTGTTGCCCCGCAAACTGCGCCGCATACAGCCGCGCATAGCTGCCGCCGGCGGCCAGCAGTTCGGCGTGGCGGCCTTGCTCGACGATGCGGCCGGCCTCCATCACGATGATGCGGTCGGCATCGCGGATGGTGGAGAGGCGGTGCGCGATGATGAAGCTGGTGCGCTCGGCGCGCAGGGCGTTCATGGCCTTTTGCAGCAGCAGTTCGGTGCGGGTGTCCACCGAGCTGGTGGCCTCGTCGAGGATGAGTACGCTGGGCTGCGCCAGGAAGGCGCGGGCGATGGTGATGAGCTGGCGCTGGCCGACCGAGAGGCTGGAGGCCTCGTCGTCCAGCACCGTGTCGTAGCCATCGGGCAGGCGGCGTACGAAGGCATCGACGTAGGTGGCGCGGGCGGCTTCGAGGATCTCCGCCGGCGTGGCATCGGGGCGGCCATAGGCGATGTTGGCGCGGATGCTGCCGCCAAACAGCCAGGTGTCCTGCAACACCATGGCGGTGCGGCGGCGCAGTTGCGCGCGGGCCATGGTGCGGATGTCCATGCCGTCGAGGGTGATGCGCCCCTGGTCGATCTCGTAGAAGCGCAGGATGAGGTTGACCAGCGTGGTCTTGCCCGAGCCGCTGGGCCCGACGATGGCGATGGATTCGCCGGGTTCGACGGTCAGTGTCAGGTCTTCGATCAGCGGCTTGTCGGGCTGGTAGCGAAAGCGCACGTGTTCAAACACCAGGCGGCCGCAATGGGTGGCCGGCACGGCTGGCACGGTGGGGTCGGGCGTTTGCTCCTGCGCGTCGAGCAGTTCGAACACGCGCTCGGCGCTGGCTGCGCCGGACTGCACCAGGTTGACCAGCGAGCCGAGCTGGCTGAGCGGCTGGGTGAACTGGCGCGAGTACTGGATGAAGGCCTGCACGCCGCCCAGCGTGATGCTGCCTGCCGCCACCATCAGCCCACCGGCGACGGCCACCACGACGTAGGCGAGGTTGCCGATGAACATCATCGCCGGCATCACGATGCCGCTGAGGAATTGTGCGCCGAAGCTGGCTTCGTAGAGCTGCTGGTTCTGCTGTGCGAAACGCCGGGTGACTTCGCGCCAGCGCCCGAACACGCGCACCAGTGCGTGGCCGCTGTAGGCCTCCTCGATCTGTGCGTTGAGCTCGCCGGTCAGCGCCCATTGCGCGGTGAACAGCCGTTTGGAGCGCCGCGCGATCAGGCGCGTGATGGCGAACACCAGCGGAATCACCAGCAGCGTCAGCAGCGCCAGTGGCACGGAGACGATGAACATCATCACGCCCACGCCCAGCAGCGTCAGCACCGAATTGAGCATCTGGTTGAAGGTTTGCTGCAGGCTTTGCGAGAGGTTGTCGATGTCGTTGGTGACGCGGCTGAGCAGTT
Organism: Corticibacter populi; assembly: GCF_004217315.1. GTDB lineage: Bacteria > Pseudomonadota > Gammaproteobacteria > Burkholderiales > Burkholderiaceae_C > Lampropedia > Lampropedia populi. The sequence goes on from NZ_SGWR01000005.1 coordinate 440,445, forward strand.
CGCCGCGCGGCATGGTGTCGAAGTAGGCCAGCGGCAGGCGGTGCAGCTTGGCCTCGACGCGCTCGCGCAGCCGCCAGGTGGTGCGCTGGGTGATGCGGTTGAGCAGCCATGCTTGCGCCCAGCCGAACAGCGCCGAGAACAGGTACAACGCCACGGCAGCGGCGAGAAAACGCGCCAGCAGCGGGAAGTCGATGGCGATCGCGGGGCTGCTGGCCGCGGTGTCTGTCATGTCGGCAGGGGCGCCGGTCACGCCCGCGACGATGACGTTGGTGGCCTCGCCCAGCAGCAGCGGTCCCAGCGCCGAGAGCGCCACGCTGGCCGCACTCAGCAGCAGCGCCAGCACGATGGCTCGGCGCTCGGGGGCCAGCAGGCTGGCGATGCGCCGCAGCGCGCCACGCAGATCGCGCGAGCGCTCGGTGGGCACGCCATGCTGGGGCATGCCCGGGCCGTTGCGGGAGGAGGTGTGCGACGTGCTGCTCATGGCCGCCCCTCCTGGGGGGTGTTTTCAGTGGGCGTCTGCTCCATCTGGCTGCGCGCGATTTCGGCATAGGCGGGGCAGTCGTGCAGCAGCTCCTCGTGCGTGCCGCGGGCACTGATGCGGCCGTCTTCCAGCAGCAGGATCTGATCGGCACTGGTGATGGAGGCGATGCGCTGCGCCACGACGATGCGGGTGGCGCCATCGCTGTGGCTGGCCAGTGCCTGGCGCAGGCGGGCGTCGGTGGCGGTGTCCAGGGCCGAGAAGGAGTCGTCGAACAGGTAGATGCGCGGGCGCCTGACCACGGCGCGGGCGATCGACAGGCGCTGGCGCTGGCCACCGGAGACGTTGGTGCCACCCTGCGCGATCGGTGCCTGCAGGCCTTGCGGGAGCTGGGCGACGAAATCGCGCGCCTGGGCGATTTCCAGCGCCTGCCACAGTTGTGCGTCGCTGGCCTGCGGGTCGCCATAGCGCAGGTTCGAGGCCACGGTGCCGGAGAACAGGTAAGGCCGCTGCGGCACCAGCGCGAGTTGGGCGTACAGCGTGTCCTCATGCAGTGTCCGCACGTCCACGCCGCCAATGCGCACACTGCCGGCGGTGGCGTCGAACAGCCGCGCGGCCAGGTTCACCAGCGTGGTCTTGCCGCTGCCGGTGGCGCCGACGATGGCCGTGGTGGTGCCGGGTGCGGCGGTGAAGCGGATGTTTTGCAGCACCGGGCGCTCGGCGCCGGGGTAGGAGAAATCGACGTCGCAAAACTCCAGCAGGCCGGGCGTGGGCACGGTGGTCGCCGTGCCGTCCAGGCGCACACTGGGGCTGGTGTTCAGCACTTCGCCGATGCGCCGTGCCGAGACGGCCGCGCGCGGCGCGATGAAGGCCAGCATGGTCGAGATCAGAATCGCCATCAGCAACTGCACCAGGTAGCTCAGGAAGGCGATCAGCGCCCCTACCTCCATGCCCGCCTCGATGCGGCTGGCGCCAAACCACACGACTGCCACGCTGGTGAGGTTGAGGATCAGCATCGAGACCGGGAACATCAGTGCGAACAGCCGGCCCACGCCCAGCGCGGTCTCGGTAATGGCCGTGTTGGCCTGGGCGAAGCGCTGCGTCTCCACGTCCTCGGTGACGAAGGCGCGGATCACGCGGATGCCCGAGAGCTGCTCGCGCAGCACGCGGTTGAGGTCATCGGTCTGGCCCTGCATGCGCTCGAACAGCGGCAGCATGCGCGAGATGATCAGCCCCAGCACCACCAGCAATACCGGCACGGCCAGCACCATCACGCGCGAGAGCGCCACATCCAGGCTCAGCGCCATGGCCACGCCACCAACGGCCAGGAACAGCGAGGTGAAGGCCATGGAGCAAACCATCAATACCAGCATCTGCACCTGCTGCACGTCGTTGGTGCTGCGCGTGAGCAGGCTGGGCGCGCCGAACTGCTGCACCTCGCGTTCGGAGAACTGCGCCACCTGCGCGAATACCGCCGCGCGCAGATCGCGCCCCAGCCGCATCGCCACCTTGGCGCCGAACCACACGGCGGCAATGGCTGCGGCGATCTGCAGCAGCGACACGCCAAGCATCACCGCGCCCGTGGTGACGATGTGGCCGGTATCGCCGGTCAGGACACCCCGGTCGATGATGTCGGCGTTGAGCTTGGGCAGGTACAGCGAGGCCAGCGACTGCAGCAATTGCAGCAGCCCAACGGCCAGCAGCAGCGCACTGTAGGGGCGCAGGAAACGCCGCAACAGCGTTGGCAGCATGGTGACTCCGGGAGAGTGATTGGTTGTCAAGGAAACGCTGGATTATTCAGCGTTTCTCGAAGGGCGATCGGGCCTTGGCAATGATCCTGGAAACGGCAGTTGAACGCGCTCTGACCCGGCAGGTCAGCGGCAACGAAGCAGCACATTTCAATGTTCATGCGGCTTTGCACAAGAGCGCGAGCGGTCGACTGCCGTTTCCAGGATTATCTGCCCGCATCACCGGTGGTCGTGGTGCGGGCGGTTAGTGGCTCGCCTGATGCCTCGCCTGTCGCCTCGCCGCCCAGCACCTTGTAGAGCATGACCCGGTTGGTGGCTTCCGTCAGGGCCAGCGAGATCAGGCCCTGCTCGGCGCTGTAGAGGTTGCGCTGGGCGGTGAGCGCTTCGAGTGAGCTGTCGACTCCTTCGCGCCAGCGGGCGTCGGCCAGGGTGTGGCTGCGCGCGGTGGCTACCACCAGCGCGCGCTGTGCGTCCAGCCGCGCGTCGATGCGGGCGCGTTCGTCGAGCGCGTCGGCCACTTCGCTAAAGGCGGTCTGGATGGCTTTTTCGTACTCGGCCACGGTGATGTCGCGCGAGAGGGTGGCCACGTCCAGCTCCGCCTGCAAGGCGCCGGCACTGAAGATGGGCACGGTGATGTTGGGCACGAAGGACCAGATGCGGCTGGCGCCGTTGAACAGATCCGAGAGCGTGCTGCTGCCGACGCCAGCCGAAGTGGTCAGCGAGAAGCTGGGGAAGAATGCGGCGCGCGCGGCGCCGATGTTGGCGTTCGCCGCTTGCAGCTCGTATTCTGCAGCCAGCACGTCCGGGCGTTGCAGCAGCACGCTGGAGTCGAGCCTGGCGGGCAGCGGCGCCAGCGCCACAAGGTCGGCCAGTGGCTGCTCTGGCGCCGGCAGCAGTGCCTCGGGAATGGGCGCCCCCACCAGCAGGTCAAGCGCATTGCGCGCCTGTGCCAGCGTGGTGTCGTAGCTGGCGACGTCGGCGCGCGCGGTCTCGACGCTGGCCTGCATCGAGGCCAGATCGACGCCGGAGACCATCCCTTCGTCATGGCGCAGCTGCGTCAACGCCAGCGAGCGTTGCTGGCTTTGCAGGGTTTGCCGCGCCAGCGCCAGTTGTTGCTGGTAGGCGGCCACGTTCAGCCACTGGCTGGCGACTTCGGCAATCAGGCTCAGGCGGGTGCTGCGCTGCGTTTCGGCCGTGGCGAGGTAGCTTTGCAGCGCCTGGTCGCGCAGGCTGCGCACGCGGCCGAACAGGTCCAGCTCCCAACTGCTGAGGCCGACTTCGGCGCTGTAGTTGCGGCTGGTGGTGCCACTGGCGCTGCGCGCGGCGCTTTGGCCGCCGGCGGCGTTGACGGTGGGCCACTGCGCCGCATCCTGAATGCGGTACTGCGCGCGAGCCTGCTCGATGTTGAGCAGCGCCACGCGCAGGTCGCGGTTGTGCGCCAGCGCGGTGGCGATGACCTGTTGCAGGCGCGCGTCGATGAAGACTTCGCGCCAGTCGGGCAGTTGCCACTCGACGGCCGTGGCGCTGGCGCTGCTGCCTGCCGGCGTCGACCATTGCTGCGGCACGGGCGCCGCCGGGCGCTCGTAGTCAGGCGCCAGGCTGGCGCAACCGGCCAGCACGAGTGCAAGGCTGGTGGACAGGAGTGTTTGCTTGCGACGCATCAGATGGCCTCCGGTGGCACGGCTGTATTTGGGGTCTCGCCGTGCGCCTCGTCTGCGGCGCGGGGCTTGGTGGGAAACAGGCTGCGCACGAGCACGTAGAACAGCGGCACGAAGAAGATGCCCAGCAGGGTCGAGGCCAGTGTGCCGCCGAACACGCCGGTGCCCAGCGAATGGCGCCCGCCCGCGCCTGCGCCCGTGCTGACGACCAGCGGCAGCACGCCGAGCAGAAAGGCCAGCGAGGTCATCAGGATGGGCCGCAGGCGCATGCGCGCGGCATGCAGCGTGGCCTCGATCAGCGATTGGCCCTTTTCCTCCAGTTCCTTGGCGAATTCGACGATGAGGATGCCGTTCTTGGCTGCCAGGCCGACGGTGGCCAGCAGGCCGACCTGGAAGTAGACGTCGTTGGACAGGCCACGCAGCGAGGTCAGCAGCACCGCGCCGACGATGCCGATGGGCACGGCCAGCATCACCGAGAACGGCACCGACCAGCTTTCGTACAACGCCGCCAGGCACAGGAACACGAACAGCAGCGAGACGGCGTACAGCAGCGGCGCCTGCGAGCCCGAGAGCTGCTCCTGGTAGGACAGGCCCGACCAGGCGTAGCCCATGCCCGAGGGCAGCTCGCCGACCAGCCGGGCGATGTCGTCCATCGCGGTGCCGGAGCTGACGCCCGAGGCCGGCTCGCCGGTGATTTCCATCGAGGCCGTGCCGTTGAAGCGCGCCAGCGAGGCCGGTGCAAAGCTCCAGCCGCTGGTGGCGAAGGCATCGAAGGGCACCATCGCGCCGTCGCTGTTGCGCACCGACCAGCGGTTGATGTCCTGCGGCAGCATGCGCGCATCGGCCTGGCCTTGCACGTACACGCGCTTGATGCGGCCGCGGTCGATGAAATCGTTGACGTAGGAGCCGCCCATGGCGATCGACAAGGTGTCGTTGATGTCGCCGATGGTGAGGTTCTGCGCCGCCGCCTTGGCATCGTCGATGGCGATGTCGAAGGTGGGCGCGTCCTCGGCGCTGCCGTAGCGCACATTGATCAACGAGGGTTGTTGGGCAGCCCTGGCCAGCAGTTGCTCGCGCGCGGCGACCAGGGCCTCGTGGCCGGCGCCGCCCAGGTCCTGCAATTGCAGGGTGAAGCCCGCGCTCTGGCCCATGCCGGGGATGCCCGAAGGCGCCATGGCGAAGATTTCGGCATCCTTGATGCCGGCCATCGCCATCGTGATGCGCATGCCGATCGCCTGTGCGTCGGCCTCGCGCAGCGACCAGTCCTTGAGCTTGACGAAGCCCATGCCGCTGTTCTGTCCGCTGCCGCCGAAGCTGAAGCCGGCCACGGCCATGACGGATTCGACCTCCGGCTGCTCCAGCGCGTAGTCGGAGAGCTGGTCCATCACGTCCAGCGTCAGCTCCTGCGTCGCGCCGGGCGGCAGCTTGACCTGCACCATCAGAATGCCCTGGTCTTCATCCGGCACGAAGGCGGTGGGCAGGCGCATGAACAGCACCGCCAGCGCACCGATCAGCAGGGCGTAGCCCAGCAGGCCCAGCACGCGCTGGCCCAGCAGGCCGCGCACACCATCGTGGTAGCGGCCGGTGACGCGCTCGAAGCCTCGGTTGAACGCGGCGAAGAAGCGCCCCAGCGGCCCGCGCGGCGGTGCTTCGCTGCCCTCGGGTACGTGCTTGAGGATGGTGGCGCACAGCGCCGGGGTGAGGGTGATGGCGACCAGCAGCGACAGCAGCATGGCCGCGGCAATGGTCACCGAGAACTGGCGGTAGATCATGCCGGTGGAGCCGCCGAAGAACGCCATCGGCAGGAACACGGCCGTCAGCACCAGCGCGATGCCGATCAGCGCGCCGGTGATCTGCCCCATCGACTTGCGCGTGGCCGCGCGCGGCGACAGGCCCTCCTCGCGCATCAGGCGCTCGACGTTCTCGACCACCACGATGGCATCATCGACCAGCAGGCCGATCGCCAGCACCATCGCGAACATGCTCAGCGTGTTGATCGAGTAGCCCAGCGCCGCCAGCACGCCAAAGGTGCCCATCAGCACCACCGGCACGGCGATCGCCGGAATCAGCGTGGCGCGCCAGTTCTGCAGGAACAGGTACATGATGAGCACCACCAGCGCGATGGCCTCCAGCAGCGTCTTGGCGACTTCCTTGATGGAGATTTCCACGAACGGCGTGGTGTCGTAGGCGATCGCGTAGGTCAGCCCTGCCGGGAAGAATTCCGACAACTCTTTCAAGCGCGCGTCCACTGCTTCCGATACGTTCAGCGCATTGGCGCCGCTGGCCAGCTCGATGCCGATGCCCGCCGCCGGCTTGCCGTTGAAGAAGCTGACCATGTTGTAGCCCTCACTGCCCAGCTCCACGGTGGCCACGTCGCCCAGTCGCACCAGTGCGCCGCCGGGGTCGGACTTGAGCACGATCTGGCGGAACTGCTCGGCCGTCTGCAGGCGGCTGCGCGCGGAGATGGTGGCATTCAGGCGCTGGCCCTGCACCTGCGGCAGCGCGCCCAGCGCGCCGGAGGAAACATCGCTGTTCTGGGCCTGGATGGCGCTGGCGATGTCCGAAGGCATCAATGCATAGGTGCGCAGCTTGTCCGGGTCGAGCCAGATGCGCATCGCATACTTCGAGCCCATCACCTGCACGTTGCCCACGCCGGAGACGCGGCTGATCGGATCCTGCAGCGTGGCGCTCATGTAGTCGGCGATGTCGGTACGGTCCATGCTGCCGTCTTCGGAGAAGAACGACAGCACCATGAAGATGTTGCCCGAGGATTTGCTGACGGTGACGCCATCGTTCTGCACCGCATCGGGCAGCATGGACTCGGCCTGCTGCAGCTTGTTCTGCACCTGCACCTGGGCGGTGTCCGGATCGGTGCCGGACTCGAAGGTCAGCGTGACCTGCGCGCTGCCTGACGACGAGCTCGACGAGGACATGTACATCAGGTTGTCCAGCCCGGTCATCTGCTGCTCGATGACCTGGGTGACCGAGTTCTCGACCGTCTCGGCCGACGCACCGTTGTAGGAAGCGCTGATCGACACCGAAGGCGGCGCGATGTCCGGGTACTGCTCCAGCGGCAATGAAGTGATGGACAGAATGCCCGCCAGCGTGATGACGATGGCGATCACCCAGGCAAAGATCGGGCGATCGATGAAAAAGCGTGACATGGGGGTGGTCTTCTGCGTGTCGGGCCCGGCTCAGCGGGCCCCGGAGGTGGTCGATGCGGCGGTTGAGGCTGCGGCACTCTGCGCCACCGGCTTGTCCACCACTTGCGTCTGCACCGTCGCGCCCGCACTGGCGGCGCTGCCGCCCGCCACGATCAGGCGCTCGCCCGCCTGCAGGCCGCTGCCCACCAGCCATTGGTCTGCACGGGCGTCTCCGAGCACGATCACGCGTTGCTCGACCTTGTCGTCGGTGCCGACCAGCAGCACCGTGGCCTCGCCCTTGGTGTTGCGGGTCACCGCCGTTTGCGGCACCAGGATGGCCTGCTGGTTGAGTGCCAGCGGCAACTGCGCGCGCACGTACATGCCCGGCAGCAGCATGCCGTCCGGGTTGGGCACCACCGCCCGCAAGGTCACGTTGCCGGTGCCGGTATCGACCGCATCGCCCACCACCTCCAGCGTACCGGCGTGCGGGTAGGCACTGCCGTCTTCGAGCAGCAGTTGCACCGGCACCTTGCCATCGACCGCCTGCAGCGTGCCGCTGGCCAACTGGCGCTGCAGCGCCAGCAACTGCGTGCTGGACTGGGTCACATCCACGTACAGCGGATCGAGCTGGCGGATGGTGGCCAGCGCCGCCTCCTGGCTGGCCGTCACCAGCGCGCCCGGCGTCACCGTCGAGGTACCGATGCGCCCGGCGATGGGGGCCTTGATGCGGGTGTAGTCCAACTCGATGCGCGCGGTCTGCACGGCGGCGCGGGCTGCCTGCACGGCCGCCTCGTTCTGGCGCAGCGTGGCCTGCGCTTCGTCCAGATCCTGCTGGCTGACCGCGTCGAGCCGGCTCAGGCGCGCGTAGCGCTCGGCCTTGGGCTTGGCCGCGAGCACCGCCGCCTCGGCCTGCGCCAGCGTCGCGCGGGCGCTGTCGTAGGCGGCCTGGTAGCTGGCCGGATCGATCTGGTAGAGCACCTCGCCCGCCTTGACCTGCTGGCCCTCGGTGAACAGGCGCTGCTGGATGATGCCGCCGACCTGCGGGCGCACGTCCGACACCAGGTAGGCCACCGTGCGCCCAGACAACGTCTGCTCTACCTGCACGGCCTGTGTCTTCACCGGCCAGACATCGACCTGCGGCGCCGCCGGTGGCGGCAGCGCCGCAGGCTCTTGTGAACAGGCGCCCAGCGCCAGCGACAACGCCAATGTGAAGACCGGCAGCAGGGGGCTGCGCCGCTTGCTGCCACGGAAGTTCAATGCCATGGGGAAACCTCAGGAAAACGCGATGTTTGGCGATGCTTGGATATGGGGCCACGGCGCCAGGCGCCGTGGCCCGGGAGCAGGGCGGGACGGCCTGCCAGGGGACGGGAGGCGACTCTAAGGTACAAAATTGCAGGAATTAAGAAGTTTCTTCGCCGACCCAGGACATGGCAGGCGCAATCATGCGCCAGCGCCAATCGGGACTAAAGTAGCCCGGTTTTTGGTCTACCCACGGAGGAGCGCGGCGCATGAGGCCCAATGTCACGGCAAAGCTGTTTCTGACCATGCTGGCCAGTTGTGCGCTGGTGGTGCTCATCCACGGCCTGGCCGGGCGCATCGCTTTTCAGCGCGGCTTCATGGACTACCTCAACGAGCAGGGCGTACAGCGCATGCAGGAGATCCTGCCGCGCCTGCGCCAGGAGTGGCGCGAGCAAGGCGGCTGGCAGCGCCTGCAGGGCGACCTGTCCGCGCTGGGCGTGCTGATGCGGCCTGCCGCGCCGTCCAGCGATGATGCCGATGCCTTGCGCGTGCCGCCGCTGTCGGACCAGACCGGCGCCATCTTCCGCATGGCCCTGCTGCACCCCGACTACCGGCTCGTCACCGGCAACCCCGAGGCCGGCGCCCGCTCCATCCTGCTGCCGGTCGAAATCGATGGCGCCACGGTGGGGTGGCTGGCCATGGTGCCGTTCGAGCAAGCCCTGATCGCCGGCGACGTGCGCTTCTACGAAGCCCAGTTGCGCGCCTGGTGGATCATCGGCATCTGCTCCGTGCTGCTCGCGGCCGTGCTGGCCGGGCTGCTCGCGCGCGCCTTGCTGCGGCCGCTGCGCAGCGTCACCCATGCCGTGCGGCGCCTGGCCGAAGGCGACTTCGCCACGCGCGTGCCGGTGAGCACGCGCGACGAACTGGGCGTGCTGGCGCAAAGCTTCAACCTGCTGGCCCAGGGCCTGGGGCGCAACGAAAGCGCGCGCCGCAGCCTGATGGCCGACGTCTCCCACGAATTGCGCACCCCGCTGGCCGTCATGCGCGCCGACCTGGAAGCCATGCAGGATGGCATCAGCCCCGTCAACGCCGAAGCCCTGGCCGCCTTGCACCAGCAAGTCGGCCAACTCGGCCAACTCGTCGATGACCTGCACGAGCTCTCGCTCACCGATGCCGGCACGCTGGCCTACCGGCACGAGCCCATCGACCTGGCCGCCGTGGTGCGCGCCAGCGTTGCCGGCATGGCCGCGCGCTTCGAGGCCGCCGGCCTGGCCTTCCAGGCCGACGTGCCGGCGCAGCCGCTGCGGCTGGTGGGCGATGAACAGCGCCTGCAACAACTGCTGGCCAATCTTCTGAACAACGCCCTGCGCTACACCGACCGCGGTGGCCAGGTGCGCCTGCACGGCGAGCGTGGCGACGCGCATTGGCTGCGCCTGACGCTGGAGGACAGCGCGCCAGGGGTGGCCGAGGACAAGCTCTCGCACCTGTTCGAGCGCTTCTACCGCGCCGACGCCTCGCGCAACCGCAGCAGCGGCGGCAGCGGGCTGGGCCTGGCGATTTGCCGCAACATCGTCGAGGCCCACGGCGGGCGCATCACCGCCACCGCCTCGCCGCTGGGCGGACTGTGCATCACCGTCGAACTGCCGGAGGCCGCATGACGCGCGATGTCGCACCGTCCAGCCCGCCGCTGCCGCACGGCGCGCGCGTGCTGGTCCTCGAAGACGAACCGCGCCTGGCCAGCGTACTGGTCAAGTACCTGCAGGCCGCGGGCTACCAGGGCCAAGCCTGGCACGACGGCGCCAGCGCCATCGACACCATCCGGGCCTGGTCGCCCCAACTCGTGCTGCTGGACTTGATGCTGCCCGGCCGCGACGGCGTGGCGATCTGCCGCGAGCTGCGCACCTTCAGCGCCGTGCCGGTGATCATGGTGACCGCGCGCGTGGACGAGGTCGACCGCCTGCTCGGCCTGGAGATCGGCGCCGACGACTACATCTGCAAACCCTTCAGCCCGCGCGAAGTGATCGCGCGCGTGCACGCAGTGCTGCGCCGCCATCACCACGTGCCGCAAGACGCGCCTGCTGCCGCGCCCGCGCCACGGCTGCGCATGGACTCCCAGGCCTGGCGCGCCAGCGTGGACGGCTGCGTGCTGGAGCTGACCCAGGTCGAATTTCGCCTGCTGCGCGCGCTCGCCGCCGCGCCCGGGCGCGTGCTCTCGCGCGATCAACTGATGGACCACGCCTACCCCGATCGCCGCGTCGTCACCGACCGCACGGTCGACAGCCACATCAAGAACCTGCGCCGCAAACTCGCCACCGTGCAGGCCGAGGACTGGATCCGCTCGGTGTATGGCGTGGGTTATCGGTTCGAGGGAGGGTGACGCTACTGGCGAGCCCACCGCCGCGCTGGTGATCGGTGGCACGGCGCTGCCGATCGTCGCGGAGACTTGGCAATCGCATAGCCCAGGCTGCCGAAGCCGGCCAGCAGATACACGTCGGGCAGCGAATCCCTGACCGCGTAGGCACCGCTGGCGCAGAACATCCGCACCGCCGGAAACAGCACGCGGTAGGGCACGCGCAACACAGATTGCCCGCATGGATGTTCTCTATGGCTGCGGGCAGGATGATGACCATGGAATCCACGTGGCCCCCGATGGCGCCCAGCATCGCCGGCCCGCCACCGGGGCAGGCCACGGTAGTGACCTGTGCGTCCAGCTTCTGTTCGAGTCGGCCGCATGTGCCACGTCGATGCTGCCAGTGTTCAGCGCTTCGCAGCTGGCAGGTGCGGACGGGACTCGACCCACTTGATGGCGACGCCCGGAGGGCTGCTGCGCTTCTTCCAGGTTGGCGGTGCCCTTCAGGAGACTGAGGGTGTTGAACTTCCGGTAGCCCGCCCAGGCGCAGCACCTCGGCATCGGACACATGTGCGCGGTTGGTCAGGATGGCGGGCATGCCCAGCGGGCGCCGGGGTGATCGCTGCGCAGGCGCTGCTGGCCTTGGCCCTGCAGCCGCTCGCGCAGGGTCTGCGGCTGTGCGGGGCGCTCGCGGATGCGGCCGCGCCGGCGCAATTCGGGAATGACGAATGCAATGAAATCCTCGAAGCTGCCGGGGCTGACCGCATAAGCCAGGTTGAAACCGTCGATGCCGGCGGCGTCGGCGTATTGCTCCAGCGCATCGGCGACTTTCTGTGGCCCGCCGACGAAAGTGGGGTGCAGGCCGCCGACACCGATGTAGCGGGCGATCTCGCCGAGCGTCCAGCGCTTCTCGGCATCGATGCGGGTGAAGTTGGCCAGGGCCGAGCGGATGGCGTTGGTTTCGATGTATTCGAGCGGGTGGTCCAGCGGGTATGCGGACCAGTCGATGCCGGTCCAGCCGGAGAACAGCACCAGCGCCGCCTCGATGTTGGCAGCATCGAGGTAGCTGCGGTATTTCTCCTCGGCCTCGGCATCGGTGGCGGCGGTGACCACGGTGACGCCGGAGATGAAGCGGATGCTGTCGGGCGCGCGACCCAGCGCAACGGCTTCGGCACGGGTCTGATCGATGCTGCGGCGGATGTCGGCGGCGGTGGCGCCGCCGAGGAACACCACTTCGGCATTGCGCGCCGCGAAGGTCCGCCCGCGCGAGGACGCGCCGGCCTGGAACAGCACCGGCGTGCGCTGCACGCTGGGCTGGCTCAGCGCCGCATCATGGACGCGAAAATACTTGCCCTGATGGCGGATCGGGTGCACCTTGGCCGGATCGGCGTAGATGCCGCGGTCCCGGTCGCGCACCACGGCATCGTCTTCCCACGAGGCTTCCCACAACTGGTAGCCGACGTCGAGGAATTCCTGCGCGATCTCGTAGCGCTCGTCATGCTCGATTTGCTGCGCCAGGCCGAGGTTGCGCGCGGCCGATTCGAGCACCGAGGTGACGATGTTCCAGGCGATGCGGCCCTTGGTCAGGTGGTCCAGCGTGGTGAACTTGCGCGCCAGCAGATAGGGCTGCTCGTAGGTGGTCGAGACGGTGATGCCAAAGCCCAGGTGCTCGGTGGCTGCGGCCATGGCCGAGACCAGCAGCAGCGGGTCGGTGATCGGCGTCTGCGCGCCATGGCGCAGCGCCGCATCCGGCTTGCCCTGGTAGACGTCCATCGGCCCCAGTGCATCGGCGAGAAACAACGCGTCGAAGCCACCCTGGTCGAGGATGCGCGCCAGATGCAGCCAGTAATCCAGTTCGGTGTGCCGATAGGCCTGGTCGTCGGGATGGCGCCACAGCCCGGCGCTGATGTGGCCGGCCACGTTCATCGCGAAGCCGTTGAGGATCCAGGGTTGGGTGGAGAGGGCTGTCATGTTGCTTGGAGGGCGGGGTGAATCGAGACAAGGGCGTTTGCGGGCACGCCGTCAAGGTTGTGTGATGTGCCGGGCCTCATGCCGCCCGCCGTGCCGGAGCCTGCGCCGGCTCCAGCCGGGGCAGCGCCGCCAGCAGCTCTTGCGTGTAGGGGTGCTGCGGTGCGGTGAAGAGGGCCTCGGCCTCGCCTTGTTCGACGATCTGGCCGTCTTTCATCACCAGCACGCGGTCGGCGATGTGGTGGATGACGCCGAGGTCGTGCGAGATGAAGATGATGCTCAGCGCGTACCGCGCGCGCAGGTCGACCAGCAGGTCCAGGATCTGCGCCTGGATGCTGACGTCGAGCGCCGAGACGGCTTCATCCAGCACCAGCACGTCCGGGTTGACGGCCAGCGCGCGCGCAATCGCCACGCGCTGGCGCTGTCCGCCCGAGAGATGCAGCGGATAGGCATCGAGGTGCCGCTCGTCCAGGCCCACGGTATGCAGCAGGGCGAGGATGTCCTTGCGCCGGGCCTTGCGGCCCCGGCCGTGCAGGTTCAGCACGTCCGAGAGGATGCGTGCCACGGTCCAGCGCGGGTCGAAGGAACTGTACGGGTCCTGGTAGACCATGGCGATCCTGCCGCGCACGCGGCGCCTCTCGGGGGCGCTGGCCTTGAGCCATTCCAGGCCTCGGTACAGCACGGCGCCTTCGTCATATGGCGTCAGGCCCAGCAGCACCCGCGCCACCGTGCTCTTGCCGGAGCCGGAGGCACCGACGATGCCCAGCACCTCGCCCTTGTGCAGTTGCAGCGAGACCTGCCGCAGCGCGTGGATGGCCTGCCCATCGGGTGCCTTGAAGGATTTGCTCAGCGCGCGCGCTTCGAGCACCACCGTGCCTGAGTCGCCGGTGGCGGGGCTGTCGACAGGGGCGGCATCGGCGCGGTCGGCCAGCGCGCCGGGCGCATCGCTCAGGCGCCGGCCGCGGGTGCCGGGGCCGGGCACGGCCTTGATCAGGGCCTGGGTGTAGGCGTGCCGTGGCTGGCCCAGCACCTGCGCGGCCGGGCCCGATTCCACCACCTCGCCGGCTTTCATGACGAGGATGTGGTCGGCCAGCTGCGCCACCACCGAGAGGTCGTGGCTGATCAGGATCAGGCTGGTGCCGCGCGCGATCAGCCCCTGCAGGACCTGCAGCACCTGTGCCTGCACCAGCACGTCGAGCGCGGTGGTCGGCTCATCGGCGATGATGACCGGCGGGTTCTGCGCCAGCGCCGTGGCGATCAGGGCGCGCTGGCGCAGCCCCCCCGAGAGCTCCGCAGGGTATTGGTCCTGGCGGATCTCCGGCTGTGGCACGCCCACGTCCGTCAGCAGTTCGATGGTGCGCTGGCGGGTTGCGGCCTTGTCCAGCCGCACGTGGGCGTGCAGGGCTTCGGCAATCTCGCGGCGCACCGGCTGCAGCGGATCGAGCGAGACCAGTGCGTCCTGCAGCACATAGCCTATCTGGGCGCCGCGCAGCGCCTGCAGTTCGCGCTGGCTGGCCGCGAGCAGCGACTGTTGGCGAAAGCGCAGCACGTCGGCCTTCATGACGGCGTTGTCGCCTGCCAGCCCGATCAGCGCGCGCGTGGCCACGGTCTTGCCGGAGCCCGACTCGCCCACGATGGCCACGGTCTCGCCCCGGTGCAGGCGCAGGTCGAAGTGGCTGACGATGTGCCGGTAGCCATGCGGCGTGCGAAAGCCCACGTTGAGGCTCTGCACGTCCAGCAGCAACTCGCGTTCGGCCTGGCGGCTTTCTTGCGGATCACTCAGGGGCTTGACAGGGGATGGCGGGTGGGCGGTCATGTTCTGCTCCCTTCCGAGCGGGCCTGGATGTAGCTGAAGAGGGTGGAGAAGCTCAGCGCCACCAGCACCACGGCGGTGCCCGGCACGATCATCAGCCACGGTGCCTCCAGCAATTGGGCCTTGCCGGCGGCCAGCAGGGCGCCCCATTCCGACGAGGGCGGCTTGACGCCCAGGCCCAGAAAGGACAGGCTGGAGGACCACACGATGGATTTGCCCACGCCCAGGCCGGTGACGGGGATCAGCGGCCGGATGGCGTTGGGAACGATGTGCTGCAGCAGCACGCGCGCGCGCGAATGGCCCAGCGCGATGGCGGCTTCCACATAGGCGCTGCTGCGCACCAGCAGGGTCTGGCCGCGCACCAGGCGGGCATAGCCGGGCGCCGAGCCGATGCCCACCGCAATCGCCACGTTCAGCGGGCTCTGGCCGAGGATGGTCACGAACAGCAGCGCCACCAGCAGGGTCGGAAAGCTCAGCAGGATCTCGATGAAGCGGTCCACCGCGCCGCGCGCCAGCGGTGGTGTCAGCGCGGCCAGAAAGCCCAGCGGTACCGCCACGGCAATCGCAATGGCCATCGCCAGCAGCCCGATCAGTACCGATTCTCGTGCGCCGTAGACCACGCGGGAATACAGGTCGCGGCCGATTTCGTCGGTGCCGAACCAGTGTTGGGCCGAAAGCGGCGCCAGCGTGTTGAGCAGGTCGGTCTCCAGCGGCGAATAGCGCACCAGCGTCGCCGGGGCGATGGCGGCCCAGGCGGTCAGCAGCAATACGATGGCGCTGAGCCAGACCAGCACTGGCGCACGCCGGGCTTCGTGCCACAGGCGCCGGCCCGGCGATGCGGGTCCTGCGGGGTAGGCTGGCGCCGCGGCGGCCAGCGTGAGTTCTGGTGCGGCCATGTCAGTGGGCTCCCTCATAGCTCAGGCGCACGCGCGGGTCCACCACGGTGTAGAGCCAGTCAGTGACGAAGGTCAGCAGTACATATACGAGGCTGACGATCAGGATGATTCCGGAGATCAGCTCGAACTCCTTGAGTTCGACGGCGCTGACCAGCAGCGCGCCGATGCCCGGACGGGAAAACACGTTCTCGACGATGACCGCGCCCGAGACCAGCGCGCCCAGCGCCCAGCCGGAGAGGGTGATGCCCGGAATCAGCGCCGGGCGCAGCGCGTGCACCACGCGCACCCGCAGGTCCGCCGTGCCGCGCGCGCGGGATGACAGCACGTGCGGCTGCTGCAGGGTGCGCTCGTATTCGGCCCGGGTGGCCTGGCCGAGAAAGCCCGCCAGCGGCAGGGCCAGCGTGAGGGCCGGCAGCCACAGGCCGGCCAGCGCGGAGCCGCCGACCACCGGAAACCAGTCCAGCCGCACCGCGAAGAAGAGCAGCAGCAACAGCCCCAGCCAGTAATGCGGCATGCCGGCCACCAGGGCCTCGGCAGCCGCGCCAAACCGCGAGACCCGGCGGCTGCGCCCGGCGGTGGCGAGGGTCCAGGCGAGCGTGATGAGCCAGGCCAGCACGATCGCCACGGCGGTCAGCTGCGCCGTGGCGCCGATCTGCTCGCCGATCATCTCCGTGACCGGACGGCGTGACTGCAGGGCAATGCCCAGGTCGCCCCGCAGCACGCCCTGGAGGTAGTCTGCATACTGCACCAGCAGTGGCCGGTCGAAGCCGAATTCCCGGTTGATCGGCGCGAGTTCTTCGGGTGTGCGCTCGACGCTCTGGCCCTCGTAGACGTTGAGGTAGATGGTGGCGCGGTCGCCGGGCAGGATGATCTGCGCAAAGAACAGCAGGGTGACAGTCACCCAGAGCGTGATGAGGGCCTGCCCCAGCCTGGAGAGAAAGGCTTTGGCGCGGCCTTGGCCCGTGTCCGGGCGCACCGCGGGCGCGGTGCTGGGTTGCGGGGCGGTTTGCGGCATCAGTCTTTCCTCACTTCGTAGAACACCGGTGTGTCGATGTTGTGGCTCAGGCCTTTGAGGTAGGTCTGGCCGACCAGGTTGTAGGCCGAGCCGTAGAAGCCCAGCGCCAGCGCCTCGTCGCTGATGTGCTGCTGGATGGCTGCCAGCTTCTGCGCGCGCGCGGCCGGGTCGGCCTCCTCGTGCGCGGCGATGATGGCCTCCTGCAACTGCCAGTCCCTGGAGCGCACGCGGTTGTGCGCATTGGGGTTGCCGTTGTCCGCGGCAAACTGGTTGATCTGCTGGCGTCCGTAGATGGTGGCGGTGCTGGTGTTCTCGCCGGCGGGCCGGTAGTTGATGGAGAGCACGGTGGGCGCGTACAGCGTCCAGTAGCCCTGGTACAGGTCGTATTCGTCCGCCTTGGTGTAGCGGCCGGCTGCCAGTTCGGTCTGCGTCAGCAGCACGATGTCGAGCTTGATGCCCACTTTCTTGACTTCGGCCTGCAGTGCCTGCGCGGCAATCACGCCCTCCTGGTTGACCACCGTGGGGAACAGCGGCAGCACCACTTCCAGCACCTTGCCGTTCTTGTCGATGCGATAGCCATCGGCATTGAGGCGGCCGTAGCCGGCCTCCTCGAGCAGTGCCGCGGCACGCGCCGGGTCATGGGCGTACTGGTCGTCGAGATCGAGGTAGTCCTG
>NZ_SGWR01000006.1 GCF_004217315.1 Corticibacter populi
AATTTCAAACTCTTTCCCCCTGCCATCTGCCCGCATCACCCAGACAAGTTGCCCTGCCAAGCGAAGAGGCAGAACTATAGCATAGTTCGGTTTGCGCTCCAGAAACGGAGCCAAGAATTTTTCAACCGCCAAGCCCATCCCTGATTGATCCCTGTCAGCGCAATCGCAGCACTCCCTGGCCCTTGCCTCCGAGCATCTGCGACAGCGCAATGACATCGCTTGGAACCAACGCAACACAGCTTGCTCTGGCGGGGCCATTAACTGATAGCGCCAACCTTTTCCCCATAGACAGTGCTGGTGCCTCAGGCACGTGCTGCGCTATACTTTGCGCCCATCATGCCGATCTACCGCATTTCCAGTATCGACTGCCGCGCCGCCCATGCTGCGTGGCGTGGACTGGCGGTCCATTGCGGCATCGGCTTGGCGCCCGGCATCCGCATGATGGATGCGCATGCGCACAGTGCCGCCATCACCACCAAGACGATTAAGGGCTGAACAAGCTCCGGATCGTCCTGCCCGCAAAACCGGCCAGACGAGCCGGAGCAGAAAAGGTTTTCACTTCTCTGCAACTTTGTAAAGGGCATCTCATCATGGCAAAACTCACAGGACTCGTCGGCTGGCGCGGAATGGTCGGCTCGGTGCTGATCGACCGCATGCAGGCCGAGGGCGATTTCGACGCGATCGAACCGCTGTTCTTCTCCACCTCCAACGCGGGCGGCCAGGCCCCGGCACAGGCCAGGAATGAAACCCGGCTGCAGGACGCCTACGACATCGAGGCGCTCAAGCGCTGCGAGATCATCATCACCTGCCAGGGCGGCGATTACACCAAGCAGGTCTATCCCCAGCTGCGTGCGGCCGGCTGGACGGGCCACTGGATCGATGCGGCTTCTTCGCTGCGCATGGAAAAGGATGCCGTGATCGTGCTCGATCCGGTGAACCTGCCGGCCATCAAGAATGCGCTGGCCCAGGGCGGCAATACCTGGATCGGCGGCAACTGCACCGTCAGCTGCATGCTGATGGGTGTGGGCGCCCTATACAAGGCCGGGCTGGTCGAATGGATGAGCACCCAGACGTACCAGGCTGCCTCGGGCGGTGGCGCGCAGCACATGCGCGAGTTGCTGACGCAGTTCGGCACGCTCAATGCCGAGGTGGCAGCGCAGTTGCAGGACCCCAAGAGTGCCATTCTGGAGATCGACCGCCTGATCATCGCCAAGCAGCGCGCGCTGACTGCCGAGGAGACGGCCAATTTCCTGGTGCCTCTGGGCGGCTCGCTGATTCCGTGGATCGACTCCGACTTGGGCAATGGCGTCAGCCGTGAGGAATGGAAGGGCATGGCCGAGACCAACAAGATCCTGGGTCTGGGCGAGGGCTTTGAGTCGCCGGCCATTCCCGTCGATGGTTATTGCGTGCGCATTGGCGCAATGCGCTGCCACAGCCAGGCACTGACCTTCAAGCTGAAGAAGAACGTGCCGGTCGATGAGATCGAGGGCATGATCGCGGCCGACAACCCATGGGCCAAGGTGGTGCCCAACACCAAGGAGGCCACCATCCGGGACCTGACGCCAGTGGCGGTGACCGGCACACTCACCATCCCCGTCGGCCGCATCCGCAAGCTGGCCATGGGCGATGATTACCTGGGCGCCTTCACCATTGGCGACCAACTACTGTGGGGCGCCGCGGAGCCGCTGCGCCGCATGCTGCGCATTCTGGTGGACTAACACACTCCTGCGCCTGCGGGCAGGCATCGAAGACACGGGCGTGTCGCTGGCCGGACTATCCGGCGGGCGACACGCCCGTTTGCCGCTTTGCTGATCGCCGGCAGCGTCTACTGATCACTGATCTGCAGCGCGGGGCACTTCAGAGCTTGGCGATCGACACTTCCGTCGACTTGACCAGTGCCACGACTTCGGAGCCGACTTGCAGGTTCAGTTCGTCCACCGAGCGGGTAGTGATGACAGAGGTGACGATCCCCCAAGGCGTTTGCACATCGATTTCGGAGAGCACGTCGCCACGGATGATTTCCTTGATGTTGCCCTTGAACTGGTTGCGGACATTGATGGCCTGAATCGACATGGAAGAGTTCCTTTGATGGTGATGAAACGGTAAAAATATGTCCGGCCTCAGATGGCCCATTGCCAGCGTGGCGCCGGGTGGTAGGGAGGCTCGGCCGGCTCCAGTGGTGGCCGGGGTGGCAGGCGGCCGGCTGGGAACTCACCCGCCTGGATGGTGGATGGAGTGGCCAGCACCCGATCGAGAATGCGTTTTTCCAGTTCGGCAAACGCAGCACTGCCCCGCTCGCGTGGGTGCGGCAGTTCGATGGGCAGATCCAGGGCGATGGCACCATCTTCGATCAGCAGCACACGGTCGGCCAGCGCCACCGCCTCCTGCACATCGTGTGTGACCAGCAGCGCGGTGAAGCCGAGTTGCTGCCACAGGCCTTCGATCAGCGCGTGCATTTCGATGCGGGTGAGCGCATCGAGCGCGCCCAGCGGCTCGTCGAGCAGCAACAGCCGCGGCTGGTGCACCAGCGCCCGCGCCAATGCCACGCGCTGGCGCTGACCGCCCGACAGATTGGCGGGCCATTCGTGGCCACGGTCGCCCAGGCCCACTTCGGCGAGCACCTCCAGCGCCCGCGCCCGCTGTTGTCTGGGCAGGCCGAGGGCCACGTTCTGCTCCACCGACTTCCATGGCAGCAGCCGTGCGTCCTGGAACATGATGCGGGTCTGCGGATTCAGGCCATGTACCTCGGCGCCATCGAGTTCGAGCGTGCCGGCGCTCGGCGACTCCAGGCCGGCCACCAGCCGCAGCAGCGTGCTCTTGCCGCAGCCGCTGCGACCGACGATGGCCACGAACTCGCCCGGCGCGACATGGAGATCCAGCGGATGCAATACCTCGCGTTCACCGAAACGCTTGCTGGCTCCCGTCAATTGCAGGCGCACACCGGTCTGTGCAGAGGTTTGATCAGCGTCCTGGTCGCCCGCCACATCCTGCGCGCGGCGCGTCCGAGCGTCCTCGTCCTGCTGCGCAGCATGACTGGCATAGAGACCGAGGGCATCCAGCGCCTCGCCACCCCAGGCCCCCAGGCCGGCCGCCAGGTGGAAGGAAAATTTCGGTGCAAAACTCATGCGTTTCTCCGGTGCCATGCATGCCAGGACGCGCACAGCCTCTGGTGAGGGGCTTCAGCGGTAATTGGGGTTCCAGCGCAGCAGGCGCTTTTCAAGCAGACGCGCCAGCCAGTCGGCCAGTTTGCCCAGGATGGCATAGAGCAGAATGCCCACCAGCACCACGTCGGTCTGCAGGAACTCCCGCGCATTCATGGTGAGGTACCCGATGCCCGATTGCGAGGAGATGGTCTCTGCCACGATCAGGATGACCCACATCAGGCCCAGCGAAAAGCGCAGCCCGACCAGAATGGATGACAGGGCTCCGGGCAGCACGATCTGCCAGTACAGCTGCCAGCGTGAGAGGCCGTAGGCGCGCCCCATCTCGACCAGCGCCGGATCGACGCTCTTGATGCCATGGTAGGTGTTGATGTAGATCGGAAAGAACACCGCCAGCCCGATCAGGAAAAGCTTGGCCGCCTCGTCGATGCCGAACCAGAGGATGACCAGCGGAATCATCGCCAGCGCGGGGATGTTGCGCACCATCTGGATGGTCGAGTCGAGCAACTGGTCGAAGAGCTTGACGGAGCCCGTCAGCAGCCCCAGCACCAGCCCGAGACCTCCGCCGATGGCCAGGCCCAAAAAGGCGCGGCCGGTGCTGATCTTGACGTGCGTCCAAAGCTCACCCGAGATGGACAAGCTCCAGAACGACTTGAAGACGTCAATGGGTGACGGCAGCACGCGTGAGGACAGCCAGCCCAGCGATGCAGAAACCTGCCAGACCACCACCAGCAGCACCGGCACCAGCCATGGCAAGGCGTGTTGAACCAGACCGTGCCAGCGGGTCGGCCCGAGGTTCAGGTCTCTTGCGTCCAGCGTCGGCCTCTTGATGCTTGGGAGGATCTTGACGACATTGCCGCGCCCGGCACCGGTCTTCCCGCCATCACCCGTGGCGCCGCTGGGCTCGCTCGGCAGTGCCGAGGTCGAGAGTTCCTGCACGCTTGCACTCATGGCGGTGGCCCTTTCTCAGCTCTGCGCAGCCTTGGGCAAGTAGACGTTGGCGACAATTTCACCCACGCGGTAGTCGCCCGGTGCCTGCAGACGCGCATGCAGCGATTCCGGCAGCAGCGGGAACACCAGCTCGGCAAAGCGGTAGGCCTCTTCCAGGTGCGGGTAGCCCGAGAGCACGAACGTGTCCAGTCCCAGCCCGGCATACTCGAGAATGCGGGCGGCCACCTGCTCAGGATTGCCCACCAGTGCCGTGCCGGCACCACCGCGCACCAAACCGACGCCGGCCCAGAGGTTGGGACTGATCTCCAGATCCTCGCGGCGGCGGCCGGTACGCCCCTTGTGCAGTTGGGCCATGCGGCGCTGCCCGACCGAATCCATCCGGGCGAAGGCGTTCTGCGCCACCGCAATGGTGTCATCGTCCAGATGGCTGATCAGTTCATCGGCAGCCTGCCACGCGGCCTCCTCGGTCTCGCGCACGATCACATGCAGGCGGATGCCGAAGCGCACGCTGCGGCCATGCCGGGCGGCGCGGGCGCGCACATCCGCGACTTTCTCGGCCACCGCGGCGGGCGGTTCGCCCCAGGTCAGATAGGTGTCGACCTGCTCGGCCGCCAGTTCGTGGCCGGCCTCCGAGGAGCCGCCGAAGTACACCGGCGGGTAAGGCTTTTGCACCGGAGGATACAGCAGCCGGGCACCCTGGACCTGGAGGTAGTCCCCATCGAAGTCGAAGGATTCGCCGCTGTGGCTGCGCGTCAGGATCTCGCGCCAGATGCGGATGAACTCGGCCGATTCGGCATAGCGCTGGGCGTGATCCAGGAACAGGCCATCGCCAGCCAGTTCCTCCTCGCTGCCGCCGGTCACCAGATTGATGAGCAGGCGCCCGCCCGAGAGGCGGTCGAAAGTGGCCGCCATGCGCGCAGCCAGGGCCGGCTGATGCAGGCCCGGGCGCACCGCCACCAGAAACTTGAGCCGCTGCGTCAACGGCAGCAGCGCGGAGGCCACCACCCAGGGATCCTCGCAGGAGCGGCCGGTGGGAATCAGCACGCCCTCGTAGCCCAGGCTGTCGGCCGCGGTAGCCACCTGCTTGAGATAGTTGAGATCGAGCGCGCGTGCACTCCTGGAAGTGCCCAGATAGCGGCTGTCGCCATGGGTCGGGATGAACCAGAAGATCGACATGGAAATATGTTTGGCGTATGAGTGGTTGGAACCTGGAACCGCGATGGCTAATTCAGAGAGCCGATTCACACGGCTGCTTCACGCAGATCGAGCGGCTTCGGAATCAGCTTGAGGGCCAGAAAGGTGTCGGCGATCTGCTGCTGCTCCTGCAACACCTCGGGGGTGATGGGCAGCACGCCGAATTCACCCCGGTTGAGGTAGTGCTGCACCACCTCCAGCGGAATGCCGAAGATGCCGGCCAGTTCCTCCGCGGCGGCTGTGCGGTTGTCGCGCGCCCAGAGATCGACCGTGTTGAGCTCCTCGATGACGACCTTGATGATGTCCGCGTTGTCCTTGGCGAACTGCAGTGTCGAGAAGTAGTAGTTGCGATTGTTGACGACACCCGTGGCGTCCGCGACCTGGCGCGCGCCCAGCGTCACCTCGGCGGCCGCCAGGAACGGATCCCAGATCAGCCAGCCATCAACGGCACCGCGCTCGAAGGCGGCACGGGCATCGGCCGGCGGCAGGAACACCGACTGCACATCCGAATACTGCAGGCCGTGCTTCTCCAACAGCTTGACCAGAAAGTACTGCACGTTGCTGCCCTTGTTGTAGGCCAGCCGCTTGCCCTTGAGATCGGCCACCGAGCGGATCGGCGAGTCCTTGGGCACGATCAACGCCTCGAGGCGGGGCCGCGGCGGGCTGGACGCCACATAGGCCAGTGGTGCACCCGCTGCCTGTGCAAAGATCGGCGGCGCCTCCCCCACGTCGCCAAAGTCGATCGAGCCGACGTTGAGCGCCTCAAGCTGCACCGGCCCGGCATTGAATTCGGTCCAGGTCACCCGCGCATTCAAAGATGCGAGCTTGTCCTCCAGCGTGCCGCGTGCCTTGAGGATGTTGAGCAACCCTTTCTGGTTGCCGATGCGCAGCACGCGCACGCCATTGCCGCGCGCTGTCGGGGTTTGCGCCCAAGCTGCCGGCCCCGCCACGACACCCGCGGCCGCGGCCGAGAAAACGCTTCGCAGCCAATGCCGCCGCCCCAGGCCCAGTGGCCCTTCCTCACCAACACTTTTCGCGATTGCTTGCTTGTCTTGCGTCATGGATGTTCCCTTGAATTGCCCAACACCATCTGCTCGGCTCCGATACCACCTGCCTCTGGCTCCAATGCCGACGTCAATAGGCAAAGCGAACCAAATCCAGGCGTAGCGCCGGCTGAGTCAATACCACCCCCACCTGGGTCACCAGCGGCGTCACGCGCCGTGACGCGGCGGGCGGCAACTGCCAGTGGCGGGCCGTCACCTGCAGCACCCGCTGGGCCTGCTCCCGCACCTGGGCCGCCTGACGATCGGTCTTTCGATCCGCCGCCGCGCCCCAGAGCCGCAGCCCCCTGGCACGGGCAGGGTGCCGGCTGGCATCGGCCAGCCGGACTGTCTGTTGTGTTGCGTTCGTCATCTCTCGATCTCCTGCGCCGCCTGGGCGACTCGGTTGTCCTGCGTCATTCAGCCTGCCGTCGATCAGACGCAACACCGCACCTGCGAGAACGGCACCTGCTCGCGCCGCTCGTTGCGGGCCGCTGCAGCCAGGCGCTGTTCAGCCAGCAGGTTGGTCACCGCCTCGGCCAGGCGCCGGTCCAGATCCTGCGCCAGGGCGTAGGCGCCTTCCGGGGTCAACGCGATCTGCGCCTCGACGGCATAGACGCCCGGCAGGATGTTGCGCGCGACCAGCGACTGCAGCACCGGCCGCAGGGCATAGTCGAGCGCGAGCATGTGGTGGGAGCTGCCTCCGGTGGCCAGCGGCAGCACCGTCCGGTCCTTGAGCGCGGCCTGCGGCAGCAGATCGAGAAAGACCTTGAGCAGCCCGCTGTAGGCAGCCTTGTAGACCGGCGTGGCGATGACGATCGCATCGGCCGCTTCGACCTGGGCCACGGCATGGCGGATCGCCGCATCCTCATGCGCACCGGCGAGCAATGGCTGCGCCGGCAGATCGGCCAGCCGCAGGCTGCGGGTCGGCTCGCCCTGCTGCTGCAGCTTCAGGCGCGCCGCATCAAGCAGGGCCGCCGAGCGCGAGCGCCGCGCCGGACTGGCATTGATCAGCAAAGTGCTCATGGGAGGACTCCTCGGAAGAAAGCGCCGTCACCGGCCCGCCAGCGCCAAAACGGCACTGGCAGGACGTTTGACACTTACTGCTTGCTGTAGATCTGATCGAAGGAAGCGCCGTCGGCAAAATGGTCCTTGGCAACCTTGGTCCAGCCACCGAAGGCATCATCGATGGTGAACAACTCCAGTTTCGGGAACTGGCTGGCGTACTTCCCCTTGGCCTTTTCGCCGGTCGGGCGATAGAAGTTGCGGCCGGCGATGTCCTGGCCTTCTTCGCTGTAGAGGTATTCGAGGTAAGCCGTGGCGATTTCGCGGGTGCCCTTGCGATCGACCACCTTGTCGACCACGGTGACCGTCGGCTCGGCCAGAATGCTCAGCGAGGGCACGACGATGTCGAACTTGTCCTCACCCACTTCCTTGAGCGCCAGGAAAGCCTCGTTCTCCCAGGCCAGCAGCACGTCGCCAATGCCGCGCTGCGTGAAGGTGGCGGTGGAGCCGCGCGCGCCGGTATCGAGCACCGGCACGTTGGCGAACAGCTTCTTCACGAAATCCTTGGCCTGTTCGTCACCGCCGAACTTGCGCTTGCCGAACTCCCAGGCCGCCAGGTAGTTCCAGCGCGCGCCCCCGCTCGTCTTGGGGTTGGGCGTGATGACCTGCACGCCGGGCTTGATCAGGTCATCCCAGTCCTTGATGCCCTTGGGGTTGCCGTCGCGCACCAGGAACACGATGGTCGAGGTATAGGGTGCCGAATTGAGCGGCAGGCGCGTTTGCCAGTCGGCCGGAATGAAATTGCCATGCTCATGCAGCGCGTCCACGTCACCAGCCAGCGCCAGCGTCACCACGTCGGCCTGCAGGCCGTCGATCACCGACCGGGCCTGCTTGCCCGAGCCGCCATGCGACTGCTGGATCGTCACGTCCTGATTCTTCTCCTGCTTCCAGTGCTTGGCAAAGGCCTCGTTGAATTGCACGTAGAGTTCGCGGGTCGGGTCGTAGGAGACGTTCAGCAAGGTCACCGCCGCAGGTGCCTGGGCCTGCGCAGCCGGCAGACCCAGCAGCAGGGCCGACGCCCCCAGGGCGGCTGCGGACAAGGTTTTCTTGATAAAGTTGCGACGAATCGTCATTGCGATGTTCTCCAGAGGAATAAGTAGAGCGAAAAAACAGCCTGGCACGCATGCCTTCAAGCGTTGGACGCGATTGTGCGCACGCCATGAAAAAACCAGAACTACTTATTTTTCACTTCCAAATAACAAGGAGCTATATATGCCACGCATGGTCCATTGCATCAAACTCGGCACCGAGGCCGAGGGCCTCGACTTCCCTCCCTATCCTGGCGAGTTGGGCAAACGCATCTATGAGAATGTCAGCAAGGAAGCCTGGGCGGCCTGGCTGCGCCACCAGACCATGCTGGTCAACGAGAACCGCCTGAACCTGGCCGATGCCCGTGCGCGCCAGTACCTGGCGCGCCAAATGGAGCAGCACTTCTTCGGCGGCGGTGCCGATGCTGCCCAAGGCTACGTACCGCCCAGCCAGGCCTGAAAACCTGTTTGCAAACGTGTGAGCGACCCCGCCATGCCGCTGCTGTTCACCTACGGCACCTTGCAAAGGCTGGACATCCAGCGGCACGTGTTCGGCGGCCCGCTCGTCGGCACCCCTGACGAACTGCATGGCCACACGCGGCTGGAGGTCGAACTCATCGACGATGCCGCGGCGCTGGCCGGCCAGACGCGCTACCCCATGCTGCGTCCCGCCAATGCCAATGCCGCGCCCATCGCCGGCTTGGTCTACGAACTCTCCGAGATCCAGCTGCAGCGGGCCGACCATTACGAAGGTCCGGCCTATGCCCGGGTGCGCGTGGTATTGCGCTCCGGCCGCGAGGCCTGGGTCTATGTCGATGCCCAGGCAGTGGATGCCTGCCAGCGGCCGCGCAACGATCGACAGACATGAGCGACAACCCCGTCATTGCCTCTGCTCCATCCCCATCACTGGCGTGGCTGGACGACGGCACGCCTTACTCCCCCCGTTTCGGCGACCGCTACCACAGCCGCCAGGATGGCGGCGTCACGCAGTCGCGCAGCACTTTCTTGCAGGGCTGCGGTCTGCCAGCGGCCTGGCGTGGCCAGCCGCAATGGCGCATCCTGGAGACCGGCTTCGGGCTGGGGCTCAATTTCCTCGTCACATGGCAGGCCTGGCAGGATGATCCAGCCCGCCCCCGGCAGCTGCATTTCATTTCCACCGAAGCCTGGCCGGTCGACACGGCCGCGCTGCTGGCCGCTGCCCGCAGCGGCTACCCGGCGCTGCTGCCACTGGCCGAGCAACTCGCCGAGCAGTATCTGGACATGCACAGCGGCGTGCACCGGCTGGTGTTCGACGATGGCGGCGTGCAGCTCACGCTGGGCATCGGCGATGCGCGGCAATTGCTGCGCGAGCAGGGCTGGACGGCCGACAGTGTCTATCTCGACGGCTTCGACCCCGCGAAGAATCCGGGCATCTGGAGCGTGGAGACGCTCAAGGCCATCGCCCGTTGCAGCCTGCCAGGCCACACCCGGCTAGCCACCTGGTGCGTGGCCCGCTCGGTGCGCGAGGCGCTGGGCCAGTGCGGCTTTGCCGTCGAGCGCGTGGCCGGCACACCGCCCAAGAAGCACAACCTGCAGGCGCGCTTTGCACCGGCCTGGCAGCCCCGGCCTCGTAACCTGCCCTGGCCGCGCCTGCCCGAGGCCTTGCGCGAGCGCGCGCAGCGCCACTGCCTGGTGATTGGCGCCGGCATCGCCGGTGCCAGCCTGGCCCGCGCCATGGCCGAGCGCGGCTGGCGGGTCACGGTGCTGGAGCAGGCGGCCGATGTCGCCCAGGGCGCCTCGGCCCTGCCGACCGGGCTGTTCGCCCCGCACATCTCGCCCGACGATGCCCCTCTCTCGCGCCTGACGCGCGCCGGGGTGCGCAGCACCCGCCGCCACGCCGCCCGACTGCTGCGCGACGGACGGGACTGGCAGGCCAGCGGCGTGCTGGAACACCGCGTCGGCAAGAAGGCCGGCCTGCCGGCACCATCGCTGGCAACAGTTGCTGCTGCAGACAACGTCGCCGTACCCGACATCGCCAGCCACGCCTCCCGGCTCGCCAGCGCGGAGCAACGCCAGCAGGCAGGTCTCGGGACCGGACCGGTAGCGTCCGATGACGGCCAGCAGGGCCAAGGCCAGAAAGACCGCGGCGATCCCGCCGTCTGGCATGCGCTGGCCGGTT
Organism: Corticibacter populi; assembly: GCF_004217315.1. Classification (GTDB taxonomy): domain Bacteria; phylum Pseudomonadota; class Gammaproteobacteria; order Burkholderiales; family Burkholderiaceae_C; genus Lampropedia; species Lampropedia populi. Next base: position 10,598 of record NZ_SGWR01000006.1, read on the forward strand.
GGATCAAACCCGCCGCGCTGGTGCGCGCGCTGCTCGCCCACCCCGGCATCACGGTGCGCACGCACGCCGTGGTCGACCGTCTGACGCCAACGGCCGGCCCCACCGGCGCGGGCTGGCAAGCACTCGACGCCAGCGGCCAGGAACTGGCCCATGCCGATTGCGCCATCATCGCCGCCGCCTTTGGCAGCAAAAGCCTGGCCCAGACCTTTGCAGCAGGCGAACTGCCCCTCAATGCCGTGCGCGGCCAGGTCGCCTTTGGCGAGCTGCCAAAGGCGACCAACCCTTTGGACGCGCCAGACTCACCAGACGCCGCGCCGGCGTGGCCGCCCTTTCCCGTCAATGGCAAGGGCAGCTTCATCCACGTGCCAGTCGGCGACGACCCTGCCGGCTGGCTGTGGATCAGCGGCGGCACCTTCGAACGCAGCGATCCGCTCGCGCCGCCGGATGTCCAGGCCATCGAAGCCGCTCTGCAGGAAAACCGCCAGCGCCTGGCGCTGCTGATGCCGGCCAAGGCGGCAGCGCTCGATGCCGCGCTGTTCGACGCCCAGGCCCCGGCACCCCTCCACTGGTGGCAGGTACGCTGCACCGTCCCCGACCGCACCCCCATGTATGGCCCGGTGGACCCGGCTCGTCCCGACTTGCTGCTGGCCACCGGCCTGGGTTCGCGCGGACTCACGCTGGCGTGCCTGTGCGCCGAGATCCTCGCCGCCTGCCTGCATGACGAGCCGCTGCCCGTCGATGCCGCCTTGGCCAGACTGGTGCTGACCACACGCCTGCACGGCCTGCATCCATAGGAAGCCAACCATGCCGACCACAAGACCGCACGGAGTGAAATGGCTGACATGGCTGGGCCTGCTGCTGGCGGCCTGCTGGCTGGCCGGCTGCACCACCGCGCCGCCGCGCAACCCGGACGACCTCTGCAGCATCTTCGACGAGAAGCCCGCCTGGCACACTGCCGCGCTGAAGGTGCAGCGCGAATGGGGCGCGCCAGTGCATGTGCCGATGGCCATCATGTACCAGGAGTCGTCCTTCCGCGCCGATGCCAAGCCACCCAAGCGCTACATCCTCGGGCTGATTCCATGGGGCCGCGTCAGCAGTGCCTACGGCTACTCGCAGGCGCTGGACGAGACTTGGGCCCAGTACAAGCAAGAAACCGGCAAGAGCTTCGTGAGCCGCGACAGCTTTGCCGATTCGCTCGATTTCATTGGCTGGTACATGGCCAAGTCGCGCCAGATCAATGGCGTTTCACTGTGGGATGGCTATGGCCAGTACCTCAATTACCACGAAGGTTGGACTGGCTACCAGCGCCGCTCCTACACGGCCAAAAATTGGCTGCCACCCGTGGCGCAAAAGGTGCAGGCGCGCTCGCAGCGCTATGCCAGCCAGTACGAAGGCTGCAGCCAGCGCCTGACGCGACGGCGCTGGCTGTGGTGAGAAACCCGAGCGGCCAGACCTTGGCCTCTTGAACAGGCTCAGAAAGCTCAGAACAGCTCCGGCGGCAAGCCGTCGGTGTCCCTGACCTCGAGTTCGAGTTCACCCTTGGCGACGCGCGCCCGCAGGCGTTCGCCACGCGCGACGGTCGCGGCATCGCGCACCGCCTCGCCCTGCCCGGTACTCAGGATCGCGTAGCCACGCTCAAGCACTCGCTGAGGATCGAGCATCTCCATGCGCAGCGCCGCCCGCGCCAGGCGCTGCTGCAGCCGTTCCAGGGCCGTCCGGGTGCTGCGCGACCATTGCCGCTGGAGGTTGTCCTGCTGCTGGTCGTGGCGGCGCAGTTGCAGCCGGGTCTGCAGGCGCAGGCTTTGCGCCAGTCCCGCCAGCGCCGCCTCGTGGCGCGCCAGCAGAATGGAGGGCCGCGCCAGCGCCTGCGCGGCGCGGCGCAGGCGCTGCTGCTCGGCCTGCAAAAGGCGGTCGAAAACCTGCTCGAGCCGGTCCTGCCAATGCTGGCAGACCTGCAAGGCCTGCCGGCCATCCTGCGCAGCCAGCTCGGCCGCAGCCGTCGGCGTGGGCGCGCGCAGATCTGCGCAGAAGTCGGCCATGGTGAAATCGGTCTCATGGCCGATGCCGGCAATCAGCGGCACCGGGCTTTGCACGATCAGGCGTGCCAACGCCGCGTCGTTGAAGGCCCAGAGGTCCTCGATCGAGCCGCCGCCGCGCACCAGCAAAATGGTGTCCACCCGCAGGGCGCTGCCATCGGCGCGGCGCAAAGTCTCCGCGGCGATGCCGGCATACAGCCATTGCAGCGCCGCCCGCAGCGAGGCCGGTGCTTCGGCGCCCTGCACCAAGGCCGGCACCAGCAGCACCGGCACATGCGGGGCGCGGCGGCGCAGAGCGGTCAGCACATCATGCAGTGCGGCGGCATTGCGCGAGGTCACCAGCGCAATGCCGCGCGGCATGGCCACCGGCTGGCGCTTGCGTGCGGCATCGAATAGACCTTCCTGCTCCAGCACATTCTTCAGCCGCAGGAACTGCTCGTACAGGTTGCCCTGGCCGGCCTGGCGCAGGCTCTCGACCACCAACTGCAACTCGCCACGCGGCTCGTACACCGTCAGCCGGCCCCGCGCCACCACCTTGTCGCCTTCGCGCGGGGTGAAATCCAGCAGGCTGGCAGCACGACGGAACATGGCGCAGCGCAGTTGGCCGCGCTCGTCCTTGAGCGAGAAATACAGATGGCCGCTGCCGGCACGCGTGAGTCCGCTGATCTCGCCCTCGACCGCCACGGGGTTGAAGCGCGCCTGCAAGGCATCGGCAACAGCCAGGCACAGCGCACCGACCGGCCAGACGCTCGCCTGGCCGGCAGCGGGCGGGCGCGGCGGCTTCGGGGGCGGGGAGAACAAATCGAAATCCTGGGGGGGCATGGAGTGACTGGCCGGAGGGCCTTGGGGCATCGCGCCCGTCGGCATTCAGACAGGCGTGCGGTGTATTATGCCCGTGGCACCCGCCCGCCGCGCGGGCCCGGTCACCCGCTCCTCGACGGTCATCCTCCCTCCAATCACGCCATGCTCCCGCCCGACACCCGACTGCATCTGCGCAGCTATGGCCAGGACGGCCACGCGCACCAGCACGATCACCTGCAGATCGTGCTGCCGGTGCGCGGCGCCATGGAAATCGAGGTGGGCGGACGCGGCGCGAGGCTCGACCATCGCCAGGCCGCGCTGATCGTGCCGCAGGCCCGGCATGACCAGCACGCCCGGGCGCCCAACTGCTTTCTGGTGCTGGACTGCCCGACCGAGTCACTGCCTGCGCGGCAGCTCGATGCCTGGCAGCGGCAGCCTTTCATGCCGATGCCAGCGCACCTGCACTTGCTGGTCGAGTACCTGTCCCGGCAGGCTGCCGACGCCGCCGCGCCCGGCATGGTCGGGCCGCCAATCGCACCGCTGGGCGCAGCCCTGCTGCTGCAGGCCCTGCAGGCAGATCCAGCGCAGGGGTTCATGCCGGCATCCGCCAGCGCGCAGCGCATGCTGCGCGTCCAGCAGCAGGTACGCAGTCAATTGGACCATCCGTGGACGGTGGCGGAGATGGCCTGCATCGCGCACTGGAGCGCCAGCCGGCTGCAGGCGATCTTCCCGCAACACACCGGGCTCACCCCTCAGCAATGGCTGCAGCGCGAACGGCTGCAGCTGGCCTGCCGGCTGCTGGTGCACACGCCGCAGAGCATTGCGGCGATTGCCCAGCACTGCGGCTATGCCGGCCAGAGCGCGCTGACGCGCGCCATGCGCCGCAACGGCTACGCGACGCCGGCCCGCTACCGGCGCGAAGGCCAGGACAAGCAGGGCAGCAGCCTGCCATAGATGGACCGCGACCGGGCTGGCAACGGCAACGCAGTCCAAGACTGCGGCAATCGTCCCGGCACAAAACCCGGGGCCTGCGGTCAAGACGCGGGTAACGATGCGGCGGTAAGCTTCGTGGGCATTCGGCATTCACTCGGTGTTCAAACGCGAAGCACATGGACACTGCCTCGGAATGCCGATCTAGAATCCGCCTCCTTGTTGCCACCCCATTGCACCACCGCATCGTGACGTCATCCAGCACCGGCGAGCCGCTCCCGCCCATCGCGCCCCCCCTTGCCGACTCCGCCCACCAACAGGTGGCCAGGGGCGTGCTCAATGGCATGGCCGCCGGCGCGCTGTGGGGCCTGATCTTCCTCATCCCGCTGCTGCTGCAAGGCTTCAATGCCTGGCAGCTCTCGGCGGCACGCTACCTGGTCTATGGCGTCGTCGCGCTGGGCTTTCTGCTGCCGCGCCGCACCCATGTGCTGGCCCGTGTGGGCCGCGCCGAATGGCTGGCGCTGCTGGGCCTGAGCCTGCTGGGCAACATCGTCTACTACGTGTTTCTGGTGTTGGCAGTGCAATGGGCCGGCAGCGCGCCAAGTGCGCTCATCATCGGCCTGATTCCGGTGGTCGTCACGCTGGTGGGCAGCCGCCAACATGGCGCCATCGGCCTTTCCGCCCTGCTGGCGCCGCTGGCGCTGTGCATGACGGGCGTGGCGGCAGTGGCGCTGCACAGCCTGGGTGAGGCCGGCACCGCCAATGCCGACACCTCGCTGGCCGAACGCGCCGCCGGGCTGCTATGCGCTGCCGGTGCGCTGCTGTGCTGGTCGGCCTATTCGATCTGGAACCGTCGCTGGCTGACCCGCCGCCCTGACATCTCACCCTGGGACTGGTCGCTGCTGACCGGCGTTGCCACCGGTGCACTGGCGCTGCTGCTGGCCATTCCGGCCTTCGGAGGTGCATGGCTGGGCCTGGCCGACGATGCCGGGACCGCCCATTCCGCTGCGCACTCCAGCGCCGAATGGCTGCGCTTCTGGCTCATCACCGGCACGCTGGCCATACTCGCCTCGGTGGTGGGCAACAGCTTCTGGAACCGCGCCAGCCGCCAGCTGCCGCTGACCATGATCGGCCAGATGATCGTGTTCGAGACGGTGTTCGCGCTGATCTATGGTTTCATCTATGCCGGCCGTTGGCCGGATCTGCTCGAGTGGCTGGCCACCCTCAGCCTGGTTGGCGGGGTGCTGTGGTGCGCGCATGTGCACCAGCGTGCCGGCTCCCACGCCCACTGAGTCGGCGCCGGGGCCGGGGTCTCAGAGACTGTACTCAGAACCTGTTTACGATCTTTTCATGGGTCACGCTGGAGGTCAAAAATGCAGTGGGCAAGACGCCCGGTGCGTTTTTGACTTCCCACCCTTCGGGTTGTCCCGGCAGGCGCATGCTGCGGCGTGACAAATCCTCGCCGGGCCACCGGCCCGACTGCGGTTTGCGCCTTGCATCGCATCGCCTGTCGGGACAACGCGACCCATGAAAAGATCGCAAACAGGTTCTCAGCTCAACACGTCCTCGGAGAAGATCTTCCAGGCTCCGCCAACTTGGCGCCAGTACTGGCGCAACGCCAGCCCATTGGGAAACACCTGGCTGGTGGCGCGCAGGTTGACGACGCGAACCTCGCCCTGGGCATCGGACCAGCTGTATACGGACACATCCTGCAGGACGAAATCGGGCGCCGCCAGATGTTCTGCCTGCCGTTGCTGGCGCGCCTGCAAGGCCTGCGACTCCAGCAGCGGAGCCTCATACACGGTGTCCAGGCGCTGCAGTTGCGGGCTGCGCCAGGCCGCTTCCCAGGCATCGATGTGCCGCATGAACGCATCCGCCACGCGCAGGCGCTCCGGCGCCTGTGGGGCGATCCAGTCGAGCCGCTCACGAATCAGCACCGGGGTGCGGCGCGCCACGGTCTGCATCAGCACTTCCAGATCGGGATTGGCCAGCACCAGGCAGCCGTCGCTCGCCTGCGGCAGGCGTGCGAATTGGTCCGACGGCGAGCCATGCAGCCAGATACCGCTGCCCGAGCGGCCCGCCAGCCGATCCCAATCGTTGGGGTAATTGAGCGTCAATGCGCCCTTGCCATACAGGTCCGGCAGCTTCCCGCCCGGGATCTGGCGGGTGATGAAGTAAACCCCCAGCGGCGTGCGCTGGTCCCCTTCCTCGCGCTTGTCGGTGCCCAGACGGCCGACCGACACGTAGAAATCCGCAATCAGCCGCAGGCCCTGCTCCTCATTGGCGAACAGGTATAGGCGCGAGCGGCCGGCATCAACGGCAATGGCATGGCGCACCGAGGGGCCAAGGTGCAGAAAATCACGGGGAATGCTGCCTGGCGGGGGTGGCGCCGCACTGGCCTGGAGCCTGCGCCGAAGCTCCTCCTGCAGCGCACCAAGCCGGTCCTGCCCGCCCGGATCGGCGGCAGCAGCCGGCGCCACCAGCTTCTGTGCATCCAGCGCTGGCAGCCCCTGCCTGAAGCGCAGCAGATCCGCATAGACCAGTTGCGCGCCGCGAAAATGAGGCACGTCGGCGGTCAGTTGCGCAGCCGCCTGCAAGGCGCCATCGAGCTCGCGGCGCTCCACCTGGCGGATGATGTCCAGCAGTCTCGACTCGGCACGCAGCTGCGCCGACTCCGCGTTCCCCTGGTCAAGCGCCGGCATGGCCACCGGCGCAGCCTGGGCCTGCAAGGAGAGAAGCAGCAGCCAGGCCGCACACGCCGCGGGCCAGCTTGCCCGCACACTCGCCGCAGCAGGCATCAGGAGCCGGCTCTTTCTTCCACGATGCGCCACTGCGCCCCTTCGCGCTGCAGCCGCAGGGTCTTGCGGGTGGTGGCCCGGTAGGCGCCGGAGGCATAGGCCTGGCGGAACGCGGCCGTGGCCTGGTCACCATCGAGCGACACCTTCATCTCGCGCACCGTCACCGAAATGGGCGGGCGCCCGACGATGCGCTGGCGGCGCTGCGCCTGCCAGTTGGAGAGGCTGCTGCCATCGCCAGGGCGAAACTGTTCGCTGTAGGCGCCCAGATAGGCATCGATGTCCTGGCTGGCCCAGGCGGCGGCCCAGGCCTGCACGGCCGACTGCACTGCTTCGCGGTCCGCAGCGGCGTTCTTCGCATCGCCGGCGGAAGCGCTCGCGGCGCCAGTGCTCGCCTCACGCGGCGAACTGGCAACCGCATCCGCTGCAGCTATGCTGCTGGTCGGTGATGCGACAGGCGGCGGCGTCTCGCGGACCGGAGCCGCAGCAAGCGCCGCCGCGCTGGTGGCGGGCGGTGCCACTGGCCGCGCAGGTGCCTGTGGTGGCGCTGCCGGCGCAGCGGCCACGGCAGGCTTCGGTGCCGGTTCAGGCACGGTGGTCAACTGTGGCGACGCATCCGCCGGTTCCTGGGGCCGGGCCTGCGAGGCCGCAGCCACCCGGGCGGCAGCCGCGGCGGGCGGCGTTGCTGCGCCCGTCTCACGCAACGGGAAGATTTGCGTGATCAACGCCAGCTTGGGCTGCGCCGTCTTGCGCGAATCATCGAGCTGCAAGGCCTTGGCATAAGCCTCGCTGGCCATGCGTGCATACAAGTCCCCCAGATTCTCATGGGCCGTCGCATAGCTTGGATTGGTGCGGATCGCCTGCTCCAGAACCTCGGAAGCCTTGCGCTCCTGCCCTTCTGCGGCATAGAGCACGGCCAGATTGTTGTAGGGTTCGGGCAGATTCGGGTAGTCGCGCGTCAAGGCCGTGAAAACCTCGATGGCCTTGGCATTCTGTCCCTGCTCGGTGGCAATCACCCCTTGCAGGAAACGCATCTGCACATCCCCCGGGTTGCGCTGCAAATGGCTCTCGGCCAATCGTGCGGCCTGGGCTGCCCGGCCTTGCTCCAACAAGCGGGCGACCTCGTCCAGATCCTCCTGTGCCGTCCACCCCTGCGCGCCGGCAAGCAGCGCGGCCAGCCCCAGCATGCCGGCCGCCAACGGGCGCAGCCCCCAGCCCCGAGCCTGCGGCGGCTGAAAGCAAGAATCATCGGTCGAAATCCACATATCGGCACTTTCTACGCAGTCGAAATCGGCAGCATGGCGGCATGCAAACGCCAAAAGCAAACAATTGTATAGGCAGAAAACACGAGGTCGGCAGGCCGTGAATGGCGCCGCCCCATGTGCGCCGCGGCGACCGGAGCAACAAGTCTTCAGGTAACGGTACACCACCCGCACGTTACGTAACGCGGCGCGTAACACCGTCGACATGCGCGTGCCAGGTCAAAAACAAAAACAATTGCATATCAATGTGTTACCAGATGCACGGGAAGTAACGGACATGCCAAGTCCAATGGCATGCCTATTGCGCACCAGAGAGACAAGCAGGTTTCGCGCGGCCCCTCGCCACCCGCTTGACCTTTGTCTTCTCAGCCCTTTCTGGAGAGCAACAATGACCGTTCAATCGACGCCGCTCGCAGGCACCGCCACTGGCCAATTCGACTTCCTCGACCAGCCGCAAGGCATCACCGTTGCGCAAGCGGCCAACGCCCAGGCCGTGCCTGTGGTCGGGGGTGAAGCCTCAACCGCCATCTCCACCACAACGGCCCCGGCGACGCTCTCCCATGTGAGCGAAGGCGTGCAGATTGTCCGCAACGGCCAGCCCCTCCAGGCCCAGACGGGCAATACGCTGCTCATCGGCGACAAGCTCATCGTTCCCGCCGACGGTAGCGCACAGGCCGTCTTCCAGGGCGCCGGCGGGCAGACCCTGGTCGGCACCTTCGAAGGAGGAACCGAAGCCACGCTGGCCTATCGCAGCAGTGAAGAGGGCACGGGGGCGATCGTGCTGGACCTCGCATCGGGCAACGTGGACATCGCTCCCGCCAGCGGCGAAGAAGCAGTAGGCGTGATCGTGGCCAAGGAAGAAGCTGGCGGATCGGTACTCGGCGACTACCTGTTGGCCGGCCTCATTGGAGCCGGAGCGGGCGCGGCCATTGCCGCAGCCATTGATGACGATGATGACGACTCGCCAGCGCCGGTTCCGACTGAGCCCACTGAGCCCACTGAGCCCACTGAGCCAACCGAGCCTACCGAGCCCACCGAGCCCACCGAGCCAACCGAGCCAACCGAGCCAACCGAGCCAACCGAGCCAACCGAGCCAACCGAGCCGACTGAGACGACTGAGCCGACTGAGCCGACTGAGCCCACTGAGCCCACTGAGCCCACCGAGCCAACCGAGCCCACCGAGCCAACCGAGCCAACCGAGCCAACCGAGCCAACCGAGCCAACCGAGCCAACCGAGCCGACTGAGCCGACTGAGCCGACTGAGCCGACTGAGCCGACTGAGCC
>NZ_SGWR01000007.1 GCF_004217315.1 Corticibacter populi
AAATTTTTTAACCTCTCCCCATCAACCCCTTGCATCACCCCACTAACCAAACACATCGTCCGATCAGCGAAGCCCTCCACTATAACACAGGTTTTAGCGAGGAAAGGAAAATTTTTTTATTTTCCAAAATTTGGTGGCTCGGGGCGGAATCGAACCACCGACACGCGGATTTTCAATCCGCTGCTCTACCAACTGAGCTACCGAGCCAAGCCCTGAACTATAACACCAATTTCCATCCCGAAAGGAAACACCCGCAGTTTTTCTACAATGGTTCGCCGATGACGCTCGACACGGAAGCCGTGCCCCCCGCAGCGTTAGCGGGTGCTTCTTTTCTTGCCCAGTTCCACGCCAAGTTGGCGTAGTTTGCGATACAGATGCGTGCGCTCCAGCCCCGTCTTCTCGGCCACGCGGGTCATGGAGCCCCCTTCGCGGGCCAGATGGAATTCAAAGTAGGCTTTCTCGAACTCGTCTCGGGCATCCCGCAGGGGACGATCGAGGTCGAATCCCTGCCGTGGATCCGGCAGCATGTCTTCCGGTGGGATGGCCTTGATCAGATGCGGCACTTCTGCCGCCGGTATGGCCATCTCCGGTGGATGGTCCGTGGTGGTCACGGTCGCACTGCCAGTGGATGCGATGGATGACGCACTTTTTGACGCTGAGACGCTTTTCTCGAGAGCCTGATTCACGGCCTTGAGGAGCTTTTGCAGTGTGATGGGTTTTTCCAGGAATGAAAAGGCGCCGATGCGGGTGGCCTCGACCGCGGTATCGATGGTGGCGTGCCCGCTCATCATGATGACCGGCATGATGAGCTGACCGGCCAGTGCCCACTCCTTGAGGAGGCTGACACCATCGGTATCGGGCATCCAGATGTCAAGCAACACGAGGTCATAGCGCTGCGCGGCGCAGGCGCTGCGTGCCTGGCTGGCGTTTTCGGCGAGATCGACCTGGTGCCCCTCATCATTGAGGATCTCCGAGAGCAGGTCCCGAATGCCCAGTTCGTCATCCACCACCAATATGTTTGCCATGTGCTTGTTTCAACCCTGCAGTAATTGAACTATGAATGCGCAGTGGCCTGCCCAGTCTGGGCGCCGCTGGCCGGATGAAATAATAACGAAACCTTGGCGCCGACGACAGCACCGCTGACGTCCTGCCGGTTGCTCAGGTCAATCAGCGCATGGTGTTCATCGGCGATTTTCTTGACGACCGCAAGGCCCAGCCCCGTTCCCTTGGTCTTGGTGGTCACGTAGGGCTCGAAGACACGCTGGAGCATATGGGGCGGGAAGCCCGTACCATGATCCTCGACCGTCAGACGCACCCGCAACTGCTGGGGGCTCCACTGCGTGCTGATGCGGATGGGTTGCGGCCCTGCCGCCCGATTTTCCTGTGCCTGCAGGCTGGCATCCTGGGCATTCTGTAAAAGATTGTGGATCACCTGGCGCAGTTGCATGGCGTCGCCAAGGATGGGCGAACATGCGGCATCCAGTTGCGCCTGGATCGGAAAACTGGCGTTGTCGGCATCGTAGAGGTGCATGATGTCGCGCACCAGTTCATTGATATCCAGAGGTTCGAGCCTCGCCGCCGGCAGGCGTGCATAGTCGCGGAACTCGTTGACCAGACGCTTCATCGCATCCACCTGATCAACGATGGTCTTGACCGATTTGGCCAGAATGGCCTCCTCCCGTTCGGGGAGCTTGCCGGTCAGGCGCATCTCGAGCCGTTCGGCGGAAAGCTGGATCGGCGTCAGGGGATTCTTGATCTCGTGCGCCAGGCGGCGCGCCACCTCGCCCCAGGCCTGCGCGCGCTGGGCCGACACGACTTCGGAGATGTCGTCGAAGACCAGCAAGCGGTTGCCATCGGGCAGTATGGCGCCACGTGCCACGATCGTCAGGCCATATTCCTGCGTACCGGACGGCGCGGCATCCTGCCCCGCCGAGTACAGCTCATAGGCATGCTGCCAGTGCCCCAGACCGTGCATGCTTTGGTCGCTCAGGAATGCCTCGAAGCGTTGCCAGACCGAGGTGGCGAATACCCCCAGTTCCGGAACTTCAGCCAGCGTGTGCCCTTGGTAGGCCGCCAGAGGCGCACGCAGAATGCGCGTCGCACCCGGATTGGCCGAGACGATGCGTGCCTCCCGGTCCAGCACCACGACGCCTGCCGTAAGATTGTCCAGCAGGGTTTGCAACTGCGCCCGCGAGGCATCGAGGGCTTCCAGGCTCTTGCGCTCCGAGGCGCGCGCAGAGGCCAGCTGATGGGTCATCAATGCGAAGGACCGGGTCAGCCCGCCAAGCTCGTCGCTGTTGGGCAAGGCAACTTTGGGATTGAGGTTGCCTGCAGCGACCTCGCGCACGCCTTCAGCCAGGATGAGAATGGGCCGCAACAGTTGATTGCCCAGGATCACGGCCAGCACGATGGAGCCGAACACCGCCAAGAACAGACTGAGGGTGAGTGTGCCGATGTACATGCGCCGCAAGCCTTCGCGCCCCATGGCGCGCTCCCGGTACTCCCGGTTGGCCTGCTGAACGGAAAATGCGTCGGAGACCAGCGCCTGGGGCACCGGCACCGTTACCTGCAGAAAGCGCGGGCGACCATCGCCGATGTCCAGCCCCAGTTCGCCGACCTGCACCAGCACCTGCACCAGCACCGGCGCGGAGCCATCCGCCTCGGCCTGTTCCATGCCTTCGAGCACCGCCCATTCACGCTCCGTGCGAGCGGTGCGAAAGGCTTGCGCCGGTGGTCGCTGTGGCCAGAGCTCGAAACGCGAGGCACCGGCGCTGGCCACCACATTACCATCGCTTCCCCACAGCACGGCATTGCTGGCCCCCAGTTGCTCGCGCACCTGCTCGAGTGCCACACCCAATGCCGTGGGGTTGACCTGCGCCAGCTGCCCGCCGGCATAACGCGCCCTGGCCGTGGAGTTGACCACCCAGGCATCGAGCGTGCTGCGCGCCAAACCGACCCCGGCGGAAAGTGCACCCTCGACCCGCACGTCAAACCAGTTCTCGATCGAGCGCGAAACGAATTGGTAGGAGATGGTGTAGATCAGCAAACCCGGCAGGATGCCCACCACGCAGAACAGCGCCGCCAGCTTGATCAGCAGGCGGCTGCCAAACTTGTGCATGCGCAGGCGTTGCACCAGGCGCCAGGCGCCCCACACCAGCGTGAACAGCAGCACCCCCGCAACCACGGCATTGATGCTGAGCAGCAACGGGTAGTAATGCTCGTAGAGTTCCTGGTTGTTGGTGGCCAGTGCCAGCAGGAACAACAGCACCATCGCAATGGCGGCGATCACCGCCAGGATGACTCCCACCCCCCAGCGCAACCGGCGACTGCTGGACGGGGTCTGACGCGTGGCACCTCGCGCCGGCGAGGAAACATGCGAATTCAATGATGTGCTCATGGCAGTTGCAGCACCTGACTGTCTCCCAATTGCAGATCCCAGTCACTGCGTCCGACGGAGCCGATCTGCAGCGGGCGCGGCAAACGGGACTTGTCCAGGCCGAAGTGGAAGAAGGCCTCATAGCTGGCATGTGGTTTGAGCGCGCGTGCCTCGACGATGCGCCAACCATTGATGCGCTGCATCGAGCCCAGGGCCTGCGACAAGCTGCCGTACCCTTGCGACAAGCCGCGCGCCTGGTCGGTGTGCTCGGAAGAAATCACTGATGACTGCACCCGCCACATGCGCGTCAATGGCTGATAGCTCACGCGCCAGTAACGCCGCGCCAGGCCATCCTGGCGGCTCCACCACCAGAAGCGGGTGCGCTCGAGCCCGGCTTCAGCAACGAAATAGATGGGAATGCCTTGCACCAAGGCTTCCTCCACCACCTGCGGCAGGGCCAGCGTCATGTTGACGTCAAGCGTCACGGCGCCATCGGCAGTCACATCCCAGGTGACGTTCTGGATCAACGAATCCCCATCGACGGCAGAGCGCTCCGGCGCGGGTGCGGCGGCGTGGGCAGCCAGCCCGAGCGACATCATCCATACCAGCATGGCCAGACACAGCCAGGCCCGCAGCGGTCTTCCGGACACCGCCGACCACCGGCCGCCAAGCCGTTCAGGCCACCGTGCGCTTACCCAGCAATGCATAGAAGAAACCATCATGGTTGTGCATCTGCGGCATTTGTGCTGCCGATGCAGGAGTGGGCGCTGGCAAGACCGTGTCGTGGTGCACGGCCAACGTCGGCAGCAACTGCAGCGCCGGTGCCAGAAGTTGCGCATCGTCCTGGCGTGCCAGAAAGCGTCGCACCTGATCCTCGCCCTCCGTATGGAACACAGAACAGGTGCAGTATAAGAGACGCCCCCCCGGCTTGAGCAACGGCCACAACACGCTCAGCAGGCTCTGCTGCACGGCGGCCAGTGCCTCGATATCACTGGCGCGCCGCAGCCAGCGGATATCCGGGTGCCGGCGCACGATACCGGCGGCCGAGCATGGCGCATCGAGCAGCAGCAGGTCAAGCTGTCGACCTTGCAGCAGATGGTCGCACCATTGCTGCGGTCGGCTGGCATCGGCGGCCACAACGCGGCTGGGCGGCAGTTGCAGGCGCGTCAGGTTCTGCGTGATGCGTTCGCAACGCGTGGCATCCACATCCATCGCCAGCAGTTCGATCGGCAGGCCACGAATGGCCGCCAATTCAAGCAGATGGGCGGTCTTGCCGCCAGGCGCGGCGCAGGCGTCCAGTACCAGCAGTGGCGCGTCGGTAGGTGCACCCACGGCATCTTGCAGCAGCATTGGCGCTGCCAGTTGGGCGCCGGCATCCTGCACCGAAAACCAGCCATCGGCATAGCCGGGCAAGCGGCGCACATCCATGGCCTCTCCCAGCACCACGCCAGCCGCGCCAATCGGCTGTGCCGCCACGCCCCGCTGCGCCAGCAGCTGCAGATAGTCGGCGCGGCTGCAGCGGCTCTGGTTGACGCGCAAGGTGAGGGGCGCGCGCTGGTTGTTGGCGGCCAGGATGGCCCGCCATTGATCGGGATAATCCTGGCGCAACCGTTCAATCCACCAGAGCGGGTGGTTCCAGCGCGCCTGCGGCTCGTTCTCTGCGGCCGCCAGCAAGGCATCGCGCTCGCGCAGAAAGCGCCGCAAGCAAGCGTTGACGAACCCGGCCTGCGCGGAGAACTTGCGACGCCGGCGCAGCGCCTCGACAGCCTGGTCGACCACTGTGAATGGCGCATAGGACGGCTCGCCATCATCGAGCAGCAGGCTCAGCGCAACGCACAGCAAAGCCTCGACCTGGGGCTGGGGCCGGCGCGCCACCAGCTGCTGCTGCAGGGAGGCCGCCGTGCCGGTATGGCGCAGGGTGTGGTACAGCAAGGCTTGGGCGCCGGGGCGCAATGCCTCCGGCCACGACTGTACAAGTGCACGCGCCGACTGGCCCGCCCGCACCGCCTGCAGGCCACGCGCGGCCAGATCGAGCTGCTGCCAGAGCGCTGGCGATGCCTTGGAGTCCGGAGCGCCGGATGATGGGCGTGGCCGCTGTGACGGATGTGCTTGGTGCGTTGTCATGAAAAAAATCCCGCCTGCATGATACAGGCGGGATGGTGTGGGGAGCATTACCCGAAGCAGGATCCAATGGCCGGAACGCCTCGGGAAGATGCATGGCCCGTGCGGGCTGGCCGCACGGGAAGGCTGCAGGCTCAGGCTTCGTCGCTGCCAGCGCCTTCGGCGGCCGCATCGGCGTGCGACTCGGTGGCGCTGTTGAACTCGACCTCTTCCTGCTCGGCGATGGCGCGGCGCTCGGCGTCGTCCATCTGCTCCTTGGCCTTGCGGGCCTGATGGTAGGCGAGACCGGTACCGGCGGGGATCAGACGGCCGACGATCACGTTCTCCTTGAGACCACGCAGTTCGTCACGCTTGCCCATGATGGCCGCTTCGGTCAGCACGCGGGTCGTTTCCTGGAAGGACGCCGCAGAGATGAACGAATCGGTCGACAGCGAGGCCTTGGTGATGCCCAGCAGCAGGTTGGTGTAGGTCGCGGGGATCTTGCCGTCCCGTTGCAGCGCCTCGTTGGTGTTGAGGATCTCCGAACGCTCGACCTGCTCTCCCTGGATGTAGTTCGACTCGCCGGGGTTCTCGACCACGACGCGGCGCAGCATCTGACGCACGATCACTTCGATGTGCTTGTCGTTGATCTTCACACCCTGCAGGCGGTACACGTCCTGGATCTCGTCGACGATGTAGCGCGAGAGCTCTTCGATGCCCAGCAGGCGCAGGATGTCCTGCGGATCGGCCGGACCATCGACAATCAGCTCACCCTTGTTGACCACCTGGCCTTCGTGCACCAGGATGTTCTTTTCCTTCGGGATCAGGTCTTCCCAGACCGTGCCTTCGGGGTCGGTGATCTGCAGGCGGATCTTGCCCTTGGTCTCCTTGCCGAACGACACCGTGCCGGTGATCTCGGCCAGCGTACCCTTGTCCTTGGGCGTGCGGGCTTCGAACAGCTCGGCCACGCGCGGCAGACCGCCGGTAATGTCGCGGGTCTTCTGGCCTTCGATCGGGATGCGCGCCAGCACTTCGCCAGGGCCGACGTCCTGGCCGTCACGCACCTGGATCAGCGCACCGATCTGGAAGCCGATCGTCACCGAGTGGTCGGTACCGGGGATCTTGACCTCATTGCCCTGTGCATCGGCGAGCTTGACCAGCGGACGTACCACCTTGTTGGAGCCGCGGCGCTTCGGATCGATCACCACCAGCGTGGACAGACCGGTCACGTCGTCGACCTGCTTGGCCACCGTCAGGCCTTCCTCGACACCCTCGAACTTCACCTGGCCGGCGTATTCAGTGATGATCGGGCGGGTCAGCGGGTCCCAGTTGGCCAGGATCGTGCCGGCCTTGATCTGCTGGTCGGGCTTGATCGTCAGGATGGCGCCATAAGGCACCTTGTGGCGTTCGCGCTCGCGGCCATGCTCGTCCTGAATGATGATCTCGCCCGAACGCGAGATGACCACCAGCTCACCCTTGCTGTTGGTGACGTAGCGCATCGTCGGGTTGAAGCCGATCAGGCCGTTGGACTTGGCTTCCACACTGGAGGCGATGGCGGCGCGGTTGACCGCACCCCCGATGTGGAAAGTGCGCATGGTCAGCTGCGTGCCCGGCTCGCCAATGGACTGGGCGGCGATCACACCAACGGCTTCGCCGAGGTTGATCAACCCGCCACGGCCCAAGTCGCGGCCATAGCACTTGGCGCACAGGCCAAAGCGCGTGTCGCAGGTCAGCGAGGTGCGCACCTTGACTTCGTCGACGCCGGCGGCCTCGATGTCGTCGAGCTGGTCTTCTTCCAGCAGCGTGCCGGCAGGAAGCAACACGGCGCGGGTCTCCGGATGCAGCACGTCCTCGGCCGCAGTGCGGCCCAGAATGCGGTCGCGCAGCGATTCGATCACTTCACCGCCCTCGACCACGGCGCGCATGTAGGTGCCGTTGGTGGTGCCGCAATCATCCTCGGTGATGACCAGATCCTGCGTCACGTCGACCAGGCGGCGCGTGAGATAACCGGAGTTCGCCGTCTTCAACGCCGTATCGGCCAGACCCTTGCGGGCGCCGTGGGTGGAGATGAAGTACTGCAACACGTTCAGGCCTTCGCGGAAGTTCGCGGTGATCGGCGTCTCGATGATGGAGCCGTCCGGCTTGGCCATCAGGCCGCGCATGCCGGCGAGCTGGCGAATCTGCGCCGCGGAACCGCGGGCGCCCGAGTCGGCCATCATGTAGATCGCGTTGAACGATTCCTGATCGACTTCCTTGCCGTGGCGGTCGGTGGTCTTCTGCTTGGCCAGCTGCTGCATCATGACCTTGGAGACTTCGTCACCGGCCTTGCCCCAGATGTCCACCACCTTGTTGTAGCGCTCACCGGCCGTGACCAGACCAGAGGTGTACTGCTGCTCGATTTCCTTGACCTCGCCTTCGGCGCGGCTGACGATCTCATGCTTCTGCGGCGGCACCAGCATGTCCTCGATGGCGATCGAGATGCCGGCGCGCGTGGCCAGCCGGAAACCGTTCTGCAGCAGCTTGTCGGCGAACACCACGGTGTCCTTCAAGCCGCACTTGCGGAAAGCCGTGTTGATCAGCTTGGAGATTTCCTTCTTCTTCAGCGCACGGTTGATGACCTCGAACGGCAGGCCCTTGGGCAGGATCTCGGACAGCAGCGCCCGGCCGACGGTGGTCTCGCGCACCTTGGTGTTCGATTCCAGCTCGCCGGTGGTCTTGTTCTTGACCCACTCGGTCAGGCGCACGTTGACGCGGGCGTTCAGTTCGACCACGTCATTGTCCAGTGCACGCAGAACCTCGCTGACGTTGGCGAAAATCATGCCCTCGCCCTTGCCGTTGATCTTCTCGCGGGTGGCGAAGTACAGGCCCAGCACCACGTCCTGCGAAGGCACGATGGAGGGCTCGCCCGAGGCCGGGAACAGCACGTTGTTGGAGGCGAGCATCAGCACGCGCGCTTCCATCTGTGCTTCCACCGACAGCGGCACGTGCACGGCCATCTGGTCACCGTCGAAGTCGGCGTTGAACGCCGCGCAGACCAGCGGGTGCAGCTGGATGGCCTTGCCTTCGATCAGGATCGGCTCGAACGCCTGGATGCCCAGACGGTGCAGCGTCGGCGCACGGTTGAGCATCACCGGGTGTTCGCGGATCACCTCTTCGAGGATGTCCCAGACCACCGGCGTGCCGGATTCGACTTCCTTCTTCGCCGCCTTGATGGTGGTGGCGATGCCGCGCTGCTCGAGCTGCGCAAAGATGAAGGGCTTGAACAGTTCCAGCGCCATCAGCTTGGGCAGGCCGCACTGGTGCAGCTTCAAGGTTGGGCCCACGGTAATCACCGAACGGCCCGAGTAGTCGACGCGCTTGCCCAAGAGGTTCTGACGGAAGCGGCCGCCCTTGCCCTTGATCATGTCGGCCAGCGACTTCAGTGCACGCTTGTTGGCGCCCGTCATGGCCTTGCCACGGCGGCCGTTGTCCAGCAGCGAATCGACCGATTCCTGCAGCATGCGCTTTTCGTTGCGCGCAATGATCTCCGGCGCCTTCAGCTCCAGCAGGCGGCGCAGACGGTTGTTGCGGTTGATGACGCGGCGGTACAGGTCGTTCAGATCGGAGGTCGCGAAGCGGCCGCCGTCCAGCGGCACCAGCGGACGCAAATCCGGCGGCAGCACGGGCAGCACTTCCAGCACCATCCAGCCGGGCTTGATGCCGGATTTCTTGAAGGACTCCAACACCTTCAGGCGCTTGGAGTTCTTCTTGATCTTGACCTCGGAGCCGGTCATGTCGCCGCGCAGGCGTTCGATCTCGGCGTCGATGTCGATGCCGTCGAGCAGTTCCTTGATGCCTTCGGCACCCATGCGCGCCTCGAATTCGTCGCCGTATTCCTCACGCTTGGCGTCGTATTCGTCCTCGCTCATGATGCTGAACTTCTTCAGCGGCGTCATGCCGGGCTCGGTCACCACATAGGCTTCGAAGTAGAGCACGCGCTCGATGTCGCGCAGCGTCATGTCCAGCACCAGGCCCAGACGCGATGGCAGGGATTTGAGGAACCAGATGTGCGCGCAGGGCGCGGCCAGGTCGATGTGGCCCATGCGCTCGCGGCGCACCTTGGTCTGCGTGACTTCCACGCCGCACTTCTCGCAGATCACACCGCGGTGCTTGAGACGCTTGTACTTGCCGCACAGGCACTCGTAGTCCTTGATGGGCCCGAAGATCTTGGCGCAGAACAGGCCGTCGCGCTCGGGCTTGAAGGTGCGGTAGTTGATGGTCTCGGGCTTCTTCACCTCGCCAAAGGACCAGGAACGGATTTTCTCCGGCGAAGCCAGCCCGATCTTGATCGCATCGAAGTGATCGTCCGGGGTGAACTGCTTGAACAGGTCGAGTAAGGATTGCATAGCGTTGATTTCCTTTGCCGGTTAGTCGCGTTCGAGCTCGATATCGAGACCCAGCGAACGGATTTCCTTGACCAGAACATTGAACGATTCGGGCATGCCCGCCTCGATGGCGTGCTCGCCCTTGACGATGGATTCGTACACCTTGGTACGGCCGTTGACGTCGTCGGACTTGACGGTGAGCATTTCCTGCAGCACGTAGGCGGCACCATAGGCCTCCAACGCCCACACTTCCATCTCCCCGAAACGCTGGCCACCGAACTGGGCCTTGCCGCCCAGCGGTTGCTGCGTCACCAGCGAGTATGGGCCGGTGGAGCGCGCGTGCATCTTGTCGTCCACCAAGTGGTGCAGCTTCAGGAAGTGCATGTAGCCGATCGTCGTCGGGCGCTCGAAGCGCTCGCCGGTGCGGCCGTCGTACAGATAGGCCTGGGTGCGCGTCTCGGTCAGGCCCTTGGCCTTGGCGACATCCTCCGGATAGGCCAGCTGAAGCATGTTCTGGATGTCCGCCTCGTCGGCACCGTCGAACACCGGCGTGGCAAACGGCACGCCGCTCTGGAGGTTGCGGGCCATGTCGATGACCTGGTCGTCGCTCAGGGCATCCAGGTCTTCCTTGTGACCGGCCTGGTTGTAGACCTTGGCGAGGAACTCGCGGATTTCCTTGACCTGCTTGTCGCGTTCGAGCTCGAGCAGCTTGGCGATGCGTGCGCCCAGCCCCTTGGCGGCCCAGCCCAGATGCACTTCCAGCACCTGTCCGACGTTCATCCGCGAAGGCACGCCCAGCGGGTTGAGTACGATGTCGGCGGTGGTGCCGTCGGCCAGGTAGGGCATGTCCTCGATCGGGGTGATCTTGGAGACCACACCCTTGTTGCCGTGGCGGCCGGCCATCTTGTCGCCCGGCTGCAGCCGGCGCTTAACGGCCAGGTAGACCTTGACCATCTTCAGCACGCCCGGCGGCAGTTCATCGCCTTGCGTGAGCTTGCGTTTCTTTTCCTCGAAGGCCTGGTCGAAGCTGTTGCGGGTCGACTCGATGGAGTTCTTGATGCTCTCGAGCTGCGCCGCCACGGTTTCGTCGGCCGGACGAATGTCGAACCAGTGGTACTTATCGATGGACTCCAGATAGGCCGCATCGATCTTGCTGCCCTTGGTCAGCTTCTGCGGGCCACCGTTGGCGACATTGCCCACCAGCAGCTTCTTGACACGGTCGAAGGCGTCGGCCTCGACGATGCGCAACTGGTCGTTGAGGTCCAGGCGATAGCGCTTGAGCTCGTCGTCGATGATCTGCTGGGCGCGCTTGTCGCGCTCGATGCCTTCGCGGGTGAAGACCTGCACGTCGATCACGGTGCCTTGCGAGCCCTGGTCCACCCGCAGCGAGGTGTCCTTCACGTCGGAGGCCTTCTCGCCAAAGATCGCGCGCAGCAGCTTTTCTTCCGGCGTCAGCGTGGTCTCGCCCTTGGGCGTGACCTTGCCGACCAGCACGTCGCCCGGCTGCACTTCGGCACCGACGTAGATGATGCCGGAATCGTCGAGGCGGTTGAGCTGCTGCTCGGACAAGTTCGGGATGTCGCGGGTGATTTCCTCGGCACCGAGCTTGGTGTCACGGGCCATCACCACCAGTTCCTCGATGTGGATGGAGGTGTAGC
Source organism: Corticibacter populi (assembly GCF_004217315.1). GTDB lineage: Bacteria > Pseudomonadota > Gammaproteobacteria > Burkholderiales > Burkholderiaceae_C > Lampropedia > Lampropedia populi. The sequence goes on from NZ_SGWR01000007.1 coordinate 11,499, forward strand.
GATCCTCGGCCACCACGCGCTCGGAGAGCATCACCGAGTCCTCGAAGTTGTAGCCGTTCCAGGGCATGAACGCGATCAGCATGTTCTGGCCCAGCGCCAGTTCGCCCAGGTCGGTCGAGCCGCCATCGGCAATCACGTCGCCCTTGGCCAACACATCGCCCTTCTTGACGATGGGACGCTGGTGGATGTTGGTGTTCTGGTTGGAACGCTGGTACTTGATGAGGTTGTAGATGTCCACGCCGACTTCGCCAGCGATGGCCTCGTCGTCGTTGGCGCGGATCACCACGCGGGCAGCATCGACATAGTCGACCACGCCACCGCGCTTGGCCGTCACCACGGTGCCCGAATCCACCGCTGCCACGCGCTCGATGCCGGTACCGACGAACGGCTTTTCCGGACGCAGCACGGGCACGGCCTGGCGCTGCATGTTGGCGCCCATCAACGCGCGGTTCGCATCGTCGTGCTCGAGAAAGGGAACGATCGAGGCTGCCACCGAGACGATCTGCGCCGGCGAGACGTCCATGTACTCGACACGGGCCGGGTTCACCAGGATGGATTCCCCCTTTTCACGGGCCGACACCAGGTCGCCGGTCAGGCGCCCTTCGGCATCGAGCTCGGCATTGGCCTGGGCGATGATGTACTTGCCCTCCTCGATGGCCGAGAGGTAATCGATGTCGTTGGTCACCTTGCCGTCCACGACGCGGCGGTACGGCGTCTCGATGAAGCCGTATTCGTTCAGGCGAGCATACAGGGCCAGCGAGTTGATCAGACCGATGTTCGGGCCTTCCGGCGTTTCGATCGGGCAGACGCGACCGTAGTGCGTCACGTGCACGTCGCGCACCTCGAAGCCGGCACGCTCACGCGTCAGACCGCCCGGGCCCAGGGCTGAGACACGGCGCTTGTGGGTAATCTCGGAGAGCGGGTTGGTCTGGTCCATGAACTGCGACAGCTGCGAGGCGCCAAAGAACTCCTTGAGCGCTGCCGAAATAGGCTTGCTGTTGATCAGGTCATGCGGCATCAGCGGCTCTTGCTCGGCCGTGCCCAGACGCTCCTTGACGGCCTTCTCGATGCGGGCCAGGCCGGTGCGGTACTGGTTCTCGGCCAGTTCGCCGACGCCGCGCACGCGGCGGTTACCCAAGTGGTCGATGTCATCGACCTCGCCATGGCCATTTCGCAGGTCCACCAGGATCTTCACGACCGACAGGATGTCCTCGTTGGAGAGCACCATCTCGCCCTTGGGATCGGGATTGCCGACCTTGGCGTTGAACTTCATGCGGCCCACGCGCGAGAGGTCGTAGGTATCCGGATTGAAGAACAGGCGATGGAACAGCGCCTGCACGGCGTCCTCGGTGGGCGGCTCGCCAGGGCGCATCATGCGGTAGATGGCCACGCGGGCGGCGAACTCGTCGGCGGTTTCATCGATGCGCAGCGTCTGCGAGATGTAAGCGCCGTGGTTCAGCTCGTTGGTATAGATACAGGGCAGCTCGCGGATGCCGGCCGCGCGCAGCTTCTTGAGCAATGCCTCGGTCAGTTCCTCGTTGACGCGGGCGATCACTTCACCGGTATCGGGATCCACGATGTTCTTGGCCACCACGCGCCCGAGCAGGAAATCCTCGGGGACGACGATTTCCTTCTGGCCGGACTGCTCCAGATCGCGGATGTGGCGGGCCGTCACGCGCTTGTCCTTGGCAACGATCACATTGCCCTTGGCATCGGTGATGTCGAAACGCGCCACTTCCCCCTTGAGACGATCGGCCACCAACGCCATGCGGGCACCGCTGTCGAGCAGGGTGAAGTTGTCGTTCTCGAAGAAGTTGGCAAGGATCGCCTCCGGCGTCAGGCCGATGGCCTTGAGCAGGATGGTCACCGGCATCTTGCGACGACGGTCGACGCGGAAATACAGGATGTCCTTCGGGTCGAACTCGAAATCCAGCCACGAGCCACGGTACGGGATCACTCGCGCCGAGAACAGCAACTTGCCCGATGAATGGGTCTTGCCCTTGTCATGTTCGAAGAACACGCCAGGCGAGCGGTGCAACTGCGAGACGATCACGCGCTCGGTACCGTTGATGATGAAGGAGCCCTTGTCCGTCATCAGCGGCACTTCGCCCATGTAGACTTCCTGCTCCTTGACTTCCTTGACCACCTTGTTCTGCGCGGTGGAGGAGTCGCGATCGTAGATGATCAGCTGCAGGCGGGCGCGCACAGCCGACGCGAACGTCAGGCCGCGGGTCTGGCATTCGCGCACGTCGAAGGCGGGCTTGGAGAGGTTGTACTCGACGAACTTCATCTCCACGAAGCCATTGTGGGAGACGATCGGGAAAGCGGAATTGAACGCCGCCTGCAAGCCTTCGTCAGCGCGCTTCTTGGGCGGCAGGTCCGACTGCAGGAAGGCCGTGTAGGCATCCTTTTGCATCTGCAGCAGGTAAGGAATGGGCAGAACGCTGTCGCGGCGGCCGAAGCTTTTGCGGATGCGTTTACGTTCGGTAAAGGAATAGGCCATGAGATCTCCGGGCTGAGGTTTTCCTGGGATTCTTCGACGGTTCACCTGCAGGCGTGGCGCGCACGAGCGTGCGGCATGGGTGACGCCTCAAGTCTTGGCGGTTGGCCACTACCAACCATGGCTGACGACGGTGCCTTGCACACCGCCCGACCAAGGTGCTTTGCTGTGTCGGGGATTCAGAAAGCACACAAAAGCAGATGGCGCAGCGCGCACGGACCATCCACTTTTGTCTGCATTCTGGGTCTGCCACCCCATGGGGCAACAGACCATCAGCAGACGACAAAGGCCAGATGCCCCATCCGGAGCATCCGGCCCGTCAAAACCGAATGAATTACTTCAGTTCAGCCTTGGCGCCAGCGTCTTGCAGCTTCTTCAGAGCGGCCTCGGCGTCAGCCTTGGACAGGCCGTCCTTGACGACCTTCGGTGCGCCGTCGACCAGGTCCTTGGCTTCCTTCAGACCCAGGCCGGTGATTTCACGCACGGCCTTGATCACGGACACCTTGTTGGCGCCAGCTTCCTTGAGTTCGACGTCGAACTCGGTCTTCTCTTCCACGGCAGCAGCAGCACCGCCACCAGCGGCAGCGGGAGCAGCCATTGCAGCAGCGCTCACGCCGAACTTCTCTTCGATTGCCTTGACCAGATCGTTCAGTTCCAGAACGGTCATGCCATCCAGGGCGGTCAGGAATGCGTCTTTATCGAATGCCATTTTGATCCTCTAATACAGTTGTTCAATTGATTGATACCGGCCACGGCGGGCGCGGTGCCCGCCCATGCCGTCAGGCGGGCTGCGCCTCGCCTTTTTGCTCGGCCAGGGCCGCCAGCACACGCGCGGTGCGCGAAATCGGCGACTGCAGCAGGCCCAGCAGTTGGGACAGCAGCACTTCCTTGGTGGGCACGGCAGCCAGCTGCTTCACAGCATCGGCGTCGAGTGCCTTGCCTTCATAGGCACCACCACGGATGACCAGCTTGTCATTGGTCTTGGCAAACTCCGCAACCACCTTGGCAGCCGCCACGGCATCTTCGGAAAAGCCATAGATCAACGGGCCCGTCAGTTGATCGGACACCACCTCAAACGCGCTTCCAGCCACGGCACGACGCGCCAGCGTGTTCTTCAGAACACTCAGGGTCACATTCTGCTCGCGAGCCTTGACGCGCAGACGGGTCAGATCCGCCACCGTGATACCACGGTATTCCGCCACCACCAGCGTCTGGGATTTGGCGGCGAGTTCGGTCACTTCTGCAACGACCGCCTCTTTCTCACTGCGATTCAGACTCAAGGTCCACTCCTTTCAATGCAACCAGTCAGACCCATTCACACCAGTCCGACATGACTGCGCTTAATCAAGCGACCAACTGTCAGAGAATACTTTGCAATATTTCCCATACAGTGGGCACCATCTGCGCTGGCCCGCCCGCAAGGCGGCTTAAGCGAACCGAAGTCCACACCAGCGGTCTTGGATGACCTGCCACCTCTCCCAAAGAGAAAGACGGACAGCCCACCACTTCAAGGCATGCGTCCCGACCAAAGCCTGGACGCATGCCTCAATTCTTCATTCAGGCGGCCAGCGTCTGCAGGTCGACGCGCACACCCACACCCATGGTCGAGGACACCGCGAGCTTGCGCAAGTAGGCACCCTTGCTGGCCGCGGGCTTGGCCTTGTTCAGTGCATCGACCAGGGCCTTCAGGTTCTGCTGCAGCTTCTCGTTGTCGAACGAGCGACGACCGATCGTGCCATGGATGATGCCGGCCTTGTCGACACGGAACTGCACCTGACCAGCCTTGGCATTCTTCACAGCCGTGGCCACATCGGGCGTGACGGTACCGACCTTCGGGTTCGGCATCAGGCCGCGCGGACCCAGGATCTGGCCCAGCGCGCCAACGACACGCATCGCATCGGGGGCCGCAATGATCACGTCGTAGGGGATGTTGCCGGTCTTGAACTCGGCCGCCAACTCCTCCATACCCACCACATCGGCGCCAGCCGCCTTGGCCTCTTCAGCCTTGGCGCCCTGCGCGAACACGGCCACGCGCGCGGTCTTGCCCGTACCGTTGGGCAGCACCACGGCGCCACGCACCACTTGGTCGGACTTCTTGGCGTCGATGCCCAGTTGCACGGCCACATCGATGGATTCATCGAACTTGGCGGTGGCCGCATCCTTGACCAGCACAATCGCATCGCCCCAGGCGTAGAGCTTGGTGGAGTCGATCTTGCCCTGCTGGGCTTTTTGCTTCTTCGTCAGCTTGGCCATTTACACGCCCTCCACAGTCACGCCCATCGAACGGGCCGATCCCGCAATGATGCGGACCGCAGCATCCAGATCAGCTGCATTGAGGTCAGCCATCTTGGTCTTGGCAATCTCCTCAAGCTGGGCACGGGTGATCTTGCCGACCTTTTGCTTGTTCGGATTGGAGGAACCCTTATCCAGCTTGATGGCCTTCTTGATCAAGGTCGTCGCAGGCGGCGTCTTGATGATGAAGGTGAAGCTCTTGTCCGCATAAGCGGTAATCACCACCGGCAGCGGCAGGCCCGGCTCGACGCCTTGGGTCTGCGCATTGAACGCCTTGGTGAACTCCATGATGTTGAGGCCACGCTGACCCAGCGCCGGACCAATTGGAGGAGAAGGATTTGCCTTTCCGGCAGGCACCTGCAGCTTGATGAAGCCGACGATTTTCTTTGCCATTGATACACTCCTATCGGGTCTTGACGCCAGGCAAGAGACTCTCCGCCCGGCTCCCCGAAGCCAAAAAATACCGCCCAAAGACGGCAAAGCCTAGCATTATAGCCAGGCTCCAAAAAAACTGCAAGCCTGCCCACAGGACTGCAATCACAACCACCGTCGGCTCACACACCCTCGACACACGCTACGCGAGCGAGCACCGAAGACCAAGCGATCAACAGTCGATCCGACTCAGGTTTTCTCGACCTGACCGAACTCCAGCTCCACCGGAGTGGAGCGACCGAAAATCATCACCGACACCCGCAGGCGGCTGCGCTCGTAATTCACTTCCTCGACCGAGCCATTGAAGTCGGCAAACGGCCCCTCCTTGACGCGAACCAGCTCACCCACCGTGAATTCGGTCTTGTGGCGCGGCTTCTCCACGCCCTCTTCCATCTGATTGACGATCTTCTGCACCTCCGCCTCGGAGATTGGCGTCGGCTTGTTGCGACCGCCACCAACGAAACCCGTCACCTTGCTGGTCTGCTTGACCAGATGCCAGGTTTCGTCGTCCATTTCCATCTCGACGAAGACATAGCCCGGAAACAGCTTGCGTTCAGTGGTACGGCGCTGACCATTCTTGACCTCAACCACCTCCTCGGTCGGCACCAGGATCCGCCCGAACTTGCCGCCCATGCCAGTACGCGCCACGCGCTCGGCGATATTGCGCTCAACCGCCTTCTCCATGCCGGAATAGGCATGCACGATGTACCACTGCTTGGCAGAGTCGGCGTCAGGTTGCACCGGTGCAGTGCCGTTTTCAATCGAATCGCTCATCAATCCCTCCAACCCAGCAGCAGGTCGTAAATCACCCAGCCCACCGTCGTATCGGCCAGCCACAGGAACAAGGCCATGATGACGGCAAATGCAAACACATAACCCGTCATCTGCACGGCCTCCTTGCGGGTCGGCCACACCACCTTCTTCAACTCGTTCCAGGAATCCTTGACATAAGCCTTGAAGCTGCGCCCCGGATCAGACCCGAGAAACACGATTCCAGCCAATACCAACCCGACCAGCAAGGCCACCCACTGCACCCAGGCGCCCTGTGCAACCAGCAGATAAAAGGCAACGATGGCACCGATCACCAGCAAGAAGGCCGCACCGACCTTGAGCCGATTCACACCCCCGCCCACAGTTTCGATCTGCGAAGAAGTCGCCATATTCACTCCCGCCCGGCACAGACAGCTGCCGCCGCGCACACGTTATCAAAGACACAAAACCCGCCTACGAGGGCGGGTTCAAAAACAACCACAACCAACATCATACGCTGATCGTGGCAGGGGCAGTAGGAATCGAACCTACAACCTTCGGTTTTGGAGACCGACGCTCTGCCAATTGAGCTATACCCCTAAAGAAAACACCCCATCAGGCAATGATCTTGGCAACCACGCCGGCGCCGACGGTGCGGCCACCTTCGCGGATGGCGAAGCGCAGGCCTTCTTCCATGGCGATCGGGGCG
>NZ_SGWR01000008.1 GCF_004217315.1 Corticibacter populi
AAAACCTGTGTTATAGTGGAGGGCTTCGCTGATCGGACGATGTGTTTGGTTAGTGGGGTGATGCAAGGGGTTGATGGGGAGAGGTTAAAAAATTTCTTCCCGCTGATCGAAAACTTGTGTTATAGTAGAAGGCTTCGCTGATCGCGGCGAGCTTGACGAAGTGGTGATAAGCTGCTTTGTGTGGTCATTAAAAACATACAGCCGATAAGCGTGGGCGTTTGGTGGTGTTAGCTGCAAAGACCTTCGGGTCAAGGCAGAGATGCCGAAACGCTCATGCAACAGAATAGAAGTGTGTAGGCCTTGGAGATGGAAGTCTCTGGAGCTTACAGGTTTACTTCAATTCCGCTAAGTGAGTGAGTTTTTAAGAGATCGAACTAAAGAGTTTGATCCTGGCTCAGATTGAACGCTGGCGGCATGCTTTACACATGCAAGTCGAACGGCAGCACGGGCTTCGGCCTGGTGGCGAGTGGCGAACGGGTGAGTAATACATCGGAACATACCTGGTAGTGGGGGATAGCTCGGCGAAAGCCGGATTAATACCGCATAAGATCTGAGGATGAAAGCAGGGGACCTTCGGGCCTTGCGCTACTGGAGTGGCCGATGGCAGATTAGGTAGTTGGTGGGGTAAAGGCCCACCAAGCCTGCGATCTGTAGCTGGTCTGAGAGGACGACCAGCCACACTGGGACTGAGACACGGCCCAGACTCCTACGGGAGGCAGCAGTGGGGAATTTTGGACAATGGGCGCAAGCCTGATCCAGCAATGCCGCGTGCAGGATGAAGGCCTTCGGGTTGTAAACTGCTTTTGTACGGGACGAAAAGTCTCTGGTTAATACCCGGGGATGATGACGGTACCGTAAGAATAAGCACCGGCTAACTACGTGCCAGCAGCCGCGGTAATACGTAGGGTGCGAGCGTTAATCGGAATTACTGGGCGTAAAGCGTGCGCAGGCGGCGATGCAAGACCGATGTGAAATCCCCGGGCTCAACCTGGGAACTGCATTAGTGACTGCATTGCTGGAGTGCGGCAGAGGGGGATGGAATTCCGCGTGTAGCAGTGAAATGCGTAGATATGCGGAGGAACACCGATGGCGAAGGCAATCCCCTGGGCCTGCACTGACGCTCATGCACGAAAGCGTGGGGAGCAAACAGGATTAGATACCCTGGTAGTCCACGCCCTAAACGATGTCAACTGGTTGTTGGGGATTAATTTCTTCAGTAACGAAGCTAACGCGTGAAGTTGACCGCCTGGGGAGTACGGCCGCAAGGCTAAAACTCAAAGGAATTGACGGGGACCCGCACAAGCGGTGGATGATGTGGTTTAATTCGATGCAACGCGAAAAACCTTACCCACCTTTGACATGTACGGAATCCTTTAGAGATAGAGGAGTGCTCGAAAGAGAGCCGTAACACAGGTGCTGCATGGCTGTCGTCAGCTCGTGTCGTGAGATGTTGGGTTAAGTCCCGCAACGAGCGCAACCCTTGTCATTAGTTGCCATCATTTAGTTGGGCACTCTAATGAGACTGCCGGTGATAAACCGGAGGAAGGTGGGGATGACGTCAAGTCCTCATGGCCCTTATAGGTGGGGCTACACACGTCATACAATGGCCGGTACAAAGGGCAGCCAACCCGCGAGGGGGAGCTAATCCCATAAAGCCGGTCGTAGTCCGGATCGCAGTCTGCAACTCGACTGCGTGAAGTCGGAATCGCTAGTAATCGTGGATCAGCATGTCACGGTGAATACGTTCCCGGGTCTTGTACACACCGCCCGTCACACCATGGGAGCGGGTTCTGCCAGAAGTAGGTAGCTTAACCGTAAGGAGGGCGCTTACCACGGCAGGGCTCGTGACTGGGGTGAAGTCGTAACAAGGTAGCCGTATCGGAAGGTGCGGCTGGATCACCTCCTTTCTGGAAAAAGCAGCGAGAACTGCTGAACGTCCACACTTATCGGTTGTTGGAACAAGCTGCCTGTGTCCTTTTGGGGTGTGGGTGGTGAATGGGTCTGTAGCTCAGCTGGTTAGAGCACCGTCTTGATAAGGCGGGGGTCGTTGGTTCGAGCCCAACTAGACCCACCAAACAAAGCGTCCAATGGTCAGGGGATAGTTGGGGGATTAGCTCAGCTGGGAGAGCACCTGCTTTGCAAGCAGGGGGTCGTCGGTTCGATCCCGTCATCCTCCACCAAGGGTTGGGCAAGAAAAGGTGTTGAACACCAAAGAGGCTTTGGCAAGCGCTGAGGCTTTTTTGTTGTTCATCGACATAGAGCGATGGATCGGCTGTTCTTTAAAAATTCATAGAGTCGAATCAGCGTTGCTGATGGAAAGGAGAGAGATCTCCACCGTGCCATCAGCAATGATTTTGATTGCGTCAAAGACAAACATTCAATGCGAAAGCAAAGAATGATTATGTAATTGACGATTGTTCTCAACGATCATCGGGAAACTGATGATCAACAAGACAAGCGTGGATTACGGCAATAACGCATAGGTAGTTTGCTTGGACTGTGACGGAGCTTTGTTGAAAGACAGAGGTCAAAGTTATAGGGTCAAGTGACTAAGAGCATGTGGTGGATGCCTTGGCGATTACAGGCGATGAAAGACGTGATAGCCTGCGAAAAGCTTCGGGGAGCTGGCAAATGAGCATTGATCCGAAGATATCTGAATGGGGAAACCCACCCGCAAGGGTATCTTTAACTGAATACATAGGTTAAAGAGGCGAACCTGGAGAACTGAAACATCTAAGTACCCAGAGGAAAAGACATCAACCGAGATTCCGAAAGTAGTGGCGAGCGAAATCGGAGAAGCCTTCTAGTGATAGCACAGAAGATAACAGAACGCCTTGGAAAGGGCGGCCACAGTGGGTGATAGCCCCGTACGTGAAAATTCTGTGTGGTACTAGGCTAGAGACAAGTAGGGCGGGACACGTGAAATCCTGTCTGAATATGGGGGGACCATCCTCCAAGGCTAAATACTCGTAATCGACCGATAGTGAACCAGTACCGTGAGGGAAAGGCGAAAAGAACCCCGGGAGGGGAGTGAAATAGATCCTGAAACCGCATGCTTACAAAAAGTCGGAGCCCTTCGGGGTGACGGCGTACCTTTTGTATAATGGGTCAGCGACTTACATTCAGTGGCGAGGTTAACCGAATAGGGGAGCCGAAGAGAAATCGAGTCCGAATAGGGCGTCTAGTCGCTGGGTGTAGACCCGAAACCAAGTGATCTATCCATGGCCAGGTTGAAGGTGCCGTAACAGGTACTGGAGGACCGAACCGACTAATGTTGCAAAATTAGCGGATGAGCTGTGGATAGGGGTGAAAGGCTAAACAAACTTGGAAATAGCTGGTTCTCTCCGAAAACTATTTAGGTAGTGCCTCAAGTATTACCTGCGGGGGTAGAGCACTGTTTTGGCTAGGGGGTCATGGCGACTTACCAAACCAAGGCAAACTCCGAATACTGCAGAGTACAGCTTGGGAGACAGTGCACCGGGTGCTAACGTCCGGACACAAGAGGGAAACAACCCAGACCGCCAGCTAAGGTCCCTAAAATTGGCTAAGTGGGAAACGAGGTGGGAAGGCACAGACAGTCAGGATGTTGGCTTAGAAGCAGCCATCATTTAAAGAAAGCGTAATAGCTCACTGATCGAGTCGTCCTGCGCGGAAGATGTAACGGGGCTCAAGCCAGTTACCGAAGCTGCGGATGCACACTATGTGTGCGTGGTAGGAGAGCGTTCTGTAGGCCTGTGAAGGTGGCTTGTAAAGGCTGCTGGAGGTATCAGAAGTGCGAATGCTGACATGAGTAGCGTTAAAGGGGGTGAAAAGCCCCCTCGCCGTAAGCGCAAGGTTTCCTACGCAACGTTCATCGGCGTAGGGTGAGTCGGCCCCTAAGGCGAGGCAGAGATGCGTAGCTGATGGGAAACAGGTCAATATTCCTGTACCGATTGCAAGTGCGATGTGGGGACGGATCCTAATAGGTCATCCAACTGTTGGAATAGTTGGTTTAGGCAGAAGTAGGCGAGGTGTAGGCAAATCCGCATCTCATATACCGAGGCTGCCGACCGAGTGAGCTTGCTCACGAAGTGACTGAACGGGGTTCCAGGAAAAGCCACTAAGCTTCAGCTTGCAACGACCGTACCGCAAACCGACACTGGTGCGCGAGATGAGTATTCTAAGGCGCTTGAGAGAACTCTGGAGAAGGAACTCGGCAAATTGACACCGTAACTTCGGGAGAAGGTGTGCCCCGGTAGCGTGTAGTGAACAACGAAGCGTGAAAGGGTTGCAAAAAATAGGTGGCTGCGACTGTTTATTAAAAACACAGCACTCTGCAAACACGAAAGTGGACGTATAGGGTGTGACGCCTGCCCGGTGCTGGAAGATTAAATGATGGGGTGCAAGCTCTTGATTGAAGTCCCAGTAAACGGCGGCCGTAACTATAACGGTCCTAAGGTAGCGAAATTCCTTGTCGGGTAAGTTCCGACCTGCACGAATGGCGTAACGATGGCCACACTGTCTCCTCCAGAGACTCAGCGAAGTTGAAATGTTTGTGATGATGCAATCTCCCCGCGGAAAGACGGAAAGACCCCATGAACCTTTACTGTAGCTTTGTATGGGACTTTGAACAGATCTGTGTAGGATAGGTGGGAGGCTTTGAAGTGAGGATGCTAGTTCTCATGGAGCCGTCCTTGAAATACCACCCTGGTGTGTTTGAGGTTCTAACCTGCGCCCTTGAATCAGGGCGGGGGACAGTGCATGGTAGGCAGTTTGACTGGGGCGGTCTCCTCCCAAAGTGTAACGGAGGAGCTCGAAGGTACGCTAGGTACGGTCGGACATCGTGCTAATAGTGCATAGGCATAAGCGTGCTTGACTGTGAGACTGACAAGTCGAACAGGTAGGAAACTAGGACTAAGTGATCCGGTGGTTCTGTATGGAAGGGCCATCGCTCAACGGATAAAAGGTACTCTGGGGATAACAGGCTGATACCGCCCAAGAGTTCATATCGACGGCGGTGTTTGGCACCTCGATGTCGGCTCATCTCATCCTGGGGCTGAAGTCGGTCCCAAGGGTATGGCTGTTCGCCATTTAAAGAGGTACGTGAGCTGGGTTTAAAACGTCGTGAGACAGTTTGGTCCCTATCTTCCGTGGGCGCTGCAGATTTGAGAGAGCCTGCTCCTAGTACGAGAGGACCGGAGTGGACGCACCTCTGGTGTACCGGTTGTGACGCCAGTCGCATCGCCGGGTAGCTATGTGCGGAAGAGATAACCGCTGAAAGCATCTAAGCGGGAAACTCGTCTCAAGATGAGATCTGCCGGGGCCCCGAGCCCCCTGAAGGGTCGTTGAAGACCACGACGTTGATAGGCTGGGTGTGCAAGTGCAGCAATGCATTGAGCTAACCAGTACTAATTGCCCGTGAGGCTTGACCCTATAACTTTGACAGCATAAGCTTTGCAAGCCACAAATGCAGACGTTGCCAGTCATTGACGCAATCAATACACGATTCGACTCTGTGAATTCCGTTTGCCAGTACACGCACTGGTAAACACAACGGTTATGCCTGATGACAATAGCAGTCTGGAACCACTCCTTCCCATCCCGAACAGGACAGTGAAACGGACTCGCGCCAATGATAGTGCGGATTCCCGTGTGAAAGTAGGTCATCGTCAGGCTCCTATTGAAAACCCCCCTCAGGTCGTCCCTGTGGGGGGTTTCGCTTTGCTGATATGCCGGAT
>NZ_SGWR01000009.1 GCF_004217315.1 Corticibacter populi
CAGAAATCGAAGTTCTTGGCCACGGTGGCGGCATCGAGCCGGGAGCCGTCGGTGAACACCACGTCATCGCGCAGCGTGAAGGTCCAGACCGTGCCGTCCTGTTTCCAGGCGGTGGCCAGCCAGGGGTGGAGTTTTTGTTCCTCGTCCAGATACACCAGGCTGTCGAGCACATTGCGCTTGGGGTAGGTGGCCTGCGTCCACCACTGGAAAAGGGATTTGGGCTCGATGGAGTGCAGGTAGATCAGCGTATCGGCCTGGCGTTGTGCGGGGCCGGCGGCAATGGCCGGGCCTTGTGCCAGCAGGGTCAACAGGGTCAGGGCCCCGAATGCGGCGCGACGGAGGGTGGTCATGGTCTTCCAGGGAGGTTGTGGGTCGTGGACAGAGTGCGGGCGGGCGGGCGGGCATGCGCGGAATGTTGTTTCCCGCGCGCCGGGGTCCGGGCTCAGTTCTTGCTGATCGCGTAGAACTGCGGGCCGAAGATGTTGTGGGTGAGGCCGCCCAGGTACTTCTGGCCGACCAGGTTGTAGGTCGATGCATAAAAGCCCAGCGCCAGCGCCTCGTCGCTGATGTGCTGCTGGATGGCTGCCAGCTTTTGCGCGCGCGCGGCCGGGTCGGTCTCCTCGTGCGCGGCGATGATGGCCTCCTGGAGCTGCCAGTCCGCCGAGCGCACGCGGTTGTGCGGGTTGGGGTTGCCGTTGTCCGCGGCGAACTGGTTGAGTTGCTGGCGCCCGTAGATGGTGGCGGTGCTGGTGTTCTCGCCAGCGGGCCGGTAGTTGATGGAGAGCACGGTGGGCGCATACCAGGTCCAGTAGCCCTGCACGATGTCGTACTCGTCGGCCTTGGTGTAGCGGCCGGCAGCCAGCTCGGTCTGCGTGAGCACGAAGGTGTTGAGCTTGATGCCGACTTTCTTGACTTCGGCCTGCAGTGCCTGGGCCGCGATCACCCCTTCCGGATTGACCACGGTGGGATAGAGCGGGAACACGATCTCCAGCACCTTGCCGTCCTTGTCGATGCGATAGCCCTCGGCATTGAGGCGGCCGTAGCCGGCCTCCTCGAGCAGTGCCGCGGCACGCGCCGGGTCATGGGCGTACTGGTCGTCGAGATCGAGGTAGTCCTG